>NZ_SJSB01000039.1 GCF_004352835.1 Marinomonas flavescens | reverse complement strand
GGAACACCGCTTCGTTTGCGTCGGTATCTGTCACACTCAAGGTGCCCGTCGCTTGCGCTGTTGTATCTTCTTTCACAGAACCCGTATCCGCGCCTGTGATAACCGCAACATCGTTCGTGCCCGTCACTGTAATGGTAATCGCTTGGGTATCCGCTGCACCATGCTCATCAGTCACTTGAATAATAGCTTCTACCGTAGCTGTTTCACCTACTGGAAGAGAATCGTACTCTGTGTCTTTTGGATCAAATGACCACGTACCGTTGTCGAAATCAAAGGTTAAGCCCGCTGGAGCCTCCGCTGGCGCGCCTTCAGAGTCAACCAAGCTGTAAGTCAAAACAGAGCCATTATCGACATCCGTCGCACTCACTGTACCAGAGATGATTTCCCCACCTTCAATCGCAGTTAATGTGTCTGTGGTAACTAAATTGTCGAACGTCAATGAGCTTAATAAGTAATCATTGTCATCTGAACCAGATGCATCGGCCTCTGCATCGTACGTCGCCGTAAAGACAATCGTATCAAACGCTACTAGGCCACCGTCCGTATCTGTAATGCTCAATGTACCCGCACTGTTGGTTGTGTTATCACCATCAGTAAAGGTATTAGTCCCC
The DNA here is from genome assembly GCF_004352835.1 of Marinomonas flavescens. Classification (GTDB taxonomy): domain Bacteria; phylum Pseudomonadota; class Gammaproteobacteria; order Pseudomonadales; family Marinomonadaceae; genus Marinomonas; species Marinomonas flavescens. The sequence continues at coordinate 1,500 of NZ_SJSB01000039.1, read as the reverse complement.
ACCTCTTCACCATTGGAATAGAAGGTGTAGGTCGCGGTTTCCATTCTATTTAACCACGCAAAAGAGGCATCAACCGAGGTCACCTCATCATCAAAGGTCACGACAATCGCTTCCTCGTTGGTAACCGTTGATCCAATTTCTGAGGTTTGATCAGACCCATTCGTCGTATTAGCACTAACACCAATACCATCATGATTGGTACCACCGGTAACCGTGGACAATGCAGTTAGATCACCTTTGACCGTACCGTCTTCATTGATACCAAGATAATGACTGTATCCTGTTAACGTATAACCATTCCCGGACACTGAAGATTCTCCAGCAGTCACATCATCCACTGTGACTGTGGCACCCTCGGTTACACTCAATACTGGTGCATCGTTTACCGCATCTACCGTAATATCTAATGTAGATGTCGCGCCTGTATTCGTTGTATACGTGATCGTCGGTACAGTGCCATTCCAATTATCTGTCGGCGTAAAGGTATAGCTTCCATCAGCACTCAAAACCAATGTCCCAACTGTTACAGTGGACGTAGATTCATTGCCATTATTACCCGTAGTAGTCACATCTTGAGTAATAGCGACCGAAGTATCTGTACCATCATTATTAACTGCATAGGTACTATCGTCACCTGAGACAGTTACACTTACCACCGCTAACGAATTATCAACATCACTGTCATTCGTTAAGATATTCCCCGACACAGAGGTGTCTTCATCAGTCACTGCGGTATCTGCAAGAACAGAAGCAAATGCTGTCGCCGTTGTTGTTGCTTTATTACCTGCAGCGTCGCTGATTTGCGCGGTGATCGCTTCTTCTGGATTGAGCTCAACCGTCACTTTGCCCGCCGCAATTTCTTCTGCAGACAAGCTGTATTCTTCACCGTTGATGGTTAACGTATCTGTTGTTGCATCGAAGTCGTCTGGCACGCTAATTGTCGCTGTCACCGTTCCGTCTTCGCCCAACTCAGCAGCGTTATAAACACCATCTTCGTTCATGTCTCCCGCTATCGTAATCGTTGGCGCTTTCACTTCCGTATCTAAATCTAACGTATCCGTTTTAGTCGACGTGTTGCCCGCGTCATCAGTTGCTACGGCGCTGACGGTAATTGTACCGTCGGTCAGATCGCTTAGGTCCGCATCCGCCACACTCCAGACGCCGTCAGTTTGTGTCGCATCCACAACCACGTTGTTGGTGCCATCACTGAACGTCACTTTCACGGTTTGTGCATCCGCGTCCACGCCACCCAAGGTCACGCTAACAGAGTCCGCTTCACCCGCGTTGGTGATCTCGTCGCTTGACGCCACGGTCACGCTGAAGTTGTTGTCAGTGTCCGCGCTCGTGTCTAAATCTAATGTATCGGTAGTAGTAGAGGTATTGCCCGCATCGTCGGTAACGGTGGCAGTTACTGTCACATTGCCGTCGTTCAAAGTAGAAAGGTCGGCGTCCGCAACAGACCAAGTACCATCATCGTTTTGGGTCGCTTCAACGACCACA
>NZ_SJSB01000038.1 GCF_004352835.1 Marinomonas flavescens | reverse complement strand
GATTAGGCTTTGGATGATGCCAACGTGTTCGGCGCCCAGTTCTGTCCAACAGAAGAGCCAGTTTTTCTTACCCATTGGGATAGGTCTTATCTCTCGCTCTAGGTGATTAGTGTCCATGGCGACATCGGGATTTTCTAAGAAGACCATCAGTTGGCGTTTGCGCCTTAAGGTGTAGTTCAACGCTTTCATCCAGCTATCGTCTGGAAGCAGGTCAGCCCGTTGACTTTGCTCTTCGCAGAAGGCAAAAAATTGATCCACTAAAGGCTTGCTGTGTTGCGCTCGGTAGTCTTGTTTTTTCTCACCCGTCCAGCCTTTCTGTTGGATATGGCTTTCCTGTTTATACAAGGCGGCAATCAGGTTCAGAGCGTATGTGACGGCCTCGGTTTCTTCCCTTTCGGCTTTCAGTAGCTGACGACGCATGTGCACCCAGCACTGGGCATGGGTGATGTCTGGCGATTTGGCTTCGTAGCTGCTATACGCAGCATAGCCATCGGTCAGCAAGGTGCCTTGCCAAACATGATCCAACAAGTCTTGGATGTGTTTCATTCCACGACTTTGGGAGAAGGTAAACACCACTTCATCTTTGTCACCATACACTGGCCAAAAATACGCTTGTTTCATTTTGCCAGGTTTATTGCCTCCCCCAGGCTGTCGAGTGACCTTTATCGGCGTTTCGTCCATGGCCAGTGTGTTGCTATCCAGTACACTGATAAGTTGCTCTATCACGATGGGCCGTAGCAGTTCGATCCCACGTTTAGTGAGGTTCGTCAGCGTCGCACGGCTGAGGGTGATGCCAGTGGCACTCAGTTGTTGGTGTTGACGATAAAGCGGTAAATGATAAAGGAACTTGTTAACCAATAAGCCAACGATAACGCTGACATCCGCGACAGAGCTGTCAAAAATCCTATCCGGCTGTAGCGCGGTAATAAGCTGTTTGCTGGCTTTGTTTTTGACCACTTGGCGCTTGGTAATCACCACCTCGTAAGCACTGTTTTTTTGTACGATGCAGCTGACTTCTTTGAAGCCCACCGCTTCGTATTCGTGCGCATTGGGGCCTTGCAGTTCGTCCGCTAGAATCACCTTTTCACAAACCGGTACGGACTCGTCAAAACGCAGTCCGGTGATGTTGATTTCATTGCCTTTGCGGGACTTGGGGGCTTTGCCTCGAACGCTGGCAGACTCAGGCTTGTTATTCTAAACCGTAGACGATTCTTCTGCTGGCGTTGGCTCGGCTAGCATGGGACCCACGATATCAGCGAGGGCTTGTTGTTCAGGAGTGAGTAAGCCTCGACGTTCGCTTTTCGGCCCGAACAACTCATGTTTTAGTGCCCATACTTCGGCTTCGTATTGTCGGATTCTTGAAGACATCGCCTCGTTTTCAGCGCGCAGTTTTTCGACCTCATTCGTGTGAAGCAAATTGGTGTTTTTAAAGGGTAAAATAGGTCGATAAGTGGCGTCGTTCATGGGGTTGGATTATACCCTCCAACCCTTTAAAATGCGCGTTTGTAGCGCTTAAATTGACGATATTTTTCGACTTTTATGCCCGCCAACAAATGTTGTAATTCAAGTGTGCTGAGGGCATGTTTATCGTTTTCTGATGGCGCATAGTTGAACTGCCCCTGTGACAGTCGTTTGCACCAGATACAGTAACCAGAGGCTTCAAAATAGAGGATTTTCATCTGTGTTTTGCGCCGGTTAATGAACACAAAATACCCGATGAGAGGGTTCTCTTTGAGGTGTTGTTTAATCAGTCCTAACAAACCACGATAGGACTTGCGCATATCAGTGGGTTGAGTATGCAACCAAATTTTAGCATTGGGATCGGGCAGGAACATCAGTCACGACTCAGTCGAAGTTCAACACCATCGCCTAAACACAAGGTAATGTTCCAACGTCCAGTATCTGAGAGAGCGGGCACCTGACTGAGATCGATAAAGTCTGATTGACTAGAATCTGGCGAAGTTTTGCCCCCCGAAAAATGCTGACGCCATTTACTAAAACTGGCATAACTCACTTGGTGTTGTTCGCAGTATTGAGGGGCTGATAAACCAGACTCGGCTTGATCGTCAATGATTTGTTGCCATTCAGAAGAAGAACGACGGGTGTAGGGTTTGGTCATGGGTTGGACTCCGTTATCGGTTATGAGATGAAAACGGAGTCCAGTTTAGAGTGCGAAAAGATGGGATGAAATAACGGCGTAGAATGAACGCTTACG
>NZ_SJSB01000037.1 GCF_004352835.1 Marinomonas flavescens | reverse complement strand
CAACATCCAGCAAAAGACACCGTAGACTTGATCCCAAGACGATGGAAGCAACTGTTCGCAGACAACCCGTTGAAATCGCCATTGCTCTGAGAGTCAATGACTCCCTAGAATGAACGCTTACTTCGTAACTACTGTTACTTTAAATAATACCCAGTTCAGCAGATGTCTATTATCGGAGCCAAATGTACTCGAATTGCACACCCTCAACTAAAAGAGTTGATTTTGTAGTACGAAATATTCAATCCCTCTATATTCATTTTGATAGCCAATGAATGGATATAGGATCTTATAAAAAAATAAAAAAGGATGATGATAATGCCAATAGTTTCGAAGCGAATATCTATTTTTGTTTCTGCATCGATTGCAGCTTTAGTTGCAGCCAGTCCAGTAATGGCTGCTGATAGCCACAAATCAGCAATGCCAGATGGTGTCGGAGTGAACCCAGATCAGATTCAAGGAAATGTTCCGAACGGTACTTCCTCTGGATGGGCTTTGGTTGGCAGTCTCTCGGATGAGTTTAATGGGGCAAAAGTTGATACTAATAAATGGACTGACAGTACCTCTTCAGCTGGCGTTCCATGGGCTTGGAGCCCAAAAAATTTGGCGCAGAAAGAAGGCAAACTCGAGATTACGGCACGTAAACAGCCTCAAGTAGTGAATGGGATTCATGTTGATTATAGTTCGGGGATATTGACTTCCAAAGGTACTCAAATTTTTGGTTATTACGAGGCAAGAGTTAAAGGCAATCCAACTTTTCCTGGCACGGCTCCTGCTTTCTGGATGAACGATAATGGACGGCAAGTTAAGGCGGCTGGTCTAGTGGGGACTAAAGAGGGTGACACCACTTACTCTGAAATTGATGTCGTCGAGATGCAGCAGGACAAATCTGTTAACTACATTGATATGCACGCGCCTTATGCCACCATGCAACATGGTAAATCTGTGCGAGTGCTGACTAAAGATGATCCTTATACCTTCCAGCGTAGGATTGACGCAGGTTTTGATCCGCGAAGTGACTTTCATACTTATGGTGTTATGGTTTCGAAAAAAGCATTGACTTGGTACCTTGATGGTCGAGAAGTGAGCAGTCAACCCAATACCAACTGGAATAAACTCCCCATGAATGTGAAGCTCTCATTGGGTATTCGACATCCGTTAATCAGCTACCATAATTGCCCCCAAAATTATCCGATCCGTCGTTGTCCAGTACCTGGAGCTGCAGATGCGAAAGGGTTCCCGACGACTATGCTGGTGGATTGGGTGCGTGTCTACAAAAAGAAAACACTATAGATACGTAGCTATCTTGAATGTTCTCTATCAAATTGATTTCGATCTGCGCGAATGTTTGGCTCAAGGTCAGGTATTTCCAATACCTAACGTTTTTTTTTTGAACTTAGCGTGAAATATTCAATACCTCTACTCAGTAGATAGTTAATGGATGGGTATAGGGCCTTATAAAAATATAAAAAGGATGATAATAATGCCGAAAATATCAAAAAAAATATCTATTTTTGCATCAACCACCTGTGTTGCACTCTTAGTTACAGGTTGTTCGGTGATGGATGCTAATAATCATAAAACAGTAGGGGCGAATGGTGTTGGAGTAAGCCCAAATCAGATTCAAGCAAATGTACCAAACGGCACGGCTTCTGAATGGGAATTGGTAAATAATCTCTCAGATGAATTTAACGGTACGACAATTGCGAAGTCCAAGTGGACCACTGATATAAATCAATTCGATGGTCCATGGGCCTGGGATCCTAAAAACGTCACTGTGGCCAATGGAAACCTTGATATTACTATGCGGCATGTAACACGTAACGTACAAATCCCTAATAAAAAAGGGAAACGTGTAACAACAGCAATTCACTATACGTCAGGAATGTTGAAGTCGAAATCTAAAATGATCTTTGGCTATTACGAAGCTAGAATACAGGGCGTTTCTACTTTTCCTGGATCGAGCCCAGCATTTTGGCTGTATAGCAATGTTGCATCGGATATGGCGGCGGGATTGATTGGTAAGAAAGATGGAGATACTGCATATTCCGAAGTTGATGTCGTTGAGATGCAGCAAGAGAGATCATCTATCCATAAAATAGATATGCATGGCCCCTATCAGATAATGAAAAATGGCAAACACGTATTTGTACGAAGAAAAGATGCGCCGTATAGCCCAGTGACGGTAGATTTTGATCCCAGCAAAGGGTTTCATACTTATGGCGTGATGGTATCCAGAAAGTCACTTACTTATTACGTTGATGGTGTAAAAGTGATTAGTCAGCCGAACGATCATTGGAACCATTTACCGATGAATTTAGCGCTATCGTTGGGACTTCGAGCTCCTAATCTCACGTATAAAGATTGTAAACGTCAGGCCATCACCACCTAGACAGGCTTAAATTAACTCACTTTTTTAAATTTGTTATTGGCGTAAAACAAGAAGCTGGTCTAGGGTTATGTGTAGACAGAGAGCAAGGGATTGTT
>NZ_SJSB01000036.1 GCF_004352835.1 Marinomonas flavescens | reverse complement strand
AAACCACTTTGGTGTTATATGGTCAAGCCTCACGAGCAATTAGTATTGGTTAGCTCAATGCCTCACAGCACTTACACACCCAACCTATCAACGTCCTAGTCTCGAACGGCTCTTCAGGGGACTTATGTCCCAGTGAGATCTTATCTTGAGGGAGGCTTCCCGCTTAGATGCTTTCAGCGGTTATCCCGTCCGAACATAGCTACCCGGCAATGCCACTGGCGTGACAACCGGAACACCAGAGGTTCGTCCACTCCGGTCCTCTCGTACTAGGAGCAGCTCCTCTCAAATCTCAAACGTCCACGGCAGATAGGGACCGAACTGTCTCACGACGTTCTAAACCCAGCTCGCGTACCACTTTAAATGGCGAACAGCCATACCCTTGGGACCGGCTTCAGCCCCAGGATGTGATGAGCCGACATCGAGGTGCCAAACACCGCCGTCGATGTGAACTCTTGGGCGGTATCAGCCTGTTATCCCCGGAGTACCTTTTATCCGTTGAGCGATGGCCCTTCCATACAGAACCACCGGATCACTAAGACCTACTTTCGTACCTGCTCGACGTGTCTGTCTCGCAGTTAAGCGTGCTTTTGCCTTTACACTCTACGCATGATTTCCGACCATGCTGAGCACACCTTCGTGCTCCTCCGTTACTCTTTGGGAGGAGACCGCCCCAGTCAAACTACCCACCACACAGTGTCCTCGATCCAGATAATGGACCTGAGTTAGAACCTCAAACATACCAGGGTGGTATTTCAAGATTGGCTCCAATAGAACTGGCGTCCTATCTTCAAAGCCTCCCACCTATCCTACACAAATAGGTTCAAAGTTCACTGTGAAGCTATAGTAAAGGTTCACGGGGTCTTTCCGTCTAGCCGCGGATACACAGCATCTTCACTGCGATTTCAATTTCACTGAGTCTCGGGTGGAGACAGTGTGGCCATCGTTACGCCATTCGTGCAGGTCGGAACTTACCCGACAAGGAATTTCGCTACCTTAGGACCGTTATAGTTACGGCCGCCGTTTACTTGGGCTTCGATCAAGAGCTTCGCTTGCGCTAACCCCATCAATTAACCTTCAAGCACCGGGCAGGCGTCACACCCTATACGTCCACTTTCGTGTTTGCAGAGTGCTGTGTTTTTAATAAACAGTCGCAGCCACCTGGTATCTTCGACCGACTAGTGCTTACGGAGCAAGTCCTTCACACCGGCCGGCGTACCTTCTCCCGAAGTTACGGTACCATTTTGCCTAGTTCCTTCACCCGAGTTCTCTCAAGCGCCTTGGTATTCTCTACCTGACCACCTGTGTCGGTTTGGGGTACGGTTTGAACATATCTGAAGCTTAGAAGTTTTTCCTGGAAGCATGGCATCAACCACTTCACCCAAAAGAGGGCTCGTCGTCAGTTCTCGGTCTTCCTAATAAAAGGAGGTGCCCGGATTTGCCTAAGCACCTAACCTACCGCCTTAAACACAGACAACCATCGCTGTGCTGGCCTAGCCTTCTCCGTCTCTCCATCGCAATATGTACAAGTACAGGAATATTAACCTGTTTTCCATCGACTACGCATTTCTGCCTCGCCTTAGGGGCCGACTCACCCTGCCCTGATTAGCATGGGACAGGAAACCTTGGTCTTCCGGCGGGGGAGTTTTTCACTCCCCTTATCGTTACTCATGTCAACATTCGCACTTCTGATACCTCCAGCCTGCCTTACAGCTTGACCTTCAACGGCTTACAGAACGCTCCTCTACCATGCCTAATAAATTAAGCATCCGTAGCTTCGGTGTACAGTTTGAGCCCCGTTATATCTTCCGCGCAGGCCGACTCGACTAGTGAGCTATTACGCTTTCTTTAAAGGATGGCTGCTTCTAAGCCAACCTCCTAGCTGTCTAAGCCTTCCCACATCGTTTCCCACTTAACTGTAACTTTGGGACCTTAGCTGACGGTCTGGGTTGTTTCCCTTTCCACAACGGACGTTAGCACCCGCTGTGTGTCTCCCGTAATTGCACTCATTGGTATTCGGAGTTTGCATGGGGTTGGTAAGTCGGGATGACCCCCTAGCCCAAACAGTGCTCTACCCCCAATGGTGAGATACGAGGCGCTACCTAAATAGCTTTCGAGGAGAACCAGCTATCTCCGAGCTTGATTAGCCTTTCACTCCTATCCACAAGTCATCTCCAGACTTTTCAACGTATGTGAGTTCGGTCCTCCAGTTAGTGTTACCCAACCTTCAACCTGCTCATGGATAGATCGCCCGGTTTCGGGTCTATTCCCAGCAACTAAACGCCCTATTAAGACTCGGTTTCCCTACGGCTCCGCTATGTGCTTAACCTTGCTACTGAAAATAAGTCGTTGACCCATTATACAAAAGGTACGCAGTCACGGAACTAAGTCCGCTCCCACTGCTTGTACGTACACGGTTTCAGGATCTATTTCACTCCCCTCACAGGGGTTCTTTTCGCCTTTCCCTCACGGTACTGGTTCACTATCGGTCAGTCAGGAGTATTTAGCCTTGGAGGATGGTCCCCCCATATTCAGACAGGATATCACGTGTCCCGTCCTACTCGTTTTCATTGAAATGG
>NZ_SJSB01000035.1 GCF_004352835.1 Marinomonas flavescens | reverse complement strand
CAACTGCTGATAATTCATGTTGGTACTGCTTTATCTGTGGTAAGAAGAAGTGTATCAACTTCAGCAGTTGGCTTCTTCTACACCTGATTTGCAGTGTCGCACTTATTATCTGAATTTAGGCCTAACTTAATGCTGGTTTCCTGCTTCAAAAGATTTAAGGCGATTTGCCTTGTGGTGGCTAGGTTCTCTGCCGCATAACCTTGTCTTGCACGACATTGATCTTCTCCAAATGACACATCTAATACCCAGTGCAGTTGGTTTTCTACATGCCAGTGTTTTCTCGTGGCTTTCAGCACCTCTTCCGCTGTTAAGTGGCCACTGGATATGAAGTAACGAATATGACTTCGGCCTTTCCCTTTTGATACTCGATCAGGTTGTATGGCAACGATGGTTTTTACGTTCCATTCTGCCGCGATGGACAACGTTGAAATATCTGTATACACCCAACACCGACGGTGTTCTTCTCGACCATGCGCGTGGCCTTCTTGCTCAAAAAAATGATCATTTATGACATCATCTGATGTATCAGACCAATAAGCGTCAAAGTGAGTTGACAAGGTTTTATGGAGCATTCTCTGATTGCTTTTCACCGATATTAGGTAATCTGCTTCTTGCTTAAGGACGCTCGAAACAATCGCTTTTTGACAGTCCATGGCATCCATGGTGACAAGGCATCCTTTAATAGCTAGTTGCTCTAGTAAATTAGGTATTGCCTTGATTTCATTGGACTTAGTATCTACTTTATATTGCCCTAAAGAGACGCCTATTTCGCTCGACCATGCATTCACCATATGAATCGCTTGTTGGTGCTCGCTACGCGATGCACGAACCGTTTTTCCATCAATAGCAATGACACCAGATAGTGGCGTTTCTACGTAAGCAATGGGATGGACTCATCCTCACCTCCAATGTACTACTCTTAGTAGAGTTAAAAACACTGTATTTAATGAGGTTTAACTGATGACTATTATTCGCGTTGGTGTTGATATCGCTAAATCTGTTTTTCACGTACATGGCGTTGATCGTCAGGGTAAATGTTGCTGGTCTGGTAAATACTCTCGTGCTAAATGGGTCGACCAAATTAGGAAAAAAGTCCCTAACGAGGCCGAGATAGCAATGGAAGCTTGCGCGTCTGCTCATTATTGGTCAAGAGTCCTTATGAGGCGCGGATACACGGTCAAATTGATTGCCCTCAATTTGTCAAACCTTATGTTAAAAGTAATAAAAACGATGCAGTAGATGCGGCGGCTATCGCGGAAGCGATAAGCCGCCCTCACATGAGGTATGTGGCTGTTAAAAGCGTAGACCAACAAGACATACAAGCGCTTCATCGTGTCCGAGAAGAGCTTGTCAAGCAAAGAACAGCAAAAGCCAACCAGATTCGTGGATTGGTGGGCGAATACGGAATCGTTGCACCCATAGGGATTCACACACTAAGAAAAGCACTACCTTGTTGGTTAGAGGATGCTACGAACGGCCTTACTGATCGGTTCCGTCTATTGCTAGCAGGTCTTCAAGAGGATCTGATCTTCATTGATCAGAGGGTCGTCTCCATCACGACTGAGATAGAGCAGCATGCAGCCAGTGATCCTGTTGCCAATAAATTATTAGTGCTAAGAGGAATCGGCCCACTATCTGCCAGTGCATTGGCGGGAATAATTGGCGATGGCAAACAATTCCGTCGTGGTCGTGATTTTGCCGCTTCGTTAGGCTTAACTCCACGTCAGCACAGTACGGGAGGTAAAGACCGATTATTAGGGATTTCTAAACGTGGTGATAGCTATATGAGAAAGTTATTGGTTCATGGTGCCCGATCTGTGATTCGTCACACACAAAACAAAGAAGATAATCTAAGTAACTGGATTAACGAATTGAGAAAGCGAAAACACGTTAATATTGCAACGGTAGCATTAGCTAATAAAACGGCTAGGATCGCTTGGGCAATTATTGCGGGGGATGGTCATTACGACAACAAGCGAGTGGCTGCATAAAAAATACTGAATTGATTAGAAAAACAGGTTTAAAGTGGTAGCAAGAGGAAAGTCTCAAAACGATTGCGAAGTAATTTGAGTGATGGCATAAGGTTGAACCGATGCTGCAATACCCCTGCCTGACGTAGAGCCTAATGAGCTCGTGTAAGCGATTGGGAGGCAGTATGCGAATAGCCTATCAAGGTCAGACATAATATTGTCATTGAAAGACCGAATACACGTAGGCAGTAGTACCTTCATGTGATCAAATAAATTAATTGCAAACGAGGATGAGTCCATACACGTCAGGTCATCACCACCTAGACAAGCCTAAATTACCTATCTATCACTTTTTTCAATCTGTTATTGGCGTAAAACGAGAAGCTGATCTAGGGTTATGTGTAGACAGAGAGCAAGGGATTGTTCAAGCCTCTGTCTTCTTTCAGGACGATCTCCGCGCGGCAAGGATGCCGTAAAGAGTCCTTTCATTTATCTCTATTTGATGTTCCATGGCAGTAAGCTGTCTATTTCTTTCTGGTCACTGTCATCATTTAATAATGGCAGCATTTCAAACAGCGTTGTCAGATAATCGTATGGGATTAATCCATTAGCT
>NZ_SJSB01000034.1 GCF_004352835.1 Marinomonas flavescens | reverse complement strand
TCAACTGCTGATAATTCATATTGGTACTGCTTTATCTGTGGTAAGAAGAAGTGTATCAACTTCAGCAGTTGGCTTCTTCTACACCTGATTTGCAGTGTCGCACTTATTATCTGAATTTAGGGGTAAGCGCTTTAAATGAATTGTTGCTGACAGTTAAAACGGAAAAAGACCCTGAACAACTTAGATGTATTTATAATTTGATAGCCGCTTATACAGTGACTATGTTTACGTGTGCTACTAGTCATCGACGACATAATTCAGTTTTTATTGAACATGCTTGCTGGAGTTACGATCATTCGCAGGTTCTTATTGCTGATAAGATTTTTTTTGGTGAAAGTGCTGTTAGGGTTATACCTGTTCCAGCGGTGTTATCCTCACAAATCAATAATTCTAAGGGGTGGATTGAGCAAATCATTAAGCGCTTAATAGCAATACGCCATCCTTTCTCTAAAACATTAATAGCATCTTTATCCTGCAAAGGTAATACTCCTTTTCTTGGTATTTGGATGGATGATAATACGTTAACTACGGCTGAAACTTCGCAAATTTCAATGTTCTTAGGTAGCGATTGGACACTCCCTCAGAACTGTATGCGACAGTTTTCTTATCAAACCATGCTTCAGCAACCTCAATCATCTCAATATTTAGATCATCAAATGGGGCATGTTTCATCCGCTCTTAATTTTTTTCAGAATACATCCTTAAGAAGCTTGCATGATGATGAGCAGAATCTACATCGGGAATTTATTGGAAATATCTTAAACGAACTTGGTTTTGTGAATTTAAGACGTACCAAGTTTAGTGACACCGCAAAACTTGATACCACTTATTTTTTGCCAGAAACAATCAACGGTAATGACACTATAACGACTAAGCAATTAGCGACAAACGCTTTAACTAGCGTCATGACAGAAGTGACAGCTACTAATAAGTCAGTATATGAGCTTCTTAACGAAAAGCTTGCTGATCAACCATTCATACATGAAGAAGCTCTGAAGCAATTAGAAGCCTTAATGATCGATGATAATGGCAATCAGTTGGATGATGAACGCTTTAAAACCTTGCTTAAAGGTGTCTACTTTAAAAGCCCAAAAGTCGAAACGGTTTTTCCGTATAAAATGCACATCGCTGAGCATAGTTATCGTATTTTATACGCTCAGTTTATTGAGTTAGTTAAAGCACTGTGCAGTCAGCATGAGCATCAAGATGACGATTGTTTAAAGGCGATTTTATTACTGTCGATCATTTTTGATGGAGAGAATTCGGTCAATGAATTTTTCAAAACAAATACTGAGAAAACTTTCACCGTTGAAAATATTTCTTATACCAACCATTATTTAACTGGTGATATTGTTAAATCCCCTGTCATGTTTGCCGGTATCAGTGGCGTCTTATTAGCTCTATTACTTAATAGTACTGCCTTAAACAGCGTGAAGTTCGACATAGCGCAACTAGATAGATATTTGAATAAGATCATAGGTCGAGGTTTGAGAAGTCATTCAAATAACGTTCTGTATTCATTGAGCTCTTTCGTTAGTGCCGCCTTACGTGATTTTAAAGTTGAAACATGGAGTGTTATTACCTTCTTTAAACACATCAGTATCAGTCCTCGACAAGGTGAAACTGGAGTTCTATTTGGGCTACGACAAGGAACGGTTAAAACGAAACATTTATCTTCCCATGCCTTGATGCGTTTGATTTCACCAACACAGTTTTTTCCTCTTAACACCACTCAGGAACTAGCAGCTGTCCAAGAAAAGACCTTGGAAAAGCGATCGTATAAAACGACTAAGGACAAATCGTTTTACAAAGTATTTTTTAAAGAGTTACCGCAAGCACTTGATGACGCTGACAACAATGCAAAGATAGGTATAAGAGCCTATTGGAATCATTTGATTAACGACGGCGAGTCACGAGCTTCTGTTAGCGAGTTGGTAAATCATTCCAATTCGCTGCCTGAAATAATAGTGTTGATTCTTTCCTGGTTACTCGAAGCGGCTTCTAGGCACGGGCAGCGCGATACTGGGTTGCAGGTATCAACAATAAAAACATACTTGTCTACGATTGGTCCTGCGTTGTGTGAGCTATGCACGAATACATCATTACTATCATTAGACTACGATGACCTTATTGATGTTTATCAAGGTGTGATTGATATGGGAGAGCCGACTCACGCTCAATCCAGATCAAAACGACTGATGGACTTCCATAAGCAATGCCGACAATATTTTCCATTCCCCAAAGTAGATTGGCAAGATCTGGATGTGCCATTAGTTGATGAAGCAATTACTCGAAATATCATCACGCATGAGGAATACGAAAGGGCGTTTAATCTTCTGGAAAATGACCAATATCTAACTCTATCAGAGCAAGAATCCTGTCTTGCTGTTCTAATTATAAGTTATCGGCTCATGACAAGACGTGGAGAAACTCGACGTCTAAGAGTAAATGACTGGTGTATGCAAAGTGGTCTGTGTTCGGTGCGCAGTAATGTTTTTGGTAGTACCAAGACGGTGAAGGGGAATAGACGAATTCCTTACACTGTCTTAATGACAGCAGATGTGTAATGGTCTAATGATCTTGGAAGGTCTTATAGCCTATAATTAACTTTAATATAGGAAGTAAATCATGACCATTAATCCTCGTAAAACACGATTAAATTACACACCCAAACAGAGGTAT
>NZ_SJSB01000033.1 GCF_004352835.1 Marinomonas flavescens | reverse complement strand
GACGAATAAACAATCGCCCAAGAAAGTGTCTAGGGTTCAAGCAACCAGCTATGATTTTCAAGGAATTATGCTTGGTTGCTTGAAATGAAAAGTGTCGCACTTCGGACTTGAATTCAGGGGTGTGTCGCCGTACCTGTAAGAAATAAGTATGGGAATATAATCGCGGCAATTTCTATTACAAGTATTAAAGAATATATGCCTCTTGAAAGAATGAATGAGTTAATACCAATTTTAAAAAAATTCAGTGATAATATTTCAAAAAGTATTAACTAAATTGCAGATTAATTTTTTCTTATTAAATGTAATGCATATGTGTATGAAGACATGCTCGATCAATTCAGGATTAATTAAATGAAACAAGCTAGCTGGTTAATTGTTGATTGGGGCACAACTAATTTTCGTGCTTTTGCTATTGATGAACTTGGTAATGTTGTTGCTAAAATCGAAAAGCCTATGGGCTTACTGCAAGTGAAAGATGGTGAATTTGCTTCCGCATTAGAATCTGTCTTAACGGTGTGGCTTAGTCATTATCAAACATTGCCTATCTTTATGGCAGGCATGGTTGGGTCTGCTCAAGGCTGGGTGCCAGTACCTTATGAATATGTGCCGGTTGATTTGAATGATATAGCAAGTAAAAGTATTCAGTTTACTTTGCCGTGGGGGGCTCAAGCCACTATTGTGCCTGGTTTATGTGAGGCATTAAGTAATGGTTCTTTCGATGTGATGAGAGGAGAAGAAGTTCAGCTTCTCGGTCTTCAGAGCTTGGTCACAGAGCCGGATTTTACCGCCGTTTTACCGGGTACACACAGTAAACATGTCAACGTAAAGAAACGAAAAATAGAGTCTTTTAAGACCTATATGACCGGTGAGTTTTTTTCTATTTTATCTAAACATTCAATCATTGGAATGGCTTTACCCAACCAGGAATGCTCACAGGCTTCATTCATCAAAGGGGTATCGAGTGATCTTGGCCC
Organism: Marinomonas flavescens; assembly: GCF_004352835.1. GTDB lineage: Bacteria > Pseudomonadota > Gammaproteobacteria > Pseudomonadales > Marinomonadaceae > Marinomonas > Marinomonas flavescens. The sequence goes on along the minus strand of NZ_SJSB01000033.1, from coordinate 5,365 downwards.
AGAATTGATGAATACCGTTTTTTCAGCTAGAACCTTAAGGTTATTCGACAAAATAAAAGAAACAGAAGTATTAGAGTATTTATCCGGACTTCTTATTGGCAATGAACTTAGCCGCCTTGGTTCTGAGAAAATATATATTGTCGGCAATGTTTTGCTTTCTGATAGGTACCAATCTGCATGTCATGCTTTAAATTTGAAGTGTGAGGTTGTAGATGGTGAATTGGCCTTTTTAGAAGGTATGAAGAAAATAAAGGAGCACTTTTAAAAGGACAGTTATGGTTTTGTATTAAGAGGAACCATATTTACCTCTGGTTATCACTAATGGGAGCTAGAGGCCGAGTTAAGAAATTTGTTAAAACGTACCAAGAACCTAAATATAAAAACACAAAAGGTATTAAAAATGAAAAATAAAATAAAAACGTTGATCGTTTCTTCTTTAATTGCCGCGGGGATGTCTTCACTAGCACACAGCGCTGAAAATTATCCTGATAGCCCAGTACGCATTATTGTGCCTTATTCTGCTGGTGGTGGTTCGGATAGCGTCAGTCGAGCTCTTGCTGAAGCGTTAAAACCTGAATTTCCAAAAGGCATTGCGGTAGAAAATAGAACCGGTGGAGCAGGTTCCGTTGGTATGTCCTACGGTATGCACGCTAAGCCAAATGGTGAAACCATCACTATGGTGGCGCCAGAGCTTGTTATGCTGCCACATTCAGGTAATGGCGGCGACATTGATTATAAGAAATTCACTCCTTTAGCGATTGTAAACTCAGGTTATGCTGCGATTACCGTTCCAGCAGATTCTCCTTATAAAACACTCGGCGATTTGATTAAAGCGGCGAAAAGTAAAAACCTATTATTTGGTAACTCTGGTACCGGCTCCATTTGGCATCTAGCGGGTGTGGGTATGGAAAAAGCCGCAGGCGTTCAATTTACTCATATTCCATTTAAAGGTTCTTCAGCAGCCATTACGTCATTACTTGGTAATCATTTAGACGCTGTTTCGGTTTCTTATGCCGAGGTAGCTTCACAAGTGAAAGCTGGGTTGTTGAGAACGCTTGTCGTATTAGCACCAAAAAGATTGGCGGATGCACCTAATATTCCTACAGCCAAAGAGCTTGGTTTCGATGTAGCGATTGGTACGTGGCGCGGGTATTGTGTTCCGGTTGGAACACCTGACTACATTGTCAACTACTTGACCGATGCCATTCTAAAAGCAGCAAACTCTGCAGAGTTTAAGTCATTTATGGCCGTGTCTAATAACGATGTTGATATTATTGGGCCAAAAGAGTTCCAAGAAAAACTTGATCGCGAAAATAAATTCTACAAAGAATTAATTTCTACCCTTTAACATAAACCGCACTGGTTATTAATGAATAATCAGTGCGCTTTAAGGAGATGTAATGAAGAAGGGTGATGTTTATTTAGCTTTGATGTTTGCCATTTTAGCTTTGGTTTTTGGCAAGTTAAGCCTTGATTTGTATAGTGGTGGCCGTTCAGGTGTCGGAGCAAGTCAATGGCCCCTTATGATTTGTATCGTTATCCTGATTGGTTCAATTTTGGTTTTTATTAACTATTTCCGAAATGGACAGGCTAGCGTTAAAGCGAAAGGTTTTTTAAGCCGTGATGAGAAGCGAGTGGCTATTTCGATTCTTACTCTTATTCTGTATTTTTTCAGCGTGATGTATGTTGGTTTCTTTGTTTCAAGTTTGGCTATGTTGTTTGTGCTTATAACTTATTACGGAAACTTTAAATGGTATATCAGTCTTATCTGCGCATTGTTGATAGCAAGCACTGTCTATTTTGTTTTTAGCTATCTCCTTAATGTGTCATTCAAATTTGGCGTTTTGTTCTAGGTGTCCTTATGATTATTGACGCATTACTTTTGGCTCTACAACCCTCGGTTTTATTGTATATGTTCCTTGGCGTTGCCGGGGGCATTTTTATAGGCTGTCTTCCTGGGCTAACCACCACTATGGGGGTTGCGCTTGTTCTTCCGCTCACATTCGGAATGGATGCAACGCACAGTATACTTTTGCTTATCGGCGTGTATGTTGGGGCAGTTTATGGCGGGTCGATCTCTGCGATTCTGCTTAATACCCCCGGCACACCTGCTTCTGCAGCAACCGCGATAGATGGTCATGCTATGGCTGCTCGTGGCGAGGCTGGAAGGGCATTAGGGATTTCAACCATCAGTTCTTTTCTAGGTGGCATAATTAGTTGTTTTTTCCTTATCCTGATTTCGCCTTATCTGGCAAAGTTCGCCCTTAAATTCAGTGCCCCTGAGTTTTTCATGTTGGCGGTTTTCGGCTTATGCATTATTTCTAGTATTTCGGGGCGGTCGGTTTTAATTGGTTTGTTATGTGGTGCTTTTGGGGTGCTCATTGCGACCATAGGCATTGATGATATTTCAGGTGTGGCTAGATTCACCTTTGGCAATATGAATTTATTTAGCGGTGTGAACTTCATTCCAGTGATGATTGGTTTATTTGCTATGAGCCAAGCATTTGTCTCTGTTGAAGATATGATGAAAAAACAATCTGACGCAAAAAAAATCACTCAAGCTTTGCCCCATAAAGAAGATTGGCGGGTTATTTTTAAAAACAGCGCAATTTTTGGATCATTAGGTACTTTTATAGGCAGTGTTCCTGGTGTTGGTGCCGATATCGCTTCGTTTATTGCGTATGGTCAGTCAAAGGGACTTTCAAAAAATGGCGATAAGTATGGTACTGGTGTACCTGAGGCGATCTCTGCACCAGAAGCTGCTAATAATGGCGTAACGGGTGGGGCGCTTATTCCTATGTTAACTCTCGGTGTACCGGGAGACGCTGTTGCTGCAATTATGATAGGCGCATTAACGGTTCAGGGGTTACAGCCAGGACCACTATTGTTTCAAAATAATACCGCTATAGTGTACGCCATCTTTATTGGTTTTTTTGTCGCTAATATCTTTATGGTTTGTATTGGTTTAAGCAGTGTTCGCTTGTTTACACGCGTGTTAAGTGTGCCTAAAGCGGTATTAACTCCCATCATTTTCTTATTGTGTTTTGTGGGTTCGTATTCATTAGCCAATAATTTCTTCGATGTGATTGTGATGTTTGTTTTTGGTGTGTTTGGATACTTTCTGAAAAAAATAGGCGTATCTCCTTCACCCATAATTTTAGGCTTAATTTTAGGCCCAATGGCAGAGAGCAATTTCAGAAGGGCGTTACTTATGTCGCGAGGAGAATATGATACTTTTTTCTCGACAGGCATCAGCTGGTTCTTCTTTGTTCTTATTGTGGCATCCCTTTTATTTCCCGTGTTTAAGAAACTCACTAAAAAGAAATAGACTTATGTCGTAGTCAGTAGTTACTGGTTACGACAGGTCACTTCATCGCTAAAGTTGGCGTTGCCGGTGCACTTTTGAGTGAAAGATAGACAGCAATGAATAAATATATACACCTCTCAACGTAAAGCAAAAATACCAATAGCCTTTCTTTTTTTCTGGCCCTATACTGTGAAAATATACAGTCTAGGGCTAGGTGTTATGCGAGTTTCTTATCTTGGTGTGACTGAATCTGCAGCGTTTATTTCTGCAAACAGTGTCTGCATTCCTCTTTATGGTCAATCTGTTAGTGCTGAGCTTCCATCATCAGCTCAAGACCTTGTTGAGCGAACCTTAGGAGTGAATGAATTTTGTACTGCTCACTCAGCGTCTACTTATTTTGTCCGTGCTCAAGACGATTCGATGATTGAAGCGGGTATATATTTTGGTGATGTATTGCTGGTGGATAAATCCCTAATTGCTCGTCACGGTGATATTGTTATTGCCTGGATTTTGGGTGAGATGACGGTCAAAATATTGGAGCTTAAGCCTGATGTGCTGTTGAGGCCAAAGAATAAGGCATATCCTGCTATTGCAGCTTCAGAAGGCGCTGAATTAGAAACATTTGGCGTTGTGACGAGCGTTATTAAGAAAGATGAGCGAAGTCAGTGAGATTTTTTCTTAAGCTTTAATATCCATCGCCTATGTTTTTTCTAATCATGACGGCAATCATAAAACAGCTTAGACCTGTTATTTCTCAGCAAAAGTGAGGATGAGGCTTACACCAAATGGATTTTGGATTGTATGCTTGAGAGCCTAAAAAAGCCCAAATCACTGGCCTATCAAAAGCAGTAATTTGGGCTTATCCGATTTACTTGGTCGCAATAGATTATTTAGGATTCAAGCGCTTTTTCTACTTTAGAGGCAGCGTCTTTAGAGATCCATTTTTGCCAAATTTCAGGGTATGTGTTTAAAAAGTAATACATTGCTGTTTCTTCGTCTGCTTGATTCTCTTCCATCCAAGCAAGTATCTTGCTCATATCATGATTGGTAAAGCCACGATGTTGGAAATATTGATAAGCTAGCGGCTCTTTCTTGGCAAAAGATTCTGTGGTGACGGTGTACACAGGAGCAGGCGGATACATGGTGACTTTTGGTGTCAGACAATCAGGCTGAGTTGTGCAGTTGCGATATTCTTTCTCATCGACACCGCTTCCAAAGTCGACTTTAACCATATCGTATTTACCTAGCACAGGCGTCGGTGACCAGTAGTAACCAAACCAAGGCTGTTTACGGTCGTAAGCTTTAGCAAGCGTCCCAGCAAGTCCTGCACCAGAACCTGGATCAATCATTTCAAAACCATGTTGACCTAGCTTAAGCGCGTTGAAAAGATGTTCTGAAGTGATTTGGCACGTCCAACCAGCGGGGCAGCCATAAAAAGCGTATTTAGTTTCACTCTCTGGATCTACAAATAAACTAGCGTGCTTGATAACGCCTTGTATTGTCGCCATTTCAGGGTATTTTTTAACTAAATAAGCGGGAACCCAAAAGCCTTCCTCGCCACCATCTACCAAAGATTTTCCTGCATAACGTAGGCGTTTTTCAGCAACGCCTTTATCCAGTGCTTCTTTTATTCCGTTTGTCCAAAGTTCTGGGGCAATATCTGGTTGGCCTTTTTCAATCATGGAAATACCTGTTGGAACGCTATCGCCAGGTATTAACTCTGCATCACAATTGTAGCCATTATTCAAAATAAATTGATCCACATGGGCCATGAGGCTTGCGGAATTCCAGTTCATATCAGCTATGGTGAATGAACCACAACTAGCTGCACTGGCATTAGCTGAGAAAGCTGATACCAATAAAACTGGTAACATTGAAGGCAATATCTTCATGAGACTGGATTCCTTAGTGATTGTCAGAATCTCTAATTATATACACCTAAATTCAGATAATAAGTGCGACACTGCAAATCAGGTGTAGAAGAAGCCAACTGCTGAAGTTGATACACTTCTTCTTACCACAGATAAAGCAGTACCAACATGAATTATCAGCAGTTGA
>NZ_SJSB01000032.1 GCF_004352835.1 Marinomonas flavescens | reverse complement strand
ACGCCCATTGTAAGATTTTGACTTTATCGCGCGCTCGACCGCAAAAGACAAAAACCTGTTCGCTACAAGGCTCTTTTTCCAGATCGTACGCGACGATATTGCATAGCCCATCAATGGCTTTGCGCATATCGGTTGGCCCACAAATGAGGGTCACATTAAGTTGATCAGAAGCCGTAAACATGAGTCTTTTATTCCAATTTAAAAAATAAAAGACTTTATGGTTTTTGGAAGAGATTACTATGTGGGGTTTAGCCGACGCTCACATTTAAGCCTGTCTAGGTGATGACGGCCTGACGCTTATTTTCATTCCAATTATGAGAAAACAAAAAACTTTATGGTTTTTGGAAGGAATTACTATGTGGGCTTTAACCGACACATACTAAATAACAATTACGAGTGAAATGGTGAGAGAGGATATTGTAAATATGAGCCTGTTGTTCCTATTAAGAAAACAACAGACTTTATGAGATTTAAAAATTACTATACAAAGGTTAACTAGCTATTAGCTATAATTAAAGAGCTGCTGTAGTTCGTTTAAGAACTGAATAGTCATCAAGAGCATATGAAGAACAATCACAACCTACACCTGATTGTTTGATACCAACATGTGGTAGATCAATTCCATATTTGACCCCATTAATTTGAACCTCTCCAAATTCTAATAAATCAGCCGTTGATTGTGCTTTATTAGTATCTTTAGTAAACACATAAGCTGTCAAACCAGAGTTTGTATCATTAGACCTAGAAACTACTTCCTCTTGAGTATCAAATGTTGATAATACGATTACAGGTCCAAATATTTCTTTTTTATGGATAGACATATTATCAGTAGTATTACTCAATACTGTTGGTGGATAAAATGCGCCAACTGAATTAGTAGGCAATATACCGCCCGTTAATAAATCTGCGCCTTGCTCTATAGCTTCCTCTACCGTTTTATGGACACGACTTCTTGCATCTTTATCAATCATTGATCCCATATTAGAATCATCTTCAAAACCATATTTGATATTTTTTGTTTTATCTAATATTAGTTTAGTAAATTGCTTTTCGATCGATTTTTCAACAAAGACCCTGTTAGGTGTTACACAAATCTGCCCACAATTGCTGTATTTCAAAGAAGTTAAAATAGAGCTTGCTAAATCTAAATCTGCATCTTTATAAACAATAAAGGGCGCATTACCACCTAACTCCATTGAATACTTCTTAATAGTACTAGAGCCAGACTTCATAATTTTAAGCCCAGTAGCGGTAGAGCCAATTAGAGTCAAAACAGATGGAATTTCAGACGAACTCATAAAATCACATATTTCAGAATCTTCGCCAGAAATAATATTAACAACACCAGAAGGCAGTCCGATATCACAACATAACTTACCCACTATATATGCCGACAGCGAGGTTTTAAGAGATGGTTTTAATATGATAGGACAACCCGACGCCATTGCAGGTCCAATTTTAAATGCTAAATTAAGAAGAGGAAAATTCCAAGCAAGATAAGCAACTACAACACCTGCAGGTTCATAAGATAATTGATGCGTATGTGTTCCATCTTTATCCACTATCTGTGTAGGCTTATGAGCATGAATTATATCAGCATAAAAAGCTAATGAATTAGATAAAGAGTCTACATCTTCTTTCGTCTCCCCCCAAACTTTTCCTGTTTCCAAATGGACAGCTTTACGTAGTGCATCTTCATTTTCAATCACAGCATCTCGCAAACGAAGCATCCATTTTACTCTTTCGTTTTTAGACGTTTGAGCCCATTTTTTTTTCGCTGACTCTGCTGCAACTAATGCATCTTGTGCTATATTTTTATCAGCAATGAATACAGAAGAAACTAATTTATCTGTAGCTGGACACAAAACATCATAAGAAAATGGTGAATCAATTAACTTACCATTAATATACATTTTTTTTTCAAACATACTGATACCTCTTACAATAAAAACTAAATAACTGATTTAGGAATTGAGTTTGATGTTAGATCAAGCCAATCACATTCTTCTTCTGAAAGAACGATGTCTGATGCTAATGATGACGACACAATCTGTTCTGGACTTTCTGCACCATTAAGAGCTATGACAGGGAATGGTTGATTTATAATATAAGCAAGAGCAACCTCAAACATTGTCAACCCTTTCGCTTTAGCCAATAATTCAGCTCTTTCTTTTCTTTCAAAGTTATCATCATTGTAATAGGTACGGACAAGGTCAGCATCAGATAAGTCATTCCTGTCAGCACGAGTAAAAAAACCACGACCTAAAGATGACCAAGCCATCAATGGAAATTTATTATCTATAAACCACTTTCTTTTCTCTAAATCCATTGATTCTGTTTCTGGCCAGAATGGTTCTTTTGCGATAGCAAGTGAAAATTGAGGTGAAGATGCTATCATTTTCGCTTGACCTTTGGATTCCGCATATTGATTCGCTTCTTGAATGCGTTCGATAGACCAATTTGATGCTCCAAATGCCTTAATTCTCCCTTGAGTAACTTCATCATGTAAAGCATCCATTAATTCATTAACACTTTTACTTGTATCATCACGATGAAACATCCAAATATCTAGATAATCAGTCTGAAGACGTTCAAGCGAACCAGTAATTGCACTCTTGATATATTCAGGCGTTATTTTAGCACCACCCTCACCATGCAAAGGTGCACAATAGCCCGTTATCAAACCTTTTGAACAGAGAATTATTTTTTCTCGTATATCTTTGTTATTATTAAGCCATTCACCAATAACAGTTTCAGAGTATCCATGCTCTTCTGGCACGCCATACACTTCGGCTGTATCAATATATGTTCCACCGTTTTCAATAAAAGCATCAAGTAATTTAAAATCTCTTTCTTTTGTATCTAACCCAAAAATCATCGTCCCCATACCAATTGCTGAACACTGCTTATTTATTCCATCGATATAAAAAGTTTTCATTTCATCTCCTATATATTAATTTATTTTTTTTATACAGTCGTCACAATAATATAATTAAACTTTCTTTCCTTTTTTCCTGGAAATCGCATCAATTGCAACAGCGGAAACCAATATTAAAGCCGATACCATTAGTTTATCAGCAGTGGTCGCTCCAGTTAAATCCAGACCATTTCCCAATGAACCAATTACTAATGCACCTAAGATTGCATTCCATACGCTACCTCGACCACCAAACAGTGATGTACCACCAACAACAGCAGCGCCTATTGCATCCAATAATAAATTACCAGAAAAAGCATTATAAGAAACAGAAGCATACCGAGATGCTGCAATAATACCTCCTAGAGCAGAAACCCCACCAATAATAGCGAATGCATAAATTGTTGTTTTTTGGATTGAAATACCAACTCTTCGCGCAGATTCTTCATTACCGCCAACAGCAAATAAAGCCCGGCCATAAGGAGTATTTTTAGTAACGTATGAAAATAATAAAGTCAAACAAAGTAGAATAACGATTGCTACAGGAATTCCTCTATATGAATTCATAACCCAAACAAAAGTAATCGAAATAAGTGTGACTATGGATACTCTTAAAGTAGATATGAAAATAGATTCAACTTCTAATGACAATGCTGCTCTTTCTTTATAGTTTATGTAAGCGTTATAAATCATAAAAAGAATAACAAACGCCAAGATAATCCAGCTTGTTGTAGTCGGTAAGGTTTCTGTTGTAATACCTCGAATAAAAGAATCACGAACATTAATTGCACCATCATTACCTAAAATTTTAAGCATTACCCCTTGAAAGCCAAGTAAACCAGCGAGAGTAACAACAAAAGATGGAATTCCAATAATTGCTACGAGCAAACCTTGAACAACCCCGATTAAAATACAAGTAAAAATGGCAATAACACATGCTAGAGGAGCAGACATCCCAAACTGGGAAACTAGAACAGCCATAATTGCAGCACCAACTCCTGCTACCGCGGCAATGGATAAATCAATATGCCCGAGCAATAACACAATAGTGATACCCACAGCTAAAACAGCAACAACTGTTGACTGCAGAAATAAATAATAGAAATTTCTGGCTGAGAAAAAGGCATCTGTTGTCAAACCGAAATATAACCATATTACAATCAATGCAAGTGCGACAGGTAAAAATGTTGAAAATTTTGATTGAGTAATATTAGCAAATATATTTTTTGATTTTAATTCACTATTAGCAAGCATCAGCTAAGTCCTTTTTATCTTGGCTATCAGTTTCAACACCACTAGTCATAGCAACAACTAATTCTTGCGGTGTTATTTTTGCTGTTTCATAAATAGCTATTTGTTCACCTAAACGCATAACAGTAATACGATCAGCAACTTGAAATATATCTTTCAAATTATGCGAAATATATACAACTGAATGACCAGATTTTTTTAATGTTGAAACAATATCTAAAACTTGAGCAGTCTGGCTTACACCTAAAGCAGCTGTTGGCTCATCTAATAATACAACACTTGAATCACTGCTAACGGCTCGTGCAATTGCAATTGCTTGTTTTTGCCCCCCAGATAAAACACCGACTTCTAAACTTGTTGATCTTAGAGTTTTAACCTTAAGTTTTTCAATGGCTGCATGTGCCTTTTGAGTCATTTTCAACATATCTAAAGGCCTTAATGATTTAGGTAGTAATTTATAAATTCCACCTTTTGTTGGCTCATGCCCTAAAGATAAATTATCAATAACATCTAAATTGTCACAAAGCGCCAAATCCTGATAAACAATTTGAATACCCTGATTAGCTGCATCTGTTGGTGAGTTTATTGTTACATTTTTCCCATCAATCAAAAAATCCCCAGAATCGTAACTGTAAGCTCCTGCTAATACTTTCATTAATGTAGACTTTCCTGCTCCATTATCACCAACTAGAGCCATGACTTCTCCACGCCTTACAGAAAAATCTACATCTAATAATGCACGGACATTACCAAAACTTTTATTAATTCCACAAACTTGTAAGTGTGGATTAGTCATGTTTTCCATTTTTATTATCCTTTACAAAAAGCAACATTTTTAGTTAAAGAGTTACAAACATCTTTTTTCGTTATGGATATATCATTTTTGATAATATATGCAACATCTTCAGGTGTTTTAACAACTTTATATGGCACTTCAATAAAGTTCATTTCATGACCTACGCCATTTTTTATCTTTGTACTTGAAAGTTTATTCGCATTACCGTCTTTATTTATCAAAGAAACAGTTAATTTAGCTGCAAGATCAGCCATTTCACTAAATGGACGCCATATAGTTTCTGATTGTTTACCAAGTAAAATTAACTGTAGAGCTTGAGATGTAGCATCTAAACCAGATACTGGAATACCTTCCATATGTTGATCCTCTAAAGCTGCAATTGCGGCTGCCGCATTACCATCATTAGAAGCAACTACACCTTGAACATTATTATTAAGTTTCGTTAATGCTTGGTCCATTGAACGTCGTGCTAATGTAATATCCCAACCTGGAGTCCAGTTTTCATAACCATCTTTTCGTTCACCAGATTTGAATAAAGGTGCTAAAATTTCCATTTGTCCTTTATACATAGATCTAGCACCTGAATCAGTAGGTGAACCTTTCAATAAAACTAATGTATCGCCTTTCTTTGTTGCATCAACAACATCTTGAGCTTGAGTTCGACCAACCTTCACTAAATCCGATTGAATCCAATAATTAGAATTTTTTGAATTAATCATTCGATCATAGGATATGGTAGGAACACCATCTTGGGCAGCTGTTTCAGCAATAACTGCTGCGGCATCACCATCCACAGCTGCAACAACTAGTACTTTAGCCCCCCTAGTTAATGCCTGTTCAGCTTGATTTTGTTGTGTTTGAGTACTGTTATTTGCGTTATAGACTTCAACTTTAATGCTGGGATCTAATTTAGCCATATGCAGTTTATAGAAAAAAGCATCTTGTTTTTCCCAGCGAGGGTTTATATTTTCGGGTAATAAGAATGCAACCATATCTGCAGCATAAACAGATACAGAAGATGATAGAAGACATGCTGCTGTAAGTCCTGTGAATAGTCTTTTCATTTTAAACTCCAGTTATTATTCTTGTTAGTGGTAATTGACAATAGAAAGAGATAATTGACACCAAAATTAAAACATATGATGTTTATGCAATCAAGATGTTTGAAGAGTATATTTCAATATAAAATTCATCGCTTAATTTGTATCTCACGACCTCTGTACAACGTAAACAATGAGGCAAACTCCCCCGCACATCGCTTGTATCACCCTAAACAGAGTAAATAAATAACAAGTATTGTCTTTATTATCATTGATATCGCTGAATCCATATATCATGTACACACAATGAAGCAACATGAAAATCTTTCTAGCAAACATGTGAATAAGTGCCACTCATGAGATAATTGAGCTTAAACATTCGAGTCTTGCCATGTCACACTAACCTACCTTTGATGACAGTGAATTCACTTAGAATCCCTGATTGAACCGTTCTACCCGAATTTACCATTTGTTCGTGATCAGATAAAAAAGACCTAATAATAAGAGGAGAGGTTTGTTTTAGTTGTTTTAAATGATCTTTAAGAGGCGCCATTCCAAGGTATAAATCGCTAGGATCTGGATCGACAAAAACAACGTGATTTTGCAAACGTGTTGTTTTTTTTCTGCTTGGCGTTACCGCGCTCACTGAATAAATCGAATTGCTTTTCTCTGTGAACCTTGAGGCGAGAATTTGACGTCATAGTTGGTCTATTTATCTTTAATGCTGTCCCAATAATTATAAAATAATTTACCCCTTTTGCGACACCCTCTTAAAGGGACAAGACACTGGGTGTTTGCGTCTGATGATCGGATTAATGGCATAAGCCAACGGTTGCGGCAGTTTTCAGCTGCGACAGTTCTGATCGTAAGTGTAATGGTCTAATGATCTTGGAAGGTCTTATAGCCTATAATTAACTTTAATATAGGAAGTAAATCATGACCATTAATCCTCGTAAAACACGATTAAATTACACACCCAAACAGAGGTATGAATACGCCAGACTGATGGTTGAAGAGCAT
>NZ_SJSB01000031.1 GCF_004352835.1 Marinomonas flavescens | reverse complement strand
AACTGCTGATAATTCATGTTGGTACTGCTTTGTTCTGTGGTAAGAAGAATCATACCAACTTCAGCAGTTGGCTTCTTCTACACCTGATTAGCAGTGTCGCACTTATTATCTGAATTTAGGTTTATAGAGAACATTATTGAGAAAATTATCCTTTAAAATCAGTAATATAAATTAATTTCAGGAGCAGCATTTCTAACTAAAAAATAACCTACGACCGTTTTTGAATTGATTGCTTTTTGAATTGATTGCGGGAGCAGTGTTTCTAACTAAAGAGTAACCTACGACCGTTTTTGAATTGATTGTTTTTTGAATTGGTTGCGGGAGCAGCTTTACTAACTAAAGAGTAACCTACGACCGTTTTTGAATTGATTGTTTTTTGAATTGGTTGCGGGAGCAGTGTTTCTAACTAAAGAGTAACCTACGACCGTTTTTGAATTGTTTGCTTTTTGAATTGGTTGCGGGAGCAGTGTTTCTGACTAAAGAGTAACCTACGACCGTTTTTGAATTGGTTGCGGGAGCAGCTTTACTAACTAAAGAGTAACCTACGACCGTTTTTGAATTGGTTGCGGGAGCAGGATTCGAACCTACGACCTTCGGGTTATGAGCCCGACGAGCTACCAGACTGCTCCATCCCGCGACAAGTTAAACTATTGATATAGCTTACTTTTTAATGATATTACACTGATATATTCTGTGACCAAATTTAATATTTGGTTGCTGGAGCACTTTTATTCTTTAAAGAGTGAACCTACGACCTTTTACTAATAATGGTTGCGGGAGCAGGATTCGAACCTACGACCTTCGGGTTATGAGCCCGACGAGCTACCAGACTGCTCCATCCCGCGACAGATTAAACTATTGATTTATATAGTTTATATGCAGAAATCAAAGATAAATTTTGTGGCCAAAAACTATGTTTTGGTTGCGGGAGCAGGATTCGAACCTACGACCTTCGGGTTATGAGCCCGACGAGCTACCAGACTGCTCCATCCCGCGACAAACTAAACTACTGATATAGAATAGATTTTATCTCTTAGTACTGAAATTATTATGTGACCAAATTAGACTAATTCTATTTAGTTACGGGAGCAGCTTTTCTTACTAAAAAGAAACCTACGACCGTTCATTAACTTGGTTGCGGGAGCAGGATTCGAACCTACGACCTTCGGGTTATGAGCCCGACGAGCTACCAGACTGCTCCATCCCGCGACAAATTATGTTCTAATTCACTAACAATTTCGTTTTCGTTGCCCATATTTAAATGATTTTAGAAGAATTTTTCTTACTAAAAAGAAACCTACGACCGCTATCTAAATTGGTTGCGGGAGCAGGATTCGAACCTACGACCTTCGGGTTATGAGCCCGACGAGCTACCAGACTGCTCCATCCCGCGACAACGAGGGCGTATTATAGGTGAGTTCAGATAGGAGTCAAGCGGTTCATAGGCGTTTATCCTTTTTATCGTAAAAAGAACAGGCTAATCCAAACCTATGGCAAAATGTAGAATGCTTGTTTTAGAAGAGTCTTGATTTTAGGCTTTATCTTCTCAGGCAGTGGGACATGCTCACTATCAAGCTGAATAAAGGTAGGCTCAGTTTTATTGAGGCATAACACCGCATCCAATTCATCAATGAACTGAATAAGCGCATCTCTTGAATCCCATAGCACCAAAATACGAAACATATACACCACTTCCTTTTTAAACATTTATTAATCCTAGGCGCTAATGCGGATATTTCTATATCTCGGGTAGTTGTATTTTATAATTTAGTTATTATTGACTGTAGTCATATGTAGTTAAAAGACTACTTCATTCAGAACACCTAGCTTTGGAGCCATCGCATGTTCAGTAAAAGCGAAGAATTACTAAAGAAATCAACGATACCCGATAAGGATTCCGCCTTAATAGGTAGACCAGAAGCGCTTTCTGTCTCAGGGAAGCACGCCGTCAATAATGAATCTTTCCTTAGACCATTAAAAAGCAACGAAGCTGAGGTTGTATTAGCAATGGGTTGCTTTTGGGGAGCAGAAAGAAAGTTCTGGAATACGCCTGGTGTCGTGGTTACCTCTGTAGGTTATGCCGGCGGCATTACCCCAAACCCTACTTATGAAGAAGTTTGCAGCGGGCAAACGGGGCACACTGAAGCCGTGACCGTTCGTTTTGATACTAACATCACAACACTAGCCGGCATTTTAAAAGTCTTTTGGGAAAATCATGATCCGACTCAAGGCATGAGGCAAGGTAATGATATCGGTAGTCAATATCGCTCTGCCATTTATCTAAACAATGTAGACGATATAGAGATTGCGGAAGCAAGCAAAGCCGCGTTTCAAAAAGAACTCCTATCGGCAGGTCACGCTATGATCACAACAGAAATTGAGCCTCTAACGACTTATTACGTTGCCGAAGAATATCATCAGCAATATCTCCATAAAAACCCAGGCGGTTACTGTGGATTAGGTGGTACAGGCGTCAGCTGCCCTATTGGTTTGGGCGTTTAATACACCTAAAAAAACACAGCATTGCATCACTCATTTGCGAGCTATAAAAAAACCGAATTAGATATCTAATTCGGTTTTTTTGTTTCTACTAATGGCATCTAGCCATCAACATTAATACTGTACTCTTGGTCGTTGAACACTACTGCCACAGATGTCCCTGCTGCTCCCAATGTAAAATCCGAACCAAATGTAGCAACTTGGTGATCTGCATCATTAGAATCCTTAACAGAAAGGCTACCAGAACCATTTTCGTCAGACTTCAACGTGAGGTTATCGTTTAGATACGCCGTGACAGCATCTGCATCATTAAGATCAACACCATCACCAGATAGTAAATCACTTACATCCAACGCGTCACTATTGATATTAAAGTCAGTAATCGTATCAATACTACCAATAGCTGGATCCTGAAGAATAAACAGATCAGATCCATCTCCGCCAGTTAACGTATCTTGCCCTTGGCCGCCGATCAGAATGTCGTTTCCAGCGTTTCCTAATAACGTATCATCTCCATCCCCACCTCGAAGGATATCATTGCCAACACCGCCATCTAACTTATCATTGCCAGCCCCGCCATCTAATAGATCAGAATCGCCATTTCCATATAATTTATCATTACCATCACCGCCTTCTAGCCAGTCTTTGTCGTTACCGCCATATAAAATATCCTGGCTGTTGTTACCGACAATATGGTCATCACCACCATTACCCTTAATAGTATCGTCATTCTCTGTTCCAACTATGTAAGAGCCTTCCTCTCCATCGTTCCAATATTTCGAGTTTTGGTTCACATTATCGGTTGTGTCGTCTTCAATACCTGTATTGGACTCAAACCACGCAATATTGTCATCAAGACCTGCCGCCATTCCTTCGAACTCAGTAGGTGTATCATCTGATCCCAACACATCATCGGTTGTGTCGGTGACAATATCTGACACATCGGTTACAACAGAGGTCGTTGGATAAGCATCACTGCCTAGAACTTGGTAATCACTGTCTTGCAACACTAGACCTGTTACTGGCGCTAGAGAAACACTTAATTGGTAAGCCTCTCCCTGATCCCAGTAGACAATCTCAATAGACTGTTCGCCACCTTCTGTAACTCTAAAAGGAACAAATGTATCTGTGGTTGCTTGCTGAATATTATCGACACTAGCAACTACACTGCCATTTATCTTGACTTGATAGCCATCGTCGGCGGTTACTTTGATACTGTAGAGGCCAGCTGCTAATGACACACTGCCTGTCAATTGCACAACAGAATCTTCAGTACTGTCTTTATCAACGTACGTTAATGATTCAGCATCATCCCCTAACCATGAGGTTAGATTCGTATTCGCACCCAAATCCCCATTTGCAAGCCCATAATCGATTTCTGTACCAATGAAACTAGCATTAGCCGATTGAGAAGCAATAATGCTCTCTGCCTGTGCAATAGAGGTAATATTACTATTGCCTTCAGCAGAATCATCATAGTTATAGAAGCTTCCACTCAGCCCAGACACTGTTGTTGTGGTTCCTGTATCAGCATCAGGGCCGCTCACCGTAATAGACAAGGTATTCTCTACTGAATCACCATCGCCATCTACAACCGAATAGCTATATTGAACAACTTGTGAACCAGCATCGCCCAGGGAACTAACAAGAGCATCGCTTGGCGTGAAGCTATATGTGCCGTCTTCGTTGACAACCAATTTACCGTTATCATCACTCGTATTGCTAGCAACCACTGAGTCCAAACCATCTGCACCAGCGTCTGTATTAAGAGTGCCGGTTAACACATATTCTTCCACTGAACTTGAGTCTGTCAGTTCAACATGGGCAACCACAGAATAAGTTTCCTTATGTGATAAATCCGTAGCAGAATCAGTCGATAAGTCATATTCAGCGGTTGTCACGGTGTTAGCTACTTTGCCGTCCACTAAGAACCCATCAAGAGATACGGTATAGCTCACATCATTGACAACGACTTCCGTACTTGAACTCGCAAGCGTTAAAATGTCTCCAGA
The DNA here is from genome assembly GCF_004352835.1 of Marinomonas flavescens. Taxonomy (GTDB): domain Bacteria; phylum Pseudomonadota; class Gammaproteobacteria; order Pseudomonadales; family Marinomonadaceae; genus Marinomonas; species Marinomonas flavescens. Next base: position 2,796 of record NZ_SJSB01000031.1, on the reverse strand, counting down.
ATTCGTAAGGATATTACTGGTATCATCTTCTGATAATAATGAAGAGAGTTTAACAGTTACCTCTGTCCCATCTATGACCAAAGTAACATCGACATTAAAATTAGCACTTGTTAGAGAATCAGCATAACTCGCATTCGTCAAACCATTGTCATGGGTAATTTTGGCAACGACAAACTTATGATTTTCACCAAAACCAATATCTGAAGAATTATCTTCAACTTCGCTAGCAGTAACAGAGCTTTCTCCAGCAGAGGTATATCCATGACCGACATTCCCCCATGAGAGCGTCTCGTCATAATCATCATGATCCTCAGGATCATCACTTGTAGAGTGAGTTCCTAAATCATAATCCTCTGTCTTTATATGGTTACCATGGTAGGTCTGAACTGATGCTATATCTCCTTCATCAAAGGATGCATCTGAAAATCCTGATGCAATATTCGATATAGAGAAAGTGCTAGCACTCAACTGCAGTTCTGCTTCGGTCGTAACCGAAGTAGGTGCGTCGTCTTCAATAACGGCGGTTATCGTGCTGGTTGTTGTTAACGTGCCATCGTTAACAACCACACCGAACTGAATAGAAAGCGAATCATCTGCTGTCGTATTTGGCTGATCAACAGGTCCACTCAATGTAACCGTGTATGAGCCTTCGCCACTGCTATTCACATCACCAAGCGTAACAGTAACAATCGCTTCACCATTCGCAGAGCCGATCAAATCTCCGCTGTCCGTTAGAGCCCAGACCAACGCAACACCACCAGAGGTATAAGTCTCTGTCGGTGCAACCAATGATACGGATAAATCATCTCCGTCTGCATCACTGACTGTAAAGGTTCCTGTCGCACTAGTTATACCCGTTGTCGAGTCCTCTAAACCTTTTTCAGATACGGTCACAGACTCATCATTAAGGGTAATTACTGGCGCATCATCCACGCTATTAACCGTTAAGCTGACCGTTGCTGGATTTGAAACTAGGCCATTATTATCTTTAACGGTGTATTCGAAGCTGTCTTCACCATTGTAATTATCATTTGGTGTGTAAGTGACTTCACCCGTTTCTGAATCAACAGACACTGTGCCATGCTCGGGTTGAGTAGTAATAACAACCGTCGTTGGATCTATAGTACCGTCTACATCGGTATCATTAGCCAGAACATCTATAGTGATTGAGGCATCTTCATCAGTAGCAATAGCACCTTCTGTTAAATTGCCATCAAGAAGATCAGCAAATCTGCTTGTCAAACTGACTGTACCATCTTCAGATACATCACTAGGGTCAAAGATCACATTAGTAGTCGTTTCACTGCCATCCGCTTGTAAGGTGGTTAAAGTCACGGTATCTGGAACAACTTGAGAGATAGTCATGTTCTGAACAACATAAGACCCATTATGGCCTGTTGTCGTTAATTTAAAGTAATCAACCGCATTATTCGTTGTGAATGAATAAGTACTTTCATATTCACCACCTATTCTAAAGCTAGATATTGATTGTTCTGAACCATCGACAAAGTGAGCGGTAATAGAAACAGCGGTTTCATGATTACTGTCCTTATCAAAATACCCACCTAAACCCGCCAATGTAAATGATATTTTATTAATAGAAACATCGGTTGCATCAATATCAACTTTTAATGACTCACCTAAACTAAGGCCATTCCCAGTCTCATTACCAATACCATAACCTACTGAGTTTTTTCCGTTCCAGGCTGTTAAAGTACCAGTAGAAACAGACGTAGTCACAGTGATTTCAGGTGCCCCATCAGGAGTCCCATCATTGAACGTTTTAACGACTTTTTTTCCATCACTATTTAAGCTACCCCAATCACTCACTGATGCCGTGCCATCAAAGCTGCCTGTTTTTGAATCCGAGTCAGCATCGAAAGAACCAATCTCAAAAGCTACAGCTTCCTCTAATTTATCGACTTCAGGATCAAAGCGGACTTCTGTATCAGAAGGGTAGGTAACACCCGCAGTCATCTCAACCCAATCGCCGTCAGCATTTTTCACCTCCATTGTTCCGTACTCAGGTAATTCATCAAGACGAATCCCCGTACTGTAAACCATGGTAGAGTCATCAGTCGCCACAGGTGCGTCGTTTACCGCATTAACTGTTACTGCTACGTTGGCTGTATCCGTCACCGTACCATCACTGATCGTGTAACTGATGTTCGCGTCACCGTTGAAGTTTTCGGCTGGCGTAAATTCAAGTTTGCCATCCACAATCGCTACCGTACCTTGTGCTTCTGATACCGTTGCGGCAGTGATGGTTAATGTATCGCCATCAAGGTCTGTGTCGTTAGACAACACATCGATGGTGATCACGCCACCGTCTTCATCTACGGACGCTTTGTCGTCTGTTGCCACTGGGCCATCGTTCGTGCCGTTGATGGTAATCGTGACCGTTTCTTCTGTGCCATCCGCTGTTTGGACGGTGAACGTCTCGGTCAACTTGTCGCCATCACCCAACGCTTGAACATCGCTGTTGTTGTTCGTTAGGTCGTATGTCCATGCGCCAGTGGCATCGACGCTGAACGTGCCGTAATCGCCTGCGCTATCTTCTTGCACTTGGAACACCGCTTCGTTTGCGTCGGTATCTGTCACACTCAAGGTGCCCGTCGCTTGCGCTGTTGTATCTTCTTTCACAGAACCCGTATCCGCGCCTGTGATAACCGCAACATCGTTCGTGCCGTTGATGGTAATCGTGACCGTTTCTTCTGTGCCATCCGCTGTTTGGACGGTGAACGTCTCGGTCAACTTGTCGCCATCACCCAACGCTTGAACATCGCTGTTGTTGTT
>NZ_SJSB01000030.1 GCF_004352835.1 Marinomonas flavescens | reverse complement strand
AAAGTGACATGGTGCTGAGAGGAGGATGTAAACATAAGCCTTATGTTCCTGTTGAGAAAACAAAAGACTTTATGGTTTTTGGAAGGAATTACTATGTGGGGTTTAACCGACGCTTACTAAACATGAGTATTTTATTCCAATTTAAAAAATAAAAGACTTTATGGTTTTTGGAAGAGATTATTATGTGGGGTTTAGCCGACGCTCACGCTTAAGCACAACCGCCGCCAACGTACATTACATCACAGAGGCAGAAAATCTGATTCATGTGAGGAAAGCTTTATCTCGGCGGATTCAGGTTATCGAGGCGCGCAAAAAACGAGAGGAACTGAAAAATATCGAGGCGGATTGGTTGATTGCTGCTACTTATAAAAAAGAAAGCGCCAAGCAAGGTGCGTCTTCTCAAAAAACACTCGAGAATAAATAAGCAACCTATCCGAACGGAATACATAAAAGCCAGTATTCGAGCAAAAGTAGAGCACCCATTTCGGATCATAAAGCGTCAGTTTGGTTTTAGGAAAGCTGTCTATCGAGGTCTGAAGAAAAATGACAACAAACTGGCGATGCTGTTTGCCTTAGCCAATGTGTTTAGGATCGATCAGATGATACGGACGGCAAGGAGTTAGTTCGTTCAAAACCCATTAAATAAGGCTAATTCGGCTTATTTAATGGCGAAAAACACTCAAAGGAGTGGTATCCTGTGTTTTTTTGATCGAATGAAAGAAGCTTATTCTATTGTGGCTTCTTAATCGCAGTTTCCCTAATATCAGACTACCTTCAAAATAAATTTTCAATTTGTCATAATGCGCAGCTATCGATCTAAAACACATCTACCGAACAAATGTATTTTCAACCAAACACTGATATTTTTATAAAATCAGCGTACTTAAATCGACAAGTGTATCTATTTAAGGGCGTGCTCTATATCTTTACTTTTTGTTGATTTATCACTTACCAACATAATTAAAGCTATTTAAATCAAACTTGGACTACGGAAGGTGATAACAAGAATAATGATGTATATCAGCTAATTTAGTCGGGCGTCATATATCAAAATTACAGAGAGACTAAGTAGCACTAAACTTCATTTTTCACTTGATTCAATATAGGTTCGATCTTAGCCGCACTCTGAAGAGCTTCAAAGATTTTAAAACAATTAACGTGATGTTGTGAAATGACTCCTCTTATTGGTTCAAAAACATCTCCTAAACTAGACATTTCTTTCATTGCTGAAGTTAACGAGGAGTAAGCGCCACTGGCTACAGCACCCAGCATAGCAGAGCCTAATAGAACTGGTTCTTGCGTATTAGAACCAACAATAGTAATTCCTGCAGAATCAGCAAGTAATTGTTTTATTATCGAGCTTTGTCCTGCTCCCCCACTAATAACAACTGTATCTGTGCAAACTCCATTTTCAACCTGCACTTTTATTATTTGCTTTAGTCCGTAACCAAGACCAACAATCCCTGCAATATAAAGCGCTATTAAACCATTGATACTTAAATCAAGGTCTAATCCAGAAATAATAGCTCTAGTATTAGGATCAGAAAAAGGAGCTCTATTACCCAAAAACTCTGGAACAACAATAATCTTTTTTGCTAGATATATAATTTCTGATGTGGGTATTCCTTTTTTTTCAATAAGATTTAGTAAATAATTAGGTAAAGAATAATTACTCTCATTCGCCTCATTTTTTGCTTTTTCATAAAAAGGATGCAGTTTTAATAGATGAGAAATTGCTTCTCCTGCAGCCGACTGCCCCCCTTCACTAAGCCACAAGCCAGGTACCATTGCCGAGTAGTAAGGACCCCAAACTCCAGGAACAAAAGCCTGTTGAGTAGACGATGACATTGTGCAGGCTGAAGTTCCAAATATGTATGCCATACGATTTTTCAAAGATAAATTGGGACTAAAAGCCCCTACAGTTCCAATACCACCAGCATGTGCGTCAATAAGACCTACAGCAACCGGAGTCCCTGCAACAAGACCAAGATCAACCGCTGCCGCTACCGTTAAGCCTACACCAAGTGCTGTACCTGCATCTAAAACATTACTGCCAATGATAGAGAAATCATTTTCCGTCAAATCTGACAGCCCAATCTCATGAAAATAACTAGCATCCCAATTGTTCTCATGTGACATATAAGTCCATTTACAAGTAACGGTACATCTTGAACGTGATAAGTCACCCGTTGCTCTCCATGTCAAATAATCTGTTAAATCAAATAAATGACCAACTTTACTATAAACAGCAGGCATATTCTCTTTCAGCCAAAGCAGTTTCGGCGTCTGCATTTCAGGAGAAATTTTCCCACCTACATACTTTAAAACTTGGTGCCCAGTTTGGTTAATACGAATAGCTTGATCTGTTGCTCTTTGATCCATCCATACAATAATATTACGCGAATTGTCACCTGATGAACTAACAGTTAGAGGTTGTTCATGTTTATCAAGTACAACTAGCGAACAAGTAGCATCAAAACCTATCCCTTTGATTTGATCTGCGGATACTTTGGCAGAAGATAAAGCACTTTTTATTGATTCGCAAATAGCTTGCCAAATGTTATCGCTAGATTGCTCAACAATATCAGTACCTTCACGGTATATAGTGATATCTTGCCTTGCCGTTGATAATAACTCACCTTTAAAGTTAAAAATGCCAGCTCGAGCACTACCCGTTCCTACGTCTACGCCAACAAAATATTCCATAAATCTCATCTTTATTTTATTTTATTTTATTTTATTTAATTCTTTTTAAGAAAGGGTGAACGTAACATCATAACAATAATTAAAAACCCTCCCCACATTGCTGTAACTAAATATTGACTAGCTCCCATGAGGTTCATCCCTGACGCAATCACTTGCAGACTAATCAAGCCAATGACTAAAGGTATAATTCTACCAAAGCCACCAAAAGGGTTAGCACCTGCTAAGAAGCAGGCAAGAATAGTGATTAATAAATAAGAATAACCATGACCAATACGGACTGAATTAAAACGCGATAACATTAGCACACCAGCTAAACCAGCTAACGCTCCTGACAAGGAATAAACAAATACTAATATATGTTTAGTATTAATACCTGAATAACTAGCGGCATCAGGGTTAGAGCCCACCATATATATACTAAATCCAATTTTCGTATACTGCATAATATAAAAAGTCACTACAGAAGCAGCTAAAAATATATATAAAGGAATTGGTATACCCAACATTAAGCTATTACCTATAGTATTAAATACTTCAGGCATGCCTGAGATATCCCCACCATGAGTAATTGTTTCACCTAAACCACGCAAAAAAATCATAGCCCCTAAAGTTACCAAAATAGGATGAGCCCCTACATAGGCAATAATCAATCCAATTAAAGCACCAACAAAAATACCTACAACGATACCTACGGTAAAAGCAAGAAATACAGTTAATACTCCAAAATCAGGTAAATAACTTTTTATTAAAAAAGCTGTAGATAAACCACAAATATTTGCACTAAATGTTATAGATAAATTTAATCCTCCAGAGATAATTGGAATTAACATAGCTAATGTCAATAGCCCCAATTCTGGTAATTGAAAAGCCATTGATTGAAAAACTCTTAAACTAAAAAAATCTGATGAAATCAAGGAAAAAAATAAAATACTGACTATTAAAAAAATTATAATCGAATAAAGTTCAAGTGCATCAGTACCTTTTTTTTTGATTCTTTCAACTATTGATAAATGAAACATAGCCTAATCCTCTCTCGTATTTACCACTTTTAGTGGCAAGAATCGGTGAATGTTAACAGCACTAATGGCAACTAAAAAAATCAAACCGACAATCAATTTAAATGCAAAAGGTGTAATGCCCAACAAGTTCAAGCCATTTTGTACTACAGCTAATAGCATCACACCTAATACGGCCCCCCATACTGTCCCGCGGCCACCACCCAACACAGCACCACCAAGTACAACAGCAGATAGTATGTCTAACTCACGACCATAAAGTGCATTAGGTACAACTTCGCGCACTATATGAGATTGCATCAATCCACCAATTCCTGCGCACAAACCTAACCAACCATAAACAAAAAACTGCACAAGAAAAACATTTACGCCAGATCTTCTAGCAGCCTCTAGATCAGAACCAAAACCAATAATAATTCGGCCAAAGCCAATACGAGTTAAGAAAAACCATGTAATCAAAACTAAAAAAACAGCAACAATTATAGGTAAATATAATATTGCATTACTATTTCCTGAAGCCACATCAATTATAGGGATAGGTTCATAAAGCCAATCTGGAATATTATAAATTGAATGTCCTTTAGTAAAATACATTAATAAACCAAAGAACAAGTTAAATGTACCAATTGTAGCGACTATTGAAACAATCCGAAACTTACAAATAAGTAGAGCGTTAAAAAAACCTAAACTCACACCAATTATTATAGCTAAACATATACCCAAGAACCAATTACCACCACCAATCAAAATCATTATTGTTACAACAATATACTGTACAACAGAAGCAACTATTGAAAATGAAATATCAATACCACCAGCCATTAATACAACCACAAGGCCAACAGCAAAAATAATACTGACTGCTTGATTATTTAAGATATCAAATAAATTTTGTAAAGTTAAAAAACTGTCCGTTGTATACGATAAAAAAACACTAAGGAATATCAATAATAGCAATAAAATTAATTCAACTTTTTTTAGGTAATTAAGCATTTATAATACCCTCAATTTTTTCTTCATTGACTTCAGAAGTTTTCATTGAAAATGAAATTCGACCCGACTTCAAAACTAAAAAACTATCTGTATTATGGTAAATTTCACTAGCTTCATCAGATATCAAAATGATCGCCATACCCTCATCTGAAAGCTTGCGCACAATATCAAAAATACCAACTTTTGCGCCTACATCTACACCAACAGTTGGTGAGTCCAGTATAATAATTTTTGGTTTTGTAGCTAGCCATTTAGCTAATACCACACGCTGCTGATTACCACCAGATAATGATGATACTGGCAACGCAGGATTACTTACTTTGATTTTTAATAGCTTAATCCAATCCGTGCAAAGCGCTCGAATTGCTGCAGGATGCAAAAAAAAGGCTGGTTTTGATAATTTACCAATAACGGTTACAGCAGAGTTCATATTAATAGATTGCATTTGGTCAAGGCCAAGACGTAAACGGTCCTCTGAAACATAGGCGATGCCTTTAGCAATTGCATCGACATTACTTTTAAAGTTAACAGCTTCTCCATCTATTTTTATTTCGCCACTAGTCGCTTTTGTCATACCAAAAATAGCGTGAGCAATTTCTGTTCGGCCAGAGCCTAATAATCCAGTTAAACCAAGGATTTCACCTTTTCGTAAAGAAAAAGAAATACCTTCAAACTCACCTATTCTAGAAAGATTTTTAAGTTCAAGAACGGTAGGACCAAAATTGGAGTTATTCCGTTTTGTCAATTCTATGTCCAAACCGGTCATTAGGCTGGTCAATTTTTTCTGCGTCATCCCTTGAGTCGGAAAAGTACCTACTGATTTTCCATCTCGTAATATGGTAACACGCTCACATATATCTAATACTTCACCTAGACGATGACTAACAAAAACTACTGAAATGCCTTGGCTCGATAATGTACGAACAATCGCTAGTAAATTTTCAGTTTCTTTTTTTGTAAGAGATGCCGTCGGCTCATCCATAAATACAATACGGGCCTTGGCATGAATAACACGACAAATAGCAACTAGCTGCCTTTTGGCAATACTCAAATCGCCTACTCTAGATCTAGGATCAAGAAAAATACCCAACTGATTAATTACTATTTGTGCATCAGAACAAGCCTTCTTATTATTAATTAATTTAAAAGGTTTAGCTACATAATGGTCAAATATGATATTTTCAGCAACAGTTAAATCTGGGAATAAAGCTAAGTCCTGCCATATAACATGAATACCAAGTCTTTTCGCATCAGATGGGAGTATTTGCTTTTTTTCAAGCTTACCTTCAAAGCTAAATTTAGCTCCGGGGTCGGGCTGATATACTCCATTAATAATTTTGATTAGAGTGCTTTTTCCACATCCATTCTCGCCCGCTAAACAATGAATTTCACCAGTTCGTAATTCGAAATCGACATTATATAAAGCCGTAAAATCACCAAAATGCTTAGTAATAGACTTTGCACTTATTGCAATATTTTTTTCGTTCATTTTATTTCTACTTAAAAAATTAAACATATTAAATATAGAAAGAGTTTTTATATTTATGATTTTTAAATTATTAAATAAAAGCTCTTTGCTTAAAAAAACAAAAAGCTTCAGTAGTATATAAAATATCAGCTAAATCTTACAAACCTAATTTAGCTAAAACGTCAACCGACTTACTATTTAATTCAAGTGGTTTATTAGCAATAATATTATTGCCTTCAAGTACTATTTTACCAAGTGCTGGCAATGTATCTCCATCTTTCACTGACCCACCATCAGCGAGTTTTTTACCCAATTCAACGAAAGCTTTACCCGCTTCAATCGGACTCCAAACAAACCCACCTGTAAGGGAACCATCATGAACCAATCTACGACCTTGGCTCGCAGAAAACAAACCAACAACAGCAACCTTTCCAGTCAATCCACGCTCTTCAACAGCACGTGCAGCCCCAATAGGTCCTTGACTACCAAAAGCTAAAATGCCGGCTAATTTCGGGTGAGATTGTAAAAGATCCAATGTTGTAGTACGACTATCATCAACACTTTCCGCAACACCAAACCGCTCAGAAACCTGCTTCATACTAGGGCAATTTTTCTTTAAATATCCAATGGCAGCATCAGCCCATGCATTTTGAGCAGGCACAGTTAAACTACCGACATATACTGCGTAGTCACCTTTACAACCAGTTGATTTTGCAAACAGACGAGCATTAGCAATACCAAAAGCTTTGGTAGATACTAATTCGAAATCGTAATCTTTATTAATGGTTTCGATGGACTCATGGGTAATTACTTTAATGCCGGCCTCGCGGGCGCGCTTTAGAACAGGTTCAAGTACTTTAGCGTCATTGGGCACAACGCCTATCACATCGACTTTACGTGCAATAAGGTCTTCAATAGCACGAACTTGAAGTGCAGGATCTGCACTAGTGGGGCCAATCATGAAGGCGTTAACCCCTAACTTTTTACCAGCTTCTTCGATTCCTTGTTCCATTGCATTAAACCATGGAATCCCACCTATTTTAACAACAACACCAATAGTGGTTTCTTTGGCATAAACCGAAGTGGAGGTTGCTGCCATAATAATTGCTGTAGACGTTGCAAACTTAATGATCGTTTTAATTATTGTTTTCATTGGTTACCCTCATTAATTATTATTATTTTTTCGTTTGATGTATATTTATCTTCAAACATGCACCATCGAAGGTGCATGTTGCTTTAGACATAATATTTTGTCAAGCTTCCCATCTCAAATAATAGTCAGTATCACTATCAGGATAAAAATTGAAAAGAGAAAAATCCCCTACTATCTATGATCTAGCAAAACTTGCAGGTTCATCAGCAAGCACTGTCGGCTCGATCCTCAATGGGACTTGGCATAAACGACGAATTAGCAGTAAGTTGGCTGAAAAAGTACTAGCTATTGCAAAAGAAGAAGGCTATTCACCGAACATGCAAGCTCGTGCACTTAGAAAAGAAAAGTCAGGATTTATAGGAATGATAGTCCCCATGTACGACAATCGATATTTTAGCTCTATAGCTGAAATTTTTGAGCAAAGAGCACGAGAAATGGGTTTTTTCCCAATAGTAACATGTACCCGTAGGGACCCTAAACTAGAATTAGATGCAGCAAAATCAATGCTAGACCATCGTGTTGAATATATTATATGTACCGGAGCTACAGACCCGGATGGAGTTGCTGATCTCTGTAAGTCAAAGGGCGTCCCTACTATTAATATTGATTTGCCTGGTTCAAAATCTGTATCTATTATCTCAGATAATTTTTCTGGTGCAGTCAATCTAACCGCCGATATTTTAAATCGAATTAAATCAAATACTAAAAATAGAGAAAGTAATATTCTTTTTATTGGTGGGCGTCCAAACGACCATAACACCATAGAAAGAGTTAGAGGATTTAAAAACGCTCATTTTCAGGCAAACTTAACACTAGAAGATGATTATATTCTTACCTGTGGTTATGCTGCTGACCACGCTGAAAAAAGTTTCAGTGATTTTATTAAAGCTAAAAGAAGGATGCCAGAAGGCATATTTATTAATTCAACAATTTCTCTCGAAGGTATTACCAATTGGTTTATAAAAAATAAACATCACGATATTAATAATGTTGCATTAGGCTGTTTTGACTGGGATCCATTCGCAGCAATGATTGGGAATAATAGTACTATGGTTAAACAGGATGTGCCAGTGATGATGGATATATTATTTGACTTACTTAACCCCATGAAGAAATCAAATCAGCATTTAAAATCATATCAAGTGAGTACTAAATTACTTAAATCGTCAAGAAATTTATAACAATTTACTGCAGCCAAAAACTTAACCAATATATACCTTAGCTCACGATAATAACCGACATACTCAGGGCAAACGCATGAATATTATTTGATAAATCCCATAACCTTGAATAGATACTCATCGTCCCAGCCGCAGGCTTTTAGTTTGTTTTTAATGCCCCTGAATTCAAGTCCGAAGTGCGACACTTTTCACTTCAAGCAACTAAGCACATTTCTTTAAACACTACGGCTGGTTGCTTGAACCCTAAACACTTCCTTGGACGATTATTTATTCGTCTCA
>NZ_SJSB01000003.1 GCF_004352835.1 Marinomonas flavescens | reverse complement strand
CTAAACCCTACTAACCAATAACTTATTGCTTAAATAAGTAATTGGCGGAATGGACGGGACTCGAACCCGCGACCCCCTGCGTGACAGGCAGGTATTCTAACCAACTGAACTACCACTCCAATACTATGTGTTTTAAGTCCCAGCAGACTCATCTTTTACATCGATGCGATGGTGGGTGTGGAGAGGTTCGAACTCCCGACATTCGCCTTGTAAGGGCGACGCTCTCCCAACTGAGCTACACACCCGCATTAAGCTAAACCCTACTAACCAATAACTTATTGCTTAAATAAGTAATTGGCGGAATGGACGGGACTCGAACCCGCGACCCCCTGCGTGACAGGCAGGTATTCTAACCAACTGAACTACCACTCCAACACTGTGTATTTTAAGTCCCAGCAGACTCATCTTTTACATCGATGCGATGGTGGGTGTGGAGAGGTTCGAACTCCCGACATTCGCCTTGTAAGGGCGACGCTCTCCCAACTGAGCTACACACCCGTCATAATTTTACATCTTATTAGATGTGGAGTTTGAACTCCCAGTATCTCGCGCCTTGCTAGGAAACGAATATCCTAACTGAGCTACGCACCCAACAATAGCTTTACATCTTTTGTAGATGAGAAAATAACAATTCAAGTTAAATGGTGCCGCCACCAAGAGTCGAACTCGGGACCCTCTGATTACAAGTCAGATGCTCTACCAACTGAGCTATAGCGGCTTAACGCTGAATCAATTTTCTATACGACTCAATTAAGAGAAGTGGTGCCGCCACCAAGAGTCGAACTCGGGACCCTCTGATTACAAGTCAGATGCTCTACCAACTGAGCTATAGCGGCAATTCAATGACGCAGTTTACTTTTAAACTCATCTTCTATTAGAAGATGGTGCCGCCACCAAGAGTCGAACTCGGGACCCTCTGATTACAAGTCAGATGCTCTACCAACTGAGCTATAGCGGCTTTAATAAAAGCAAAATCTATTTTTTATTCATTCCTTCTAAAAGAAGAAAAGAACTTCGACCAAAATATGGTGCCGCCACCAAGAGTCGAACTCGGGACCCTCTGATTACAAGTCAGATGCTCTACCAACTGAGCTATAGCGGCATTTCTCAAATTTTTGGTCGGGACGGCAGGATTTGAACCTGCGACCACTAGCACCCCATGCTAGTGCGCTACCAGGCTGCGCTACGCCCCGATGCAAACAGCAACACTGTCGCTGTCAGCGGGGGCGTATATTACTATAACGAATTGAAAAGGGAAGAGTTTTATAAAGTTTTTTTTAATTTAATCGGATCTATTTATGAGTAAGGGAATATCGCTTACCTATTGATCTACATAAATTTCTGACTTCGTCAAAGCAACCCTACTCGCCGCCCTCCCATAACCAACAAACAATCGTTTCTTTAGGCGCCTACAGCATCACGTACAACATATAACAATATATGAAAAAAGCCACCCTATTACAGGATGGCTTTTCTGGATTCACTGCAAGCTATTCTTGCATATAACTCTCTACCTTTGACTTAAGCTTCTGCCCAGGCCGAAAGGTAACAACAGTTCGAGCAGTAATTGGGATCTCTTCACCCGTTTTAGGGTTACGACCTGGCCGTTGACTCTTCTCGCGAACTTCAAAGTTACCAAAACCTGATAACTTCACTTGCTGTCTCTCAACAAGAGTCTCTCGGATCACATCAAAAAAACCTTCTACAAGATCTTTTGCATCCTTTTTAGTAAGACCAACAGAATCTACTAAATTTTCGGCTAAATCCGCTTTTGTCAACGATGCCATAAGATTACCCCCTTACAACGGCCCCTAACTTCTCAGCTAATGCCGCAACAATTGTTTCCACAGAATTGTTTACTTCTTCATCACTAAGAGTGTGGGAAGGATGCTGCCACGTCAAGCCCAAAGCGACACTTTTTTTCGTCTCATCAATGCCTTGGCCTTGATAGATGTCGAATACAAGCACCCCTTTGAAAGCTTCCCCTGCGGTTTCAGAAATAACTTTTTCAAGATCAGCAACCGGCACAGAACGATCGACCAATAAAGCCAAATCACGACGCACTTCAGGGAACTTTGAGATCGCCTTATATTCTGGCAATTTCGCATCAAGCACAGCCGCCAACGCTATATCAAATACATACAAAGGCTGATTCGCCCCTAATGTTTTTGATAGTTGCGGGTGTAACTCACCCAAGATACCAACAAACTCACCATCAACGAACACATCAGCAGAACGACCAGGATGTAAGAACTCACACTGAGAACGCTCATACGTAGGCTGACGACCATCATTCAAGTCAAACAAAGCATCTACATGGGCTTTAAGGTCATAAAAATCGACCTTATCACTATTGTGATACCAAGCCTCAGAATCACGACTGCCCGCAATTAAACCTGAAATCTGTTGCTGTTGATCCAATTCATCCAGCGCATCAACCGTGCCAACAAAACGACGACCCGTTTCAAATAAACGCACTCGAGACTGTTGGCGATTCTGGTTATGCAAGTACGCTTTCACCAAGCCTGGAATCAAACTCGGACGCATCACACCCATATCGGCAGAAATTGGGTTCGCTAGTGGCACTGGCTCGATGTCTGGTAAAAATTGCTTACTAAGCACAGGATCAATAAAACTGTACGTAATAGCTTCTTGATAGCCTTGCGCAACCAACACTGAACGCAAAGCCTGAATCGGTGTTTTGCTTTCTGATTGAGGTGTAAAGTTCACCGCCGCTTGAGGCATAGAAGAAGGCAGATTATCGTAGCCGTAAATACGCGCCACTTCTTCGATCAAATCCGCTTCAATCGCGATATCAAAACGATGAGATGGCGCCTTCGTCACCCAAGCCTCATCCGTCACTTCAATCATTTCGAGACCAAGGCGCGTTAAGATATCCGTCACTAGGTCTTTGTCGATTGAAATTGCTAAGTATTGATCTAGCTTCTTACGACGCAATGTCACCACAGCCGCTTCAGGTAAAGAAGCAGGCGCCTCCTCACGAACGATAGGACCTACTTGTCCCCCAGCGATCTCAAGCACCAAGGCCGTTGCTCGCTCAATGGCTTTTTCCTGCAAGGTTGCATCAACACCACGCTCAAAGCGATGGGAAGAATCTGTATGCAAACCGTAGGAGCGCGCTTTACCTGCTAATGCAAGCGGCGTAAAGAAAGCACTTTCAAGTAAAATATCTTGCGTAGCCGCATTAACACCTGACCCTTCGCCTCCCATTACACCAGCAATGGCCAATGGCGCTTTTTCATCCGCGATTACTAAAGTGTCTTCGCGCAACGAGATTTCCTGACCGTCAAGCAAGACAATTTTTTCATTCTCTTTCGCCATGCGTACAACAACAGACTGGGACAAATGCGCCAAGTCGAATGCGTGCATCGGCTGACCTAACTCAAGCATCACATAGTTAGTAATGTCGACAATAGGATCGATTGAGCGAATACCGCTACGACGCAACTTCTCACTCATCCATAACGGCGTCTTCGCGGTAACATTTACACCACGAATAACACGACCTAAATAGCGAGGGCACGCCTCTGATGCGTCAACTCGAACAGAGAAAACATCATCAATCGTCACATCTGCCGCCACAACAGAAACAGGTGTGACATCAACTTTGTTCAATACGCCCACTTCACGAGCCAAGCCCGCTAAACTCAAGCAATCACTACGATTTGGCGTTAGATCCACATCAATAATTTGATCATCTAACCCCAAGAAAGCACGAAAATCGTCACCCGCTTGAGCTTCAGACGGCAATTCCATAATGCCATCATTGTCATCGCTCACACCCAACTCTGAGGCAGAACACAACATACCAAAAGACTCAACTTGACGTAGTTTGGCTTTTTTGATCTTAAAATCCGCACCCAACACAGCGCCAATTTTGGCAAACGGAATCTTGATGCCAGCACGCGCATTTGGCGCACCACACACAACTTGGAACTGCTCAGCGCCATCAGACACCTGACACACTTGCAGCTTGTCTGCATTGGGATGCGGCTCAGCACTGATGATCTCACCAACAACAACGCCTGAAAATTCAGCCGCTACAGGTAAAACCTCATCCACTTCAAGGCCAGCTAAAGTAATCTGAGTAACCAAATCATCACTATTGATGCTTGGATTGACCCATTCTCTTAGCCAATTCTCACTAATTTTCATAAAAACATCCTAGGTCGATTGGTTACTTAAACTGCTTAAGGAAACGTAAATCGTTCTCGAAAAACATACGAAGGTCATCTACTTTGTAGCGCAACATAGCAAAGCGCTCTACGCCCATGCCAAATGCAAACCCTGTGTATTTTTCTGAATCGATACCCGACATCTCAAGCACTTTAGGGTGAACCATGCCACAACCTAATACTTCCAACCAAGACTCTTCGCCTTTGCTGTTGGTACGCATGATATCCACTTCAATAGAAGGTTCAGTGAAGGGAAAATAGCTAGGACGGAAGCGCACCTTAAGATCATCTTCAAAGAAGACATTCAAAAACTGCTGCAAAATACCCTTCAAGTCAGCGAAAGAGATATTTTCATCAATCAACAACCCTTCTACCTGGTGAAACATCGGCGTGTGCGTCTGATCAGAATCGCAACGGTAAACACGACCAGGACAGATAATACGAATTGGCGGCTGAGAGGTCTCCATAGTGCGCACTTGCACTGGAGAGGTATGTGTTCTCAATACCGTTGTCGGATTAAAATAGAAAGTATCCTGCATCGCTCGCGCTGGGTGGTGCGCAGGAATATTTAACGCTTCAAAGTTGTGGTAATCATCTTCGATTTCTGGCCCTGCAGCCACATCAAAGCCAATCCCACGGAAAAAGTTTTCAATGCGTTCCATTGTGCGTGTTACTGGGTGAAGACCACCAATCTCTTGGCCTTTCCCTGACAATGAAATATCAATGGTTTCGGTTGCTAATTTTGCATCCAGTGCCGCCTTAGCAAGCTTACCCTTACGCTCAGTAATTTTTTCCTGAACTTGACCTTTGGCTTCATTTACCAACTGCCCAAATTTCGGTCTATCTTCTGCAGAAACATTACCTAACTGTTTCAACAAAGCGGTCAAAGCCCCTTTCTTTCCTAGGTAATGCACACGTACATCATCCAAGGCGGACTCAGTCTCAGACGCTGCCACTGCGTTTAACGCATCAGCAAGAATCTGTTTTAGATTCTCCATTTACATACTCCAAAAAATAAAATAGGGGAAGAGCGTTAGCTCTTCCCCTATTAAAGACTGCATTGGGTCATTCTTTCTATTAAGACAGGATCTTGCAAGATCAAATCACCCTAAGGCTACGTCAGAAATTAAGCCAAGCTAGCTTTCGCTTTTTCAACGATTGCAGCAAAAACTTCTTTCTCGTACACAGCTAGATCAGCCAATACTTTACGGTCGATTTCGATTGCTGCTTTTTTCAAGCCAGCAATGAAACGGCTGTAAGACAAACCATTGATACGTGCAGCGGCGTTAATACGAGCAATCCACAATGCGCGGAATTGACGCTTCCGTTGACGACGGTCACGGTATGCATATTGACCAGCTTTGATAACTGCTTGTTTAGCTACACGAAATACACGGCTACGTGCACCGTAGTAACCTTTAGCTTGCTTTAAAATCTTTTTGTGACGGCGACGAGCCTGAACACCACGTTTTACGCGAGGCATAATATAAACCTTATACTAATGAATTAATGAACTAAAAAATATCGACCTAGATGTATGGCAACATACGTACAATCAAAGCTTTATCGCTTTGAGCGATACTCTTCATTGCACGAAGATGACGCTTACGCTTAGTCGATTTTTTAGTCAAAATATGACTAGTATGAGACTGCTTATGCTTAAAACCATTCGCGGTACGTTTAAAGCGCTTAGCTGCGCCACTGTGTGACTTAATTTTGGACATGATAAAACCACTCTCGCATTCGTTAATGTTAGTGTAATTTTCAATAACAGATGTTATTTAAACTACTTCTTCTTTTTGGGGCCTAGCACCATAGTCAATTGGCGACCTTCCATTTTCGCAGCTTGCTCCACTACACCATAATCCTCTAAGTCTAAAGCGACTCGATTCATAAGCTGCATGCCAAGCTCCTGATGGGCCATTTCACGACCGCGGTATCGTAGTGATACTTTGGCCTTATCCCCGCCTTCAAGGAAACGTATCAGGTTGCGGAGTTTTACCTGATAATCCCCTTCCTCCGTCCCTGGACGGAATTTCATTTCTTTAACTTGAATCTGCTTAGCATTTTTCTTTTGAGCCGCTTTCGCTTTCTTCGCCTCAAAAATATGCTTGCCGTAGTCCATGATTTTACAAACAATGGGGTCTGAATCGGCAATTTGCACTAGGTCAAGGGTTACTTCTTGAGCCGCTTTCAGTGCCTCTTCAAGCGAGACAACGCCAACTTGTTCACCATCAGCTGCAATTAAACGCACTTCGGTGGCTCGAATGTTTTCGTTGATTAGAGGACGCTGCTTGCTTGCATTACGTCCACGATTCATATTACCTTTTATAGCTATTTCTCCATTTCTTGTTTACGACTACGGCGAGCTACTTCTTTATTAAGCAAATCTTCAAAATCAGAAATACTCATCACTCCAAGATCTTCGCCGGAACGAGTTCGGACAGCAACTTGTTGCTGCTCCACTTCTTTATCCCCAACTACGATCATATAAGGTACGCGTTGAAGAGTATGCTCGCGAATTTTAAACCCGATCTTCTCGTTTCTCAAGTCAAGTTTCGCTCTAAAGCCGTTTGAATTTAATCTTTTTTCCAAATCAGAACAATAATCTGCCTGACGATCTGTAATATTCATGATAACAACTTGTTCAGGCGCTAGCCAGACCGGAAAGGCACCTTCTGTGTCTTCGATCAAAATACCGATAAATCGTTCCAACGAACCAACAATGGCACGGTGCAACATAACCGGTGTTTGGCGAGAGCCATCTTCAGACACATATTGCGCATTCAGACGAGTCGGCATTGAGAAATCAACCTGGATCGTACCACACTGCCAAACACGACCAATCGCGTCTTTCAGAGAAAATTCGATCTTAGGTCCGTAAAAAGCCCCTTCACCAGGTAACTCTTCCCAATCCAATTCAGCGACATTTAATGCATCTGATAAGGCTTTCTCCGCTTTATCCCACACTTCATCAGAGCCAACACGCTGCTCCGGACGAGTTGATAAACGATAAATAATTTGATCAAAACCAAAGTCTGCATACACTTCGTGTAACAGATCGATAAATTCTGACACTTCTTGCTGAATCTGACCTTCTGTAACAAAGATATGACCATCATCTTGCACAAAGTTTCGCACTCGCATAATACCGTGTAACGCACCAGAAGGCTCATTACGGTGACAAGAGCCAAACTCAGCCATACGAAACGGCAAGTCACGGTAACTTTTCAAGCCTTGATTATACACTTGAATATGACATGGGCAGTTCATTGGCTTCACCGCGTAATCACGGTTCTCTGAGTGAGTCGTAAACATGTTTTCATGATACTTACCCCAGTGCCCAGACTTCTCCCATAACACGCGGTCAACAATCTGAGGGGTTTTCACCTCTTGATAATTGTTCTCACGCTGTTTGTTACGCATGTACTGCTCAATTGTTTGGTACAAGCTCCAGCCTTTAGGATGCCAGAACACCATACCTGGCGCCTCTTCTTGCACATGAAACAGATCCAGTTTTTTGCCCAACTTACGATGATCACGCTTTTCTGCTTCTTCAATGCGCGTCAAGTACGCCTTTAATTCTTTTTTGTCATTCCATGCTGTGCCATAAATACGCTGCAGCATTTCATTATTGGAATCACCACGCCAATAGGCGCCTGCCAACTTCATCAGTTTAAAGTGGCGTAATACGCGAGTGTTCGGGACGTGAGGCCCACGACACATGTCGACGTATTCTTCATGGTAATACAAGCCAACATTTTCTACCGAGTCATCCAAACCATCTATCAAAGAGATCTTGTAAGACTCACCGCGCGCTTCAAATTCAGCCCGAGCTTCTGCAACTGGCGTCATTTTCTTAACAACGTCGTAGTCCGTTTTTACCAACTCAGCCATGCGTTTTTCAATCGCTGCCATGTCTTCAGGGGTAAAAGAACGTTCATACGCAATATCGTAATAAAACCCATCATCAATAACCGGACCAATCGCCATTTTTGCCGTTGGGAACAATTGCTTTACAGCGTGTCCAACCAAGTGCGCGAATGAGTGACGAATGATTTCAACCCCTTCAGGGTCTTTTCCCGTTACGACACTGACATCTGAGTCTTCAGAAATAAGTTCGCAGGCATCGACTAAAGTACCGTTAATTCGACCAGCAATCGTTGCTTTCGCAAGACCCGGCCCGATATC
This sequence comes from Marinomonas flavescens, assembly GCF_004352835.1. Lineage (GTDB taxonomy): Bacteria > Pseudomonadota > Gammaproteobacteria > Pseudomonadales > Marinomonadaceae > Marinomonas > Marinomonas flavescens. The sequence continues at coordinate 305,454 of NZ_SJSB01000003.1, read as the reverse complement.
TTCAGCCACTTGCATAACAGTAACTGGGTTAGAAAAAGTACGTTGGCTGCCATCAGGCAAAGTAATTACAGGCATTTTTTTCTCCTATTGGAGTCAGTGGTGCTCCATACCAAAGAGCACATGTCAATTTAAGGCGCCTAAAATAGCATTTTTACAGATATCTTGCGAACGCTTATTTACTGATTGCAAACACTAAAAAAACCAACAAAAAAGAATAGTTCAAAATCAAGCCTTTTTTCTTTTTTTAACCATAGACATTCTCGTCGGTCAGGGTAAAATTGTCGGCTGTTTCGCAACAAAATAAATCATTGAAAGGCCTTATGGATCTTAACCATCTCGACAACTACTGCATTGACACCACTCAATCAGAACCAGATCTTCTCATTGAATTGGTTGATAAAACCTATTCAGACATGGGATACCCTAATAAGTTGTCTGGCAAAATCATTGGCCGTACTTTGAAGATTCTTGCCACCATAAAGCAACCTAAGCGCGCTTTAGAGATCGGTATGTTTACCGGTTACTCTGCTTTATCTATTGCTGAAGGCATGCCAAGTGACGGTGAGATCATTTGCTGTGAAACCAACCCCCGAGCAATTGAGTTTGCTCAGTCTTTTTTTGATCGTAGTCCGCACGGATACAAAATTAAAACAATTTTTGGTCCTGGCTTAGATACAATCCAAAGTCTTGAAGGTCTTTTTGACCTAGTATTTATCGACGCAGATAAGCGCAATTACCTTAATTATTACGAAGCAGTATTACCACTCGTAAGTAAAGGCGGGTTAATAATCATTGATAACTCTTTATGGCAAGGCCGAGTCCTAGACCCTAAAGAGAATAGCGACATCGCCGTCAATGATTTAAACCAATTAATTGCGCAAGATAACCGAGTCGAAAATGTTCATCTCAACGTCCGCGACGGACTAAATCTCGTCGTAAAAATCTAAATTCTATTTTTCTATAGACCTGATTCGCTTTCGGACAACCATTAGCAAATCGGGTTTGTGTGCTATTCAAAAGATACTAAGTAAGAGGCAGCGATTTTGGTCGTTTTTAAAATCACAAATAATATCACCGGTAAGCACTACATTGGCACGTCTTTCAATAGCGGTTTTCAACGCTTTGAACAATACGTTGAAGCAGCGAATGAAGGTCTGGATTTCCCACTTTATGATGACATTCGAGAGCATGACATAAGTGCATTTGCTGTCGAAGAGCTTTTTGAAACAGAAGATAAGCAAGAGCTTTACGAATTAGAAAAAGACTACGTCTCCATTTATAACGGAGAAAGTCTACGCGGTTATAAAATTGGCCAAACAACAGCAAAGTCAGCTGGTCTAAGTTTTGGCAAAAAGGCTATGTTTGACGCAAACGGCGTCTCTACTGCCGAGCAGCCTAAGAAAACACGCAAGGCCGCTGTAAAAAAGTCAATTGAGCTACCAATAAAAAAAGAAGTTGCACCGAAGCCGACGGCTCGCTCCTTTTTTGGTGAGCTCATAGGTGAAGATCGTTTAGACTCTCCTGCATCGACCGCTATAGCAGCAGACCCCACAAAACCCTCTGACATAACAAAAGTCGAGCGCCCTAAAAGCAAAGCAAGCATGCAACGCATGCTTCGTGAAGCAGAGAAAACCTCTAAAAAGGAACGCGAAGACAAGCTGAAAGCGCAACAACAAGCCGAAGCTGAAGAGATGGCAATGATTATGGCGAAAATTGATATCACATCAAAAACCGCTACATCTTCTTTCCGTCGCCGTAAAGGCTAGACTATAGAGTCGAAGAGCTTCGCTCTGACAGATCAGCACATTAAAAAGCCCAGCGAATATTTATTCACTGGGCTTTTTTTGTCTAGGTATGCAAAACAGCATTCACCTCAGAACAACACACTTACGCACGCGCTTTTTTTAACGTATCCGAAATCATAAATGCCAACTCTAGAGACTGATCCGCATTCAAACGTGGATCACAATGCGTATGATAACGATCCGCAAGTCCCTCTTCTGTCACCTGAAACGCACCACCAACACATTCAGTGACATTCTGACCGGTCATTTCAAAATGCACACCACCAGCATAACTACCTTCTGCTTTATGCACTTGGAAGAATTGCTGAACTTCACGTAACACATGATTCACATGACGAGTTTTATAGCCTGAGCTCGCTTTCACTGTGTTGCCGTGCATTGGGTCACTGCTCCAAACCACTTCTTTGCCTTCTTTTTGAATGGCTTGAATCAGCTTAGGCATACCTTCTTCTACCTTATCGGCACCCATACGAACAATGATATTTAAACGACCTGGATCATTGTTCGGATTTAAGGCATCACACAGGCGCAATAAGTCTTCAGGGTCCATTGTTGGACCCGCTTTAACACCAATAGGGTTATTTACGCCTCGTAAGAACTCCACATGCGCACCATCTAGCTGACGAGTGCGATCTCCGATCCATAGCATATGAGCAGAACAGTCATACCAATTGCCAGTTAAGCTGTCTTGACGAGTCAACGCTTGTTCGTACGGCAACAACAAGGCTTCATGAGACGTGTAAAATTCCGTCTCTTGCAGCTGAGCCATACCACTACCAACACCACACGCCTGCATAAACTGCATCGCATCGTCTATTTTGTCGGCAATGCCTTGAAAGCGCTCGCCCGCAGGGCTGGCTTTTAAGAAGTCTAGGTTCCATTGGTGTACTTGATTAAGGTCTGCAAAGCCACCTTGAGAAAAGGCACGCAACAGATTCATGGTTGCCGCACTTTGATTATAAACCTGAACTAAACGCTCAGGATCTGGCACCCGCGCTGCTTCGGTAAAATCAATGCCATTGATAATGTCGCCACGGTAACTTGGCAGCTCAATCCCATTAATAATTTCAGTGCCTGCAGAGCGCGGCTTAGCAAATTGCCCCGCCATTCTTCCTACCTTAACGATTGGGCATTTTCCGGCATAGGTCAGTACCACCGCCATTTGCAACATCACTTTAAACGTGTCGCGAATATTATCGGCATGAAATTCAGCAAAACTCTCGGCACAGTCTCCACCCTGAAGCAAAAAGGACTCACCCTTTGCGACTTTAGATAAGGCTGACCTCAATTGACGCGCTTCTCCAGCAAATACCAAAGGTGGCATTTTACCAAGTGTGCCTTCTACCTGAGCCAAATGCTCGGCGCTTGGGTACACAGGCTGCTGCAATGCGGTTTTTTCTCTCCAACTGGCTGGATTCCATTGATTCATAACGTTTAAAACCTTTTTATTTATCTATTATTATTCTGGCGTTGATCTCTATCGAGCAACGACCCAGAGAATTTCTGCATCTTTGGTAGATGTCGATACCACAGTGTGACCCATGCTTGCATCATAATACACACTGTCCCCTTCTTTTAATTCAATTGGCTCATAGAGCTCAGAGAAAAAATTAATCTTTCCTTCTAACACCAACAAAAACTCTTCCCCATCGTGACGAACCCACTCTTTGAATTCATCAAAGCTTCTTGCTCGCACCTTCGTTTTAAATGGCACCATTTTTTTTCGACTGATGGAAAAATTTAACAATTCATGCTCATAAGTCGCTGTCGGGTGCGGCTCCCCTTTGCCCTTGCGCGTAATATCACGACGCCCTGCAATCGAATGCTCACTAGCCTCAACAAACAACTGAGGTAAATCCATTCCCAGCCCTTTAATCAGCTTTTGAACAATAGTAAAACTCGGCGACACCTGATCATTCTCAATTTTAGAAAGAGTAGATCGCGCAATCCCTGTCCTTTTGCTGACTTCCTCTAACGTCCACCCTTTGGTTAAGCGAATTTCCTTCACTCGCTTCCCCAACTCCAAAGGCTCAACAAAGCGATCAGGGTCCGATGCTGTAGCCGTTTCTAAAGACGGTCGACTTACCATAATTCACCTACTTTGCACTAAGACCTAAAAGTTTACTAAAAGAAACGACGTTAACCTATTGGATATTTCTTCCCTACTGCAATAAAAAGAAAAATGCCCGCTAATACGGGCATTTTACATGTTTATTTTTTAATGTTTTTGAATAAGTACGCCTTAATCCTGATATACCACTCTATCACGACCTGTCCTCTTCGCATCATATAAACAAACATCCGCTTTTTTATAGATCGATTTTTTTGAATCCGTTTCTACATTGAATGCAGCACACCCTATACTAATCGTAATTGGAATACTGACTCCCTTATAGACAACTGGACGCTCAGCGACTAATCGTCGATACCTCTCACAAACCAACTGAGCACCATCACCGACGGCATTAGAAATAAAGACACCAAATTCCTCACCTCCAACACGCCCTACTACATCATCAGTACGCAACCCTTTAGAGATTCTATCTACTATTTCAACCAGAACAATATCACCAGCATCATGGCCATATTCATCATTCACACGCTTAAAGTAATCTAAATCAAACAAAGCAAGAGAAAAAGAAGACGACAATCTTTGTGAACGTGCAACCTCTCTATCTAGCACTGCTTCAAAAGCTCGACGATTAAGTATTCCAGTCAAATGATCTATTGACGCTTGATTCTCTAAAATACCATTCGCAATAATAAGACGATGCCGCATATCAGCAATTCGCTGCATGGCTAACATTTTTGCAGCCAATACCTTTTGATGAATGGGTTTAATTAAATAATCATCTCCTCCAGTACGAATACCTTCTTCAATATCATCCACTTCAGCACTGGCACTTAAAAAAATAATAGGTACCCACTCTAAGTTGCGGGACTCTTGAATACTGCGAATTTTACTCACTGCTTCAAAACCTCCCATTTCAGGCATTTGCACATCCATAAGGATGAGATCAAGCTCATTGGCAACTTCAATGTACTGAATAATGGCCTGCTCACCATTGACCGCTTCGATCACATTATGCTCTAACTTAGACAAATACATTTTCAGCAAAAGCCGATCCGTATTCGTATCATCAACAATGAGTATATTCATAAAACCTTATCGTTCTTTATTAAGCAGTTCAGAAAATAGCGCATACTCTTTTATCAACAAGATGATTAACGAGTGAACACCTTGAACCTTTCCCTGCCGAGTTATGCTTTCTAATTGCGCAGAAAGAGCAGATAGCGCCCGCCCACCTAAATTTTGAGAAATGGATTTCATACTATGGGCCGCTCTAGAAACTACGTCTAGATCCACCTGCGAGTTTTTTTTCTGATTTTCTTTTTCTAAGATCATAACAATAGAGTCTGCATCTTCATAAAACGCATCAAACAACATAATCACATCGTCGCCTAGCACACCCTTTAATTCTTCTAATACTGTTAGATCCAATCTAATTTCTTTGCTTTCTTGCCAATCATTGCCTAACTCGCTTTTGGCAACTGAATTAACCAAACTCTCTTCCTGATGAAAGCACTGTTTGAAAATTCGCACCAGATCCTGTGTTTTAAACGGCTTAGCAATTAAGCCATCCCCACCAGCTGACTCCACATCAGACAACCTTTCATTAAGCGCATCTGCCGTCAATGCAAAGATAGGTACTCTTTTATTACCAGTCGACCCTTTCTCTGCGCTTCGAATAGCTCGCATAGCCGTTAAACCATCCATTACCGGCATATGTAAATCCATCAGAATCAAATCAGGCTGATAAGCTTTCCACTTTTGCACCGCTACTTCCCCGTTCTCAGCCTCAATAATACCGAGTCCCATTCTTTCAATTAGACCTCGAGCAACAGCTATATTAGCTTTCATATCCTCAACAATAAGCACAGTTCCAGAAAACTGCTGATGGTTTTCTTCTAGCGGCTGAACCATTCGCTCACCAAATTCAAAGTAAGATATTTGCTTTCCTATCACTTGACTATTAAGTGCTGCACTAAGACCTAAAGATAAAGAATGATTATCCACAGGCTTGGTCAAACAAACATTCACACCAGCCTCCTGTAGATCACTTCGATTTAAACGCCCGGACGAAGATGCAATAATGATTGCAGGACAATAGTTATCAAGACTTTGCTCTCGAATACGGCGACTCAATTCTAAACCGTCTAATTCTGGCATTTGGTAATCTAAGATAACTAAGTCATAGGGTTTCTTTTCATGCTCTGCATTGACCACACTCTGATAAGCATGCAGCGCATCAAGCTCTTGATCACACTGAATACCAAGCTCTAATAATTGATTTGATAAAATCATCAAATTAATCGCATTATCATCCACCACTAATGTTTTGGCACCTCGCCACCGAGAAAGATCCACTTTTTCGGGAGATTCTTTGACATAACTTTCCATCAACACAAGCGACACAGTGAAAGAGGAACCAACACCCTCTTCACTTTGCAACACCACACTGCCGCCCATTAATTCGACTAACTGCTTAGTAATGGCCAACCCAAGTCCAGTTCCACCGAATTTACGCGTTGTTGAAGAATCTTGTTGCGTAAAAGCCTTGAATAAGGAATCTTGAACACAGGCAGCAATGCCAACACCTGAATCCCTTACCTCTATAGAAAGGCTGGTGCTTCCAAGTAAATCGGCCTGTGACCTAACACTCACAACAACCTGACCTTGATGAGTGAATTTAATCGCATTACTAACAAGATTAATTAATACCTGCTTAATTCTAAAAGCATCACCAACAAAGCGCTTAGGCGTGTGACTTGTATACTCAACTAATAAATCTAAGCCTTTTTTTTCTGCACTAACAATTAATAAGCGAACCACATCATAAATCGTTTTTTCAAGATTGAAGTCGACATTTTCAATCGCTAGTTGACCCGCTTCTATTTTGGAAAAGTCTAATATTTCATTAATTAATTCCAACAAACTTTCGCCAGACTCCTGAAGAATAACCAGCTGCGAAGCCTGCTCATCCGTTAAAGTAGAATGTGAAAGCAGCTCAGCCATACCTAACACACCATTAAGTGGCGTTCTGATCTCATGACTCATCGTTGCCAGAAAATTGCTTTTTGCCTTATTCGCCATTTCTGCTTCATGACTTGCTTTACGAAGAACAACCTCCGTTTCGACTTGCGCCGTAATATCTAAATTCACTCCAATTAGCCTTGATGGCAGGCCATTTAGGTTACGCTCCAAAATACCTTTTGCCTTCAAGTGACGAATTTGACCATCTAAACGCACTATCCGAAACTCTGTATCATAACTGCCTACGCCCTGAATAAACTTTTCTAGCTTATCTCTTAACATGGCAACATCATCAGGATGGATTAATTGCAACCAGACACTATATGGATCACTTACCTCTTCCTTAAGTACGCCAAAAAGACGATACATCCAATCGTCCCACACCAGCTCATATGTATTTAAATCCCATTCCCAAACCCCTATGCCAGCGGCATTTGAGGCCATGGTAAAGCGCTGATTTGCTCTTAATGCTTCCTGCTCGCCTTGAAGTCGGCTAGTAATATCTGTCATATGACCAATATAACCTTCGACATTACCGTCTTTCCCTTTAATCATGCTTCCAGCGGTCTCACAGTAAAAAATACGACCACTTTTATCTCTGTAAGCAATGCGGTTTACCGGCTGTCTATTAGTACTATTTTCTGCATAACACTCAGCACCAATACGAGCATAATCACCTTGATCTGCATACAACATAGCAGTATCTTGACCCACAACCTCTTCGGCTGAATACCCAAAAAGAGCACAAAATGCAGGGTTTATCATAACGACCTTGCGAAGATTATTGACCAATGCAATCGCAGAAGGGGCGTCCACAAATAAAGATTCAAAGAGCTTTTTCTGCTCCAACACTTCTTGTTCAATTTCAAACTGCTTAGTTCTATCCTGAAAGGTAATGACAGCACCTTGAACCAGATTATCGCCATCCTTCATGGCGACACAATTATATTCACCAATAAAGACACCTTCCTTCCCCCACAAAGGCTCTGCCAGTGACTGGCTACTCTCGCCGGTTATCAACGTTCGATTAAACGGGCACTCTTCAAGTAAATAAGGCCTACCATCAAGATGAGAATGATGAAGCATATCGTGATAGTGCTGCCCCAATAGCTCATCTAAACGATAACCTGTTATATGACTGGCCGCTTGGTTAGCAAAAACAATTCCTCCCTCCAAATTAACACCAAGAAAACCATCATGGGCTGAATTAAGTAACAGGCTTTGTTGACGCTCCGACGCTTTTAGCTCTTTCAGAGCATTGTCTTGAGTTATTTCATTACCTACCCATTGAGCGAGTAGTTTCATAAGCTCAATATCATCTTCACTAAACAATTCTACTTTAGGGTTAGGGCTGGAAAAATTAAGCGTACCCCAACTTTCACCATCAATTTTAATCATTGCGCCAATATAGGCTTCCAAGCCAAAATTTTGATAACAAGGATGATCTTTGATCGTACTTTTGGCTGTATGATGAAAAAAGGTTGGTCTATCGTTATTGAAGGTATGCACACAGTACGTATGGCCTAAATTAAACGCCATACCGGGAGAAAGATCATTACTTGGGGAAATACAAAACTCTACTGTATAGGCTTCATCTTTGATCGAGCTGATAATCCCTAGAGGTAAATTATATTGAGAGACACCAACACTTAAAATACTTTGCAACTTTTCCTCTAAAGTTGTCGTGGAATTAGCCGTGATCTGATGAAGGTCTCGCAGTGTTTTTAATGTTTTTCGTTGTGCTGTTACATCTTGAGCAACAAGATACAAGCCTACAACCCGGCCGTTATTTTTTTTAGGCGTACAAATAGCTTCTAACACAAGTCCTTCAGTATCAAAAGCACCTTGTAACTCAACTCGAAACGATGTTTTTAAACCACTTAATGTTGAGTCTAAATAACTCTTTACTGCACAATAAACCCTCTCGCCAAGGAGGTCACAAATGTGCCTGCCCATTACTTCGTCGAGGGGTAAATTAAAGTTATTTATGAGTTTTTTATTAGCGAATCGAAAGCGAAACTGCTCATCAAGAATAGCAATGGCGCTTGAGTTATCATCCGCAAACTCAAGCAGATCATCATAATGATCAAAAAATGGCGTGAAATCCTGCTTAGTGGTATTCACCAAAATAAGCTGCTTCAAACTATTTGCTAAAAAATATAAATCATCAAAAAACTCATCAGAAAAACCGACACTTTCATTTTTAGTGAAAAGCATCAAATAGACAGCCTCAGCACCTCGATCATCAAGTCGCCGGACTATGATACTTCCGTGGGATACAATACCTTTCCAGAAGGCATTTAGTTGATCATGCGAATCTGCAAGACTTTCGACAGTAAGGTCAGACGTCAAAGATGAGTCTCGAAAAGACTCTATTAGTTGCACCATTTGCGTATCTTGATCATTTGCCAACACACTACTATTTTCAAAAATAATAGCGGCTGAACGCATATTCAAAAAACGCCCTGAGCTCTTCAACGCTGAAATTAACGCAATCATGCCAACTTACACTCCATTTTGATAAATCAATAATAGAATAAGCACATTAGGCATACAGCTCTATTACGTATAAAAATGTAAGTGACGCCTTATGGCAAAAATTTGTCTAGTAACACACAGTCTTTTGTTTCATTTCGGCTTGATTTCACTCTATCCAATATTTTTTGAGCTACTTCCTTTTGCCTAGATGGCACATATTTGGAATCTACTGTCTGCTGTACCGTCTCTAAATACGTATTTAGCTTAGGAGTGCAATAATCCTTGAAAGCAAAAGCACTAGATGAACTTAAAATAAGAACACCACTTAACGCAACAAAACCAATTTTTAACGACATATAACACTACCTTTATAAACCAACCTATAGAGCAATCAATAATAACGAAATACAGCTTTTTCTAAAACCTGTTATTTACTTATAGATGCACCTCGCTCCTGACTGTAAGTTTGAAAAGTTGTCCACTAGGACAATTTTTCAAAAAAACATTCAAAATTATTTTTCAACTGAAATGCACCAAAAGCTAACATTTACTCGTTATTTATTTTTTAAAAAAATGTAATGACTTGAATTTTAAGAATAAAAAAACAAATTCTAACGTCAGCCTATTGGTGCACTGAGAACAAAATCTCTCTAAAAAAGGGCATCATTTTATTTACATAAATTGCCATTGTAATGACAAAAAAACGATGTAACATCCACATTAAGGTCTTAATTTTGACCAGTTGGTTATATATTCAAATACTAATATCCACATAAAATGGAGAAAAAAATGCGCAAATTACTTTTGGCACTAGGCATGGCAGCCGCAACGACAACTGCCTTAGCAACTGATTATTCCGATGACATTCATAAAAACGATTACTCTTGGAAGCAGTTTAACCTGATGTATGCTTTTAATGAGCTACCAGGGAAAAATAGTCATGACTACCTAGAAATGGAATTTGGCGGGCGCTCAGGTATTGTAGATTTATACGGATACCTTGACGTTTTCAATATCACTAACGATGCCGACAGTGATAAGTATGGCAAAGACAAAATGTTTCTGAAACTTAACCCTCGATTCTCACTGGATGGCATTACTGGTAAAGACCTTTCATTCGGCCCTGTTAAGGAATTATACATCTCCACACTATTTAACCAAGATGGTGGTTATGGCACATATGCTGTAAACAATTATTTCGTTGGCTTAGGTGCGGATGTAGAGATGCCATGGCTAGGTAAAGTAGGCATGAATCTATACGCACTGTACGATGAAACGAATAACCGTGATGACTGGAATGGCTATCAATTTTCTACGAACTGGTTCAAGCCTGTGAAAACGTTTGATAACGGTTCTTTTATCGCGTATCAAGGGTATCTTGACTATCAATTTGGATTAAAAAGCCAATACAGCACCGCAAGTTCTGGTGGTGCAACATTTCAGGGGATTTACTGGCACTCTAAACGCTATGCGGTTGGGTACGGTCTGAAACTTTATAAAAATATTTACGGCATCCGAGACTCTTCTAGCTTGAGATCAACGGGAGTATCTAACTACCTTTCTGTCACTTATAAATTCTAAGCAATCATAATTTATAATGATTGTAGTGGCATAGATATCGCGGCCTACTATGCCACTAGCACACTGTGCTGTGGCCGTGATATTTGTCTAATCACCTTCTTCAAGCAAGATCTCTCTTTAATTATCCCCAAAAGATAGGGCACTTGTTTAAGACAATAAAAAAGCCCACTAGTCACTTCACTAGCGGGCTTTTTACTATGTATTTAGAAATATGATTCTAAACATTTCTAACCAATAACAATTATTTCACATCAAAAGAGCGTTTTCTCACGCCTTCTAGGCGTTTCAAAATAGCGTCTAAACGATCAGGTTTCACCATAAACTCTTGGAAACCTTTCATGCCTTCACGAGCCATAGTAGGCGATGTGTCTCGATCGTAAAACTGCGATGTACCAGAAGCAGCTTTAAGCATTTTCACACCATCATTTAGGAACACATTATCTGGAGCATGAGCGTCTATATTTGTTGGTATTTGCAATAACGCCGCATTAACCAAAGTCTGATTATCAGCTCGTGCCATAAACGCTAGGAATTTACGCGCGTCTTTTTTGTTTTTAGCTCGTGTTGGAATATGAACAGTATCCATTGGTGCATCTTCAGCCACTGGTACTTTAGAATTGATAATAGGGAATTGGAAGAAACCAATTTTTCCATCTAATTCTTTCGGGAAATTAGGCGTGATAAAGTTACCAATTAAGTACATAGCAGCCTTACCGTTATACAAGAAAGGTTGCGCTTCTTGCCATGAATAAGACGCGTGGTTTTTCAAGAAGTAACCAGGTTTAACCAACTCGTCCCAGTATTGAAATACCTTACGAACTCGTGGATCAGTGTAAGCCACTTTGCCGTCCATTAGGTCCATATGAAATTTCAAGCCATTCACACGTAGATCTAAGTAATCAAACCAACCTGCCGCAGGCCATAAGTACTTAGTCCCTATCGTAATAGGTGTTACACCATTCGCTTTTAACTTAGCGTTTACAGCTAAAAACTCATCCCAAGTTTTTGGAACTTTTAGGTCTAATTTGGCAAAAATATCCTTACGATAATAAAGGCCCCATTGGTAATAAGTATACGGTATACCGTACTGTTTGCCTTTAATCGTCATCGCCGCAGTAGCAGAAGGCATTAATTTTTTCAGATCTTCTTTTTTCCAAATATCACTCACATCTTCAAACATGCCGCGATCAACAAACGTTTTCATGCGGTTACCCGCATACCAAAATACAACATCTGGAGGACTTGTTGCCAACCAGTTACGAATGGCTGTTTTATAACCTTCTTTATCATATAGGTTATATTTCACTTTGATATCAGGGTTTTCGGCCTCAAATTTTTGAATCACTTCTTGAAACGCTTTTTTAGGCGCCGGATCCGCTTGATCTGAGTTGATCACCAAGGTACTGGCTTGAGCGAACGAAACCGCTGCAAAAGCAAATGCCCCAATAAGTAAATGTGATATTTTTTTCATTTGATAGTTCCCTTTTTCTTTTTATTGACGAAAGTAACAGCAATCACTTGCTATCAGCAGTGTCTCTCTGCCAAATAGCCAAACCTGCTGATGGTAAAGTATCAGCACCAATTATAAGCTGAGCATTATCAGGATGATAATACGCTGCTTGTAGTCCGTAATTAAAGGCAAAAATTAATTTACCTCGTTCACGAATTCGTACACCAGATGGCAAGTATTCCGTTGCCAATCCAGCCTTTTCTGATAATTTCACAAGGCACGCTTTTAACAAAGGTTTATCAAGGCAAGAGCCAAGGTAAAAGCGTTTATTGTCACCCACCAAAACAGGATTACCTGCATTGTCTTTTAACAGACAGGGTAAGTCGGTGGCAATTTGCTCATGCCAAGTATGTAATTTACCCTCACCCCAATAACCCGATACCGCAGGCTGGGTATGCTTTGGTAATGCATCAACTCGCTCAACCGACAAAGGTAGTAATGTCGCTAACGGGCCTGGTGCTAAATTTTCAGGAATTTGATAGCTGTCCGTTTTACTGCCGGTACGCGGGCCAGCTAAAAGCACGCCCTTATAGTCGTCTAGCCGTTTTTGAAGATCGCTAGAAATATGCGCTTGAGCGGGTAGTATTAACATTTCGTAAGTATCAAGTGGCGCATCAGCCGACACAATATTGATGGACAAGCCTATCTCACGTAATGCTTCGTATAAACGATAACACCAGCTCATATAGCTATATGCTCGTGATTGAGGCTGAATATCCAGCGACCAGCATGCGTCATAATCAAACATCAACGCGACCTTGCCAGATTCTGGTAAAGCCATCAAATCATCTGCATCTAGCCCCATGACTTGAGACAATTCCCGAACCTCTTGAGCTACCTGCGCCGCTTCTTTTGCCGCTTCAGCTTTCTGTCCATTAGGGCGCAACAAACCAGTGTGCATTTGCTCTTGCCCAAACGGAGCCTGACGCCAACGGAAATATGAGACAAGTTCAGCACCATGCGAAAAAGCCTCCCACGTCCATAAACGTACAGCACCATCCGCTGGCGTTGGATTATGTGGTGCCCAATTTACAGGTCCCGGTTGCTGCTCCATGATCCACAAGCGCCCTTTGCCACAACCTCGATATAAATCATGGTGAAAAGCGCCAAAATCTGGGTGACCAACTCGTAAATAAGTCTGCTTTTCTTCTGGTGTATAGATGTCTTCTTGATCCAAAAAGCCTAATGGATAAGTGTCCCAACTCGCTACGTCTAAGTCTTGGCCCACTTTATGGTGATCAAACGCAGTAAAAAAGCCCATGTAGTTATGAACTAAATCGCGCTCTTTTGAATACTGACGAAGAATATCTGCTTGTAATTTATTAAACGCGACCACTTGATCTGAACAGCAACGCTGGAAATCTAAACGATGAGATGGATTAGCTTCTGTCACTGTCAGGTTAGGCAAATCGACTTCATCAAACGAACAATAATCCATACTCCAAAAGACATTCCCCCAAGCCGCATTTAATGCATCAATGGTGGTATATTTGTCTTTTAGCCAAATACGAAAAGCCATTAAGTCTGCTTTGGCATAGCTCAAAATCGTATCATGGCAACCATATTCATTATCAGTCTGCCACGAAGCAACCGCTGGGTGCTGACCATAACGTTTAGCCATTAAGGTGACAATCCGATGGCACTCTTCACGATATTCAAGGCTTGCAAAAGTATAATGGCGGCGTGAACCAAAGTGACGAACACGACCCAGCTCATCCTTTGCTAACATGGATGGGTGACGATCAACCAACCATTTAGGCGGCGTTGCCGTCGGTGTCCCTAAAATAACTTTTAGCCCTTGAGCATATAGCGTATCCAATGACTCATCCAACCATTCCCAATGTAACTCACCGGGTTGTGGCTCAATCGTACTCCAGCTAAATTCGCCAATTCGCACATATTCAATGCCAATCTCTCGCATCTCTTTAGCGTCTTGCTGCCAACGACTTTTCGGCCAATGTTCTGGATAATAACAAACACCTAACTTCATTCTAGGCTCCTGCACATGACTGGCTTAATAGGCCAGTCACAATTAGTTCAACGGCTATAACATGACCAGTCAATGCTGTTGAGCTAATTGCTCTTCAGTTGTATCAACACTGGCCAGCGCAATAAAAAAGGGACTCTCTATCCACTCAATCAAAAACACAACTTGTTGGTTTTGAAAAAGATATTTCTAAAGTAGAAGATACAGAAGACACTTTTTTAGGCAACATCTAATGATCGTATTCAACGCTATTTTGATGTCTCAAACGACCAATTTGGTCGCATATTATGCCTGATATTTTTTCCAAGCCGCCATAAAGGACTCTGCATTGGCTTTAGTAACCGCTACCTCTTGTCCTTTTTTATACAAAGCAGACCCTAAACCGAATCCCCTAGCACCTGTGTCCAAATACTCTTTAACATTATTTGGTGTCACACCGCCGACAGGACACAACCAAGCTTGAGCAGGAATCACAGCCCCTAATGCTTTAATAACATTAATACTAGGCAATGCTTCTGCTGGAAAAAGCTTCACCGCATCTGCACCAGCATGCAAAGCAGCGAACGCTTCACTCGCTGTGAAAAAACCTGGCATAGCATACAAACCAGCAACTTTGGCTGCTTTAATCAGTTCTACATCGGTATGTGGACACACCATTAACTTTGCGCCAGTAGCAACAAGCTCAGTCAATTGAGGCATGGTCAAAACGGTACCAGCCCCAATAAGCGCTTGGTCACCAAACGTCTTTTGTAATAAACGAATGCTCGTAAACGCATCGGGTGAATTAAGAGGCACCTCAATTAATCTAAATCCTGCGTCGATTAAGACTTGAGTGTGTGCAACCACTTCACTAGGCTGAATGCCTCGCATAATGGCCACCATTGGAAACTCGGTCATTAATTCGTTGAAAGATTTCATTCTGTCATTCCTCTCTATTGTTTTTTTGTATGCAGCTTGGTAAAGACTGACTAGCCAAGCGCTTTAGACCTCGAATACTTGCCTCACTCGCTTCTAATGATTGAGTACGGACATTGTGAAAAGACAATGCTATTCGATACCGATGACTGAATTTTTTAGGTTGGCTCCCAATTCGATACGGCACGAATCGAAAGCAATAGTAAGGATTCCGGGTCCAAAATAGGCAATTGCAAACCCAGTTGACCTAAGGTCGCACCGTTTAAAATAAGATTGTTTTTCCACCATTCAGGGAGGGATTTCATCAAATGCCCTGGCAGTGGACTGTGTTCTAATACGGTAATTCGATAGCGCTGCTGCGGGATAAGTCCGGGCAAACGAATTGGCAATGTTTGTGCTTGTTTCGGCATCGCAAGCTGACTGTAAACCAATATGCCTGCCATGCCATCCTGACTTAGCGCCCATTGAGTCTGTGCGCGACCATCAGCACTAGGCAATCGCCAGTTGCGACCAGTATGCAAAATTGAACGATGATTTTTGTAGTGTAAAATCCAACGAGCAATGGTCTCTTTCTGCTGAGCATTCGCATCCAGCAAGTTCCACTCAATGCCCAAATGCCCCAATAAAGCGGTACCGGCACGAAATGCGACATTGTGGATTCGGCTTGTAGTATGACTTTGATCTGGACCGATATGCGATCCCATCACTTCCGGCGGAAAGAAATAACTAAAACCACGCTGAATACTTTGACGCTCTAATGCATCGTTGCAATCAGACGCCCAAAAACGTTTTGTGAATTTTAAAATACCAAAGTCAACGCGCGCGCCCCCAGAAGAGCAGCTTTCGATTTCTAATGCGGGAAATGCGGTATTTAATTCACCAAGTAAGCGGTACAAAGCCATTACTTGTTCATAAGCCTGCGGTGCAATCGCACCACTGGGTTGAGTATAATCTCGATTCATATCCCATTTAATATAGTCAATGGGATACTCTGTTAACAGACTAAACAAGCGTTCACGAATATAAGCATAGGCATCTGGTTCAGCCAAATTCAAAACCAGTTGATGACGAGCTAAGGCCGCATCGTATTGCGGTAACTGTAACGCCCATTCTGGATGCGCTCGAAAAAGGTCTGAATCGGGATTAACCATTTCTGGCTCAAACCATAAACCAAACTCCATCCCTAATGTCTTAACATGATGAATAAGTGGCAGTAACCCCTCGGGGTATTTTGCCGGCTCAACAAACCAATCCCCCAGTGCCGCCTTGTCATTATTACGATTGCGGAACCAACCATCATCTAGAATATATCGCTCTACACCTACTTGTGAGGCGGCATCTGCCAGTGCTTTTAAACGATCAACATCATGATCAAAATAAAAGGCTTCCCAAGTATTGATATGTACAGGACGTGGCTTAGTGAGTGCTAAGTATTGACGCGCTTCTTTATGGAACGCCTGGCTCATGAGATTCAGGCCAGAGCAACTGTGACTAGCAAATAGCTCTGGTGTCGCGATGGATTGAGCTGAATTAAGTATGATTTCATCAGGTAAATATAACGCTTCGGCTTGCAGGTAACGATGGCCTTCAAGGGTATAATCGGCTTTTAAGCGATGATTACCACTCCATGCCAAATGCGCTCCGATCAATTCACCTTGTTGCTCAGTAAATCCCTTTTCCCCAAGAATGACGCTAGGGAAATTGGCATGAGAATTTCGCCCGTGACGATTTTCTTGTAACCATGTTGATTGCCAATCACTGGATTGTTGCTGGAATTCTTGGCACCAGCGTCCATAGAAACTCATCATTTGAGTGAAATGACAAGGCATTGGCAAAGTGCAAGCAAGGCGATGAAGTGTGATATCCAATTGGCCATCATTGGTTAATGCCAACTGCTGACGCAATAGACCAGAACCTGTCAAACCAATTGATAAGCACACTGATAACTGCGCTACTGTGTCTTCTAGCTCAATATCAAAGCCAAATTCAAGTTGATGAACGGCCTTCAATGACCAACACATTGCCCAAGCTGGTCGGTCTACCGCGCTAGCTTCAACACCGGGTGACTGCAACCAACCACGTCCCGCTTCGGGGATCAAACTCATACAAACGGGCTTGTCCATATAAGCTTGTGGTATGGCTTGCTGCTGTGACAGGTATAAACTTTTTAAATGCGTGTCATCAGGTAAAGCTTGACCAAAATATACCAACTCAGGCGCACCTTCAAAAGGGCAAGCAATTACTAACGTTTTGCCATCTTGATCCTGTCGGTACAGTTCCGCATTTAAAATGTCGTCCATTTTTTATCCCTTTGTAGCACCTAACGTTAAACCAGCAATAAAGTGACGTTGCATTGCGAAGAATAAAACAACAGGAGGCAGCGCAGCGATAATAGAACCCGCTGAAATTAATTGCCAAGATGCCATCCACTGACCCTTCAATGCACTGATACCAGCCGTGATAGGTCGCACATCATCACTTTGTACCAAGACTAATGCCCAAAAATAATCATTCCAGATAAAGGTGAAAATCAATACTGATAAGGCGGCTAAAGCAGGTCTAACCAAAGGTAATACGATATGACGGAATATTTGCCATTCACTCACACCCTCTACACGCGCCGCTTCGATCAACTCATCTGGTAAGCCAATAATGAAGTTACGCATAAACAAAGTACAAAACCCTGTTTGGAAGGCAATATGAAAGAGAATCAAACCACTAGCGGTATCATACAACCCCATATCGATAGTGAGGTTTCGCACTGGAATCATTAAAATCTGAAAAGGTACAAAGTTGCCGGCAATAAATGCCGCAAACAACCCTATACGACCCCTAAATTTAAATTTCGCTAGTGCGTATCCAGCAAGTGTCGATAGCGCAACCGCGCCGATAACCGCAGGCACGGTAATAATTAACGAGTTTAACAAGTAACGCAGCATCGGCGTTTTAGTAAACACTTCCGTATAGTTCTGTATGAACATCCACTGAGTAGGTATGCCCCAGTAATTACCCGCATTTAAATCCGCCGTAGATCGTGCAGAGGTCAGTAACACGGCAATCAAAGGCAACAACCACAAAATCAAAGCAATCCAGATGGCCACTCGATAACTGATGTTAAAAGGTAAAGACTTTTTTTCTATAGGTGTAGGAAACATTAGGCTTTCTCACTCTTCAGCATACGCCATAGGAAATAGGCAATATAAATATCCATAATCAAGAACAGGATAGTGGCAATAGCTGCACCGTAACCCGCACGATAATTGAAGATAGATTGTTCATACATGAAGTAAGCCAGCACGCTAGAGCTACCAAATGGTCCACCAGCTGTCATAGTGGCAACCAAATCGAAACTTCGAAGAGCCCCTATTACGGTGACTACGATGGCAATAAAAGTAGCTGGTTTTAACTGAGGAAGAATCACATGACGTAGCATTTTCCAGCCATGCGCTCCGTCTAATCGAGCGGCTTCAATTTGGTCAGGACTAAGGTTATTTAAGCCTGTGAGATACAAAATCATGCAGTAGGCGATTTGTGGCCATAAGCCAGCAACGATAATGCCGAACGTGACCCAGTTCTCATCAGATAAGACAGCGATTGGTTGAAAACCAAATAGCTCAATTGCTTTGTTAAACAAACCAAAACTTGGATCGTAAAACCAAGAAAATACAAGACCAACAACGACTTGAGATATTACAAAAGGGAAAAAGAACATCGCTTTAACAAAACGAATCCCCATCACTTTCTGATTCAAAAATAACGCCAGCATCAAGCCAATAGGCGGCGCTAGCATAAAAAATATTAACCAATAAATGTTATTAACTAATGCTGTCCAAAATTGCCCATCACTGAACAATTCAATGTAATTACCAAAACCTACAAAGGTTTTTGCGCCAAGTCCGTCCCACTCAAAGAAACTTAACCAGATACTTTGAGCAATAGGGAAGATAACGTAGACCGAAAACAAAATGACTGCCGGGGCAAGAAACAAAAACGGCATCCATTGTTGCTGTTTGCTATGCATTTTCTGCATGGCTAACCCACCTCTTATTCTTATTAAAATACGGGTTGTCATACTTGACAGACAACTCACCTGATAAAATAATGGAATAGAGTCTTAGTTTTTGCAACAGATATTGAAAAAAATGTGGAACTTAGTACCAAAAACACATATAACCATAATACAAAATTATTTTTGGAGAAAAAAATGACAAAGTTGGAGCAAAAAAGCGGAGGCTCCTCATTGGATAAAGCCTTAAGTTTGCTCCAAGAAGTATGCAAAGCAAGCACTCCATTACGCTTTGCAGAAATTGTTGAAAAGGCACAACTTCCAAAAGCAACCGTTCACCGCATTCTATTATCTCTGGTTTCAAAAGGTTTACTACGTTTTGATAGCAGCACCCAATCATACCACCCAGGATATGGCTTATTAGAGCTTGCTCATAATGCTTGGTCACGTATGGATGTCAGAGATGTAGCGGCTGATCAAATAAGATATCTATGGAATAATACGGGAGAAACTGTTCATCTTGCTGTTCTAGATCGTGGCGATGTGATCTATATTGATAAACTTGAAAGCCAGAAAAGTTTACGCTTGTTTTCAGCGGTTGGCAGGAAGGGTCCAGGTTATTGTACCGGCCTTGGAAAAGCGATAATGGCCTTTTTAACAGAAGAGCAGCTTGAAGAAGCCATCAATGAGCAATCATTTATCCGTCACACACCAACCACCATAACAAACGCAGAAGCATTGAGAGCAGAGCTACTAACAATCCGAGAAACTAAAATCTCTTTAGATTTAGAAGAACACGAAGAAGGCATCCAGTGTGCGGCTTCTGTTATTTTTAATCACTTAAATGAACCCATCGCAGCACTCAGCATAACAGCTCCGAAGTTTCGAGTTGATGAGGCGCGTTTTCAACACTTTCAAAGCTTAGTTAAAGAAGCTTGCTTGGAAGTCTCCACACGAATGGGGGCCATCGCCTCCGATAAGCATTAGGAATAAGTTCATGGCAACAATAAAATTAAAAAACGTCATCAAGCGCTTCAATGAGGTTGAAACAATACATGGCGTTAACCTAGATTTGGAGGACGGCGAGTTTGTTGTTTTCGTTGGTCCATCTGGCTGTGGTAAATCAACATTGCTACGTTTGATTGCAGGTTTAGAAGACATTACAGACGGCACCCTAGAAATTAATGGCCAGAACATGAATGATGTGGCGCCTGCGGATCGCGGCGTTGCCATGGTATTCCAGTCGTATGCTCTTTACCCGCACATGACAGTTGAAGAGAATATGAGTTTTGGCTTACGAATGACGGGCGTTGATCCAGAAAAAATCAAAAAACAAGTTGCTAATGCTGCCAGCATCCTTCAGTTAGAGAGTTTGTTAGACCGCAAACCAAAACAACTCTCAGGTGGACAGCGCCAACGTGTGGCCATTGGTCGTGCTATTGTCCGTCAACCGGAAGTCTTCCTATTTGATGAACCATTATCGAATCTAGATGCAGAACTTCGTGTGGATATGCGGATTCAGATCGCTCAGCTTCATAATCGCTTGAAATCCTCAATGGTGTATGTAACTCATGACCAAGTTGAAGCGATGACACTAGCAGACAAAATCGTCGTGCTTCGTGCCGGTAACGTTGAGCAAGTTGGATCACCGTTGGAGCTTTACCATAATCCTGCGAATGAGTTTGTTGCTGGTTTCATCGGTTCTCCCAGAATGAACTTTTTAGACGCCAAGGTTCTTGAAATTGACGAGAAAAGTCTTGCCACGATTGATGTAGCAGGACAAACAATACAATTGACAGTCGACACATCAAAAGTAAGCGTTAATGTAAGCGTTACTCTTGGCCTTCGCCCAGAGCACGTAAAAGAAACAACAGAAGATGTCGACTTCTCTCTTGATGTGAAAGTAGACGTAGCCGAGCATCTAGGTGGCACTACCTTCTTATATGGCCATTACAAAGGACACAAACTCACCATAGAAGCGAGTGGTCAAAATCTGACTAAAAATGGTGAACTCGTAACGGTTGGCGTCAACAAAAAAGACTGCTACTTATTTAACAGCAAAGGGGAAGCATTAGTTAACCGCCCTGTTCCTGTCCGTGAATAAGACATTACAATTTTGTAATAGTGAAACAAAAATGCCCTTAATTAATTAAGGGCATTTTTGTTTAAATCGCCTTATTAGATACACTACACAGCAACAAAGCTTGATCAGAGTTCGTTCAGAAAGCCTTGTAAATAACGGTAGCCACGTTCCGCAACAATTGGGTTATACATGCTGCCATGTTCTGGATTATTGGCACTAGGCAACATAAAAGAATGCATTGTATTGCCAAAATCAATGAACTGAAAATCTATCCCTAATCCTGCCCAGTACTGCTTTGCAGCCAAGGCATTCTCATCAGTGACAGAACGGTCATCATAGCCATTTAACACCATGATTTTTAAATCACGATTAACTTGATTTTCTGCCGCTCGATTAAAACTCATCAAACCATGAAAACTCACCGCACCCACAGTATTTTTAAAATGTAGACCGGCCTCTAATGCCAAACGCCCACCTAAACAAAAGCCGATATGAACGACCGTTTTATCACTGATATTGGCCGTTGACTGCTCGGTTAAAGAACGCTGCAAACCATGAAGCGATTCTGCATTTTCAAGTAATACACCCATTAGGGATAACTTCTCTTCCACACTCTCCAATATACGATCTGAACCATACAAATCGACGGCGGTAGCTGAATAACCAAACGAGGCAACTTTGTCAGCTATGGATTTTTCAAACTCTGACAACCCCGAAAAAGTTGGCCAAATGACCACATGGATAGGCTTACTATCAGCGACAGATGAGTCCACTTGGTAATGCTTACGGTTCACATTGTCGATAAAAAGAGATTGAAAATTGTCGCTCATTACTATGTCTCCTAACCTTAAAATACCGCCGCGATGGGCGGCGGTGTGAATTCTGTGACCTGAGTGTATCTAGCCAAGCAATTCAAAATCAACGCTGTGAGACCGACTTTTGACAATGTCGCCTTTTTTGCTTATTTAGCCAGAATATAACCCCTTTCTTTTGCTTAAGAGCACACTCTAATAATTAGCACATTCTACCAATTAGCACATTGCGATCACTTGCATTAAGAGATTAGTCATCTAACTTTTGATTACTGCTGGAGTCAATCATAACGGCCAGCCATTTCATACGAGGATTCGCTTCTAACGCCAGCTTTACAATAATAGTAAGTGGAATAGAAAGCAGCATGCCTACCGGCCCAAAAACCCAACCCCACAATAACAAAGAGAGGAAAACAACTAAGGTAGAAAGCCCCAGCCCTTTACCCATATAGCGAGGCTCGATCACATTGCCGACAAACAAATTGACTACCACAAAACCCAACGCGGTTAGTCCGGCAGAAAGCGGCCCTAGCTGTACAAATGCCAACAAGACCGCCGGTACTGCCGCAATAATAGAACCAATGTTGGGTACGAAATTCAGTAGAAACGCACACACACCCCATAAAATCGGAAAGTCTACGCCCAGAATCCATAACCAGAGCGTGATCACCACACCCGTTAGCAAACTCACAGAAGTTTTAATAACCAGATAACGATTCACCGAATTAATAAAAGATCGAAAATGCTCTAAAGACTGAGTGGCATCAGTCAAAGCAAGAGACAGTTTTTTAGGCAATTCAACCGCCTCAAACAAAATGAACACAACGGTCATGATAACCAACACAAAATTAGTCAACGCACTGCCCAAACCACTTAACGCCTTAGCCACCAATTGCATTAGCGATGAAGGATCTATATACCCCTTTATTTTGTCATAAGAAATATGAATACCAACATCCTTTAAACGGGCAAAAAGATGCGACATTTCTTCACCAAAACGCGCTTTATAGGTTGGCAGCTGATTCGATAAATTGTCCAAAGACGAGCCAACTAATACCGCTACAACAGCAACACCAACTAAAACAACCGCTACCACAAGTAAAATAGAGAGCCATGTTGGTATTTTTCTACGACGTAAGCTGGCCATTAAAGGGGCACAAACAATGGCGATAAACACCGCTAACATAAAAGGTACCACAATCTGTGTTGCTGCCTTCAATCCAGCGATGATGATCACAAAAGCGGCCAGACCAACTAACCAGTGTATTCCTCTACGCTGTTCGCTCATTTCAACTCCTAATTTATTCTATTGGATAGATACTTTGGGCGTAGTCTGACAAATCTTGCAGCATGATTTGTTTTGACTGAGGCAAGTCTGGTGTTTGTGCAATAGCGTTTAAACGCTCAAAGTAACTCTGCATTTCAATCGAACCTCCACCTTCTTTGTCCAGCAATTTAAAGGTGCGGTATTCTTCCCATTCCTCACGCTGCGGCTCAGTTAACTGCTCGGGATAGTTCCGCGCAATATACCGCGTCAACATTTCCGGCAAACGACGATCATCAAATGACATTTCGAGTTCGCTTAACGCCTCTGGCGGCGTACTTCGAATAGTGTCCATTCGAACTTTGTCTTCGCGCGAGAAGAAACCGCCCGAATACAACATCAAATCTGGGTCTTTAGGAATGCTGCGTTCTTCTTGCACAAACACCTTGCTGATTTTTTCAGCCAAGCCTGGGAAAGACTTTAACAAGGCAAGATTCTTACGGCAGGCATCGCCATCCAATTCAAGACGCGCCACGACTTTTTCGTCTTTCAAAAAGGTCGCTGGTGCCACCGCTGGCGCCTTATTGTAGTGAATTACTTTTAATGGCAAGCGTGGAAGGTCGCCCAATTCATCTTGACGAGTAAAAACCCGATGTCGAATTTCCTCGACACTAAGATCAATCAAAGGTTGCGCATCGCTCATTAAATCAAACACAATCACACCATTTTTATTGGTTGGATGCGGTGCGATCGGAGCCACAAATGCGCTGTATTTTTTCACCTGACCAAACATGCCAGAAACATGCAAAAACGGTTTCATCCGAACCGGATCAATAAACTGTTGCAACTCGTGTTTCTGACGCATCTTCAAGTAATAATCAAACAATTTAGGGTGTGTTGTTTTGATTAGCTTAGCCACTTCAATGGTGCCGTAGACATCAGATAGGGCATCGTGCGCTTGTTCATGGGCAATGTTATTGGCTTTGGTCAGCGCTTCGAGTTTCATCGAGACCTGGCCGTCGTCACCCGTTGGCCACTCAATGCCCTCTGGACGCATAGCATAGGTCATACGCACTAAATCAATAATGTCCCAGCGCGAGCAATTATTTTGCCATTCACGGGCATACGGATCGATAAAGTTACGATAAAAACCGTGGCGTACCACTTCATCATCAAAACGAATGCTGTTGTAGCCCAACGAACAGGTGCCGGGTAATGACAATTCAGTTTCAATCGCCGTCATAAACTCCGCTTCGCAAAGCCCTTCTCGATTGGCTTCTTGCGGACTAATACCCGTTAGCAAGCACGCCTCTGGCTGCGGTAAAACATCGTCTGGAAGGCGGCAATAAAACATCATAGGTTCGCCGATCACATTAAATTCAAGATCGGTGCGAATACCCGCAAACTGCATTGGCCTATCTCGTGCGGGGTCTGTTCCAGTGGTTTCAAAATCAAACCATAAAAATGAAGTGGGTCCCGATGAGTTCACAAATAATTCCTGTTAGCCATGAAAGAAACCCGTATTATACGCATCTTAATGACGATTTGGCGATGCGAGGAGCCGAACAATGGCAAACCTAATACCCTGCCCCTGCGGCACTGAAAAGAACTACCAAAACTGCTGCGCTGTCTACCATCAAAACCCTGGTTCAGCTCCAACGGCTGAGGCCCTAATGCGCTCACGTTTTAGCGCGTTTGCACGCAACGACATAGACTATATTCAACGTACTCAGCAGCTCGAAAACGACACCAGTGAAGATGACACACAAGCGATAAAAGAAGAAAACAGCACAACGTTATGGACGCAATTAGACATTTTGGAAACCGAACAAGGCCAAGCAGAGGACGACACCGGCAGTGTCACCTTTCGCGCCCGCTTTACAGAAGGCAAACACCAAGGGGAGTTGAGCGAAAAGTCACTCTTTAACAAAATAAATGGCCAATGGTTTTATGTGTCCGGTCGCCATGAAGTGAGCTCAAGCCCACAAAAAATCGCCCCTGCAGAAAGCTATAAAGTCGGCCGTAATGACCCTTGCTCTTGCGGCTCAGGTAAGAAGTTTAAAAAGTGCTGCGGATAAGTGTCAGGTAAGAACAATTCGAAAAGCAGGCAAACCCTATGAGAGTTTGCCCGCTCTTTTGTTGGCAACAACAAAGATTGACCTGCAAAAAGGCTATTTATTTAACGACATTATTGACTAAAAACCGCTATTTGGTGAACACCACCAGATGATCGAGTTCAATATTGATGCCAATTTCTTGGCCAATCGCGTGATTATGATGAGAAGACGCAAAGCAATACACCACCAGACCTGACGACAATTTCACCCGATACAAGAAGTGCGAGCCGCGAAACCACTTACTCATCACCAAGCCTTTAAACTCACTGGCATCGTCGTGGATCACATCGTCTGGACGTACTAACAAGTCCACTTCAGTACCAATGGCGAGCTCATCGCTCAATACCCCACGAATGCGCCCCAGATCCGACTCTAAACAATGGTAATCGCACACCACCGCAGACAGAAAATCCCCTTGGCCGACGAATCGTGCCGTAAAGCGACTTTCAGGTCGATGATAGATCTGATATGGCGTTCCATATTGATGAATTTCCCCCGCTTCCATCACCGCGATAACGTCCGCCATGGCAAACGCTTCCATTTGATCATGGGTAACCAAGATGGCGCTCATGCCTTCATGCTTTAGAATCTGGCGAACGTCTGGCACCAACTCTTCGCGCAACTTGGCATCCAAACCCGAAAACGGCTCATCCATCAATAATAACTTAGGCTTGGGCGCCATCGCTCTGGCCAACGCCACCCTTTGCTGCTGACCACCGGACAATGAATGTGGGTAGCGCATTTCATAGCCCACCAAACCAATCAATTCCAGCAACTCATCCACTCGAGCTTTGGTCGCACTTTTAGTCATGCCCTTAAGACCGAATGCAATATTCTCCATTATGGTAAGGTGCGGAAAAAGCGCAATATCTTGAAACACCATGCCAATCTGACGTTGCTCTGGAGGCAGCCAATAGTCAACGCTGGAAATCACCTCGCCATTCAATGAAATAGAACCCGATAAAACTGACTCAAAACCCGCAATGGCACGTAACAAAGTCGATTTACCACAACCACTTGGGCCCAATAGACAGCCAATTTGGCCAGCGGTTAAATCAAACGACACATTATGCACTACCGCTTGCCCGTGATACCCGACAGACAATCCGCTAACCGTTAACTCTTGCAGTACCTGACTTGATGAAAAAGAACTCATGACGTTTCCTGAATCGACCCTGTGGCTAACCGGGTTTTATAAAAATAACGCCACCAAACGCGGCCTAATGATGTTTTGATATTGAACGATTAAGCAGTACGACTGGGATCAATCCCACTAAGACGATCATTATCGATGCCGGAGCCGCGTCGACTAAACGCTCATCCGAGGCCAATTCAAACGCTCGTACCGCCAAGGTATTAAAATTAAATGGCCGCAGAATTAACGTCGCAGGCAGCTCTTTTAACACATCGACGAAAACAATCAGCAAGGCCGTCAGTACAGACCCTTTAAGCAATGGAAAATGCACGCGTTTTAACACCTGCAGAGGCGTCAAACCTAAAGATCTCGCCGCCATGTCCATGCTGGGTTTAATCTTACCGAGACCACTTTGTACCGCCCCTAAAGACACCGCCATAAAGCGCACCGCATAGGCAAACAATAACGCAACTATGGTGCCAGAGAACAGCAAACCAATGTTATCGCCGGTGACCTCTTTTACCACCTCGATCAACCTATGATCCAGCCAAGCCAACGGCACAATTACACCAATCGCAATGATGGTGCCAGGCAACGCATAACCAACGCCAGCACTGGCAACTGCGCTGGAAACACTCCGACTAGGATGCAAACGCAATGCGTAAGACAACACCAAAGCCAATGCAACGACAATTAAAGCGGCCAAAAAGGCCAAGTAAAAAGAGTGCCACGCCAGTAGAAGAAAATCCCATGTCAAAGGCTCAGCCTCAAATAGGGACCAATACAACAAGACTCCCGCAGGCAATAAGAAGCCAAATAGCACCGGCAAGCAGCAAAATCCACACGCAACCACACCGCGCCAACCCGACAACACCAGCTCCCTCTGACTCGCTTTGCGTAATCCCGACGCGTGATAGCGTAATTTACGTCGAGAATATCGTTCGGTGAAAATCAGCACACAGACGAACAATAGCAAGACGCCCGCTAATTGTGACGCCCCCGCAAGATCACCAAAACCGTAAAAGGTGCGCATGATGCCCGTCGTAAAAGTAGCCACACCGAAATATTGCACCGTACCGTAATCGGCAAGCACTTCCATCATCGCCAGTGTTAAGCCCGCGATAATCGCTGGACGTGCCAATGGCAAAGCCAAGCGAAAAAACGCCGAGAGATTTGAATAGCCCAGCGTTCGACTCACTTCTAATGTATTCGCCGACTGCTCTAGAAAGGCCGCTCGGCTCATCAAATACACGTAAGGATAAAGCACCAGACTGAGCATGATCACCGCCCCACCTAAGGAGCGAATTTCAAAAAACCAGTACTCACCGTAACCCAGCCCACTCAAGGCCCGAATGGTCTCTTGAACAGGGCCAGCAAAATCCAGTAAACCGGTATAGGTGTACGCAATGATGTAAGCTGGCATAGCCAACGGCAACAGCAGCGCCCAGCTCAAAAAAGACGAGCCGGGAAAGCGACAGACACTGGTTAGCCACGCAACAGGCACCCCGATCAACAGCACACCAACAGCAACACCGACCATTAAGAGCAACGAATTACTCACATAATCCGCTAACACAGTGCGCCATAAATGGGCCCATACGCCGTCACTGCCCGCAAACACATTGGCCACGACCACCAACACAGGCAAAGCAAGAACCACAGCAATCGCCATGGTCAGCCACTTTAACCAAGCAAAAGGAGCCTGTGTCTGCGCTATTTTTTGCTTAGACATTTTCATTCGTCCACATCGAGTGCCAACAAAACAAAGCCCAAAAAGACAAGGTTTTAGACAAGAATCCTACTTCCAACCTGCTTCATCCATCAATTCAACCGCAAAGCGATTATTATCACCCAAGACACTCAATGACAATGAATCGGCTTTGAAAGTGCCAAAATTTTGCAATACTTTAGGTGGCTCAATGCCTTTCACCACAGGGTATTCATTGTTCACTTCTGCGTACCATTCTTGCGCTTCATGACTCGTTAAAAAACGAATCAACTTCACTGCGTTTTCTTTATGTTCAGCGGACGCCGTCACCCCAGCACCACTTACATTAACATGGGCGCCACGCTGCCCTTGCGCTTGGTTAGGCCAGAAAATGGCCAACGAATTAAACACCGCTTGATCCTTCGCTTTGTCGCTATTGCCCATACGCCCAAAATAATAGGTATTAGCTAAGGTAACGTCACACACACCCGCCGCAACGGCTTTAAGTAAGTCGGTGTCGCCACCAAACGGTGGTCGAGCGAAGTTCGCAACAAAACCTTTTAGCCATTTTGACGTCGCTTCTTTACCATCGGCATCAATCATCGACGCTACCAGCGACTGATTATAAATATTACTTGATGAACGTACACAAATACGACCCTTCCACTTTGCATCGGCCAACCCTTCATAGGTTGAAAACTCACTGGCATCGACTTTTTTCGGATTGTAAAAAATCACTCGCGCGCGCTGCGACAGACCAAACCAGTAGTCGTCGCTGTCTTTCAAGTTAGCAGGAATAGTACTTTCCAATTCAGCGTCTTGAATCGGCTGTAAGACACCCGCTTTCTTCGCTCGGTATAAGCGACCGGCGTCCACCGTAATAAACACATCTGCTGGACTTGCTGAGCCTTCAACTTGCAAGCGACGTAGTAGCGCATCCGCTGAGCCAGTCACCAAATTCACGTTAATGCCTGTGTCTGTGGTAAAACGATCGAGCATAGGCTTGATTAAAGCTTCTTTTCGAGCCGAGTAGACATTCACTTCTTCTGCAGCAGAAGCGGCCATTGACGCGCCTAAAATCGACGCGGCCAACACCACATGAGAGGCGCGCGCTGGCGATGAGAAAGATGAAAGTGCAGACCATTGAAACGTCATAATTGACTCTCTTATTTGTTCGCAATAATAAAATATAATTGGCATCGTCCATTGATATTGAATCGAAAACCAATCACCAGTAATTCACAATCAAGACAAGATAACCCTTAGGCGAGAGGACTATCTTGTCTTGATTCTGTTGCCGTCGCTGTTTTTTTCTTCGCGCGTATTTTTATACTCTGAAAAGGCGATACGTATTGCCCTATCACGCTAGCTTGGTCGAGAGCAGACAAGGTACCATAGCGCAATGTTTGCTGGTCACTGCCGAATTGAAAGCATCGAAACCATCGATCCCAGATGGACAACACCACCCCAAAATTACAGTCATAATGTTCCACAGCAACCGAATGATGCAATTGATGCTGAGCCGGTGAAATTAGCCAACGCTCTATGGTTTTGCCATAACTTATCGGTACTGGAGAGTGCCTCAAATTCGCACCACATACATTAAAGACATAAGTAACGACAAACACGCCGCCTATCATCAACAATGAGACTTGGCCTGGAAATACGCTAACGAACAATGCAACTAACGCGCCCTGAACCAGTAAAGAACGGCCATAAAACAGCAAACCTTCAACAGGATGCGTTCTTAATACGGTAAAGGGGGTTAACACCTCGGCACTATGATGCACACGATGAAAAGCCCACAACCATGACCAACGATGCATTAACCAGTGCAAACCAAACCGTGAAAAATCATCCAGTAAAAAATAACACAAGGAAAAGAGCCCCACGACACTCCAATCTGGCAGAGCGACAGGCAACGGCGATAAGCCTAGCTCACGTAATTGATACATCAACCACGTTACTATCCCAAGGGTGGTAATCACCTTGGGAAACACCAACGACAATATCAGCCGGTTGCATAACCAAAGACCATAATCAACCCGTGCGGATGGGTGCCACCAGAGACGCCAAGAAAACAGCATTTTCAAGCGTCCGATGCCCTTTTTTCCATAGCGAAACAGAAAGAGAGTAAACGCAAAAAAGAGCGCCGATACTAAATACCAGATCGACACTCTTTTACTAGGGTTTAGCAAATCACTCGCTGCCAAAGACAGCTCGTTGATTAACCAAACCCCATAATCGGCCATTATCATGATGATAAAACGTCGCTAGCCATAAAACGGATTAATCGTTTTCTGCGCTAGGGCCGGATTTTAGTTGCTCTAACACATCGTCCATGCCGCCCGTGCGATCATTTAATTTCGCCGTTAATGCAAAATGACTGCCTAATAGATTCTGTACTTTCAGCATATTCAGTTTGTATTCTTGCATGGTCATTGATTCAGACTGAGTAAACGCCCCCTTGCTGTTTACCGCGATCACTTGAGCGTTGCCAAACAACACTGGGCTAAAACCAATCAAACGATCCAATTGTGATTGAGCACGACCTAGATCACGACCTGCTGCTTCAAGAGACAAGGCAAAACCTTTCAGTTCACCCCAATGTTTTACATAGCTACGGTAAGCTTTTTTCACATCACCGTTAGACTCTTCAATGATGGCGATTTTTTCCAAATCCGCGTACACACTGCCCGCGTATTTAAACGCCGCTTCAGCAATCACTTGTTGCCAAGCCACACCAATCACGTTCGCGTAACCTTTTAGTTCTTCACGTTGTGCGGCACTAAGCGCTTTGCCTTTGGCGTCTTGAATCAAGCTGCGACCATCGTAGAAGGCTTGCAAAATCGTATGGAAATAATTTGTCTTACCGCTGGCGTCAATACTCGCAGCGTAATATGCGTGCGCAAAGGCCATTTCTGTTTTCAGATCAACCACACCGTCTTTATTTACATCCGCTTTTGCGAAGTATTCAGGGTTCAATTTTACAATTTGAACCACTTCTTTTGGCGTCAATTCCAAGCCATTTATTGGCGCACCAAAGTAACCAAACGCTTCATCCCAAACGTGTTCTTTGCCGGTATAAGCCGCGCCCTTGCTATAAGGCTTATCGTTTGGCTTAACATCCGCTTCGAGTTTTTCGTCAAGGTAGCCGTTCACTGCCTTGTTATAAAACACCGCACCCATAGTGAATTTAGAAATCAACTGTGTGTAATCATAACCATTAACAGGGTCGTAACCGCCCTTTGTGTTGGCGGCGTTCGTAACCATCTGTTGTAACACTTCTGGACCCGTTAAATTACCCGGCCAACCAGTAATAACGCCAGGATAAGCACCTGACATTAGATCTTTGCCTTTTGATAGCTCATCAATACTTGACTGCTTGATTGGGAAGCCTTTTTTACTGACAGGATCTAAAATACTCAAGCCTTCTGCTTTGCTGGAAAAATACGACTCCATCAGAGCTAAATCACCGCTTGTAGAGGCCTTCTTAAGGGAGTTGTGCAATGCATGACGAGCAATTTGACCGCCATAAGAAACCGATGAAGTCGCATCGCCTTTATAATCTGGCAAAGAAACTGGAAACTCATAAGTCTGTGCATGAGCCGACAGTGCGCTCGCTCCAATAAGAACCGTAAGTATTGTTTTTTTCATAAAAGCTACCTAGTTACATTCAAAAAAGATCAGAACAAAAATGGGTAATGATAAGACTCAAATAAAATTTGAATGAGATTTGTTATCATTACTGTTCTTTTACAGTTTAACTGACCCTAGCAATTCTCATAAGTTCCAAGAAATATTCAAAAATAACCAAATACACTTTTAATCAGTAAAAAACAGCCCGAATTTACTCATTAAAAAGGCCGTTTAAGTGAATACTTAAACGGCCTTAGAGAATGCCTTAGATTAATAAAACTTACCGCCTAAGGC
Source organism: Marinomonas flavescens (assembly GCF_004352835.1). Classification (GTDB taxonomy): domain Bacteria; phylum Pseudomonadota; class Gammaproteobacteria; order Pseudomonadales; family Marinomonadaceae; genus Marinomonas; species Marinomonas flavescens. Next base: position 273,025 of record NZ_SJSB01000003.1, on the reverse strand, counting down.
ACTGAATGCCCTTGAGAAGCCGTCCAAATTCTGAACCAATCATCATCGCTCAATACTAATTTAGTCGCGCTAACAACACGCTCAAGTCGCTCAATTTTTCCCGACCCCATCACTGGACAAATCCCTGATGGGTGGCGCAACAACCAAGCAACAACAACCTTATCTATAGAAACTTCGCGTCTCGTTGCAATCTCTTGCAACACACACCGCACTCTTAGTATTTTTTCATTTCCCTCTACCCCTTGGTGATCAGAAGCTGAGAACAAAGCCCCTCCTGCCAACGGCGACCACGCCATTGGCGTCACTGCATGTTGCTGAGCGTGGTCTAAGGTGCCGTCTTCAAAATGCTGTAGTGCAATAGGCGACAGCTCTAGTTGATTAACCACTAAAGGCGCATCCAAGCGAGACTGTAAAAGATCAAACTGAGAAGCGGTGAAGTTAGAAACACCGAAATGCTTTACTTTACCCAGTGTAAATAAGTGATCAAGCGTTTGCGCCACCTCATCAGCATCCATCAAAGGGCTGGGGCGATGCAACAACAAGGTATCTATGTATTCACATTGCAAAGCCGCTAACGAAGCATCCACGCTGTCAATAATATGTTGGCTACGGTAATCGTAGCGATGAAAACCAATATCAGGTCGATTAGCAGAAGGCAGAAGAATACCGCATTTAGTGATGATCTCCATGTTATCGCGTAATGCAGGCTTTAGCGCTAAAGCCTCACCAAATAACCCTTCACACAGATAATCGCCATAAATATCGGCGTGATCAAACGTGGTCACGCCTAACGCCAAACTTGCTTCAATAAAAGCCAATCGCTCGGCCGGTGACATATTCCATTCAGCACAACGCCAAAAGCCTTGTGCGATTCGAGATCCTTCAAACCCCAAAGGGTGATATTGATGGCGCATAACGGAACGTCCTTTCGTGTTTTAAATACAAATATGCATTCTAAGCCATCTCACTTTCATCGCAAACTCTCAGCGTTTATTTCCATTTTTCAATGGTGAATATCCCTTCTTCTGGAAAGAAAAACTCGTCGCAGTTAGCACCACCACCGATTCGATCCACCACCAAAAAATCAGACGTTTCCTGTAACGCTAATAATGGATGATGCCAAGTACCTTGACGGTAATTAACGCCTTGCTTGGAATGAACATAAAACAAGCGAAGTTTCGCAAGATCTGGTTGATCATTGTCACCATTAGGAGCAACAACAACCAAATACGGCAGATCTTGCAGTGGAACAAAAGCTTGCGACCCTTTCGGGTGCCTTTCCAGCATATTAATAGGCATTGGGAAACGCCTAGCTTGCCCTCGGAAGACGCTTATACCAGCACGAGCGTTATCCGTTGATTGAGCACTGTCACCTCCTTCAAAAGCCACCTCAGCTAGATTATGAAAACGCTGAGTCGTCCCGCCATTGATCAAAAACGAATGAGCCGCCTCATTCGCCTCGATCACATCTCCAAAAGGCGCAAAAGCCTCTACCGTTAATGTTTCTGGAATAAGTATCATAACAACGCCTTAAAGAACGGGTTTACCGATTGCTCGAATACGACTGATACCACCATCAGGGAAGATATTTACCCGTAGATGTGTAATCGGACCTACACTCGCCAACGCTTCTTTAAATGAATGTTCTTGATCGGCACCTAATTTAGATTTTGGTAACAGCTCTTGCCAATATAAGCTTTGAGCCGCCAGTGTACTTTCTGGTAAATTTTGAACATCCGCGACCTGGATAGAGCACGCATCAGCGAAGTTGCCTTTAAAGAAAGCGGTATCAATGATTATTTCTTCAATGTCACCACGATGACCCAATGCTAAAATAACCCAATCATTACCTGGTTCACGACGGCGACGAGTTTCCCAGCCATCGCCCATATTAAGACCTTTACCTGGTAAGTTTAAGTTGTGTTTAGTGCCGAAATGCTCATCATTAGCACTGATCGCACGACCACCCACTTCCATCGCTAACAAATCCAACGATTGTGATGCTAACCCGTCCCACTCTACTTCAGGCTGACCATAAACACGCAAGCGAGCGACGCCGCCGTCAGGGTAAATATTTAACCGAATATGGGTATATACCTCGTTACTTTCTATATCGACAAGCTTTTGGGTATTGCCTTCAAGTGCAACTGTTTCTGTAAGCGGTGTCCATACTGTCGTTTCCGTTGGCGCGCCATCACTAAAACACGCGTCTAACATTGCCGCCGGTGCAAAATTACCCGTAAAGTGGCGCGTATCAATTTCCACTTTATTAATGCGTCCAGATACAGCTAATTGAACAATACAGTAATCATAACCTTGTTCACGTTTACGTCTGGTTTCCCAGCCGTCCATCCATTTACCATTATCGTCGTATTTTCCAGGGATAAAGACAGGATCACTGTCTTGTAGCATTCTTTCTTTTGGCGCAAAAAAATCGTCGTTGGCAAACAGTGCTTTTGCACCTAAACGCTCTGAGGCTAGATTTACACCATACCAAACGGTGGTAGATTGAGACATGAATACTCCTTATATAGCGGCACAGAACAGAGAAACATTCCAAGCATAATTGTGATTTAATGAATACATAGATAATACATTTGTTTCAAAATAAGAAAAGGTAAAACTTTTGAATCTTTTATTTAAGTAACCAATCGAGAACTAACTTTGCACGCCCCCTTCCCTGTCGCCGCGTTTTCCTTCATTATTTGTCAACTCGCGAATTAATATGACACTAATGATGCAAGATCAATCGATAGAACAACGAATTAAGCTTATTTACGACCAACTTTCGCCTACTCAGCAAAAGCTGGCTGCCTGTATCCTAAACCATCAGGGGGACATTGCGACCTACTCTGCTACTGAGCTTGCTAAGCTTGCTGATGTTTCTAAATCCGCCGTAACGCGTTTATTACAACGCCTAGGGTACAAGGATTTTACCGAAGTAAAAAAACAGGTACGCGCCGCTCGTCGCTGGGGAGCCCCTATTGCCGAGAAACAACCGGATAATCGTCCGCTGTCGACACTCTTTCAAGATTACGTTACCTGTGATCAGAGCAATATTCGTCGCACCTTAGAGTCGATCAATACAAAAGATTATCAAACGGCTATTCGCTGGATTAGCCTTGCAGAAAAAGTCTACATTATTGGCTATCGAAATAATCACGCCCTTGGTTTACACCTGCGTCAACAGCTCACTCAATGTCGAACTGGAGTGCAACTATTGCCACTACCAGGCCAAACACTGGGCGAAGAAGTGGCCGGTTTCACCAAAGAAGACATCGTGATTATTATGGGAGTGCGACGTCGTCCTTCTTGGCTAAAAAACCTCATGATAAGCTTACGCCAAAAAGGCATTAGGCTGGTTTACATTACTGACCATGCAGATGTTAATCCTCACGAAATTAGCGACTTACATTTCCCTTGTGTCGTCCGTGGCGTTTCTGCCTTTGACTCCTATGCCAGCGTGATGAACCTAATCAGCATGATCGCCAGCAGTGTTTATCAAGAAAGCTATGACAGCGCGAATGAGCGCATCCAAACAATCGAAGCCACCTATCAAACACTCAACGAGTTAGATATGGCGGCGCTAAACAATGGCGCCTTAATCGATAATTTTAGCGAAAACGAATAAGCAAACGGTGAATCACTCACCGTCATAATACGAATATATATAAGAAACCTAACGGACTTTATGATGAACTCAATAACACTTGGCCCTCTTTCCCACGCCAATGGCGAAATCCAAATACCCGGATCTAAAAGCCTTTCAAACCGTATTTTACTACTGTCCACGCTAGCCAAGGGCACCACTAAAATTACAAATTTGCTAGACAGTGACGACATCAAACACATGCTCGCTAGTTTAACAAAGTTAGGGGTTAACTACTCTCTAGAAGACCAAGGCACTACCTGTATATTGGAAGGCCTTGCAGGCCCAATCCAAGCTGACTTTGGCGATTTATTCTTAGGCAATGCAGGCACCGCCATGCGACCACTGACTGCAGCGCTTTGCTTAGGTCAAGGTGAATTCCACCTTCACGGTGAGCCACGCATGCACGAGCGCCCAATCGGTGATCTAGTCGATGCGTTGCAAGCACTTGGTGTAGACATTAGCTACGAAGGCGATACAAACTACCCACCACTTTGCATTAAAGCCAATGGTTTATCCGGTGGCGAAGTCTCTATCAAAGGGAATATTTCTAGCCAATTCCTAACCGCCATTCTAATGAGCGCCCCTCTGGCTCAAGGCGACTTAACCATCAAAGTAGACGGTGAATTAGTCTCTAAGCCTTATATCGATATTACACTGCACGCGATGAAGCAATTCGGAGTGGAGGTAGAAAATCAAAATTACCAAGCCTTTGTTGTCAAAGGCCAGCAGACGTACCAAAGCCCTGGTGAAATCATGGTGGAAGGCGATGCGTCTTCAGCATCTTACTTCTTAGCGGCAGCAGCCATTGCTGGGGGTAAAATTAAGGTGCACGGTGTCGGTACAGACAGCGTACAAGGGGATGTGAAATTTGCCGATGTGTTAGCTCAAATGGGCGCCAAAATCACTTACGGCCCTACTTGGATAGAAGCTGAGCACTGTGAATTAAATGGCGTAGACTTGGATATGAATCACATCCCTGATGCGGCCATGACCATTGCGACAACCGCACTATTTGCTAAAGGCCCTACCACGATCCGCAATATTTATAACTGGCGCGTCAAAGAAACAGATCGCTTATACGCCATGGCGACCGAGCTTAAAAAACTGGGAGCTGATGTTATTGAAGGGGAAGATTTTATTACCGTTACCCCAGTAGCCAAGCTAAACCATGCTGCGATCGACACCTACAATGATCACCGCATTGCCATGTGTTTCTCACTGGTTGCTTTTTCAGACACCCCAGTCACCATCAATGATCCGGGTTGTACCTCAAAAACCTTCCCGACCTACTTTGAGTTATTCAACACGGTTACTAGCTAAAACGTCATTTGAAATAGAAGACACCGCCTCCCATCTTGTAAGGTGAGACGGTGTCATATTCATGTACGTAACATCCCTCACGCCTTCGGCACTGTAGATAATGCCACTGCCCTTTTTTACGGTCTGATATTATCAATAAAAAAGCCCCAGTTTTATACAACCGAGGCTCAGTTCAACATCAATCTATTGGCTTGATTTAACTTAAGGCAGCTGACTTTTCAATACCGCTATGTGATTTTGCAAATCGTCAATTTTATCCAGTAATTCAAGACTAAGAGCAACACCCGATAAGTTTAGCTCTAACTCATCCATCAATCTTTGCGCACGCTGCAATCTGACCACTGCTTGCGTATTAAAATGCCAAATAGTAGGAGATGGACGCTCGATGGGCTCCACAATTCCGTATTCAATCATTTCAATAATGATGTCAGTATGTGAACCACATCGCTCACAGACTTCCTCTAAAGTGAATAGCCTATGCTCGCTTAGAGTAGACTCGATAACCACTATCTCTGACTTAGACATAATCTACCCCTCGAAAACATGGCGTGGGTTAAAATCAGCTTCACATTCAGATAACTTCTGATAAAGCGCTTCTGCCTCACTACTGTGTGAAGTTGGCAAGCTAACTTGTAGTGTAACAATTTGATCGCCTGCTTTTTCACCTGTTTTGCCAACCAAGCCTTTGCCTTTAATGCGCAGCTTGTTACCACTGTTGGCGCCTTTAGGCACTTTCAATTTCACCTTGCCACTGATAGTAGGTGCTTCTACTGACGTACCCAGCGCGGCTTCCCAACAACTAATAGGCAAAGTAAGTAAAATATTTTTTCCATCTACAGCAAAATAAGGGTGCGGAGCAAATTCAATCTCAAGCAGTAAATCACCTGCTTTACCTTCACCAACACCCGCTTCGCCCTGTCCGGCCAAACGAATATGCTGGCCCTGCATCACGCCTGCAGGAATTTTAACATTGAGTACTTTATCACGCTGTCTTATAAAACCATTTTCATCTGGTTCAGAAACCCGTAAAGATAATTGTCGCTGGCAACCTTCATAGGCTTCTTCTAAAAACAGGGCGATTTTATGGTGTATATCGCGCCCGCGATGATTGGCCGAATGGTGGCTTTGAGAACGATGAGCTGAACCACCGGCCTGATGAAAACCACCACCTTGAGCGCCAAAAATTGAATCGAAGAAATCACTAAAGTCGCCACTCCCTCCTGGACCAAACCCGCCATTATCAGCGTGAGCATTCTGCCAATTTGGCGGTGGTCTAAATCCACCATCTGCCTGACGTGTCCCTTGCTGACGCAACATATCGTATTCAGCTCGTTTTTCGGCGTCTTTTAATACGGTATAAGCTTCACCAACTTCTTTAAAATGCTGTTCAGCATCTTTTTCTTTGCTGACATCGGGATGATATTTTCGAGCGAGTTTTCGATAGCTCGATTTTATCGTCGAGACATCAGCTTGCTCAGGCACACCCAAAATTTTGTAATAGTCTTTAAACTCCATAATGTCTCTCTTTCATAAAAAGAACCCCTGTTACGGCTTTAAGGAAGGTATAAATAAATTACTACTATTAGCATACTCTTTTGCTCGGCTTGCGCTGTCTAATATTCACACAAGATTGATCTAGATCGTCCTTACAGGAAACATAATGCGAATTGTATGACATGGATCGCCTCTGCTTTGGCATTAAAAAAGCCCCAGTTTTTTCAAACTGAGGCAATACTCTCAACAACAATCGAATAATGTATTTAAATCTGACTCAATTAAGCTATTTTAAGAAACATAGCTTAAAACTATAAAATCAACTTTCTTTGGGTGGCTTAGGTGCTTGTTTTCCGTAATTCTCTAACTTCTTAATTTGATCTGGGGTCAATAATGCATACAACTCAGCACGGCTTTTCGCGTATTGAATGGTTAATTGCTTAGTAAGGTCGGCGCTTTTCTCAGCTAATTTATCCACTTGCTTCATGTACGTTTTATCTTTTGGAGATAGCGCATTCAACGCATGACGATTTTCACCTAGCTGCATTTGCATAGTGCGGATTTTTTCGCCATCTACTTTAAACAATGAAGAGACCTTCTTTTCAGTCACCGCATTCAAATCTAATTTTTTGGCCATATCGGCGGCCATGCTATCCGCAATTTGTTGACTCGTTGCTGCGGTGGTATGAGCTTTTGGCAATGATGATTGGGTGTCTGCAAGTGCATTGGTGGCCACTCCCGACAGAATAACGGCACTTAACCCAACAACACTTAGTATTCCTGCTTTTTTGCGATTCAGCATAATAATTCTTTAAGCCCCTTCTCAACTGATTTATTAGATTTCATTATGGCGATAAATTCGCCAAACAATACCAAAGAGAGAGGAATAAGATGCCAAACTTGTCATCAAAACGTAAAAGAAAAGTCGTCATTACAATGTAATTTAGTAAAGTCCGAAGCAACGCTCAAGAGTGTCATACAAAAATACATATCTATCCATGTAGTGAAGGGGGTGCGTTTTTTTGATCAAATGTTTTTGAATAAATACTGCAAAAGCGTATGCATAAAGTCATGGATGGCCAGTACATGGTTCATCATTTCACGATCAATTTGAACTAATTGAGCAATGTCAGATTTCGGTATCCGGCCAAGCTCTTGAGCCAGTTGATTCAACAAGTCCATCTCATCTGCAATACTCAGATAGCTAGGTTGAGAGCGAAAGTTAAATTCATTGTCAGTGCCATGGTAGTACCAATCTGCAAACTTCGTTGTTTTAACATCCAAATTTAGCGCAGATAAATCCCCTTTTGAAACAGCCAAAACCACTTCTGTTTGCCATTTAGTCAACTCAAGAACAGCAGAGGACATATGAGCAAAGCCCATCGATTGATAACCGGACTCCATAAGCATAGCGATATTACTCGCGGTGTTTTGAAAAGAGGCCGCCAACGCTGAGCTAGAATCACTGACCTTTTGAGATGAACAATGAAGCAATTCAATTTGCCCACAGACTAAGGTTGTTCTTTCGTCAATACGCTGGACTAAAGCTGAAATATTTTCACTAGATTCCCTAGTCTTATTTGCCAACGACCTAACCTCATCAGCGACGACCGCAAAACCACGTCCATGCTCCCCTGCTCGAGCTGCTTCAATAGCGGCGTTCAACGCAAGTAAATTAGTTTGTGCAGAAATACTTTGTATCGTATCAATAAAACCTTTTATGTCAGCGGCAATGCCTTTAAGCTCGTTCATATCTTGCAAACTAAGACTTGTTTGTAAGGCGATGTCAGACATATCTTTTGTTAATGTAACAATCCCTTGTTTGTTTTTCTCAATATCGCCATTCGTCCCTTCAGACGCACTCATCGGATCAAACAAACGTTCTGAAATTTTATTAATGGTGTCTAATACAGGGCCTAAAACAGCTTGCTTCGCATCAAGAAATTGTTCTGAATAACTATTGGTTGGTGGTAAATTTTGTTGTTCAAGCGCCTGCACTACACTTTTTTCTCTTAGCGAAAACACCTCTTCTTCTAGCAAGCGTTTTTCTTTTTTAACGGCCATTAATTCATTTTCTAGCAACTTAATTCGTTTCGTTCCAAACAGCATAATCATCCTTAGTGTTGAATACTCGCCAGAGCGCATACAAAAGCTAGCCGCCAGCGACTCATCATTTAAGCTGGCGGCGACTCTCAAAATTCGACTCTTTAATCCATGTCTGCTTCAAACAAATCTCGTTTCATATAAAATTTCACCCACACTGCAGCAATCAAACAAATCACACTCAGCATGCCACCAGCAATACTGTAGACCGTTTGCGTCATTTCAGGAGAGGGTGAGTTGTTCAGCGCTACATACACCATGGCTGCAATACCGAGAATCTGAGGCAACGGATAAAACGGTGTCTTGTATGGGCGTTGATGCTTTGGCATGCGCATACGCAATACAATGACATCCACATGAGCAATGATATAAGCCAATAAGTAGCTAGTCGTCGCGGCAATGACCAAGACAATCAGTGAATCAATACCAAGCGCTATAAAAGGAATAGATGACAACACGGCCATCATCACTATTCCAACCCAAGGCGTGTTGAAACGGTTCGTTGCTTTTAACACTGGAAAGGCTTGTTTATCTTTAGCCATGCCATGCAACATACGCGGTAAAGCCGCTAAAATAGTATTGATGGTACTGCATGTTGCCGCCAGTCCCATAATAGTCGCAATGAACAAACCCGCTTTGCCAAACACCGCGTTCGAGTAATCTAAATACGGAATGGGTGATCCCAATAAAGTTTCCGTATTGAGATATAAACTCGCACCATATACAAACAAGGCAAATATTCCAAAGATGGCAAATAACGACAACTGCATGGCTTTGGGGATATTTTTCACTGGGTCTTTTACCTCATTAATCATTGGGCAAATATATTCAGCGCCAACAAATAACCACATTGCCAGAGCAATAAGCCCGATAAAACTACCATCGACAACGCCATCAAATCCCCAGCTAACATGGGTGCCTGAAACAACAGCATGAGGCTGATCTATCCCGGTAATGGCCACTAGCCCGAGAATAATTAGCGCACTTACAAGAATGAATGCCAGCACATTCTGTACCTTGGCAAATACATCCGCTCCGACCAAATTTGTAATAGTCAGCACAACAAGAATTGCTAAAGGGATGACTTTTTCTGGGAACACGCCGGGCAATAGCTCACCTACCATGGCATCGACCAAAAACATTTCTACCGGTATTGCTAAGCAAGCCACAACAACATAACCGGCAAACACAGCAACAATCGCTGGAAAATGACCAATTGCCTTTTGGGTATAAGTGGCCAATGTCCCTTCTTGAGGAAACATCAACGACAATTCCGCAAAACTCATGGCATTACACTGAGAAATCAACAGTGCTGCCATCATGGCGAATAGAAAGGTGGTTCCACCCATCCCTACCCCTTGTAAACCAGAGATCATCGCTCCCTGTACAATAACCAAGCCGATACAGATCGACATCATGGTCAATAACCCAATCTTTTTCGAGCTTGAGTTTAGTAAGGCATTACTGCTCGCCATTTTTGCGTTTTGTGTCACGGTAAGGTCACTCATAATAATGTTCCTTTTCAATGAATAGAAATTAGCTATTTCAGAACCGATCAAATCGGTAAGGGCTTGGGTCAATAAGAGGAGCAGCATTGGATACAAGGTCCGCGGCCAATTGTCCGGCAGCAGGTCCAGTACCAAAACCATGTCCTGAAAAACCCGTTGCGAGCGTCAGTCCTGGTATTGCTTTTACATGATCGATAACAGGATTTGAGTCAGGAGTGATGTCAATCAGACCTGCCCAAGCTTCCGCCAACTCCGCATTATTGAAAATGGGCCAAGCATCACGAAGGTTCGTCATCGCTTCATGATTGAGCGCGGGGTTTACTGCAGGGTTCATGGTACGAATACGCTCAAATGGGCTAACACTGTCCGCTTTCCAGCGGCGTTTCAGCGCCAAATCTTTAAAGAAATAACGCCCCATTGATACACGTAAAAAACGTCGTTGAGCACGCAACTGCTCTAAGTAACGCCATCCCACAGTGAAATGGTCTAGCGTAATAGGCGCATCTAATGCCCCACGCTGAGTGACGATAAAGCCACCATCTTGATGTTTTCTAAAAGAGAAATCCGGTGCACCCACGGCAATATCCGTTGGACCTTCCATCGGCTTGGTACGCATAACAGAGCAAATTACTGGCAGAGTCGGTAACGAGATACCATGATTCCCTAAAAAGCGTCGCGACCACGCACCACTCGCTAGCAATACTTGTTCACAGCGAATTTCCCCTTTTTCTGTGACCACACCACTCACCTTGCCTCCAGAAGTCGACAACATACGAACGGCGCAGTGCTGAATGATAATGGCGCCCTTTTCAATCGCCGCTTTGGCCATCATAGGAACAGCATCAGAAGGCTCGGCTCGACCATCAGAGCCGGTATAAATGCCACCTACCCAATTCCCTTTTCCACCTGGAACGCGTTGATCAACTTGTGCAGAACTTAGTAAAGTAGAATCAAGGTCAAACGACTTCACCGAGTTTAGCCACGCTTCATGAGTTGCCATTTGTTCATCGTCTTTGGCAAGAAACATGATTCCTGCTTGTTGGTAACCCAATGAATGACCCACACGCTCTGGCATTTCGGACCACAAGCGATCTGCGGCCATCGCCAATGGAATATCTGCCGCATGCCGGCTGGTTTTACGCACCCAACCTAAATTTCGCGAAGACTGTTCACCCGCCACATGGCCTTTTTCAATCAATACAACTGGAATATTGCGCTCGGCTAACGTCAGTGCCGCGGACACCCCCACAATACCGCCGCCAATAATCACCACCGTCGTCGCTGCAGGGAGTTCATCTGTCGTATTGAATCTATCGAGTGTTTTTGTCATACCCTTGCCCTATCCATTACTTAATACCCAAAGCCATTCAGCCCAATCATGACGGAATGCCGCTTAAGACAGCTGTCTCTTTTCAAGCTCCGCTGTGGCGGCACCACGATACGCAGTCACCTCCAATTCAACCTTATATTCGCTGGAACCTAATGGTGGCGATGTTACCGTCGTAGCAGGGTCAATGCCTTTAAACTTAGTGCCGATAAAGTTCATCACGGCCATGGTGTCCGCAGGATTCTGAATAAAGACTCGAGACATCACAACATCGCCTAAACAGGCCTCTACCGACGCTAACGCCGCTTCAATGTTGTCGAACACTTGTTGAGTTTGTTGCAGTAAATCGTCTGGAATTTCTTTGCTGACAGGATTGCGGCCCGCTGTATTGGAGACATAAATCCAATTATCAACGGCTACAAGTCGGGAATAGCTCGCGGACTCTTCGAATTTAGAGCCCGTTTTTAGTTTTATAATTTTCGCCATGGGGTTACCTAATAAGTTAAATAAGAATGATCTGAAGAGCACAAAACACACTTAATGCACTCTTCAATTGCACGATGAAATTAACGAAGTTCTGGGGTATCCCAGAGATTCAATTTCACACCAATATTCTTCTCTAACGCATTACGATAAATTTTAGTGGCCCATGCCACGTCTTCCGTTGGCAACCCACCGACAGACAAGATGATAATTTCTTCGTCATTTAAACGCCCCGGCGCAGCACCAGCCGCTATGGCTCCTAGGTCTTCAAGGCTGTCTTTACTCATTAGTCCCTCTTCGACCATATCTAGAAAGCGACAGCCGATGATAGGAATGTACATATGAGACGGTTTTGGCGCTTCTTCATACCAAGCGTCGTATAGACCTGGGTTGTCGAGAATTTTACGAACATCGTCTTTTTCAAGATCTTCGTCTAATCGGCAATAGGCAGGCATAGAAATATACGCCCCTGATTTCACCCACTCTCGCTTCACTATCGGGTAAGTCGACACATCCCCTGTTTCACCTGAGTTGCAGTAAGTGACTATGTCTGAATCACGCACCACCTCTTCAAGGGTATCCACCACTTGTACATTGGTGATTTGTGGAAAAGTGACATTTACCCAGGTTAAAAAGTCATCCAAACTCTTCTGACCACGCCCTTTTACTTTTAAGGTATCAATATTCGGACATACCGCCATAAACGCAGCAACCGACGTTTTTCCCATAACGCCAGGCCCTAATAGACCAATAACCTTTGAGTTTTTACGTGCTAAATGACGCGCTCCCACACCTGGAACGGCTCCTGTGCGATAGGCCGATAATAAATTGGCAGACATATGGGCCAAGGGTGCGCCAGTATCGACATCGTTTAGTGTCATCATCAAAATGGAGCGTGGTAAACCCCTTTCACGATTTGCTATGTTTGAGCCATACCACTTCACGCCACATGTTTGGTAATCGCCCCCTAGATACGCCGGCATCGCCATCAAGCGACGATCTGGCGTATGATGAGGCATGTTAGGAATGTCAGATGTCTCAGGGAATGTCACCATAGCGCCATGGGAATCATTGTTGGCTCCAGCCATCCGATAGTCACCCTTATAAAGCAGAGCAAACATCTCTTCCATGGTGTCGACGCAAGTCGGCATATCGGTTACGCCCGCCTTGATCATGTCTTGTTCAGAAAGATAGATAAAATCGATTTTTGTATTGTCAGACATAGCATCACCCAAAATATAAAATTGAATAAAATTCTGCTAATTCGAAAATTACTTTTTAGAAACCTAACAAGCTCTATAAAATAAAAATGAATGTTTAGCAGGCATTTCGATATTAGTAATACCGATTTATTTCGTATTGTATTTTTGGGACATAAGACTATAAATATTACCAAAATAATATTGGCACTTAATTTGCTATATGTAATAGATTACATAAATGTCAGGTTATACGTATGTCTACTCATGAATTGTTATCCAATTTAAAAAGCATTCGTTCTAAACAACCTTGGATGGTACTCAGTGCTGCACAAAAGTTTTCCCTTTCGAATGCTCGCAATGCGTCTATCTCACATTTTTACAGCTTTGAGGTGAAAGACGATGATGAGGCTATTTTTGCGATTCCTGACGGCTGTGTAGATATTCTTTTTGATTGCGACAGCAGCCGGCCAAGCGCCAAGGTATATGGCACGCCACTGGAAGCCACCAGCATACCATTCAATCGCGGTCATCGTTATTTTGGGGTGCGTTTTTCTGCCGGCATAATGCCGGATTTTCTAGCCACGTCGGCACAAGAACTGGTCTGCAACGAACACACCCTAAATGAAATAAATCCCAATATAAATCAATTATTTGAACAAATAATAAACACAGAATGCTTTACTGAACAAGTCGCCTATTTTGAACAATTCTACGGGCACCAAGAAGCACGAAAATGCTCCGCAACAACGTACCAAGTAATGAAAAGTATTTATCAGCATAACGGCAATATAAAAATACAAGATATGGAAGCACTAACCGGCTACACAAGACGCACTATCCAACGCTTATTCATTGATGACATTGGCGTATCACCGAAGCTTTTTAGTCGCATCGTACGCTGCCAGTCTGCGGTTTATAATATCAATCACAGCGACCACCTTGAGCTTTCAAATTTAGCCTTTGATCTAGGTTTTAGCGATCAGTCTCACTTTCAAAAAGAGTTCAAGAAGCTGGTTAGCACCACGCCTTTACTATATAAAAACAGTGTAAAACATGATGACTATATTAATAAACTTCATTATTTATGATCCAAACTAGAGCATAATTTAGTTACACACAACAAAATAGTGCATGAAAATATTTAAACCATAAAAAAAGTATTAAATAATATTGGTCAATTTAAATTGTATTTTCCAATTTAAATTGCATTGAAATTCACTCTCATCTAGATTTAAAAAAAGTGATGTGCTTTATTATCTTAATTTAGAAGAATTGAAAATAATTTGATTGTACTTTATATAAAAAAGCCCCAGCCTTTGACAACTGGGGCAACACTCAACAACTATCAATGAAAAATTGGAGCTCTAATATCCTTACTGGTGTGAAAACCTGCATCATCTTCAGATTTTCACACTTACTTCCACATCGCCTAGGCTGCCCAAAGGGAACAAAGAACAACCCCTACAACATGGATTCAGTATAAGAGTTTTTTTGTCAATGTATGTCAGTGCGCTGAAACTGCTTAGTAAATCTTGTCAGACTGCTGTCAGGAATAATTCTTTATTCGTGGCTTATCACCCAACAACCCTATTTATAACAGACACTTAGCCGGCTATTACGTCGGAAGTTCTAGTTCATAAAGAGCATCATGAACAGTTTCCATCTTTTCTTGCATCACTTGCTGAGCGTCCCTCAGGCCTTTGTTATAATAAGTGGCAGAAAAATTATCAGTGATGAAATCCAATAGAAATTCGACATCAAAAGCCCCAACACTCAGGTCAAACTCTTGTTCTAAATAAGATTTTAATTGGTCAGTCATCTTAACCTTATCCGCCTCATCTAGCGTTAATTTACTCATAACCTCTCTCCGTTAAGGGTAATAATAAGCGAGCGTTCGCCCCCTTGGTCTCGATGCTCTCCTAAATAAATGCCTTGCCAAAGACCCATGTTGAGCTGGCCATTGCTAATCGGTATCTGCACGCTTGCACCAAGCAAACTGCTTTTTATGTGGGCGGGTAAATCGTCGTCACCTTCGTCATTATGACGGTAATAGGGCTCACCTTCTCGCACTGCCCGGTTGAAATAGCTTTCGAAATCCTCGCGCACGGTAACATCCGCGTTTTCGTTTATCGTCAGTGAGGCAGAGGTGTGTTGAATAAAGACATGGCACAAGCCGATTTTTATCGTCCGTAGCTCAGGTATAGCGCGGATAATATCGTCTGTAATGAGGTGAAAACCTCTTGGCTTTCTTGGCAGTGTAAGCTCTTTTTGATACCACATAGTACACCTTGCTGATGATGATTTAAGACAAAAAACCCCATGCTCAGCCGCTGATTCATGGCTGCACATGGGGCTATCCTATACTATCCAGAAGCATGAATAAAAATACGCTTTACTTAATGATCCAGACTCAACGGTTTAATGACTCAATAACTTAATGACTCAATGCTGGGTCCCAATCTTTCCAGATGACTTCACGCCCTTGGCGGCGGATCATCTCTGCGATGTCGTCCACCGATCGCTCATCACTGATCTCAAATTGCTCCAACGCTTGTGGAGCGTCTTCTGCATACCCCCCTGGTTGGGTTTTGGATTCAGCACTCATGGTCGTAAAGCCCATCCGCACCGCATGATCTCGAAACTCAGCCGACTCTCGCGTGGATAGACTCATTTCAAGATCCGCATCAAATAAACGCCACGCCGCAATCAATTGCACCAGCTGACGATCAGAAATCACTGATTTAGGCACTATGCCACCAGCGCAAGGACGAATACGAGGAAACGCTACGCTAAAACGACTGCGCCAATAGCGCTTTTGCAAATGACGTAAATGCTTAGCCATCATGATCGAGTCAGTACGCCAATCTTCTAATCCTAATAAAACACCTAAGCCAATTTTATGAATACCAGCCTGACCGATGCGATCTGGGGCATCGAGACGATAATTAAAATCGGACTTATTTCCGCGTAAATGATGCTCTAAATAGGTTTGTCGTCGGTATGTTTCTTGATAGACCAACACCGCATCTAAACCAATACCTTGCAGGGTTTTATATTCTTCAGATTCTAGCGGCTGCACTTCCATAGAGAGCTGACTAAAGTGCGGCTTAATCAAGGGAATCATGCGCTTGAAATACGGCATCGATACCTTATTCGTTTCTCCCGTGACCAACAAAATACTGTCAAAACCTTTGCCTTTGATCGCCGTCATTTCTTTGGCGATATGCCCTTCGTTTAAGGTCAGTCGCTTAATCGCATTGCTCATGGAAAAACCACAATAGGTGCATTCATTCGCGCAGGTATTCGACAGGTATAAAGGGGCAAATAAGCTCACTGTGTTACCAAAACGCTGTTTCGTCAGTTGCTCCGATTTTGCCAGCATTTGCATTAAATAAGGCTCTGCAGCAGGCGAAATAAGCGCCGCGAAGTCATTAATGTCCAAGCGTTTCTTAGCCAATGCAAGTTTAACGTCCTGATCGTTTATTGACTCATGCAAACGGCTGGTCTGCTGCCAAGACTGCGCGGCCAGCACAGCACTAAATTGCCCTTCGACCTCAGGACTCTGCGGGCAAATATGAAGTGTTTTAGCGGTACTCATGACAAGCTACCAACAAAATCTGTGAAAGGGCTAGACGCTTGCGCCTGCTGACGCTTTTCACCCAAGCCAGATTCATACGCCAAGCGCCCTGCTTCTACCGCCATTTTAAAGGCCAAACTCATTTGCGCAGGATCTTGCGCCACGGCCATTGCGGTATTCACCAGCACCGCATCGGCGCCCATTTCTAACGCTAAGGCCGCATCCGATGGTGCTCCGATACCCGCATCCACAATCACGGGCACCTGACTCTGCTCAATAATAATTTCCAAAAAGGGTTTGCTAGCCAAGCCCATATTAGAACCAATAGGCGACCCGAGTGGCATCACACATTGGCAACCGACTTCTTCCAAACGTTTACATAACACTGGATCGGCATGCACATAGGGCATCACTATAAAGCCCTGCTTGACGAGCTCTTCTGCGGCGGCCAAGGTTTCAATCGCATCAGGCATTAAATACCTAGGATCAGGATGAATCTCTAACTTAACCCAGTTAGTCTCCAATGCTTCACGCGCCAATTGGGCGGCAAACACCGCCTCTTTTGCAGTGCGAGCACCTGAGGTATTGGGCAGTAACTTAATGCCATGCTGCTGCAATGGCTGAAGAATATTGTCACTTTGGTGTTTTAAATCCATACGACGTAACGACAAGGTAACCAGCTCACTGCCACTGGCATTGATCGATGCCATCATCGCCTCAGCGCTGGCGTATTTACCGGTACCGGTAAATAATCGTGATTGAAATTCATGACCTGCAATCATTAAAGATGACACGTTAACCTCCTGCAATAGATTCAAAAATAAACACATTCATATTGTCTTCAAGCAGGGTCGTGGCCCATACGCTTTTAGGCACCACGGCGTGATTGATCGCCACCGCAATGCCTTGAGACGGTTTCTCAAGTTGTTGCAATAAATCCGCTAGCGTCTTGCCAACACAAGACATTGGGCTGTCATTCACATAAAGCATGATTTCGTTACTCATCAAGAAGCGCCTTTTCGGTTTGATACACAGACAATAGATCGCGCGTGGCTTGCTCTGGGTTCAGAGCTTTCGTAATCGCGGTCACCAAGGCTACACTGTCGACCCCTGTTTTCAGTACAGGAGCCACACGCTCAGCACTGATACCGCCAATGGCAACCGTCGGATAAACACCTTTGAGCAAGGCAGCATAAAGCGCTAACCGTGTCAGCCCTTGTGGCTGTGATGGCATGTCTTTGGTTTGCGTAGGAAAAATATGACCCAGTGCGATGTAACTGGGGTTGATCTTCATCGCGTTGGCAATTTCAAAATAGCCGTGGGTGCTGATACCCAGCGCCAGTCCTGCTTGGCTAATGGCCGCCAAGTCAGCAACCTCTAAGTCTTCTTGCCCAAGATGAATACCAAAAGCACCATGTTCAATGGCCTTTTGCCAGTAGTCATTAATAAACACCTGAGCCTGATAACGCTGGCCAAGGGCCACCGCACTTTTAATTTGGCTGTCTAATGTCGACGTACTAGGGTCTTTAATACGCAGTTGAGCCGTGGTGGCGCCATTTTCTAGCACCAATTCCAACCACGCTAAAGAATCGACCACCGGGTATAAACCAAATTTCTGTTTATCGATCGTGGCAAACGTTAGCCTACTCGCGGTTGTTTTAGATTCGACGGCGCCTGCTTGGCCGTCGCTTAACTCAGTCACGGTCGGTAAGTACTGAGTTTGATTAGGCCAGCCAGCATGACCATCAAGATCACTGGCCAAATAGGTTTGCGCCATGGTAGTGGCATCCAGCTCGTCGTAACCATGACCTAAAAAACAGGCCATTGAAAAAGCTCGGCGGTAGGATTGCGCCTGTGTTAAAGCAACAGAGTCACAGGCAAACGAGAAATCGTACATTTTCTGCTTCGTCACATACCACACCGATGAATCCTGCTCATCGGTCAACAGCCACACAGCGTCAGAGACTGCAAACCAAGGCACTAACGCGGTATGAACATCTGCTACAGACGTCGTATCGTGACAATCTATTAAGCAATCAAGCTGACGCTTCGGCGCTAGAACGACATCCGTACAGGCGAGTAACTCACTCAAAAAGCGCTGACAATTCACATTGCTACCAAGGTCAGCATTGAGCACCACAACCACTGACGGCAATAACGCCTTGATATGCTGAAGCCATTTAGCGCAGCACACGACCAATTCGTTGGATGGCAGTGCATGCAGATAAATGACATCGGGCATAGATTGATCAAGCAGCGTTTGCCATTGGTCATCGAACTCGACAAATGAGCAGGGGTAAGTGGACGCGCCTGCTTGCTGATAACTGTCGATATACTTCATAACACACGGTAAGTGCTCGGCAATCGACACAGATAAGGCAAACGAGTCAGAGCAAGATTGACGTGCGCCAACCTGCCAAATAACGGGAAGTTTATTCATGTTATCTCTCAACCTAAGCCAACTTGTCTGTGATTAACTTGTCTGTGGTCAAATAGACATCACTGCCCAACTCACGAAACTGCTCAGACATTTTCTGCATACCCTCTTCGGCATCTTGCTGTGCCGCTGCCGCTTGATCTTCTAAGCCTTTGGCATACTCACGTACTTCTTGAGTGATTTTCATAGAGCAGAATTTCGGACCACACATAGAGCAAAAATGCGCGACTTTACCAGACGCCTGAGGCAAGGTTTCATCGTGATAAGCGCGCGCTGTGTCTGGGTCAAGCGCAAGATTAAATTGGTCTTCCCAGCGGAACTCAAAACGCGCCTTCGATAACGCATTGTCACGTACTTGAGCGCCGGGGTGACCTTTAGCTAAATCCGCGGCATGGGCGGCGATTTTGTAGGTAATCAAACCTTCTTTAACGTCTTCTTTATTCGGTAACCCCAAATGCTCTTTGGGCGTCACGTAGCACAGCATGGCACAGCCATACCAACCAATTTGCGCGGCGCCTATACCAGAGGTAATGTGATCGTAACCCGGTGCAATGTCTTGAGTGAGCGGCCCTAAGGTATAAAATGGCGCTTCATGACAATGTTCCAATTGCTCGGTCATGTTCTCTTTGATCAACTGCATTGGCACATGACCAGGGCCTTCGATCATCACTTGCACATCGTATTCCCACGCCACTTTCGTCAACTCACCTAGGGTGCGCAGTTCTGACATTTGTGCTTCGTCGTTGGCGTCCATAATCGAACCGGGGCGTAAGCCATCGCCCAACGAAAGTGACACATCGTAGGCGGCGCAGATTTTACAAATATCGCGAAAACGCTCATACAAGAAGCTCTCTTGATGGTGAGCCAAGCACCATTTCGCCATGATGGAACCACCACGAGACACTATGCCGGTTAAGCGCTTTGCCGTCATAGGTACAAAACGCAGTAACACACCGGCATGAATGGTGAAATAATCCACGCCTTGTTCAGCCTGCTCGATTAAGGTGTCTTTAAAGACTTCCCAATTAAGCGCTTCAGCCACGCCGTTCACTTTTTCTAACGCTTGGTAAATCGGCACAGTACCAATGGGCACTGGAGAATTACGCAAGATCCATTCGCGGGTTTCATGGATGTTTTTACCGGTGGACAAATCCATCACGGTATCAGCACCCCAACGGGTTGACCAAACCAACTTTTCGACCTCTTCTTCAATGGAAGATGTCACCGCTGAATTACCAATGTTGGCGTTCACTTTTACCAAAAAGTTACGCCCAATGATCATCGGTTCGCTTTCTGGGTGATTAATATTGGCAGGAATAATAGCGCGACCAGCGGCCACTTCATCGCGGACAAATTCTGGCGTAATGCGCGTTTGGATATTGGCGCCAAAGCTTTGTCCAGGATGCTGCTTGCGTAATAACTCACTTTTTATGGCGTCTAAATTTTGATTTTCACGCAGCGCAATGTATTCCATTTCAGGGGTAACTATGCCTTGTCTAGCGTAGTGCATTTGAGTGACACACTTACCTTTACGGGCTTTTCGTACTGTCAGTAAATTTTGAAAACGCAGGGATTCAAGGGCAATATCCGTCAATCGCGCTTGAGCAAATTCTGACGACACATGGGGTAATGTTATGGAGTCTTGACGGCGTTCAATCCAAGGCGCACGCATGGCCGCCAAGCCTTGGTGCACATCTATATTGGCTTCTGGGTCTGCATAAGAACCTGAGCAATCGTACACGTAAATCGCTTCATTAGGTTCGAAGGTCAAATTATCTGGATCTGAACCGATTGGCGTATCCGTCAGATTGATTTTGCGCATTGGCACGCGAATGGACTCTTCTGATCCCGTAAGGTAAATACGCTCAGACGCAGGAAAAGGCCTTGCTTGTAGGGATTCGATAAAAGTTTTGGCATCAAGACGCGCTTGATCTCGGGTTTTTTTAGTGATTTTTTGTGAGGTTGACATAAGCAGTTCCTACTATGAAAAAATAGAGAATTGCTTGTCTGGGTGCTCGATTACGACAAAAAATACCCATTATTAACGGGATTTAGTTCGCAAAAAAGATGAGCCCTGTGGAGGTATTAAAAGATGATAAAAAGAACGCGACATCAAATTAACAACCTTCACAGGAGTTCATTTGATGCAGATAAGAAAAATAGAGACTTTCTTGTTTCCTACGCGGGTGTTAACCCGATCAGGTTCTGCGGATCCCGCACTTAATGATGCGATCTCAGCCAAATGGCACTCCGACAAGTGCCAACGAGTATACCCAGTCTTTCTCTAATGTAAACACTCAGCGCCCACATTAGAGTCGACCAGGCGATCAAAAAAAAACAATAAGAATGGTTCTTTTTGTAGCCCTAATTACTCAGATATACCCCAATGTTTAGCTAAAGCCATTTTATCTGAGCCTTCAAGCCAAGCATTGATTTTGTTAAGTAATTGCTTATTATCTTTCTTGACCATATACGCTTTAACACTTGAGGTGCCCGCTAATATTTGTTTTGAAGAAACACAAAAAACACCTTTTTCTTTTAGTTGATAATAATTACCTTCAATCAAATCAGTAATCATCACATCGGCTGTGTTTTCACGAATCCCCTGTAAATTAGCAAAATTATCTTTGGTTCTAATAATCTTCGCATTTGTAATATGGGAATCAACGTAGGCTTGGTTCGTCCCACCTGGGTTTACAATCACACTAACATTAGGTTTATTGATTTCTTCTAGTGTTTGAAGTGACTTAGTATTCGCACAGTTAGTCAGAATTATTTTGCCATTTTTAGCCACGGAATCAGACAAATAAAATTGTTTTTCACGCTTCTGCGTTTTCGTTACACCACCAGCCGCTACATCAAATTTGTCAGCGGCAAGATCTGCCGACAGCGTTGGCCAGCTCGTCTTAACAAAATGCACTTTTAATCCCATTGATTTTGCTAGTCGTGTCGTCATATCGACATCAAAGCCTTTTAATTCTCCCGTTTTGCTGTGAAACGTTAACGGTGAATAGTCGCCTGTCATGCCTACTTTAAGCTCGCCACTTTGCTGAATTTGATCCCAAGTGCGTGCATGTGCAAGCTGAGAACCCAACAAAACCAAAGAGGCAAGAGACAAAAACTTAACCATGTTTTTTTTATTATTTTTAAATGACATATGAATACATCCATTGTTTGATTGATATCGCTCTAATTAATCACTTTTATCAGAAATTAATTTACTCATTCTATCTTGGATTTTTTTAAGGTTTGAACCTATTCCATTATGTATTTTGCATTTCTAGTGCCATTTTATAAAGATAATTCTTCTTCTCACCCGTTAATTTAGCCGCCATTGCCGCGGCTTGCTTAACCGGTAAATCTTCTAACAAGATCCCCAAAATACGCTTGGCTTCAAGTTCTTTTTCATCACCACTTTCTTGCGTAAAACTCAGCATTACCACGAACTCGCCGCGCATTTGGTTCGCATCGGCATCAAACATCGCGAGTATTTCCGCCGCCGTACCCGATAAAAAAGTTTCAAACGTCTTAGTAACTTCTCGAGCAAGCACGAGTCGAGCATCGTCACCGTAGACACTCAAAACATCCTTAATTGAATCATAAATACGATGGGTTGATTCGTAAAATACTACGGTTCCCGCTTGCGTTTTCCATGAGTCAAACAAATCACAACGCGCTTTGGACTTCGCTGGTACAAAGCCTGCAAAAAAGAATTGGTCCGTCGGCAAACCTGAGGCACACAAAGCAGAAATCAAAGCACAAGCACCTGGTACAGGCGCAACAGTTAACCCTCGAGCCCGCAAAAAGCTGACAATGTGATAACCTGGGTCAGAAATAAGCGGCGTTCCAGCATCCGACACTAAGGCCACGCTTTTGCCCTCTTCGAGCAAACTGGCGACGTACTCGGATTTGTCTTTTTCATTATGATCGTGGATCGAAAAAAGCTTCGCCTCGATACCAAAGTGATTCAATAGACGGCGCGTATGACGCGTGTCTTCTGCGGCAATATAGTCTACTTCCCGTAAAATCTTTTCAGCTCTTCTACTAAAATCATCAAGATTACCAATCGGAGTTGCAACTATGTATAGCGTGCCCCTCACATCATCTGAACTATGTGCTACCATACTGCCTCTTTTATCTGTCATTTTATGAGCTTATGAGCCTAATTAATCTCCGCATCATATCATTAACCGTCTGTGCATTGCTGCTAAGTGCTTGTAGCTCGACGAATTTAAATAGATCTCAGGACAATTCACCTCAGTACGCACCACCTGGAAGCCAAGAAAGTGGAGCGCCTGACAGTATTTATCACCCCTATAAAGCGCCAAAAGAATTAACAGACGCTTATGACAATGCCCTACAAAGCTATAAAGATGGCGATTACCTAAAAGCCCGAGACGCACTAGGTGATAAAATATTAACTACGCCTTCACGCATACAGTTTAAAGCATTGTTACTAGCATCACTTATTGCAGCGAAGCGCGATGATCCAATGAGTGCAATGGATTTATTAGCCCAAGCTGAAGCACTACCATCCGCTAATGAAACTGAAAACCAAATACAAATAAGTGAAACAAAAGCCACTATTTTTGAACACACTGGCAATTGGTCAGAAGCCATAAAGCTACGCCTTTCTCTGGACGACACTTTAACTGGGGATAACAAAAAGCTTAATCAAGCTCAGCTATGGACATCGATCCAAAATCTGACAGATACGCAAGTACTAGAACTGAAGCAAGCCAACCTACCCAACCTCAACGGCTGGCTCACTATCAGTAATATTTTACGCAACCAAACGCTTTCCATAGAGCAACAACTTGTACAGTTTCAACAATGGCAAGGCCAACACCCAGAACACCCAGCTGCAATTAACCCGCCATTGGACTTCCAAATTATTGCAAAATTAGGTGAAACCCCGCCAACTAAAATCGTATTAATGTTGCCGATGAGTGGCAAACTGGAACGCGCTTCTCAAGCGATTATTAAAGGGTTCTTCTCCGCTTATTATCACCAAACAAATAAACGTGCTGACATCGCCATTGTTAACACCAATGATTATAAAGAAATAAGCGACGCCATAGCGGCAGCCAATCAACTGAATCCCGACGTGATTATTGGCCCTCTTAAAAAGAACAACGTTGCACGCATTAGCCAAATGAACTTAGAACATCCAGTCATTGCGTTAAATCAGCTTGAAAGTAATGCCAAGGTACAGAACCTATTTTATTTCTCACTCAGCTCGGAAGACGACATACATGAGCTAATTAGTTTTGCAAAACAAGCCGGGGCAAAAAAAGCCGCTATTTTAAGCACCCAAGACACCTGGGCATTACGGCAGAGTGATGAATTTCTTCAGACCGCACAAAAAGACAATATTAGTGTAACGGCTAACCTTTCATATAAGAACACATCAAGCGATCGCCAACGCGCCGTTCAAAAGCTCTTACTAATAAATGAAAGCAAGCAACGCATCGCTCTAATCAAAAGATGGACTGGTGAAAAAGTAGACAGTGTCGTGAGACCAAGACAAGATTTAGACTATATCTATTTTGTTGGCAAACTAAGCGAAGCAAAACAAGTTCGCCCTTTGCTGGATTATTACTTTGCTCAAAGCATTCCAATGCTGTCTAGCAGTACATTAAACGACACACCGCCCGAACAAAATATTAATTTTAGTGATATAGAGCGCATTATTTTTACAGAAATTCCCGCTATCGCACAAAAAAATAACACCCTAAATGAAGTGTCTACTGATCGCGACTCGAATATTTTGCGCCGCTTACACGCGCTAGGTGCCGATGCGTATTTACTCGCTAATCGCTTTCCTTTGTTTGTTCAGTTAAAGAGCACACGACTTTCTGCAAACACTGGCATTATTACTATGGATAAAAATGGTATATTTCATAAACGACCTGAGATTATGACTTACCAAAGAGGACATTTGGTTAATGCCATCAGTACCCAATTTTTTCACAAAGCAGAAACGAGCGACGCCCAAAAATAATGGAGAGAAGGCTGAAGAAGCAGCTGAGCTCTACTTGCAGCAACAAGGGTTACGACTCATTGATAGAAATTATCATAGCCGTATGGGAGAAATTGATCTCATATTCCTAGATAATAAAACCTATGTTTTTGTTGAAGTACGTTTTCGTGCGAATGCATTTCATGGGAGTGCAGCTGAGAGCCTAAACCCCTCGAAACTGAGAAAAATCAGGCTCACAGCTGAGTATTGGCTACAAAAAAATAACAAATCAACAAGTGCCTGTCGTTTTGACGCCATATTGTTTGATCAAGAAATCGACACCCAACATTTAACCTGGCTTAAAGCAGTATTTTAACCATTATGGATTTTCAAGAAGCGATTTACACACAATTTGCTCAAAGCTTTGAAGCTCAACAACAAGCGTTGGAAAGCTTACCACCTTACATAGAACATGCTGCTCGAGTCCTCTTCTCAAGCATTGCTTCTGGTGGCAAGGTCATTTGCGTAGGCAACAGTACTGGTTCACATTTGGCTCAATACTTTAGTACGCTAATGCTGGATAGAATGGACAGAGAACGCCCAGGCTTGCCTGCGATAAACCTAAGCGGTGACGGCGCCGCCCTATTAGCCATTACCCATAGCGACAGCTATCACGATGTTTTTTCAAAGCAAATCACCGCCATTGGTAATCCTGGCGATGTTTTATTTGTCATCGCGAATAGAGGCAATACATCCCCCATTATTCAGGCCATTCAAGCGGCTCATGAGAGGAAAATGAGCATTGTCGCCCTGACGAGCCCAGAAGCTAAAAACGTGTCTTCACTCACATCACGTGACGACACGGAGATAAAGATAAATCTATTAGGCACAGCCCGTGTCCATGAGTGCCAAATAACCGTCATTCACACCTTAATCGACCTACTTGAACGCCAGTTATTTGGTTACGACGAATAAAAAAAGCCTGACATACGACCAAAAAAAAGAGCCTCATATCAAAATAAGGCTCTTTTTCTGAACAACGACAACCTGAGTTAACGTTACTTATTTTACGACTTTCAAAGTAAAGCCTTTTTTCTCTGGTTTAGAGGGCGTAGGCGTAGAAGGTCCCTCAGGAAAGTCCTCCTCAGGAAACACAAAACCATCTCCATTTTCTTTAGCGTAAAGCGCTAATGCTGCTTTTATTGGCACATATACCTGCATAGGCTTACCACTAAAACGCGCTTCAAAAGACACCGCTTCTTTGTCCATAATTAAATGACGCACAGCAGACATACCAATGTTCAAAACAATCTGCCCGTCTTGCACAAACTCTGTTGGGAGAACCGCACCTTCATGGTTAGCATCAACTAAAAGGTAGGGTGTCATATCATTATCAGACACCCATTTGTAAGCAGCATCCAGTAAGTAAGATCTTTTCGGTAACATCATAACTCCTATTGTTTTAGCCTCAACGCATTACAGCTAAACCGATATTTTACACTTCGTTTTTTGAGCTTTTATAATCAATATAAACGCAGCCCTAATAGACCACCATCTCAAATAAATACCAAAATAAACGAACAAAAAAGGAGCCATAAAAGCTCCTTTTTTATATCAAATCATAGACAAATTAGTCTAGACGCATTTCTTCTTCGGCTTCAGATAAACTCTCTTTAAATGACTCACGAGAGAATACTAATTCCATATACTTATGAAGAGCAGCAGCTTGGTCTTTTGGAATATCAACACCAAGTGATGGTAAACGCCACAAGATAGGCGCTAAACAACAATCAACAATCGTGAAATCATCACTCATGAAGTAAGGTTTTTCTTCAAAAATTGGCGATACGCTGATTAAGCCTTCACGCAATTCTTTTTGTGCTTGCGCAACCGCTTCTTTGTCTTTACTGGAAAGAATTAAATCTACCAATTTCGCCCAATCGCGTTGAATACGATACATATACAGACGACTTTCCGCGCGAGCAACTGGATATACAGGCAGTAAAGGCGGATGAGGAAAACGCTCATCTAAATATTCCATCATTACGTTTGGCTCATAAAGAACCAAATCACGATCCACTAATGCTGGTAATTCATTGTATGGATTCACATCAGCCAATTCTGCAGGCTTATTGAATGAGTCCACATCAATGATGTCAACAGTAACGGCTTTTTCAGCCAGCACAATACGCACTCGATGGCTATAGTGATCTTCCCCATCAGAGAAAAACGTCATTGAGGAGCGCTTAGCAATAACACCCATGTAAAACCCCTATCTTAAAAACAACAAAAGCCCAAAAGGGCAAACTAATAAAATGGCCAATTAACTCATCTATTTTAAGACTCATTAATTAGACGCTAATTTTACGCAATATCTCGCCAAAACTCTTTTTTTAGCAGATAAGTAACGAATACAAATACACTAAGAAAAAGCAGTACCTTCAACCCAAGAGACTCCCTGTCCGATCGCGAAGGATCTGAAGCATAAGCCAGGAAATTCGCGACATCATAAGCCACTTGTTTAAATTCTTGATCTGTCAGTTGACCTTTTTTCACCCCATCAACAATATCACACTTTGAATAGCTCGAATTAGTCAATGCAGAATACTTATTGCCTGAAGGTTTTGTTATACCTTGGCAACTCAGCACCCTCTCTCCTTGTAAATGCTCTAATACATTAGGCATCATTGAATCTGGAGAAAGCGCGTTATTCACACCATAAGGACGCGAACTATCCTGATAAAAACTTTGCAGATAACGGTACACCCAATCGGGGCTCCGTCGACCTGCTTCAAGCGATAAATCCGGCGGAATAACGCCGAACCAAGCTTTAGCATCTGCTTTTGTCATTGTCGATGTAATTTGGTCGCCCATTCTAGCATATTTTGGTAATAAATTTTCTTCAAATAATGACTTAGGAATACTTAAATCATCAGCAATACGACTATAACGCACATATTTAATTTGATGACAGCCCGAACAGTAATTTGAATAAATAGCCAAGCCTCTTTGTAGCGAAGCCTTATCGTCATAATTGGGCGTCATTTTCTTGTGCACCACATCCGCAGACAATGCTGCAGAAGCACTCAATATCAGTAAAAAGAAGACAATCACTCGCGACAAAAGATAGCTCATACACTAAACCCTTTCCGGTACAGGTTTGGTCGTTTCATATCGAGTGTACCAAGGCATCAGAAGAAAATAGGCAAAGTACAATAGAGCAAAAACTTGTGAGATCAAAGTAGAAGAAGCACTGACGGGCAGCATCCCAACGACACCCAAAACAAGAAAACTCAAGCAAAACAAGGCTAAGAAAATCTTACTCAAACACCCCTTATAACGTATTGATTTTACCGGGCTTTTATCCAGCCATGGTAAAGCAAACGGAATAATAACGGATGAAAACATAGCCAAGGCACCAATAAATTTAGCATCCAATCCAAAAAGAGAAAATGTCACCGCCCTTAAAATCGCATAAAAGGGCGTAAAATACCAAAGAGGCGAAATATGCTCTGGCGTATACAATCGGTTTGCAGGCTCTAGGTTTGCCTTCTCCAGAAAATACCCTCCCACTGTGGGAAAAAAGAAAACGACCGTACAAAATAAAAATAGAAAAACACCAATCGCAAAAATATCTTTGCTTATAAAATAAGGATGAAATGGAATCGCATCTAATGGAATGTCATTTTCATCACGGTATTTTTTAACATCAACCCCCTTAGGGTTGTTTGAACCGACATGACGCAAGGTAGAAAGGTGTAAAAAAACAAACAACAAAAGCAATATAGGAAAAGCAATGACATGCAAAGCATAGAAACGATTTAACGTCACACCAGAAACAAAATAATCCCCCCTTACCCACTCTTGCAGGCCTACACCGACAACAGGAATACTTCCAAATATCGAGGTAATCACTTGAGCACCCCAATACGACATCTGCCCCCATGGAAGTAAGTATCCAAGAAAAGCTTCAATCATAATAATAAAATAAAGCGTCATCCCAAACAGCCAAACCAACTCTCTTGGCTTTTGGTAGGAACCATACAGCAGACTACGTAGCACATGAACATATAACACAATGAACAATGCCGATGCGCCAGTCGTATGAAGATAGCGAATCAACCAGCCAAAATGCACATCTCGCATAATATACTGAATTGAAGCAAACGCTTTGTCAGGCGAAGGGTCATAACTCATGGCCAACCAAATCCCTGTCAGCAACTGATTCACTAACAGGAAAACAGCTAGCACACCAAAAACATACATAAAATTTAAATTTTTAGGTACGTAGTATTCAGAAAAGTGCTTTTTATACAGTGATTTAATCGGAAAACGCTCATCGATCCAATCGGACAATTGCTCAAAAAAAGCCATTAAACAGCCGCCTTTTGACTGATTCCGATTTCGATTATCGTATCATCTTTAAAAAAATAAGGAGGAACAAGGAGATTAGATTGAGCGGGGTAATTTTTATAAGCTCTTCCAGCCAGGTCAAACCTTGAACCATGGCACGGGCAAATAAAACCACCCCGCCATTTGTTATCCGAATCATCCGCACCAACATCTGGCCGATAGGTTGGAGAGCAACCGAGATGAGTGCAAATACCCACCAAAACAGATATTTCAGGCTTTATCGAACGGTATTCATTCTGCGCATAATCAGGCTGCTGATCTTTATTTGATAATGGATCGATAAGCTGCTTATCTAACGACGCTAAATCCGCTAAATTTTTAGCGGTCCTCCTTACAATCCAAATAGGCTGCCCTTGCCACTCAACCGTCATTTGCTGACCAAACTCTAACTTACTAATATCAACTTGAACTGGGGCTCCAGCGGCCCGGCTCTTACGACTTGGCTGCCAAGAGGTGATAAATGGCGTAGCTATGCCTGCCGCTCCAACCGCACTCAAGGCGCAAGTTGAACCGATAAGAAATTGACGACGCCCTTTATTCACTTCTGCTGCCATTGAATACACACCCTCTTCCAAGACCACTTCACACTAATATATCGTTATATTGAATCACCGATCGAAAAACCATAACTATTTTGCAAAGACTACACACAGTTAAACACATTCCACTTAATAAATACGCTGAACTCTATGGCTTCTAAATTTTCTAAATTTAAAATAAAAAAAACGCCTGGTGAATAAACACCAAGCGTTTTGATAAGTCTGAAAACGAAAATTAACGTTTTGAGAACTGAGGACGACGACGTGCTTTGCGTAGACCCACTTTTTTACGCTCAACTTCACGAGAGTCGCGAGTAACGAAACCGGCAGAACGTAGAGTGCGGCGTAGAGTTTCATCGTATTGCATCAATGCACGAGTGATACCGTGGCGAATCGCACCAGCTTGACCAGAAATACCACCACCTTTAACAGTGATGAAAACGTCAAATTTTTCAGTAGCGTTAACAAGTTCAAGAGGCTGACGAACAACCATCTGAGCCGTTTCACGACCGAAGTACTGAGAAAGCGAACGGTTGTTGATAACTAGGTTACCAGTACCGGCTTTAAGGAACACACGAGCGGTAGACGTTTTACGACGACCTGTACCGTAGTATTGAGTAGCTGACATAATGATCTTCCGTATTAAATGTTAAGGGCTAGAGGCTGTTGAGCAGCATGTGGATGCTCAGTACCAGCGTACACTTTCATTTTCTTGTGCATTGCGCGGCCCAAAGGACCTTTTGGCAACATACCTTTTACGGCGATTTCAAGAACGCGCTCAGGAGCGTGATCAATCAACTTCTCGAAATTCATAGAACGCAAGCCGCCTGGGTAACCAGTATGGCGGTAGTATTGTTTCGCAGCTGCTTTGTTACCAGAAACGTGAACTTTCTCAGCATTGATAACGACGATGTAATCGCCAGTGTCAACGTGTGGAGTATATTCCGCTTTATGCTTACCGCGTAAACGGCGTGCAATTTCAGTAGCCAAACGGCCTAGAGTTTTGCCTTCAGCATCAACCACGAACCAGTCGCGGCGAACTTCAGCAGGTTTAGCTGTAAAAGTTTTCATCAAAAAACCCTTTCAATACACGTGTTCAAGACACGCTATACCTATTATTATTGGTTATTAAACCGCTACGCAGCTCAATAACGTACACTTACCTTTAAAAAGGCGAGCGAAGTATATAACAACGCTCGTTAAGAAGAAAGCCAAAACACCGCTATGGGCGATGCTCAAGAGACAAATAGTCTTCAGATTGCATTTCTAACAACCGACTCACAGTACGGTCATACTCGAACGCTAATCTCGTGCCTGTGTAGATATCTGGAATCGCGACCTCGGCGGTGATGATAACTTTTACATGACGATCGTAGAACTCATCAATCAAGTTGATAAATCGACGCGCCAAATCATCTCTACTAGAATCCATTTTCGGCAAGTTAGAAATTAATACCGTCGAATACAACTTAGCAATTTCAATATAGTCAACTTGACTACGAGGCCCGTCACACAAGGCATTAATATCAAACCAAGCCATTAAATCACAGCTTTTAATAAAAGGAATTTGACGACCCTCTATTGCAACACTGCCATTCTCTTCAACATGAGAAACATCTGAAATCAAACTCATAAAGCGCTCAGCCAAGGCCTCATTCGCTGCCGGCGTTAATGGATGATAATAAAGCTGGGCTTGTTTCAGCGTCCTTAGACGATAGTCAACACCACCATCTATATTCATCACCTTGGTATGCTTATTAACCAAATCAATCGCAGGTAGAAAGCGCGCACGCTGTAGGCCATTAGTGTATAGCCCATCTGGCTCAATATTCGACGTTGCGACCAGTGTCGTGCTATTTTTAAATAACACTTCTAACAAACCAGCTAAAATCATTGCATCGGTTATATCTGTGACAAAAAACTCATCAAAACAAAGCACCTGCGCCTTATCAGAAATTTGTTTGCCGACAATTTCTAATGGGTTTTTTACATGATCCAGCTTTCGCATCTCTTGATGCACCATTTGCATAAAACGATGAAAATGTAGGCGCATTTTCTTTTCAGTTGGCAGACAATCAAAAAAAGCATCCATTAAATAGGTTTTGCCACGCCCTACTCCACCCCAGAAATATAGCCCTTGCTCTACTTCAATCTCTTTCTTTTTACGAAATAAACCAAACAAGCCAGCAGAGGAAGGCTGATCTTGTTTCGCTACTAATCGATCAAACAAGTCCTGCAGTGCCTTTACTGCCTCTTCCTGCGCCGGATCATAATGAAAGTCATCTCTTTCTAAATCTTGTCTATATCGAGTAATAGGTGTCATCGTTGCTCTTTCGTTGCAATTAATTTATAAAATACATTCTAACAAATAGATGTTAAAACAACACCTAGCAAGGTGTTATCGTGGGAAGGATTTCGGCTATAATAACGTCTGATTTTTGGGAGAACATTATGAACTTGGAAGAATTCAATATTATCGTTTTTGTTACTGGGGCTATTGTCGGCATTGCTGCCACCCTCATATTGAAAAGCATTACATCAAAAAGCACAGAGAAAGATTCTTCCTCTAGCTCAATTACTATTAAGTCTCTTCAACAAGAGCTAGATAAAAAGCAGGTTATCATTGATAACTTTTTCTCAGACAGCAGCGAATATCTACTAACCGCTGAAAAGCGCCTAGCTGAATTAAGAAAAAACCTATCCGCTAGCGCAAGCCAACTAAGCCACATAGACATACCGGCTACAACAGTATCGCAAAATGCCATTGCGCATGATGATGAAATCACAGAACCCCCTAGAGATTACGCCCTAAAAGGGAAATCTGAACAGGGAATGTTAAGCGAAGATTTCGGACTAAAAAACAAATCAGAACCACTCGAACCAAATAGAGTGATTTAATAAAAAAGAGGCTTAATGATAAGCCTCTTTTTTTTGCCAATACTTTTCCCATATTCCCCCATAGATTAAGCTGGATTATCTATGTCTATAAACACAGCATCCATACCATGTTCATCTCTTAAAAAAGCCGCGATGGCTTGCGCACCAAAGCGCTCTGTCGCATGATGACCCGCGGCAATAAAATGAATCCCAAGCTCACGAGCAAGATGAATCGTTTGCTCTGACACTTCTCCCGTAATAAAAACATCCGCACCAGCCTGATGAGCCTGCTCGATATAACCTTGCGCACCGCCAGTACAGAGCGCTACCGTTTTAATATGCTTATCAGACACCGCTTCAAGCAAAACACTTCTACCAACTGACTTTTCTACCAAACACTTAAACGCCTCCACTGTTAACGCTTGATCAAGCTCTCCCACAACACCGATAGCTTCTTCCAACGGAAGGTTGGCCTGTAGCGGTCGACGCTTAGCAGACAAGCCCAGCGCATTGGCCAAACCTGCGTTGTTGCCATACACAGGATGAGCGTCTAAGGGTAGATGGTAGCCAAATAAGCTAATGTCATTCTTAATTAAAGCAGACACTCGGCGATATTTTATTCCCGTTATTTCAGGCGCTTCATTTTTCCAGAAATAACCATGATGGACGACAATAGCATCTGCACCATACTCAATAGCCGCATCGATTAGCGCTTGACAGGCCGTTACACCGGTCACCACTCGCGTAATATTATTTTTCCCTTCCACCTGAAGGCCGTTGGGCGCATAATCCTTGAATCTATGCGGGCTCAATGTAAGATCTAACAACTGTTTAAATTCACTTCTCAGCAAAACAACCTCTATCTATGAATCAGAAAAATCAGTGGACATCACCTATTATCGCCATACTACTTGGTACTTGTATAGGCCTCACCACACTACTTATCCAGGAAAAAACCAAGGTAGTGAGCAACAGCTACGCTGCCCCTGTGGAAAAAGCAGCGCCATCCGTCGTTAGCATTTACACCCAAGTATTACAAAAAAACGACCTCATTAATGATGGCATTTTAAAAGAAACCCCAGCTTCTCAGGATCTCAACCTAGGATCAGGCGTTATCGTTTCCAAAGATGGTTTAATTCTAACCAATCATCACGTCATCCAGAACGCACAGCGAATAATCGTAGGCCTAAACGATGATCGACAAGTTGAAGCAAAATTAATTGGCTCAGACCCTTCGACCGACCTCGCGGTATTAAAAATAAACATCCAAAACCTAACACCAATACAACTAGGCAATAGCGATTCAGTCTCTGTTGGTGATAAAACCCTCGCCATAGGAAACCCTTTTGGTATAGGTCAGACTGTTACGTTTGGCATCATCAGCGCCAAAGGGCGCAACAGTATTGGTTTAAACACCTATGAAAATTTCTTACAAACCGACGCCGCGATCAACCCCGGAAATTCTGGTGGCGCGCTCATCAATCTAAAAGGTGAATTAATTGGCATAAGCTCTGCTATATATTCCAGTAGCGGAGGCTCACAAGGCATTGGCTTTGCTATTCCAATTGATGACGCAGTACAAGTCATGTCGGATTTAGTAAAGAACGGAAGAGTCGTTAGAGCTTATTTAGGTATGGACGCAAAAAAAGTCACATCAGCACTAGCAAAAAGCCTAGCACTGCCTGTGGATCATGGACTACTTGTGAGCGAAGTAACAAAAGAAAGCCCTGCCGATAAAGCT
This sequence comes from Marinomonas flavescens, assembly GCF_004352835.1. Lineage (GTDB taxonomy): Bacteria > Pseudomonadota > Gammaproteobacteria > Pseudomonadales > Marinomonadaceae > Marinomonas > Marinomonas flavescens. The sequence continues at coordinate 238,390 of NZ_SJSB01000003.1, read as the reverse complement.
GGCATTCAAATAGGGGATATCATAGTAAAAATCAATAACACCACCAGCGACAACCCGCTTAAAACAAGAAGCCGAATTGCCTCAATGAAGCCTGGCACCACCATCTCCCTACTTGGTTTTAGAGGAAAACAATCATACCAGACCAGCATTACACTAGAGACACAACCCGCAATGCAAAGCATTGCCTATTGAGTCAATTCTACCTTTTCTTTTAAATGCTGAAGACTTGTTTCAAAATTGCGACCAGCAATTTTATTTGCAAAAAAAGCGAGATAAGGACTTAAAAAACCTGTTCTAAGCTTGCCGCTAATCTCCCAATCCACATTGGTACTTTTATTATCGCCGCTGATATAAATTGTGTTATGAACAACGTCAACATCTGGCTTTGGCTTAACATCAAAAGCGATTGAATTAGTGGTTACTGCCGTAAAAAACAATTCCCCCTGCACCTTTGAGTCATCGTATGAAATTGTCGCCTTGTCACCTTGCTGGTAATCCCCTTGGCGCAAATCCACCTTACCACCACTGACAAACATCCAATCAGATAACGAGTCACCACCTAGCAAAGCCTTCACGACAGCATCATGGGGCTTATTAATTATAATACTGCGCTCTACACGATAGTCAGTAGGCAGAAAGAAACCAATCACAACCGCCGCCAAGATAACCAGAGCAGATATTCTGGTTATCTTTCTTAACTGATATAACGCCTTAGGGTGAGAAGAACCTTTCTTACTCACCTGTCGCCTCCAACTCTTTTTCCTCAGTACCATTCACTTCAGACAAAATACGGTACTCAGCTGACATTGCATGCGCTTCAAGAGACTCTCCTCTTGCAAGTGGTGCTGCAATTTTAGCCAAGTCACTTGCACCCTGTGGAGAACAATTAATTATCGAGCTGCGCTTCTGGAAATCATAAACACCAAGCGGTGATGAAAAACGCGCAGTACCAGAGGTTGGCAAAACATGATTTGGACCGGCACAATAATCACCCAATGCCTCAGGTGTATGACGACCCATAAAGATAGCGCCAGCATGTCGAATTTTTTCAGACCATTTCTCAGGCTCATCAATTGATAATTCAAGATGTTCAGCAGCAACTATGTTCGCAATATCCATCGCTTCATCCATATCTTTTACATGGATAAAAGCACCTCGACCTTCTAAAGAAGCTTTAATAATCGCTTGGCGACTTTGCGTCTCGATCAAGCGCTCCATGGAGGCTTTCACCTCTTTAATAAAAGTCTTATCGGGAGAGATCAAAATTGATTGAGCGTCTTCATCGTGCTCAGCCTGTGAGAACAAATCCATGGCAATCCAATCTGGATTCGTCTTACCATCGCAAACAACCAGTATCTCTGACGGGCCAGCTATCATATCGATGCCAACCGCACCAAATACCATGCGCTTTGCTGTCGCCACAAAAATATTACCAGGACCTACAATTTTATCTACTTTAGGCACAGTTTCAGTACCATAAGCGAGAGCCGCAACAGCTTGGGCACCGCCAATAGTAAAAACTCGATCAACCCCTGCAATGTAGGCTGCCGCCAACACGATGTCGTTGACAATATTATCTGGTGTAGGAACCACCATAATAATTTCGCCCACACCCGCAACTTTAGCAGGCATAACATTCATTAGCACAGAAGATGGGTACGCTGCCTTGCCACCAGGAACATAGACACCAACACGATCTAATGGCGTTACTTTTTGACCAAGCACAGTGCCATTAGACTCTTGATACTGCCATGAAGGCTGCTTTTGACGCTCATGGTAATCGTGAACTCGCTGAGCGGCTGCTTCAAGACTAACAATAAGCTCATCACTTACTCTTGCCTTTGCAAGTGCCATTTCCTCACGTGAAATCTCAAGCTCAGAGGCCGAAACAATCTGCCGACGATCAAAACGATTTGTAAACTCAACAACCGATTTATCGCCATTTTTACGCACTTGAGTAACGATATTAGCAACGCTTTCTTGCACAGAGATATCTGACACAGAATCCCAAGCAAGTAAGGCCTCTAGCTCAACTAAGAAACCTTCCGACTCCGTTGAAAACTCTCTAATATTTAAATTCACTACTTGCCCTCGCTATCTTCGACAGCACCACGCAACATTTCGATTATAGGTTCAATTTGAGCGAACTTCGTTTTATAAGCCGCTTTATTAACCACTAGGCGCGTACTAATGTCTGCAATAAATTCTCTTGGCTCTAATCCATTTGCTTTAAGCGTATTACCAGTATCTACAATATCCACAATCAGATCAGCCAAGCCCATAATTGGTGCCAATTCCATTGCACCATACAGCTTGATAACGTCAGCTTGTATACCTTGCTCAGCAAAATACGCCTTCGCAGTTTTAGTAAATTTAGAGGCCACTTTCAAACGGCGCTTTGGCATACCTTCACCAACAACCCCTGCTGTCATCAATCGGCACTTAGCAATCTTTAAATCTAATAATTCATATAGATTCTTAGTCGTCGCTTCCATCAAAACGTCTTTACCGGCCACACCAAAATCCGCTACACCATGTTCAACATAAGTAGGCACATCGGTTGCGCGTAGAATAACCAACTTAATATGCTCATGGTTAGTGTCAAAAATTAACTTTCGGCTTTTACTAATGTCTTCGGCTGGAACAATATTCGCTTTTTTTAACAAGGGTAAAGTTTCACCGAGAATTCGCCCTTTCGATAATGCTATCGTTAATGTTTTGCTCATTTTAATTTAAAACCCGTGAAATTTTTGCACCCAATGATCCGAATTTTTCTTCAATACATTCATAACCACGATCAATGTGGTAAATACGATCAATCTTTGTATCACCCTCCGCGACTAACGCAGAAAGCACCAAGCTTGCAGACGCACGAAGGTCCGTCGCCATAACTGGCGCACCTTTCAAAGATTCACAGCCACGTACAATTGCCGTATTACCATTGACTTCAATATCCGCACCCATGCGCAGCATTTCATCAACGTGCATAAAACGGTTTTCAAAGATATTTTCAATCACTCGACCTACCCCTGTAGCAACCGAGTTCAGCGCAACAAATTGAGCCTGCATATCGGTTGGAAACGCTGGGTATGGCGCAGTACTAATGTTAACTGCGGTAGGACGACGTCCTTCCATATCCACTTCAATCCAATCCTCACCGCAGGTTACTTTTGCACCGGCTTCTTCTAATTTAGCAAGTACGGCTTCGAGAGACTTCACATTAGTATCAATCACTTTAACTTTGCCACCAGTAATCGCTGCAGCAACTAGAAAGGTGCCTGTTTCAATGCGATCTGGCATGACAGGATAAGTCGCACCATGCAATGCCTCTACGCCATCAATGACAATCGTATCTGTTCCGTGACCTGTGATTTTAGCGCCCATAGCAATAAGGCATTCTGCCAAATCAACCACTTCAGGTTCTTTCGCTGAATTCTCTAAGATCGTTTGACCTTCCGCTAGCGTTGCTGCCATCAATAGATTTTCTGTTCCGGTGACGGTTACTTTATCGAAGAAAATACGTGCGCCCTTAAGACGACCATCGACACTTGCTACGATATCGCCACTCTCAACTGAAATAGTGGCACCCATCGCTTCTAAACCACGAAGATGAAGGTCGACAGGACGACTACCAATGGCGCAACCACCAGGCAAAGAGACGACGGCTTTACCAAAATGACTCACTAATGGCCCAAGCACTAAAATAGAGGCGCGCATCGTTTTTACTAAATCATAAGGCGCTTCGCAGTTGTTTAACGTCGAAACATCTAACTGAACACTCATTTTTTCATCAACAACAACACCACACCCCATAGAACCAAGCAGTTCTAGCATGGTAGTAATATCATGAAGATGAGGTAGGTTTTTAATAGTAATTAATTCTTTCGTCAGCAATGTTGCCGCTAAAATAGGTAACGCCGCATTCTTCGCTCCAGAAGCACGAACGACACCATTCAATCTTGTACCACCGGTAATCAGTAGCTTATCCATATGTTTAATCTCTTTAAGTATTTTATAGCGCGCTGTTTTGTTCTGGCGTAAGAGTTTTCATTGTTACGGCATGAATAGCCCCACTGGATATTGCGTCATTTAGATGTGAATAAACCAGCTGCTGTCTTTTAACGGTAGACATACCTTCAAATTCAGAGGAGACAACAATAATTCGAAAGTTACACCCTTCACCTTCAGCCGTTACTTTGCAATCATTGATAGTAGATTCTAAAAGTGCTTTAACTTCGCTTGCGTTCACAATCGCTCCAATATTAAATATTCATAGATCCCATTATTCTACCTTAGTCGAAGCAACTTCTTAACACCCATTCACACAACTCATCGTAAAAAAATCATCTGTTTTGTCATTATCTCTGAGTCTTAAGGATTATTGTGACAAAAAAAATCCGAAGCAGGCTGACCTACTTCGGATATCTAATCATTGCCTATAAAAGCCCGCTAAGATTTCTTCTTAAGCGATTGCTCCCAGGCATCAATCGCAGAATCGATATTATTACGATTCTGCTGCATCATGACGGCAAATTGTTTTCTAAAGGTAAGCCCGAAGTTGATATTGTTAATGACAACATTGCTCAACTTCCAATCATCATTACCATAGTCTTCCATGTAAAAATTTAAGTTAAGAGGCGCGCCATCCCCCGTTTTAAAATCCACATCCACTTTAACTTCATCACCACTTCGTTGCGGACCTAATGGCAACACATTGATTTTATCGGGATCCAAATCCAGCAAAGAGCCGCTGTAAGTCTTAAGCAAGGTGTCTCGAGTCACGGTAACAAAACGTGAACGCTGATCTGGTGTTGCTCTTCGATAATACTTACCCATCACTTTTTTTGAAAAGTCATCAAAATTAATAACAGGTGTTAATATTTTATCGATTCGTTGAGACAATAATTCAGGATTCTTTGCCAACTGAGCTTTATCCGCAATAATTTCGGTACGAAAGGAATCAACCACACGAATAACCGTCTCACGAGCCGCCTCTTGACCTGCCCACACCGAAGATGAAATTAGCGCCCCCATCATCAGCATTACCTTTATTACTCTTGGCACATTCATTTCCTCTATTTATCTGAGCCACTGGTCTTATTAAATAAGAACTGGCTAATCAAGTTCTCTAATACAAGAGCGGATTGTGTATCACGAATTTCATCACCATTTTTCAGCATTTTATCTTCTGCACCAATGGAAATGCCTAAATATTTTTCACCCAACAAACCGCTGGTCAAAATAGCTATCGAGCTGTCCTCAGGAATATTATTCACATCTGAATCAATACTCATGGTCACTTTAGCCATATAAAGTTTTTTGTCATAAGAGATTGAATCAACACTACCGACGGTCACACCCGCAATGGTGACCTTGGCTCGATCGCTTAAACCACCAATATCATCAAATCGTGCAACAACATGGTACGAATCCTTTTTACTATTAAACCCAAGCCCACTCACTTGCACTGCTAAGTAAACAAATGCCAACAAGCCCAATACAATAAAACTTCCCACTAATAACTCAGCGCGCTTACTTCTCATCCTAAAAATCTCCAAACATCGCAGCGGTTAACACAAAATCCAATGCCAAAACGGCCAATGAGCCCAACACGACCGTTCTAGTAGTCGCCTTACCAATTCCTTCCGATGTAGGAACGCATTCATAACCCTGATAAACCGCAATCCAAGTGATAGCAACGGCAAACACTAGGGCCTTTATTAAACCATTAAGTATGTCTGTATCAAAATTAACCGACTGTTGCATCAAGGACCAAAAAGAGCCATCACTAACACCAAGCCAACCAACAGACACTAACAAGCCGCCAATAATACCTGCGGCTGAAAACACCATACTAAGCAAAGGAAGACAGATTACCCCAGCAATAAATCGTGGGGCAATAACTCGGCGTAACGGGTCAACACCCATCATCTCATAACTAGACAACTGCTCAGTGGCCTTCATCAAACCGATTTCTGCCGTTAATGAAGACCCAGCACGACCAGCAAATAACAATGCAGTGACAACAGGTCCTAACTCTCTCAACAAAGACAAAGCCAACAGTTGGCCAACCGAGTCCTCAGAGCCAAATTTAGCCAAAACACTGTAACCTTGAAGCGATAACACCATCCCAATAAACGTTCCTGAGACAACAATAATCACGAATGACAAGACACCAACAGAATAAAGTTGACGCACCAAAAGGTTAACAGATTCACCAAAACGAACAGGAACTCTAAAAATACTTTGAGCAATAAAAATACCAGCTCGACCAATCGCTTCAAGCCAGTCGAAAAACCATGCCCCTAAGGCAATCAAACTTTTCATTACCGCTTTCCTCCATGGTCCGACATTGTATCTTCAGGATAATTAAATGGCACTGGACCATCTGGTTCACCATGTAAAAACTGCTTCACCTGCGCATTTTGTGACGCACGAATTTCTTCAGGCGACCCTTCTGCAATCACGCGACCACCCGCCATAATGCACACATGATCGGCGATAGATAAAGATTCTTCTACGTCGTGAGAAACTAAAACAGAAGTAATTCCTGCTGAAGCGTTTAACTTACGTATCAACTCAACCAATACACCTTTCGAAATAGGATCTTGTCCAGCAAATGGCTCATCGAACATTACCAATTCAGGATCAAGAGCAATGGCTCGCGCCAGCGCAACACGCCTTGCCATCCCACCAGACAGCTCAGACGGCTTTAAATAAGCCGCTCCACGCAAACCCACACTATGAAGTTTTTCTAAAACAATCTCTTTAATTTTCGCAGCAGAAAACTTAGTGTGTTCCTCTAATGGAAAAGCGACATTTTCAAACACACTCATATCACTGAATAGAGCGCCACTTTGAAATAACATGCCGATTTTTTCTCGAACCTTATATAATGCCGATCGAGATAATTCATCCACATTCTGTCCGTCCACAGTAATTGTTCCACTGTCGGGAGATAATTGAGCACCAATGAGCCGCAACAAGGTTGTCTTACCGGTACCGCTTGGCCCCATTACTGCAGTGATTTTTCCCCTAGGAATAACTAGAGTTACATCATCAAAAATCACCCTATCCCCTCTAGAGAAGCGAAGATTCTGCACTTTTATATACACATCTAGCACTTATTCACCTTTCCAGTCCTGATTAAAGTATTGAAGAATAGTACCACCCACCTGTCGCAAAGAGAATCACGCTTCATACAGAATCGAATTTGTTTCAAAGATCAAGTCTTGAATTTCACCCGTAAACCTCATTAAATGGAGCATCATTTTATTTACGAGTAAATTCAAGGTTATGCTGCTGTTTTCCGCTGCTCTTATTGCAGGTCTAATCCTGCTAATCATTAGTTCTGATAAATTCATTGAACACGCTGCTCTTGTTGCAGAAAAGCTCAATGTAAACCCTATGGTCATTGGCGTTACACTGGTCGCATTTGGCACGTCAGCCCCTGAAATGGTGGTATCCACCATGGCGGCCCTCGATAACGCTCCGGAAATTGCCATTGGCAATGTACTAGGGTCGAACATCGCGAATGTTGCACTCGTATTTGGCGTAACCTTATTGTTTTCTGCGATTCCGATTTCGAAAGGCTTAATCACGAAAGAAGTGCCACTGGTTATTGGCATAACATTATTAACGGGGTGGTTGCTGCATGATAGTTACCTCAGTTTTTACGATGGTATTATTCTTCTTATCGCATTCGCTTTCATATTGTTTACTTTATTACGCGGCAGCAAGAACTTAGAAAGCCAATTGAAAGAGGAACTACCAGAAAATGACGGTGACTCGGTCGCAAAATCTTTGATCATATCCTTAATTGGCTTAGTCGTATTAATCGGCAGTTCTAAACTTCTTATTTGGGGGGCTGTTGGCATCGCCAAAGGGCTTGGCGTTAGTGAGCTAGTTATCGGCCTTACCATAGTCGCTGTAGGAACAAGTCTTCCAGAGCTCGCCGCCTCTATCAGTAGCGTTCGCAAAGGATTACATTCTATTGCAATAGGCAATATCATTGGCTCAAATATCTTCAACCTAGCCACCGTATTGCCAATTCCTGGCTTAATATCACCAGGCGCTATAGATCCAAATGCATCCGGACGAGATTACTACTGGGTTCTTGGGCTTACTCTAGCGCTTTCCATACTTATTTTTGTCTTTGGAAAATCCAAAAAGGCAACCATCCCAAGATGGATTGGCATCCCTTTAATTGGATCCTATATTGCCTACTTACTTCTCATTAGCTTTGGAAGTACTGTCTAATGATTCAACTCAACGCAAAATACACCGTACTTGGCGTCATTGTGATCGCTCTGGCATCTGGCGTTTTTTTTGCTGACACCCCTTTAACTAAAAATCTGGTGGCGACTCAAAAGCTCAGCAGCACGCCAGATTATTTCATCACCAATATCAAAGCAAAAGAATATGATCAAAATGGCGCATTACAAGAGACGCTAACGGCAACACAAGCTCTGCACTACAATCAAGAATCTCGCACCTTGCTAGACAATCCGACAATTCAGCGACATGACTCAGCTGGGGCTTGGAATGCAAAAGGGAAAAAAGGAGTAATAGAGGACGGTAGTCATGATATCCTATTAACAGATGACGCTGTCGCTGTTAAACAATTTTCAGATTCTCCTGATATCACCCTTAACGCAGACAGCATTCATTATTTGGATGACAAGCAATCATTAACAAGCAGCGGTAACGCCACCCTTTATTCAACGCAAGGCAAAACTACCGCAAAAACAATTACTACCTACATTAATTCAGAAGAAGTCGTGATGACAGGATCTGTACGAGGACAGTATGAAACAACTCATTAACATTAGCGCGCTACTGGCCGGACTCATAATTAGCCAGCACGCACTTGCACTGCCTGATGACTTAAGCAAACCGCTGACGATACAGTCTAACGAAGCATTTTTAGACCAAAAAACTGGCATAGCGACTTATAAAGGTGATGTTTTTGTTAAACAAGGATCCATTGAGATACAAGCTCAATTCCTGAAAGTAACAACGGATCCTAAAACACGCAAATTCAGCAAATTGGTAGCCACAGGCAAGCCTGCAAAATTTAGCCAACAAATTGATTGGAATGGCAACATGATGATCAGTCGAGGTGAGCAAATTAACTATGAAGTTACCAGCTCAACATTAGACATATCAGGCAATGCTTACCTCAATAGAATGGATGATAAAATCACAGCAGATCATATTCTATACCACATAGACACTGGCACCTTTAACGCTCAGAAACAAGGTTCTGGCCGAGTATCCATGACACTACAACCAGCAGATGACAAAAAAGAGAAATAGATGGCCCTGTTAGAAGCTAGAAACCTTGCTAAAAGCTACAAAAAAAGACAAGTCGTTAAAGATGTCTCCATTTCTGTTGAATCAGGACAAGCTGTTGGACTACTTGGGCCAAATGGTGCAGGCAAAACAACGTGCTTTTATATGATAGTGGGCATGGTGTCTAACGACGCTGGCGGCATTTTTATTGACGGTCATGACATCACCAAAAACGCCATGCATACTCGCGCCCAAAAAGGTATCGGCTACCTACCGCAAGAAGCTTCAATTTTTAGAAAAATGTCCGTTGAAGACAATATTTATGCCATTTTAGAAACACGCAAAGAATTATCCAAAGAGCAAAAGCACGAAAGATTAGAAACATTATTAAATGAATTTCATGTCACCCATATTCGTAGCAACCTAGGCATGGCACTATCAGGCGGCGAAAGACGTCGCGTTGAAATAGCTCGCGCGTTGGCAATGAACCCTAAGTTCATTCTTTTGGATGAACCTTTTGCTGGTGTTGATCCCATCTCTGTCGGCGACATCAAATTAATCATAAAACATTTACAAGAAAGCGGCATAGGTGTTTTGATTACAGACCACAATGTACGAGAAACGCTGGATATTTGCGACAAGGCTTATATCGTTGGTAATGGAAAAATCATTGCTTCAGGTGATGCCCAAACAGTCATAAACAATGAACAAGTAAAAAAGGTTTATTTAGGCGACGACTTCCGCCTATAGCCCCTTATCTTTGCAGCCGAAAGGGAGTAGTATGCATAACTCGTTCCAATTTTCTCTTATTAGAAGTGTTTCTTTATGAAGCAGTCCTTGCAACTAAAAATCGGTCAACAACTGACCATGACGCCTCAGCTGCAACAAGCCATTCGGTTGCTGCAGCTTTCTACGTTAGATCTGAAACAAGAAATTCATGAATTTCTAGAGTCAAACCCTCTATTAGAAATAGACGATGATGACTATGCCAGTTCAGAAGTACCGACAAGAGAACAACAAGAAGCAAACGACAAGAAAGTTGAAGCGAACTCAAGCGAAGAAGCTCGTGTCGAATCGGAGTGGACCGACAGCATCCCTGAAGAGCTATCTATCGACAGCAACTGGGACGACACCTTTCAAAACTCAGCGGCCGCGGTCACTTCTAGCACAAACTATGAAGGCGAAAGCGACTATGAGAGCCGTAATGCTCCCTCAGAAAGCATTCAAGACCATCTAATTTGGCAACTCAATTTAACGCACATGTCAGACCGAGACATAGAAATCGCTTACGCAATCATCGAGTGCGTCCAATCTGATGGCTATTTGAGCATTACAGCGGAAGATATATGGGAATCGCTCTCCAGCGAACTAGAAGACTTAGAACTTGACGAAGTAATGGCGGTGCAGCATAGACTCCAACGCTTTGATCCTGTTGGCGTTTGCTCAACCGACTTACGCGATTGCTTATTAGTCCAACTAGAAGCCTTTCGCGACCACCCACTGTACAAAAGCACTTACAATTTAGTCGATAACTATTTACCTCTGCTGGGTAATCGTGATTTTGTACAATTAAGTCGAAAAACAAAACTCAAAGAAGAATCATTAAAAGAAGTGGTTGAGTTAATTCAACAACTTAATCCACGCCCAGGCTCTATCATTGATTCCGATGACACAGATTATGTAATACCTGACGTATCTGTTAAAAAAATAAATAACACTTGGCAAGTCGAACTAAATAATGACGCCCTTCCACCTGTCAAAATTAATGAAACCTACTCTGCAATGGCAAGCACTGCGTCCACCTCAGAAGACGCAACATACATAAAGAATTCATTGCAAGAAGCCAAATGGTTCATGAAAAGCCTGCAAAGCCGCAACGAAACACTATTAAAAGTGACTAGCTGTATCGTTAAACGTCAAATTGATTTTTTCGAATTAGGCGAAGAAGCCATGAAACCCATGGTGTTGCATGATGTAGCCGAAGAAGTAGGCATGCACGAATCTACTATTTCGCGAGTTACTACGCATAAATACATGCACACACCTAAAGGCATATTTGAACTAAAATATTTCTTCTCTAGCCATGTAAACACCGCCTCAGGTGGCGAATGCTCTTCTACTGCAATAAGAGCCATGATTAAAAAATTAGTACTGGAAGAACCGGCTAAAAAACCGCTAAGTGACAATAAACTGGCCACTGTTTTAGCCGACCAAGGCATACAGGTAGCACGACGTACTGTGGCAAAATACCGCGAGGCAATGAATATTCCTCCTTCAAATGAACGAAAACGATTGATCTAATACGGATAATATTTCCCTATGCCATTGAAATCATTATTAAAAACAGACCTTGTACTAGCAAAACAAGACATCGTCAGTAAAAAACGCATTCTTGAAAGCATTGCTGAAGTTGCTGCAAACCGACTTCATTGTGACAAAGAAGCCATTTATGAAGCACTGTTAAGTCGAGAAAAACTCGGCAGCACAGGCATAGGCAATGGTATTGCTATTCCACATTGTCGCCTAGAAACTGCCAATCACACTGCTGTTATCGCAATTTCGTTACAATCTGCTATCGATTTCGATGCTATAGACAAGAAACCCATTGATTTAGTCTTTGCACTTATCGTACCGCCACAGGAATGCGACGAACACCTATCTACACTTGCCGAAATAGCAGAGTTGGCACAGTCGGATGACGCCTTAAACAAGCTTAGATCAGCAGAAACAAACGACGCTCTATTTGCAGCACTAGATTCTCTACTATAAGGAAAAAACATGTTGGAAGAGTCTGTCACAATCATAAACAAACTTGGCCTTCACGCTCGTGCAGCGGGAAAACTGGTCGAAACAACCTCACGTTTCTCTTCTGACATCACCATTGAAAAAGATGGTCGTAATGTGGATGGGAAAAGCATTATGGCGATGATGATGCTAGCAGCCAGTAAAGGTACTGACATCAAGATCAAAACCAATGGGGAAGACGAAGAGGAAGCAATCAAAGCGATCATCGCCTTGATCCATGATCGCTTTGGCGAAGACGAGTAAGGACGGCCATGTCAGAACAAACTACTCTCGCTCATCTTCAAACGGTCACCGAATCTCTAGAATCCGGTGCCACCATGCAAATCCGTTATTTACTTAACGGCGCCCTACCCGCACAAGACGTTGCCCGCTTACTTGAGTCATCCCCACCAAAAGAACGTAAACTTCTCTGGGATTTAATCGACTCTAAAAATGAAGGCGAAGTACTCCAATACTTAAGTGAAGAGATTGGCGTACAGTTCATGTTAAACATGGACACAGAACGCCTAGTCGCTGTTTCTGAGCATTTCGAAAGTGATGACCTTGCCGATCTTTTACAACACCTCCCAGAGACCGTTGTAAAAGAAGTTCTAGCTTCCATGTCCAGCCAAGACAGAATGCGAGTGGAAGCATTATTAAGCTACTCAGAGGACTCCGCTGGCGGTTTGATGAATACGGATACAATCACTATCCGTCCAAACATTACCCTTGATATCGTTTTTCGCTACTTACGCCGGCATAAGACTCTTCCAGATATGACCGATAGCCTACTGGTTGTTAGTCGCTCTGATCGCCTACTAGGAACGCTGCCTCTAACAAAACTACTGGTTGCAGACGTGAATTGCACCGTGCGCGACATTATGGAAACAGACAATACCGTTATTGATGCCAACACACCCGCTAGCGAAGTAGCACAACTCTTTGAAAAGATGGACCTAGTATCGGCTCCCGTTATTGATAGCATCACAAAAAAACTATTAGGTCGAATCACTATCGATGACGTAGTTGATGTAATTCGCGACGAAGCAGAACACTCAATGCTGAGCATGGCCGGCCTAGACGATGACGAAGACACTTTTGCCCCCATACTAAAAACAACGAGACGACGCGCAGTTTGGCTCGGCATCAACTTAATTACCGCATTCATCGCATCGTATGTAATTGGCTTATTTCAGCACACCCTAGATCAAATTGTCGCGCTTGCTATTCTGATGCCAATTGTTGCCAGCATGGGCGGCATTGCAGGGTCTCAAGTACTGACTCTTGTCATTCGAGGCATTGCCTTAAACCAGATAGGTGCGACCAATACTCGATGGCTTTTAAACAGAGAACTCATTGTTGGCGTATTAAATGGTATACTTTGGGCGACCGTTATTGCCGCTTTAACAGCACTTTGGTTTGACAACATAAAGATTGCCTATATCATTGCAAGCGCGACAATCATAAATCTGTTTTTTGCCGCACTCACAGGCACGCTATTACCAATTTTCTTAAAAAAACTTGGTATCGACCCAGCTTTAGCCGCCAGTGTGATTTTAACAACTGTGACTGATGTCGTTGGCTTTTTAGCCTTCCTCGGTCTTGCTACCATTTTTTTAGTATAGGTTCCCATGACAGACTTTGATCAAATTGATGACGATGAAGAAATTATTAAAAGTAAAACGCAGATCAAGCGTGAAATGGAAGGCCTACAAGAGCTAGGTAAGAAATTATTAAGCCTGAGTAAAAATCAGCAAAAGAAAATCCAGATGTCTGAAACATTGAGAGCCGCTCTTACTGAAGCCACTCGCATAAAACAGCACGAAGCATCAAGAAGACATCTACAATATATTGGCAGAGTGATGCGCACTGAGGATCATGAATCTATTGCGCATAGCATAGCCATATTTGATAGTACGTCTGCTGCCTATAACAAGCTATTCCACCAACTAGAGCTAAAACGTGATGCTCTAATTGGAGAACATAGCAAAGAAGTGCTTGCTGAGTATCTAACAGATCACCCTGAGGTCGAAGATATTCAACAACTTAGACAACTGATTCGCTCATCACAAAAAGAAGCCTCTCTACAGAGCAATACAACAAACAGAAAAAAACTGTTTCGCTTTCTAAGAGAAGCTGAAGAAAAGAAATTAGGCTTATCCGAATAGAACAATTCGCTAAGCAAGCACAAGATTAACAATCGTTATTTGATTAAAGCGCCTTAAGTGAAATACCTAAGGCGCTTTTTTTACAGACGACGATGCGACAAACAAGGCATCTTGTTACGACACTCCAGCAATACTTCATCGGTAATGTCGCAAACAAAATACCCAGGCTCTTCTTCCAATCCAGCAAGAAACTCACCATTTGGTGAATACAACACACTATGACCATAAGTTTGTCGAGTATCGTTGTGCCAACCGCATTGATTAACACCTAGTACAAAACACTGGTTCTCTATGGCTCGGGCTGCTAATAAAGTGTTCCAATGCGCCTTACCTGTAACATAGGTAAATGCCGCCGGCACAAGCAAGACTTCCGCTCCCGCCTTTGATAAGGCCCTATAAAGCTCAGGGAAGCGCACATCGTAGCAAATACTTAGACCCACTTTAAAACCATCCACATCAATGATCTGGGTCTCAATATCCCCAGGCTCAATCGATGCCGATTCTTTGTAAGTTCCTGCTTTGTCGTTAACCGCCACGTCAAAAAGGTGAATTTTGTCATAGCGTTTTATCAGTTCCCCATCAGGAGAAAAAACCAAGCAAGACTGACGCACTCGCCCACCGCCAACGTCCTCACCTGTGACACGATTAGCCGATGGGTGAGAGCCTACAACAAGATAAATAGAGTGCTTGATAGCTAACTGGGATACTTCTTTCAGAATTTCATCCTGTGGAGGAGAATCTGCCAAATAACGCATTGCTTTGCCATCAAATAAAAACACATTTTCTGGTAAAACAATCAACCTCGCGCCATCTTTTGCCGCCAAACCGACCCATTTTTTCGTCATTTCTAAATTTTGAGCCCAATCAGCGGTACTCGTTAACTGAATAGCTGCGATGCGAAGTGATTTCATTTAATTACTCACCTTTTTTACTGGCTTGTGCTTTACCGGTGTAATTTCAGGACTGTCAAATGATCCCTTTATATGGTACTGGACACTGGTGACTTTTGATAAACTATCGCCGATCAATTTATCTGTAAGAAACAAAATTCCCGCCAATTGAGGCGACCCCCACAACAAACCTGCCAACGGCAAAGAGCGCGTAATAGGCAAGGTTGCCGTTAACGTTTCATCTAACGCCTCATTCACTATATCTGCCGTGCCTTCCAATGACACCTCTGCCGTTGGAGAACTGATACTCAAAGGTTTTGTGGTCTTAAGAATGCCTTTATTAATATCAAAAGTACCTTTGAAACTGTCATACGTTAATCCAGGTTTATAGACATCAGAAAAATCCAGACTCAATCGTCGTTTTAATGATTCGACATTAAAAATACCAAATATTTTCATAAAAGTAGGCAATTCATCCACCTGTGAAAAGTTGCCATCCTCAGCGTCAAAAGAAATCCTTCCCGATACCGTCTTGCGGTTAAAGTAGAAAGGGTGACCTTGCCAATTTAAAACCACATTAATTTTATATTGCTTAGAGGTGACAAAGGGCTTATTTGAAAACTTATCTATCAACTCAGCCAGATCCTTGCCATTTACCGAGATAGTTAACATAACGGTTGGCTGAGCTGCATGATCCTTCCAAATAAGGTGACCATCAAATTTGCCTTTTTTCAAAACAGAAGAAAATGGATCTATACGTAGCTCATTACCATTTCGCACCACATTTAAATTCCAATCACCATAAGGCTTTTGATTAATGTACAGTTGATCCACTATTAGGATCATATTAGGGACTTGACTGGCATGAAAAGGCGGTTTATCAGGGCTACCGTCCCCCGCGTCTCTATCGGTATTCCAACTTAAATAACCAAAATGCAATCTCGGCTTAAGCCCATCATGATCAAATTTGAAATTCAGCTCATCTGAACTAACCTGGAACTTTCCATTCGGATTGCTGGCATCATAATTCACTTTAACATTATGCAGGCTGTTTTGCGGGTTCACTACAACCTTATCAATCAATAAATTCACGTAACGTAGCCAGTCAGGCAACTTAATATTACTGTCATTTAATGAAGGAACAGAACCCTCCTCCCCACCTAACTTCTCAAATACATTACTCCAGTCTGATACATCAAAAGACGAAAACTGTCCTTCTACTGCCAAACCTTTTTTCATATTACTCGGAAGCGGCTTATCACTATTAAAATACAGTTCGCCACCAATAAACTGGCCCGATTTTATTAATAAATTCGTCTTTACTAAGGAAGAAAAGTCACTTTGAATCACGATATCTTGTTGGTGAGACATCATTTTAAAGGTAAAAGGCATGACCTGAGCAGATACTTTAGAGAATGGTTGCGGAAGCGCAATCGCTCCTCCCTTAAGATCGCTATTAATCAGTAAGTCAACCTGCCCCTCCTGGGACTTATTTATCGACAAAGTGCCGTTATATTTAACATCTCCAGTGATCTTATTCGCTAGATAGTCCGGTAGTTTTCGCCACTGTGCAATTTGATAAAGGTTTGCCGAGCCTGATAGTTGACCCAATATACTAATTCGACCATCTTTTTCAAAAGATGATGTAAGCACCATATGTGTATGGCCAGCAAAAGATTGAATATCGAAATCGGAGTCATAAATTCCTTTTTCGCTGGAAAAGTTGAATTGGCCTTTATCAACGACATTATTCAAATCGATATCGCCAATATAAACCGGATTATTCTTAAAGCGTAACCCAAGACTTACTCTTGGCTCTTTATGCGTTTCATTAAGCGGAATGGAAACATTAAAATCACCAGCCATAACGCCTGATACACGCCATGTTTTAAAAGGCTCCAATACATTATTCGCCAACGGCGTCGACTGCAATAAACGGAGCATTTCAGACGATTCTTGCGCAACACTTCCCTTTACACTTAACCAATCTGCCTTACCGTTTTTAACGGGCACATCCACTGAAATATTCGAGACAGCAACATCTGATAAGGACGCAGATTTCACCAGAACATGCACACCAGATTCATTCAACGTAAATTGACCATTAACCGATTTTGCCGTGGGCCAATTCTTATCAAAAGTAATATCCGCATCGCTTACATCCATTTTTAGCCTAACATCTGGCACTGCACCATCAGCCAAATCACTTTGAATAAGTAAATCAACATTATTCACTTCGCCTTTATTGGCAAAAGAGTCTTTTATCCAGCTTCGCAACCCAGCATCAAGCGCCTTGTCAGGAAGGTAAGTAAGCCTATCCGCCACAGGCACATGTTGCGCCGCAATATTCAAAGACAGCCAATCTGGAGCGTTCTGCCGGGCTTCAAAACGAAAGCCGCCCTTAATGTCAGAACCATTACGCTTCAACTTTAAGTCTTGCCCTCTAACAACCAGTGTATTTTGCACAAGCTGCCAATTAACCGTGCCAGATAACGAACTGACTTGCCATTCGTTAGCATAGAGATCAGGAAAGGCAATCACACCCTTGTGCTGCTTGAACTGAATATAACCTCCAGTATCAGCAATACTTAATACCGCATCAATATGATCAGCTTTGGGAATACCTAGATAGCCTGAGCTAGAGACATTTTGTAAATTGCTTAAAAAGTGATAAGACACCGCATTGTCTTTTTTACCAATACGTAATGAAGCATTCGAAATAACACCTTTAGGCGATAGTCCAGAAATTAGTTTTGTTATATGCCAATCAGGTTGTAAAAAATGATTTGCTATCCGATGAGCCAACGCCAAATCAAACTGATTGAAAAGCAAATAAGATTGGTTGGTAGCAGTCGACCATTCATAGGATAAGTTCATTGGCTCATATGTTTTTTCATGCTCATCTTTAAGTTGCATATGATGAACATCGACAGACAAACTCGCCTTTTTTTGACTGTACCCAACTCGCACAGAAGGCGCAGATTCATAAGCTTCACCATTTTTAAAAGCAACACTAAGTTTTGATGCTTTAGCCTGAAGCATAAACCCTTCGCCAACTCGATAATTAAGCCAAAGCTTGCCCGCAAAATCAGCACTCGTTAAGTCAGCCGACCAAGTTTCAGACTTACCATTGAAAGGAATTAAAATATTAGGGACATTAACACTCGCGTCAACTTGATAATCACCAAAGGCACCCAGTGATTGATAGATTTTAGCGTTGAGATCAAAAGGAGTCGCATTACCATCGACATATACTTTTGACTTAATCCACGAGGATTGAGAATACTGAAAAACATAGGCAGCTGGGATAGCAATAGCGTGCTTACCATATTGCTCACTATTGATATCTATTTTGGCATTTAGAATAGAAAACCGCTGTTGCGCCGTTAAATAGCCTAAGATCCTCTCCACCCCCACATCGCTTTTGACATTGGATGAAGACACAGCACCTTTTAGTCGCCATTGACCACCACTCTCCTGAAAGGATAAAGAGGGCTTAACAAAACGAACATAGATAAATTGAGGCGTTAAAGACAGAAGAGACTTAATAAGATCAATTCGAACTCTTATTTCTGGAATACTGACAGCGGACTCACCATTAACTGTTAGCACTAAATTACTAACAGAGACAGTAGGATCAACCCCTTCCAAATGACCACCGATCTTACTAAGCGTCACTTGATAGCCCGTTAACTGACTGAGATTACTCTCTATTTGTAATCGATAGTCATCAAGACAAGGCAGCAACAACTTAACCGCAACAACCGTCATAGCAAGCAGAGCGGCTACACACACTAGCGCCCACCACACAACGCCGATCGCTCTTTGCAGAGACTGCCTCATCTTAGAACCTATTATCGAAGAACAACATCATATTGATCCTGCGTATAAACCAGATCAACTTGAAAACGAATTGTTTTACCTATAAAGGCCTCCAATTCAGCAACAGCAACGCTTTCTTCATCTAAAAAGCGATCAACCACTGAGCTCGCGGCCAATATTGTATAGGTCTGTGAATCATAAGCACGATCAGCTCGAAGTATTTCACGAAAGACCTCATAGCAAACTGTTTCAGGTGTTTTTACTAACCCACTACCCCGACAAGAACGACATGGTTCGCAGAGCGTCTGCCCCAAACTTTCCCGTGTACGTTTTCTCGTCATTTCGACCAAACCAAGCTCAGAGACACCAGTAATTTTTGTCTTAGCATGATCGGAGTCTAGTGTTTTTTCTAACATTCTAAGTACTTGCCGCTTATGCTCTTCATCTTCCATATCGATAAAATCAATAATGATGATGCCACCCAAATTTCGCAATCGCAGCTGACGACCGATAGAAGTCGCGGCTTCTAAATTTGTCTTGTAGATGGTTTCTTCTAAATTTCGACTGCCAACAAAAGCCCCAGTGTTGACGTCAATGGTTGTCATAGACTCAGTTTGCTCAACCAGCAAGTAACCGCCCGACTTAAGCTGTACCTTACGATCCAAGGCTTTTTGTATTTCATCTTCAACGCTGTATAAATCGAAAATAGGACGCTCGCCTGGATAATATTCAATGCGTTCTGTCAACTCAGGCATAAAATCTTCAGCAAAAGAGCGAAGCTTGGCATAATTTTCTCGAGAATCTATACGGATTTTTTCCGTTTTTAAACTCACTAAATCACGCATTGTTCTCAAATGAAGCGGCAGATCTTCATAAATAATGGAGGGAGCTTTGGCAACTTTAATTCGTCGTTTCACTGCTTGCCACAAACGCGTAAGGAATTTTATATCGGCTAGGATTTCTTCTTCGCCAGCTCGCTCTGCTGCAGTTCGTAAAATATAACCATTCGTTTCATCCGCGTCTTTTAACGCCTCAGAAATAAGAGATTTTAAACGCTCACGCTCCTCTTCATTCTCAATACGTTGACTAACACCAACATGAGACTGATCAGGCATATAAACAAGGTAACGAGAGGGTATAGAAAGATGGGTGGTTAAACGCGCCCCTTTTGTGCTGATGGGGTCTTTTGTCACTTGAACAACAAGAGATTGACCTTCTCGAAGGTAATCACCGATTTGATCACTTGGATTGATCGCATCACGATCAGCCACTTCAGAAACATGAATAAAAGCCGCTCGCTCTAAACCAATATCCACAAATGCAGCCTGCATTCCAGGTAAAACACGAACCACTTTACCTTGATAAATATTGCCTACGATGCCTTTACGACTGGCTCGCTCTATATAAACTTCTTGCAGCATCCCATTTTCAACAAGAGACACTCGAATTTCCATCGGGGTGACATTTATTAATACATCTTCACTCACCGGACATCTCCTCTAATGCATGAATACCAAACAAAGCAAGTAACTGAGATGTTTCATAAAGAGGCAAACCCACCACAGCAGAATAAGAGCCAGATACTGAGCGAACAAACACCGCCCCTAACCCTTGAATCGCGTAAGAGCCCGCTTTATCTTGAGGCTCTCCGCTTTTCCAATACTGCGCTATTTCAACATCAGACAACGCTCTAAAAGAAACATTACTAGTAACATTAGTTAGTTGAACATGCTCACGATGTAAATCATAGAGGCAAATCGAGGTCATTACCTGATGATCACGACCTGACAATAATCTAAGCATTCTTTTTGAGTCTTCAAAACAAGAAGGCTTTCCAAGAATAACCCCATCAACAACAACACTTGTATCGGATGCTAAAATAACAACATTTTCTATTTCGTTTCGTTTTGCTTTAAGCTTCTCAGCAGCGGCTTGCGCTTTCTCGCGCGCCATCCGAAGCACATAATCGACAGCGCCCTCATTTTCATAAGGTGCTTCATCTATATCAGCAGGACAGACCTCAAAGCGCTTAACTAATTGCGCCAGAAGCTCTTGTCTTCTTGGCGATGCTGAAGCTAATACAAGCATAAACCCTTCCTAATAAACGACCTTAAAGACCTAAAAACCAACTTGAAAAAACAGTTTAGCGAATCGAGTAAATGCGACGAATACTGCGTAATACAACAAACGACCATGGCCAAAGCAAGCCAGTAATAATCGCCGGCATAAAAATCATCAAGGTTGGTTGCGCATTACCAAGATAATGATCAATCCAGAAGCCAACCAACTGATTAATGCTCACTAAGAGACAGACAAAAATACCTTGCTGCCAGCGATGATACATTCGTAATCGTTTATAAAAAATTGCACATGAAAAAGCGATAATGACATAAGTCAGAGAGTGTTGACCGATAATACCACCTTGCAGTAAATCCACCATCAACCCAAGAAACCACGCGACTCCCACTCCAACACGAAACGGCAAAGCAATAACCCAATATAAAATAACCAACAAAGCCCACTCAGGTCGATACCATACCAACGACTCGGGTAAAGGCATCGCCTCAAGCATAAGCGCAACTATCAGTGTGACAACAAAAATACTAAAGGATTTCATTGATGCTCCGTCTTAGATTTTTCAATTAACATCACATGACGGCTTCGCCCTAACTGAGCCAAAGGCACAACATCCACCTCAGTATAGGGTTGTCCAGATATATGCTTTACAGAACGCACAACACCGACCGGATACCCAGCTGGAAAACGCTTACCTAAGCCCGACGTTGTCAAAATATCACCTTTCTTAATGTCAGCAGATTGCGGAACACTCATCAGTTTCAAATCTTTTAAATCGCCAACACCACGTAATACACCTCTAAAACCTGTGCGAGATAACTGAACAGGTATAAAATGGCTCGCATCAGCAATTAATAAAACACGACTAGTATAGGCAGACGTTTCTACAACCTGACCCAGCACTCCTGTCGCATCCAAAACAGGTTGACCAACATACGCACCTGAAGAGAAACCTTTATCGATAAGTAGCTTATGACTATAAGCATTTTGGTCAAAACCAATCACTTCTGCCATAACGACTTTCTCATCAACTCGCTGCGAAGCATCTAACAATTCTCGCAGACGAACGTTTTCAGCCTGGAGAGAGTTTAACTTCTGCAGTCGACTTTGAAGCATAAGTACTTCTTGGTTTAATGATTGATTTTCTTTAACCAGTCCTTCGCGACTCTCTAAATGTTCACCAGTCCAGTAAAGAATTTTTTGTGGCGTGTTTACCACGACCTGAATAGGCGCAACAAGCCAAGTGAGATAAGGACGAACCGGGGCAAACAAAGAATATCTAGTATCAGCAACAATCATCATGATAGATAAGATGACCAGCACAACAAAACGCGTGCTGGATATCTTGCCATTAAAATAAAGCGAATTATTAATGGTATGGCTCCTAGCAATTACTCATTTTCAGCAGTAAAAAGCTCTGAGGCATGTTTATCCATCATTTCAAGCGCCATACCACCACCTCGAGCAACACAGGTAAGCGGATCATCAGCAATAATCACAGGAAGACCTGTTTCTTCGCTAATTAAACGATCGATTTCACGCAACAAAGCACCGCCACCAGTCAGAACCAAGCCCGTTTCACCGATATCAGCCGCTAATTCTGGCGGAGATTGCTCTAGAACACCTTTGATTGCTTGAACAATTTGCGCGAGCGGTTCTTGCAAGGCATCTAGTATTTCGGTACTGGTCAACGTAAAGGAACGTGGAATACCTTCAGCTAAGTTACGACCGCGAACATCAATCTGCAACTCTTCACCAGTATGATAAGCCATGCCTATTTCGGTTTTAATGCGCTCAGCCGTAGCATCACCAATCAAACTACCGTATTGACGACGCACATACGTTGTAATCGCTTCATCAAAACGATCACCACCAACGCGAATAGACTCAGAAGTAACAATACCGTTTAAGGAAATAATTGCGATTTCTGTGGTACCGCCACCAATATCAATAACCATTGAGCCAGATGCTTCTGCAACTGGCAGACCAGCCCCAATAGCTGCCGCCATTGGTTCTTCAATAATATAGACTTCGCGAGCACCGGCACCCAATGCCGATTCTTTGATAGCACGTCGTTCAACTTGTGTTGATTTACAAGGAACACAAACCAACACCCTCGGGCTTGGTTTTAAAAAGCTATTCTCATGCACTTTAGAAATAAAATACTGAAGCATTTTTTCAGTGACATGAAAATCGGCAATGACCCCATCTTTCATTGGTCGAATCGCCGTAATATTTCCAGGCGTTCTGCCCAACATGCGCTTTGCATCTTTACCAACTGACGCGACTGTTTTTTGATTCCCATTATGACGAATGGCGACAACAGATGGCTCATCAAGCACTATGCCACGGTCACGAACGTAGATAAGGGTATTAGCCGTCCCTAAGTCAATTGACAAATCGCTAGAGAACATTCCCCTAATTTTTTTAAACATGTAATTCCACACCCTAATGAATACAATACGAACAGTGTGAAAATGTAACAATCGCCCACACATTCAGCAAGCCGATTCGTCGTAAATAAGCAAAAAGTCTTAAGGTATTTCATTGTTTATACGAATTTTTTTAATTTGATCGAAAAGAAATTGCTTTTTCCCTTCATGGTCTTTCTAGCTCCTGCCTGAAGAGATACAATACACACCATTTTCGACAATCTAACATCAGGTGGAACATGTCCATAAACAAACAAGACGTGCAAAAAATAGCACACCTGGCTCGCCTCGCCCTCACTGAGGAAGACGCAGCTCAATACCAGCAATCACTATCCAGCGTATTAGCACTCGTTGAGCAAATGCAATCGGTTAATACCGATGGTATTGAACCGCTTGGCAACCCACTTGAAATGACCCAGAGACTCAGAGAAGACGTCGTCACAGAAGGCAACCGTCGAGACGAGTTCCTAGCCAACGCGCCACAAACTGAAGCTGGCCTTTTCTTAGTACCGCAAGTGATTGATTAACGAGAACACAATATGTTTGAACAAAGCATCTCTACCTTAGCGACAAAATTGCGCAATAAAGATATTTCTAGCGTTGAGTTAACACGCCTTTTTTTAGATCGAATTAGCAAACTTGATCCTCAGCTCAATAGCTTCATCACCATCAGTGACGAGCTTGCATTACAACAAGCAAAAGCAGCCGACACCTTGCTAGCAAGCAACAAGGGCACCAGCCTAACCGGCATACCTATCGCTCACAAAGATTTATTTTGCACCCAAGGCGTACTGACAACTTGCGGCTCTAAAATGCTCAATAATTTTGTTCCGCCTTATGAGTCAACAGTAACAAGCCGCATACAACAAGCGGGCGCAGTAATGCTAGGCAAAACAAATATGGATGAGTTCGCGATGGGCTCTTCTAACGAAAACAGTTTTTTCGGGGC
The DNA here is from genome assembly GCF_004352835.1 of Marinomonas flavescens. Classification (GTDB taxonomy): domain Bacteria; phylum Pseudomonadota; class Gammaproteobacteria; order Pseudomonadales; family Marinomonadaceae; genus Marinomonas; species Marinomonas flavescens. Next base: position 213,975 of record NZ_SJSB01000003.1, on the reverse strand, counting down.
CGTTAAAAACCCTTGGAACCTAAACAAAGTACCTGGCGGGTCTTCTGGTGGCTCCGCTGCTGCCGTTGCCGCTGGACTTGCTGTTGCCGCTACCGGCACAGACACAGGCGGCTCTATTCGCCAGCCCGCATCGTTTTGCGGCATAACAGGCCTAAAACCGACTTATGGACGCGTGTCACGCTTTGGCATGATCGCTTACGCTTCCAGCCTAGATCAAGGTGGCCCAATGGCGAAAAGCGCCGAAGATTGCGCCCACTTAATGCAAGCCATGGCAGGCTTTGACGAAAAAGACTCGACTTCTTCTGAAACACCTAAAGAAGACTACTTAGCTAACTTAAATGCGCCATTAACTGGCCTTAAAATTGGCTTGCCGAAAGAGTATTTTGGCGAAGGCTTAGACCCTAAAGTAGCTGATACAATTATGTCGGCAGTGAAAGAGTTTGAAAAACTCGGCGCGACAGTGAAAGAAATATCACTACCGAACCTACAACTAAGCATTCCAGCCTATTACGTTATCGCACCTTCAGAAGCGTCTTCTAATTTATCTCGCTTTGACGGCGTTCGATTTGGACATCGCTGTGACGATCCAAAAGACTTGCTAGACATGTACACCCGCTCGCGCGCTGAAGGCTTTGGCACAGAAGTACAAAAACGCATCATGGTAGGTACCTATGCCCTGTCTGAAGGCTATTACGACGCTTACTACCTAAAAGCACAAAAAATTCGCCGCCTAATCAAAGAAGATTTCGTTAAGGCGCTCAGTGAAGTCGATGTCATCATGGGACCCGTCGCACCAACCACTGCGTTTGACATTGGCAGCAAAACAGACGACCCAGTCGCTATGTACTTAGAAGATATTTACACCCTATCTGTGAACCTTGCTGGCATTCCAGCCATGTCTGTTCCTGCCGGCTTTGCAGACGACATGCCTGTTGGTTTACAAATCATGGGCAATTACTTTGCCGAAGCCAAGCTATTAAACATCGCACACCAGTTCCAGCAGAATACCGACTGGCACTTACAAACACCAACATTGGCAAAAGGAGCATAATATGGACTGGGAAGTTGTTATTGGCCTAGAGATTCATACTCAGCTCTCTACGAAATCAAAATTATTTTCTGGCGCAGCCGTTGGCTTTGGCGCTGAACCAAACACCCAAACAACCCTTGTCGACCTAGGCATGCCTGGCGCCTTGCCCGTTTTCAACAAAGAAGCATTGCGCATGGCTGTTATGTTTGGTCATGCTATCAACGCTGAAATTGGCATACATTCTGTCTTTGCTCGCAAAAATTACTTTTACCCCGACCTTCCAAAAGGCTACCAGACCAGCCAAATGGACCACCCTATTGTGGGCAAAGGCCATTTAGACGTTCTTCTTGACGACGGCACCACTTCACGCATCGGCATCACTCGCGCCCACCTTGAAGAAGATGCTGGCAAATCATTACATGAAGACTTTCAAGGAATGACTGGCATCGACTTAAATCGCGCCAGCACACCCTTGCTAGAAATTGTTTCTGAACCAGACATCCGCTCAGCAAAAGAAGCCGTAGCGTACGTTAAAATGATTCACTCTATCGTCACCTATTTAGGTATTTGTGATGGCAACATGGCAGAAGGCTCAATGCGCTGCGATGTTAATATTTCACTACGCCCAAAAGGTCAAAAAGAGTTTGGCACTCGAACTGAAATTAAAAACGTGAATTCATTTCGCTTTATCGAAAAAGCCATCTACACCGAAATTGAACGCCAAGCTGACATCCTTGAAGACGGCGGCAAAATCACTCAAGAAACTCGCTTATACGATGCCGAAAAGAATGAAACTCGAAGCATGCGTTCTAAAGAAGACGCGAATGACTATCGCTACTTTCCATGCCCCGACCTACTCCCTATAGAATTAACCCAAGAGTACGTTGACGACATTAAAGCAAGCCTACCTGAACTACCTAGCCATAAAGCTAAACGTTTTCAGAGTGAGTACAACCTTAGCGAATACGACGCTCACGTTTTGTCTTCTTCTCGTGAAATGGCCGACTTCTTTGAAGCAGCAAACTCTGCCACAAAAGACCCTAAATTAACCGCCAACTGGGTAATGGGGGAGCTAAGTAAATTACTAAATCAGGCTCAGCTAGAAATCAACCAATCTCCCGTTTCAGCAAGTGCTTTTGGCAAACTTCTTGCCCGCATCCAAGACAACACTATCAACGGCAAAACAGCCAAAGATGTGCTGCAAGCTATGTGGAACGGCGAAGGCTCAGCCGACGCCATCATTGACGCGAAAGGCCTTAAACAAGTCACCGACACTGGCGCGATCGAAAGCATGATACAAGCCATTTTAGACGCGAACGCGACTCAAGTGGAACAGTACCGCGCCGCGGAACCTGACAAGCAGAAGAAAATGATTGGCTTTTTTGTCGGCCAAGTTATGAAAGCTTCTCAAGGTAAAGCAAACCCTGGCATGGTAAATCCAATTCTAGCCAAGCTACTTAAAGGCTAACCAACCCATACCAATTTAAAACGACCCACTTTAGGGTCGTTTTTTTTCCCGAATATTCAAAAAACACATTACAAAAGCCTCAAGACACAAAAAAAGCACTCTAATCACTTAGAGTGCTTTTCAATAAACAGGCGACAAAAATAACAGACTATTGATCCAATAATGCTCTTACAATCACTTTATTGGCCTCAGGAAAAGAGTAATCAGCTAAGTCAGTAATAGAAACCCAACGCACTTCCTGTCCTTCTTTCCCTCTTGCCTCTCCGTCAAATTGAGTGACAACAAAGAAAATCAACTCAACCTGCTTATCACCATAATCATGCGAAATCGTCTGAAAAAAATTCGCTTGCCTAACAACTATTCCACACTCTTCATGCAACTCTCTCGCTAACGCATCAGCAGGAGATTCATCAGGCTCACATTTTCCACCCGGAAATTCCCACAGATCACCTTGATGCTGACTTGCCTTACGAAGAGCAATAAAAACAGATTGATCTCGCAGTATAATACCTGCCGCAACACGCACCAACATCAGGTACGATAATCTGCATTAATAGTCACATAATCACGCGAAAGATCCGTCGTCCATACCGTGTCTGAGACATCACCCGCCCCAAGGTTAATCACGATATGAATTTCTTCAGGCGCCATCGCCTCTTGGCCATGTTTCTCAAGATAGTCTGGTGATCGACAACCATCACGAACAATTTCAAAACCATTTATATGGAGCTGAACTTTATCCACGTCAAGACCTTCAACGCCAGCACGACCTACCACCGCCAAAATTCGACCCCAATTAGGATCAGAGGCAAATAAAGCTGTTTTCACCAGAGGAGAATGAGCTACCTCAAACGCAACCTTAGTCGCGTCAGATACTAAATTCGCCCCTTGAACTTCAACAGTAACAAATTTAGTCGCACCCTCGCCATCACGCACAATCGCGTGAGCTAACTCTTGCATCACCTCAGTAAAGGCAGTTAAAAAAGCTTGAGCCAATGGTGAGGCAACATCAGTTACCACCTCATTACCCGCTTTCCCTGTTGCAACCGCAATACAGGAATCATTTGTCGAGGTATCGCCATCGATCGTAATACGATTGAAACTCTTTCCAACCACTTCTTTCAACATTTTCTGAAGAAGCGACGTATCCATTGCAATATCACTAAACACATAACCTAGCATGGTAGCCATATTAGGACGAATCATTCCCGCCCCTTTAGAAATACCAGCAACAGTATAAGCACGCCCCTCATACTCAAATGAGCGAACAGAACCTTTAGGCAGTGTATCTGTGGTCATAATGCCAGTGCCTGCAGCGCGCCAACTATCCCCAGAGAGAGACAGAAACGCAGCTGGGATTGCCGCTACTATTTTATCCGTCGGCAATGGTTCACCGATAACCCCTGTAGAAAATGGCAAAATAGCATCGACATCAACACCAGCTTGCTCAGCCAACACCTGGCAAGTAAGCAAAGCATTTTCAACACCCAACTTACCCGTACCCGCATTGGCATTACCGGTATTAATCAGCAAATACCTAGGGCTTGAGCTAGCCAAATGTTTCTGACATAAACGTACTGGCGCTGCACAAAAAGCATTTTGCGTGAAGACTCCAGCAACAGCAGCCCCTTCACACAATTCAAAGATAACAAGATCTTTTTTGTTTGGTTTTTTAATACCCGCCTCAGCAACCCCTATCTTCACTCCTTTGATTTCAGGAATATTAGGGAAATCACACAATCCTACTGCCATTCGAACACCCTCAACTAAACAAGACTGCCGTGACAATGCTTGTATTTTTTACCGGAACCACAAGGACAAGGCTCATTACGACCAACCTTAGGATACTCTGCATCATCCGAAGACCCCTCAGACAGCACAGATGAAGACTCATGCTGCATACTCAATGTCGTTTTTTCTTCTTGAATACGGCGCGCTTCTTCTATTTTCTCAGATTCTTCAGGAGACTGAACTTTAACGCGAGTCACAATCTGAATAACTTCAAACTTAACTTGCTCAAGCAAATCTTGGAACAACTCAAAAGCTTCACGCTTATACTCTTGCTTCGGATTTTTTTGAGCATAGCCGCGTAAATGAATACCTTGACGCAGCATATCCATAGTTTGAAGATGCTCTTTCCACAAAGTATCGAGCACTTGCAGTAAAACCTGCTTTTCAAAAACTCGAAGCGACTCAGCGCCAGCTACTAACTCTTTAGCCTTATAGTCATCAACAAAGGCATCATGTATCTTTTGTCGTAGTGGCTCTTCATATAATTTAGAATCTTCCTCGACCCACTGAACAACAGGCAACTCTAGACCAAACTCATTACGAGCTTTTTCTTCCAGTCCTTTCAAATCCCATTGATCGTAAACACTTTGAGGAGGAATAAACTCATTAACAAGATTGGCAACCACTTCTTCACGCATCGCGTTAATCGCTTCGGATAAGTCTTCAGAAACCATCATATCGAAACGCTGACGATAAATAACCTGGCGTTGATCGTTTGCTACATCATCATATTCGAGAAGCTGCTTACGGATGTCAAAGTTACGACCTTCTACTTTACGCTGAGCTTTCTCAATGGCATTAGAAACCATCTTATGCTCAATAGCCTCGCCTTTCTCCATCCCCAAAGCCAGCATCATTTTTTTAATGCGGTCAGACATGAAAATTCGCATCAAGCTATCTTCAAGAGACAAGTAAAAACGCGAAGAACCCGCATCACCTTGACGACCAGCACGACCACGCAACTGATTATCAATGCGGCGCGACTCATGACGCTCTGTACCAATAATATGCAAACCGCCGGCAGCTAATACAGCTGCATTTCGCTCTTTCCAATCCGCTTTTAACGCATCAACTTCTTCCTGCGTCGCTGATTCGCCAAGCTGATCAAGCTCTACCTGCAAATTACCACCCAACACAATATCAGTACCGCGACCTGCCATATTAGTGGCAATCGTCACTGCTGATGGACGCCCAGCTTCGGCTACAATTTGCGCTTCACGCTCATGCTGCTTCGCATTCAAGACATTGTGTTTGATGTTTTTCTTATTTAGATAATCAGATAACAACTCAGAATATTCTATCGACGCCGTACCCACTAGAATAGGGCGACCTTGAGCAGAGATGTTCTCAATATCAACGACAATGGCCTCAAACTTGTCTTCTGTAGACATATAAATAAGGTCATTAGAATCTTTTCGTTGTACCGGATTATTAGTCGGTATCACAACAACTGATAAGCCGTAGATTTGCTGAAACTCAAACGCTTCAGTATCTGCCGTACCCGTCATACCAGATAGGTTGTCATATAAGCGGAAATAGTTCTGGAAAGTAGTTGATGCCAAAGTTTGACTTTCAGCTTGAATAGTCACACCTTCTTTCGCTTCAACAGCCTGATGAATACCTTCAGACCATCGTCTACCTTGCATAGTACGACCAGTATGCTCATCGACGATAATAACCTCATCATTTTGAACAACATAATCGATATTTTTGTGAAAGATTACATGGGCTTTTAAACAAGCATGAACATGATGAAGCAGAGATAAATTGCCTGCTGCATACAAGCTGTCCCCTTCTTGCAACATACCCTGTTCTACCAACCAACTTTCAACAAACTGGTGACCATCTTCAGTCAGCTCAATACTTTTCTGAGATTCATCGAACACATAGTGTCCCGCATCTTCACCCTCAGCACCCTCTTCTTGTCGCTTAAGCAACGGAGGTAAGAAGTTGATTTTACGATATTGTTCAGAGCTGTCTTCAACCGCACCAGAAATAATCAAAGGTGTGCGGGCTTCATCAATTAAAATTGAGTCAACCTCATCAACAACGGTAAAGTTTAATTCTCGCTGTACACGATCTTCAAAACGAAACACCATGTTGTCGCGCAGATAATCAAAACCAAACTCATTATTTGTACCGTAGGTGATATCACACAAATACGCCGCTCGTTTTTCCTCTCGCTCTTGTCCAGAAAAAACAACCCCTACACTCATATCTAAAAATTCATAGAGTGGACGCATCCAGTTAGCATCACGCTTAGCGAGGTAATCATTCACAGTAACAACATGAACGCCTTTTGAGGAAATGGCATTCAGATATACAGCCAAGGTAGCAACGAGTGTTTTACCTTCACCGGTGCGCATCTCAGCGATTTTACCTTCATGAAGGACAATACCCCCAATCAGCTGCACATCAAAATGGCGCATCCCCATTACTCGGCGACTTCCTTCACGGACAGTAGCAAAAGCTTCGGGCAACAAAGAATCTAATGACTCACCTTTGCTGACACGCTCACGAAACTCGTTTGTCTTCCCCGCTAACTCGCCATCGGTAAGCTTGCTGAAAGATTCTTCAAGTTTATTAATTTGAATAACGACTTTTTTGAATCGTTTTACTTCTCGGTCATTCTTTGTGCCGAGTACTTTTTTTAATACAGTTCCTAACATCTTGAATACAACGCCGCCAAATTAGTAATGAATTAGAGTCTACCATGGTAATGTGGGACAAAACATGGAATATCAAGGAGCAAAACGCAAAAAAGCCAGACTAATTTGCCTGGCTTTTTTAAGTTTTCAGTATTTCGTACAATTATTAAGCGCCTACAAAAGCTGGCTCAATATACGAAATTGGGGTTTCTTGGGCCGCGTCTTCAAAGACAACATATTCCCATGCGTCTTGTTGCGCAAGCAATGTCAACAAAAGCTTATTATTTAAACCATGTCCAGATTTAAAGGCCTTATATTCCCCAATCAAACTATGACCAAGAAGATACAAGTCACCAATTGCATCTAGCACTTTATGACGAACAAGTTCATCTCTATAGCGTAACCCTTCCTCATTTAACACGCGAAAGTCGTCAAGCGCTATCGTATTATCCATGTTCGCGCCACGGGCCAAATTGTTGTTTTTGAAGTACTCAAGATCCTTCATAAAACCAAACGTTCTAGCACGGCTAATTTCTTTAACAAACGTAGTAGTCGAAAAATCAAACGATGTATGTTGAACATCTTCACCAATCGCAGGATGCTCAAAATCAATCGTAAAAGATAAGCGAAAGCCAGAATGGGGCTCTAAAGTTGCATACTTATCGCCATCTTCTACTCGAATCGCTTTCTTAATACGGATGAATTTTTTAGGCGCACTTTGCTCTTCCAATCCTGCAGATTGCAGAAGAAAAACAAATGGGCTAGCACTACCATCCATCAACGGAACTTCACTAGCGCTCACTTCAACATAAGCGTTATCAACGCCTAACCCTGCCATAGCAGAAAGCAAATGCTCTACGGTACTAACCTTCACATCTCCTTGACATAAAGTCGTAGCTGAGTTCGTTGAACCAACCGAGCGCGCATCACCATGAATCTCTACAACTGGATCCAAATCTGTGCGAACAAAAACAATCCCTGTATTTACAGGGGCCGGTTTTAATGTCAAATACACCTTCTCACCAGAGTGTAGACCTACACCGGTAGCTCGAATAATGTTTTTTAATGTGTGTTGACGTACCATTAGATTCCTACACTTTCATGACAAGATATATTTTCAATTAAGAATAATATCAATAACACAATTTTTATACAATTCAACGCTTTATAGTTGCATCTTTTTTACGCAAACTAATCAGCTTGCCGACGCAAGAAAGCGGGAATGTCCAAGTATGACAATTTATCGCCATTTACTGATGAAGAAGATTCATTTAAGTCTCCAGCATCAGATTCAGAACTTTTCTCAACGACTTCATCTCTCTTAGCTGAAGACGGAGTTAACATTGGCCTTGAAGCAGTTTTCTGCTGAGCCGGCACAACGCGCTCTTCTTCAACAACCTTCTCAACGTTAGCTTGAGTTGGCTGAGAAACAACGGACTCACCTACTGCCGTCTGCATCTCTGCAGAAGATCGTCCTTCTAACCCAGTTGCCACCACTGTAACTCGCATCTCATCTCCAACACTTGGATCGATAGCACAACCAATGACAACCGTTGCATCTTCCGATGCGTATTCTTCAATAATACCACCAACCTCTGTGAACTCAGACAATCCAACTTCTTCGTTGGCTGTAATATTCACTAGAACTCCACGAGCTCCCCTAAGGTTAATATCTTCCAATAATGGGTTATGTATTGCTGCTTCCGCCGCTACGCGCGCGCGGTCATCACCAGAAGCAGAACCTGTTCCCATCATCGCCATGCCCATTTCAGACATCACTGTTCTTACGTCTGCAAAGTCAACATTGATTAAGCCAGGGCGCATAATAAGATCGGTAATACCCTGTACTGCATTAAACAATACATTGTTCGCTTCACCAAACGCCTTCAACAACGTAATATTTTTTCCTAGTACGGGTAACAATCGCTCATTTGGCACAGTAATCAATGAATCGACATTTTCTCGCAATTCTTTAACACCCGCTTCAGCTACTTTAGCTCGGCGACGACCTTCAAAAGGAAACGGTTTAGTTACTACAGCAACCGTTAAAATACCTAATTCGCGAGCAACTTTAGCAATAACTGGAGCCGCACCTGTACCTGTACCACCACCCATACCAGCAGTGATAAATACCATATCGGCACCGGTTAGCAATTGTGTAATTTTTTCTTGATCTTCAAGAGCAGAATCGCGGCCAACCTCTGGGTTAGCACCAGCACCTAGCCCTTTTGTAATAGTAGAGCCAAGCTGTAAAGAAACACCTGTATCAAATCCTATCAATGCTTTTGAATCTGTGTTCGCACAGATAAATTCAACACCTTCCAACTGACTCTCAAGCATATGACGAACAGCGTTACCGCCACCGCCACCAACACCGATAACCTTAATAACAGCATTATCAGATAAATTCTCATCGGCTAAATCAAAGACGTTCATGGGCATATAGCTCCTTAATTAATTCGTTATCAATGCTGACTACATGTAGCTCTGAAACCAGTGTTTTAAATTGTGCCACACCTTCGTTGCACTGAAGGAAGACCCGGTTTCTTTTGTTGCCAACAATGATATATCTCGTTTACTTTGCGTCTTAGACATAACTTGCTTAGAAGGCTCTGCAACTTCAGCCTCTTTGCTTCCATAAGCCAATAATCCAACACTTGTTGAATATATCGGGTTATCGACAATGCCTGACATTCCTTTAGCACAATCTGGTACTGATAAGCGGACTGGCATATCAAATACCTTTTCTGCTAACTCGGCAGCACCCTCCATAAGAGACGTACCACCAGTAATTACAATACCTGCAGGGATTCGTTCAGCATAACCACTGCGTCTTAATTCATCTTGAATTAAACTGTAAATTTCTTCATATCTAGCCTCAACAACTTCCGCAAGAGCATGTCGAGAGATAGTTCGAGGCTGACGATCACCCACACTAGGTACCTGAATCGCTTGATCAACAACCGCTAGCGAAGACATAGCACAGGCATATTTAACTTTAATTTCTTCTGCATGCTGTGTCGGCGTACGCAACGCCATAGAAATATCGTTTGTCACCTGATCACCAGCGACTGGTACTACCGCAGTATGATGCAACGCACCATCCAACCAAACAGCAATATCCGACGTGCCCGCTCCAATATCAACCAAGCAAACACCTAATTCTTTTTCATCTTCACTCAGCGAAGACGCACTCGAGGCAAGCTGAGATAAAATCACACCATCCACACCAAGACCGCATCGCTTAATGCATTTTTCAACATTCATCACAGCGTTTGCCGCACCCGAAATCATATGAACATTCGCTTCTAAACGAACCCCCGACATGCCTAACGGGTCCTTGATCCCTTCTTGGGAATCTATATGATATTCTTGAGGAAGGATATGTAACACACGTTGATCAGAAGAAATTGGCACTGCTTGAGCTGCATCAATAACTCGATCAATATCCTCTTTTTGCACTTCCCCATTTTTGACCGCGACAATACCATGAGAGTTCAAACTACGAATATGACTTCCGGCAACACTCACATAAACAGAGTGAATATTACACCCAGCCATTAACTCAGCTTCTTCAACAGCACGCTGTATGGACTGAACGGTTGATTCAATATTTATAACAACACCGCGCTTCATTCCCTTGGAGCTGTGAGAGCCAATACCGACAATTTCCAAACTACCGTCTGCCAGAACTTCTCCTACCAAACAAATAACTTTTGATGTGCCTACATCTAGACCGACTATCATTTAACCTTCCCGGCATTTAAATACTGTTATAACTGCCCTCTATACTTGTTTAAAAAAGCAACAAACAGGCCAAGTTTATTTAATTTTTTTCCAAGCCACTGCAACCCCGTGAGGATAGCGCGCGTCTATGGAGCTAATTTGATCTATTCTACCCGATAAATCACTTTTATACACCGCTATAAAGCGCTGTAACCTCTCTAAAATATCCTCTCTACCCAATTTAACCATCACCCCATTACTGAAAGTGACAATCCAAGCACCACGCAACTCTAACTGCAATTTTTCAATGCGCAGCGAGGTTGAAGACAACACCTGACTAATAAGGCCAAACTGCCCTAACACCTGATCACTTGTGTCTTCAGGACCATAAAGCTTAGGTAGCGGCAAAATAGGCACCGGTTGCGGCGAAATAATGGCCGCTCCAGTGGATATTAGTTGCCTATCGTTCCAGTATGCTAGAGGCTTGTACTCACGAACAAGCACCTGCAACGTATTTGGCCAAACTTTACGCACCTCAACACTTTCCACCCATTGTGGTGACACTGCAATAGACTTTATTGACACTAATGACGTCGTCAATAAGCTTTGACCAATGAGAGACTGGTAATCCTTTTGAAGCTCAGCCCTAGAGGCAAATTTCAAATCACCTTTAATATTTATGCTTCGAATAGAAAACCAATTTTCAGGTGAATTATTCCCCTGAAAAGTAGCAACAAGAATTAATACTAATGCACCAATAAGGGCAGCAATCCTCATAATCTAATCACGCCCAAAATTATGCCAAGCACTTAACGCTACTTTTTCTACTAGCGAAGCATAGTCCAGACCGACATGATTGGCAGCCATAGGCACCAAACTGTGAGAAGTCATGCCAGGCGAGGTATTTACTTCTAACACCCAAAAGACACCAGCTTGATCTCGCATAACATCAACGCGACCCCAGCCCGAACAACCTAGCGACTGATAGGCCTCTAAAGCAAGAAACTGAAGTTCATTCTCATCATCTTCATCAAGCCCGCAAGGCAATAAATACTGAGTATCTTCCGCCAGATATTTTGCATCATAATCATATAATTCATGAGTCGGAGACGCTTTAAGACCAATAACAGGGTATACGACATCATCAATAATCGTAATGGTGTATTCAGGCCCATCGACAAACTCTTCAACTAAAATATCAGAGTCATATTCCAGCGCCTTGGACAGCGCAAACTCTAGTTCAGCACGATTATTGGCCTTATTAATCCCAATCGTTGACCCCTCTCGCGAGGGTTTTATAATCAACGGGTAGGACATTGACTCTTCAATTACTGAAGAATCAGGCTGACCTTCAAACGATAAATACGCCGGAGTCGCGATGTCAATACCTTTCCAAAAGCGCTTTGTCATCACCTTATCCATGGCAAACCCACAAGCAAGCGGTGAACTCCCTGTATAGGGCTTATCCATCATTTCGAGCAATGCTTGAATACGACCATCTTCACCTTCTCCACCATGGAGCGCGATAAAAGCCAGATCAAATTCAACTTCCTGCAATTGCCTTACAGGATCAGCACCTGACTCACCATACAAATCAACAGCAACAACTTGATACCCTTTGGATTCTAATCCTTTGACCACCAAAGGCCCGCTTTGTAGCGAGACATCTCTCTCTGCAGATCGTCCGCCGTAAATCACAGCAATAACCGATTTTTTCAAACTTGATGGCATGCGTTATATTCCACTGTTTGCTAAATTTTTCGAAATGACACCTATGTCGCCAGCACCTTGAGTAATCAGCAAATCATCTTTCTTTAAAATATTACTCAAAATGGAACGCAAGTCCGCCACACTACCAACGTGTATTGGATCCACAGTACCTCGTTGACGAATGCTGCCACACAAAGAACGGCTATCAGCGCCATTAATGGGGGTTTCTCCAGCAGAATAAACATCCAACAAAAGCAACACATCAACTTGGGACAACACTCGAACAAAATCTTCATACAAATCACGAGTTCTTGAAAAACGATGTGGCTGATAAATCATTACCAAACGCTTTTCAGGCCAACCAGCTCGAATCGCCTTTATCGTCGCCAACACTTCACTCGGATGATGACCATAATCGTCAACAAACATCACTTCGGAGCCATCAGGCAAAGCCAGCGGCGTTTGCTCTTGGAAGCGCCTACCGACCCCTTCAAACCCCATTAAACCTGCTTGAATAGCGGCCGCGTCAACACCCAAATCAGTGGCTACTGCAATCGTTGAAAGCGCATTAAGGACATTATGTCGGCCAGGCATTGGCAAGCGAATTTTTAATGGATCACCTTCAGGGCGATGAGCAAGAAACTCACAAAAACGTCCCGTTTGAACAATATCAGTCGCGTAAAAATCAGCTTCATTATCAATGCCATACGTCAGTACAGGGCGACTCAGCGAAGGCAATATCTCTCTAACATTTGCATCATCCACACACAAAACAGCCAAACCATAGAATGGTAAGTTATGAATAAACTCTATGAATGCACGCTTAACCTTTTCAAAATCACCTTGGTAAGTATCCATGTGATCTTCATCAATATTTGTGATGATCACAGTTTGCGGTTGTAAATGAAGAAAAGAGGCGTCACTTTCATCCGCTTCGGCAACTAAATACGAACTGCTTCCTAACTGAGCATTTGTACCAGCACTCGTTAAACGCCCACCGATAACAAATGTCGGCGCCTCACCGGTAGCCGCCAAGACAGATGCCATCAGACTTGTCGTCGTCGTTTTACCATGCGTTCCCGCAATGGCAATACCATGACGATAACGCATCAACTCTGCCAACATTTCCGCACGACGTACAATAGGAATTCGATTTTCTTTGCCCCAAATAATTTCCGGGTTCTCATCATTAATTGCCGTAGAAACAACAATAACGTGTGCGTCAAAAACATTTTCTGACTGATGGCCAAAATAAATTTTGATCCCTAGCTCGGATAAGCGATCCGTTGTTGCAGAGGACTTTAAATCAGAACCGGATACTGTGTAGCCTTGGTTGTGCAACACTTCAGCAATGCCACACATACCCACACCACCAATACCGATAAAATGAATATTTTGAATACGACGCATGGTCGGAATATCATATTGAAATTTATTAACTATCATTTTATTAACCTTAAACAATGTGCAACCACATCTTGCGTTGCATTAGGATGAGCAATTATCTTTGCCTGCTCACCCATCGTTTGTAATATAGATTCACTCTTAAGAAAATCCGTTAGTATTGATATAATTTTTTGACTTGTTAGCTGTGTCTGCGGCAGTAAATAAGCGGCTCCCACCTTTTCAAGGTGTCGAGCATTAGCCGTCTGATGATCATCAATTGCATGAGGCAGAGGCACCAAAATGGAAGGTAAACCTGCTATTGCTAATTCACTTACTGTCATGGCACCGGCTCGGCAAAGAACAACATCTGCCCAATAATATGCCTGATCCATATTTTCTAAATACGGTTCCACTCTAGCCTTAACGCCAATTTCTTTATATAAAGCAGTCACTGCATCAAAATTTCGTTTGCCCGTTTGATGCCAAACATCCAAACGCGACGACTCACTCCATTGATCCAAAACCAATGGCACCGTTTCATTGATAACTTTAGCGCCTAAACTCCCACCAACAACTAACAGTTTTAACGGCCTATTCTGACCATTTCTCACAGGCCGAACCGTCTGCGACAAAATATCTTTTCGTATTGGATTTCCTACCGTAATGGCATTCGCTAAAGCGCCATCAAAAGCCTGCAACCTAATATTAGCGACTCTTGCTAATATTCGATTAGTCGTACCTGCTATCGCGTTTTGCTCATGGATAACCAAGGGAATGCCAAGCAATTTTGCAGCAATCGCCCCTGGCCCAGCCACAAACCCACCCATTCCTAAAACAACAGACGGCTTTGTTTTTTGCAAGAAAGCGACAGCTTGACCAATAGCGTGCAAAATTCTAAAAGGAGCCGACAAAAGCCCAAAAAGACCTTTCCCCCTGACACCTTTAATAGATAACGTATGAATCGCAATATCATGCTGTGGAACAAGCAACTCCTCCATTCCACCTTTCGAACCCAACCAGAAAACATTCATACCTTTTTCTTTAAATTGCTGGGCACAAGCCAACGCAGGATAAATATGCCCTCCGGTTCCGCCTGCCATGATCACTACGCGTCCAATATCATCCATCTTCTTTCTCTGTCGTTGTTATCGGCGCCTTTTGACCCGCCGCCATTTTCGCTTCGGCACGTCTATTTTCAATATCCACTCGTGCAATAACAAATAAACTGCCCAAGGTAATAATCAAGCTACTACCACCATAACTAATAAGAGGCAGCGTTAAACCTTTAGTAGGAAGAAAGCCGGTATTCACACCAATATTGATAATAACCTGAGCCAAAATCAGAATAGAAAAACCAAAGCACATATAACCTGAAAATGGCCGTGATAAATCCATGGCTTTATGACCAATCTTAAATGCACGACTCACCATAATGCCAAACAACGCAATCAAGAAAAGACCACCAATCAATCCCGTTTCTTCCACCCAAACAGAAAAAACAAAGTCAGTATGTGCCTCAGGCAAATAAGAAAGCTTTTGTATACTATTCCCTAACCCTAAACCAAACCACTCGCCACGCCCATAAGCAATGAGCGCCTGACTCAGCTGATACCCCTCATTGAAAGGATCCGCCCAAGGGTCAATAAAGTTCATCAAGCGTTTCATACGATAACTTTCAGAAACAGCCACTACGCCCAACATACAAATAGCGGCAACCAGCAATAGCAAGAACTGATACAGCGGAGCACCACCCAAGAACAGCAAAGCCATTACCGTACCAAGCAAAACAACTGACGCCCCAAAATCTGGCTCAAACAACAAAAACAAAAGAAAAATACTACAAAGACAAAGCGGCAGAAAAAAGCCAACCCAGCCCTTTCGAACGCGGTCAGCACGTCGCACTAAATACCCAGAAACATAGACCACCATGCACACTTTGGCCACTTCAGAAGCCTGCAAGTTAAACACTACAAGATTGATCCATCGACGACTGCCATTAACGCTTTTCCCAATACCAGGAACAAGCACCATAACAAGTAGCAAAAATGATAAGCCCATCAGCAGGATACCCCACTTTTGCAACCTCTCCGTTGGCAAGGAAACCATCACCCAACCAAAAATCAATCCAATAACCAGGTATAGAATCTGCCTACCCATAAAAAAATAGGGATGACCATGAAGGTTTACAGAAATTGAAATAGAAGCACTGGATACCATCACAATGCCCAATGCCAAAATAGAGACAACAGAAACAATAAAAATGGAGTCGACCTGACTAAATTCACGCCATGTCACACGATCAAAAAAATTCGACCAAATCATAAAGCAGAAACCAAATCGATAAAATGCTGCCCGCGCTGCTCATAGTTCTTGTACATATCTAAGCTGGCACAAGCCGGCGAAAAGAGCACAACATCACCAGATTGAACCTTGCTTGATAAAGCAGCAACGATGTCATCTAAAGTCGTAAAAAATGCAACGTTAGCCGAAGCTGGCAAGGCCTTGGCAATCAAATTTGCATCTTTACCGAACAAGTAGGTTTGTTTGACTAAATCGGAAATAGGTTTAGCCAAAGGCGCAAAATCTGCCCCTTTTCCTTCACCGCCAGCAATCAAATGTATATTTTTCTGAGACGCATTACCCAAACCTTCTAATGCCGCTAAGGTCGCCCCTACATTCGTGCCTTTTGAATCATTTATGTAGACAACACCCTTGTGCGTTCGCACTGTTTCACAGCGATGAGGTAACCCCCCAAACTCACCTAAAACTTGAGCCACACCAGCAGATCGAACATCTTGTCCTAACAGCTCAAGCATCGCCAACGACGCCAAGACATTGGCATAATTATGCGAGCCTTGCAGCGCAATATTTGAAGTGTGGTAAAGCCGCTCAACACCTCTACAAAGCCAAGCACCATCATCGTCCGGCAGCATGCCATATTCTTTTAGGTCAGGACTTTTTGTGGTGAACGTTCGCACCGGAACACCTTCTGCAAGCAAAGGCGCGGTTAATATGTCTTGTTTATTGCACACCGCCGCCTTACAGCCTCGATACACTTTTTGCTTGACCCTTTGGTACTCATAAAGATCGTTATAGCGATCCATATGATCTTCAGAAACATTTAGTAAACATGCCAAATCTGCCTTTAGTGCATGCGTCGTTTCCAATTGAAAACTAGATAACTCAAGCACATAAAAATCAACTCCTGCACTGAGTAAATCCAACGCGGGCAACCCAAGGTTCCCGCCCGCAACAGCACGATTACCACACGCCTCTAGAAGCTTAGCAACCAAAGTGGTGACAGTGCTTTTGGCATTAGATCCAGTAATCGCAACAAAAGGCGCATTGACATAATCACAAAAAAGATCAATATCCCCACGCATCGCCACGCCTTTTTCAGCAAGCGCCTGTAATACTGGGGTTTTTAGCGGAATACCCGGACTAACATAAAGCTCATTGACACCTAAGCGCTCTAGCACGGTTAAATCACCGGTAAAAATACGATCAGCAGGGCAAAGCGCCTTGGCTTGCTCTAACCCTGGAGGATTGTCGCGGGAATCCACAACAAAAAAATCAACATTCTGACTTGCCAAAAAGCGCACACAAGAGAGACCTGTCGCCCCCAAGCCAACGACGGCTCTTATCCGATCTGACCCGATCAACGACATAAAACGCTCCTAACGCACTTTTAAAGTGGCAAAACCAACCAAAACAAGACAAACAGTAATAATCCAAAAACGCACAATAACCTTTGGTTCAGCCCAGCCTTTTAATTCAAAGTGATGGTGAATCGGCGCCATTCTAAAAATCCGCCGCTTGGTTAATTTATACGAAGCCACCTGCAATATAACGGACACGGTTTCCATTACAAAAACGCCCCCCATGATAAACAACACCAACTCTTGGCGCACAATCACTGCAATCGTACCCAATGCCGCCCCCATTGCTAAAGAGCCAACATCGCCCATGAATATTTGCGCAGGATAAGTGTTAAACCATAAGAAACCTAAGCCCGCACCAATCAGCGCAGAGCAAAACACCAGTAACTCACCAGAGCCATGAACATAAGGAATCAACAAATAATCCGCGAAACGCACATTGCCTGTCAGGTAAGCAAAAACACCCAGCGCACCACCGACAAGAACCGTCGGCACGATAGCCAAGCCATCGAGACCATCGGTTAGGTTAACTGCATTACTGGTACCTACGATGACAAAATACGTCAACACAACAAAAAAGATACCTAGCGGCAAGGCCAAGTTTTTAAACAAAGGTATCAACAAAGCGGTTTCAGCAGGTGTGGTCGCGGTAAAATACAAAAAGAACGCCGCCGCCAAACCAAACACACTTTGCCATAAGTATTTCCACTTCGCAGGTAACCCTTTTGAATTCTTTGCCACTACCTTGCGATAATCATCAACCCAACCAATTACACCAAAAGCCCACATCACTAACAGCACGAGCCAAACATACTTATTACTCAAATCCCCCCATAATAACGTACTGATGGAAATCGAAAATATAATCAACGCTCCACCCATGGTTGGGGTGCCCGCTTTACTCAAGTGCGATTGAGGCCCATCGCTGCGAATAGCCTGCCCGATTTGCAAACGCTGCAACAGTAAAATGACTCGATTACCGATAAGTAGAGAAATCGAAAGCGCAGTAAGCACGCCTAAAATAGCTCGCAATGAAAGGTAATTAAAGACCGTAAAAAAAGTGTGGTGCTCGCTCAAATAAGTCGTAAGCAGGAGTAACATGAATTAATAGCATCCTAATTTTTTAAAATATCGACGACATTCTCCATTTTAGAAGAGCGTGATCCCTTCACTAAAATGGCATGTGTTTTATCAAGCGCCTGAACAACAGACGCCGCTTCATTGTGTGTTTGGCAAAAAATCGCCTCTCCGCCATGGGCGCGAAACGCTTGGGCTGCCACCCCAGCCACTGGACCTACGCTAATCAAACAGGAAATCCCTTTTTGTTGAGCGTATTCTCCAAGTGCTTTATGTATCTCATTTTCCTGCTCACCCAACTCACCCAGCGCACCAAGAATAAGCCACGTTTTATCGACTTTTTGCATGGCTAATACATCAATTGCCGCTTCAACAGAGGTAGGACTTGCATTGTAACAATCATTGATTAATAGAGCCTTATTTTTTGTCTCTAAGCGCTCCATTCTGCCAGGCACTTGAACGGGGTGCGCCAATTTAACAATCGCATCTTCCAGACTCACACCTAACGCCAGCAAAGCCAACACGACAGCCATGCCATTCGAAACTAAATGCCGCCCTGCGCCAGAGATATAAACCGGCACACTCCGCCCTTGATAAGTAAAAACAGCTCGACTCGATTCTGCTCCTAATACTAAATCATGAGCGTACAAATCTGCCAACTTAGTAAAACCAAAAGAACAGACCTTCCGAGCACCAGAGAGTGTTTTCCAATAATCAAAATAGGCATCGTCAGCGTTTAGAATAATGGTCGCGGTCGCTTTAGCTGCAGATATCAGCTCACCTTTTTCAACCGCAATGCCTTCCAAACTCCCAAACCCTTCAAAATGACTGCCACTCGCATTGGTTAAAATGACAACATCTGCATAAAGTGTTCTCGCTAACTTTTTAATTTCCCCGGGATAACTGGTTCCAGCTTCAATGACTGCCACATCCTGCTCATCGGTCATTTCAAGTAACGTTTGTGGAACACCAATTTGATTGTTTAGATTAGCGCGTGTTTTTAACACATTTTTTTCCGCAAGGGATTGAGCTAACCAGTCTTTTACGGTTGTTTTACCGTTACTACCCGTAATAGCGACAACTGGGCCCGTGAAAGCATCTCGAACAGCACGGCCAATTTTTCCATACGCCTCAACAGTATCTGCCACCTTAATATAAGTGGACACATCTAAATCGCTCTCAGACAAAACACCTACAGCACCTTGCTCTAAGGCCAATGACGCATAATCATGCCCATCAAACCGCTCACCTTTGATAGCAACAAACAAACAACCCATTTGTATTTTTCGAGTATCGGTCACAACATCGGTAATGATCTGATCACACCCAATAAGAACCCCATCGCATAGAGCGGCAATTTGAGACAAAGAAAGCTTAATCAACATAATTATTTAGCGCCTTCATCGCCTCTTCTTTATCATCAAAATGGTGTTTCACACCATTCACATCCTGATAGGTTTCATGCCCTTTGCCTGCGATCAAAATAATATCACTTGGCGACGCCGTAGAAATTGCATCCGCTATCGCTTTGGCACGATCAACTTCAATATTAAATTTTTCAGCACCAGAAACACCATCTACGGCATCATTAATAATTTGCGTAGGTGATTCCGTACGAGGATTATCTGACGTCAACCAAATATCATCCGCATACTCTAAAGCTGCCTGTAACATAAGAGGACGTTTGCCTTTGTCTCTATCGCCACCACAACCAAAAATACAAATTAATCGCCCTTTCGAATGCTCTCTCAAAGCTTCTAAAGCCACTTTCAATGCGTCTGGTGTATGAGCATAATCCACCACAACAGAAGGCCCTTTATTAGACAGAACTCGTTCCATCCGGCCTGGCGCACCTTTTAATGATGCTAATGTCGATATCAATAATGGTTTATCGGCACTGTTTGACCAAAGACTGGCCAGTGCGGCAAGCGCGTTTTGAATATTAAACCGACCGAGCAAAGGCAGAAAAACAGCGCTCTCACCCTCTGGATGACACAAAACAAACTCACATCCGCTAGGTAATAATCGTAAAGACGTCACATAAAAGTCGGCAAGTGGATTATTTTCACTGTAATAATATCGTTTACAATCAGACGACAAACCTTGCGCCATAAAGGCAGCATAAGCATCATCCAAACAAAAAACACCACAAACCACACTGGGTGAAGAGAATAAACGCCGCTTAGCTTCTGCGTAAGCTTCCATGGTGCCATGGTAATCCAAATGATCACGAGACAAATTGGAAAACACAGCGGTTTCAAACGGCACACCAAATAAACGCCCTTGATCTAAGGCGTGTGAAGACGCTTCAAACGCAACAAAATCAACCGACTGCGTCGCCATTTGTAGAAGTAGCTTATGCAATGACAATAAATCTGGCGTCGTTTGACTGGCTTCTCGCAGATCACCAATAGGGCCCACACCAAAGGTACCAATTAGACCGCTTGAGTGACCTAGCGCTTCAGCCATTTGAGCCAAGTAATAACAAATAGAAGATTTACCATTAGTCCCTGTGACAGCAACCAACGAAGATGGAGGACGACCAAAAAAAGAATACAAACAGGCTACAAGGAAAGCCGCTGGATCCTCCACATGAATCAGCAACAAGGATGTGTGTGTTAGCCCTAAGCTTTTGGGCACGACAGCGACCAAACCACCGAGCTCAGCCACTTTATCAAGGTAAAGCCAGCCATCACTCGTTACACCAGGCAAAGCAAAAAAAACACCTTCAGCGTTCATTTTACGACTGTCTGTTTCTAAATGTGTGTACGCTCTTTCGGCAATAACCCCATCTGCCGTAAGCCCGACCAAATTAAGAAGCTGAGCATGCGTTAGATTGGCCATTTTAATTCCCTAGCGCCACTCGATATGGAGCCTTCTTACTTTCAAGACGAACTTCACGAAGACCATCAGGTAAATCTGGTGGAACATTCAAAGTAGTCAAAGCACTTTCCATCACTCGAGAAAATACTGGCGCCGCCACTTCGCCACCATAATATTTCCTACCTTTAGGATCATTAACAATAACAACCATCGCTAACCTTGGATTAGAAGCGGGAGCAAAACCAGCAAACATGGAGTTATACTGATCATATTCATAGCCTTTAGACCCAACCCTATGAACCGTTCCTGTTTTACCCGCCACGCTATAACCAGGCACTTGAGCTAACTTACCTGAGCCACGCTGAACAACCGCCTCCATCATTTTAGTAACATTTTTCGCAACACTACGCGGAATAATTTGCTTGCCTACAGGACGCGAGTCTTGCTTGAAAATAGTCACTGGAACACGAGAACCATTATTCGCCAACGTCATGTAAGCTTGCGCTAATTGCAGTGCGGAAACAGACAAGCCATAACCATAAGACAGTGTAGCAACTTCAGAAGGGTGCCATTTTGGATGAGATGGTAAATTCCCCGTTGCTTCACCTGGAAAACCAATCCCTACAGGAGAGCCAAAACCCAACTCATAATCTATATTCCAAATTGCATCCTGCGGAAGCGAAAAGGCCACTTTAGTCGCCCCAACGTTACTGGATTTAACTAATAAGGTTTCTAAATTGATTTTTCCATAATTGCCTTCATCACGAATCGTAAAACGACCAATACGCAAATAGCCCGGCGCAGTATTAATAATAGATTCCGTATTATACTGCCCTGACATTAGCGCAGCAGACACAGTGAAAGGCTTCATCGTGGAACCAGGCTCAAAGAGATCGATAACGGCTCGATTTCGTAGTTCATCGTATTCCATCGTAGATCGATCATTCGGATTGTAAGATGGCTGATTAACCATCGCTAGAATCTCACCGGTTTTTACATCTAAAATCACAGCGGATGCGGATGTGGCATGGTGTTCAGTTACGGCCGCTTTAAGCTCTCTATAAGCTAAATACTGTAAGCGTAAATCAATACTAAGCTCAATATTCTGACCAGGACGCTCTTGCTTATCTTCTCCTATAGAACGAAGAACATTGCCATTTAGATCCTTTAAGAAAGTTCGCTTACCTGGCGTACCGTGCAATGCTTTATCGTACGCCAGCTCAATACCTTCCTGCCCTTTATCATCGATATTGGTAAAACCAACCACTTGAGCTGCCACTTCACCAGCTGGATAAAAGCGTTTATATTCTTTTGTTTTGCTGACGCCCACAATATGAGCCGCCATGATTCTATCCGCATCATCAGGGGCAACTTGTCTCTTCAGGTACATATAAGAGCGAGACTTATTGCTTTTAAACTTATCTTCCAGCCACGCAGCACCAACACCCATAGCAACTGCAAGACGTTTTATTTCCTGACCTGGAGTGCGCCCTTGCTGTGGATCTTGATCCATATTCCAAAGCGCTTTAGGATTGGCAATCAAAGTCCATGTCGGCGTACTTACCGCCAAAGGCTCACCACGGCGATCTAAAATCATGCCTCTCGTCGCAGGAATTGACTCACTTCTGACCGCCCTCATCTCACCTTGATTCTGCAAAAACTCTTTATCAAGTACAGTAAGATAAAAAAGACGACCGCCAGCAACTAGAAATAACACTAGTGCAATAGCGTAGACAAATCTAAACCGCCACTTTCCTGGTCGATGATGTGTATCGTTTTTAATATTCATGGTTTAACTATTATCAATTCATCCTGAGAGGGGGAATGCATGTGCAATTTTTTAACGGCAGCCTGCTCTAAACGACTCGGTTGAGTCAGAGCACTTTGTTCTAATAACAGCTGCCCCCATTTAACCTCGTAATTCACCTCATCTTTTTTTAACGCCTGAAGATGAGAAAAATTTGTCCTAAAATCATAAACTTGTATAACAACCGCAATAGATACGATCGACAGAGCAACAACACCAAGGCAGAATGGCCATGGAGAAAAACGTTGCTTAATTTTAATCACTAATACGTTCCAATACGCGCAATACCGCGCTTCGAGATCGAACATTGCCACTCACTTCTTCTTCTGAAGGTTTTGTCGCTTTGCCTATTGTTTTGAATTTGATATCTAGATGCGCATTTCGAATAGGCAAATGTCGCGGTAACTCAGGACCTTTTGCCTTAAGCTTCATAAAGCGTTTCACCATGCGATCTTCTAGAGAATGGAAACTAATAACCACCAGACGACCACCCACTTTTAAGGATTCTGCCGCCGCCTCTAAGCCAATTTCCAAATCTCCCAATTCGTTATTAATAAAAATACGAATACCCTGGAATGCACGCGTAGCAGGATTTTTTCCTTTCTCCCACGCAGGATTGGCCTCAGCAACCACTTTGGAAAGCTGAAGAGTAGTCAGTATTTTTGTATGTGATCGATATTCACAAATTGCCTTGGCAATGCGACGAGAAAAGCGTTCTTCACCAAATTGATACATTACATCTGCGATTTCTTTTTCAGACGCAACAGCAATCCACTCGGCCGCACTCATCCCTTTATCAGGATTCATACGCATATCAAGCGGACCATCATTCATAAAACTGAAGCCTCGTTCTGCATCATCTATCTGTGGCGATGACACGCCAAGATCCATCATGATACCGTCGACCTTATCGACTCCGAACACGTCATTAATATGGGTCGCCATAGTCGCAAAACTGTCTTGGACAATGGAAAAGCGCGAATCTTCAGACTCAAGCGCCTTACCGAAACCAATTGCCACAGGGTCTTTGTCAAAACCCAGTAATTTTCCGTTATTCAATCGGTCTAGCACTAAGCGGGTATGACCACCGCGACCAAACGTTCCATCAACGTAAAGCCCATCAGCATTAGTAACCAACATATCCACTGACTCATTTAACATGACACTGATATGTTTTGAGGTCGCGTCTGTCATAAAGAGATATCCATCATAGTTTCTGGTTGCAATTCATCGAGTGATTCTTGAGACAAATAGTCATCGCGTTGCGATTCCCACTCATCCTGACTCCAAATTTCTAACTTCTTACCCTGCCCTAGCAAGGTAACTTTGCGATCCAATCTGGCAAATTCGCGCAGTGGAGCGGGCAATAAAATTCTGCCGGCTTTATCTACTTCCAAATCGGTAGCATGCCCCACTAAAAGACGCTGAAGGCGCCTAGCTTGAGGCTGAAAACTGGGTAGCTTGTCTAATTTTTCTTGGATCTGCTCCCACTCAATTAATGGGTATAGCAATAAGCATTTAGAGGCTGGATCGATTGTGACAACCACGCCGTCATCTTCGTATTGAGCGAGTTCATCACGTAGGCGTGCCGGAAGCGACATTCGCCCCTTTACATCCATACTGACTTGATGAATTCCTCGAAACAAAGCTAAACCCCACTTATCTACACTTTATCCCACAATTTAACACTATTTATTGAAAAGAGTAAAAAAAAACACTGTAAATAAGCAAAAATAGATGCAATGTTTCCGTAAAGAGGAATAACAGGTGGTTTTGAGCAGAAAAAGCGCAAAGAAAAGCGCACCATTTTTTAAATGGTGACTTAAAGAGGTAGAAAGGGATTATATTTTATAGAAGGGAAGAAAAAGCACGTTAACTGCTAATTCGAACTCTGTCGTGGACAGCCTAACAACCAATCTGTAACCCTTAGCGCCCACACCTCGACCAAAGTCGGTGTTCTTAAGACAAATTGATAACGCTTGTTTCGCTGTGTAGTAATGTCTAAGGAATTTAATTTGAGAATATTTATCGCCAATCGCGACAAGAGAATAAGACAAGGGGTATGTTCGGAGGCCAATCTTAATCTTACGAAGTAAGGAGAACATAACGTTCTGAGGAATAACAATGCGGGAGCGGTATGATAACCCTCTGAGAAATACAGGAGGGTGATCTATTATACCAGCTTTGCTCCATCAGTTTAACCCTGTCAAAAAGGTCGTTACTTACTGATGAACAAAAAGCTGGTAAACAAAAATTAGTGTGCAAGTTGGCCGATAAGCCGGGTTCTGTCGTGGACAGTCATTCATCTAATCCGTACATCACTGCACGTCTCTAGCAACCTACCCGAAC
This sequence comes from Marinomonas flavescens, assembly GCF_004352835.1. Taxonomy (GTDB): domain Bacteria; phylum Pseudomonadota; class Gammaproteobacteria; order Pseudomonadales; family Marinomonadaceae; genus Marinomonas; species Marinomonas flavescens. The sequence goes on along the minus strand of NZ_SJSB01000003.1, from coordinate 188,501 downwards.
TCAGCGCGGGTCACGCCAAAGAGTTCCTATTTGGTCTTGCTTCAAGTGGGGTTTACCTTGCCACGAACTGTTACCAGTCGCGCGGTGCGCTCTTACCGCACCATTTCAACCTTACCGGTAGTAAACTACTTAGGCGGTTTATTTTCTGCTGCACTTTCCGTAGGCTCACGCCCCCCAGGAATTACCTGGCACTTTACCCTGCGAAGCCCGGACTTTCCTCCCCCTCTTACGAGGCGGCGACTGCCTAGCCAACTTGCGGCGTGGATATTACTTACCTCACTAAAAAATAACAAGAACTTTCTTCCCTACTAACTAACAGCTAAGGAAAAAAGTAACAAACAGATTAAACCAGCGGAATTTTAAAGCAAACTTCCAAACCACCTTGCGGACGGTTTTTCGCTTCTATACACCCTTTATGAGCATGAATAATGCGCTTTGATATCGTTAAGCCAACACCAAAACCACCACTATTTGCTTCCCTAGCTTCAGAAGATCGATAAAAAGCGTGAAATATTTTTTCCAATTTTTCTTCTGGAACGCCCGGCCCATTGTCACGCACATAAATAAGCGCGTTACCTTCTTTTTCTTCGGTTGCCACTTCTATGACACCACCTTCACCGGCATAAAAACACGCATTGCGCAGAACGTTTTCAATAGCGTGACGCAACTGCAAAGGATCACCCAACAAGGTTTTCGGTAAATCTCCTGACTTAGTCACAGAAATACCTTTAAGCTGACTTTCAAAACTCACATCTGCAACAATTTCATCTAGCCATTCTTGTAAATGCACAGTCTCTTTGCTTAACGCGGCAGCCTCAAGACGACTCAAGGTCAAGACCTGACCAATCAACTCATCTAATTCATGAAGCTCCGTACGAATTCGGCAAAGGTAACTTTTTTGAGTCTCAAGCCCATGTTTATCTTCTGCGATAGTGAGCGCGACTTCCATTCGAGCAAGCGGCGTCCTTAACTCATGAGAAACATCTCGCATCAAACGCTCTTTAGAGGATAAAAGAGTCTCAATGCGCACCGCCATCTCATTAAACTCTTGAGCTAACTTACCAACCGCATCACTCCGCCTAGCCAGCTTATCCTCAACACGCGCCGACATATCACCCTGGCCAAACAACCTAGCCACTCGCTGTAGCTTAAGCAAGGGCCCTAGAAGCCAATAAGCCAGCACACCACTAGACACTAACAAGCCTAATAGCGACAGCGCTATCACCAAACCAGGCGCTAAAGAATCGATTTCAGGATTAGGGCGAAAGATCAGCAAATACTGAACATTATTCGCACCAATCACCTGTATAAACTGACTATGAAGAAAGTCCGCTGAAGGACGACCATCCGCCCGAGGGCGCGCACCCGCCTTACCTAGTTCAGCACTTGAGTCAGCACCATCAGTTTCTCGGAAATTCTTTGGCAGAGGCTTAAGCAAAGGTTTACCGTTTTCCTGATAGAGATAAATACTACCGGACAAACGCTTTTCAGCCTTTTCCGCCTCTTCTTTTAATGCCGCTAAACCAAACTTTTCGTACCCTGCTACCAGCTGAACACCAATATCACCTAGTAAATCAGCAGACACCTGGTTGTGTTTCTGGACAAACTCAACAATGGTTAAACCAATACTTACTACAACAGTATTGGATAACAAGACAACCAGAAACACTCGCAAAAAAGTACTTTTCATAAAAAACTAGATACCCTGTTCGCTTGCCACAAAAATATAACCAACACCACGAACAGTTTTAATTCTTGGATCGCCATTTTCTAAGTTGCCGATCTTTTTACGCAGGTTACTAATATGCATATCCAAACTACGATCATACATGGTCAACTTGCGACCCAATGCTTTTTCAGATAATTCCTGCTTAGTTAACACCTGACCTGGCGCCATCAACATGCACTCTAACAAGGTGTATTCAGACGTCGTCAATTCAACCAACTCACCTTCTAGGAATACGCTGCGATCTTTACGACGCAAAAGAACACCGGATAACTCAATATCAGCGGTTGGATCATCTTCTTTTTCCTGGCTAGCACGACGCAAAATCGCTTTAATGCGAGCTAGCAATTCTCGTGGATTAAAAGGTTTAGACAAATAATCATCAGCCCCCATTTCCAAACCAAGAATACGGTCTATGTCGTCACCTTTTGCTGTTAGCATAATGACAGGCACCGAGCTTTTGTTTCGGATTTGCTTAAGTGTTTCAAAACCATCGAGCTCAGGCATCATGACATCAAGGATAACAATATCCGGCATATCCGCTGCCATTAATTCTAAAGCTTCTCTCCCATTCCATGCGTGAGCAACTTCGTAACCTTCACCATCAAAATATTCTTTGATTAAATCAGATAAACGAGCATCATCATCCGCTAATAACAACTTCATCATAGTTACCTTATCTCTTTTCAAATAGGTTTATTCTTTTACGACACGTATGCGTTCGCAATATCAATTGTAAATATTACCTTAGCCACAAAAAAAGACCTCACTCCATTTTCACTCTATTTACAATTCATACTAATAAATGACTTCTTATCACTGAAATCAAACAAAAAAAGCCGCTGATGCGGCTTTTTTATAAGTTTCACAAGCAATTAGCTTTTGAAAGGGTCACGCATAACGATTGTTTCGTTACGATCAGGACCGGTTGAAATGATATCAACTGGGATACCAACATGCTCTTCTAAGAAGCGAATGTAGTCTTGAGCATTCTTAGGCAGTGCTTCAAAGTTTTCAGCACCAACCGTTGACTCACTCCAGCCTGGCAATTCAACATAAACAGGACGCGCCTGTTCATAGCCTTCACTATCAACCAATGAACCTACTACTGGCTCACCATTCGCGTTCTCGTAAGAAACACAAACCTTGATAACACTAGAACCATCTAGCACATCAAGCTTGGTCAAACACATACCAGAAACAGAACTGATTTGAACAGCATGACGAACAGCAACAGCATCAAACCAACCACAACGACGTGAACGCCCAGTAGTTGCTCCAAACTCATGCCCACGAGTGCCTAAACGCTCGCCATCTTCATCAAACAATTCCGTTGGGAAAGGACCAGAACCAACGCGAGTTGTATACGCCTTAGTAATACCCAGTACATAATCCAAATACAAAGGACCAAACCCAGTACCCGCTGGCGCACCACCGGCTGTTGTATTAGATGACGTTACATAAGGATATGTACCGTGATCAACATCTAGCAACGAGCCTTGAGCACCTTCGAACATAATGTTCGCGCCGGATTTTCTCAAATCATGAAGAAGAGTAATAGTATCTGCAACCATAGGGCGCAAGAATTCAGCCATTTCCAAGCCTTCAGCGTAAACCGCTTCGTAGGAAATAGGCTCAACTTTATGATAATTAGTCAGGATAAAGTTGTAGTACTCTAGCACTTCTTTTAATTTGGCAGCAAAGCGTTTCGAATCAAGCAAGTCACCAACACGAATGGCACGGCGAGCTACTTTATCTTCGTAAGCCGGCCCGATACCGCGACCTGTTGTACCAATTTTCATCTCGCCTTTTGCAAGCTCACGAGCTTGGTCCATGGCAATATGGTAAGGAAGAATCAAAGGGCAAGCCGCACTTATTTTAAGACGGTTAACCGCAGGAACGCCTTGCGCTTCAAGATCAAGTACTTCTTTTTTAAGCGCAGCAGGAGAAAGAACAACCCCATTACCAATAACGCAATCAACACCTTCACGTAAAATACCGGAAGGAATCAAATGAAGGACTGTTTTTTTGCCGTCAATCACCAATGTATGACCCGCATTGTGGCCACCTTGAAAACGCACTACAGCAGCAACGTCTTCAGTCAGTAAATCAACAACCTTACCCTTACCTTCGTCACCCCATTGGGTGCCTAAAATAACAACATTTTTACCCATAATCTCAGGTCTCATTTTGATAGTTCTTAAAGAAAGTCTATTTTTCGACAGACACAAGCTGCCAAGTATCGCCAATAAAAGCCAACGTGAAATCTATGGCGTCAACACAACCATCATCCAGCGCTTCAATAACGCGATACCCTTGTGATCGTAATGAGTTTACTTTTGCCCACAGCTCATCACTTACACAAATAGGAGACAACACAGTCTTTGGCGCAGCAATATCAATATTTGCCAGCGCAACCAAAGCCTTAACATCAGTACTAAAACCTGTCGCTGGACGGGAACGCCCAAATACATGCCCAATATTGTTATAACGACCACCTCGGGCAATAGCATTACCATGCCCAGGAAGATAGGCCGCAAAAAGCAAACCAGTGTGATAGCTATAAGAAACCAAGTCACTTAAATCAAAGTGCAACCCTATGCTTGGGTAACGGCGAGTAACAACATCACTCACACTCTTCAACAGAACCAGTGCATCATCAATAGAATCACTAATGCCGCCTAATCCTTTGACCGCAGCATCAAGCACTTCAACGCCACCACATAATCGCGGCAAAAGAGCCAACCAGCCGGACTGAGTCGAACTAACCTGCAAACCTTTTACAAAAGCATCTAGCTCAGGAAGGTCTTTCGCATTATAAAGTTCGAGCAGCTTAGCTTCTTGGTCATCAGATAAGTCACAAGCAACCAACACGCCTCTAACAATATCTACATGACTAAGATCCAGCACAAGATTAGATAGGCCTGCAGCGAAAAGCGTTTCCAACATCAAAGACAAGACTTCGATATCACTTTCCAATCCACCATGACCATACAATTCTGCGCCGAGCTGAATAGGGCTACGAGTGCCATCTAAACCGGCAGGCATTGTCCGCAAGACGCTACCGCAATAACTTAAACGCTGGACACCCTCACCTTTAAGGCAATGAGCATCGATGCGTGAAACCTGCGATGTAAAATCGGCACGAACCCCCATCAGACGACCTGAAAGCTGGTCAATCACCTTAAAAGTTTCGAGTTCAAGGTCTGATCCAGCACCGATAAGAAGGGAATCTAAGTATTCTAAGAGAGGCGGGATTACAAGATGATAGCCCCAGCTTTCATGGAGATTCAGCAGGGTTCTTCGAAGATGTTCAATTTTAGCGGCCTGTTCAGGCAGCGCTTCATCGACACCTTCCGGAAGCAACCAACGATCTGCTAATGTCATTAATCTATATCCTCTTAGCTTCGAGTCAGCAAAAGGAGCACTAATCCAAGGAAGATACTAATCGAACCCAGAATACGTAAATTCACATTAGAATTCACGACCACTTTCACCATGTTTTACTCCTCCAATCGGGAGCCAAAAACGGCAAAAAACCTTCGGCGATCAATAACAGGCTGACAGCAAAAAATAGCGACTGCAACAGCTCCTGCATAGACTCTCTTTATTTTGACCATTAAAAAACCGGGCATAACCCGGTTTGTGTAATGATACCATGTTTCCTATTTCAACAAATAGGCTTCACGATCCATTATTTTTGAATATTTCACCCTTTTTTAGAAGCGGTAGAACTATTCAAATATTTAAAGAATTCACTATCTGGGCTCAGGATAAACAGATCTTTCTTACCTTCAAAGCTATCTCGGTAAGCCTGAAGACTACGATAGAAATCATAAAACTCAGGATCTTGCTTATACACTTTAGAGTAAATTGCCGCAGCTTTTGCATCGCCATCACCACGAATCATCTCTGCATCACGCTGAGCTTCCGCTTCAAGCACAACACGTTGACGATCTGCATCGGCACGAATACCTTCTGCTAACTCAAGACCTTTCGATCTATGCTCGCGAGCTTCACGCTCACGCTCAGTTCTCATACGCTGGTAAACAGACTCACTAACATCGGGCGGCAATTCAATTCGCTTCACTCGAATGTCAACAATCTTAATACCCAACTCAGATTGAGCCACTTTATCCAAACTATCACGAAGCTCGGTCATCAGCTGATCTCGCTGACCAGACACAACTTCATTCATAGTTCGCTCACCAAACTGATTTCGTAGTCCTGTATCGACTCGAGAAGAAAGCACTCGATTCGCAACCACTACATCACCTGATGTTGCTTGATAAAATTTAGCAACAGATTCAATCTTCCATTTAACATAAGAATCAACAATAACGGCCTTTTTCTCCAGCGTTAAATAACGCTGAGGACGAGAGTCCATTGTCAAAATCCTTGCATCAAACGTCTTCACTTCATTAACAATGGGGATTTTAAAGTGGAGACCAGGCTTAACGTCTGCATCTACAATTTCACCAAACTTAAGAACCACTGCTCGTTGTGTTTCTTTCACAACATACAGAGTTTGTGAAGCAACTAAGATAGCAACTAGAGCAGCAAACAGAATTGAAAAAGAAAGTCCTTTCATTAGTTTCTCCCCTGTCTACTTGCCGCTGTACCTTGGCGTTTACTCAATTCATTAATAACTTGGTCTGTCAAAGAACTAACGCTTCCAGAATCAAGAGATTTAACATCTATTTTTCCAGCCGAAGCCTGATTTTTCATCAACTGATCAATTGGCAGGTACATCATATTATTGCCGCCTTTTGTATCAACAACGACTTTGTTGGTATCTTTATAAACAGATTCCATCGTTTCAATGTATAGACGTTGACGCGTCACATCTGGCGCTTTCACATACTCGCGGTATAAGCGATCAAAACGATCGGCCTGACCACTTGCACGAGCAACAATCTCAGAACGATAGGCTTCAGCTTCTTCACGAATACGCTGAGCATTACCACGCGCTTCCGGAATAATACCATTTGCGTACGATTCAGCTTCGTTGCGGACACGCAATTCATCTTCTTTCGCTTTGATAACGTCATCAAACGCCTCTTGCACCTGAGTTGGCGCCTGAGTGTTTTCAACGTTTACCTTGGAAATCAACAAACCTGTACCGTATGCATTATTATAATCCTGCAGACGAGTTTTCACTTCAGATGCTAACAATTCGCGGCCTTCAGTTAAAATCTGGTCCATTTCAGAACTACCAACAACATGACGCAATGCGCTTTCTGTCGCTTGAGCCAATGACTCTTCAGGATCTTTAACATTCAGTAAGAAGTCTTTTGGATTCTCTACTGAATACTGAACAGAAACACTAACATCTACGATGTTATCATCAACGGTCAACATCAATGCTTTGTGATCATGAGAACGTACTTTCGTTACGTTCACCTTGCTCACAGAATCAATCATGGCTGGATTCCAATGCAGACCAGGCATTACAGTTTCGTAATATTTACCCAATCTCAAAACAACCCCACGCTCCTGCTGATCAATCTGATAAACGCCTGATGCGCCCCAGAGACCAATAATAGCGACAAGCACTATAGCAATTAAACTACCGCTCAATTTGCCAGGAAATCCTGAATCACTACCACCGCCAGAACCGCCTTTACGACTTTTCTTAACGCCTAGCATTCCCATTAATTTTTTGAACGCTTCTTCTAAATCTGGTGGACTTTGATCTTTACCACCTGATGGACGACCCCATGGATCATTACTATTGGTATCCTTATCACGACCGTCATCAGGGCGATCGCCACTGTTACGATTCTTATCTGGATTCCATGGGTCCTTGTCGTTATTACCCGGTTCATTCCAGGCCATACTACGTCTCCACTTTATTTTAATGATAATCAAATATTGATTTAGGCTGTTTCAATCTGATCTTCAGACATTTCAGCACGCGACAATATTTGTAAATAGTCTTTTTTCGGCAATCTAATTTCTAACACGGACTGACCAAATTCATCGTAGCGCTCAGAACGAACCGCTCCATGTTCAAACAGCATCGCTCTTAAACGACCATGCTCACCTGGCAACACCAGTGTTTCATTGAGTACATCTTCAGCTAAAAGTTCCGCAATTGCCTGCTCTAATAAATCAATTCCTACGCCATCACGTGCAGATACCCACACTCGGATAGGCTTACCATCGATATCTCGATCTATACGAGGCTCACAGGTTGGCAACATATCGATTTTATTATAGATTTTCAGCAACGGAACCTCATCGGCTCCAATTTCTTTTAGCACACTATCTACTTCAGCAATATTTGCATCCCGAGAGATATCTGCCGCATCAACAATATGTAAGAGCAAATCTGCTTCAGCAGACTCTTTCAATGTCGCCTGAAACGCCTTCACCAAACGGTGCGGTAACTGACGAATAAAACCTACCGTATCCGCTAATATGACCGTACCTATTTGCTCAATATCTAAGCGTCTTAACGTAGGATCCAAGGTCGCAAAAAGTTGATCGGCTGCATATACCTCAGCACCAGTCGCTCGATTAAACAAGGTTGACTTTCCGGCATTGGTATACCCGACTAACGACACGGTCGCTACCGATGAGCGCGTACGCGCTCGACGACTTTGATCGCGCTGAGCACCTACTTTATCTAGACGTTTTTGAATCGCCTTGATGCGCTCACGCAATAATCGGCGGTCTGTTTCAAGCTGAGTTTCACCTGGACCACCGCGCATGCCGATACCGCCTTTCTGGCGTTCCAAGTGAGTCCAGCCTTTAACTAGTCTTGTCGACATATGTTGAAGCTGAGCTAATTCAACTTGTAACTTACCTTCATGGGATCGTGCGCGCTGACCAAAAATATCCAAAATTAAGCCAGTGCGATCAAGCACACGACAATTTAAGAAACTTTCAATATTTCGCTCTTGGGAAGGAGATAGCACATGATCAAAAAGGACAACTTCTGCCCCTTCTCGATCTATTATGCTTTTAATTTCACTTAATTTGCCACTACCGACAAAGTACTTCGAATCTGGGCGTTGGCGAGACCCTGTCACTACAGCAATAGGGTCTGCTCCAGCAGAGAGGGCAAGTTCTATAAACTCTTCAGGTCCATAGGATTCACGCTGATCGTGAAATTCCATATGAACCAATACAGCCATTTCACCACTATCGGGGCGTTCAAAAAACAAATCTATATTCCTCAGTTTGCCCTGTTAACAGCAAACTATTCAGTAGCATCTTCCGGCAGATCAGGAGACGGGACGCGTATAGTACGAGAAGGCACAACAGTAGAAATGGCGTGTTTGTACACCATCTGACTTACCGTGTTTTTCAGCAGAATCACAAACTGATCAAATGACTCGATTTGGCCTTGAAGTTTAATACCATTTACAAGAAAGATAGATACAGGCACTCTCTCTTTACGTAAAACATTTAGATAAGGGTCTTGTAATGATTGCCCTTTCGACATTGGAATCTCCTTAAGCATGCGCAAAAAAAATAAAATTAATCTTAGTAAAACAATACGGTAGATAGTACACGAAAACTTTCTGCACTTCCCCTATATAATCCTGCTTTCTATGTAATTCAAGGTCTGAGGAATAAGATCTTTTGCTAAACTATCGAAAATCATCAAATCCTCCCACCCTCGTAACCAAGTTAGCTGCCTTTTTGCCAATTGACGAGTAGCAACCACACCTTTAAAGATAGCATCTTCAAGCAAATCGTCACCATTTAAATACCCCCACAACTGGCGATAACCAACACATCTCATTGAAGGAAGGTCAATTGATAAATCACCACGATGATATAAGGACTCAACTTCTTGCAAAAAACCTTGTTGCATCATGTCATTAAAGCGCTGCTCAATGCGTGCATGCAGTACACTTCGTTCTTGTGGCATAACCGCTATATTCACCATATTAAATGGCAATGCAACAGGCTCTTGCTCTGCCCACCACTGAGTCATCGACCGACCAGACACTCGATAGACCTCTAGCGCCCGCTGCAACCTTTGTGGATCATTGGGATGAATCCGTAACGCAGATTCAGGGTCAACTCGCGCCAGCTCTTCATGCAGAACCACCCAACCTTTTTCTTGAGCCTCCATTTCGAGAGCCTGACGAATCTCTTCATTAGCACTCGGCAGCGGCGCCAACCCTTTTTGCAGGGCATTGAAATACATCATAGTGCCACCGACTAAAAGCGGGATTTTGCCTTTCGCAAGAATCTCCTGCGAATGAGCGACGGCATCCGTTACAAAATCAGCTGCGGAATAAGACTCTAAAGGATCAATAATATCAATCAATCGATGCGGCGCTACCGCCAAAGTTTCTGCATCGGGTTTCGCCGTACCAATGTCCATGCCTTTATAAACTAAAGCCGAATCGACACTGATAATCTCGTAATTGTGATTTTGAACTAACTCAACAGCCAACCCAGTTTTACCAGAAGCCGTTGGGCCCATAAGACAAACAACACTTGGTTTTGTCACTTTAGCGCCCTCGTAAAAATAATTTATCAAGATCAGACATTGTCATTTGAGTCCAAGTCGGCCGTCCATGATTACATTGACCACTGCGCTCGGTAATCTCCATATCACGCAACAAACTATTCATTTCAGCAATCGTCAATTTGCGATTCGCCCTGACGGCACCATGACAAGACATGGTCGCCATTAACTCATTCGCCCTAGCCTCTAATAGATCCGACACGCCATTAGCAGACAAGTCACTGATTACGTCTCGCACAAGATTCTCAGTGTCTGCTTTAATCAGGATCACAGGCACTTCTCGAACCATAACGCTTTCAAGCCCAGTTCTCTCTACCTTAAAACCAAAGGCTGAAAACGCCTCATCGTTTTCTTCGACTAAATCTGCTTCACTTTGCGATACAGACACATTAATTGGCACCAATAATGGCTGAGTAGCGATATTTTTCTCATAAAACGACGTTTTCATTCGTTCATAAACAATACGCTCATGAGCGGCATGCATATCCACCAGAATCAAACCATTTTCACTTTCAGATAGAATATAAACACCATGTAACTGAGCCACTGCAAAACCTAATGGCGGCACCGTTTGATACTCATCTCTTACACCTTGAGAAAAAACAGATGCGGAGGCCAATCCATTCGATGATGGCGCCTCCCTTTGTAGCGCTTCCTTTTGAATAATCTCCCCAGTTTCAGGGTCAACCACTTCATTGCTAGCCGCTGAGGCGTAGTCGTCAGCATAACCAGACAAACGACGCATACCTTCAAGCTGACCTGATACCTGCCCTGCATCCACTCGTTTTTGCGATGATGCCATCCAGTCATAACTTGTGGCACTGCGATTTGCCAGTGGCAAAGCAGACTGTTCAGTGATGGTAGATTCTTGAGACACGACTCCAGCCGAAGCATTCAAACCCGCGTCACTCGCACCTTCACCTTCTGACTCAGGACGAACATCTGCAATCGCTTTGTGAATACGACTGAACAAGAAATCGTGAACCAATCGCCCATCACGAAAGCGAACTTCATGCTTTGTTGGGTGAACATTTACGTCAACCGTTGCGGGATCTAACTCTAAATACAAAACAAAGGTTGGATGACGGCCGTTATACAATACATCTCGATAAGCCTGCCTGACCGCATGCACGACTAATTTATCCTTAACCACACGCCCATTAACAAAGAAATACTGGAGATCCGCTTGTGACCGTGAAAATGTAGGTAAACCAATCCACCCCCACAAACGAAGACCTGCCGCCTCCACATCAATAGTCAGTGCATTTTCAATAAATTTTTTGCCCAACAAACTGGCAAGCCGATGCTCAGCATGCAATTGATCGGTAACTGGGCGTAAATCATATATTTGCTTACCATTATGACTTAGTCGAAAACCCGTATCATAACGACTTAACGCCAGACGCTTCACCACCTCTTCAAGGTGATTGAATTCAGTTTTTTCCGTGCGCAAAAACTTACGTCGAGCGGGTGTATTAAAAAACAAATCGCAAACATCAATGGTGGTACCCTGTGGATGGGAGGCTGGACGCATGGTGGTACTCATATCCTTCCCTTCGGTTTCCACTCGCCACGCCTCTGTTTCACCTTCAGCCTGCGATGTTAAGTGCAAACGAGACACAGAACTAATACTTGCTAAGGCCTCTCCACGAAACCCCAGTGTGCGCACCGCCTCTAAATCGTCTAATGTCACAATTTTACTGGTTGCATGCCGACTTAATGCTAACGAGAGATCTTCTTTTAATATCCCCATACCATTATCACGAATTTTGATGCGTCGCACACCGCCCTGCTCAACATCAATGTCTAGTTGAGTCGCTCCCGCATCTAAGCTATTTTCAAGTAATTCCTTAACCACAGAGGCAGGACGTTCGACCACCTCACCGGCGGCAATTTGGTTAGCTAAACGAGGAGATAAAAGATTAATTCTTTGCATGAACTGCCTTTTATGTAGAAAAGGGTCATACACAATGGTAGACCCATAGAAAAATTAACTTGCAGGAATGAGAAGCTTTTGACCAACCCAAATTACGTCGTTTTTAATCGAATTTGCACCTCTTAATGCATCAAGAGACACTTTATTCCGTCGAGCAATTTCAGATAAGGTATCGCCTTTGGTAACCGTATATTCATAACCGGCATGACGCTGCTGCTGCCAGGCAATTAAACTGCCTTTCGGGGCGTTTTTTGTAAAATAATCCACTATGCCACGCGAAACAGCCGCCGCTAGTTTATAACGATATGTCCTGCTCGATAAATTTTTAGCTTCTGTTCCATTAGACACAAAACCTGTTTCGATAAGAATAGAAGGTATATCTGGCGATTTTAACACAACAAAACCCGCTTGCTGAACCGTGCTTTTATGCAGCTTAGCCACGCCTTCTAAATCACCCAAAACACTTTTCCCAACATTTAAACTCATCTGAATAGTAGAGTTCATCGACATATCCAACAAGACTTCTGCCAGCAACTGATCTTTATCATCAAGGGAAATACCACCAACCAAATCGGCTGAGTTTTCTTGCTTCGCCAACCAACGCCCCATTTCGGAGCTCTTACCACTTAAAGAAAGCGCCCAAACAGAAGCGCCTCGGGCACTGGCCCTAGTAAAAGAATCTGCATGAATAGACACCATGAGATCAGCATTCGCCTCTCGCGCCACTTTCGAACGGTCACGTAACTTTAAAAAAACATCAGTTGAGCGAGTCAGCACCGCTTTAAAACCTTCCACACTATTAATGCGTCGCGCCAACTCTTTACCAATCGAAAGCACCACATCTTTCTCTCTAACATGGTATTTACCTAACGCTCCAGGGTCTTTACCGCCGTGACCTGGGTCGATGACGATAACAATGTCTCTCTTTTCTTTGGAAATACTCGCTAGGCTTTTGACAACTTTAGTCGTTTGTTGAGCGCCATATTCAAGCTCAACTAAAATACGCGGACCATAAGTACCATTAGCCGGCAATAGAGTGCTTTTCGCTTTAGCGTATTGAGAGAGATCAAGAACGAACCGCACACCATCATTGCGGCGCGCGTAACGAACCCTCATCAACACACCCGAAGACACGGCTGACAATCCATTTACAACACTTTCACTCAGGTGCGCTTTACTAATATCAAGCACAATACGATCAGGATTAGACAATGGAAAAAGTCGATAATCTGACGTAGCAGATAACTCAAAAACCAAACGAGTCACGCCATTTTGTTGGGCAACCCGAATATCACGCACCTCTGCTGCCGATGCATTGAAACAAACAAACAACAAAAACAGATTAACAAAAACAAACAAACAAGAACGAAATTTATTATGCATATCAGACAGCTAGCTAGTATATGAGACACACTATAACTGCAGACTAAGTGGATCTCAATCTTAGTCAGAGCAAAGAGAATAACAAAGCAGCAAAACTTAACTGGCTGCAATCAAACCTAACGCACTATTTCCCCTTTCCGTATTACTGGTTATTGATACCTTACGACCTTGAGGAAGTAGCGCTAAAGAAACCACCACATCCGCTTCAGGTAAAACCCCCGCCCCCATTTCTGCCCATTCAATCAGACATAAACCTGTCGCTGAAAAGTAATCCCGAATGCCCATATATTCCAGCTCTTCAGCATTGGTCACGCGGTACAGGTCAAAATGAAATACTTCTAGACCAACAAAATCATAGGGCTCTACTATCGTATACGTTGGACTCTTTACTGGCCCCTCATAGCCTAAACCACGTAAAATGCCTCGCACTACCGTCGTTTTCCCCATGCCCAGATCACCTTCTAGATAGACGACCGCTCCGCCTTTCAAGGCATTAGCTAGACTGGCACCAAGTGACTCCATCGATTCTTCGCCGTAAACATCTTTTTCAAATAACATTAACCTTCTATTCCTCAATCAATTTGGGGGCATTCATTCTAAATAATCCAATAACTCATAAGGCTGCCCTCGGCGCTCACCAAGATCTTTAGCCATTTCACCAGCCGCATAATTGTGCCAAGCCGTTGCAATTAAAGCCGCTTCTAAGGGTGTTTTATAATAAGCCAATGCCGCACCTACCAAGCCACTAAGTACATCACCAGAACCTCCCTTTGACAAAACCGGCTCTGATTTTCCAGTAATATAAACAGTCCCCATAGAATTTGCCACTACGGAAGTCACCCCTTTTAAAATAGCAACACAATGGTACTTTTTAGCCAGAGTAATACTCGCTTTTATAAGCGATCGATTTATTTCATCAACACTCCAACCTAACAAGCGAGACGCCTCACCAATATGCGGCGTAATAATAGAACCCTCAGGCAAACAAACACTCGAATCTTGAGACAACCAAAAAAGACCATCCGCATCTAACACAATCGGCAAGGATAAATCGATTACCTTTTGGAAAACCTTGCGCCCCCACAGATCACGACCCAACCCCGGCCCCAGCACAACCACGGTGTTTTTTCGAATAACCAACCCCATCGCTCTATCATTAGCCGAATCAAACGTCATTACATTTGGATTTCTAGCCAACGCAGCGGCAAGGTGCTCACCACGAGTTACCAAGGCAACCGTTCCCGCTCCAGACTTAGAGGCCGCTTCACTCGCCATAATAGCGGCTCCACCATAACCATGATCACCACCAAATACCGCAACATGCCCGTAACGACCTTTGTGCCCATCCGGATAACGAGGGCATGGTGTATTTTGCGCCAACTGATGACTATCAAACCAATGCACTTTGGATTGTGACTGACCATGCAACGACTGACCAAACAATGCCCCAGACAGCGGCAACTTGGATAACAGAGAATTGGACCCTAAAGCCTCATTAATCAGGCACCCAGACGCGATTGCACCTGCCCCCAAATAGTGACCCAACTTTCTCTGCACCATAGAGACGGTTAGGTCCGCATAAACACACTCTTCTGCATAACCAGTATCCGAATCAATGCCCGTTGATATGTCTATGGCGACAACATACGCCCCCATTTCTTTCGCGCTGTTAATCCAGCGAACCACAGACAAAACAGGTCCAGTAATGGGTAAACGTGCTCCAATACCGAGAACACCATCAACAACAACGCTATGAGTAAACTCGCGCATTGCGTCAAATGGTTCAATCAGCACATTACCTGCACGAGCAGCCTCATAGGCTTTAAGCGCATCGCCCTTTCGCTCGCCTTGCGCGCAATCCAACACCACCACATCCATACCCGCCTGTGTCAGCAATAGAGCCAAAACGAGGCCGTCCCCACCATTATTACCACCTCCAACAATAACGATAAAACGCTGGGAATTTGATGATTTTGTGGCAATATGTTTGTTTGTAGAAATATGTTTAAACAATGCATTTGCCGCACGCTGCATAACAGAAAAACTGTCACCTTCTGCGTCAAACAGAGCGGTCTCTATTTGCCTAATACCTGCTACGTCAAATGCTGGCTGAACAGAAAAACTCTCAATGTGCTTAGTCATTTTTTTCTCCTATCAACATCACTAAGGTTATCTATGGACTGGCTACTTATCTTACTCATTTCTATTGCCGTTATTATTACCGGCATTTCTAAAGGCGGATTTTCTGGCGCTTTTGGCATCATTGCCGTGCCACTCATTTCGCTAAAAACATCACCCATGCAAGCCGCCGCGATCATGCTGCCTATTCTATGTATTATGGACCTGTTCACCGTACAAAAATTCTGGAAAAAATGGGATACCACACAACTAATACAATGCATCCCGCCAGCTATTATAGGCGTTATCATAGGCGGCTTAACAGCTAATTGGTTTTCTGAAGACTGGTTGAAAATACTCGTTGGCATTATTGCCATTGGCTTTTCTATCAATTCTTGGCCAAGAAAAAATCGAAAAAAAGACCTAGCACCATTAGGGGCACTGGCGTCAAAATTTTGGTGCACACTGGGTGGTTTTACTAGCTTTATGGCCCATGCTGGAGGGCCGCCAATGAGCGTCTATCTTTTAAGGGCAAAGTTAGACAAAACACGCTACGTTGCAACAGCCGCCGTTATATTTGCCGCCATTAATTATGTCAAACTTATTCCATACACTCTCTTAGGAGACTTTCATACAGAAACCATTTTATTGTCCCTGTGCTTTACACCACTCGCTTATTTAGGCGTACACACTGGCGCCTGGCTGCACTACAAACTATCTTCCGATCTATTTTTCAAATGCATGTTCACATTTTTATTTCTAACAGGATTAAAACTCACCTGGAGTGGCTTATTGGTGGTTCTATAAAAAAAGCACGCTAGTTAAGCGTGCTTTTTTAACATCAAAATAAAACGGGTCACTTAAACCACTAAGTCAACTATGCCAAGTCAAACATAGTTTTTCGATAATGCTGCAGCTCCGCTATGGACTCCATAATATCGTCCAATGCTAAATGCGCTCCAGTTTTAGAGAACCCCTCTAAAGCTTCAGGTTTCCAACGTCTAGCCAACTCTTTGATAGTACTCACATCGATATAACGATAATGAAAAAACGCCTCAAGCTTTGGCATGTATTGGTACAAAAAACGACGATCTTGACCCACACTATTACCACAAATAGGCGACGCACCAGCAGGCAAGTATTGCTCTAAAAATGCAATGGTTTCTGCTTCAGCTTGCTCCATACTAATCTGTGATGATAACACTCGTGCCGTTAAACCAGACGCGCCATGATGCTGCGTGCACCATTCATCCATTGCATCCATAGTGGCTTTATCTTGATGAACAACAAGATTAGGCCCTTTTGCCAAAATATTTAGATCCTTATCCGTTACGACAGTAGCAATCTCGATAATGGTTTCTTTCTCAGGATCTAATCCGGTCATTTCTAGATCAATCCAGACTAAATTTTCATTACTAAAGCTCATCTTCATCCAAATCCTTTATTATCAATGCTAAGCATTATACTCTATGCGTCTTACTATATGGCTAGCCTAAACTAATGTCGAAGCGAAAACTAACGAAACAACAAACGTGGCGAATTGAAAGAATTCACAAAGAACGCGTTGAACGAACACAAAAACGTGACGATCGAGCTGAAGAAGTGCTCCAGTCTTCTGACTTAGGCCCTGAAACAAGCGGAATTATTCTGTCGCATTTTGGTACTCAAGTAGAAGTGGAAGGGACCCAAGAACCTTTTATTGGCGTTGCTACCCGCTGTAATCTGCGCGCTAACCTTGGCCAACTGGTCACCGGTGATAAGGTGATCTGGCGACCAAAACAAAACGAGGGTGGCATTGTTGTTGCCACAACACCTCGAACCACCTCACTTTCACGACCCGACATGCACGGCCGACTTAAACCAGTGGCCGCCAATATAGACCATATCGTTATCGTTATCGCCGTGGAGCCAGAAGCGCACGCCAATCTGATTGATCGCTATTTAGTGGCTGCTGAAACAGTGGGTATTCCTCCGGTGATCTTGCTCAACAAAAGCGATCTGATCAACGAGACAAATAAGCCTGGGCTCGATTCTTTAATGAGCACCTACGAAAAGCTCGGCTACCAAATTATTCGTACGTCCATATCCAACCAAGCAGGCATGGATTCTCTTTACGAGTTCATGCAAAACAAAACCAGTGTTTTTGTTGGTCAATCTGGCGTCGGTAAATCATCACTGATTAGCACCTTACTTCCCGGCGTAGACATCACCGTTGGGGAATTATCACAGAAAAGAAAAAAAGGAGTTCATACTACGACAGCCGCACGTTTATTCCATATGCCTAAGGGGGGCGATCTTATTGACTCTCCCGGCATCCGAGAATTTGGCTTGTGGCACATTTCAGAGGATGAACTATTAAATGGTTTTATTGAGTTTCGCCCGCACATTGGCTACTGCCGATTTAGAGATTGCGCTCACGAAAAAGAGCCTGGCTGCGCCATTTTAGAGGCTCTTGAGAAAGGCGAAATAGAGCAACATCGTTTCCAAAGCTACCTCCGAATTAAACAGTCTATTCGAGACAATAACGCCATCTTTTAGATGGCGTTATTACTTCTGTTACCTGATAAAAAATCAAACAACTAGAACACAGACTCAGGAGAGAGATTCAAATCTGATTGCTTTGTGACTGGACCATAATTCAGATTGTTTCTTTCTAACAACTTTTTATAAGCAGAATCCGTTAACAAGGTAATGCTAATTCGTCGATTCTCAGCACTATTTGGGTCCACTCGATTGTAGGGCACCGTATCAGACAAGCCAATAACTTGGGCAATTCGCCTATCTTTCACACCACCTTCTTCGAGAATTTTTCTGGCCGCATTAGCACGGCGTGAAGACAAATCCCAATTATCCAAGCCTTTACCATCAAACTTCACCGAGTCCGTATGCCCTGTAATAGCAATTGGATTGGTTACATTGGCAAAAATGGGCGCCATACTAAGCAAGGTGTTCTCAAAATCCGGTATGAATTGTGCACTACCTCGTTCAAACATGGGCTTATCAGGATTATCAAGCAAAGTCACTCGAACACCTTGAGGGGTAATTTCAATGCGAATACTATCCATCAATGAATTACTCAGATTCATTTTTTTCAAATCGGACTGCAGAGTCTTATTCATTTCTTGCAATTCTTTTTGGCCGTCATCCTTGGCTTTTTCTTTTTGATTATTGATTTCAGGCGTACTACCAGGATCAGGAAGATCGAGATCTAATTTTCTTTCTGTACTTTTCGCCGGACTGCCTCCTAAATCTATTGGTTTCGCACTATACCCTGCTGAGGATTGGCCAAGCGGATCATTAAAATAACCTTGGATACTGGCCAACTCTTGAGGAGAAGAGACATTAATAACCCACAACACCAAAAAAAACGCCATCATAGCCAACGCAAAATCAGCTAAAGCAATTTTCCAAGCTCCACCATGAGGGCCACCTTTTTTGACTTTTTTAACCCTACGGATAATGATGTTGTCAGAACCTACTGCCATAAATAATATTCCATATCAATCAACAACAAGATCATCGGTATTGCTTCAATTCATCAGACAGCTCAATAAAGCTGGGTCTCATTTCTGGTGGCAACAACTTACGACCTGTTTCTGCCGCAACCGGTGGAGCGTACCCAGAAACAACGGAAATCAAACAAGACTTAATACACAAATACGCTTTTAACTCATGGGTTCCTAAGTTTTCTAAATGCGCCGAAGCTGGGCCAATGAAACCATAAGCAAAGAAAATACCCAAAAAGGTACCAACCAATGCCGCCGCAACATGATTACCTATTTCTGTCATCGGGCCACCAATAGACCCCATGGTAATAACAATACCTAGCACCGCGGCCACAATACCAAAACCTGGCAATGCCTCTGCCACACGATTCACAGCGTGACTTGGCGCAATTAACTCTTCTGCAATTTGTTCAATCTCCGAATCCATAATGGCTTCAAGCTCGTAAGCAGGCAGCCCAGTCAGAGTAAAAATACGATAGTTGTCAGTTAAAAAATTTACAACCTCATGATCCCTTAACACATCAGGAAAGCGCGCAAATAATTCACTGGTAAAAGGCGATTCAATATCATCTTCAATCGCCAAAAAACCATCCTGACGGCTTTTTTGAAACAATGAATAAACCAACCCTAAAAGCTGAAGGTAAAAAACCTTATTATGACGACTTCCCATCACAACTTGAGGCGCCATAGAGAGCACTTTTTTCTGCAAAGAAAAGGGGTTCGCCATCATAAATGCACCTAAAGCGGCACCACA
This sequence comes from Marinomonas flavescens, assembly GCF_004352835.1. Lineage (GTDB taxonomy): Bacteria > Pseudomonadota > Gammaproteobacteria > Pseudomonadales > Marinomonadaceae > Marinomonas > Marinomonas flavescens. The sequence goes on along the minus strand of NZ_SJSB01000003.1, from coordinate 168,584 downwards.
GATAATGAGAACCTCGAATGGCTGCCATAAAATAGCCATATTACCGTGTGACGCAAGGTACCCACTTACAACGCTGATAATAACAATCAGCATGCCCGCTAGCGCAAACATATTTTTTCCTTAATATGACAAAGTATGCTCTGTAATGAATATACAGTATGATTAATGAAATCAAGTATTTTAGAGCGCAATGCAGCAACCTATGAAAGATAAGTCACCATACGGCCTAAAAAAATGGCTACATTTTCTAAAAGAGCATAAGTTTCCTGTTGATGCAGGACACTTAGCGAACTTAAAGAAACATATAGCGCACCCTGATGCTACCATTGAAAACTTACAAACTAAAATTAAAACTGAACCCCTTGTTGCTTTTGCATTATTAAACCAAGCCAATGAAATCACTCCAAACAAGCGTGGCGAAATAAAAAACCCCTACCACGCAGGCTCTATGCTTGGCATGAGCGGAATTGCAAGCAGCCTTGAAAAGCTTACACCTTACAAGCATGCCAAAGACAACCCTGCTCACAATGCCTTCTTACGCGAAATACAAACAAGCTACGAAGCCGCTGGCATTGCGAATCGCTGGTCTGCTGATAAAAACATGGCTAATGAAGAAGTGTTCTGGCTAACTTTTTTCAGAAACACTCCTCGCTGGCTAATGTGGTTTTTCGCTTACCCTACTATGGATCGTCTGCAAAAAAAGCTCCTTTGTGGAGAAAGCGCTGCACAAGCTGAAGTGAGCGTACTGGGTTGTCGCATTGACGAAATAACCGTCCACATGTGCAAGCACTGGAATGCACCTAGAGCGATTATCGAATCTTTTTTAAACAAGCACATTCCCAATACAGAAGAACTAAAAACACTGGCTCGCTTAAGTCACACACCCGATGAGCTTCCAGGATTCACAGAAGACAAGCGACTGACGATACTCATTAATAGCCCACTCATTTTTGTTTATTGCGCGAACAAACTTACCCAAGAGGCAGCATTGCATGGCTGGCAAGGTAGTACGCTGCACTTTTACTATCGAATCATTGCGACAGTAACCCATGACTACCTAGGAAAAGCCATACAAAACGCACACTTAGGTAGCGCAGAAGCCGCAACATTGTATATCAATACAGCAAAAGTACCACTTGCCTGTCAGCTGCTATCCCCAACACTTTACTTAACCGAACAAGCATCAAAAACACCAACTAACGCACCAACCTCTGTTTTTGATAAACTTAAAAAACAGTTAACAAACCCCGCGCTCAAAACAAAAGAAAAGCTGAATCTCGCCATTAAAACCATTAAACTGGGCATACCCAATGCTCAACAGGCAATGTTATTAAAGCACAAAGACAATAACATCACGCCAATTATGCAATTCGGGCAGGATGTGAGCGTTATCAAGAGTGTAATGTGGAACTCATCATCACCACTTTTCAAAAAAATGATACGAAAACGCTCAGCCATTCACTGCCAAGGAGCAACCCTAGCCGAATTAGTTAATGAACTCCCCTTTGGAGCAGACAATCTAATTGATCAAAATGGCCATTTAATACTCGCGTCCACACAAGTATCAGAGACCGAAACCTGTATATTTTGGCTAACCACGTCAAAAGAATTTACTGAAAAAGATTATTCAGATCTAAAAAAGGTTGTGATGCTAATTAGCCACTCTCTTAAAAAATAACATTAATACTAGGAAATAATTGTGACCAAAGATCAACTTTTTGCGTTCGCGCAACAAATAACACCACAAAAAACCTTATCTAGAGCGATAGGGAAAATTGCTGAATGCGAAACGACTTGGGTTAAAAACACCTTCATCAGTCAATTTGTTAAAAAATATCAGGTCGATATGTCTGAGGCAGTCAACAATGATCCGCTGTCGTACCGCAATTTTAATGACTTTTTCACTCGCGCAATCCGCCCTGAACTTCGCCCTATCAGCGATAACGACATTGTCTGTCCAGCAGATGGCGCCATAAGCCAACTTGGCGCGATTGAGCACGGAACCATTCTGCAAGCGAAAGGCCACCACTACAGCTTAACCAGCTTACTGGGCGGCGACGCGTCCTTGTCTGATCAATTTCTTGGCGGCTCTTTTGCTACAGTCTATTTATCACCAAAAGACTACCATCGTGTGCACATGCCACTAACCGGAAAGCTGACCAAGATGATTCACATTCCTGGTAAATTATTTTCGGTTAACAAAGTAACTGCTGAGCAGATTCCCAGCGTCTTTGCTCGCAACGAACGTACTGTCTGTTTATTTGATACAGAAGCTGGCCCAATGGCCGTTATCTTAGTAGGCGCCATGATCGTTGCCAGCATAGAAACCGTTTGGGCAGGTCAAGTAACACCTTTCAACAAAAATGTGGTTACCTGGGATTACAACGCCCTTAACAACATAGAAATTAAGAAAGGCGAAGAGATGGGTCGATTTAAACTGGGCTCAACCGCCATCGTTTTATTCGGTAAAAATGCTATTAATTGGGAAGAAAGCTTACAAGCAGAAAGCCCAACAAAAATGGGAATGGCATTCGGTAGTATTAACCACCCGCAACCTCTCAACAGATCACGCTAAAACCTTTAAACAAACATAAAAAAAGCCTGCTTCAATAGCAGGCTTTTTTTATACTTAAAACCAAACAAATGATTTTCCGTTATGGCATTTCGTCCTCTAACTTCTCTTTAGGAGTAGGTATAAGATCTTCACGGGTGACATTCATCGTCAATAGCAAGTTAGCCGCTACGAAAATGGACGAATAAGTACCAATAATAATCCCGAACAACAATGCCAACGAGAAATTATGGATCGATTCACCACCATAAAAGAACAATACCACCAAAGAGAATAAGGTAGTTAATGACGTAATAATAGTACGCCCTAACGTCTGATTAATAGATAGGTTAATCAAGTCATAAGGTTTAATGTCGCGCAAAATTCGAAAATTCTCTCGAATTCGATCACACACCACAATAGTGTCGTTCAATGAGTAACCAATAAGCGCAAGAATTGCTGCCAAAACCGTTAAATCAAACTCATAACCAAACAATGAGAAAAAACCTAATGTAATGGTAACATCGTGAACCAATGCCACGACTGAAGCGACAGAGAACTTAAATTGGAATCTGATGGCGACGTAAATCATAACAATAAGCAAAGCCAGCAGCATACCTAAACCGCCCTGCTCACGTAGCTCCTGACCAACTTGCGCCCCGACAAACTCAGAGCGCTTCAAAGAGACAGCAACACGACCACCATCTTCCAGCGTCGTTAGCACTTCGCCACCCAGTTCAGGTGTATATTTATTCGCCATGCGCACAACGATATCGGTCGGCGAACCAAAGTTTTGCACCACAACGTCGCTGTAGCCACCCTTATCAAGCAAACCACGAACTTCGTCTAACTTAGGTGCCTGTTGATAGGACACTTCAATTAACGTACCACCCGTAAAGTCCAAGCCGAACTTAATGCCTTTTGTGGCTAAAGAAGCAATAGAAATAAGGATCAGCGTAATCGAGAACAGCGCTACGACTTTACGCATCGCCATAAATGGAATTTTTGTCACTTTCATGGCTTTCTCCTTAAATATAAAGTTTCTTATTAGCACGTCCGCCATAGACTAAATTGACTTGTGCGCGAGTCACTACAATTGCCGTAAACATGGACGTAAGAATACCGAGAGACAAGGTAACAGCGAAACCTTTCACTGAGCCCGTACCAACAGCAAACAAAATAATAGCAACCAACAAGGTTGTAATATTCGCATCAATAATCGTCGTAAACGCTCGATTAAAACCTGAATGAATTGCCTGATGACTCGGCATCCCAGTGGCTAGCTCCTCCTTGATCCTTGAGAATATGAGCACGTTGGCATCCACCGCCATCCCCATGGTAAGCACGATACCCGCTATACCAGGAAGCGTTAACGTTGCCCCTAAGATAGACATACATGCAAGCAGTAGCACCACGTTTAAGGCTAAGGAAACGTTCGCAAACAAACCAAACAATCGGTAATAGGCAAACATAAACAACATGACCACAAGCAAACCGATTTCTGCAGAGACTATCCCAAGATGGATATTTTCCGCACCTAAACTCGGCCCGATTGTACGCTCTTCTACAAAGTAGATCGGCGCCGCCAAGGCACCAGCACGAAGCAATAAAGCCAATTCAGACGATTCACGTGGACTATCAAGACCAGTAATGCGGAATGAATTACCTAAAGTGGTTTGTATGGTGGCTAAAGAAATAATACTTTTAGTGCTGTAAGACTTACGCACTGGGACTTTCTTACCATCTTTCTCTACAAAAATATTACGCGATTTATGCTCGATGAAAACCACTGCCATATTACGACCGACAGCCGCACGTGTCACACGCGCCATTTTCTTACCACCAGCAGAATCTAAACTGATGTTTACTTGAGCATTACCATTTTGATCGAAAGACGAAGAAGCATCAGAAACGTTATCGCCCGTTACTATAATGTCACGATCCAAGCGAGCTGTACGACCACTACCATTACGGAAGGCTAACGTTTCAACATCTGACCCTTTCGCATCTAAGCCTGCTTCAAGGTGAAATTCTAAGTTTGCAGTTGCACCAATAATACGTTTTGCTGCCGCAGTATCTTGAACCCCTGGAAGCTCCACAACGATACGGTTACTGCCTTGACGCTGAACCAATGGCTCAGCCACCCCTAACTCATTTACGCGGTTACGTAACGTGGTTAAGTTTTGTTGAATGGCATAAGACTCTATCGCTTTACGAGCAGCTTCAGTATAGGTCGCATCAATATAGTAACTGCCGTTCGCTTCACGTTCAGTGTATACATATTGATCAAACTTATCTTTCAACAAACTCTGAGCTGTTGTTTGATCGGCTTTTTGCAAAAAGCGAATAGACAAGACACCATCATTAATGGAAACACTACGATAGCGAATCAACTCTTTGCGTAGGTCCGCTTTCATTTCACTTGAAGCAATTTCTAATTTTTGTTTCAGCGCTGCAGGCATATCGACCTGAAGTAAGAAATGAACACCACCACGTAAGTCCAAGCCAAGTTTAGCAGGACCTGCTCCAATAGAAGCCAACCAATGTGGCGTCGTTGGAACTAGGTTCAATGCTGTTACATAACCATCACCTAACGCAGCAGAAACAACTGGTTTAGCCGCTAATTGGTCCTCACCGTTATTGAAACGCAAGGTACCGCCAGCAGAGGTCAGCTCTGCTTTTTTCAAATTTATATGGGCGTCAGAAAGCGCCTTTTTTGCCTTATCTAATGCGGCTTCATCAACGACTGTCGTTGCACGCTGAGTGGATATTTGCAACGCCGGATCATCCGGATATAAGTTGGGTACGGCGTAGATAACCCCTAACGCCAATACAAGAAGAATTAGAAGATACTTCCACAAGGGGTACTTGTTAAGCATGAGAAATCCCTTACACCTAAAAATTAAGACTGAGTAGAATAAGAAAAGCGCCTAATAAAGGCGCTTTTCTAGAAAGGTTAGATGGATTTCAATGTACCCTTCGGTAGCACTGCGGCTACAGAAGACTTTTGGAATTTCATCTCAATTCCTTCAGAGACTTCTAGCGACACATAATTGTCATCAACTTTAGTCACTTTGCCCAAAATACCGCCACCAGTAATGACTTCAGTGCCTTTTGCCAAAGAAGAAATTAGGTTTTTATGGGCTTTCGTACGTTTTGCTTGAGGGCGCCACATAAGAAAATAAAAAATAACGACGAAGCCTGCAAGCAATACTAGATTAAAAATACCTGCACTGGCTGGGGCGCCATCTGCCGCGTAAGCGGATGAGATCAATGAGATCATGTTGTTAAACTCTCCAATGGTTTATGAAACTGTGATCAACTCTTTATTAAGAGCCGACCTTATAAATTGATTATTATTCACTCAAAGGCGGCGTTTCTAAGCCACGTTTCGCATAAAACTCATCAACAAAGGCGTCAAATTTACCTTCATCAAGAGCTTGACGCAATCCCGCCATGAGAGTTTGGTAATACCTTAAGTTATGAATGGTATTCAATTGAGCACCAACCATTTCTCGACACTTGTCCAAATGATGTAGATAAGACCGAGAAAAGTTTTTACAAGTGTAACAATCACATTCTTTGTCTAATGGGCCCGTATCGTGACGATTTGATGCATTACGAATACGAACAACGCCATCAGAAGTAAATAAATGACCATTACGAGCATTACGAGTAGGCATCACGCAATCGAACATATCGATACCACGACGCACTCCTTCGACGAGATCTTCAGGCTTACCCACTCCCATCAAATAACGCGGCTTATCCTGCGGCATTTTAGGAGTAACATAATCCAACACCTTCATCATTTCGTCTTTTGGCTCACCCACTGACAAACCGCCAATAGCATAACCGTCAAAGCCAATATCTACCAAGCCTTCTAACGATTCATCGCGAAGATTTTCGTACATACTACCTTGAATGATGCCGAATAGCGCTGATGGACTATCTCCATGCTCTTTTTTCGAACGTTTCGCCCAACGCAAACTCATGCGCATGGAATCAGCCGCACGCTCTGGCGTCGCTGGGTATGGCGTACATTCGTCAAAAATCATCACAATGTCAGAACCCAAGTCTTTTTGCACCTGCATAGAAATCTCAGGACTTAAGAAAACCTTGGAACCATTAATAGGTGAACGAAAGCTCACCCCTTCTTCAGTGATTTTGCGCATTTCCCCAAGAGAGAAAACCTGAAATCCACCGGAATCCGTTAAAATGGGTTTTTTCCATTGGGTAAAATCATGCAAATCGCCGTGAGCTTTAACGACATCCGTACCAGGACGCAACCAAAGATGAAACGTGTTGCCCAAAATAATATCGGCACCAATCTCTTCAATATCTTTAGTCAACATTCCCTTAACAGTACCGTAAGTACCCACTGGCATAAAAGCAGGGGTTTCCACTTTACCTCGAGGAAAAGTCAGCGTCGCTCGACGCGCCTTTCCTGATGTTGTGTGAAGGTCAAAGTCCATGAAACACTCTGGACGCTTATCTGACATACGTCTTATTCCTCACTCTGCGGGCCTAAAGCCTGCTCATTTCGCGTAATAAACATGGCATCGCCATAACTAAAAAAACGATATTCATTTTCAACAGCAGACTGATAAGCCGCCATAACATGATCGTAACCAGCAAACGCACTAATCAACATAATCAGTGTTGATTCTGGAAGGTGAAAATTCGTCACCATGCAATCCACTGTTTTGAACTCATAACCTGGGTAGATGAAAATGCTAGTATCATCTTTCATCGCTTTCAACTCGCCCGTTTGGCTGGCCGATTCCAAGCTGCGTACGCTTGTCGTACCGACTGCAATAACCCGACCGCCTCGTGCTTTCGCTGCTTTCACTTGCTCAACAACGCTTTCTTCTACCTCAACATACTCAGCGTGCATGATATGATCTTTTACATCATCCACTTTCACCGGTTGAAACGTCCCAGCACCCACATGCAAAGTTACAAAGGCTGTCTCAACACCTTTCGCCTTAAGCTTTTCCAACAATGCATCATCGAAATGCAACCCTGCGGTTGGCGCGGCAACTGCACCGGGCTTTTCGTTATAGACTGTTTGGTAACGCTCTTGATCACTGTCTTCATCTGGACGTTCAATATAAGGCGGCAATGGCATATGACCAATCCTCGCCAATACATCCAACACCGGCTCTTTAAACAACACTCGAAACAAGGGACCAGATCGGTCTACCATCGTTGCTTCGATTGCCTCACCTTTATCTTGCCCAAGAATTAACTTATTACCTGGTTTCGGCGCCTTACTTGCTCGAATATGAGCCAAGGCTTCTTTCTCATCAACGATTCGCTCAATCAAGATTTCGATCTTGCCACCGGATTCTTTCTGACCAAATACTCGCGCGGGAATAACACGCGTATTATTAAAGACCATCAGATCGCCAGGGCGAACCAAATCTAAAATATCAGGAAACTGCAAATGTCCCAACTCACCACTTGGTCCATCAAGGTGCAACAATCGGCTCGCCGTCCTATCCGGCATCGGATAAGTAGCAATTAGTTTTTCTGGTAAGTCAAAATGGTAATCAGAAACTCGCATGATAAAGAAAACGACCTAAAAAAAAAGACCCAGCATTTTATCGAATTTTCATACGAAAAGGTACGACTGTAATAAAATACCTGAAACATAGTAAAAAATACTTCAACACACTGTTGACAACCCTGAAAATTCCTATAGAATACGCCTCACCTTTTTCAAGGCCAGTGTGGTGGAATTGGTAGACACGACGGATTCAAAATCCGTTGCCTTCGGGTGTGGCGGTTCGAGTCCGCCTACTGGTACCAACATTAAAAGCCCTGATCATTGATCAGGGCTTTTTTTTTCGTTCCTTAATGGAATGTTCAATAATCATGCATTAGGAACTAGCACTATGAATCGCCGCAAAAAAATTAAAGACATTTACGATAAGCGCATGAAACAAGCCAATCTAAAGGTCAATCCGAAGAAAGCCAAAGCTAAATATATTTCTAAAGCGGATAGAGCAAAGATGGAAGCCGAAAGTGCCGCTCTTGAAAATAATGAAGAAAACAACGAAACAACAGAAGTGATTGACGATACCCAAGCCTAATCACCTCCTGCCTTTCTAAAGATTGACTAAAAACGCGCTCGAAAATGCCATTCGTCGGGCGCCATTTGGTTATCAATAGCCTGACGAATTCCTAAATCAATCTCCTCACTGTCTCTACTATATAAGCCACAAAGCTTAAGTGCATTATGTCGGTCTACGCGTGGCCCAAGGTATTCATACACCACACGTGCGCAACATGGCATCCTTTCACCACTACCAGACACCCCCAACCTCAAACCATTCAACCTATCTACACGACTCTTAAAGGAAGGGAATAAAATCGTTTGCGTCATTTCAACTCCCGTCAATGATTCATAGTCCATTAAAAAAATGCGACCTGAAAGAAATTGCACCATTCCTTTATATAAGTTATGAAACGGCTTCTTTCTGCCTTTTTCTTGTAACCTTTCGGTTCTTTGGTAACAGGTCTTTCCATCTTGCTCTTCAATACAAATCAAAGTGCGTAATATTTTTCCGGGATGAGCCATCGAGAAATAATATTCAAAATAATAACCCAGATACTTATCTAATCCATTTTGACCCAGCTCATTCAGCTTTGTTAAATGCTCAGTCTCAATGGATACGCCTCTTGATTGTATTTGCGACGCTGGCCGTACCTGAACTAATCGTAAAAATTGGTGATGGGGCAACACAATCTCATAGTGCTCAACCCCAAAAAACTCACAAAATCGACGCATCGTATTGGCAGAAGGTCTGTTTATACCGCTCAAATACCGGTTAAATTGTGGTCGATTAATGCCTAAGCGACGACACACTTCGGCCGTCGATTTGTAATAACTGCATAACAAGCGCAAGTTATCTTTAAAATCATCGTTCATTAGCAACACAACACCCCCATCAATTAAGGCGCCATTCTAAAGCAAAACAAATCAAAGCCGAACCTAGGAATAGTGTAAGTTGCCTCCTTATTAGCATCAACTTGCACCAAATAGTAACAAGTCACAAACTATCTATCAGGCTTCCTCTCTAGTTCAATTAGCCCTCGCCGTATTTAGATAAAAATAGTTTATACATCCTTTATAAGGAGCACATTAATGCTTTCCCTTCTTAGCGACCTCTTATGGAGTAAAATCCTAATAGCTGTACTTCTCGGCCTTGGTCTATGGTTCACCCTCGCTTCTGGCTTTATCCAGTTCCGTTACTTTAAAAAAATGTTCTCCATTCTTACTGCGCGCCATCACGAATCGGATGGACATTTAAGCTCTTTTCAAGCCTTAATTTTGTCTGTTGCCGGTCGCGTTGGTGGTGGCAATATTGCTGGTGTCGCCGTGGCTATCACTCTAGGTGGCCCTGGCGCTATCTTTTGGATGTGGGTGGTGGGTTTAATCGGCATGGCCACAAGCTTTGTTGAATGTACACTGGCGCAAATATACAAGGTCGCAGAGCCAGACGGCACTTACCGTGGCGGACCCGCTTTTTATATTTCAAAAGGCCTTGGTAAAAAATGGAAATGGCTTGCCGTCATTTATTCTGTTTTATTACTCGCCACTTTCGGTATCGCGTTTACCACCCTACAGTCTTACGCTGTTGCCAACTCCCTTAAAGATGCTTTTGGCATCCCACTTTCTTACAGCGGTATCGGTTTAGCGATCGTTGTTGGCTTAATCATCTTCGGTGGTGTAAAGCGTATTGCAAAAGTGGCTGAGATTTTAGTGCCAGTAATGGCGGTGGGTTACCTATTAATCGCACTGGTCGTACTGGCTATGAACATTAGTGCAATACCCGACACCTTGATGATGATAGTTAAAAGCGCATTTGGCTTAGAACCAGCCATCGGTGGTGGTGTCGGCGCTGCCATTTTAATGGGCGTCAAGCGCGGTCTATTCTCTAATGAAGCGGGTCTGGGTAGTGCTCCAAATGTTGCTGCCGTTGCCTATGTACCTCACCCTGCAAACCAAGGCGTTGTTCAAGCTTTCTCGGTATTCATTGACACCATAGTGTTATGCACCTGCACCGCACTTATTATTCTTCTGGGTACGACATACGACCCAAGTGTCGTTAGCGCCGCCGATGGCGTTGCACTAACTCAAGCGTCTTTAGCCACTTTTATCGGTGAACCTGGACGCATATTCGTCAGTATTGCTCTGTTACTATTTAGTTTTAGTACTGTTTTGTATAACTACTACCTAGGTGAAAACAGCCTGAGCTACTTAACAAAAAGCAGCAACGCATTCCTAATGAATGGCTTTCGTATTTTGATTCTTTGCTTATGCTGCTTGGGCGCTATTTTGGACTTAAGTACAGTATTTTCTTTTGCCGATTTAACCATGGGACTACTTGCCCTAGTTAACTTGTTCGCATTAGCACTTTTGTTCAAAAAGGCACTCAGCGTTATCAAAGATTATGACAGTCAAGTTAAAGCAGGTCATGCACATCCGACGTTCAACTCAGCCAATTTTCCTGAGCTAGATCTCGACAAAACAGCGTGGCCTGAAATTAAGGCAATTAAAAAATAATCCAACCGCCACACCTTAATGATTAAGGTGTGGCTTTTACATTTAGTAATGAGGAATAATAAAAATGGCAACTCGCTCAGAATACGATTTACTTGGCAATATGGATGTTCCTGCTGATGCATTGTATGGCATACAAACTCAGCGTGCGGCACAAAACTTCTCAATTACTGGCGTCCCGATTTCACACTTCCCTGAACTAATCAAAGCGCTTGCTATGGTCAAAGCCGCCGCCGCTCGCACCAATCAGGAAATGAAGTTACTGTCTGCTGAAAAAGCCGATGCCATTGTCTTTGCTTGCCAAGATTTAATACAAGGCGATCATCACGATCAATTTATCGTTGATGTTATTCAAGGTGGCGCAGGCACTTCCACCAACATGAATGCTAACGAAGTCATCGCCAATTTGGCCTTAGGAAAACTTGGCTTTGAAAAAGGTGATTACAAAAACCTACACCCGAATGATGACGTAAATCGCTCACAATCAACAAACGATGCCTACCCAACCGCCGCGTGTCTCGGCATTCAATTTGCTGCAGATAACTTTATTCCAAGCCTAACTTCGCTTAAAGAAGCACTAGAAGAGAAAGCCAAAGAATTTGCACACATCGTTAAGATGGGCCGCACCCAATTACAAGATGCCGTGCCGATGACACTCGGACAAGAATTTGATGCTTTTGCCGTCACATTAGGCGAAGACATAGATCGTATTAGCGAAGCTTGCGCCCTACTTTGTGAAGTTAACCTTGGCGGTACCGCTATTGGTACCGGCATCAATACCACAGAAGGCTATGCCAAGCTGGTCGTTGAAAAACTCGCTATAATATCTGCAAAGCCGTTAGTTCCTGCCAGCAACCTAGTTGAAGCCACGTCTGATATGGGCGCATTTGTGTTCTTTTCAGGCATTTTAAAGCGCTTAGCGATTAAACTCAGCAAGATGAGCAATGACTTACGCTTGCTTTCTAGTGGACCACGCGCCGGTCTTGGTGAAATTAATCTACCGGCAATGCAACCTGGCTCCTCCATTATGCCTGGCAAGGTGAACCCAGTTATTCCAGAAGCAATGAACCAAACTGCCTATCAAGTCATTGCCTCTGATTTAGCCGTCACCCTCGCTGCCGAAGCGGGTCAATTGCAGTTAAATGCAATGGAGCCAATGATCATTTACAATTTACTCAATTCATTGAAAATGCTAAAAGAAGCATGCTATATGATGGAGCATCGTTGCATCCGAGGAATCGAGGCTAACGAAGCCGTTTGTGCAGGTCACGTAGAAAACAGTATCGGCATTATTACCGCACTTGTTCCCCATATCGGTTATGCTAATGCCTCTCGTATTGCTAACACAGCACTGCATACTGGTAGCACCGTTAGATCGTTAGTCATCGAAGAAAATCTCTTGTCGGAAGAGCAACTGAACATTCTTTTGGACCCGAAATCCATGTTATCGCCTAGTAAGGTTAAGTTATGAGTTCACAAGTCTTAATTCTTTATACTGGTGGCACCATCGGTATGGTACAAACAGAGCAAGGTTTGGCGCCCGCCTCCGGTTTAGAAGCTCGCATCAAGCAAGCCATGGGAGCAAGCTTAGCAGACCTGCCAAGCTTCGATGTGATTGAGCTGAATCCACTCATCGATAGTGCCAACATCACCCCCAACAACTGGACCGAGTTAGTCTCAACCCTCGCAACTCACTGGCAAGACTATGAAGGATTCATCATCCTACATGGGACTGATACCATGGCATACACTACCTCGGCATTATCTTTTATGCTGGGCGCTTGTGATAAAAATGTCTTAGTGACGGGGTCGCAAATCCCTCTTGGGATGAATCGCAGTGATGCAACCAGCAATTTACAAGCCGCATTGTCTTTAGCGTGTAGTCACCCTATTACAGACGTTAGTTTGGTATTTGATGGCAAACTGATGCGCGGCAACCGCGTACAAAAAGTCAGCAGCGGTCGATTTAAAGCATTTACGACACCAAATGACGAGTTACTCGGCGAAATAGCCATCGATATGCAGCTTCACTTCGATCGGATGCTAAAAAAATCTCCCACAACAGACACTCTTTCTATGTCTGAAAAAGCACTTACATTTCAAGAAGGGGCTGTAGCGGTACTTATGTTGCACCCTAGCCAACCCATTTCTATCTATCAAAGCATTCTGAATGATGATAACTGCAAAGCCATTGTTTTAATGACCTATGGCGCAGGAAACGTACCAGATAAAAATACTGATTTTTTAGATTTTTTAATGCAAACATCATTGCGCAATAAAATCGTGATTAATCTGACACAATGCATGCACGGCGGTGTATCACAAGGCGCTTATGCCGCTGGTTCCGTATTGTCTGAACGAAAAGTGCTAAGTGGTTACGACATGACCCTTGAAGCCGCATTTTGCAAACTGCATTTTTTGTTAGCACAAGGCAACAGCTACAACGACATCCAAGAGAAATGGGATACTAATATTTGTAACGAATTCAGCGCTTAAAGCATTCGTTTTACAGCAAAAAAAAAAGGATTTGAAGACTACCTTCAAATCCTTTTTTTTATCCTCTTTTAGCAACCGTATATTTGTCTATCCTAAGCACCATATAACCAATATCGAAAACAATCTAGTAATCGCTATACGTCATTGCGGCCTTTAATCGATTACAATGTTGCTGTCATAGGACACTTTTATTTCGCCACCATAAAAAATATAACAAGGAATAGATTGATGCGCATATCTCCTGAATCACTAAGACTATTCATCAGTGTTATTGAGCAAGGTTCCATTTCTCGCGCTGCAGAAGCCAACCATATCGCAGCATCTGCCATCTCAAAACGAATAAAAGAATTAGAACTGTTACTTCATACCCCACTCATCATGAGAAATAACAGAGGTATTAAGCCCACGCCAGCAGGAAGATCACTGATTAACCTATCAAGAGGAGTATTAAACCAACTGGATGACATATATGATCAAATGAATGATTTTTCCCATGGCGTAAAGGGGCAAGTCCGTATGGTTGCTAATATTTCTGCGATTAGCCAGTTTCTCCCCAAACAATTACGTTCGTTCTTAAATAAGCACCCTCTTGTTCAAATTCACTTAGAAGAAAAAATCAGTAGTGAAATTATTAGAGCAGTCGCTGAAAATGAAGCAGATATTGGTATTGTCAGCACTGCATCAGATGAATACCCAAACCTTTCTATTTATCCCTACAAAACAGATCGCCTTGTTGTCATTACCCCCATCGGTCATCAACTTAATCTAAAAAAAGACGTCATGTTTGTCGACACTTTAGACTATGCCTATGTGGGGCTGCATACTGGCAGCGCGATAAACAATCAAATGATTAAAACGTCTTTAGCGGCCAATATTCCATTAAACATGCTCATCCAAGTCACCAGCTACGAAGCCCTGTGCAGTATGGTCGAATCTGGATTAGGCATTGGCTTAATGCCTATCGACATTGCTCGCCCTTACATAAAAACCGCTCGAATCGAAGCGGTTCCATTATTAGACAAATGGGCTCACAGAGATTTGAAAATCTGCACCAGAAACTCAAGTGAGCTACTTGATGCGGCTTACCATTTATTAGACCACCTGCGAACAACCTAATGAGTGTCTTAGCCATCTCCTAATGAGATGGCGGTCTAACATATGAATTCTTTAAACCTATAACTATTTGCAAGATGATAGCCCTATCAAATAATAAAAATAGCTGTAAGGGTAGGCAAAAATGGACAACAACAATTCCTCTACTGACAATCAATCCGCAGAGCATCAATCTACTGACAAGCAAACAACAGAACTACCCTTAATGGGGGTACGTGTTTTAGAACTTGGATCTCTTATTGCTGGTCCTTATGCCGGTAGTATATTGGCTCAGTTTGGTGCAGAAGTAATCAAGGTCGAGCCCCCTGGGAGCGGCGACCCACTACGAAAATGGCGTAAAATGTACAAGGACACGTCTTTGTGGTGGTACTCACAAAGCCGCAATAAAAAGTCCATTACGCTGAACCTAAAGTCTGAAGAAGCTCAAAAAATCATTCAAGAATTAGTACAAAGCGCAGATATAGTTATTGAGAATTTTCGCCCAGGCACTCTTGAAAAATGGAATATCGGTTGGGAACAACTGTCCGCAATAAACCCAAAACTCATCATGCTAAGAGTGTCTGGCTATGGCCAAGATGGCCCTTACTCTTCTCGCCCGGGATTCGCCGCCATTGCGGAATCCATCGGTGGTTTACGCCACCTTACTGGTTATCCAGATCGCGCACCTGTACGTGTCGGTGTCAGTATTGGTGATACCTTAGCGTCTCTTTATGGTGTGATCGGGGCCATGATGGCCATGCATCACCTGAAAAACAATAATGGTGTCGGCCAGTTCATCGATGTTGCTCTCTACGAGTCTGTCTTTGGCGTTATGGAAAGCTTGATTCCTGAATATGGAATGTTTGGTTTTATTCGCGAACGAACCGGTGCAAGCATGCCAGGCATAGCACCATCCGGCTCTTACACGACAAAAGATGATCGTTACATTGTTATTGCCGCCAACAGCGACAGTATTTTTAAGCGCTTTATGAAGGCCATCGGCCGCAGTGATCTAGCAGACGCCCCTGACCTCGCACAAAATGATGGCCGCGCCAAACGCTCGGATGAATTAGACATTGCCATTCAAACTTGGACCTCCACACTGTCACTTAAAGCGGCATTAGAGGTGCTAGAAAAAGCCGCGGTTCCGTCTAGCGGCATTAATAACGCAGAAGATATTTTTAATGACCCACATTTTCATGCCAGAGAAATGATAGTCGAACACCCTCTTTCTGAAACCGATACTATTTCTCTACCAGGTATTGTTCCAAAACTGAGCCTTACACCAGGAAAAACAAAATGGCTAGGCCCAAAATTGGGAGAACACACGGAAGAAGTTTTAAGTTCAATTGGTATTGATTCGACAAACGTTGAATTGTTACGCCGTAATGGTGTTATTTAGGGGATGAACATGTTCGCACAAAACTTTCCGTCTAAAGTACTGATTAATGAAGTGGCTACCAGAGATGGTTTTCAAAGTGAGGAGGTATTTATTCCCACCGAGAAAAAAATTGACATGATTAATCGATTGTCTTTATTAGGCCTTAATAAAATAGAAGTAACTTCCTTCGTTTCGCCAAAAGCGATTCCTAACCTGCGTGACGCAGAGCAAGTAATGGCGGGGATTACTCGCCACCCTAACGTCACTTACGTGGCACTTGTACCCAATGAAAGAGGCGTAGAAAGAGCACTGGCAAGTAAAGTCGATGAAGTTAACTTAGTCATGTCGGTCAGTGAATCTCATAACTTAGCCAATATGCGTATGACCTGTGATCAATCTTTAGTGCAATTCAAACAGATCGTAAAACGCTTGGAAGGCAGTGATATTAAAATAAATGCATCACTTGCCACGGCGTTTGGCTGCCCATTTGAAGGCATAACACCGCCCCAAAATGTTATCGATACCATACATAAATACCTAGATATCGGCGTCCAAAGTATCTCTGTCGCTGATACCACAGGCATGGCAGCCCCACGTCAAGTGTACGATCTATGCACTCAAATAAAAGAGATGTTTCCCTCTCTTGAAACCACTCTACACCTTCATAATACTCGCGGTATGGGGCTAGCAAATGCCCTTGCAGGAATCAACGCGGGCATAGTTCAGTTAGACGCTTCTTTGGGCGGCATTGGCGGTTGTCCATATGCGCCCGGCGCAACCGGTAATATTTGCACTGAAGATTTGGTTCATATGTTAGAGTCCATCGGGTTAAATACTGGCGTTGATCTAGCATCATTATTAACAATCGCTCGAGAATTACCTGATTTATTAGGACATGATATTTCAGGGCAAGTTGCTAAAGCGGGATTGAGGACAGAGACACGACCTCTATCAAACAGTGTCATTGAACTTAAAAGGAGAATGTCACAATACTAAAAATGCTCAAAATATAAAAAAACATTAATGATTTATAATAAAAATAGGACAAAATCATGAATTATAAAACTTTTTTAACCGCTGGGTTATTAACCTCTGCTTTGACTTTCTCACTCTCCGCTGCAGCAGAAACTACGCTTAGAATCTCTTTACAGCTACCCTTAACTCACCATCTTGGAAAAAACCTTATAGACTTCAAAAAAGAAGTCGAGGCAAAAAGCCATGGTGATATTAAAGTTAAAATATTTCCTTCCGCACAATTATTTAAAGACAGTGAAGTGCATCAGGCAGTCAGTTCAGGCGCTATTGAAATGGGCGTAATTAGCCTATCTCAATTAGCCGGCACTATCCCAGCGGTAGACATTTTTTACGTTCCTTTCATGTTCCCAAGCCAAGACAAAGTTGAAGAAGCCACTCAACCAGACAGCCCAGTACGGACTCTATTAGATAACGCTATTTTAAAAACCGGAGTTCGCCCACTTTGGTGGCAAGCATACGGTGGCGTCGCCCTTCTCTCGAAGAAAAAAGCCATCAAACACCCTGAAGATATGGAAGGAATGAAAGTTCGAGTGTTCGGTAAAACACTGGGAGAATTTGTCACTGCGGTTGGCGGCGCGCCAACCTCCATGTCAGGCTCAGAACAGTTCCTCGCCTATCAAAGAGGCACGGTTGATGCGGGTATGACGGGTGTATCTGCCGTTGGACCAAGAAAACTGTATCAAGTGATGGACTATCTGACGCTAACAAACCACGCTGATATTGAATTCATGACCATCATCAATGAAAAAACATGGGAATCTTTATCCGCTGGCGATCAAAAAATCATTTCATCAGCCGCTCGCGATGTTGAGGTCCAGCTACGCAATAAAATTAAGAAAATTGAAAGCGATGCCGTTGCTGATGCTGAAAAGCACATGACCGTCATTCGCCTAGACGATAATGATATTGCACAGTGGAAAGAAGCGACTACCTCGGTAAAAGAAACATACCTTAAAAACTCTGGTCCTCTTGGCGCCAAAGTCCTTAAAGCCGCTGAAAACCTTTAAAAGTCCGTTGCGAGCACGCAAGTGCTCGCAACGATTTTCTCGTTTAGGAGCACGGTAATGCCTAATACTGAAGAAAAACGAACCGATCCCACTGCCAGTAGAGAGCATGATCCTGCTCTTTGGGTTCGCTTAAATTATAAATTAATCACCTTTTGCGGTCGTCTCTCTGCTGCCTTTTATGTCGCTATCACACTCATAATCACCTATGAAGTCGTCGCGCGATATATTTTTACAGCGCCTACTATTTGGTCAGAAGATGTTTCTTTGTTGTGTCAAATATGGGCAACTTGTTTAGGAGCAAGCTGGGCTCTGCAAAACAAAACACTCATTCGAATTGATTTTTTAACCAATTTATTAGGTTTAAAAGCAAAAAAAGCGTCTGATTTTCTCTCCCTCCTTTCCATTACTTTTTTCGCTGGATTTATCGCTTACTACGGCTACCAGCTAGTAGTAGATTCCATCTCAATCGGCGCCGCGTCGGCAAGCATGTTAGGACTTCCTCTATGGATAACTAAATCCGCTATCCCGATTGGTTTTGGATTACTGACCATTCAATCTATTCTGGAAATGGGTTTATTGTTCACCAGAGAATATAAAAATCACGAAGAGGTCTCGCTATAATGACCATTGTTTTATTATTAAGCCTATTAGTCGTGACCTTGCTCATTGGTATCCCTGTCGCTTTTGCATTAGGTGGTATTGGTCTTGCTATGCTTCTTTATGCTGGTTTTTCTCCCATCATGGCACCCATGGCGATCTACTCCTCATTCGATAGCTTCATTCTGTTATCTGTTCCGCTGTTTTTAATGATGTCGAACATACTGCTACAAGGTGGCGTCGGACGGGATTTATTTAGAGCGGTTCAATCTTGGGTAGGCCATTGGCCTGGCGGCCTTGGCATTGCAACTATCGCGTCTTGCACCATTTTTTCTGCCATTTCTGGTTCATCCGTCGCAACGGCTGCGACCATCGGCAGCATAGCCATCAACGAAATGACTGAGCGCGGCTATAATCGCCCTTTTGTGTATGGATTAATCGCCGCTGGCGGCACATTAGGCATTCTAATTCCTCCTTCTATTCCGATGATTGTGTATGGGGTAATTACAGAAGAATCCATTGTTGATTTATTTTTAGCCGGAATCGTACCTGGCTTATTAATGGCGACAGGTTTCATTCTCTATTGCCTTTTTTATGCAAGATACAGCAAAGATTATATTGCCAGCGAGAAAGCCACTAGCGCAGAACGTAAGTCTGCCACCTTGCGAGCATTACCGACTATTTTCTTGGCAACCATCATCATTGGTGGTATTTACACTGGTATTTTCACACCAACAGAATCTGCCGGCGTTGGCGTGACAGTCTCCCTTGCTATTGTGATTCTCATGAGAACCTTCAGTGTCGAGAAATTCAAAGCCGCAGCGATGAATACGATGAAGCACACGGTAACTATCTTCTTAATCATTGCCGGCGCCAAAGTATTTAGTAAAGCCATTACCCTGTATCAAATACCACAAGATATCTCCATGTTAGTCAGTGAAAATATCTCTGAAGTGGGTTTATTTATTGCGGCAGTGTGTTTTATTCTATTAATAATGGGATTCTTTTTAGAGTCTGTTTCTATGTTATTAATTATGATGCCTGTGCTTTATCCGTCACTCGGATTATTAGGCATTGACCCAATATGGTTCGCAATTATTTTTGTCATAATGATAGAGTGCGCTTTAATAACCCCACCCGTAGGTTTGAATTTATTCGTCATACAGTCAGTTTCTGGTGGGCGATCATCGGAGATAATAAAAGGGGTCTGGCCATTTATAGTAATAATGCTTCTTTGCTTACTACTGGTTTATTTCTTTCCCGGTATTGCGCTATACGTTCCCTTTAATTTTTAGTCTAGAGGAATGGAACACCGATATCTGCATGAAGTGTAGTGCTTAAGTCATTCACTCTACAGCAGAACCAAAAAAGGGTTTGAAGATTGTCTTCAAACCCTTTTTTATCCAACTTTTTTATGTAACATGCTTTTATTCGTTATGGTTGCGGTTTCAGTATGAGATTCAGACAGAGGCCGCTGTCACTAATAAAACGCTGACCACTATCATGGAACCACCAAACCATTGCTGCGCCGTTATTTTTTCTGAAAATCGATATTTGGAATAATACAAGGTACCTAAGATTTCCAGCTGACCTAACGTTTTAACCATAGCTGGATTTACTAACGCGAATCCTGTAAACCAACCAATGGACCCTAAAGAGCTCAAGACACCCACTTTAAGACTCAGCGCTCTATTTTTCCTAAATGGAGCCAGAACATCACGACTTTTCACCACTTGTAAGCCGCACAAAATCACAGACTGTAACGCTAATACATACCATAAGGTTACGCCTGCACTGGTAATAATAGAACCTTCCAATGAATGGCTTGCCATTGACGCCATCACTGATGTAATTGCAAAACAAAGACCACTACCCAGACCAAACATTAATGATGAATCTTTATGAACTTGTTTTAAATTCTTCCATTTCAAACTCATCACCAAGGCTCCGAAAACACCAAAAGCGATTCCCCACCACGCCATGGTGGTCAATGCATAATTCAGTAGCGGCAAACCAATTAGTGCCGCTAGCACCGCTTCCGTCTTCGCCAACAATGTACCTAAAGCAAAGCTGCCAGATTGAAACACTCGCAACATTAAATAGGTCGCAAAAATCTGAGCAAGCGCACAAATACTTGCCGTAATAAAGAAAATCGACCCTGCTGGTAACGACACCCATCCCAATAAAAAAGCACAAATCAACAGATATAAAGTAACCAGTGGCAATCCATAAAACGAACGGGACATAGTGGCATGCAAAAAGCCTGATTCATGCGCTAATGTATTTTGATGAGCCGTACGAACAGACTGACATGCCGCCGCAAATAAAGTAATAAAAACCCACATGAAATCAATGCTTTCCTAGTAAAAAATCAAGAGCGCTAAGCATGACGTTAAGTGTGGTATTTGTAAAAGGAATTAATATTATTAGTTAGATTCCTAAGCGGAATATTAGCTTCAATGTCAGACTATCATCTATTCTTATGAGAAGAATATCACCTTAAAGCAGAGTGTCGTCACTAAGAACGTGTGTGCACTCTTCTGCGTGGCTTGTCACCAAAAAGTGACTTGCCCCCTTAATCTCATAGGTTTTACTATTCGGAATATGTTCTTTCAAATGTTCACATATTGAGCGAGCCACTGGGTTAGAGTGGTCGCCGTAAACCAGACGCGTTGGTACAGTACATTTTTCTAGATGGCTCAGATCATAGTCCATACTAGAACAGAGTTCCCAATGACGGATATTATTACTCGTTAAAGGCTCCATACTCTCTTTTATAAAGTCAGGAAATAATTCAAAAGCCCCCGCTTCACCCCAAAAATCGATAACTTGACCACAAGCATAATGTTTTTTATTCGCCACATCTCGACGATATTTAAACAAAAAATCCTGAACAGAGTCACTCATTTCTGTATCTTGAGTACGATCCAACACCCATGTCGCAACCGGTTCAAATAGCGTGACTTGACTAAGCTTTAAATTACCTTGAAGTGCTTGAACTAATGCAACAACACCACCAAAAGAGTGACCAACCAAATGAATAGCTTCATCCGTTAACGACTGAACTACCTGCTCTAAAATAGCCAACTCTGTTTGGATAGAAGGCGTAGAGAAGTCATCAGGGTCTGGCATACCACAATGGCCAGGAAGCTTTATCGAGATACAACGATGATTTTCAGCTAACAGTTTAATCATTTTTTTCCATGTCGATGTAGTCGCATAAGAGCCATGAATAAACACAATTGGTGATCCAGCCCCCTGTTCTTCAAAATAATTTTCTATATTCATGCTGACTACCTAACGCTTACGTTTGACTTCTAATACTGAATAAACAGAATACACGTTTTATAGTTGACTAAAAAGTAATCAATGCCGTTTTGTATCGTATTCTGAGATACCCGTTGCAAAAATTAACCATCTTGAGCGAAGAATTTAAAGCCCGATTATATTTCGGACTTTAAAAACACCATGATATAGAAACATACCGTGCCACTACACCTCATGGAATGGCGCGCCACCAACAAAAAACACTCGTGAATTAGAAACGATTTGTTGTTAATGATTCAACAATAGATCTATTTATCTTCAAATTGACAATGAATATTATACTTCCATCAGATCACCAAGCCGTGATCAGCCACGTTTTTAACCTTAGCCCTCACTGCGCCTGTGCTTGATGGCGTGCCGAATAACCTATTCATTACTTATCGAGACATTAGAATGACCCACCAGCCGACCCTTTTTATTTCTCACGGCTCACCAATGATGGCCTCAGAAATCAGCAGTACTTCTATTTTTTTAAGTCAATTAGGAAAGGAATTAGCCAGACCCAAAGCCATCGTCATTTTCTCAGCCCACTTTGATCTAGCGGCCGACATCGTGATCACATCCGGCCAGCACCCTGAGACCATCCATGACTTTTACGGTTTCCCTAAACCCTTTTATGACATCCAATATAAGGCACCAGGCGCCCCTTTATTAGCACAAGAAATCGCGTCTTTTTTCCATAAGGCAGGATTAAAACCGATATTAGACAGTACACAAGGCTGGGATCATGGTGTCTGGATCCCTCTTAAATTGATGTATCCGAAGGCAGACATTCCTATCGTGCAAATCTCTATTAATAGCCAGCTAGGCCCGCAAAGAAATTACCTCTATGGGCAACTTGTTAGCACATTAAAAGATGACAATATCATGATCATTGGATCAGGAGGTATTAGCCACAATCTGAAAGAACTGTTTAACCGAAAACCAACGGAAAATCGCGTAGCGATGGTGACAAGCTTTACCGATTGGGTGCATGAGAAGCTGATAAATAAAGACATAGATGCACTATTAAACTACGAGAAAGAAGCGCCTTTTGCTCACTTTAACCACCCGACTAAAGAGCATTTTTTGCCACTGTTCGCCGCGCTCGGCAGCAGCGACTTGAGTTCCGACTCAACTCACGTTCGGCGTCTTCATAGCGACGTAGAAGGAGACGTTCTGTCGTTAGACACCTATTTATTCTCATAAGCTCCTACAAGAACCCCATGCATCAGCCCGATTATACTTCGGGCTTTAAAAATACCATGGTATAGAAAATATACAGTGCCACTACACCCCATGGAACGGCGTACCACCAAAAACTGGTAATTGTGCTGCCTTTCCAATAGTGAATCAGTACGATGATCGCCGTAATCACAAAGGACAATGGCAAGACAAAGAAAGAAGAACTCAATACCTTGTCATCAAACTCTGTTAAGACATGATGTTGAGCAATGGCGCCACCAGCAAAAATACTCATGATGACCATATAGCCACCCAGCGCCAACTGCACAAACGTGCCTATCACCACCCATATTAAAGGCATTACTCATCCTTAAATTTTATTCATCTTTGATACTGTTACTGGCAGAATTGGTTATACCAAATCCAAGCGTAATACCTTAGTTGGACCTGCTCGAAACGAAGGCGTCAGCTTACTGGCTTCTTTCATATGAGGTGTTTCATGATGCGCATGCCATGCGGCTTCACTGGCCCAACGTTCAGTAAGTACAAGCTGGTCATCGTTATCTGATACTTTATGAAGCTCATACTCAAAGCAACCCTCTTCTTCTAATACCAGTGGTTGAAGCGTTTTAAAAAGACGGATTTGTTCATTGGCTTTACCCGTTTGAACATCAATCAAGACCACTAGTTTTACTTCCTTATCCATAATAACCTCATATTCTCGGTAGTCCGATAGACAGCACTCAGTGCTATCACGTTTATAGTCAATATTTGAGCACCTTCTCTTTATATCAAACTCAATGCGTTAAGTACGATTCTATTGAGCTGTTTCTAATCATTATTCACTGTGTATTACTGAATAGCATTAACTCAATATAGAGAGATTGAGCTGCCAAATAGAAAAGTTAAGTGCAGCCGCGAAGCTTACCCAAAGAAGATATGGTAATAGTAGAAAACTTGCCAGTGGACTAACACGCCAAAATGCAATCAGCGTAGCGACAATCATGCCCCACAAAAAGAGAATATTGACGAAGGCATAGGCACCAAGATGCCACGCAAAAAAGAGCCAGCTCCATAGACCATTCAAGGCAAGTTGAATAAGAAACAGCGAGAGCGCTACTCGTGCAGAACGATCTCCATGACACCAAACAAGCCATGCTGAAAATGCTATTAGAACATAAAGGAATGTCCATACCGGACCAAATAACCAAGCAGGTGGTGCCCATTCTGGCTGCGTTAATTGTGCATAAAAACTTTTCGCTTGGATGGAAGCCATCGCACCAAGTAACGCGACAAGAAAACAAACGCAAAGCCAAAAAAACAGACCTAGCGCTTGTTGTCGTTTTGAAAACACAGCCATATTTCAACCCTCTGTTAATTGTTTTTTAATTGATACTCCACGAGTAAGCTAGCCATACGAAAAACCTCTTATATATTGATTTTAATCGTTTTTTTAGGCCAATCGTGAGCCAATATAAATATATTATGAAAGCATTTTATTTACCTATATCACTTCACTGAAAATAGGCACATACTAATTTTGTTGTAAATGAATTGATTCAACTCTTTACAGCAATAGCCCTCAGGTTAGCTCAAACTGACTTTAGGTTAATTCAGTTTATAACGAGTAGAAATTATTATGAGCAAGGGTCAAGACAGTAAAAAAGATTCGAAGAAGAAACCGCTTTTAACAGCAAAAGAAAAAAAAGCAGCCAAGGTTATTAAAAAGTCCCCCATTAGTAACGTGTTAACTAAGTAAGCTTATTATGGTCACCATCATATCTGGTGACTTTTACGTCTACCGATACTCATATCTCTTATTTAGGAGTACGGCTGAAGGTGCTTTTAATGACAATACCAGATATAAAAAATCCAACACGATCGTTGGATTTTTTATATCTCGGGTAACACCAATAACACTTAAGCTTTAGCAATAAGGTCCAGCAAAGACTGCTTAACACTGGCATCAAGTATTTCACCCTCTTTCATGACCTCATAAAAAGAAGGTACACTCAAACTACCCAGCACATTAGCATCAAAAAACGGTAAATTATTCAGTGCTAAGTTCAGTACATTTTGAGCACCTCCAGGACCTGGCGATGTCGACAAAACAATAACGGATTTATTCTGATACACCTTTTTAACCAACCGTGATGCCCAATCAAATGTATTCTTGTAGGCCGCTGAGTAAGATCCATTATGCTCAGCAAAAGACACAACGATTAGATCAGCATCCGCAATTTCATCGATAAAAGATTGAGCTTCCTCTGGGATACCAAACTCCTTCTCTCTATTTTCACTGAAAATTGGCATAGCAAAATCATTAAGATCCAACACAGTGACCGACGCACCTTCAATTAAACTTGCCGTATAAGAAGCAAGCGCTTTATTGATTGACTGTTCACTCGAACTCGCACCAAATGCTAGTACTTTCATATATTCATATTCCTTCAACTATGTTGTTTTAAAGACAATTCATTTTTTTTCGACGAACCTATTTTTACACTAACTCAATGATTCAAACTATCTTTCAAAAATCTTTTGTACGCTTCGCCATTGTTGGCAGTCTTGGCTTCTTAGTAGACCTAATAAGTATGATTGTTCTGTCTTTTTGGTTATCACCAATGATGGCAAGAGCTGGTGCTTTTTGGTTTGCCGCTAGCTCAAATTGGTTATGGAATAGACAATTTACATTTAACACCAAAAAGAAAATGGCTATAAAGGAAATAATCCATCAGTGGGCTCATTTTATTTTTTGCTCTGCTTTATCTTTTATCCCTAATTGGGGGTGTTATTACTTCTTAATGCATTTTTTCACACCAAATCCCCAGTTACACTTACTCTCGTTACTGTGGCCTTATTTAGCAATGGCGCCTGGAATTCTTATAGGATTGTTTTTAAATTACGTTTTTTCCCTGCGATGGGTATTTGCAACTAATTCCAACGAGCCTTTAGCTAAGGTACAAAAAAGGCCTCTATAAAGAGACCTTGAATTATCGAATCATTGATCAGGTTGTTCTTCTAAACCATTTACATGATGAGCAAAACGACCTTTCTTCTTATCATGTACTTGATCGTGTCGTGACCATGGCCAACCACCAAATTGCGTACGCTGATAATCTGCGACAGCTTGCTGAAGCTCTAATTTGGTATTCATTACAAATGGGCCCCGCTGTTGAATTGGCTCCTCAATGGGGCGACCTTGTAACAATAAAAATCGCGCTTGTTTTCCTACGTTCTCAATCACTAATGATGCATCACTTTTCAGCTCAATGGCTTCTTTAACATCCACACTGGTGCCATCAAGAATGACTTCCTCTCCTTCGAAAAAGTACAACATACGGCTCAACCCAGCTAGTGCTTTTGGCAAAGTCCAGCAACCATTTTTTGGAATATCAATCACCCAAATAGCCACATCATTACTTTTCTCAGCGGCCCATGAATCAGGAGGACAAGGCAAGGCCTCTACCGTACTAAGCTCACCAGCAATAATACGAACAGAAGTAGTAATACCCGCCTCATCATGCAATTCAACAATCGGCGTGTCTTCACGCCATAACATCGCAAAGTGAGGTGGCACCATTTTATTTTTAGCAGGTAGGTTTAGCCAAACTTGAAAGAGTTCAAGAGGATTTTTGTCCGACTCTTTAAGCAAAGGAAACATTTCAGAGTGCTGAACCCCCTTACCCGCAGTCATCCATTGCGTATCACCTTTCCCATAACGTCCAGCCGACCCAAGTGAATCTGAGTGATCTACAAAACCTTCATTTACAATAGTGATGGTTTCAAAGCCTCTGTGTGGGTGTACTGGAAAGCCTGGCACTTTTCTACCATGATACATGCGCCAACCGTCAATACCTTGAAAGTCTTGACCAATCGGACGGCCTTGCAACGAGGCGTCTGGTCCCATATCTGGATTCGCTTTTGGATAATCATCGTTATGAAACGCACAAAATAAAAATGGGTCTAACGTTGGCCAAAACATTTTTAACGGTAACCGTTTTATAATGTTGACACTCATGCTTTCCTCTCTGGTGGGAACCGTACTGTCGCGGTACACCCAACCTCTTCATTGTTTAACAAAGTAAACTCACAATGATATTTCGTACAAATATCACGAACGATCATTAACCCTAACCCATAACTTTCGCCTGTAGGCTTCCCTTCAAGGCCGCAACCAGAATCAATAATTTTGATAAGATTATCCTCCATGACCACCAAAACCTGCCCTTTATCTGTGCAAGCTAAAGCATTCTTAACAAGGTTACCGACCAAAATATGCAAAGTGGGTACAGGAAGCTTTGTTTTAACACTGCCTTGAGAAGAGACTTTCAGCTCGACAAATTCATTAGGCTGATATTCTCTGTGCGCTTCGCAAATCAATGCCAGTTCGGCCTCATTAATCACGCGCGTAGACATGCTGTCCGTGTCTTCATCGCGCGTCAGAGACAACAAAGTAGTGATATAATCTTCCATTTCTTGGCAAGCTTTAACCATGCGCGTACGCTGACGTTCCATGAATTCTTTTGAATCTGATTTATTTAATAAGGTAAGCGCCCCTCGCATTACCATTAATGGCGTCCTAAGTTCATGACTTGCATTACGGTTAAATGCACGCTCACGCTCGACCAAGCTTCTAATTTGATTTTGATAACTATTTAAGCGGTCGACTAACTGATGTATTTCCCGTGTTGCGGCACCATCAGGTAGAGATATTGGTGAAAAATTTTCAGGGCTGCGTGACTCTAAATTTTTGGATAAATTAGACAATGGCTTAGTCAATCGATTCGAAATACGCATAACTACCCACAAACTGATGATCAAAAGCAATAACGACATAAACAGTTGCGTAGTTTGTGTATCAAACATTTTTTCTTCACTCGATTCATAAATTGCATCGTGGTGAATCAGGTATAAATCTCTAAGCTTACCGTTGATCATCACTTTAGACAGCATAGAGAAGTATTCGAGTTTTGTTTCTGAACTAGGGGCTAGATGATAAGGTTTATCATTAGATATATCTGATTCTAATACCACCCAAGCAGGTAAGTTTTTCTTGCCTAAATACGCATTAGAAAACGGTGGCACGGCAACATGTGTTAGGTTTGTGCCCTGAAAAAGCGCGGTTGCAGTAGCAATATCTTTATCCATTCTTGTTTCAGCGTAGACAGATTCCATATCTTCGATCATGGATTCAAGCATCGAAAAATGAAAAGCAATAATGGCAAAAGCAACAATTGAAAAATACGTAACGGTTAACTGTTTAGAGGTTCTTATCTGTTTCATTCTTCGTCTTCTGCTACCAAGCGATAACCAACTTTTGAAATGGTTCTTAAATAAGCATGTTCAAAGGGGCGATCTATTAAACTGCGTAACTGATAAATATGGCTACGCAGCACCTTACTATCTGGCTCTTCATCTCCCCATAGGGCATCACAAATTTCTTCTTTACTCACTACTTCCGGCGCATGATTCATTAAAGCTTTCAAAATTGTGTATTGTGATGGGTTTAGAGAATAGCGGCTGCCTTCCCTTTGTAACACGCGTGTTTTCATATCCAATGTCAGAGCGCCAAAGGTTAATATTCGATTAGCAATACCACCATTTCGACGGCGAATAAGCGCCTGAAGACGAGTGTCTAGAATCTCTAAGTCGAAGGGCTTAATCAGGTAATCATCTGCCGCATGGGCAAAACCATTAAGAATATCTTCTTTTGTATCTCGTGCTGTAAGCATTAATACAGGCGTATCTATGCCGCTTTCTCGCAGTAGGCGACACACTGTCAGACCGTCCATTTTAGGCAACATAACATCTAAAACAATCGCATCGTAGTGGCCTTTTTTGGCCAACTCAAGACCTTGCAAACCATTATTTGCGTAATCTAAAATATCGCCTTTGATTTCAAAATAATCGAAAATAACACCAGCAATATCTTTATGATCTTCAACCAATAGTAACTTCATACGTTTCTCTGTTTTTATACCTAGTGGATACTGTATTACCTAGGATGAATTGTTACACAATAGCATGAAAAAAAAGTGAATCATCTTTTTACGACACCACTATAGCTAGTATGCCATTATCCAAAACAAAGTACGCAAAGGTGAGTTATGAGTGCAGTACCTTATCTCTACAAAGCACAAATAAAAAAACCGCAGCGACAGCAGGCATTAGTGAGCGTTATCATTCCCTTTTTAAACGAAGAGGATGTGTTAATTGCCTGTCATCGAAGAGTCTGCCGTGCATTGGACGCACTGGGTCAACAGTGTGAAATCATCTATGTTGATGATGGTAGCACAGACAATAGTTGGCACATTGTCAAAAATTTCAACCATCCTCTTCATCAAGTCCAGTGTTTAAGATTGAGCCGTAATTTTGGCAAAGAAGCGGCGACCAGCGCTGGACTAAAAGCCTCAACCGCTCGTTGTGCAATCCTGCTAGATGCTGATTTGCAAGACCCACCTGAATATATTAAAGACATGGTGAAAGCATGGAAAGACGGCGCTCAAGTCGTTGAAATGCAGCGCAAGAAACGTCATGGAGAAAATGTCCTAAAACGTTTGAGCGCACACCTTTTTTATAAACTCATGTCAAAAATGAGCGACCACCCGATTACAGAAAATGTTGGGGATTTTCGCTTACTAGATCAAAAAGTTGTGGACGTAATTAATGCACTGCCAGAACGCACACGCTTTATGAAAGGCTTATTAGCATGGCCGGGGTTCAAACGTGTTATTTTGCAATTTGATCGAGACCCCCGTTTAGCTGGCACGACCAAATGGAATTATCCAAAACTGATTCATTTGGCTTTAGAAGGTATTACATCTTTTAGTACAACGCCTTTGCGTTGGGCGACTATAGCGGGCATTCTTACCTCTCTAAGTGCATTTGTTATGGCACTCGTCATTCTCACCAAAACACTCATATGGGGAGACCCTGTCACAGGCTACCCTTCAACTATGTTAATAATACTCTTTCTAGGAGGTATACAATTATTATCCATTGGTGTACTTGGCGAGTATATTGGCCGCTTATTTATTGAATCAAAACAGCGCCCTCTCTACATCCTTATGGAAGAGACATTCAACCACCCCACATTTGCACGTCAGGAAATAGAGTATGCCCCTTAAGTCAAATACATTCCCCTCGTCTAAACTACTGTTACTCTTATTACTAGGCTGTGTGGTACTGCGTCTTTTATCATTAGGCCTTTATCCATTAATGGACACTACCGAAGCTCGCTACGGTGAGATGGCACGTATCATGGTAGAGACAGGCAATTGGATCACCCCAATGTTTGATTACAATGTGCCTTTTTGGGGGAAACCTCCAATGTTTGCCTGGCTCAGTGGCCTCGGTTTTAGTTTATTTGGCATCACTGAATTCGCCGCTCGCATCCCTCATTTATTAGTAGGAATAGGCATTCTTTATCTGGTCTATTTTCTGACAAAAGAATATTTTGACTCTAAAAAAATGGGCATTTTTTCGAGTGCTGTATTAGCCTCTACTTTTTCATTTTTATTAATTTCAGGCGCTGTCACCGCAGACACGGCACTGACATTTTCGATTACACTTAGTATGGTCAGCTTTTGGCAAGCCTGGAACAATAAGCACCCTATTTGGGGCTATTTATTTTTCATTGGACTTGCATTAGGCATGTTATCTAAAGGACCGCTAGCCGTTGTTTTAGTTGGTATTAGCCTTACTCTATGGCTTATTCCTAATTACCGCTGGAAACGTTTATGGGAAGTTTTACCATGGGGCTACGGTAGCCTTCTTTTTCTAATTCTATCGATTCCTTGGTACGCAATTGCTGAATATAGAACGCCTGGATTCTTGGATTACTTTATTGTTGGTGAGCACATCAAACGCTTTATCATTGGTGGCTGGCAAGGCGATTTATACGGCACCGCCCACGAAAGAACTCGCGGTACTATTTGGGTATATGCAGTGGTCGCTATGTTGCCTTGGACACCACTGTTAATCGCCCAATGGATACGATTAATTCGGACTGGTCAAGACACTCAAGAGTCTAGTAATGGATTTGGCAGCTTTCTGATTGCTTGGATGCTAGCACCATTGCTGCTCTTTACATTTGCAGGCAATATCCTATTGACCTATGTCATGCCAGCATTACCAGCGGCTGCAATTTTAGTGGTTCATTACCACCGCTATAGAGCATTACCGAAATGGCTTTATAGTCTAGGACTAGTAACACCAATCTTGCTAATTGCATTTATTAGCGCACTGCATTTTCACTATGGTGAAATACGTTCAGATAAAAAAATAATGACCATATGGAAACTACAAGACGAAAGCAAAGCGGATGATTTATTTTATCTAAGAAGCCGCCCTTTTTCGTCCGAGTTTTATTCTTCAGGGAAAGCATTACAACGATCTGGTGATGTCCATTCTTGGCTGCCTAAGCAAGAAAAACCGTTTTTCATAGTGCAAAAAATAGACAGAAGTGCAGTGTACCCAAATTGGACTTGTTCAGAACGAGCTGAGATAGCAAAGAAAAAACTTTTATTCTGCGAGCCAACACCGCACACAGTACCAAATACTAAATACTAAATAAGAGAGTTTAAATAAGGGAGTAATTATTACTCCCTTATTTAAAGAGGCCTAGACCATGTTAAATAGCCACAGAGCCATAACTTGGCTCAGCATGGGCATTGTCCAAGGCCGAAGAAGCATGAGCCATATAAACAACACTTCCTGCATCATTTAACTCACTAAGATGAGGCACAGCCTCTACGTTGGCCCAAGCTATCTTACGCTCATCGCGGGGTGAAATTCCGATGTGTTTACGGTAGCAACGGCTAAAATGTGGAGTCGAAATAAATCCGCACGCGGTGGATATTTCCACGATGGACATGTTCGATTGTTTTAATAACTGACGCGCTCGATCTAAGCGCAAGCGCAGATAATAACGTGAGGGTGAACAATCTAAGTATTTGTGAAACATACGCTCTATTTGTCGACGAGACACATCCACAAACATGGCCATTTCATCCAACTCAATAGGTTCTTCTAAGTTATTTTCCATTAACTGAATCACATCAACCAGCTTAGGCTTACAACCTCCGCCGTTATTTAATTGTCGCAATGGCATACGCTGTTGGTCAGATTCCGTACGGATACGCTCACAAATAAACATATCTGACACGGCATTCGAAAGCTTGGCCCCATGCTGACGAGCAATCATCGTCAGAAACATGTCCATTGGTGCACTACCACCAGAAGATGTTAGTCGATTACGGTCGATGGAAAACAATAAATTATTGCAGTTTACCTTAGGGTAACGCTCTTGCAAGGCGGTTAAACACTCCCAATGAACACTGCAATTATATTCGTCTAGTAAACCGGCATGCGCTAGCACATAAGCGCCAGTGCAAATACTTCCTAAATGAACGCCTTTGCGCGCTCTTTGTTGCAACCAAGACACCTGCTTACCGGTAAAAGTACGGGTAATGTCTAATCCACCCACAACGATGATCAAATCCAGTTCAGGCGCATTCGCTATGGAAAAATCTGGTGTCAGGCTTAAGCCGTCACTGGCGGATAATGGTTGTCCATCTTCAGAAATTAATTGCCAGCTATACAACTCTTCTGCAGATAATTGATTCGCCATTCTTAATGGCTCTATTGAAGAGGCCAAGGCGATCATAGTGAAATGATCCAATAATAAAAAACCCACTCTCGTGACTTTTTTCGCTTCTCGATGAGAAGCTGGGGGTGTCGCTGTAGCCATGTCTGTGCCCTCCTATTATGTTTCTTTAAATTAGGCAAAATTCAGACCAATATTAAAGAAACACTATTTTTATTTTTTAGGGTTAAACGATCAAATTTCAAAGAGTGCTAGTCACGCTTTGCATTCAAAAAATAGTTAACCATTACTGTAAAATAGCGGCATTAATCACATGACAATGTAATCAAGCTACTTACAACAATCAAACAAAATTGAACGCTATTTCTTACCTGACTAGCATTTAATTTTTTCTGAGACGGATAAGCGCCTGCACTACTTTAGCTTATCCTTGACCTTTTATTGATCACTCATTTAATAAAAAATTATCCCTTACAAAA
Source organism: Marinomonas flavescens (assembly GCF_004352835.1). Lineage (GTDB taxonomy): Bacteria > Pseudomonadota > Gammaproteobacteria > Pseudomonadales > Marinomonadaceae > Marinomonas > Marinomonas flavescens. The sequence continues at coordinate 135,273 of NZ_SJSB01000003.1, read as the reverse complement.
TTTTTGGCTCAAAACTCAATAACAACATTAGACTTAGGGACGGTACAACAAGAAAGAACATACCCTTCCGCCACATCGTCATCAGTGATACCACCGTTATGGTCCATTTGTGTTTGCCCTTCTTTTACCAACACTTTACAGGTACCACAAATGCCCATACCGCAGGCTTTGGGGATCATTAAATCCAATTTGGCCGCCGCGGTATGTAAGGTTTCTCCAGCCGATACCTGAATACTTTTGCCGGTGTTAGTAAACTCCACCCGCAGTAAATCTTCTTGATTAATGGCATCGGCTTCCGCTTGTGCCACTTCCGCTTGCTCTAAGGCATCTTCAACCGCGCTCTCTGGCGTCGCACCAAAAGATTCTTCATGGTAATGGGACATGTCGAAGCCATGTTCTTGCAATAACTGCTTTACCGCTTTCATATACGGCGTTGGACCACAGCAAAAAATCTCTCGCTCCATAAAATCTGGCGAAATCATTTTTAGTTTATCTTCATCAAAGAAGCCTCGATAACCTTGCCACGGCAAGCCGTTTTCCATGCGTTCGACAATCAAATACAAGCCAAAGTTATCTAACCGTGACGCCATATGATCCAGTTCGCGCGGATAAATCACATCTCGAGGAGAACGGGCGCTATGGATAAAGGTAATGTCCACATCGGCGTTTGTATCAAACCACCAGCGTGCCATCGACATGACCGGGGTAATGCCCACGCCGCCCGACAGCAGAAGCACTTTATCAGCACTAAAATCAATACAGTTAAACTGGCCTACTGGCCCATGAACCGCCAACTCGCTGCCGATTGCCATATTGTCATGAAGCCAGTTCGATACTTCCCCACCCGGCACACGCTTAACCGTAATGGAAAAACTGTAAGGCACCGATGGTGAACTCGAAATCGTATAAGAGCGCATCACTTGTTTGTCGTTGATCTCTAGTTCCAAGGTCACAAATTGACCCGGTTTAAAGAAGAACATCACCGGCTGCTGCGCCATAAAACAAAAAGTGCGTACGTCCCACGTCTCATGAATGACTTTTACGCAGCGCACATTGTGACGGCCATTCACCCAAGTTTGAGTATTTACTGGGGCTAAGTAATCCGCATTTACAGCAGGAGTCGAATCAGTCATAAAGAGTTCCCAATTAGTGACGCTATTGTCTGGTATTTCGAACATTCTCTTAGGAGTTTGGATAGACCAATTAACTCTAAACGACAATAACTTGCTCATTGCAGCCAACACCATGTAATACAAGCCATTGATGGTCGATTTGAATGTCACAGGATGTCGTGATTAGACATTTTAATAAGCCGTCATTGGGAGAAGATAAGCCTAATGTTATCGCTCAAGAATCTCATCATACGAGATGAGCATCTCGCCTATATTAATAGGCTCATTCTCCATTCTTTTTGTTATTAAGGGTCCAGAAAGATGAACCAGAACGATCTACTCAATGTCCGCCACGCTACCCTTGATGAGGCACGCTCTGGCATGCTCAGCTTGTTGGAAAACCGTCTTGAAAATCACTCTCTTGAGGCACCGCTTTATAACGACCCTCATTTGTTTCGAGTAGACATGGAAGAAGTCTTCCAAAAAGAATGGCTGTTCGTTGGCATGACCAGTGAAATCCCCCAAAAGGGCAACTATTTCACCGTCGAAGTAGGCCAGAACCCAGTGTTAGTACTGCGCGATGCGGATGGCAATATCAACGCCTTTCACAATACCTGTCGCCATCGGGGCTCGGTCATTTGTACCGAACATCGAGGCAAGGTAGCCAACCTCGTTTGCCCTTATCATCAATGGACCTATGATCTAAAAGGCAATCTTCTGTTTGCTGGCACCGAGATGAAGCAAAATTTTGATAAAACACAGCACGGCCTAAAAGCAGCCCATTGTAAAAATGCCGGTGGCTTTATTTTTGTCTGTTTAGGAGAGACGGCACCCGACGATCAGTTTGATGAGTTTCTAACCACCTTGGATAAATACATGGAACCCTACGACGTCGAGAACACCAAATTGGCGGCGGAATCGACCATGTACGAACGCGCTAACTGGAAGTTGGTGCTTGAGAACAATCGTGAGTGTTATCACTGCTCAGCCAGCCACCCAGAACTACTAAACTCTTTACTTGAGTGGGATGACACTCACGACCCACGCGCACCTCAGGACTTTCACGATCACTACAATGCTCAAGCCGCACAATGGGACGCTGAGGGTATTCCCCATGAACACAAAAGCTTTGGCGCTTCTCAGCGTAACCGCGTGGTGCGTATGCCACTGAAAAAAGGCACCAAGGCGATGACGATTGATGGCAGCGCAGCGTGTAAAAAGCTGCTTGGTAGAGTGAAAAATCCAGAGCTCGGCTCAATGCGTATTTTGCACTTGCCGAATTCTTGGAACCACATGCAATCTGATCATTTTGTGGTCTTCCGCGTGCTGCCGGTATCGGCTCAAGAAAGCATAGTGACGACCAAATGGTTTGTTCACAAAGACGCAGTAGAAGGCGTCGATTATGATCCTAAGACATTACGTCATGTTTGGGACGCCACCAATGAACAAGACAAAATCCTCGGTGAACGTAACCAACTGGGCATTAACTCCATTGGCTATCAACCCGGCCCTTATTCAGAAACCTATGAATTTGGCGTTATTAACTTCTTAGAATGGTACGCCAATACTATTAAAAAGAACCTTGTGACTAAAAAGAACCTTGTGACACCGTAAGGTTACACAGCAAGCACTTGATTCAGACATGCTCTTAATACCAGGCATAAAAAAACGGGCGTTTAAACAGCGCCCGTTTTACAACACATCTCTTTGCCCTGATTACGCTGCACCAGTAAAACTGGCAAAACGCTGCAACAGTGCTTTCACTTCTGGTAACACAGTCACTTCATTATGCTCCATCTCTTGGCAAAGTTGTTGCACAAAAGAGATTTGCTCAGGGTAATCCTTTAACCAAGCTAAGGTCGCATCGCGCACTTCATCCAAGCTTTGCTGTTGGCTAATAGGCGCACCAAGCGCGATCAGCTTTTCTTTAAAATCTACTTCATCAACCAAGTCTACAATCATCATAGTTTAGTACCTAGCGAATCACTTTCTCTTCTAGTAAAAGATCAAAAATAGCACGCGCTTTCTCTTTCGGCGTTTCGTTCTTCATCACCTTGCCAGTGCCCCCTTCGGGTTTCGCCGTGGCCGCTTTAAAGCGTTCGGCAGCGGTTTTCGCTTTCACTGTTTTTAAGCGCTTCGGACGAGATTTTGCGACTGACTCTTGCCAATCTACACGAATCCGATCCACTTCACCAACACTCTCGACGCTTTCTATACTCGCTCGTAAACCAAGCGCAAACGCACTTTGGCGGGCGATTTCAGCGGCATGATCAACACTGGCAATAAACGGCAGCTTAACACTTACTGCACGACGCTGGCCTCGTGGTAGCGCCAACAACACTTGCGCTTCGCCATCCTTCACTGAAACGATATCCGCCACCCGCGCCACCACTGGCCAACCTAAAGCATGGGCCAATAAATAAGGCACCATGCCAGAGGATTCTCCACTTTCAGCGCGCACACCGGTGAGCACAATGTCTATTTTTTCTTGCTGTAAAAACTGGCTCAATATCGGCACCGCATCAATACTTTTGTCTTGTTTCAAGATCGTCATTGATGGCAAGCCCATGCCCGCATATTGACGTAATACCGGATCATCCGGATCACCAACATGCACCACAGACAGCGCCTTAGCAACCAACTTTAAACCCAATTCTACCGCCCGCCCATCTTGATCCGCACGTCGTGCACGACCCGATTGAGGATGACGCCCCACCGACACCAAAGAAACAACATTAAGCGACATTCTGGCTCTCCTCCGGGCTATTCTCTTGGCTGGGCTTATCATTCACCCCGTATTCTTGAGCCAACTGCATCAGCTCCGATAAAATAACGTCACTGTCATCAATCACACTTAAATGCGATCGCTTCACCATGTCACAACCGGCGTCCGTATTAATGGCAATAATCTTTTCGCACTGACCAATCCCCTGCATGTGCTGAATTGCACCAGAAATTCCGACAGCAAGATAAACCCGCGCTGTGACCCAAGTACCTGAAGCGCCCACCTGACGAAAACGCGGCATAAAGCCATCGTCTACTGCAACGCGGCTTGCTCCTTCAGTGGCACCCAGTGCCTGTGCCGTTTGATGATATTGCGCCCAGTTATGGATGCCATTGCCTGCCGAAACAATAAACTCCGCTTCGGCCAATGGAATTTCATTAGGGTCTACCGCCACCTGACCGTGATCGATCAAGTGTGCCGACTGAATCTCCAGAGCGTCCACACTGATCGGCAAAACTTCATGTCGTGTTTCATCAATGGCGTTACCGCACTCTTCTAACACCATCACAATACGAGGTGTTTGTCTGGCGATATCAAGGCTGCCCCCTGCACCACGACAAACGACTTTCTCAGGTATCACTTGCCAAGCTTGTGTCGCTGGCCGTTCTCCCAAGCTCGCCGCAAGACGAGAACCTAAGTCCGTACCACCATGAATACTGTCTGGAAATAACCAATGCTGAGGCGCCAATTGCGTGTCTATTTGGACCAACGCCGCCACTCTCGCTTCTGGCGTAAATCCTTCAAACTCAGTACCGGTTAGGTGAATCAAGCGATCCACACCCGCCAAATCAAACTGGGTTTCTTTGACATCACCAAAGCACACTGCCACCACGGCGCCGTTGCCTTCCATGCCCCCTTGTAACGCATGCGCAAGACCCAGAATGTCTTTGTCATGGGAGGACAAGCGACCACCCACTAAATCTGGTACCACGACAAGATAAAAATCAGGCGTCGTCACCACATGCAACGGCAACACAACCTCTTGTGCTGAACCATGGCGTTTGTTTGACGTGTCTGCACCATTGCCCTTTAAGCGATCAATTCGTTTAATGCCATTGGGGCCAATAAAACCAATTTGATGCGGATTTTTACGGATCAAGCCACTGGGCCCAACGACACTACCAAGGCCTTCATTGATCACCTCATGGTACAAAGGGTGTAAGCGATTACGAGCAATCCATTCCTTACGAGGATCACGACGTACTATGCCTAACGAAGATATGCCTAACGAAGAGACGTTACTCATTAGTGCACCTCCTCAGCCAGCTGACCCACCAAAATTTCAGCAATGTCTTTCACCACAGGTCGAGGCTCCACCACCCCTTCCAACATCGCCGTACATTGCTGACAACCGACCGCCACTAGTTCAGCACTTGTCGCAATCACATCTTCCATTCGCATGTCCGCAATACGACGTTCGCCTGGAATGTCGGTGATCGGTGCGCCACCGCCACCGCCACAACAACGAGAGCGGAAACCGGAGCGTTCCATTTCAGCAATCTCAATGCCTAATGAACGCAGCAGTTCACGTGGCGCATCGTACTCACCGTTATAACGCCCTAAGTAACAAGGGTCATGATAGGTTACTTTGCCACCTTTGAAGGCGTCTAGCTTGAGCAAACCTTGTTGCACCAATTGATTCAAAAACGTCGTGTGATGAAGAATCTCAACACCTTGACCTGATGCGCCTTTAGAAAGCACACCATCGTCATCAAAATCCCCATATTCATTGCGCAAACAGTGATAAGCATGCGGGTCTGTCGTCACTATCTTGTTAAATTCATACTGCGACAAGGTCGCTAAATTACGCTTCGCCAAACTTTGAAACGTAGCGTCATCGCCTAAGCGTCTTGCCACATCGCCACTGTCTCGCTCTTCATCCCCTAAAATCGCCACATCGACATTGGCGGCTTTCATTAGCGAGACAAACGCCCTAAGAATACGCTGACTGCGCATATCAAAAGCGCCATCGGAGACCCAAAACAAGACATCAACGACTTTTTTCTCTTTCATCAAGGGCAAGTTCTGATCCGCGGCCCAATGGGTCCGGCTCGCTGGCGAATGGCCATTTGGATTGTCTGTCGCTATGATATTTTCTAAAATCTCGGCGCCTTTGTTTGGCGTTTTGCCTTTTTCCATGGTGAGAAAACGACGCATATCGACAATCGCATCCACATGCTCAATCATCATTGGGCATTCTTCGACACAGGCCCGGCAAGTGGTACAAGACCATAAGGTATCCGCATCGATCAAACCGGCGGTAATCACATTATTGATGCCACCTTGGGCCTCACCAAGCGCTTTACCTTTTCCGTCAGCCGCAGGATAAGGGCTTCCTGCGTAGTTCGCATCTGTCCCACCCGCTAAACCAACCACCATATCTTGAATCAGCTTTTTCGGATTTAATGGCTGTCCTGCTGCAAACGCTGGGCACATGGCCTCGCATTTACCACACTGCACACAGGCATCAAAACCGAGTAATTGGTTCCATTTAAAATCACTAGGCTTGGCCACACCGTGAACCTTGCCGCCTAATTCAGCCGGCTTCAAACCCGTAGAGCGGCCACCACCAAAACGCTCAGGACGACGGTGAAAAGCAAGATGCAACGCCCCTGCAAAAGCGTGCTTCATCGGCCCGCCCCACGTCATGCCAAAAAGCATTTCCGACAAACTCAGCACAATGCCAATCGACAAGACGATCGTCAGTAACCAACCGCCAGTGCCTTCTGGCAAAACACCCGCCATCGGCAACGTCAGTACAAAAAAGGTCACGGCAAACGTCAGCAAGCTTTTCGGCAGACGCATCCAAGGCCCTTTCGATAATCGACTAGGTGGATTAAAACGACGCTTAGCAATAAAGAGTGCACCAACAAACATCAGCACCAAGGCAACCAAAAGCGCCCCAGCAAGAAGCTGATGACCAACGCCAAACACATGCACCAAGATCACCAGAGCCATGGACAAAACGAATCCGCCAGCGGTCGCCACATGGATTCGAGACATGTATTTGTCGCGTTCCACCACATGATGAAGGTCGTGCAGATAGCGCTTCGGCATTGCCAATAAGCCAGCCACTATGTTTACTTTGTCCGGCTGCCCGGCGCGCCACAAATTCGCACGCCGAACCCCGCCAATCACCGCCAAAACAAGCAGCGTCACAATCAACACTGAAGGTAACCAGTCAATAACCATGATGAATCCTCATCAACCAAGCGCGCTAATCGTTAAAGGTCTTTGCACAAACGCAAAGCATCGTACAGCGCCGCATGGGTATTTCGCTGTGACACACAATCGCCCAAACGCCATAAGATCATGCCATCGCCTGTGTCTTTGCCATGTTGCTCAAGCACAGGTTGTGGCTTGATATCGTACAAAGCCTCAACGTCGATTTGACCTTTATTGCAAGACGCGGCTTTTAACGCGTAATACAAATCTTCATTAGGTCGGGTGCCATTTTCAACCACCACTTGGTCCACGACGCGCTCTTCTTGTTGGCCGGTGTATTCGTTTTCTAATACCGCCACCAAGTTGCTGCCTTCACGATAGACTTTTTCGAGAATCAGATCCGAAGACATGATGACTTCTTTTTCATAAAGCGAACGATAGTAAGTCGGGAACGTAGTACCGCCGATGCCAACACCTGGCTTGATATCATCCGTAACCAACTCCACCAAGGCGCCTTTTGACGCTAAGAAATCCGCCGCTGACATGCCAGAGAACTCACAAATAGTGTCGTAGATCAGCACGTTTTTGCCCGGCTCAACCTTGCCACTCAAAATATCCCAAGTGGACACAACCAAACCTTCTTCTGCGCCCCACTCTGGGTTTTGCTCAAGAAAAGGACGACCACCCGTGGCCAAAATACACACATCGGGCGCCAAGCTGTTCACCAAGACTTCATCCGCTGCGGTGTTGAGTCGGATATCCACGCCCAAGCGTTCTAGCTCCATGATCAGCCAACGACTAATACCGGCGATTTGATCCCGTTGTGGCGCTTTCGCAGCAAGGGTAATTTGCCCACCCAGCTCAGCGGCGGCTTCAATCAAGGTAACCTTATGACCGCGTTCTGCCGCCACTCGAGCGGATTCCATACCACCAGGACCACCCCCAATCACCACCACATTGCGAATCACTCCACTGGTTTTTTCTATCACATGAGGCAAGCCCATGTACTCACGGGAAGTCGCCGCATTTTGAATGCACAATACATCCAAGCCTTGGTATTGGCGGTCGATGCAATAGTTTGCGCCGACACACTGGCGAATTTGATCGACCTGATCCATTTTGATCTTGGCGATAAAATGCGGGTCAGCAATGTGCGCTCTTGTCATACCGACAAAATCCACATAGCCCCCTTCAATAATACGTTTCGCTTGATTTGGATCCTTGATGTTTTGCGCATGAATCACAGGCACATCCACCACAGTCTTAATCCCAGCCGCAAGATGCAAAAAAGGCTCAGGCGGATAAGTCATATTCGGAATCACGTTTGCCAAGGTATTGTGCGTGTCACAACCGGACCCCACCACACCAAAGAAATCGATCATGCCAGTGTCGTTAAAGTATTTGGCAATTTGCTTCATGTCTTCATGGTTCAAGCCATCAGGGTGAAATTCATCCCCTGAAATACGCATACCCACAACAAAGTCAGGACCGACTTCTTTGCGTACCGCTTTCACCACTTCCATGCCGAATTTCATCCGACCTTCAAAGGTACCGCCCCACTCATCGGTGCGTTTATTAACCCGAGGCGACCAGAACTGATCGATCATATGCTGATGCACGGCGGATAACTCAACGCCATCCAAACCACCTTCTTTCGCGCGCCGCGCTGCTTGCGCAAAATCACCAACAATACGCCAGATTTCTTCTACTTCAATGGTTTTACAGGTCGCACGATGGACCGGCTCACGAATACCAGAAGGCGACATAAGGTTGGGCCAGTTTTCACCATCCCAACGAGAGCGGCGCCCCATGTGACTGATTTGAATCATTATTTTTCCGCCATGCTTATGCACGGCGTCGGCTAGATTCTGGAAATGAGGAATAATACGATCAACCGATAGATTGACAGAACTCCACCAGCTTTGTGGGCTATCGATCGACACCACACTGGAGCCACCACAAATACACAGACCACAACCACCTTTGGCCTTTTCTTCGTAATACTTCACATAACGGTCTGTTGTCATGCCCCCATCAGTGGCATATACCTCCGCGTGAGCCGTACTGACAATGCGGTTACGCACTGTTAACTTGTTGATATTTAATGGCTCGAACAACGCATCATATTGGGACATAGTAGAACCCCGCCTTCTTTAAAATAACGGACAGCAAATGAAAAATTAAATCGGTGAAACAGAGAAATAACCGACATCAAAACCTTCTTGTGCAGCACTTTGCGTTTGCTCAGCTTTGGTACGAATAGACAGGCCTTGGCTTTTGGCGACCTGATCCAAGGCACCGGCAAACCAACCGGTAAACATGTAATCCACTTTACGATTAACCTTACTGCCGTGCTCTTGCAGGTAATGGTAAACAAACGCCGAGTTTTCCAGACGAACCTTAGCCGTGCCTTTTGCGACATCCAGCGCTTCGGTAATGAAAAATCCCCAGCCACGCTGAGAGAGACGTTTTAAATAATGGTGCCACACCTCATCGCCAGTAAAACCATGCAACTCAGCTTCTTTTTCACACCAAAAATACGCGGATTTATAACCTGCTTTATAAAGAATTTCGGCATATCGCTCTGCCCCAATTTCGTTTTCAATTCCCATGTGGTTATTCACGAAAAAGTGACGAGGTACATACAACATTGGCAAAGCATCGGTATTCCAAACACCGGTTTCATCGTCTACTTGGATTGGCATTTCTGGTACGTGCGTTCCCATAATTTTCCCTTAAATCGTTATTATCTATCATCTTTTGTTTTCTAGAGATTGAAGCTAAATGAGCCAGTATGTTGCGATAACACAACAAAACCGTCTTATTCGCCCCACACGTTTTCCAGTAATGAAACCCAGTTTTCACCCATGATCTTGCACACTTGGCGTTCGCTGAACCCGCCTTTCAGCAAGGCTTCCGTTAAATTAGGAAACTCACCCACGGTACGAATGCCTTTCGGATTAATGATCTCCCCAAAGCGGGTTAGTCGGCGGGCATAGCCCTTGTCATGAGTCAGATATTCGAAGAAATCTTCACCGTGACCTTGGGTAAAATCGGTACCAATGCCAATGGCGTCTTCACCCACTATGTTGTAGATGTAGCGAATGGCTTCTACGTAATCTTCGATGGTGGCATTGACGCCGGCGCGCAAGAATGGAGTGAACATGGTCACACCCACAAAACCGCCATGATCAGCGATAAACTTAAGCTCTTCGTCGCTGCGATTGCGAGGGTGCTCTTTTAGCCCTGACGGCAAGCAATGGGAATAAGCGACGGGGTGTTTGGATTCGAGAATAACTTCTTTGGCGGTATTGGGTCCCACATGAGATAAATCACACAGCATGCCAACGCGATTCATTTCGGCCACAATCTCACGACCGAAACCAGACAAACCACCATCGCGCTCGTAGCAACCAGTGCCTACTAAGTTTTGCGTGTTGTAGCACATCTGCACAATACCAACACCAAGGTCTTTAAAGATCTGTACATAACCGATTTGGTCCTCAAACGCATGGGCATTTTGAAAGCCCATCATGACGCCGGTTTTGCCCTCGGCTTTCGCTCGATGAATGTCTTTGGTGGTATAGACCTTAGTCAGCAAATCACTGTTGGTTTCAATCAGCTGATTCATTTCCACCACATTGCGTACCGTGCCTTCAAAATTTTCCCAGAAAGACACTGTGCAATTTGCGGCGGTTAATTTGCCTTTGGCCATGTCTTCAAAGAGTTCGCGATTCCACTTCGCGCAAATCAAACCGTCAATAACAATGGCTTTATCATGTAGCTCTGCTGCGTTCATTGTTTTTCCTTCCCGATCAAAATGAGGCTGTAAAAGTTGAAAATCATCAATGAACTCAGTGTAATTTTTCGATTCATTAGAGAGGTAGCTGGAAACGACTAGAGGAACACCAAAAGCGACTTAGCCAAAACAGCACGGCAAAAGAACGACTTCATTAATGCGAGAAAATGATCAGGAAAGGACGTTCTGGTCGTTAAGAATGATTTTATGGGAATGAATAAAAAAGAAATGGCCATGTTTACCTAGGATGATAAACATGACCATTAATTGTCTGGCGGGCTGTGTAACGCTAATAAAGTGCTATTTTTTTACCAACAACTCTTCGAGCTTTAACCCCGTCGCTTTATTAATGCTGCGCCATAGGTAATAGAAAATGCCCATCATCATGATCATCGACGGAATCGCAATCATCGGATAACTGTAGAGCGTCATTTGCCCTAGTTCTTCATTGAAGGCTTCGGTGCCCGATGGGCTAATAACAATCCATTTTGCCAAGATGTAATTCATCGTCGCAGAAAAAGCGAAGGACGCCACAATCAAATACGTCGCTATCATCAGCCTTTTCTCAAACTCAACCGTGCTGTGGTTTTCCTCCAGCTTTTGCTTAATGGTCTCAACGTTCATAACAGAGGCATTAAAAAACAAAGTTCGCACCAGAGGATAGCGCGTAAAAGTAGACACCCACACGCTGATACCAATTAACGCAGGGACCGCGGCTTCTTTGATCGCCAACCACTTGTTGTCTAGCTCAAACAAACCAATGCTGCCAGTGAGCAACACACTGACCAACCCTAGTAAGGCAATAAAGTTAAATTTCCTGTACTTAATCAGCTCAAACAGCCCCCAACCCAATGGAAACGCAAGCGCAGCCACCAAGCCACCACTGACGCCGAGTTTGTCTTCACCGCTCATTTTCATCAAAATAAAAGAAGGCAAGATAACACTCACCATAAGATCAACCATCGGACGTGGCTTGTGTGTTGGTGTACTGTTCATAATTTTTGGGTTCCAAGGTAAAAACAAAAACACAGGCGGACTATCATAAAGGAAAACGCACTCATAAAGAAAACGTATCATAAACGAGATAGACAATGTTTCACTGTAAAAGTGCCATACTGAGAATCAACTAACACTCCCAGTCTTAATCGCTTTCCACCCTATTGATTGTTGAAAAAAAAGAAACCGAGATGTTTCCATCTCGGCTTCTTGTCATTGTACTGCTAAATCAAGGTTCTTTTAGATCAGGCCGTGCTTATTTGCAGCCACAACCCTGATGCTTATCATCTAGTGATTGCCAGTTTTTTAGTTTACTGGTGCCACCGATGCCGGAGTTGAAGCTGTTGGTTGGATCTGTTTTTTGATAAAACTCACGCAACGCAGGCTTCGCAATGTATTCATGCCCAACATTGTGCTCCGCTGGGTACTCAGCGCCACGAGCGTCATAGCTGGATAGAATTTGCTTTTTGACCGCCTTCGCATCCACACCTTTTTTCATGATGTAGTTTTGATGCATGACATGGCAAAAGAAATGGCCGTAGTACATTTTTACCGCCACTTTTTCGTCGATCTCGGCTGGCAAGGTTTCAAACCAATCTTGTTCATTACGCGGGAACGCCACGTCAATGGTCATGATCGAGCCCAAATCTTTGCCATTCATCACATGGTAACGACCCAATGCGCCGCCGGTCACATAACGATGTAAAATCGCTTGATCCGCTTCGCGATCCGTACACTCTAGAAAATCCCCTTCATTGTCTTTGAAGAAGTTGTCCAAGTAGGCTTTAGTTTCTGCTACGCCATCATTACTAGTTTCGACAATCCAATGGTGCTCGTATTTATCGCGGTATTCTTCCATACGTTTTGGCAAATGATTCGGGAACAACTGGCTGATGTACTGCATCATACGATCTGAAAACTTGTTCGGCATAAACTTAAATTTGCCAGCCCAACGATCGACCGCACGTTTTATCGCAAACATCTTAGGAATGTATTTGGTGCCTAATTTATCAATCACCAAGAAGCTGTCTTTACCGTATTTTTTACTGATGTCATAACTACTGCGATGCATGTATTCACCAGACACGGGTAAATTGGTAAACGTCGACAACATATCCCGACGCATCTGCTCCATAACCGCAGGATCGTTAGTACCAACATAAAACACCTGATGCTTTTCAGGAATGGGAAAAGTATCAATACGCACCGCGAACACCGCCAATTTACCGGCGCAACCAGACGCTTCAAACAAGCGCCTTGCATCTGCATTAAAACGGGATGGCGTGTCGGCGTCGACATCGCGAATACGCTGCTGGTATTCGTTATCGGAACCGCGTTTGTCTGGGAAATGAATGTCTTTTTCTTGGTAACTTTGATTACCAAGGCTCGCTAGCACCTGCTCTGGCGTATCGCCTAGATCGATGCCAAGGTTATTCACCAACTCCAACTCGCCGTCGCTTGTCACTTGGGCAAACAAGGACATTTCTGTGTACGCAGGGCCACGCTGCACTAACGCACCACCTGAGTTATTACAAATACCACCGACAATCGACGCACCAATACACGATGAACCAATCACAGAATGTGGCTCACGACCGTACGGTTTTAGCCTTTCTTCTAGACCAAACAAGGTACTGCCTGCCAAGCCCACGATCTGTTTACCTTGGTCGATAAGCTGAATGTCCTCAATACGCATGGTGCTGATGATCACAATCGGGCGATCGTACTCAGCACCATTCGGCGTCGATCCGCCAGTCAAACCCGTGTTCGCGGCTTGCATGATGACAATCACATCCGCCTTCACACAGGCTTTTAATACTTTCCAAATCTCCACCAAACTGCCCGGTCGCACCACCGCATATGCCTTACCACCACCAAGGCGAAAGCCCTGACAATAAGGCTGCTTCTTGTCTTCATCCGTTAAGGTATATTGACTTCCTACAATGGCCTTTAATTCAGCGGCCAAATCTAAGCTAAAACTGGATTCTGTCATAAAAATGCTTCGTAACATGTTGATGGAGGGGGAATAAGTATACTCGACTCGCGCGACGATAAAAACGCGCTACCTTCACCAGATGGGACATAAAAATAGGTCATCTGGCGCAAATTCTTTTACTGACACTTTTAGCACGCTCTCAAAGCATGCTGCTAGACGATTCATAATGAGAGCCGCGTTAACAAATATCCCACTGCTAGCGCGAATTATTTGCTGCTAGAATGAAAAAATATTCGACCCTACACAGGTTACTTTTAAGGCAGTTCAGACATGAAATTAATAGCGCATTCACAAAAAGTGGCCTTAGCCGCCGCAATGATCCTATTGGCAGGTTGCAGCGCCTCTCCTACAGGTCGCACCCAATTTGTGGCCTTACCAGACAGCCAACTGGATCAAATGGGCACGGAATCCTTCACCGCCATGAAGAAAGAAACGCCTATCTCAAGTGATACGCAATTGCGCCAGCAAGTACAATGTGTCGCGAACGCGCTAATCGCCGTATTACCAGATGATTACCGCAACCAAAAATGGGAAGTAGTGCTGTTTGACGACAAGCAAGTCAACGCCTTTGCCCTACCGGGTTATAAAATCGGTGTCTACACTGGCCTACTGAGCGTGGCGAAAAATCAATCTCAACTCGCCGCCGTTGTCGGCCACGAAATCGCCCATGTGATCGCCCGCCACGGTAACGAAAGAGCCTCAACGCAAATGGCCACCAGCCAAGCCTTAGCATTAGGCTATCAATTGAGTGGCGAAGAGTCGGTAGAGAAAACCGCGATTTTCCAAGCGCTTGGCATAGGCGTACAAGTAGGCATCATCTTACCCTTTAGCCGAACCCATGAATCCGAAGCAGATTTACTCGGTTTAGAATACATGGCGAAAGCAGGATTTGACCCAAGAGCAAGCGTACAGCTCTGGCGCAACATGGCCGCCGCCGGCAGCAGCGCCACACCAGAACTCCTATCTACTCACCCATCCCATGACACCCGGATCAACGACTTACAGACCTACATGCCTAAAAACCTCGCCGTCTACGACACCCTAGTCGCACGTCATAAACAGGCAAAATGCTACTAAACACATTGTTCAGCGTAATGCTTTAATTGCTTTCTTTAATAAGACAGGCTTTGCTTTAATGCTTTAATGCTTTAATGCTTTAATAAGACAGGCACCTTTAAAACCCAGCAATAGCAAGGATTTGAGTATGCCTGTCTTGTTAATTCGCACCCAACCTAGTCGTTGCCAATGAATGCAGAAAACAAGATATAGTCGATAGGAGGAAGAAACTGAGCTAGAGAGCTCATTATCGTTGAATACTGTGGTTATTAGGTTATTTTTTCCGTGGGAGCGCCTCAATAACAAGCTGATAAGCCGTGATTTAATCGTTTGTTTTCATTCAGGCGAGTAGTTGAACACTCTTTCTATTGCACTTTCGCTGGTGTGATTCGCAATATTGCTCAATCGATAACTCTTGCCCGACAACACTCCCCGTTCTGGCTTCAAATTCAGTGGCAATACACAGCCAATTGTCGGATGAAATATTCAGTCTTTGTAGAATGGGAAGCAACGATGCATCAATAGAGCCTTTTTTACCTTCTTTCACTATTCGTCCTGTCATATCGATGAGTTCTAAGTAATCCACGAGTTTAAAAGGCAAACCATTTGGCATGTCTTTTTGTGGATTCCCGACAAATGGATAAAGCGCTTTAGCTTGATACTTTCCTTTCATCGCCGCTACTCGTTTCTTAATACTGGTGAAATCTGAGCCTTCTGGTGTATCACTGATGCCTGATCTTACGGGATTTAAATCAACGTAGGCCATGCAAGCCATGAGTGCCGCCTCATCAAGTAAAGCCTGAGACTTAAAGCGCCCTTCCCAGAAATGTCCTGTGCATTCATCTTCTCGATTAGCTCGCCGTGCAATCGGTTCGTTAAGCTCTTTCATAAACCAGCTTAAGTCTGTTAAGCGTTCTCGGTAAGTTTCAGCGGCGGCTTCTGCTAAAGCAATCACATAGGCTGGAAGCGAACCACCGGCCAGATATTGCTGAGTAAACGCTGTGCCTTTATGAATCCTATGCCAACGCTCTAACACTTCAAACACAGACCAATGCTTCGCTTTTTCTGAATCGATATGAAGCACCACATGAAGGTGGTTACTCATCACCGCGTAGGCACAAATATCGATTGAAAAGACACTGGCAAGAAACAGCAAGCGGCTCTCCACCCAACTGCGTCGATGCTCATAACTTGTTCCTGTGAATGGATCTTCACCACATAAAAAGGCCCGACGAACACATCGGGCAACGCAGTGGTAATAAGGGGTATCGTTCACGCATACTTGCTGACTTCTGGGCATTGGCATAATCCCGCTCCTCTTCCTTGAGAAAACATAGATTAAGTATAGAAGAAGACTGGGGAATAAGCCGAAAAGGGCTGAAAGACCTATGGTTACTGGCTTTTGTACATGCCTGTCTTGGATACTGTGAGACATATTTAAAATGAACGGTGTCACCTATCATTAAAACCCCGTAAAATCCCGATTTTTAGTACGTGTGTGCTGTTAAGTGAAATGACATCAATAAAAGAGACCATAGAATGACCAAACAAACTCAAGTAATCGCAACGCACAATGGCAACTTTCACGCAGACGACGTATTTGCGGTAGCGGCACTTAAACACATTTTTCCATCGGTAGAATTAATACGCACACGTGACTTAGACGTAATGGCCAAAGCCGACATTGTGTTAGACGTAGGCGGAATATACGACGCTGAAAAAGGCCGTTTTGATCATCACCAAAAAGGCGGCGCAGGCGCACGAGAAAACGGCATCCCGTTTTCATCATTTGGATTGATTTGGCAAAAGTACGGTCTAGAAATATGCGCTGGCAATCAAGAAGTCGCCAACTCATTGGATAAAAACCTAGTATCAACCATAGACGCGATAGATTGTGGCCACGTAGAAGGTGTAGCAACGGGCATTAGCCTGAGTCAAACCATCTCAATGTTTAACCCTACATGGCAAGAAGAAGGCGACTTTGATGCCTGCTTTGATGAAGCCGTTGCCTTTGCATCTCGCCTATTAACTCGATTCATTGCGGCGGCAAGTGGTGGCGTAAACGCAAAAACTATCGTCGCCGACGCTATAGAAAAAGCCGCTGATCCAAGAGTCATCGTATTAGAACAATACACGCCATGGAAAACGACTGTCCTGAAAACATCAGAAGACGCTTTGTTTATGGTCTACCCGTCGCAAACAGGCCAATGGCGCATACAAACCGTGCCCGTTGAACTCGGCTCGTTTGAAGATCGTAAAAAGCTCCCAGCGCCGTGGGCAGGTTTATCTGATAAAGAACTGCAAGACGTCACCGGTTTAGACGATGCCATGTTCTGCCATAACGGCTTGTTTATCGCAGGTTGTGCCTCGTTTGAAAATACAATGAAAATGGCACAAATGGCGTTAGATTACTAACCCTTACCCCCCCCCTCGTAGGACAATCCCCACGTAGGACAGGCACTGTTAATACCCAGTAATCACAAGGGTTTTGATGTGCCTGTCCTGTGTTCTACTGGACAGTTCATTGCTCAGGGCTTTCTGCTTGTAAACAGCCCTCCCTTAAGAAAACAAAGATTAAACATACCTATCTTGGGTACTTTATTCAATCAGCACCCGCTTGCGCGTTAGCGCTATCCCTAAAATTATTAATAGCATCGCCGCTAGGCTGTGCCATTCAATGACTTCGCCCAAAAGAAGCACGCCAGTAAAATACGCCACAATAGGAATTACGTAATTAATGTAAGAAAGAAACGTAGGGCCTGCGGTGGCGATAACGGCAAACAAGAGAATGGTACCAAACGCCGTTGGGCCAACACCTAACCACAACATGGATAACGCGGCTTCTAAAGAATAGCTTTGTTGCCATGGTAAATCTTGCCACAGCCACAATGGCACGATAGCGATACTGGAAATGATCATCACGCCAGCCGCTGTTACGACAGGAGTATAGGAAGGCAATCTCCTTACCAAAATGGCATTTATCGCATAACTAAACGTAGCGAGAAAAATCAATAAACCACTCAATAAGTTACTGTGAGCGCCTACTAACGACGGCCAAAGCACAATCGCCACGCCGGTAATACCTAGCACAAAACCGAGGATTTTAAAGCGATTAAGACTTTCCCCTGAGACAAAATAATGTGCCAAAATCATGGTCGCCAACGGCATAAATGCCATCAACAATCCCGTAATACCTGAGCTAATATCCTTCTGACCGGTTGAGATCAAAAAAAATGGCAACAAGTTACCCATAGTACCCAGCAGCAAAAATACCGCCCAAGCCAACGGGTCCACAGGCAAACGCCAACCCTTTGCATACATAAAAAAAGTGAGAATAATCGCTGCAATCAAGACCCTAAGAGAAACAATAGCCACAGGGCTAAAGCTTTCCAGTGACACAGCGGTAAACATGAATGACGTGCCCCACAACAGAATAAGCAACAGCAGGGAAAGCCAGTTTTTAACAGTAGGTGTGTCGTTGTGAGCCATATGATTGATCCAATTAGCATTCTTACCGCATACATAAATAGAGAGTGTAACCGACAAACTCCCTCTTATTTGATGTTTTTAAATACCAGCTTTTTTCGAGGTCATATTTGACAGCAAGCGACTCTTTAGACAGCTGAACGCTAAACCTATTTGAGAACGCAAAAATTAACCATAGGAAACATCAGGAAAACAGACTAAATCTTTGTTTTTATTAGGCTTTAAGCATGCCTGTCTTGGTTAAGAGGCGGTCTTGGTTAAGAGGCGCAGATTTGTTGTGGGCTTTAGTTATGCCTGTCTTGGTTAATATTGATTAATAAAGAAAGGCGCTCTGGAGCCATTTAAAACTCTAGAACGACCACATAGATTTGAAGAATTCCTTACCCAAAAAAGCAGCTGTTCTCATCTTCTGCCACTAAGCTAAGAAAGTCCTCAATGTGCTTCACCTCTGGTGCCACCGAATAACTGTGCCATTTTAAGTCTTGGCGCATCCAGTACACTTTCCAGATTTTTTTAGACTTCACATACGTTGCTTTAGCCACTGACGACTCTATTTTCTTGTTAGGGTCACGGTAGTGAGGCCGAACCTCAAATATTTCGACACTTTGATTATCAATACGGTAACCCAAATCAATTTCTGCCCGCACATACGCCGGTGGTCGCTTTTCCTTCAAAAACTTCTCAAGCTCATTCTCGCAGCGCTTTATTTCAAACTCACTTATTGCCATTCTTCAGTCTCTATTTTTGGTTTCACAGATAACGCCCACAATAATGGGAGAACTTCAAACAGTCTACAATCAACAAGAAAAAAACTTAGGTTGGTGGGCTCTGTGGTACTAAAGGCTTATGTATGCCTGTCTTGGGTGCCGCTCCTATGAAAGGGCTAACGCCCGCATAAGGGGCAGCAAAACGTAGCGGCGGTGTCCCGTGAGCAAAGCGAATATGCTTGATACGCTTGTTATATTTGCGCTTCTATTGCAGCTAATTTAACATTCCTTGTCTCTCTGCTCGTTTAATATTGTCAAGAGGTTTGAGGCATGCATGCTGATACATTTCCTCTCGTTGCCTTTTGTTTAGCTTGAGCACTTCCTGAGCAGCATACCCCATATATTCATAGTGCTGCTCAGCTTTGAAGCCACTAGAACGCCTTAAGACAGAGATCATTTTTGCGAACAAGTTAGAGTCTTCCTCTTTCTCGGATCCGTTAGCAAGATGCCAGCATACGTAAGCCATAGCAACATGGCTTTTTCCAAGGTTTTGCTGGGCTTTCGCTGGGTCAAACCCAATGAAAAACAAACAAAGCAGCAATAACTTAAAGCTGAATTTCATGTAACTCTCCTTGTCCACCAAAGTACATAACGCCCGCATAAAAGGCGGAGCGTCAGCGACGTCCAGCCCGTGGGGCGATTTTTGATGCGTTTGTTATGTTCGTTGCATCGACTGCATATACTCTTGAGTCATTAGGTTGCTAACAACCCAATGAATTACTAAGTTGATCAATAATTTAAGGTCACCAATATCCTTGTCTTTCCACTTGCGTTGGTAGTGTGTTTCATCGTTGCCCAACCAAACGGCACGAGTGGCACATTCTTTAATGTTGGTGTCGGTGATATATTGATTAATGCATTGCATCAACATCATTTTCCTGATCTTTTCAGCATCATCAGTTTGTGATGATACACAATAATCTTTTATCAGGAACTCAAGTGCTTTTCGGTAGCCCATACCACAAACTTCACTCAACCCAGCTTGCTCTGCATTTGTTGATTGGTTGAATATTTCAACAAAACTTGGAGATATAGTGGCTATTCTTTCATCAAACTCAACTGGTTTAAAGTGATTAGGTGTCGAATGCGTATAACTAAAATAGCCATCTGTTATGCCTTTACTTTTAGACTTTCTCTCAAAGTGAGCAAGAAACAGATGCCCACACTTGAGTGATGGACATTCGTATAGCCCCTCTAAATATCGACTCCAATTCGAATCCCCTGTATTAATTTCTTTAAATATCTCAGTTCTGTTTGTTCATAAGTAGTATCTTCACTGCTTGATATACCTTTAAATCGATAGACTCGCTTTGAAACTTTCCTACTTTCTCCAGACAGACCAAAGCTCCCAGTCTGGCTTTCAGCGTTTACACTTAAGCCAGCACTACCTTTACCGCTATTGTCGTAATATTCTTCTATTTCTACTTCTACAGCATTTTCAATTCTTTTTGCTATAGCAAGCTCCTGAGCTACTCTAGCTTGGTGCTGCGAAAATTCCATTTTTATTTCTTGTTTTGCTGCCTCTTCCCTCAAAGCCTCAAGGCTTCGGGCAGATGCTTCATTCATTGAATTTGAAGAAGCTTCTACTCCATCAATAACTAAACCAACAAGCGGACCACCAACAAGTCGAGCAGCGGTTTTCCATGCACTAGACATAACTTATATTTCCATAATTTAAGAGAAGGCTAACGCCAAGCTCAGGCGTTTTGTGAGCTTGACCGATTTTTTGCGCTTTTGCTCTTACAGCAAAAAACGGGCGAGTTTGCAAAATCGCTTGCAGCGCCTTGTTATGTGATTTTAGAAATACTCTTCCATTATCATAAATGAAAGCT
Source organism: Marinomonas flavescens (assembly GCF_004352835.1). GTDB lineage: Bacteria > Pseudomonadota > Gammaproteobacteria > Pseudomonadales > Marinomonadaceae > Marinomonas > Marinomonas flavescens. Next base: position 114,279 of record NZ_SJSB01000003.1, on the reverse strand, counting down.
GCGTTCCTTCCCTTTCTGGAGAAAGCAACGGAACGATGTCATTTTGGAAAATTTGATTACAGTCTGCAAGCGCTTCATCAGCATAAATTAATGTATATACATTATGCTTATTGAAATAGGCTCGATGCTTTTTCATTTCTTTAGAAAAATTATCTGCGGCTATTTCATTTACTTTCTTCTGTGTCATACCTTTAATTTTACGAAGATAACCATGGGTAGACCAAGGGGATATTTCGAAACCTACCTTGTTAAGTGTAAAAGGGTTAGTAATCATGAAATCTAATCTGTACCTATGCTTAGGTTCCAAGCCTAAATATCTGTATTCAGGAATCATAAGAGGTATGGATAAAGGATTGGCTGATTGTCGGACGAAGTCGCAATATAATCCCGCTATCTCGTACTCGTAAGGTGAACCTGAATTTCGGACCAATACATTTTTATAAAAGACCAAGTATTGCTCTATGTCTTTAAATTCAACTATTTCATCTTGACCCGGAATCACTAGTCCAGTTTCTAGAACGTGACCTATTGTCCAATAACCATGCTTAAATGCTCTAATTTCACTATTATCATTTTCCCACTGGTCCCCATTAAACCGAGGCGTAACGAGTAATCCGTAATTTGCATTTTGCTGACCAATCCATATTTCAGACTCTTCTACTTTAGGACGGTTTTTGGATAATTCGTCAAAACGTTTTAAGTAGCTTCTCTTTAAAAATAGTATTAAATATTTTTTGAAAGGTGCACTATCCTTGGCTGAACTTTGTATCCATTCGTATGATTCTCCTGCACCAGCTTCAATTGCTTGTTTTAGCCCGCTAAGCCATTTGATAGTAAATTCATCATGGGAATGTATTACTTCATGTTTCAAGTCAAAAAAATCATCTGTTTTACTGCCTATCTTGGCATTCAATGATGCTTCATCTCTTACATCTGTATCTGCCAAGACTAATGGAAGTAGCTCCCTTAGTTCCTTCTTTATGGATTCTACAATACGATTTCTTGCAGTTTTATTGGGATCTCTTTTAGCCATAATTTAACACCATACTTCCCTGATCACATAACAGCTTATTAGTACGCGTGCGCGTTTACACATTTTCAAACTTTCCAAAATTATCTATAACCAACTGATTTTTAATAATTTTATAAAGCTATTCACAATATTAAAAACGGGCTAAACGAGCGTGCGCGTTATCACTTTTATCCCCAGCCTCTTATCTCAGTACTGTGAATCATTAGTCATTGATCTTAAGGCGGTTTTCCATTTTATGCCAGTGTATACGCGCAAAATATGGTTATTCAAATTTGCTAAATGAGCAAACAATAGACTCGTTTAAAAATAACCTTTCTACTTATTGTTTTTTTCTATCAGGAATTGACTACCTACCTGCCTTAATGCTGGCCATTAGAGTTCGATTTTTGTGTTGAGATAGCGATCAGAGAAGCAAGGTGAGTGTCTAGGACAAGGTCAAACGGATATCTAAAAAAGTAACGTCGATCGGTGATATTTACACTGTTCCAAGTGGTGAGGTAAAAGTCAGGTCAAAGCCCTTTTTGAAGCAGTGTTTCTGGTTGCGAGAGGCTTGTTGGGCAAAAAGGGGTTCGACCCTTTAGTCAGCAAAACGATAGAAGTAAAGCCCATAAAAACCAAAGAAATAACCCCATCTTCCGTCTTCCCCTTGAAGAAAAAAGGGGAAGAAACTCGTGCTCGTATTCATAGAGTATTTGCGGTAACAAATCCTTGTGAAAGCGTTGCTTTCATTGCCAGATTCCCGTCGTTCCTCCGTTCATACTGACCTACGTTTAGGTAAGCTCAATCGGTGTTTTCGATGAGGTAGGCGGCAGTTTCGAAGAGAAACGCCGGTTGAGCTGGATGACATGCCATTTATCGGCAAAGTAGCCACCAGCCGGGGTCAAGTCCCTTTAAGCGCAGTGGGTTTAGGTGTTGCCAATTCAGTGGGATTTTTAAGGGGCATATCCCTTAAAAAATCCTATCGAAAGTGATTGTTCACGATTGCATAATGTTCATGATTCATGAACAAGGCTAGATCGTGAACAATCATAGATATAAAAGCCTTCTCTCAGCTTATTACAAGTAGCGTCCTTCTAGGTGTTTTCTGAAATGTGCGGCGTTTAGGGTTTCGCCTGTGGCGCGTTTAACCAGTTCATCTGTGGTGTACAACGAGGCTTGTGTCCAGATGTTGTCGCTGAGCCATTGGAAAATTGCGTTTGAGTTCAGGTAAGTATCTAATTTTTTTTAGATTCCAGATTTCAGTCACAACGACTCCAAGCTCACTCCATCCCAAAAATCGGCAAGCCACAGCTCTATGTCATCGGAATTATGCGGGCTTTGGATTTTTAGTAAACTGGTTATCAACCATTCCATTTGAGACGTCTTGAGTTCTCTCAAATAGCCTAATGTTTTAGCGCTGGTGTTGTGATGAGACAAGAGCATATTGAGATCGTGTCCTAATAAAAACGCACCTTGTCGCTCAATATTATAATTGAGCTTTTCCGCTGGAATAAAATCTTCATATAAACGGTCCCACTCGACGTTGGAATATTCAGTGAGAATCGTTAAAAAGTCCGCTATATCTTTGTTTGTTTCTAAATGTCGCTCTTGCCATGCAATTAATTTTAGCAGTACAAAACCAGCCAACGAAGACACTTTCAGATTTAAGTCTTTACCTATGTCGATTAACACCGAATTATCAAAAGCTTCTTGAAAACCTGCAACCGACATAGTGATGGCATGCTCTGGTGGCCATTGTATCTCACTCTCATCATCAGCAATGGAACCAAACGGGATAATATCTACAGGCAGCCCACTTACGTCGTGCATTAGACGATGAGGTAATTTTGTATCGCTTAGCCCAGATTCCAACAATGCAATTTTAACTGAAGTAAAGCTTTCCCAATCAGAGACCAAGATTGCTGTATCTATATCATGGGTTTTTCTACCTGGTTTTCTATCAAAGACATGATAAAGCAATAAATCCCGCGCTGTAGCTCCGGCAATAAAATAAGGTATGTTAAGCAGCGATGTCACATTCATAATGATATCAAGCACTGGTTTGAATGCAGGATTGATTGGGTGTTTGAGTCTATAGATATTTTTCATAAATCATCCTTGAGGTTTCTATATTGCGGCTATCCTTGCTCGCTTCTAGTTCGGCCACAGCCAATAAGGCTTGGCTTTTAATAGTCCATTCTAGCTTCGGTCCCCAGAACGCAGGAACCAACCATAAAGCACCTTCTGGATTTGCTCGATAATTCAGTTGAGCCAGTTTTTTTTGTAACGGTAAACGGGTAAATAGCTGTAAGTCGTGAGGATGAAGGTAGTGGGTAAGAACATCTGCTGCGGCTTCTCCCCCCCAGTAATCGTCATCTTCTATTGGTAGGTCTTGCCAATTGCCTTTATATTCAAGGCGAACACCACCTAACTTAGGCCGAATAGACAATCGATAAGTGTCTATCCAAATAGCTAACATGCGTTTCGCATCAAGTATTCGTCTGTTTTTTCCAAGACTAATTAAAGATTCCTCTTCAAAAAAGCCCAACCCCTTACTTACCATTCCCAATGAGATGTTCGCGTATTCCGCGATTTCTCTATAAGAGCTATTAAGAATGTCAGGCTTAGACAGCAAAGCAAACAAAAGTTTCGCTGAACCTTCACCTAATTTACTGGGTTTGGCTTCATTGCTGAATGTCTTTTGAGTTCTGTCTTTTTGTGACTCAATCCAAAGATGTAAACCATTATTATCTACTTTCGTATTGCCAGCAGTATCAATGAAGTTAAGCCCTTTTTGCGTGCATATCTCAGCTAAATAAGGCGTAAGACGATTACAGATTAATAAAGCATTAGAAGCGACTTCGCTCAATAAAGGCTCTAGGCTTTCCTTTCGATGTATATTTTTTACCGCAACATAAAAGTGATAACTATCACCACTGACAGTCAAACATAATTCACCATCACTGAAGCTACCATCATTGAGCTTGTCATTCTGTATGAATTTATCATTTTCTATGAACTGAGCTTTAATGTGCGCAGGAAGTAATGCCAGCGCGTTGACCGCTAATGATGATTGCTTAGTCATAGTTAATATCGCTCTATCTCAAGTTATTGTTCACGATAATATATCGTTCATGATTCATGAACAAGACTATATCGTGAACAATCATAGATATAAAAGCCTTCTCTCAGCTTATTTTAAGTAGCGTCCTTCTAGGTGTTTTCTGAAATGCGCGGCGTTTAGGGTTTCGCCTGTGGCGCGTTTGACGAGTTCATCTGTGGTGTGCAGCGAGGCTTGTGTCCAGATGTTGTCGCTGAGCCATTGGAAGATGGGGCTTAGATCGCCGCTTTGGATGGCGGCGTCGAAGTCGACGGTTTTTGTCATGGTGGCTTTGTATTGGGCGGCGTACATGGCGCCAAGTGTGTAGCTTGGGAAGTAGCCGAAGGCGCCGTCTGTCCAGTGGATGTCTTGCATGCAGCCGTTTTTGTAGTTGTCTTTGGTGGAGAGACCAAGAGACGCTTTCATTTTTTCGTCCCACAGTGCAGGCACGTCTTTGTGCTCGATGACGCCGTTGATCAAGTCGCGTTCTATCTCATACCGTAAGATCACGTGCGCTGGGTAAGTGAGTTCGTCTGCGTCGACACGGATGAAGCCTTTGTCCACACGAGTGTAGATTTTCTGTAGATTTTGTTCGGCAAATACGGGGTCTTGCTGCGCATTAAAGGCGTCTTTTGAAAGTCGTGACAAGTGTGAAACGAAGGCGTTGCTACGCCCTATTTGCATTTCAAAGAACAAGGATTGGGATTCATGAATGCCCATGGAGCGCGCTTCGCCAACGGGTAATCCTGCTAGGGCTTTTGGTAAACCTTGTTCGTATCGTGCGTGGCCTGTTTCGTGAACAATGCCCATTAAAGCTTGCACGAAATCTTCTTCATCATAGCGGGTGGTGATGCGTACGTCCGATGGTACGCCGCCACAAAATGGGTGTACGCTTTCGTCTAAGCGACCGCGCGCAAAGTCAAATTTCAGCAATTTCATGACTTCTAGGCCGAGGGCTTTTTGCGTGGCACTTGAATAGCGACCCGTTGGCATGATGATGGATTCAGAACGCTGTTTGTCTAGGGCCTTTTCAATGAGTTCTGGTAGCCAGAGTTTCACATCAGAGAATAAAACATCTAGGGAGGCGCTGCTGGTGCCCGGTTCGAATTTATCGAGCATGGCGTCGTATGGTGTCAGTCCTAATGCATCGCCACGGATCTGTGCTTCTTCTCTCGATAGCGCGACCACTTCTTGCCAGTTTTTCTCAAACCCTGTCCAGTCGTTTTCTTGGCGTTGTGAGCGCCATGCGTGTTCACATTTAGAACCTGCCATGGATTGCGCTTGCACTAAGGCTTCTGGCAGTAAGGCAGCTTGCTGCCATTGGCGTTTCATTTCACGTAGGCTGGCGTCTTGCTCAAAAGTTAGCGACTCTTGTGCCGCCTTGGCAAACCATTCTTCTAGCTGTGGCTGGGTGGATAATCTGTGCACGTGGACAGAAAGTTCTGCCATGGCGCTGGAGCGCGCCTCATTGCCACCAGCCGGCATATTGGCCGCGGCGTCCCAGCCAAGCATCGCCTGTGCATGGTTAAAGTGATGGATCGTTTGGTAATGCGAGGTTAGCTGATTGTATGCTGACATGATTCGATTTTATTCCTATTTACGTTATGCACTTACTCTCTGACGCCAAGTAATGAAATTTTATGGCTGATATCTTATTACATTGCCCTTCATGGGAATAGGCTAATAAGATGCAGTAACTTGCATAGAGGCGACCAAAAATACCAAGGAGGCGCCTAAAAAAAAGCCCGAGTTAACGGGCAATGGAAAAGTGGGTATCACGAGAGACTATCAAGAAGCGTCTAACATCGCTTTCAAACCCATTTCTAGGCCTCGGACTTCGGCAAGCCCTTTCATTCGGCCAAGTGTGGAATACCCTGGCTTAGCATTTTTATCTAGGTCGTTGAGTATTTGATGGCCGTGGTCTGGCCTCATAGGAATCAATCGATGGGCATTATTTGTGTCGCCCTTGCGTTTCTTTTCTTCCATTATCAATGCTCGTACAACTCCCACCATGTCGACATCGCCGGTTAGGTGAGAGGCTTCATGAAAGCTGCCATCTACGTCTTCTCGTTTAGTCGATCTTAAGTGCGTGAAGTAGATGCTAGAACCAAAGCGTTCAATCATATCAACAAGATCATTGTCTGCTCGCACCCCATATGAACCCGTGCATAAGGTGATGCCATTCGCCGAACTGGGTACCGCATTAAGAATCCATTCTATGTCGTCTTTTACGGAAACGACGCGAGGTAGACCAAGAATAGGTCGTGGTGGATCATCTGGGTGAATGGCAAGCTTTAAACCGCCCTGCTCTGCGGCTGGAACAATAGCCTCTAAAAAGAGCTTGAGATTATGACGCAATACGTCTTTGTCTATATGGTCGTATTCTGCCAATTTAGAGCGAAACTGCTCTAATGTGTAGCTTTCTTCTGCGCCCGGTAAGCCAGCAATAATGTTGGCAACTAGACGATTTTTATCTTCTTCTTTTATATTTTCAAGAAACGTTTTTGCGGCTTCTTTTTCTGCCTCACTGTACTCAGCAGCAGCACCTTTGCGCTCTAAAATATACAATTCAAAGGCCGCAAACGCAGTTTGGTCAAAGCGTAGAGCTCTTGAGCCATCTGCCAGTTCGTAGGAAAGATCGGTACGTGTCCAATCCAACACAGGCATAAAGTTGTAGCAAACAGTATCAATGCCACATTGCGATACATTCAAAAGCGTTTGCTTATAATTTTGAATGTATTCAAGGTAGTTACCTGTGCGCTTTTTTATGTCTTCATGCACAGGCACACTTTCTACCACGGACCAACGCAAACCACTGGCTTCTATCATGGCTTTGCGAGCCTGAATAGCGGCTACCGGCCATACTTCGCCATTGGCAATATCATGCAATGCGGTAACAACGCCTGTTGCGCCTGTCTGACGAATATCTGTTAATGTGGTGTCGTCATTTGGTCCAAACCAACGCCAAGTATGTTCCATTTTTTTCTCCGCTAAATACTTTATTACTTCTGTGTTTACTTCGTTATAAAACGTTGCGTTTCATATTAAGGATACAAGGCTAATCCACGCTAGATTACCTATCACTACTCGTCACTTTCGAACACTGTCAAACACGCCATCACACCCTGTGTGATTAGCATTCGGTACGCACTTAACACAGCCTGATAAAAGCCATCGTGCTCACGTAATATGCTAGGAAAAATGTCGCTCATATCGAGAATATTTCGAACAATTTCTTGAGGTTTATCTGTATTCGCATGACACTCACTCAACCGTTCAGCCAGAGGATCGTCAACTAAATGTTGTTGACCCTTTAAATTTCGACCACTCACATAAAGAATCCAAGCGGCAATCCCCAATGCGACGGCAAAGATATCTTTATTCGCGTTAAGTCTTTCTTCTGTACAAGCGAACCAACGCTGAGGGATTTTCTGGGAGCCATCTATCGCTACCTGTGACAGCCGATGATGCAGGCTGTCATTAGAAAAACGTAACATTAGGCTTTCTATATAAACCGGTACATCCACTTCTTCCGGCATTTCTAATGTGGGTGCGGCTTCCACATGCATGTAATGTCGAACCAATGCAGCAAACTCGGGAACCGCTCTGGTTTTTGCAATGGTTTCAAAATTCGCCGCTGACCCGATATAAGCCAACAAAGAGTGACTTCCATTAAGTAAACGCAATTTCATGGTTTCAAATGGGTGCACGTCTTTGACCATTTGCACGCCATCATTTTCCCAATCAGGCCGCCCTAACGGGAAGTTATCTTCTATTACCCATTGACTAAATGCTTCACTGAGCACCGCATTAGGATCTTCTATCTTAAAATCGCGCTGTAGTCGTTTTTTTGATTCATCTGTCATGGCCGGAACTATCCTATCGACCATAGAACTCGGAAACGCCACTTCATCTTTAATCCATTGAGCAAACTCATCACTACGCTGGGCGGCCAATTCGCAGACGGCCTGACGAGTCAAGGAACCATTATTAGGAATATTATCGCAAGACAATATGGTAAATGGCGCAAGCCCTATTTCTCTTCTTCGATACAAGGCTTCAACAAGAATACCGGGGGCCGTTTTAGGCTGTGCTGGGTGCTTCAGGTCATACTGAATACTCGGATCATCAAGACGCAACTTTTTATCCGTCAAAGCGATGTAGTAGCCCTTTTCAGTGACGGTTAACGTAACTATTTTGGTATGCTCTGACAGCAACCTTTCAAACAAAACCTCTTTGTCATCACCTGCATACAACGCTTCTCTGATAGCGTTAATTTCTCTTAAATGCCCATTCTGGCTATTTCTATATTCAACAACGTGGTAACGACAACCGTAGCGTTCTAATTGGTCGACCAATTGATAATTAGAACGAATATTGACCGCACAAATCCCCCAAGACCCTCCCATATTTCGGTTTAAGTTTTTTTCTATATAAACCGCTTGATGTGCTCGGTGAAATGCACCTAACCCAATATGTACGATTCCAACTTCTATGTTTTCTGGGGAATATAGGGTTTTTGTTGTATTTATCGTCACCATCATAATTCCTTTCTTTTATTAGACGTTATGCTCTATATATATGAATTTATAGTGATTTTTTAGTGAGTTATTTATATTTCATTAACATAAAAACAGACATTTATCAGTTAAATAGCATCATCCTAAAGAGCGCTAAAAAGCATGACCTCAGAGGTATATATTGGATGAAAGTATTTTTTAGGTCAACCAATTGATAAATTGGTTGACCTATCTATCATATATTTATAATCTTGAATGATAATACATTGTGAGATCATACAAAGAGACCTCATCCAAACACGCTGCCTAAATAACTATCAGACAATTCATGACAGCTCTTATTAAAGGGTGTTTTTACTCATTGGCTTAAGCGAATTATAAATATGATCAATAAACTAACTAAACCCAAACGCCTATATCAAGAAATTGGATTAGCACTTTATGAAGAGTTCAGACAAAGTAACTTTCATATTGGCGATCGGCTTCCAACAGAGCGTGATATTGCTGAACGCTTAAAAGTCAGCCGTACCGTCGTTCGTGAAGCGTTGATTATGCTAGAGCTTATGGAGCTTGTTGAAATACGCAAAGGCAGCGGTATTTATTTAATCAAACAGCCAACAAATGACACATCGAACCACGAGCTGGAGTCATCATTAGATAAAGACGATGCAGGGCCATTTGAGATGATGCAAGCCAGACAACTGCTTGAAAGTCATGTGGCCGAGTTCGCAGCTACACAAGCCACTAAAAAAGACATCATAAAAATGCGTAATGCCTTAGAACTTGAGAAACAAAATATTGATGTGCTTGATCATAAACATGATGGAGATAAGCTTTTCCATTTTGCCATCGCTGAAGCAACTCAAAATAGTGTGCTAGTAGATCTAGTCGAGAATCTATGGGAACGACGAGAAAACAGTTTGATGTGGAAGCAGCTTCATTCTCATATTACCGATCAAACTTATCGTAAAAAGTGGCTAATTGATCATCAAAATATTCTATCTGCCATTCAGCAAAGGAATCCAGATGCAGCACGTATGGCAATGTGGCGACATTTGGAAAATGTAAAAGACACATTACTCATGCTATCTGAACACCAAGACCCCAACTTTGATGGTTATCTTTTTAGCTCAAACCCTGTGCAAGTCTAAAACAATTTGTACGACTTTATATAAATAAAATCACAGAATACGACTAAAACACTACCAATACTCAGATGTCTGAAAACTAGAATAGTCACTTCAAAACACCATGTTTTGGCCTGAAGCGACTATTCTAGATGATTTTACTACCAAAAAACCTAAGATAAAGAATAAGGAAAAATAACGCATAGACAAGGTACAAAATTTTAAATATAGTGGAATCGCCTGTTTAAGTACTATTGCATTACAAATAGATACTTTTAACTTGATCATATAATAAGGATAAAAATAATGATGACTTTCGATAAACACCTAAAGAAAATGCTAAAAGCAACATTGATTGGTGCTGCAATCGCAGCGTTAGCAGTACCTGCAAGCGCTGAGACAACTTTGCGTGGCGCTAGTATGTTTGATGGTCAGCACGCATTCACCAAGACATTGGTAAAATTCGGCGACCTAGTGACTAAGTATTATCATGGCGATGTAAAGTTTGATTTACGCCTCAACAGTGAACTTGGTGTTGAAAAAGATTATGTAACTTACCTAAACCAAGGTATCGCAATCGACTACACTATATTAGCCCCTTCAAACATGGCACGTTTTGCACCTTCTATCCCATTAATGGATATGCCGTTCTTGTTCCGAGATCAAGCACAGTGGAACAGAGTACTTTCTAGTAATGTGTTTGCACCTCTTGAAAAGGAGCTTTATAAAAAGGCTGACATCCTTATTGTTGGCTACGCAGGCGGCGGAACACGCAACATCATTTCCAATAGAAAAGTCAGCAACCTAAAAGAATTGGCTGGTCTCAAAATGCGAGTAATGGGCGCCCCTATTCAGGCCCAAGTCTTTAGCGCAATCGGCGCCATACCTTCCGCAATTGCTTATAACGAAGTATATAACGCAATCCAAACAGGTGTGGTAAGTGGCCTAGAAAATGAAGCGTCTAGCATCCAAGATTTAAAGTTTTATGAAGTCGCTCCCTATCTTGCAAAAACGGAACATACCATCACCGTACGCCCTATTGTGTTTAGCGGAAAAACCTTCCGAAAATTACCACCTAAACTTCAAGCTGCCATTATGAAAGCGGGTAAAGAAGCAGGCGAATATGGCCGCAAACTTGAGACTCATGAGGACGCAGTTAAGCTGAAACAAATGGCTGACGCTGGTGAACTCAAAGTATCTGAGTTTACTGATCGCGATAAACTTCTAGAAATGGTTAAACCTGTCCAAGATAAGTATGCAGCAAGTATCGGCGCAACTGCGTTACTAGAAGCTATTCGTAGCAAGTAATCATTTCGTCATTCTCGTTTAATATCTCCCGTGATCTGTATAGATCACGGGGATGTTTTTTCATTAAACGCATCTTATGTTTGAAGGTTTTTTTATGATTAAACACATTTTAGAATCGCTCTGTAACGTACTACGAGTAATTTTGGCGATATTAGTAGGTGCCTTAATTATCCCTGTTGCGATGCAAGTTATTGCACGCTACACCGGTATAATTCCTGTTTATCTATGGACTGAAGAGCTAGCGACATTCATTTTTGTTTGGGTCGTTATGATTGGTTCTGTCGTGGCAGTTTGGGATGGCATCCATTTTGATGTACAAGTGATTCCAGATAGCTCTAACCCTCTTATTCTGTTTTTTCAAAAAGCCATTGTGCAAATCCTTGTCGGTGTTTTCGGAATGCTATTCGCTTGGTATGGAATCGGCTACGCGGAGTTTGGCTTTATTCAACATTCGGTAATGATGAACGCCAATCTAATTGTCACTTTCATTTCAGTTCCTCTAGCTGGATTACTATGGGCTATTTTCTCACTTTACCGCCTGTATGAAGCTTTTGAGACCTATCGCTCTTACTCTATAAGGATTGCCTCATGATTCTTACTACTGGACTCGCTTGCTCTTTATTAATTGGCGTATTTGTTCTCTTAGTTATTCTGCGCGTACCTGTTGCGTTTGCATTAGGTCTTGCCACTATTCCTGTCGTAGCACTTGAAGTGCGATTAAATCCATTTATCATTATCGATCGCATGTTTCAGTCGTATAATTCGTTTATTTTATTGGCGGTTCCCTTCTTCTTGTTAGCCGCCAATTTAATGAATTCAGGAAAGATCACAGACAAGCTCATTGATTTAGCCAAGGTGCTTACCGGTTGGATGCCTGGTGGTTTGGGTCATGTTAACGTTGCCGTGTCTATGTTGTTTGCTGGAATTTCAGGCTCCTCCACGGCAGATGCCGCAGGTTGTGGAAAAATATTGATACCCGCCATGATCAACGAAGGTTATGATCGTCGCTTTGCTATTGCTATCACTGCATGCTCATCTGTCATGGGGGTTATTATTCCCCCCAGTATTTTGATGATTGTTTGGGGTGGAGTTATGCAGGTTTCTGTTGGTGCACTCTTCTTGGCTGGTGCCATACCAGGCATCATGATCGGCGGCGCACTTATGGCAACGGTTTACGGTTTTGCCAAAGTGTACAACTACCCAATCGAAGCAAAACCAACCCTTGCTTCCACCTTTAAAGCCTTTAAAGGTGCTGCGCTTGCCATGCTAACACCAGTGTTCGTCATTTATGGCATTGTTGCAGGAATTGTTACACCAACTGAAAGTGCCATCGTCGCTGCTATTTATTCATTATTCCTTGGTATGGTAGTTTATCGAACTGTCACTCCTAGAGATGTTGGAATTATTCTTTATGACACAGGGCGATTTGCTTCAATTTCTCTATTTGCCATTGGTACCGCGTCTGTATTTGGCTGGTTACTTGCTTATTACAATGTTCCGCGCTTGATCATTGGAGGGATGACAGAAATGCATTTAGGCAGTTTAGGAACGGCCCTTGTTATTGCTTTCTTATTCTTATTCTTTGGCCTCTTTATTGATGCAATACCCACCATTATAATCTTAGGCACGGTATTACTACCCGTCGCAACACAGGCAGATATTTCGCCTATTGTGTTTGCCATGATAGGGATTATTTCTTTAGCATTTGGACTGGTGACTCCCCCGTATGGCCTCTGTCTTCTGATTTCGGCCTCAATAGGCGAAATGAACGTAACTAGCGTATTGAAGCAAGTTGCCATTATTCTTCTACCTATGCTGTTAATATTATTACTGGTTATTATCTTTCCAGAAATTTCTTTATGGCTCCCTAAAACACTCATGCCAAATTCTTTTAAGTAATTAAATATCTTACCTCCACACCTTCACTAATAGGGTGTGGAGTTTTTAAGCAATGAATATTTCATATCATCACAATTCAATCTAAGCCGCATATATTCTACTTATAGATTAGCGCCACAAAGTGCCGTATCCAAACTGCAAAATATAGGCTGCATTAAACAAAAGGAATGCTTATGAATTATAGAAAAAAACTCGTTCGCTTTACTTCAAACCGTGTATGGCGCACTTACACTGGGGGGAAAATCCTTGATCAGCTAGAGAATAAAAATACCCCTGAAGATACCCACTTCCCTGAGGATTGGATAGGCTCAACAACTCAAGCGGTCAACCCAGATAGGGGAAATATTGTTGAAGGAATTTCACATGCCACTATTGGTAATGACACTATTCGCTTTGATGAACTAATTGCTTTAGATCCTGACTATTTCTTAGGTAAACAACACATAAAAGCATTTGATGTAAACCCAATGCTACTTGTAAAGTTTTTAGATTCCTCCGTTCGACTGCACTTTCAAGCACACCCTACAGCGGAATTTGCTCGTGAGCATCTCAACAGTAATCACGGCAAAGCAGAAGGTTACTACATCCTAGATGTCCGTGAAGATATCACTGACCCCTATGTCTATGTTGGCTTTCAGCACCCACCATCACGAAATGCGTTTAAAGAAATGATAGAGACCCAAAACATCAACGCTATGGAAGCCTGTTTTGATAAAGTTCCCGTAAAATCCGGTGATTGTCTGTATATACCTGGTGGCTCACCGCATGCCATTGGCGAAGGAATCTTAATGGTTGAAATAATGGAGCCATCTGACTTAGCAGTACGCTTTGAATTCACTAAAGCTGGTTACACCATGCCAGAAGAAGCACGTTTCATGAAACGAGGCCTCGATTTTTGTATGGATGTGTTTGATTTTTCAGCATTGTCTGTGCCGGAAGCAATTAAGAAATTTTATCAGCAACCAAAACTAGAGCGCCATTATTCTGAGCATTCATTCCAAGAAACCTTGATCGATGAAAAAGTAACAGACAAATTTAGGGTTAAAAAATCGACTATTTCTGAAACCATTGATAAATCAGAAAAAGATTTCTATATAGGCATTATTGTTGCTGGTGAATGCAGCATAACGATCGGTAATGAAACAACTAAGCTTAAAAAACTTGATCGGTTTTTTTGTCCTGCTGGTATCGATGTCGCAACAATAAGTACAGAGTTAGGCGTGGAAATTTTAGAATGCTACCCACCGAAAGTTCAATAAACGTAGACCCTTATTCCTTATTTTATTACAGAGACTTACGTCTCATACATGACTAGCTTTATTGGGAGAAAGAAAATGACAAAACCGACTATTGGATTTATAGGACTTGGCTTAATGGGAGCCGCCATGGTAGGACGCCTTCAGTCTTTAGGGTATTCATTAACTGTAATGGGCAATGTCTCTCGCCCTCGAATTGATGCAGCGGTGGCAGCAGGTGCAATCGAAGCGACTAATCCTCGCGCGGTAGCTGAAGCCAGTGATATTGTCATGCTATGCATGGATACATCAGCTTCAGTTGAAAGTCGCATGCATGGAGATAATGGTGTAATCAGTGGATTAAAACCTGGAACGATAGTCATCGACTTTGGTACGTCTCTGCCTTCTTCCACACTGGCATTAGGAGATGAAGTCGCGTCTGTCGGAGGTGCTTACTTGGATGCACCATTGGGTAGAACACCCTCTCATGCCATTGATGGTTTACTGAATATCATGTGCTCTGGTGACAAAACTGCTTTTGAAAAAGTTCATCCTATATTGCTAGACTTAGGTGAGAATGTTTTTCATTTGGGTAAGCTAGGCTCAGGCAATACAATCAAACTAATTAATAATTTTTTTGGTATGACAACCGCAAACGCAATGGCTGAAGCTTTTGCAATGGCTGACCAAGCAGGTGTGTCACGCCAAAGCCTTTATGACGTAATGTCAGCCGGCCCGCTACACTCAGGTATGATGGATTTCGTAAAAGCGTACGGTGTAGATGGAGACTCTAGTAAGTTAGCTTTTTCTATCCGCAATGCATCAAAAGACGTAGGCTACTACCGTCAAATGGCAAAAGATCTAGGCGTAAAAACAATCATGTCTAGCGGCGCTAATGAAGCCCTCTCTACCGCAATAGATCAGGGTATGGGTGATAACATGGTCTCTGAGATGGTAGATTATTTTGCTAAAGACTTAACTAAGTAAGAGAATTTAATAAAACGGTCTTTCGATCGTAATGAGTCTAAATAAAAAGCCTAACAAGGAAAAAGTTAGGCTTTTCGATAAGAGGGTCCACTTTAGCCAATAGTGCATAACATATAATGTAAGAAACCATGTGCAACCTGATTCATCCGCTACTTTACGTGAAACCGTATGGACTCGTTATTGATAAACCTTAGCCATCGCTAACTGTTGATTTGCATTGGATAAGTGTAAAGCATTCATCATAGCGACTTGCGAAGGCATAGGCTGAGTTTTCAATTTATCTGATGAGGCCGCGGCGGGTAATGCTAAATCTCCTCGTTCGGCAATAACTTGTTTAAACGCTTTCATGTCGATTTCATCAGAGCCGCGCTTCACTCTGTTCATTTCATCGGGTGTTAATGTGGCGACTTTGCCACCTGGTAGATAAATAGCACCAGTGACAAAATCGACACCAAAAGCAACGACACCGGGCACAAAGAAAAACAATAACCCTACCGCGTCTAATACGGCAACACCCACATCTATCGTGCCCTTTGTCTGCCCTCTTCTTTCTGGATAAAGAAGTGTGCCACAAGCCGTCAGTTGAGTGACTAATAGCATTGAAATGACACTTCGAAAGAATAATTTCGATTGTTTTTTGCCTTTTAACGCCAACATGATTTCGCCTCAGAATAGCCAATTAGATTGACCGAACTCTATATTGAAATGGTCAACACAATCAAACCATACCATGTTGTTTTCATAATCCTTTCGGTTTAAATAGTTGTGATCAGGTCATCTAATTTATCGACAATGTAATTGCCGATAGGGAAAGCGCTGGTTGCTGCAGGCGATGGAGCGTTGCAGACGTGTAAGGATCGCGGGCTTTTAGCAAACAGAAAATCGTGTACCAAACTGCCGTCACGCATCACCGCTTGAGCACGAATACCCGCCGGATAATTTTGCAGGTCCTCTAGTGCTATTTGATCACAGTACTTTCTAACTTGAGATAAGTAGCCTATTTTAAACCAAGAGTTTTTGGTCTCTTTTAGCCCTACTTTCCAATTGTTTCCGATCAAGCGCCAGAAACCGGGAAAACGTACCATGTCCCAAATATCACGCGGACTAATATTAATCGTGCCGTAGCCTTCACGTTTCCAGCCTTGTACGGCATTCGGCCCTACCGTCACTGAGCCGTCTATCATTCGGGTTAGATGCACGCCTAAAAAAGGCAGTTCAGGATCAGGTACAGGGTAAATTAGGTGATTGACGATTTGGCTGTGCTTGCGTGGAAGTTGGTAATATTCCCCTCGAAACGGGATGATTTGAAAATCGGTAGGAATATTTAGCATACGAGTGAGTCTGTCCGCCATTAAGCCAGCACAACACACTAGATAGCGCGTATTTATTAAATCATGTCCAACATGAATAGAGACTTTCTCATGGCTTTCTTGCAACGCGGATACTTTGCAGCCAAAGCGAATTTCACCGCCTTTGTGCACAAAAAGCTCGGCTATTTTTTGGCAAACTTCGCGATAATTGACGATACCGGTAGCAGGCACAAACAAAGCGGCGATGCCTTTTACATTGGGCTCACGGCGATATAAGGCGTCGCGATCTAAACGAAACACTTCCAGTTCATTTTCTTGGCAACGCGCATAGAGCGCATTCATTCGCTCTTCTTCTTCGGCATTGGTGGCGACAATCAACTTACCGCACTCTTCGAATTCAATCCCATGCTTTAAACAAAAAGCTTTAGTCGCGGCCGCTCCTTGCTTGCAAAAAGATGCTTTTAAACTGCCCGGAGCATAATACACGCCAGCGTGAATCACACCAGAATTGTGCCCGGTTTGGTGCTGAGCGACTTCCTGCTCCTTCTCTAACAATAAAATCCGATAGGTAGGATAACGCTGCTGCAGCTGCCAAGCCGTTGATAAACCTACGATGCCACCTCCGACTACCGTAATATCATATGTGACGCTTTCTGAATCATTCATCCACTGTCTCTTTTAATTGTTTTAAGGAAGCTTAAACACCGGTCTTGTGTGCGGTGGCAAACGCCTTTGGATCACTCTTATATTGCTCAATACAGCGCAGGCAAATGCAGTTACGGCCCACTAATGCCTCGGGTAAAAGAGACAGCAATGCTTCAGGAACATCCTCCATAAAACACCAACACGCACCATCAGGGTTGCATGAATTTGCAGCCGAGCAAAAAGGACAATTCATCATAAACCAAGTGCCCTGTTTAGTTGGTAAAAAGGCAAAAAAAATCCCTGCCGAAACAGGGATTTTACTATAGCTGTAGACTTAGCACTATTAGCCTAAAGGCTAGTTATCTAAGTCTCTAGTTTCTAACTAAAAAGCATCTAACTAAAGAGCCTCTCATTAGACACTAGTAACTTACCAGCCAGTAAGTTCTTTAAGGCCAGCACCGATGTCTGCAAGAGAGCGAACGGTTTTAACACCAGCGTCTTCTAGTGCAGCAAATTTCTCATCCGCTGTACCTTTACCACCAGAGATGATCGCGCCAGCATGACCCATACGCTTACCAGCAGGTGCAGTAACACCAGCAATGTAAGATACAACAGGCTTAGTTACGTTTGCTTTGATGTAAGCAGCCGCTTCTTCTTCAGCAGTACCACCGATTTCACCGATCATAACAATCGCTTCAGTCTGTGGATCGTTTTGGAACATTTCCAATACGTCGATGAAGTTTGTGCCTGGGATTGGATCACCACCGATACCAACACAAGTAGACTGACCGAAACCAGCATCTGTTGTTTGCTTAACGGCTTCATAAGTCAAAGTACCTGAACGAGATACGATACCTACTTTACCTGGCATATGAATATGGCCAGGCATGATGCCGATTTTACATTCGCCCGGTGTGATAATACCTGGGCAGTTAGGACCGATAAGGCGAACGCCCAAAGAGTCACAAACTACTTTACAGTCAAGCATATCAAGAGTCGGAACACCTTCAGTGATACAAACGATAAGTTTGATACCAGAGTTAGCCGCTTCAAGAATAGAATCTTTACAGAAAGGCGCTGGAACGTAGATAACAGACGCTTCAGCGCCAGTTTGTTCTACTGCTTCTTTTACTGTATTGAAAACAGGTAGGCCTAGGTGAGTTTGACCACCTTTACCTGGAGTTACACCACCAACCATTTTTGTACCGTAAGCAATTGCTTGCTCAGAATGGAAAGTACCCTGTCCGCCAGTGAAACCCTGACAGATAACTTTAGTATCTTTGTTAATTAAGACAGACATTATTATTTGCCCTCCGCAGCTTTAACGACTTGGATAGCTGCGTCTTTAAGACTTGTTGCAGCGATGATGTCTAGGCCAGAATTAGCTAGCACTTCACGACCTTTTTCAGCGTTAGTACCTTCAAGACGTACAACAACAGGCACAGTTACGCCTACTTGTTCTACTGCTCCGATGATACCTTCAGCGATCATGTCACAACGTACGATACCACCAAAGATGTTAACCAATACTGCCTTAACATTGCTGTCAGAAAGAATGATTTTAAATGCTTCAGCAACACGTTCTTTTGTCGCGCCGCCACCAACGTCTAGGAAGTTAGCTGGCTTGCCACCGTGTAGATTAACGATGTCCATTGTACCCATTGCTAGGCCGGCACCGTTTACCATGCAGCCAACGTTTCCGTCTAGAGCAACATAGTTAAGTTCCCATTGTGCTGCATGTGCTTCACGCTCATCTTCTTGAGATGGATCGTGGAACTCTTGCATTTTCTTCTGACGGTAAACAGCGTTGCTGTCGATACCGATTTTGCCATCTAGGCAATGAAGATTACCTTCGTCAGTGATAACTAGAGGGTTGATTTCTAGCAATGCAAAGTCGTAGTCGTGGAACATTTGAGACAAACCAAGGAAGATCTTAGTGAACTGCTTGATTTGAACTGGGTTAAGGCCCAATTTAAATGCTAATTCACGAGCTTGGTAAGGTTGAGCGCCAACAACAGGATCAATGATCGCTTTGTGGATTAGCTCAGGAGTTTCCTCAGCTACTTTCTCAATCTCAACACCGCCTTCAGTAGACGCCATGAAAACAACACGACGAGTAGAACGGTCAACAACGGCACCAAGGTACAGTTCGTTAGCAATGTCAGTGCAAGATTCAACAAGAATCTTAGCGACTGGCTGGCCTTTTTCGTCAGTTTGGTAAGTAACTAGATTTTTACCTATCCAATTATTTGTGAATGCTGTAATTTCTTCATAAGAATCAACAAGTTTTACACCACCTGCTTTACCGCGACCACCAGCGTGAACCTGAGCTTTAACCACCCATTTGTCACCGCCAATTTTTTTCGCTGCTTCCACTGCCGCTTCCGGCGTGTCTACTGCGTACCCTGTAGATACTGGCAGACCGTATTCAGCAAAAAGCTGTTTAGCCTGATATTCATGTAAGTTCATTTGATTCTTCCGCTCATCTGAATGATTGACATAAGCTCTGCCTGTTAAGGCAGACATTACCGGCACAAGGCCGGCAAATCTAAATTTCTATTAACGCTTTTTACGGTTTGCAATGTGGATAGCATGGCCATCTACTGCTAACGCCGCTTCATGTACTGCTTCACTTACCGTTGGGTGAGCGAATACAGTCAAGGCGATATCTTCCGCTGTAGAACCAAATTCCATTGCAATAACAGCTTGTGCGATCAAGTCAGCCGCATGACCACCAATAATATGGCAACCCAAGATACGGTCTGTTTCTTCATCAGCAATGATTTTAACAAAACCATCGGTGTCGTTAGCTGCCATTGCACGACCAGACGCCGCGAATGGGAATTTACCTACTTTGTATTTAACGCCTTCTGATTTCAATTCCTGTTCGTTTTTACCAACCCAAGCAAGTTCTGGGTGAGTGTAAATAACAGAAGGAATGCAATCGTAATTCATTTGCGCTTTATGGCCTGCGATAATGTCCGCAACCATTACACCTTCTTCAGATGCTTTGTGCGCCAACATTGGACCACGAACGATATCACCAATAGCAAATACACCTGGTACAGACGTACGGCATTGCTCATCAACGAAAACAAATCCACGCTCGTCTAGCTTAACGCCAGAATCGTCTGAGAAACAACCTTGAGTGAATGGCTTACGGCCAACCGCTACGATTAATTTGTCGAACGTTTGCTTCTGCTCTTCACCCTTAGCATCAAGGTAAGTCACTTCCACTTCTTCGCCGTTGATTTGGCTGCCTGTTACACGAGCGCCAAGACGAATGTCTAGATCTTGTTTTTTGAAGATTTTAGCGGCTTCTTTCGCGATGTCTTGATCACAGATACTTAGGAAAGAATCTTGTGCTTCTAATACAACCACTTCAGAACCAAGACGAGCCCATACAGAACCCAACTCAAGACCAATAACGCCAGCACCGATAACGCCAAGACGTTTAGGTACAGCGCGGAAATCCAATGCACCCACGTTATCAACGATAATATCGCCAGTTTGTGGTGCAGGTGGAATATTTACTGGAATAGAACCTGTCGCCAAAATCACATTGTCTGCGTCCATAACAGTAACGGTACCGTCATGCGCTGTGAATTCAACTTTTTTGTTGGCTAGAACTTTACCGAAACCTTCAAAGCTAGTAACACCATTGGCTTTGAAAAGACCTGTAATACCACTGGTCAATTGATCAACGATTTTGTCTTTGCGATCAACCATGGTATCAATATCCATAGCAACTTCGCCAACACTGATTCCGTGAACACCGTAAGAGGCTTTCGCATCATGGTATTTTTGTGAAGAATCTAGCAATGCTTTAGAAGGGATACAACCCACGTTTAAACAAGTACCACCTAGACGAGGCTTATCTTCTTTATCTAACCATTTTTCGATACAAGCCGTTTTCAGACCTAATTGAGCCGCACGGATTGCAGCAACGTAACCACCAGGGCCGCCACCGATTACAATAACATCAAATTTAGTAGACATATGCGTTTCCATTTATCCTATCGAACTGCAGCAGCCCTTGTGAGGCTGCCGCGAAATCAATTCGCACTTTTAAAATAGTACGAACCCTTAGATTTAAAGCTTAGATTTCTGCGCTTAGATTTCTAACAACAAACGCGCTGGATCTTCTAAAAGCTCTTTAATTGTTACCAAGAATTGTACGGCTTCTTTACCATCAATCATACGGTGGTCATAAGAAAGGGCTAAATACATCATTGGTTGAATCACAACTTGACCATCTACTGCCATTGGACGTTCTTGGATTTTATGCATACCCAAAATAGCAGTTTGTGGTGGATTGATGATTGGCGTTGACAACAATGAACCAAACGTTCCACCGTTAGTGATAGTGAAAGTACCACCTTGCATATCATCCATACCAAGCTTGCCATCACGACCGCGTAAAGCGAAGTCCATGATATTAGACTCGATATCAGCAAGGCCCATTGCTTCGGTGTTACGAAGTACTGGAACCATTAAGCCACGAGATGTCGATACAGCAACACCGATGTCTTGGTAGCCATGGTAAACCATGTCATTACCATCGATAGAGGCGTTGACCGCTGGGAAGCGTTTTAGAGCTTCTGTTGCCGCTTTCACGAAGAAAGACATAAAGCCAAGCTTAGTGCCGTTATGAGTCTTGATAAACAGATCTTTGTACTTCTTACGAAGTTCCATGATCGGGCCCATATTAACTTCGTTATACGTAGTCAATAGTGCCGCTGTTTGCTGTGCTTCAACAAGGCGTTTAGCGATAGTGGCACGAAGACGTGTCATAGGAACACGTTTTTCGATACGACCATCAGCACCCAATGGTGCCATAGCAGCTGGCGCTGCTGCTTTCGCCGCAGGTGCTGGAGCCGCAGCTGGTTTCGCTTTAACGGCTGCATCTACGTCTTCTTTGGTGATACGACCGCCTTTACCAGTGCCTTTAACTTGTGCTGTTGTAAGACCCGCTTCCGCTAATGCTTTACGAGCTGCAGGTCCTGCAACACCGTCTTCATCAGATTCAGCAGCAACAGTAGCTGCTGGCGCCGCTGTGGCAACAGGTGCGGCTGCGCTAGAAGCGCCGACCAAGAAGCTTGCGATAATTTCATCACTAAGAATCGTTTCGCCTTCTGCTTTTAGAATCTCACCAATAACGCCGTCAGCAGGGGCAACTACTTCTAAAACAACTTTGTCTGTTTCGATGTCAACAATATGCTCATCACGTGAACACGCTTCACCTGGTTGTTTGTACCAAGTTGCTACCGTGCCGTCGGCAACAGATTCAGGGAAAGTTGGCGCTTTAATTTGCACACTTTCTTTCGCTGATGTTGCTGCAACAGGTGCAGCAGCAGAAGCTGGTGCAGCTGCGGCAGGTGCCGCTTCTTGTTTCTCTGCTGGTGCTGCAGCAGCACCAGATTCAAATACAGCCAAGACTTCATTGCTAAGAACAATATCGCCTTCTGCTTTTAGTATGTTTTTTAATACGCCGTCTGCTGGCGCAACCACTTCCAAAACAACTTTATCCGTTTCGATGTCAACAATATGCTCGTCACGAGCACAGGCTTCACCTGGTTGTTTGTACCAAGTAGCAACGGTGCCGTCTGCTACGGATTCTGGAAAAGTTGGTGCTTTAATTTCAATACTCATTTGATACCCTTATCTCTCTGACAGGCTATGGTGCTAATCAACTAATGCGTCGTTGACAAGCGCTTCTTGTTCTTGAACATGGATAGACATGTAACCAGCCGCTGGTGCAGCAGACGATATACGGCCTGCAAAACGAATTTTGATCTCTGGAAACAATTTCTCCAACACTCGGTTCATACGGTGACGATTGGCATGCCAAGCACCTTGGTTTTTCGGCTCTTCTTGACACCAAACTAGGCTCTCAATATTCTTGTATTGCTCCAACTCTGACTCTAGATCATCGTAAGGGAACGGATACAATTGCTCTAAACGAATTACCGCCACATCGTCTTTTTCAAGTTCAGCACGACGATTAATCAAGTCGAAATAAACTTTACCACTACATAGAATAATACGTTTTACTTTATCCGCTACGATGGTCTCAGATGTGTCTGGTAGGACTGTTTTAAAGCTACCATCAGCCAAGTCTTCTAACGTTGAGATTGCTTGTTTATGACGAAGCAAACTCTTAGGAGACATAATAACAAGCGGACGACGCATTGGGCGAATCGCTTGACGGCGGAGGATATGGAATATTTGCGATGGTGTTGTTGGCACACAAACTTGAATATTATATTCAGCACAAAGCTGCAAAAAGCGTTCTAGCCTTGCAGATGAATGCTCAGGACCTTGACCTTCATAACCATGAGGTAACAACATAGTCAGACCGCATAAACGCCCCCACTTGTGCTCACCACTGGTGATAAATTGGTCAATAACCACTTGCGCACCGTTTGCAAAATCACCGAACTGTGCTTCCCAGATAACCAAGCCTTTTGGCGCAGTTGTCGAGTAGCCATATTCAAAAGCCAATACCGCTTCTTCTGAAAGGTATGAATCGTATAAATCCATCGTCGGCTGACTGTCAGATACATGTTTAAGCGGAATATAAGTGCTGCCATCTTTCTGACTATGAATCACGGCATGACGGTGTGAGAAAGTACCACGCCCTGAATCCTGACCAGTAAGGCGGATTGGATAACCCTGCTCTAACAAGCTCGCAAAGGCCAACGTTTCGGCGTAACCCCAGTTAAGAGGTAATGCACCCGCGGTCATTTTATCACGGTCTTGATAAATTTTCTGAACCTGGCGCTGAACAACAATACCATCAGGAATAATTGTTAGCTTTTTCGCCACTTCTTGTAATTTAGCAAGTGGGTAGCGAGTATCTCCAGCATCTGTCCACTCAGCACCTAGGTACGGTTTCCAGTTGATGAATAATTCAGATTTCGGTTCTAATACTAGGCTCTTAGCAACATGGCGCCCGTCGTCAAGATCTTGACGATTCTCAGCGATCATAGCTTTAGCTTGTTCTTCAGTAACAATATTTTCAGCCGCTAAGCGCTCTGCGTATAACGCTCGTGTTGTTTTTAGCTTATTAATAACACTGTACATTAATGGCTGTGTACCAGAAGGCTCATCGGTTTCGTTATGACCACGACGGCGATAACAAACCATATCAATCAGTACATCTCGACCAAACTCGTAACGGTAATCCAAAGCTAGTTGAGTAACAAACAATACCGCTTCTGGATCATCACCGTTAACGTGGAAGATAGGCGCTTGAATCATTTTCGCAACATCGGTTGCGTACTCTGTAGAGCGTGAATCATCCTGACGGTTAGTCGTGAAGCCTACTTGGTTGTTGATAACGATATGAACCGTACCACCAGTATGGAAGCCACGAATTTGAGACATCTGGAATGTCTCCATCACAACACCCTGACCAGCAAACGCAGCATCACCATGGATAGAAATAGGAACAACTGTTTTGCCTATTGTATCTTTGCGGCGATCTTGACGAGCACGAACGGAACCTTCTACAACAGGAGAGCCAATCTCTAAATGAGATGGGTTAAAAGCAAGCGCTATATGTACTTCGCCACCCGCTGTCATCACATTAGAAGAGAAACCTTGGTGGTATTTAACATCACCTGATGTACTAACCAGTTTTTTACCCTTGCCTTCAAACTCATTAAATAAGTCTTTAGGATTTTTACCTAACGTATTCACCAACACATTTAGTCGGCCACGGTGAGCCATACCAATCACGACTTCTTTTGCGCCTAGTGCGCCAGAACCTTGAATCAATGCATTAACCATTGGTATCAAGCTTTCGCCGCCCTCAAGACCAAAGCGCTTCGCTCCTGGATAACGGCTTGCTAAGTACTTTTCTAGGCCTTCAGCTGCGGTTAAACGTTCAAGAAGATTTTGTCGTGTTTCAGGGGAATATTCAGGACAAGAGCGTACTGATTCTACACGTTGTTGAAGCCACGCTTTTTCTTGCGTATTAACAATGTGCATGAATTCATAACCTATATGCTGACAATAGGTTTTTTCAAGTTCAGCGATGATGTCGCTTAACTTCATTGAATCTTTATTAAAGAATAAAGAGCCAGTTTTAAATTGAGTATCAAAATCAGCACCAGTTAACTGGTGATAAGCGATATCTAAGTCTGCTACTTTCTCACGTTTTTGAAGACCCAATGGATCTAAAGAGGCATGTTGATGTCCGCGTACACGGTAAGCATCAATAAGTTGTAGCACATTGATCTGTTTATTTTCATGTTCAGAGCTTGCAGCAACACCGGTAGAAGCAGGCATTGCTCGGAATTTATTTTTTCCGATTTCTAAAAACTGCTGTTGGATTACTGAATGTGGTAAATCTGTTGATTGAGCCTCACTTACACGAGGCAATTGATCAAAACATTTACGCCACTCTTCCGACACTGAATTCGGATCGACTAGGTAGCTTTCAAACAACCCCTCAACGTATTCCAAGTTACCACCTGAAAATTGAGAGGTGCTCCATAGCAACTCCATTAAACTTTCGTGCATTCTCGATCACCCTTATGTTCGAGCCAGCTACCGGGGTCCCGGTATGAACTTATCATATCAGTCAATAATTCCATCAGGCCCGTAAGGCTGTTAAAGCCTCGATTTGTTGTCAATTTATCACCGTATATGTCCTGTTGCATTCTATACCAAACTATTATTTATGCCGTGTCTCACAGCACTTTGCCTAAGCAATCAATCCAATAGTCTCTCTAAGTACATCCTTGCAAGCACAGGACAAATTTTAAATTCTTTTTGTTCAGTTCTCTACACCAAAAGATGCAAAAACGGCGGCATTGAAGAACAAATTCAAGCCGCCTGAGCATTATTCACTCTATAACAACAAAGTGAATCATTTATGACTTAAGTCGCTCTTTGCAAAAGCATGGTACGAATATTACCAATGGCTTTTGTAGGGTTTAATCCTTTCGGACAAACATTGACACAGTTCATGATCCCATGGCAACGGAATACGCTGAACGGATCATCTAGCTCACCTAAACGCTCTTGTGTTGCTGTGTCACGACTGTCCGCCAAGAAGCGGTAAGCTTGTAGTAAACCAGAAGGTCCAACAAACTTATCAGGATTCCACCAAAAAGATGGGCACGCTGTTGAACAACAAGCACACAAAATACATTCGTATAGACCATCAAGCTTTTCACGCTCTTCAGGACTTTGCAAACGTTCAATCGCAGGTACTGGCGTATCGTTAAGAAGATAAGGGCGAATTTTTTCGTATTGCTTGTAAAATTGACCCATATCAACCACTAGATCACGCACTACAGGCAGGCCAGGCAACGGACGCAAGACAAGCTTACCTTTCTTCGCTGCTTCTGAAACTGGTGTAATACAAGCTAGACCATTTTTACCTGACATGTTCATACCATCGGAACCACACACACCTTCACGGCATGAACGACGGTAAGAAATACTAGGATCTTGAGCTTTCAACAAGTTCAATACATCCAAAACCATCAAATCTTTGCCCGCAGGCAAATCAATCTGGTAGTCCTTCATGTATGGCGCATCGTCCACTTCAGGATTGTAACGATAAATACTAACTAACATTCCAATTACTCCTTAGTATGAACGAATTGTTGGTGGAAAAGCTTCCATCGTTTTCGGTCCAAAGTTTACGTCACGTTTCGTAACTGCTTTGCTTGCAGGATGGAACAATGAGTGTTTCAACCAATTCTCATCATCACGCTCGGTGAAATCGTTACGCGCATGTGCGCCACGACTTTCTTTGCGGAATTCTGCTGGAATAGCGGTTGCTTCTGCTACTTCTAACAAGTTCTCAAGCTCAAGCGCTTCAACACGTGCGGTGTTAAATGCCTGACTCTTATCACTAAGATTTAGGTTTTCTACACGCTTACGAATGTCTTCAAGGGCTTTCAAGCCTTTCTGCATCATTGCGCCTTCGCGGAATACACCAAAGTACAACTGCATTACTTTTTGAAGCTCTGCACGAACCGCAGCAACATCTTCACCACCTGTTGAATTATTCAGGCGAGTCAAACGAGCCATGGCTTTTTCAATGTCGGTGTCATTTGCATCAAGAGAGTCAAAACCAGCGTCTAGCACTTTCTTAACATGTAGACCAACTGCACGACCAAACACAACTAAGTCAAGTAACGAGTTACCACCTAGACGGTTTGCACCATGTACAGACACACAAGCGATTTCACCACATGCATACAAACCATCGATGATCACATCTTCGCCGGCTTCGTTTTGCATTAGCGCTTGACCACTGATGTTAGTCGGCACACCACCCATCATGTAATGACAAGTAGGAATAACTGGGATTGGTTCTTTTACTGGATCTACGTGAGCAAAAGTACGAGACAACTCTAGGATACCAGGAAGACGTTTATTCAACGTTTCTTCACCTAGGTGATCAAGCTTAAGCAACACATGATCGCCTTCTGGACCACAACCACGACCTTCTAGGATTTCAAGAATCATAGAACGTGCCACTACGTCACGACCTGCAAGATCTTTCGCGTTTGGCGCATAACGCTCCATGAAACGCTCGCCATCTTTGTTGATCAAGTAACCACCTTCACCGCGACAACCTTCTGTCACTAGTGTACCGGCACCGTAGATGCCCGTTGGGTGAAACTGCCACATTTCCATGTCTTGTACAGGGAAACCAGCACGCAACGCCATACCAACACCATCACCCGTGTTGATGTGTGCATTAGTTGTAGACTGGAAGATACGACCTGCACCGCCAGTCGCTAGTACGGTTGCTTTTGCTTTAAGGTAAAGTGTTTCACCTGTTTCAATGCAAATAGCAATCACACCAACAACAGCGCCTTCGCTGTTTTTAACAAGGTCAGTGGCATACCATTCATTTAAGAAGGTAGTGCCGCCTTTCAAGTTTGCTTGATAAAGCGTGTGCAACAAAGCATGACCAGTACGGTCAGCGGCAGCACAAGTACGAGCCGCTTGGCCGCCTTTACCAAAATCTTTTGATTGGCCACCAAAAGGACGTTGGTAAATACGACCATTCTCTTTACGAGAGAATGGTAGACCCATGTGTTCAAGTTCAAATACGGCTTGTGGGCCTACAGAACACATGTATTCGATCGCTTCTTGGTCGCCAATATAGTCTGACCCTTTTACGGTGTCATACATGTGCCAGCGCCAATCATCATTTGGATCTTCACTTGCGATTGCACAGGTAATACCACCTTGTGCAGAAACTGTGTGTGAACGAGTTGGAAATACTTTCGTTACACACGCAGTGTTTAAACCAGATTCTGTCAATTGCAATGCGGCGCGCATACCAGCACCACCACCACCAATTACAATGGCATCAAAAGAAATAGTACGAATATTTGCCATTACTTATAGCCCCCAAAGAACCTGAATGCCCCATACGATGTAAACAAACATCAGTAGACCGCATAAAGCTTGAAAAAAGAAACGAATACCGGTTGGCTTAATGTAGTCGGTTGATACTGACCACAAACCAATCCAGGAGTGCATACCAATGGACAACAGCATCATTAAACTAAAGATGCGCATCCAAGTAGTCTCGAACAAAGCACTCCACTGATCAAATGTCAGATCAGGGTGCATTAACAAGTAACCGATAATAAACACAGTGTACAGAGCCAACACAACCGCTGAAACTCGCTGCATCATCCAATCATAAAGACCGGAACGGCCGAAATTTGTAATTTGAGTTACCATATCCACACCCCTGCTAAAACGATTAGGACAGCAGCAATTACTAAGTTAGCAATAGCAGCTTGGCGCCCACTTTCCAATTCCTCAAAATACCCTAGATCCATAAACAAGTGTTTTACACCTGCTACAAGATGGTACATCAAGGCAGAAACGACACCCCAAATAATAAACTTCGCTAGGAAATTGTTTTGAAGCATGTCAACAACGTGGTCAAAACCTTCTTGAGACTCTAAAGAGACATCAAATGCATAAAACAAGAAAACCAAACCGATAAAGAGAATGATTCCTGTTGCACGATGAAGAATTGACGTTATTGCTGCTACGGGCTGAGATATTGTTGAAATATCAAGGTTGACTGGTCTTTTTTTACTCACGACTCTTTACACCATTTTATCGATTGAGTGGTCAATCACGACCCAATATCTATATGCACCAACGTATTAACTCGCGTAAAATACGACTGCATCATAGGCCTACTTTGAAAATCCCATCGATTTGCGAACGAGTTGAGATAAAGGAACTACTCTTTATTTTCAAGACATCAACAAATCAATGGAATCATCGTGACCGCAATTATAGACCAGCGAAATTTACTAAGACAAATAGACAAGAGTATGGGTTTTCAATGATCATCATTCACAAGCTGAATGTAACCATAAGCCAGAACAATAATGGTACTAAATTACGAAATTTTTCACAGCGAAAAAAGTGAAATAACACTTATATTTCATAACGATAGGTGTAGACGGTATATTTTTTAAACATAGCATAAAAGTCAATTTTGTCAGATAATTACAAACACAAAGATAATTATGCAAGTAGTTTGCAAATGCATAACATTGACTTTTATAGTGCGTAGACAGTATTTTTTGCCCACCTTCTTGGCTAGACAGATCAATTTGTGACTTTTTAGCCTCGGATCAGAATACGAAGGAGACCATAAATGGCTGATAAAAAAGCTCGAATTACAGTGGATGGGATCGATAATCCAATCGAATTACCCGTTCTTTCCGGTACACTAGGTTCAGATGTTATTGATGTTCGCACTCTAGGCTCTAAAGGTATCTTTACCTACGACCCTGGATTTATGTCAACTGGCTCGTGTGAATCTGCAATTACTTACATCGATGGCGATGCAGGTATTCTTTTACACCGTGGCTATCCCATTGCGCAACTAGCAGAACATTCTGACTATCTAGAAACCTGTTACCTTCTTTTGTATGGAGAGTTGCCAGATAAGGATCAAAAAGAAGCGTTCGTAGAAACTGTTGGCAATCACACAATGGTAAACCAATCGATGCATAAATTTATCGAAGGTTTCCGTAACGATGCACACCCGATGGCAATCATGTGCGGATTGGTTGGAGCGCTATCTGCTTTCTACCAAGATCACATGGACATCAACAATGCAGAGCATCGCGAGATTGCGGCTTTCCGTTTAATTTCGAAAATGCCGACACTTGCTGCGATTTGCTATAAATACTCTAAAGATCAGCCAGTTATGTACCCACGTAACGATTTATCTTACGCTGAAAACTTCTTGTACATGATGTTTGCAACACCATGTGAAGAGTACGTTGTAAACCCAGTATTTGCTAAAGCGATGGATCGAATTTTCATCCTTCATGCGGACCACGAGCAGAACGCCTCAACGTCTACTGTACGCTTAGCAGGCTCTTCTGGCGCCAATCCATTCGCTTGTATTGCTGCTGGTATTGCAACCCTTTGGGGGCCTGCTCATGGCGGTGCCAACGAAGCAGTATTAACGATGCTTGAAGAAATTGGCGACGTTGCAAATATCGATGAATATATAGCAAAAGCAAAAGACAAAGACGATCCTTTCCGCTTAATGGGCTTTGGACATCGCGTTTATAAAAACTTTGACCCACGTGCCAAGGTAATGCGCGAGACCTGTGACCAAGTTTTAGCTGAATTAGGACAATCAAATGATCCTTTGCTAAAAATTGCTAAACGATTAGAGCAAATTGCGCTTGAAGACCCTTACTTTATTGAGCGTAAATTGTATCCGAATGTAGATTTCTACTCCGGCATTATCATGAAGGCCATTGGCATCCCAAGCAGTATGTTTACGGTGATTTTTGCCATGTCTCGTACTAGCGGCTGGATATCTCATTGGAATGAAATGATCAGCGGCCCCTATAAAATTGGCCGCCCTCGTCAGCTTTACGTTGGTAAACCACAACGCGATTACCCTGAAAAGTAAAACAAAGTTGATACAAAAAACCGCGCCAAGGCGCGGTTTTTTTTACTTCAAATTGTAATTAAGTAGAGAAGTATTATTCCTCTTCTTCAACAATCTCCGTAATGACTTTGGACGAGCATTTAACACACTCACCTTCAATCCAAACTCGATCCGGAGTTGAGTATTCGATAGGATTTTTCATCCCTAAGTCCATTTCCATACACTCATTACACCAAGTTTGGCGCAAGAAATCCTGCTGCTCTTCTTCATCTCTAGCAAAAAAATCTAACGTCACTACAGAGTCTTCATTTAATTCTGTCACTGCTGAACTCCACTATATTTAAAGGTTTCAATTGGTTCTGCTGGGACATCAACCTGATTGACACTTTCGCCCACCATAGGCTCCCCAGCAACGCCGTTACTCTTTGTAGCAATGGGCTTAGTATTATCAATCTGCAACAGGCTACTCAAAGAAATGCTGTTTATTAATTTTTGTTTACTGCCGTTAATCGCTACCGAAAAAGTCACTAGATCCCCCTTCGCACCCACAACAAAAACATCCCTAACAACACCAACCTGCTCTAAATAAGACTGAACTTTATTCAAAGCAAGGTAACTATTTATGCCTGACACCTGAATCATTAAACGACTTTCCACAGCAACGTTTCTAACGGCTGCATAGCGTGTAGACAAGACTAACGCCATATCAGAACTAGCCTGATCAGCCAAGGCCTGCAAGCTATCGCCATTCAGAGAAAACCGCTGACTGGTACCATCATCCAATAAAACCAGCAAGGTTCCACTTACCGTTCCGGCATAATCAGTCACACGCATTGCAGCAACAGCATCCGTCTGATATCGCTTACTTGCTTGCTTAATACTGCTTTCAAAGAACCCCCATATATCAGATGGAGAAATAGCACTCTTATCAACAGAATCCACCAGAGGCGCGTAAATTGGAACACCAACCATAGCTGCAGACGTTGCCAAATCATTCAATAATTCCGAAGGAGCATTGGCGCCAGAAATACTTCTCACACCATTATCTTCACTGACCGCCCAAACCAAAACTGAAGGTCGATTATTCCCCCATACCGGCAAATTGTTTTTGGATAAAAAACGATCTATCGATTCACGATAGAAAATAACACTCACTTTTTTACCCGCTACAAGCTCTCCATTTACAGGCAGCAACTGCGGCAAAGAAACAACCGAATGCTGCGCAACCCATGTCGGAGCATCTGATTGAGCCTGCTTTAACAAATCACCACTAATCGCTTTCTTATCGCCCGACACTCTAACCAACACTTGCTCAACCGCTTGAGAAAACGCCTCATCGAGCAATTGATCATCCGAACCGACCACTGGCAGC
This sequence comes from Marinomonas flavescens, assembly GCF_004352835.1. GTDB lineage: Bacteria > Pseudomonadota > Gammaproteobacteria > Pseudomonadales > Marinomonadaceae > Marinomonas > Marinomonas flavescens. The sequence continues at coordinate 81,834 of NZ_SJSB01000003.1, read as the reverse complement.
TTAATATCAGCCCTATAAAGATTGCTCACAGGGACGGCATTTGCTAGTGACACAAAAAAAACACTGAATAAAACTATCAATATGCGAAAATTCATAACCCTTCCTTCGTTTATTTGCTTATTCTACTGTCTTAATAACAAAGAACCATAGCCCTAATGTGTCACTATGCTAAAATGCATTTTTTTCCTCGTACCATGATAAGGCATAGGCAATGACCAAATCGGACAAACCATCGATTAGTTATAAAGACGCAGGCGTAGATATTAATGCCGGCAATCAACTTGTTGAACGCATCAAAGGCGTCAGCAAAAAAACTCGTCGCCCTGAAGTAATGGGTGGATTAGGTGGGTTTGGCGCATTGACTCGCCTTCCAACTAAATATAAAAATCCTATCCTTGTCTCCGGCACAGATGGTGTAGGGACCAAGCTGCGTTTGGCCATGGACCTTAACAAGCACGACACTATCGGTATCGACCTAGTGGCAATGTGTGTTAACGATCTTATCGTCGCTGGAGCAGAACCTCTTCTTTTCCTAGATTACTATGCAACAGGTAAACTAGACATCGACGTGGCCGCAAATGTAGTCACTGGCATTGGTGAAGGCTGTCTTTTATCGGGCTGTGCCTTGGTTGGCGGCGAAACCGCTGAAATGCCTGGCATGTACCACGACGGCGACTATGACCTAGCAGGTTTTTGTGTTGGCGTTGTTGAAGAAGAAGCGATTATTGACGGCAGCAATGTAAAAGCTGGCGACACACTAATTGCACTAGGCTCTTCTGGCCCGCACTCTAATGGCTACTCATTGATTCGTAAAATCCTTGAAGTCAGCAAAGCCGACCTAAATCAAGAAATTGATGGCGTGGCACTAAAAGATGCCTTGATGGAACCTACTCGCATTTATGTGAAATCCATCCTGAAATTAATGGAAACTATTTCTGTTAATGCGCTGTCTCACATTACTGGTGGCGGCTTGCTAGAAAATATTCCTCGCGTATTACCAGAAAGCGCGGCGGCTCGTATCGACGCCACTAGCTGGAAACGCCCTGCTGTGTTTGATTGGCTACAAGAGCAAGGCAACGTTGAGCAAGAAGAAATGTACCGCGTCTTAAACTGTGGCGTTGGTATGGTACTTGCGGTTGATGCGGACAAAGCGGATACCGCCTTAGCGATATTAAAAGCAGAAGGTGAAAACGCTTGGGTCATCGGTGATATTTGCGATCGTAATGACGGCAAAGAAGTACTGATTTCTGACCTTGAGGCCAATGCATGAGTTTTCCCATCGTTGTCTTAATCTCTGGCAGCGGTAGCAACTTGCAAGCTTTGATTGATCAAAGCTTGCAAGGTAAGCTCGACATCACCATCAGCGCAGTGATCAGTAACAAAGCCGATGCTTATGGGTTGGAACGAGCCCGTAATGCGGGCATACCTACTCATGTTTTGGATCACAAAAGCTTTGCTGATCGTGAGGCGTTTGATCAATCGCTACAAGAAACGATTGATCAATATCAGCCGAAACTTGTTGTTCTAGCGGGCTTCATGAGAATTTTGACCGATACCTTTACCCGTCACTACGAAGGAAGAATGCTTAACATTCACCCTTCTCTGTTGCCGAAGTATAAAGGTTTAGACACGCATCAGCGCGCTATCGATGCGAACGATAAAGAACATGGAGTATCAGTGCACTTTGTCAGCGCTGAACTTGATGCTGGATCGGTTATCGTGCAAGCTAGTACTCAAATAGAGCCAGAAGACACCGCCGAATCATTAGCTATGAAGATTCACAAACTTGAACATGTGATCTATCCACTGGCAGTAAAGTGGTTTAGCGAAGGCAGACTAACGGTTAATAAAGGAAAGGCGTTTTTTGATGGCCAACCACTTCCTGCAAGTGGCGCCAACTATAAAGAAACACCTAAATGAGATAAGGATATAGAATATGGGTATTCATAAGATTTTTGCATTTATCGCTGTAAGCTTACTGACTTTACCCATATCACCTGCCTACAGCGCAACCTCTTCCCAAGATTCTTTTTTAACGCCCTATTCCGCGGTTTATAGCACCATCTGGAAGAAAGGCATCACAATGAAAGTTAAAGGCACACAAACCCTGTCCAAACAGGCTAATGGCACTTGGCAGTTTTCATTTACGGCTGACAATTTTTTCGCATCTCTCAGCGAAAAAAGCACTTTCATCGTTAAAAACCATCAAATAATTCCAACACACTATTTATATCAAAGCAGCGCATTCGGTAAAAAACGCAAGGCCGAGTTGTTTTTTGATTGGACAAAAAATCGCGTACGAAATGATATAAAAAACAAACCTTGGAACATGTCTATCAAACCAAACACCGTTGATAAACTCAGCGTGCAATTACAAATTAGAGAAGACTTAAAACAAGGAAAGGATAACTTTGATTATCTTATCGCAGACGGTGGTTACACTAAAAACTGGCGTTTCAAACGATTAAAGACAGAAAATATTGAAACTAAATTTGGTGAAATATCAGCCATTAAAATGATTCGGACCGACAACAAAGACTCTAATAAACAAACCTCTTTTTGGTTTGCTCCTAAATACGATTACCTACTGGTTAAACTCACACACAAAGAAAAAGGCGGCGATTCTTATACCTTGGACATAGAATCCTTGAAAGTGCTCGCTAAACACTAGAATCTATTTGCTCTTGATAATTCACATTCAAAAGCTCGCCTTCTACACCCCAGAGTACAGAGTCGTAGCCATGTTCTCGATAATAAGCCATCACACTGTTTCTATCTCCCCCATCTAAAAACGTCGCTAAAGATTGCAAGCCTGATTGAACTGGAATAATGGCATGCAGAGGATGTAAACCACTACCACTTTCTAAACAATGTATTCTTTCTGATTGCGCCTGACTCGCAACCTTTAATGCAGCAAAAGCGGCACTAGAGATATTTGGCGTATCGCAGGGCGCCACCAAAATATGAGTTGTCGACGCTTGGTTTAAGGCACTCCACAAACCAGATAGCGGCCCTCGCTCTGCGTAAGCCTCCCCATCCTGTATGAGCTTATAGCCAAATAACTGATAGTCTGAGAAGCGCCGATTCACATTTAAACAAACATGCTTTACTAACCCTTCCATAGCTTGAGCAACCCAAAAAGCCATAGACTGCCCCTTATAAAGTACCAGACCTTTTTCTACACCTGACATTCGCTGGGCTTTACCGCCCGCAATCACAACACCTGAAAGTGTGTACACAACAACCTCACCTAAACGATGGCCAACTTTCGCCTACGACAAATAAAACACCTTCAATAGTGTTGCTGTACTCTAATAGGGATTAATTCTAACCATAAGAGACACGAGCTCTCGCTGCGAGAGCCCGCCTGAATGATACGTTATTAAAATCCATAAGATTATTTAATAATAAGTTATCTATAGCCTCTAACAAGGCATAATCTCATTAATAACGCGGCATCTTATAAAAAGGTAAACGAAGCATCAATAGAAATACAAAAGAATGGAATGACGAGATAAAGGCAGCAGAGATTAGAGGCAATCAAACATCTGCTGTTTATATGACATGAAACAGGTTAGCCGTATTTTGAAAATAGTGAATAGCATCTCGTATATTATGGCGCTGAAAATGCTCCTTGCACAAGAAGAGCTAAAGACAAACGATCCTTAGTATTAGTTTTCTTAAATATTGATGTAAGGTGCGATTTCACCGTTCTCTCAGTAATATCCATCTCAATAGCAATCTGCTTGTTCGACAAACCATGAGAAATATAATCAGCAACACTAACTTCTCGCTCAGATAAAGAGCTCAATAAAACTTGATCCGTAGTGGTTTTTTGCTTAGGTGCAGATTGAGCTATCAGATTTAGAATAAATGACTTCCCACCCCAAATCTCACCAGACCCAACCACTGATAAAGCCAATGCTAATTGCTCCTTACCAATATAAGGTGAACATTGACCTCGAACACCACTTGAAAGTAATCTCAAAGCAGCAGTTTGGCTTGGTTGATTTGGAAATACTATCACTTTTGTATTTGGAAAAGCGCCACATAAATAGACGACATCTTCTACTCTCTTAGAAAATTCTTTATCTTCTAGAAATACAAAAAAATAAGCAAATGCCGCATCAGACTCTAGCTGAAGCTTTGCACTATCGCCATCAAGGGCTCTGATCAAGGTCACTTCCTGATCAACAATTTTATTCCAATGATCCCAAACAGAATCATCCGTGTTCCAGCACAAAATTTTCAAAGCATCCCTCATCTACTACTTTTATTGGAATCAATTATACTCACGACCAAACACCAGACTGTGTTTATTTGTTACTTAATCATAGACACAAAGATTCGCTTTTATGATCATCGCTCGTGCAAAGCATTTTGCTTTGCCTTAATAATTGGTTTCAACAAATATTTTAATAATGTCTTCTTACCAGTAATCACATCCACTGTCGCTTGCATACCCGGAATAATGGGCAAACGCTGTGAATTGTGTTCCAAATAATTACGGTCAGTCCTTACCCTTACTAGATAAAAGCTCTTTCCCTCTTCATCCAAAATAGTATCCGCACTAATATTCTCAACAGTCGCCTTTAAGCCACCATAAATAGAAAAATCATAAGCAGTTAATTTAACAACAGCATGAAGTCCTGGCTTGATAAAACCGATATCTTTAGGACTTACTTTCGCCTCTATCAGCAACGAGTCTTCGATAGGAACAATTTCTAATAGATTCATACCCGGAGTAATAACACCTCCAACTGTATTTATTTGTAACTGCTTAACAATTCCTTTAACAGGAGACCTTACCTGAGTTCGAGACACTTTATCTTGCAGAGAAACATTCGTCTCTTTCAATTGATCCAGTTTACTTTGAACCTTGGTTAAATCCTCTTGTGCTTCCGCTCGAAACTTAGCCGAACTTTCTTTCAGCTTATTCTCAGCTTCTTTCAACGCTGACTCAGCCCTAGGAATGGCCAATTGAGTCGCATCCAAGTCTCCCTTGAGCTGATTCACTTGTCGCTCAAGCTGCAACAACTCAACCCGTGAAACGGCACCTTGCTCAAACGCAGGTCGTGTCAAGTTAAGCTCTTCCGTTGATAACTCAAAGCTTCTTCTAAGGTTGCTTAATTTCGCTTCTTGCTCAACAATTTCTTGTTGCTTTTGAGCAACCTGCTGATCAAAAACACGCTGATTACTTCGTAGTGAAGCCAATCTGTTTTTATACAATTCCATCTCGCGGCTAACAACATTAGGATGCAACGCCCTCATATCTGAAGCAAATGTCGGTTCCTTACCTAACGCCTCCGCTTTCAATCGAGTTGCACGAGCTCGTAAGTTAACTGACTCGACTTCCTGTTCTCTAAGAGAAGAAAGTGCCTCTGTGTTTTCGATAGTCATCAATATCTGACCACGCTCAACGGTTTGCCCTACTCGAGTGTTAATTTCTTTTAAAATGCCGCCTTCCAAATTCTGTATCTGCTGCACTTGGCTTGACGGGATAACTTTGCCCACCCCAACAGTAACTTCATCGAAGCTTGTGTTATCAGCCCAAACTAAACCCAAAATAACAAAGACAAGAATCACCCATAAAATAATACGTCCACCACGGGGTGTTTTTAGCATTAAAGCTGAGTTTTTATCATTCAGAAAACTCAAATCACTTTGTGATATTTTATTCAATTTTTTAGCCATGTTAACTAACCTTAAGCTTGCCTTGTCTTAGCGCTTCATGTACTTGCGCTTTTGGTCCATCTGCAATTAGTCGACCGTTATCCATCACAATGATTCTATCTACCATATCTAACATCGACGCTTTATGTGTGATTAATATCAATGTTTTATCTTTAACAACATTAATAAGACGGCGCTTCATTCTTGTCTCAGTTGTGTTGTCCATCGATGCGGTAGGCTCATCTAGAATAAGAATCGGTGGGTTGAAGAGCAAAGCTCGTGCTATTGCAATACTTTGACGCTGACCACCCGATAAGAGCATTCCTCGCTCACCCACAATACTGTCTAAACCACTAGGTTTACGATTGGCAAATTCGGACACACCTGATAATTCCGCTGCGCGAATAATCGCCTCATCCTCCATATATGGAACACCCATCACAATATTGTCCCGAATAGAGCCGTAAAAGAGCGTTACGTCTTGGGAAACGGAGCCAATATTACGACGCAGGTCTGTAGGATTGATTTGACGTACATCGACACCATCGACACGAACCGCACCGTCAATAGGTGTATAAAGCCCCGTCATTAATTTACCCAATGTGGATTTTCCAGAACCAATACGACCGATGATACCTACTTTTTCACCAGGCTTAATCTTGATATTAATTGAACTAATCGCTGCTTGTTCTTGCTCTGGATAAGCAAAACTTACTTCATCAAACTGGAAGTCACCTTCAAATTTAGCACGATGGACAAATTTCACATCATCAGGGTTTTCTACCGGTGAACTCATAATTGCATTGAGCGAACTAAAAGCAGACTTGGCTTGGTTGTAACGGGTTGCAAGCCCTGCTATTTGCGCCATTGGCCCAAGTGCTCGACCCGTTAACATAACAGATGCGACCAACGCGCCCATACTCATGTTGCCTTCAGAAATCTGATAAACACCAACAATAACAATAACAACCGTTGTGAGCTGTTGAACAACCATAGCAAAAGAAGAACAAGACTGAGACAATTGACGTGTTTTAATCCCCCAATCTGCAATGTTACCGACCGCATTTTCCCACTGCTTTTGGAGAACGCCTTCCGCATTATTTAATTTAACACTCTCGGCGTTATACAGGCTTTCAATTAATACCGCATTTTTCTGAGAGGCTGTTTTTTGGCTTTCCTCAATCGAACGTCGAAGCGGTATTTGAATAATGATGCTGTAAGCTAAAATTAGAAATATGGTAACAATAGGAATATAGCCAACAGGTCCACCGATGAGCCAAATAACCCCCACAATCAAAAACATAAAAGGAATATCAACCAAGGTAGTAATTGAGGCAGATGTAATAAAATCTCGAATACTCTCAAATTCCTGAAGATTTTTTGCAAAAGCCCCCACCGATTTAGGTCGAGATGCCATGGTAATGTTATTTACTTTAGAAAAGATGGCAGCAGAAATCAGAATGTCTGATTTTTTCCCTGCAATATCGATAAAATAAGAGCGCAATGTGCGTAATAAAAAGTCAAACAAATACACAACAGCAGCACCAATAGCCAACACCCATAAGGTGTCGAAGGCATTATTAGGAACCACCCTATCATAGACATTCATCACAAAAAGCGGACTGGCAACAGCAAAAATATTAATCAATAAAGAGGCAATAAACACATCTCGATAAATGCGCCAAGATTGCGTAATCGTCCCCCAAAACCAGTGTTTTTTACTGGCTTTTTCACTCTCTTTTTCTGAACGTTTATCAAATTGATAAATCGGCTTAACAAAAAAACAATAGCCACTGTATGACTCTAATAGCTCATCAAGAGGAAGTGTAATTTCCCCTTCTCCAGCTTCAGGACGCATCACTTTCGCAAAGCCTTCCTGCTGGTTAACTTCTAATAAAACACAAGCGTGCTGATCTTTAAGCAACAAAACCGTAGGTAAAACCATATCTGGAATTTTTAGCAATGGTCGCTTGATAAACCGAGAGCTGATGCCAATGCGCTTCGCCGCACGTTTGAAAAGCGCTGGCGTCATATCATTGTCGGTTATAGGTAAACCGGCAGCAATGGAATCCGCTGAATAAGGGTTGTGGAAATATTTACTTAATAAGACTAAACAATCGAGAAGTGGGTTTGGATACTCTAGGTCTGCGCCCAAAATATTCCACTGACTAGAAGCAGCTTCATCACTGGAAGTTTTGTTATCTGAAGTGGAATCTGGCTGCTCAGGGTTATTAGCTGTGCCAGCACTTTCCTCGTTTTTCACCTTATCATCGATTGGTGATTCGTCAGATACTGAAGTCGGGGCTTGCCCTGGACGAGCGGAGTCAGACATACTTCATTTAGCTCCTTAAATAGTACTAAAAACATAGGCTTAATAACCTACTTCAAATAACTCTAGTCTAGAATAGTGCTTATTGAGTAAGATAGAAAGACTACCAATGAATCTATACTAGATTAAACAACATGGAGAAGCACTGTGCTCTACGCAAAAGTGAACGAAGAAGGTGAAATTATTGATGTTGCCACCTCTCAATCAAGCGAATACAAGCTGCTAGTTGCCCCTAATGACCCCACTGTTGCGGAGTTGTTAGAATCTAAATTCAAAAACATTGAAACAGACACTCAAGAAATTCTTGATAATTCTGACGTTGACATGATGCGTGTAATAGAAGATTTGATCGATCTATTGAGTGCAAAGCGCATCATTCAGTTCACTGAACTTCCGATGGCAGCACAGAAAAAATTGCTCAGTCGAAAATGGGTTCGTGGCGTACACAATGGCAGTGATGATGGCCTTATCATTGATGATACCCTCTCTTCTGATGACAATGACGCTTTAATTTAGCACGTCATTGTCATTTTAATTGGGCTACATCTCTTGAGCTTGATCTATAGCATAACCTTGACCTGCAGTGATATCGAATTTCTCTAGACGACTCAATTGCTGCTGGCTTTCAATACCTGTTGCAATTATTTGAATATTTAAACTATTAAACATTTTACACAGTATATGCATGAAAAAAGCTTCCGACTCTTTGCCTGTCGCCAGCTTCGTATAGGAGGGATCTACCTTCACATAGTCCGGAAGCAACTGCTGTAAATAATGAAAGGTAGTAAATTGCTTACCTACATTATCAATCCCAAACGCCACATCGTGTCTTTTTAATACCTCTGACAATACTATCGCCTGATCTTCGACAGCCAACACACTTTGCTCTGATACCTCAAAAACAAGTTGCTTACGGATCGCCAGATCTAAGCCTTGCAAGGTTTCATCCAACCAATCAGTAAATGTAGGCTTTGAATACGCAGAGGCAGAAAGGTTAATAGCTAAAGGAGTCTGTTGTTGATCACTATGTCGCTGCGTAATAAATTCAATCACTCGAAGAATAATGACTTTATCTAATTGATCTCCCAGATCAAACTGCTCAGCCAAACCAATAAAGTACCCCGCATGATACTGCTTACCTTCATAATCAAGACTCGCAAACACTTCTTCATGCATAACGGTGGACGCTTCTTCAAAACATACAATTTTCTGCTTCCTTAAAAGAAACGCTCGATTTTTAATCGCATACTCCAACATATCTTTCCAAACAAGCCGTCCAATGGCCATGTCTTGACCAGTAATCGCATCAAAAACACGAAGAGTATTTGAGCCAGCGGTTTTAGCCTCTCTCAACGCAGCATCTGCTTGAGCCATGGCATTAGAACGACTCACTTTACCATTTAATGAAACTGCACCAATATTCGCAACCGCGTCTGCGTAGGCTATTTGATTAGGAATAAGCACCATTAAACCTTCCAAAATATCCTCAACAACATGCTTCAATCTATCTTGGTCGATATTAGGTATTAAAATAATAAAATCTGCACCAGACAAGCGAGCGACTGAAGAAGAGGAAGCCACTGTTTTCATTTTATCCGTCATGATATTAGCTGAAGCCTGAATAAACAGATCAGCCGCTTCATAACCACGCTCATTATTGAGCTTTCCTAAATCAGATAAACTAACAAGCACTAGGCCATCCATGGTGCGATCACTACTGGAAAAATAAGCCTTAGCCTGACTTTCAAAAAAATTACGATTACCTAACCCACTTACTGGATCTTTAAAGGCTTTCGCCTGGAGCCATTGAACCGTTTCAGCCTCTGCATCAAAGTCTTTTTCAAGCTTTTCTGTGAGTCGATTCATTGCTTGCACAACCAATTTTAATTCACGTGTTTTTGGCAGGTTTTTCATTTTAATAAATTGGCGATGTTGTATCGCTTCTGCTTGCTTTACCACTTCTCCTAATGGCCTAAAGAGGAAACGAAGCGCGATACTGCCGAACAAGATTGTAACCACGCCTATAATAAAAAAGGACACCAACAAGTTTCTGCTTGCTAACCATAACTGGTTATAACCATAACCAGCGCTACCAGTAATGTAGACTTGCCCTAATTCATTCCAGCCATTAGAGATAACCGCATTAGCTTGAGGAACATCAAAACTAATGAGCTTAATAAACCACTGAGGAACACCATCAATTTTTGTTTCATTTTTACGAACAATATCTTTGTCTGTGGCGTAAACGTGCATTCTAATTTCAGAAAAATAGCCACTGTCAAAAACAGCGTTAATGGCACTGTCTACTGACGCATAATCTTGCGCTGCCATAAAATCAGACACTGTCATACTAAGTGACGTGGCTGAATCTTGTGTTGTCGACTCTAGCTGATTGATCAAATAGCCTTTGGTTGTATTGAAATTAATCCCCATTACAACAACGAGTATTACTGAAAAAATGACTATAATCGTCATCATCAACTGGCGAAATAGCGTCACTTGGATTCTCCTAGTTATTGTACGTGGCAAGTCGGTTATTTAAATCGGTCCAGAGACTCAATCTCGATGAACCTCCCACTAATTGACCACGCCCTTTTTCTTTTGAAAGCCACAGGTTTTTTGCATTAAAAGAATAAATGGGTAATAAATCATGGCGCTGTGAGGCAGGCTTCAATTCTTTGTCTAAATTATCTAAAATGACGGGAATAGACGTTGGTTTGTTATAATAAGCCAATACCATGTGATGCTGATTGAGAGTAAGTGCTTTAACATAAACTAGGCGAAGCTTCTCATCAGGCACACCCAATTCTCGCAAAGTGAAATATTTGGCAATCGTAAAGTCTTCACAATCACCACCTCTAGTCGCCAAAAATTCAATCGGCGTTGCCCAGTAATCTTCTTTCCCCCAATGGTCAAGATCATCCACAAAGTCCAATGAATTAAAAAAATTATTCACCGTTGCCAGCTTATTAACAATGGAAAGATTCTGAGAATCAGCGACCAACCTTCGCCATGCTAACACCCGTTTCTCAGCATTCGGTCCGTACTGTCTACCCACTTTTTGAGCAATCGCAAAATACTTATCCGATATATCAGCATAAAGCCAAAGCTGAGGGATAATACACAATATTAAAGACAAACAAACAACCCGTTTACGAATTGAAACGCTTCTCGTTAATGATCGTATAAAAGCAATAAGGCCGTTTGGCACGTTAAGCCTTACTTAGGCACTTTTGCGGCAAAAGCAGCAAGCTGCTCAACAGTTGCCTCCGGTTGATACTTTTTCTTCCAGTCACTGTAAGGTTCACCATAAACATACTCACGAGCGCCATCGTAATCAATCTCAACGCCCTTTTCTTGAGCCTCTGCCATGTACCATTTACTTAGACAATTACGGCAAAAATCAGCCAAATTCATAAGATCAATATTTTGCACCGATTTGTTGTCATCTAAATGTTTAAGGAAACGGCGAAATACGGCAGCTTCAATTTCAGTTTGTTTATCCATGAACTTACCTTAGTGTTAGCGATCGATTATTGACGAATGTTTATGACTCTTTGGCTGACAACGCCATTGCCACTCAATTGATGCGACCATAAAATCTCTAATTGGTTGCATTGTATCTGTTGTTAATTGTTCCACGGCATAGCAGCACGCTTCTAACGTTGATAACGCTTTATCATTAGGTGACTTGCGAATTTCATACTGCTCTTTTGGCGGGCAGGCAAACATTAGGCTATTAATTGAATGCAATAATGGCTGGGTCAAATAGAATCGCTTTGCCTTTCGCCACGTAGCATCTATCAAAATAATCCCTTTGATAATGGCAATTTCTTCTTTCTCTAATTGCTCTATCAAGTCCGCCTGTTCATTAGGATAAACAACGCGCCATTGCGTAAACTCTAAACTCTGTAATCGAGCTTCCAACGTCACATCGTCCATCGCAATGCATTCAATTTGAGGCAACGCCAGCGCCAACAAAGATACGGTGTTTTTCGCGTGCTTCGCCTCTTTAGGATCCTGCAATACGATAATACGCAGATCAACTGAGCGACTTGACGGCAATAAATGGCAAACACACTGAGTCTGTAAAAAATGACAAACTTGGCAACGCGGACGTTTCTCACGCATCATTATATTAAGAAAGTTTTTCTAGATACGCTTTAATCACATTATCCCAACCTAAGTCTAACGCTTCTGCCGTTAATGCATGACCAATCGACACTTCCGTTATCCGACCTGGCTGGCATAACACTTCGATATTAGTGAGATCTAAATCATGTCCTGCGTTTACACCAAGCCCTACATTCAAAGCCGCTTGCGCGGTGTTTTGATAAGCTTGTGCAATAGATTCAAAGTCCGCATTATGATAATTATTAGCGTACTCCTCTGTATAAAGCTCAACTCGATCTGCGCCCACTTCTTTTGCGAGCGCCATATTGTCTGCATCGGGATCCATAAACAACACAACTCGAATGCCTTTTTCTTTGAGTTTAGCAATAACTGGACGCAGCGCATCTTGGTCGCGAGCAATGTTCCAACCGTGGTCAGAGGTTAGTTGATTCGGATCATCTGGTACTAAAGTGCATTGATGAGGCACGACTTCTAGCACCACTTCTAAAAACTGTGCGTCAGGAAAGCCCTCAATATTTAATTCTGCATTAGGATAACTTTTTAACAGTTCTTTTAGATCATAAGCATCTTGATAAGTTGCATGACGCTGGTCTGGTCTTGGATGGATAGTAATACCAAAAGCGCCGAGCTCTAAGCTGCGCTTGGCCATATCAACCATGTTTGGGTAATTTCTTCCACGAGAATTTCGAAGTAAGCCTATTTTATTCAAGTTAACGCTTAAGTGTGTCATTTAACTTCTCTCGATCTGTTTGAATGTATTTTGTCGCATTATAAGACAAAGCATTAGCTAACATCACTAAAATACCACATCAATTACCCATCTCTACCCAGTTTCATTTCATATCCTTATGGTAAACTTATCCATAGTAAAAAGGAGTCGTCATGTATTACGAACCATTTCAAACAATTTATGACCGCGCCGCATTAAGACACGGTGGCAAACAAAACCTAGAACAGCAACTAACCAAACCATTAAATCACGCTCAGCTTTGCCAACATTCAGATGATCGTTGGTTAGCCGCCTTCTCACAAAAAATATTTCAATCTGGCATCAATTGGCAAGTTGTAAGAAATAAATGGGAAGGGTTCGAAACGGTATTCTTTGGTTTCGACATTGAAAAAATGCTTTTCATCCATAATGAAATGTGGGAAGAAAAAGCCAAAGACACTCGTATTATTCGTAACTTTGGTAAAGCCATGACCATTCGTGAAAATGCATTAATGATCAGTGAATGCCAACAATCCAACGGTTCATTTTCAAAATTTATTGCAGATTGGCCGACAAATAACATTATTGGGTTATGGGCTTATCTTAAAAAACACGGTCAACGACTGGGTGGAAATACAGGGCCGTATACGCTTAGGATAATGGGCAAAGACACTTTCTTAATGACAAAAGATGTTGAGGGTTATTTACGACTTAATGAGATCATAATAACAGGAAAAGATACCAAATCCGCGCACCAAGCAACACAAGATGCCTTTAATCATTGGCAAGAAGAAAGTGGTCGATCGCTAAATGAAATCAGCCAATGTATTGCAATGAGCGTCAATTAACTTACCTTTTAAGAATCACAGTTTAGGAGAGAACATGGCAGACCTGCGCATCGATATTATTTCAGATGTTGTTTGCCCCTGGAGCTATCTAGGGTATACAAGATTAAAACAAGCAATAGAACAGTTAGGAGATAATTACCGGATCGACATTCGCTGGCAACCCTTTGAACTTCATCCTGATATATCACCAGAGGGCGAAGACAGAGAAGTTTACTTGAGCAAGCGATTTGGTAGCCAAGAAAGACTAAACGAAGCGACTCATGCCCTACAGCAAGTAGGAATAGAAAACGGCATTACGTTTAATTTTTCAGAAAAAGACCGCCTACCTAATACCAAACTGGCTCATCAGTTTATCTTAGCGGCAAGTAAAGTAGATTTATCAACGCCACTGGTTGTTGCCTTGTTCAATGCGCACTTTACCCTTGGGCAGGACATTGGCAAAAAGACCAAACTTGAAGAGATAGCGTTGAGTATTGGGATGAAAGAAAGCGATATTCAATACGCTTATGACCCGAAAGCGAGGGCTATCGTCGACAAAAAAATAGCCAGACTGACAAGTTTAGACATCACCTCAGCGCCCACCTACGTCATTAATGACAAATATATGATCCATGGCGCTCACTCCCCTGAAGATTTTCTAAAAATCCTCAATGATATTGCGGAAAAAAGCCTCTCAGCCTAGCCTTTAGTGTACTTATACGAGTTAGTTTATTCGCTATCTCGTATAAGTTATTTCAAAGACATTATCTATAAGTAAAGAAACCCATAAAAGTTGATAATCATTTTCATTCGCAGTATTATTCTATTATCAAAACATTAATAAGAGTGATTTTCATTTATGTACGTATGTCTTTGCAATGGAGTAACCGACAATCAAATCAAACAATCTATTCATGAAGGCTCCATGACGATGAAAGCCTTGTATCAAGACACCAACTTGGGAAATCAGTGCGGAAAATGCTGCCAATGCGCTAAACAAATACTGAATAATGAGCTTCTGAAAATTTCAGAAACCCAATATCAGGCTGCCTAAGTCATTACATTTGTGATTGAAGGTAGTTTTCGATACCTGAATTTTTAATCAGAATCTGTTGAGTTTCCAGCCAATCAATTTGTTCTTCTTGCTCATCTAAAATCTTTTCAAGCGCGTCTCGGCTCATAAAATCCAATTTAGTTTCACACAGATCAATGGTTTCTTTCAGCACCTTGAGTGTATCAAGCTCAAACTCTAAGTTCGCCGCAATCATCTCTTCGCTGTGCTCTCCAATACGTAAGCGCCCTAAATCCTGAAGATTAGGTAAGCCCTCTAAGAACAAAATTCGCTCAATCAAACGGTCTGCATTTTTCATTTTCTGAATAGAGACTTTGTAATCCGCTTTGTCTAAGCAACTAAAGCCGAAATCTTTAAACATTCGAGCATGTAAAAAATACTGATTAATACCAACAAGCTCATTCGCTAACACTTTATTTAAACCAGCAAGTACGCTGCGATCGCCTTTCATAAAATGCTTCCTTATTTACCCATTTGCGACTGAATATAGTTTTGTTGACCGATTTTATCCATTAGGCCAAGCTGCTGCTCTAACCAATAAACATGATCTTCTTCTGTATCAAATAGTAATTTCTCTAACATTTCACGCGTCTGATAATCAGCTTCTGCTTCACACAAGGCGATGGCTTCGCGAACACAAGTAACCACTTCAAGCTCTAAAGTAAGGTCATTAGACATCATTGACTGCACATCTGAACCTACCATTAAATCTCGACGGTTGGTCATACATGGCACACCTTCCAGAAAAAGAATGCGCTTAATCAACCAATCTGAATGCTGAGTCTCTTCTTCCATTTCATGATTTAAGCGAACATAAAGCTTATCCATGCCCCAATCATCGTACATACGTGAATGGATAAAATACTGATCTATAGCCGCCAATTCATTCGCTAAGAGCTTATTTAAGCCATCAATAACCTTCTTACTGCCTTTCATCTCTATCTCCTTATGGCCATAAGACCATCTTGCATGCATTTATCAATAGGGTCTTTAATCGCGTAACAAATCCGCTTCACCTTTATTCGGCTTGCCTTCTCCGACTTTAACGTCAAAGGAATCAATTCTCTGGAAGCCTCTAGGCAATTTTAAACCTCGACGGCCACGCTCACCCACATAATCTAACAAGTCTTTTTCCATAAAGGACATAAAGCGTTTGCCCGCGTAAGCCATCAGTAGGTCATTGGGTAATACACACGCCATTGATACCAGTAGCTCTTCTCTCTCGGCCGCTCGAGCACTTGGAATACTTAACATTTTATTCCCTTTGCCTTTCGCCATTTGAGGCAAAGAAGCCACATCAAACACCAGCATACGCCCCTCATTGGAAACCACTACAACTCGCCCTGTTTGTGGATTTTCTACCAACACAGGCGCCATCAGCTCAGCACCTTTAGGCAATGTTAGTGTTGCCTTACCAGATTTGTTTTTTGCATAAAGGTCTTTTAACTGCGCAACAAAACCATAACCGGCATCACTGGCAATAAGATAATGGGTATCTTCATTATTTAAGACCGCGGCCACAATTGAGACATCTTTTTCAAGGCTAATACGACCTGTAATTGGCTCGCCCTGTCCTCGTGCAGAAGGTAAAGTATGCGCCTTCATTGAGTAGGTACGACCGTTAGAGGCGAATAAAACTAGGGTTTGATTAGATCGGCCTTTAGCACTGACCAAGAAACTGTCACCCGATTTGTAGCTAAGCCCTTCCACATCCAAATCATGACCTTTACCAGCGCGGATCCAGCCTTGCTTAGAAATAACAACGGTAATAGGGTCATTTGAAAGTAAATCTTCTTCATTGAACGCTTGGGCCTCTTTGCGCTCAACGATAGGTGTGCGACGATCATCACCGAAAGCATCAATGGCTTCACGAATTTCTTTGGTAATCAGTTTTTTCAATTTACTATCTGAAGAAAGTAATGCTTCTAGCTGCAAACGCTCTTTTTCCAACTCCGCTTGTTCTGCTAGAATTCTAACTTCTTCAAGTTTTGCCAAATGACGTAACTTCAACTCTAAGATAGCTTCTGCTTGAATTTCTGTTAATCCAAACTTGGCTATCAACTCGATTTTGGGCTTTTCTTCAGTACGAATAATATGAATTACTTCATCAATGTTTAGAAAGGCAACTAATAAGCCTTCTAAAATATGAAGCCGACTATTCACCTTATCTAATCGGAACTGTAAACGGCGGCGAACCACATCAATGCGAAAGCGTAACCATTCCGTTAAAAAGTTTTTAAGCGTTTTAACCTGAGGCAAGCCATCCAACCCTATGACATTCATGTTTACACGGTAGGATTTTTCTAAATCCGTTGTCGCAAAAAGATGCGTCATCACAGATTCGATATTCACGCGATTAGACTTAGGAACAATCACCAAACGAGTAGGATTTTCATGATCAGACTCATCTCGAAGGTCAACCACCATCGACAGTTTTTTAGCCGGATTTTTATCCTGCATCTGTGCGGCTATTTGCTCAAGAATTTTACTACCAGATACCTGATGCGGTAGTTCATGAACAACGATCTCCCCTTCTTCCACTTCGTAACGAGCACGCGCCTTAATCTGCCCTTTACCTGTTTCATAAAGCTTGCGTATATCACTACGTGGCGTAACAATCTCACCGCCTGTTGGAAAATCTGGCCCTTGAATAAAGCCGAGCAGATCATCTAATTCCGCCTTCGGATTATTAAGAAGGTGAACACAAGCTTCTCCCACTTCTCTTAAATTATGAGGCGGAATATCTGTTGCCATCCCAACAGCAATGCCTGTCGTACCATTAAGCAATAAATTGGGTAGGCGCGAAGGCAATACTGATGGTTCCTGTAACGTACCATCAAAGTTAGGCACCCAATCAACAGTCCCCTGACTCACTTCGCCCAGTAAAACATCCGCATACTTTGATAATCGAGACTCTGTATAACGCATCGCTGCAAATGATTTCGGGTCATCCGGTGCACCCCAATTGCCCTGCCCATCCACCAACGGATAACGGTATGAAAATGGTTGCGCCATCAGCACCATGGCTTCATAGCAAGCACTGTCTCCGTGCGGATGAAATTTACCTAATACATCGCCCACGGTACGCGCTGATTTTTTATACTTAGCCGATGCTTTTAAACCAAGCTCACTCATTGCATAAACAATACGTCGCTGAACGGGCTTTAATCCATCACCAATGTGTGGCAAAGCACGATCTAAAATGACGTACATGGAGTAGTTTAGGTACGCTTTCTCTGTATAGTCTTTTAATGACAGCGTTTCATTAGACTCAAAACTTAACGGCTCACTCAAGGAGGAGTTCCTTCTACTGCATTTTGGCGTAAATTACTCGTACACCAAGAATTGAAAAAAATAGTGTGTTCGTACTATAAAGAAACATGCTTATTGCCTGCAACCTTAGCTCTAAAGTTTATCTGGATAGGTTCTTTAATCGCTCACCCATAACCTAGTTATAAATGAATTATGGCAACAGACATGAGAGAAATATTGAGGCTCTGCTTTAATGCCACTATTCGTTAGTGACTGGATTTCATCTTAATAACATGGCCGTTAGTACATGATCTTCCCATTGACCATTTATCTTTAAATAGTCTTTAGCATAACCTTCTTTCACAAAACCTAACGCCTTGAGTACCGCACCACTTCGCTCGTTTCTAGGCATATAATTTGCCTGAATCCGGCTAAGATGGCACTCTTTGGAAATATAGTCATTTGCCACACTCAACAACTCATGCATCAAGCCTTTACCCTGTTCAGCTTCTCTTAAGCTATAACCAAGGTGACAAGACTGAAACACACCGCGCACAATATTGGAATAATTGGCATAACCTAGCATTCGACTTTCATCAGGCGATAAAAAACAAAAAGCGACGCCACGATCCTCAATAAAATCTCGACGCATTTCTCGTATCCGCAAGGTACAAACTTCTAGCGAATAGTAAGCATCTGCTCGCAAAGGCTCCCAAGGCGCAAGGAATTTTTTTTCTTCAGATACATACGCCTTTAATAAACCAGCGTCTGACTCATCGAGAAGCTTAAGCACGCCTCTTGCGGTGTTAATCCTCGGGAAACGCGACGTTTGATCCGCTGCATTAGTTTGCTTGAATGATCTATTTTCTAACACTTCCACTAATCGTAGCGAATAAGATTCAAACCAAAACTGCTCGGCTAACGACAGTGTTCTTCGCAGGATATTGTTGTTGATCCAACTAGTGGCTGTTTCGCGGTCTTGCCAATAGGTAATCAGTAAATCGGTTTCACCTAGTGAACACTCTGCCGCTAAAAAGCCAGCTTGCTCTTTTGCTAAGTCACGAAGCTTATCAATCATAATTCTATAGGTCATATTCTCAAGCATCACCACGCTAGAAAGTATAACGGCAAAACAAGGTGCATTCGATTGAGACTGAATCGTCATAGTCATCCTAGTTAATAGAAAAATAACTAACTCGTGCCCACAAAAGTGAGCAAGAGTTACAATGGAGTTATTTCGGACTAATCCTCTAAAACAACGAATTTAAGCCTATCATTTACGATAGATACGTTGTTCCTCTTAACACCTTATTGTAGGTTTCAATAAGTTTCGTTTGCTCTTCAAGGTCCAAATCACTTGCAGATACTTTATCTTGATAACACTTCAGTAGCGCTTTTTCATCATAGCTTACATACTTAAGTACATCTTGAACGCTATCCCCCATCAACACATGGTCAATTCTAAAACCATCATCAGTGAGATAAACATCGACCGAGCAAGTATCACCAAAAAGGTTATGCAAATCTCCGAGAGTCTCTTGATAAGCACCCACCAAGAAAAAGCCCATTAGATAATCATCATTGACTGGCGGTGGCGGAAGCGGTAATGAAGACTCGATCCCTTGCCCATCAACATAACGATATAAGCAACCATCTGAATCACACGTAACGTCTTGTATTTTACCTCTAAACGAAGGCGCCTGATCCAGCCCTTGCAATGGTAAAACAGGAAAAAGCTGATCAATCCCCCACGCATCTGGCATGGATTGGAAAACAGACAAGTTCACAAATAACTTCTCTGCAAGGCGTTCGTTAAGCTCATCAATAACAGGGCGATGACCACGGTTACGATTGTCTAATTTTGGCAATAAATTACGACAAGCCACAACAAACAGGTTTTCAGCCTGAGCTCGCTGCTCAAGATTAAGCTGGCCATGGTTATAAAGAGTTAAGCTGTCTTTAAAGTCATCAAGAAGATCGTGGTAAATCTCAACCAGAGAGCGGTTATCATTTTCCTCGTCATTTTTCAGACTCTGATAACAATCCCAAAGGCGCTGTATTTCTAGCACACTATCTGAATCTGGTGCGTCAATCGGCAATAGTTCTGCGCCATGAGAAAAAACATCTGCAATCATCATTGCATGATGCGCCGTCACCGCTCGTCCAGATTCTGAAATCAAATTTGGGTGTGGCAAATTGTATTGATCACACACGTTATGGAATGCAAACACAACGTTATTAGCGTATTCGCTGATACTATAATTTGCAGAATAGGCATTCTGCGAACGAGTTCCTTCGTAATCTACACCTAGCCCGCCACCAACATCGACCCATTTCACAGGAACACCCATCTGGTGTAACTCTGAATAATAACGTGCGCATTCTTTTAAGCTGTTTTGAATATCACGAATTTTAGTAATTTGAGAGCCAAGATGAAAATGAATCAACTCAAGACAACCCAGCATTTCTAAGTCGCGCAAACGATCAACCGCACGCAATAATTGAGATGTTGTTAGGCCAAATTTAGATTTCTCCCCACCACTGTTGCTCCAATGGGTGGAACTGGTGGATGCTAAACGAATCCGAATACCGATTCGTGGTTTCACATTAATCTTCTTGGCTTCATCTAAAATAAGATCAAGCTCATGGAGCTTCTCAACCACAATAAAGACTTGATGACCCATCTTTTCAGCCATCAAAGCCAAATGAATAAACTCACGATCTTTATAGCCATTGCAAACGATGATGCCATTCGGGTTCTGGTGCATGGCAAGCACAGCCATTAATTCAGGCTTACTTCCTGCTTCCAAACCAACGGTAGAAGGATTATCTGGCTGACAACCTGCAATTTCTTCTACTACACGTCGCTGCTGGTTTACCTTAATAGGATAAACAATTGAATAGTTCGCTTTATAATCATAATGCTCGATGGCTTGGCAAAATGATTCAGTGATTTTTTCGATTCTTGAATGCAGAATGTTAGGAAAACGCACCAAACATGGATAAGGAATGCCTTGATCTTTTAGCGCTTTAGAAAGCTCTGTTAGATCAATACTGTTTTCCCTATCTGGCAACGCCATAACACGACCTTGATCGTTGATAGAGAAAAAGCCTGCACTCCAATGAGTGACGTTATAAAGTTCAATAGAATCTTTCACTGACCAAGGCTTCATTTTGCCTCCTAAAATCCGCATAAATACATCAAAAAAAAGCTTAGATTAATGGCTCAAATACCCACTATCTCAACTTACTATAATTTTTATTTCTTTCAATGACATAATAAAAAAGCGGCGCCAAGGACAAAACCCTCGACTCCGCTCTTTTTTGTACCGTTATAATAGCTTAAGAAACTCGTTCACCGTGAGCTTGTTTATCGGCATGATAAGAAGATCGCACTAGCGGTCCACAAGCGGCATGCTTAAAGCCAAGTTCTTTTGCCACTTCTTCATAGCGAGCAAACTCTTCCGGCGGCACGAAACGCGCCATAGGATAATGATGCTTAGAAGGCTGAAGATACTGACCAATCGTCAACATTTCAACATTATGTGCGCGCAAATCTTTCAGCACATCGACGATCTCTTCAAACGTCTCACCTAAACCAACCATCAAACCTGATTTTGTTGGAACATCAGGGCAACGATCCTTGAAATTTTTCAACAAGTCTAAAGACCATTGATAATCAGAACCAGGTCTCACTTGACGATACAAGCGTGGAATGGATTCCAAATTATGGTTAAACACATCAGGCGGTGCAATTTGCAAAATATCCAGAGCTGTTTCCATACGACCACGAAAATCAGGCACTAACGTTTCAATTTCAATGTTAGGACTTAATGCTCGGGTTTCAGTAATACAGTCTACAAAATGTTGAGCGCCACCGTCACGCAGATCATCGCGATCTACAGATGTAATTACGACATACTTAAGTTTCATATCTCGTATTGCGGCTGCTAACTGTTTTGGCTCGTCAGGACTAAGCGCATTAGGACGACCATGTGCCACATCACAGAAAGGACAGCGACGCGTACAAATTTCACCCATGATCATAAATGTAGCCGTACCGTTACTAAAGCATTCACCCAGATTAGGGCAATTAGCTTCTTCACATACTGACGCCAATTTATGTTCACGTAACGTTTTTTTAATACGAGCAATCTCAGGAGAAGCAGGCATTCGCACACGCAACCAATCTGGTTTGCGTGGAATTTCTTCTGTTGGAACTACTTTTATAGGTATGCGTGCCATTTTATCGGCACCACGAAGTTTTTCGCCTTGGACAACGCGTTTGCGTTCTGCAGTCATTCTATTTCCACCCTTGTTGGATAGTCGGATGTTTGTATCCGAGCTGCTCAGCAAGCTGGTTCGCTAACTGAACTTTAACATTAGAAAAATCGACTTGGCTGTTAAGTTGTGCCATATCGACCATCTGAAGACCTTGATAACCACATGGATTAATACGATTAAACGGCGATAGATCCATATCAACATTTAGCGCTAACCCATGAAAAGAACATCCTCGTCGAACTCGCAAGCCCAAAGACGCTATTTTTTTTTCATCTACATACACACCAGGCGCATCAGGTTTAGCATAAGCTTCAATACTATTAAGCTTTAGTGTCTCTATAATGGCATTTTCAAGCACACTGACCAAATCCCTCACACCAATACCGAGTCGTTTTAAATCAATCAGTACGTACGCGACTAGCTGACCAGGACCATGATAGGTAACCTGCCCCCCTCTATCTACTTGGATAACAGGAATATCTCCGGGTGCAAGTAAATGCTCTTCTTTACCTGCTTGTCCTTGTGTAAATAAAGATGGGTGCTCCAGCAGCCAAATTTCATCTTGATCTTCTTTAGAGCGAACTTGGGTGAATGCTTTCATTCGTTCCCAAGTTGTCTCATAAGCGACCACACCTAAATCACGGCAAATAAGGTTCAAATTCATCTAAAGAACCATCTTAACCGCTTCAAGCGCCATTAGATCTTTATGCAAATTTCCTAGCTGCTCTTCACCCTGAGCCAAAATACGGAAGCTGAAACTGACAAAGCGACCTTTACTAGAACGATTTATGTTACTCGCTTCATTCCCCATTTCAGGAGCATGAACCTGCATGCACTCGACAATGTCCATATGCACACCATCAACATCAAGCGCCACTACTTTTACAACGTAGTTTTCACAAGGAAATTCTATTTTAGGTGCATCTACAGCGTTCTCAGCTTGGTCACCGTTTTTTGTAATCAGAGCCATCAGTATTCCAATAGACCATTAAGGTCTAAAATAAATTCATGAAGAAGAGTTTAATTTTATCAAACATACGCTTAAAGAATCCACCCTGATCAACCGGTTCGAGAGCAACAACGTTTTTCTCCAACACAATATTTCCTGGTGTCCCTACAGTGATTTTACCTAAAACATCACCCACTTTAATCGGCGCTTCAAGCGTAGGGTTTAGTTGCAAGCTTGCTGGCAAAGAATCTGCATCTTGGCGAGGCAATGTCACTAATACATCGTTAGCAAAACCCACTTTGACTGTATTCTGGCTACCACCCCAAACACGCGCATTGCTTAGCACTTGTCCACGGCTGTAAAGCTTACGAGTTTCATAATATCTGAAACCGTAATCCAATAATTTTTGCGATTCACCGGCTCTCGCTTCATCAGATTTCGTCCCCATTACTACGGAAATTAGACGAGTGCCATTACGAACAGCGGAAGCGGCCAAACAGTAACCTGCGGCTTCAGTGTGACCTGTTTTCAAGCCGTCAACAGACTTATCACGCCATAAAAGACGATTTCGGTTAGGCTGGCGAATATTGTTGTAAGTGAAGTACTTCTCAGCATAAATAGGATAGTTTTCAGGGAACTGAGTAATCGTAGCTCGCGCTATAATCGCAATATCATGGGCACTAGAGTAATGACCATCAACTGGGTATCCCGTTGCATTTACAAAATGAGAGTCTTTCATTCCAAGCAGTTTTGCATGTTGATTCATCAAATCAGCAAAGGCAGATTCACTGCCTGCAATATGCTCTGCAATCGCTACTGTCGCATCGTTACCAGACTGTACGATCATACCTTGCATCAGTGTTTTTAAAGGGACCTTGGTTCCTTCGCGAACAAAGGTGCGTGAACCTTTCATGCGCCAAGCTTTCTTACTAATAGTGACTTGGTCCGTCATTGCTATATCACCTCGAGCTAACTCGTACTCAGTAATATAGGCCGTCATTAATTTGGTTAAGCTTGCTGGTGGCAATTTTTCATCAGCATTATGCGATACCAAAATATCACCAGTATAGGCATCCATAAGGATGTAGCTACTAGCGGCAATTTCTGGAGGTGCTGGAATTAGCGTAGGTTCTGCGTGAAGGACATTGGCGGTAATGCCCAGAAATACGGATAAAATAATTAGGAGTCGTTTCATGCTCTACAACATCTGGTTAAAAAAAGTTTACAAATAATACTAGAGGATATGACGAATCTCTAGCCCATGGAATTCGCCTTTACAGTTACATGGCAACTCGTACAGGCTTAGCAAACCCAGCTTTATGAAGTTTATCTTGCCAATTCGACAACTCAACATCACTTGCATAAGGCCCTACTAACACTTTATACAGAGCATCATTCTGTTTAACTATCTCGATATTCACTTGAGTATCAAAAACAGAAAATAGCTGCTGTTTCAAACGATTAGCCGCTTCTTTAGTTGAGAATGCACCCAGCTGTAAGTGCGTAAAAACCGGTGTTTCTTTCGTACTTTTCGGCACGCTAACAACAGGGCTAGGAGCCAATATAATCGGGGGATTAACCTCTTTTTTCGTCACTGATGACGAGGTAGGTTCCGCACGATACACACCACCTTTAGGCGGTGTGATAGCTTCTATTCTAACACGAGCCAAACCTTTTTTCTGATAACCTAACCGCACGGCCGCTGCATAAGAAAGATCTATTAATCGATTACCGTGAAAAGGTCCTCGATCATTGACCCTAACAATTACCGAGCGCTGATTATCAAGGTTCGTCACTTTCAAATACGTCGGTAAAGGAAGGGATTTATGTGCCGCTGAAAAAGCATACATATCATATGTTTCCCCATTTGAAGTAGTGTGTCCATGAAACTTCATCCCATACCAAGAAGCAGTCCCTTCCGCAACGTACCCTTTAGCGGATTTCATCACCCAATACTTCTTACCCCAAACCTCATAAGGACTTTTATTTCCTCCGCGGCTTTTGGACTCCCATTTAGGGACCAAATTAGGTAAATGATCCACTTTGACATCATGATCCGGAGCGTGATCTTTAAGGATAGTATAGCGTCCGCCAGCAGAAGCCTTATCATAGTCAGCAGAACTCATCGTATTACCAGTACAACCACTCAACAATACGACACTAAAGCTCACTAATAAAAAAACAAAACAACGATTAATCACTGCTCTCCTATACTCTTGGCAAGTTCCAATACAGACATTGCGTAACGCCTGCTTGGATTATAATCCATGATAGTGAAAAAGTTTTCATAAGCTAGCCAATAAGACGTCTTATCTTCAGCTGTACGCAATCCAATCAGCCCCATTTTCTCTGGTAAAAATGACTGGCTTGGCAATATATCTAACGTAGACCACTGCGCTGCCGTTTTGATTGGTTTACTATCAAAATTCACCCATTTTTTCACTGTTTCAGGGGATTTTACATTTGCCATAACCAAGCAAGGCTTATCGAATTCCCAACCATGATGTTTCAAGTAATTAGCAACACTGCCTATTGCATCAGCATCAGAATGCCAAAGATCAATTCGCCCATCACCATCATAATCAATTGCTAATTTGCGGTAATTAGAAGGCATAAACTGAACCATTCCCATAGCACCACTATAAGAGCCTTTAGTCGCACCAATGTTCCAACCATTTTCACGAGCAAGCAAAAGATAGGCTTTCAGCTCACTTTGAAAGTACTTTTGTCGTCTAGGGTAATCAAAAGCAAGCGTAGTTAAAGAAGTAAAGACATCTTGCGACCCTGTAATACGACCATAATAGGTTTCAACACCAATCAAAGACACGATAATATGCCAGTCGACACCGTATTCTTTTTCCGCTTTATCGAGCCAATATTTATTCTTTATGGCAAAAGCCTTACCGCTTTCTATCCGCTGACTGCTTACAAAACGAGTGCGATATTTGTAATAGGGAATGAGTACTTCAGGTTGATTATTAGATTTTTCAATCACCTTCTCACGAACTTTAATTCGAGAAAAAGCAAGCTCTAATCTTTTCTTATCAAAGTGATCGTTTTTTACTAAACGATCTATGAAAGCTTGCACCTGAGGGTTGGCTGCGTAAGAAGACGCTATGCTTTGTGGTGCATCTTCAAGTAATTCATTGCTTACTTTAAGCTCATCCCCTAATTCTCTACTTTTTGCTTGGTCTAAACTACTGCACCCAGCGAGGCCAAGCACTAGTAGTATTCCTACTGCTAGTTTTATCATCATCTTGCTCTTTTGTGTGTTTGCACTGACATAAGAATGCCAAAGGTTGCCATAATCGTTATGATCGATGTTCCACCATAACTCACTAGAGGCAAGGGTACCCCAACCACAGGTAAAATGCCTGATACCATGCCGATATTTACAAACATATAAACAAAAAATGTGAGTGTTAAACTACCAGCCAATAAGCGAGCGTAATTATCTTCAGCCGTACCTGCTATATATAAACCACGAGAGATAACCAAGAGATATGAGAAAATCAAAATACCGCAACCCAGCATGCCAAATTCTTCGCCAAGCACTGCGACAATGAAATCGGTATGGCTTTCAGGTAAGAAATTAAGTTGCGCCTGAGTCCCTTCTAACCACCCCTTGCCGTACAAACCACCGGAGCCAATGGCTGTTTTAGATTGAATAATATTCCAACCAGAGCCAAGGGGATCGCTTTCTGGATTTAAAAAAGTAAGTACTCGCTGGCGCTGATAATCATGCATAAAATGCCAGAGAGCATAACCCGCAGCAGGCGCTAAAACAGCAGCACTGACAATATAGCGCCACCCTAGACCTGCCAAAAATAAAACAAAAATACCGGACACTGCCACCAATAACGCGGTCCCTAAATCGGGCTGTTTAGCAATCATGACGACTGGAATCAAAATAAGCGCCAGCACAGACAACACTTCTTTGAACGTTGGTGGGAGCTGTCGATCAGAAAAGTACCAAGCAATCATCATTGGCATAAGGATTTTCATAATTTCGGAAGGTTGAAAACGCAACCCGCCAGGCAAAGCCAACCAACGCTGCGCCCCCTTTGCCCCCACACCAAAAAGTAGCACGCCGATCAGCAGCAAAACCAAGAAAACAAATAACGCCGGAGATGCCCTACGCATGTACTTAGGTGGCAGTTGCGCCAAACCCAGACAAACTCCCATGCCAATGCAGAAACGGACACCTTGTCGCTCTACCATAGCCATATCTTCGCCAGAAGCAGAATAAAGCACAACTAGACCGCCAGCCATCAATAACAGCAGCGCGCCCAAGAGCAATATATCAACGTGGATCAGTTTCCAAAGACGAGCGTTAGCAAAAGTAAGCGCCCTCTTATAAACATTATCAGTCACTGATTTTTACCTTTTAAATAGTCGTAACGTTTTGGATATTTACCATCGATATAGGCATCAAAAATCTTTTTCGTTAAATCAGCTGGTAAAGCGGCACCGCCGCCATTTTCGAAAATGGCAAAAATCGCAATTTTAGGTTTTTCTACAGGTGCAAATGCAATAAACAACCCATGGTCATGAAGTCGCTTGACTAACTTATCTGCCTCGTACTCTTCACCATCTTGCAGACTGAAAACCTGACCAGTCCCTGTTTTACCCGCAATCGTATAATCCGTACCTTGCAAGCGACGACCAGTGCCTTTAGGGTCAGTGATAACTTTGCTCATGGCGGTTACTATCTTTTCCCAATTACTTTGGTCTTTGAGAATAATATTATGCACCCCACCAGAATCACCTTGGAAAGTAGCCGGCTTACCACCTATCGTCCTAGCCATACGCGGATAATAATAATGCCCACGTGCGGCAATAGCGGAAACCGCTGTTGCCATTTGTATCGGCGTCGCCACCATAAAGCCCTGACCAATACCAATATTTACTGAGTCACCTGGGTACCAAGGCTGGTTATACTTGGCGCGCTTCCACTCTTTAGATGGCAACAAACCCACACTAGCGCCATCAAGATCTAATAACGTGCTCTTACCAAAGCCAAAGCGCGATAAAAAATCATGAATAGGTGTCACGCCCATTTTATTTGCCAGCTGATAAAAATAGGTATCCACTGATTCAATAATAGCGCGCTGCAAATTAATCCAACCATGACCACCACGCTTCCAATCACGGTAGCGACGACCGCCTGGATTGATTTGATAATAGCCTCGAGCAAAATAGCGTTCAGTCCAAGAAGAAAAACCATATTCAAGCCCAGCCAGCGCCATAAAAGGCTTGATTGTTGAGGCCGGCGGGTACCCTCCTCGCAATGCACGATTAAACAAAGGCAGTTCTTTAGAATTACGCAGAGTAGAATAATTTTTGTAAGAGATTCCCCTCACAAATAAATTAGGATCAAACCCTGGTTTAGATACCAAGGCCAAAATGCCGCCCGTATTGGGGTCAATAGCAACGACAGAGCCTTTATAATCGCCCATCAAGTCATAGGCATATTGCTGTAGTCGTGCGTCCATATAAAGGTGAATATTCTTACCTGGAACAGGGTTGACCTGACTAAGCTCTTCCATGATACGACCACGGGCATTCACTTCTACTTTTTTAATACCAGCTTTACCAAATAAAGTGCTTTCGTAGTAACCTTCAACACCGGTTTTCCCGATAAACAAAGCGCCTTGATAAGCTTGCTTATCTACACGCTCTAAATCCTTGGAAGTAATGCGCCCAACATAGCCGATAGAGTGAGCAAAGGCTTTATCTTTTCCATAAGGGTAATATCGAGTTAGCTGCGCTTCGACTTGAACACCATCAAGCTTATAAAGGTTAACAGCAATTCTGGCCCACTGCGCATCAGTGAGTTGTGATTTTAAGGTAATAGATTGGTAAGGGCGACGATACTCTTTTAACTTTTCGTCAAACTGATCCCATTCGTCTTGGCTAATATCAATCATGCCCGAAAGCGTTTTTTTCAACCAAGGCAGACTCTTAATCCGTTCAGGAGTGACTGTTAAACTGTGTATAGGACGGTTATCAGCAAGCACAACACCATTGCGATCATAAATAAGCCCACGTGGCGGTGGCATAGTGACCAGCATCACGCGGTTCTCATCTGATTTAGTTTGATAAAGCTTGTACTGCACAACTTGAAGATAGAATAAGCGCGCCATCAAAACACCGGCTAAGAGCAACACCAAGAGCCCTGCGATAATAATACGCGATTGCGTCAGTGTTTTTTCTTTGCGGTAATTACGAAAATTTTGATGTCGACGACTCACCGAATTACCCTCTATCTGTGATACGGATGATTATTCATTAAGGTCCAAGCACGGTATATTTGCTCAGCAAGAATAATCCGTACCATAGGGTGCGGAAGTGTTAAACGAGATAATGACCAGACTTGGTCTGCTCTAGAAGTACAGCGAGGGTCCAGCCCATCAGGCCCACCCACTAACAAACTGACATTGTAGCCGTCCATTCGCCATTGTTCTGTTTGATCGGCTAATTGCGCTGTTGACCACTCTTTACCAAGCACTTCCATCGCGATAACTTTATCACCCTGGGGAATCGCATCGAGCATCAAATCACCTTCTTTGCGAATTGCTTTAGGAATATCGGTATTTTTCCCTCGTGGCGACATAGGAATTTCTACCAATTCTAAAGCAAAATCTTTGGGTAACCGTTTGGCATAATCATCATAGCCTTGTGTTACCCATTTCGGCATCTTTGTACCAACAGCAATCAATCGAACACGCATTTCAGAGCCTTACATTACTTCTGGTTTAATGTCCCAAAGCTTTTCTAGATCATAAAATGCTCTAGCTTCTTCCGTCATCACATGAACGACAACATCATGCAAGTCTACCAAGACCCAATCACTGCCTGACCCACGACCTTCAAAACCCAATGGCTGAAGTCCTTTAGATTTCAGATGCACGATGACATTTTGACCCAAGCCATTAACATGACGCTTAGAGGTACCAGTACAAATGACCATATAGTCCATCATGTCTGTGTGCTTTGAAACATTCAACACAGTGATCTTATCACCTTTGACATCTTCCAGTGCTTCCACTGCTAAAGCTAAGATTTGATCTGCTGTGAGATTAGGCTGACTCATAAAGTTACGATATCCTGATATAATTTATTTTCTATTATGTATGTTTGTACGGGCTCTGGTAGCAGATACGCAATGGATTCCTGTTTATTACACAAGATCCTTATCATGCTGGAAGAAATCTCCAAAGATGGCAGCATTTCTAGCCAAACAGAGCCTGAGGGCGCGCATTGTAACTCATGCGATGAAGCGGCACGATAGTTTTCGCAGAAAGCGCTCAATTCTGAGATTAATTCTGGCTCCCAACCAGGTCGAGAAACGACCAAGATGTGCGCATATTCAATTAATTTTCGCCATTCAGCCCAAGTCGGTAGTGATAAAAAGCTGTCCATTCCCAATACCATAATCAATGGCACATCCGGTCCGATTTCGGCTCGAATATCTCTCAAGGTATCAATTGAGTAACTCGGCCCCGCTCTTAAGATCTCTCTTGAATCTACCGCCAATCTAACATCGCTAGAAATAGCCATTTTAGCCATTTCCAAACGTTGCTGAGCGGTGACACTGGGTAGCCCTTTATGAACAGGTTGAAAACAAGGAATCAACTTCATCGCCTTGAAATTAAAACGATCTAAAATCTCCACGGCTACTCTTAAATGACCATTATGAATAGGATCAAATGTCCCACCCATAATGGCCACACCAGAAGACTTTTTTGTTTTAATTGTCACGCGTATGACCATCACCTAAAACTATGTATTTCTGACTGGTTAAACCAATCAAGCCAACGGGGCCGCGAGCGTGTATTTTATCCGTAGAAATACCAATTTCTGCCCCTAGACCATATTCAAAGCCATCTGCGAACGCTGTGGATGCATTCACCATTACAGACGATGAATCCACCTCTGCCATAAAGGCCCGAGTCTTTGAATAATCTTGAGAAACGATCGCATCTGAATGGTGCGAGCCATAGTGATTAATATGAGCGATCGCTTCATCCATATCTGTCATTATTTTAATTGATAATTTAGGGGCAAGGTATTCGGTAAACCAATCTTCTTCTGTGGCTACGCCAATTGTTATCTGCGATGCAACGGATTTGGCAACGATAAGTCGAGTCGTTTCACAACCGACGAGCTCAACCCCTTTTTCATGAAACGCCGACACCAGTGTTGGCAACACTTCTGCCGCAATCGCCTGATGAATCAACAAAGACTCCATCGCATTACAAACACCATAGCGACGCGTTTTTGCGTTTATCGCTATATTGAACGCTTTTTCTAAATCTGCCTCATCATCAATATAGACATGGCAATTACCATCCAAATGCTTAATGACAGGAATTCGAGCATCACGACTGATGCGCTCAATTAATCCCTTACCACCTCGAGGTACTATCACATCAACATAGTCTGGCATGGTAATTAATTTGCCTACGGCGTCACGGTCAGTGGTATTTAATACTTGCACCGCATGCTCAGGCAAACCAACAGCATTCAAACCAGCTGAAACCGCCTTGGCAATGGCTTGATTCGAATAGAAAGCCTCAGATCCACCTCTTAAAATGGTAGCGTTGCCGGATTTTAAACACAGACTTGCCGCATCAATCGTAACATTTGGACGAGATTCGTAAATGATACCAACAACACCTAAAGGCACTCGCATTTTTCCCAATTGAATACCAGAAGGTCTATAAAGCATATCGGTTATCTCACCAATAGGATCAGGCAAAGCCGCCACCTGCCTAAGACCTTCAATCATGCCGTCAATACGAGCATCATTAAGTAATAAACGGTCTAATAACGCAGCGTCTAACCCTTTTTCTTTACCATTTTTAATGTCTTTAGTATTTTCTTCTATTAGTCGAGGTCGAGCATTTTCTAACGCGTCAGCCATCGCCAATAACGCACTATTTTTATGTTCTGTGGAAGCTTTTACAAGCAAACGAGAAGCGGCTCTCGCTTGCTGACCAATTTGATTCATATAGGATTCTAAAGACATTTTTAATCTCTAATTACGTTAATAAGTAGTATCGATAGCAGTAAAGTTTATCGTGTGGGCAACCATATAATCAGTATACTAACACAAACTATTTAATCCTTTAGTCTTGAATTTGATCATAAAAAGGAAGCACCTTGTCTGTTCCACTACATTTTAACCTAGCCACCGTTGGCATCGTTCACTCATGCTACAAAGAAAAATTTGGCATCCCCAGACAACCGGGACTGGTCACGGAAGCGACCGCAAGAATAGAACTACTTCCTCCATACAACAGACTAGACACATTAAGTGGGTTAAGTGATTTTTCCCATATCTGGATTCAGTTCATTTTTCACGCCACCATGAGCGAAAACTGGAAAGCCAAAATACGTCCACCACGATTAGGCGGAAAAATTAAAATGGGGGTTTTTGCCACTCGTGCCACGCATAGACCAAACCCGATAGGGTTGTCTGTCGTAAAACTTGGCAAAATCTACCAGGAAAACAGCAAAATATTTATCGAGTTACACGGAGCGGATTTACTAGATGGCACGCCAGTTTTAGATATAAAGCCATATATTCCTTATGCCGACAGCATTCCAGATGCTCAAGGTGGCTTCGCACCACAAGCGGACAACACCACCAAGGTAGTTTTTTCTGAGCTGGCCAACATCCAATGCGCACACTACCAATCATTGCATCAACGAGATATTAAGACTTTAATTAAACAGATTGTTGAGCAAGACCCTAGGCCATCCTACTTACAGAATAAAGAAGGCAAAGAGCATGGTATAAGTTTGTGGGATTTGAACATTAGATGGCGAGCCCATCCAGAGCATTTTGAAATACTCCATATTGAGCACACCCAATAAGGACAACTAAGATGAATAAAAAAGACTTCTTAAAGACGTACAAGAATATCGATAAATTAAAACAAGCGGACGATTCTAAAAGCGAGAAAACTCCGCCACTGTACCGCTCTCCTTATGATGAAAAGCTCATCAAAGACATGCATTTTGCAAAATTTCAGAAGAACCTTCAGCAAACTCAAAACAATGACTCACTGAAACAGTTATTAGAAAAAGAAAACTGGGACGAAGAAGACACAAAGACACTGCTAAAATCACTCCGATAACAGGTCACACAGAGTCTATACCCACAGTTATCCACATGTTTTATGTATAGTTTTCTTGTCAACGCGTTATCGTAATTTTGACATAAAAAAAGCGGGCCTAAGCCCGCTTTTTAATAGCTAATGAAAATCAAAACTTAGTTTTGGTTTTCTAGTTGTGCTTTGATCAAATCACCGATAGTGGTAGGACCGTTCGCTTCAACTTGTTGCTTCTCAGAATGATTCTTAAGAGCAGTTTTTTCTTCAGTTGCATCTTTCTGCTTGATAGAAATTGTAATAGTACGAGCTTTACGATCAACACTAATGATCGCTGCTTCTACTTTATCGCCTTCTTTCAATACTGTTGTTGCATCTTCAACGCGCTCACGGCTAATTTCAGATACTTTCAAAGTAGCTTCAATGCCTTCAGCTAGAGTAACAACCGCACCTTTAGCATCAACAGAAGAGACAACACCGTTTACGATAGTGCCTTTGTCGTTTTCAGCAACGAAACCAACAAATGGGTCTTCTTCAAGTTGTTTAACGCCAAGAGAAATACGCTCGCGCTCTGCATCGATAGACAATACAACAGTTTCAAGAACATCACCTTTCTTGTATGCACGAACTGCGTCTTCACCTGTTTCTTCCCAAGATAGGTCAGAAAGGTGTACAAGGCCGTCAATGCCGCCGTCAAGACCAATGAACACACCAAAGTCAGTGATAGACTTGATTGCGCCAGAGATTTTGTCGCCTTTGTTGAAAGATGTAGCAAATTCTTCCCATGGGTTCATGGTGCACTGCTTGATACCCAAAGAGATACGACGACGTTCTTCGTCGATATCAAGAATCATAACTTCAACTTCATCACCGATCTGAACTACTTTAGATGGGTGGATGTTTTTGTTAGTCCAATCCATTTCAGATACGTGAACTAGACCTTCTACGCCTTCTTCAAGTTCTGCGAAGCAACCGTAATCAGTCAAGTTAGTAACTTTAGCCGTTACTTTAGTACCTTCTGGGTAACGCGCTTTGATAGCTACCCATGGATCTTCACCCAATTGCTTAAGACCTAGAGACACACGGTTACGCTCGCGGTCAAATTTAAGGACTTTAACATCGATTTCATCGCCAACAGCAATGATTTCGCTTGGGTGCTTAATGCGTTTCCAAGCCATGTCAGTGATGTGTAGAAGACCATCAACACCACCAAGATCAACGAACGCACCGTAGTCTGTAAGGTTCTTAACGATACCTTTAACTTCTTGGCCTTCTTCTAGAGAAGCAAGTAGTGTTTCGCGTTCAGCGCTGTTAGTCGCTTCCATAACGGCACGACGAGATACAACAACGTTGTTACGTTTTTGATCAAGCTTGATAAGTTTGAACTCTAGATCCACACCTTCTAGGTGAGACGTGTCGCGGATTGGGCGAACATCTACCAAAGAACCAGGTAAGAAAGCACGGATATTAGCGATATCAACTGTGAAGCCACCTTTGACTTTACCATTGATAACACCATTGACGATGGCGCCTTCTTCGTAGGCTTTTTCAAGAACAGCCCAAGTTTCAGCACGTTTCGCTTTTTCACGAGACAATTTAGTCTCGCCGAAACCATCTTCAACAGCTTCAAGTGCAACTTTAACTTCGTCACCGACTTTAACGTTGAACTCACCACTTTCCGTTAGGAACTGAGCACGAGGAATTACGCCTTCAGATTTAAGACCTGCATGAACAGTTACCCACTCGCTGTCAATATCAACAACAAGACCGGTAACAATTGAGCCTGGCGCCATTTCGACGGTTAACAGGCTTTCTTCAAACAGTTCTGCGAAGCTTTGAGTCATTGTATTTCCTATATAGTTGACCAAAAAATCTTGGTCTTATCCGTATCACCAGCAAATACGGGTCAGTTTTTATGATTGTTGCGATAAGAGCGTTGCTGGTCTCCCACCGACTTGAATAACATTTAATCTATTCTAGCACATTTAACACACACAAAAGAACAGGTTATATAAGACCAGCCTTTGCTGTTTCAGCAAATACCATCTCAACCACCTGATCTATTGTAAGTTCAGTACTATCTATAACTAGGGCGCCTGCTGCAGGCACTAAAGGCGCGATGGCTCGGTTGGCATCACGCTCATCTCTTTCTTTTATAGATTTTACTAATTCTTCAAAATTAACCACGGCACCTTTCTGCTCCAATTGAAGCAAACGTCTTTGCGCTCGCTCCTCTGCAGAGGCCGTTAAAAAGACTTTAATTTGTGCATCAGGAAACACAACAGTCCCCATATCACGCCCATCCGCAACCAACCCTGGAGTCTGTGCAAAAGCACGCTGACGCAACAATAAACCTTCTCGAACTTCAGGAATAGCCGCTAATTTAGATGCATTATTACCCACTTCTTCGGTTCTAATCGCCTGGGTAACAATTTCACCTTCTAAAATAATTTCAACTTTACCATCTTCCGCTTGCTCAAACTGAATATCCAAATGCTCAGCCAGCACCTTTAATGTTTCTGCATCGTCTACTGACATACCATGGTGAGACACAGCCAACGCCAACAATCGATACAATGCACCGCTATCAAGCAAACGCCATCCCAGTTTCTCTGCGATTAGCTGGCTGACAGTGCCTTTACCGGCACCACTTGGACCATCTATCGCGATGACTGGAGCTTGATTTATCATAAACATTCCTCTTCAATTACTACTGCATTACCGCACAATGAAAACCCAACTGTGCCGTAATACTCTCTAATTCGTTAAATTCTTCTAATAATTTCTGACAATCATTTACCTTGGTTATTTCTTTACTGCGCAAACCAAGCGTCAGCATAGCCAAAGCCAAACGATCGTCACCAGCACAGTCCACTTCACCACCCGATGGCATACCACCAGTGATTAATAAATTACCTGAGCTGTATTCACATACGATGCCAACATGCATTAATGCATCAATTAAAGACAAAATACGATCTTCATAATAATACGGTAAATCAGACACACCTCGTATTACACTAACACCAGAAGCATAAGCCGCCGCCACACAAACAAACGTCAACTCTTCACGCAAACAATAAACCTCGTCAGCACTGAGTTCAAAAGAAGATAATGGCGAAAATGAAACATTCACCGTACCAACAGAAAACCCACCTGACGCTTTTTCTATAATCCGAAGATTCGCCCCAATCCTTTTCAAAAAAGGCAAATAAGGTGATGCCATTTCACCAATCAACGCATTCTGAATACTCAATCTTGAACCCGGCGATAGCGCGGCAGACAGTGCTAACCAAGCCGTTTGATTAACATCTCCCGGCAACTCAATATCCGTTCCTTGCGGTGTTGTTGGCACCAGACTGACAACACGGTCGTCAATTGCAATATCAAGACCAAAACATGAAAACAAGGTTTTTATCTGCGACACACCCTGTCTACAGGCACGGAACTCAGAACCCTTTGGGCAATACAACATGGCAAACATAGCCGCAGCATGTAGCTTTTTCGAGCCATTACTTAATACTAAAGACACTCGCTGCGAATTTGATGGGGCCAAGGATACTGGCAAACAATCCGCAGTAGCCGTCATTACGTGACCACCCATGGAGCGTGCAATATCAAACAATTCTTTCATCGGCTGATTCAACAAAGCCCCTTCACCGATTAAAGTAACAGGAAAGCTTTGACCCGCTAAAACAGGCAACAAAAGAGACAAACTCACGCCAGACTGATGCACATTGATCGGTGCAATAGGTGCTTGCAACCCTTTCAAACCAACACCATGAACCCTTAGCTGATTGGAAGCAACCTCTTCAATGACTACCCCCATATCCCTAAAGGCCTGCATGGTCACACGAACATCGCCAGTCAAATCGACATTACGCAAATGACTCACACCATGAGACAGACTCGCTAGCGTAATCGCTTTATGTGACAATAACTTGTCACCTGATAAAGAAACATCTCCCTTTATCGATGAGGCCGGTGCAACACTGATAGTGACAGGCTTTACTTCTTTAATGACTTTAGAAGTACGCTGCTCTAATAATCTTAAAAAATGATCTCGCGCAGACTTTGCTCGGGTAAAAACACCAAACATACTCGCACCATCACCCTGTTCGATGGCAGACCTCATGACCGATAATCGCTCAGTAAAGTGATCTAAGGTCGCTAATGTTGCGTCTTTATTAGATAAGAAAACATCTCGCCACATGACAGGATCGCTTGACGCAATACGCGTAAAATCACGAAACCCACCCGCAGCAAATTTGAATACATCTTGACTACGATCACTGTTAGCTAATGCATCAACCAATGTATAAGCAAGCAAATGTGGCAAATGGCTAGACGACGCTAAAACATGATCATGATGCTCAACATCCATACTCACCACATCAGCACCAACCGCCACCCACAATTGATGCAACCGATCCAACAAAACCGGATCACTGCTGACCAAAGGCGTCACAATCGCCATGTGCTTTTCAAACAACTGAGAATTAGCGGCTAATACACCACTTTTTTCCGCACCTGCAATAGGATGACTCGGTATAAAATTCGCAGGCACTTCACCAAAGACTTTTTTGGCGGCACTGATTACACTGCCTTTCGTAGAGCCCACATCGGTCAGCAGAGTCGTCGCTTTTAAATACGGCTGTATTTCTAATAGCACGGACTCCATAGCTCTAACGGGAGTCGCTAAAATGATCACATCCATGCGCGCAATGTATTCTTCTGTCAGAGCAGCAGGATGATCAATAACACCTGTCGACACACCTAAGGCCAACTCACCTTCTCTACGGTCTGCACCGTAAAGCGTGGCCAAACCTCTTTCTTTTAGCGCCTTGGCAAAAGAGCCACCAATCATGCCAAGCCCGACAATCAATACACTACCGAACGGCTTAACCTCCTGGAGAAGATCAAGCACGCTTTCTGAATCATTTCTATTCACAAACAACACCAACCATTAGACTAAAGAACGGCAATCGGGTAAGAGCCAAGCACCTTCACTTCAGACGCTCGAGCTCTTAACTCTTCAATTACCGCCTGACAACCTTCGTCTTGATAATGACCAACAAAATCGATGTAAAAGATATATCCCCAACGACTCATCAGTGAAGGTCTTGTTTCAAGGCGGGTCATATCAACACCATGACGCTCAAACGCCTCCAACAAACGATATAGAGCACCCGGCTCATTTTTCGCACTGATCAACAAGGAGGTTTTATCTTTACCACTCGCTGGTACATCCTGATTCCCAACAATCAAAAAGCGCGTCGTGTTATCAGGACGATCTTCTATATTGGCAGATATCGTCATCAGACCATACAATTCACACGCCACTTCACCCGCAATGGCCGCTACAGCACGACCGTTCTTGCCCGCTTCTGCCGCAAGACGTGCCGCTTCTGCATTAGAACTCACCGCCACGCGCTCGGCATGTGGCCAATAACGATCCAACCAAGCACGACATTGCGCCAATGATTGTTGATGCGAGTAAATATGCGTCACTTCATCCGCATTACTATGCGGACTCACTAACAAATGGTGATGGATACGCACTTCCACTTCACCACAAATTTTTAATTGCGAATCTCGAAAGCTGTCCAAGGTGTGATTTACCACACCTTCAGTGGAATTCTCAACTGGCACCACACCATAATTGGCCGCGCCAGACTCGACTTCACGAAACACCTCATCAATCGCCGCCATCGGCGCACTGACAATAGATTTACCGAAGTGCTTCAATGCCGCCTGCTGCGTAAAGGTCCCTTCTGGCCCCAAAAACGCAATGCGCATCGGCTTTTCAAGCGCCAAGCAAGAAGACATAATTTGACGAAAGATCTTCGCCATTTCTTCATTGCCAAGCGGCCCTTCATTGCGCTCCATTACGCGACGCAATACTTGAGCCTCGCGCTCTGGACGATAAAACACCACGGCGTCGCCACCTTGATCAGCCAACTTCACTTCTGCTACTTTTTGAGCACACTGAGCTCGTTCATTAATCAATGATTGAATTTGCGAGTCGATCGAATCAATTCGATCCCTGAGCAAAGGCAGTGTTTCAGGCACAGACTGTTTCGTATTTGCCATAATAATTATCCGTGACGCTGTTCAAAAGAATGCATGAAGTCGATCAAGGCTTGCACCCCTTCCATCGGCAAAGCGTTATAAATACTCGCACGCATACCACCGACAGAACGATGGCCTGCTAAGGTTCTCAAACCGGCCGCTTCTGACTCTTCTAAGAACAAGGCTTCAAGAGACTCATCCGCCAACACAAAAGGCACATTCATACGCGAACGATACGCAGGGTCGATCGGATTAGAATAGAAACTGCTTTCGTCAATCGCACGATACAAGGCCTCAGCCTTACGGATATTGGCTTGCTCAATGGCGCCTACACCGCCTTGATTTTCCAACCACTCAAACACCAAGTCCGCTAAGTAAATCGCGAAAGTAGGTGGAGTATTGATCATCGAATCATTTGCCGCCAAATTTGCAAAATTCCACGTTGTCGGCAAGTCATCACTGCTGCGCGCCAACAAGTCTTTACGAATAATACAAATAACCACACCCGCCGGGCCCACGTTTTTCTGAGCGCCCGCGTAAATCAAACCGTATTTGCTAACGTCTATTTTACGAGACAAAATAGTAGACGATAAATCCGCTACAATCGGCAAAGACGTTTCTGGTAATTCAGAAAACTCCAAACCACCAATGGTTTCATTCGGACACAAATGCAGATACGCCGCACTTTCATCCAATACCAAAGAAGCAAAATCAGGTACAGTTTGGTACTTCTGCTTTTTAGAAGACGCTACCACATTAACCTGACCGTATTTTTTTGCTTCTTTAATTGCCTTGGTGGACCATGCGCCCGTATCCAAGTAACAAGCCGAGTCAAAGCCATTCATTAGGTTGGCAGGAATCTGTGCAAACAAGGTAGACGCGCCACCCTGTGCAAACAAGATTTCATAGTCATCACTAATATCCAGCAACCGCGTCAAACGCGCTTTTGCCGAAGCAAGAATAGACATGAACTCAGCACTACGGTGACTCATTTCCATTACGGAAACGCCAGCGCCATGCCAATCCAACAATTCAGACTGCGCTTTCTTTAGAACTTCTTCAGGGAGTGCAGCTGGACCAGAACAAAAATTATAAACTCGGCTCATCCTGTTTTTTACCTCTAGTATCCAGGATCTAACTTAAACAAAAGCGACGCACCAAGGTGCGCCGCTTTTATTACTCTTTGTCTTCGGTGGTATCAGGCGTCTCACCAGAAGCAGTAGTCGGCGCTGCCGCCTCATCTACTCCAAGCTCTTCACCCTCTTCCACATCACCTTCATCGTCCTCGACAACACGAACCACACCCACTAGGTGTTCATCATTTGTGAGGCGAATCAAGGTAACACCTTGTGTGTTTCGACCTTGACAAGAGACTTCGGTGACGCGCGTACGAACCAAGGTTCCTTGATCTGTGATCAAGATAATCTCATCCGTTTCGTCCACTTGAGTCGCACCAACCACTGGGCCATTACGCTCAGACACTTGGATACCGATAACCCCTTGACCACCACGACCATAGACAGGGAAGTCGTCAATCGCAGTACGTTTACCATAACCATTTTCACAGGCCATCAAGACGGCAGCGCCTTCTTGAGGAACGATCAAAGAAACCACTTTAGCGTCTTCGCCTAAACGAATACCACGAACACCTGCTGCAGTACGACCCATGGCACGAACATCGCCTTCAGAGAAACGAATCGTTTTACCAGAGCTAGATACCAACATAATGTCATCATTGCCAGTTGTTTGAGCAACACCCACAAGGGCATCCGTCTCATCCAAGCTCAATGCAATCAAACCGGTAGAACGAGGGCGAGCAAAATGCTCCATCGCCGTTTTCTTAACCGTACCGTTAGCAGTTGCCATAAAGATGTAGCTGCTTGCTTCTTGAGCGTCTTCATCAACTTCTGCATCAGCATCTGACTTTTCTGGCGCCGTCAGTGGTAGCAATGCTGAAATATGTTCGCCTTCAGCCAGTGGCAACAAGTTAACAATCGGACGACCTTTCGAGTTACGACTGGCCGTTGGAATCTCAAACACTCGCAACCAGTACACTTTACCGAAGTTACTAAACAGCATAACCGTGTCATGACTGCTTGTTACCAACAAATGACTAATGTGATCTTCGTCTTTCATGGCTGAAGCAGATTTACCACGACCGCCACGGCGCTGAGCTTTGTATTCTTCTAATGGTTGAGATTTCGTATAACCTGTATCCGAAATAGTCACAACCATAGGCGCTTCATCAATCAAATCAGCAATCGTCAAATCTTGACGAGAGGTTAAGATCTCAGTTCGACGCACATCACCAAAAGAATCACGAACATCCTCTAACTCTTCACGAATAACTTCCATCAAACGATCAGGGTTAGACAAGATTTCCAACAGTTCAGCAATCAACTCAATCAGCGCTTTGTATTCCGCCATGAGCTTTTCGTGCTCTAACCCTGTTAAACGATGCAGACGTAAATCAAGAATAGCTTGCGCTTGGTCTGGAGAAAGGTGGTAAGCACCATCAACAAAACCATATTGCACATCCAGATCATCAGGACGACACGCATCAGAACCTGCTCGCTCCAGCATTGCCATTACATTGCCTGGCTGCCAAGATTCCGCAACAATTCTTTCTTTTGCTTCAGCCGAGGTTGGCGACATTCTGATCAATTCAATAACACGATCGATATTGGCCAGAGACACTGCCAAACCTTCCAGAATGTGACCACGTTCACGCGCTTTGCGAAGCTCGAAGATAGTACGACGAGTCACCACTTCACGACGGTGTTTAACGAAACATTCAAGAATTTGTTTCAGGTTAAGCAATTGTGGACGACCATCTACCAAGGCCACCATATTGATACCAAAAACAGACTGTAGCTGTGTTTGAGTGAAAATATTATTTACCACTACGTCTGGATTTTCACCGCGACGCAATTCAATAACAATACGCATGCCGTCTTTATCAGACTCATCACGCAATTCACTAATACCTTCTAGCTTTTTGTCTTTTACCAGCTCAGCGATTTTTTCAATGACTTTCGCTTTGTTCAGCTGATAAGGAATTTCAGTGAAAACGATGGATTGGCGATTGCCCTTTTCCATGTCTTCAAAATGATGACGAGCACGCATATAAATGCGGCCGCGACCTGTTTTATAAGCCTCGACAATACCCGCACGACCATTAATAAAGGCCGCTGTTGGGAAGTCAGGCCCAGGCACATGCTCCATCAACTCTTCGATAGTAATGTCAGCATTATCAATGACAGCTAAGCAGCCATCGATTATTTCCCCTAGATTATGAGGGGGAATATTTGTCGCCATACCAACAGCAATACCTGCAGAACCATTTACTAATAAAGCAGGCACTCGTGAAGGCATTACTGACGGCATAAACTCTGTACCATCATAGTTAGGTACAAAATCTACAGTTTCTTTCTCAAGATCCATTAATAGATGATGAGCAATTTTCGCCATACGAATTTCGGTATAACGCATTGCTGCAGCACTATCACCATCAACGGAACCGAAGTTACCTTGGCCATCAACCAATGTATAACGCATGGAAAAAGGCTGAGCCATCCGTACGATAGTGTCATAAACTGCGACATCACCATGTGGATGGTATTTACCGATCACATCACCGACGATACGCGCGGATTTTTTGTACGGTTTATTCCAATCGTTTTTCAGTTCATTCATCGCGAACAAAACACGACGATGGACAGGTTTTAAACCATCTCGTACGTCTGGTAATGCACGCCCAACAATTACGCTCATTGCGTAATCTAGGTAGGAACCCTTTAGTTCGTTTTCGATACTGACGGGAATAATTTCTTTGGCTAATTCACCCATAGATACAACCGATCCTTATGCCTCGGAGTCTGACAGACGCCCTGATATCTTTTTATAAGCGCTGCATTGTATCATAAGGAAATAAATAACACCTCTGCGACAGGATCTTTTGTTTGCTAATTGGCGACTAATTCAAGACCTTCAATTTGACACATTTTAAGACTCGATTCAGACCATTAACTGACAAAGAAACCGTAAGCAAGCTAAGTTTCCTATTGGTTGCCTCTATTGATCTCGCTATAATACAAAGATTACTTTGGCCAATCCGCCACTAAATGGCAGACATCTATCCAAATCAACACCCTAGATGCCAAAAAGCGCCCTACAACACCACTGGAAATTAACCATGACCAACACAAAAGAACAGCACAACAATGTCGATTTTACTGAAGTGGCTAAATTTGAAGCGCTAGCCAGTCGTTGGTGGGATACCGAAAATGAATTCAAACCTCTACACGACATCAACCCATTACGAGTCGACTACATTAACGAACGCGCAGACCTCTCTGGCAAAAAAGTAATCGATGTAGGTTGTGGTGGTGGCATATTGTCAGAAGCCATGGCAAAACTAGGCGCTGACGTAAAAGGCATCGATATGGGCGAAGCACCGCTGGCCGTCGCCAAGCTGCACTTAGAAGAATCTAAACTCGACATCGATTACGAAAGAATCACTGCCGAAGAGATCGCGGCTCGCGAAGCCGGCACTTACGACGTCGTCACCTGCTTAGAAATGCTTGAGCACGTACCTGATCCAGCGTCTGTTATCACAGCATGCATGACTCTTGTAAAACCCGGCGGCCATGTGTTCTTCTCTACTATCAACCGCAATCCCAAGGCGTATTTATTTGCGATCATTGGCGCTGAATATATCTTAAACATGCTACCTAAAGGCACTCACGACTACGCCAAATTCATTCAGCCTGCCGAACTTAATAATTACGCACGACAAGCAGGACTAGAAGTCTCTCATATGACAGGATTGACTTATAACCCAATCACTAAGCAATATAAGCTAACGGACAAAGACGTGTCTGTGAATTACATGGTGCATACTCAAAAACCCAACCTGTAATTGATAAAAACAAAGAGATAAAGGAGGCGTTATGTTTGATTATCAAGCCCCAGAGCAACTACTCAAAGACAAGATAATTCTGGTTACTGGCGCAGGAGATGGTATTGGTAAAACCGCCGCT
Organism: Marinomonas flavescens; assembly: GCF_004352835.1. Lineage (GTDB taxonomy): Bacteria > Pseudomonadota > Gammaproteobacteria > Pseudomonadales > Marinomonadaceae > Marinomonas > Marinomonas flavescens. Next base: position 37,370 of record NZ_SJSB01000003.1, on the reverse strand, counting down.
CTCACCTACGCACAACATGGCGCTACCGTTGTCTTATTAGGCAGAACCACTAAAAAGCTAGAAGCGGTTTACGACATCATTGAAGCGAAAGGCTACCCACAAGCCGCCATCGTACCCCTCAATCTAGATGGCGCCAATGAGCATGATTTTGTGGAGCTAGCCACTACACTAGAAAATGAATTCGGACACTTAGATGGCATTTTGCACAACGCCAGCTTACTAGGAGAACGAACACCACTCGAAACTTATGACGCCGAAACGTTCGACCAAGTCATGAAAGTCAACGTGTTCAGCCAGTTCATGATGAACCAAGCTCTCATCCCCTTACTAAAGGTAGCCCCTAGCGCATCTATTGTATTTACAACGTCCAGTGTGGGTAGAAAAGCAAGAGCTTATTGGGGCGCTTACTCTATCTCAAAATTTGCCACAGAAGGAATGATGCAACTGCTCGCGGATGAATTAGAAAACACCTCCAACATTCGCTGCAACGCCATCAATCCAGGCGCCACTCGCACCGCAATGCGCGCCTCAGCCTATCCTGCAGAAAATCCGGACACCCTTCCTACACCAGAAGATATAATGCCCGTTTACCTGTATTTAATGGGCGCTGATAGCCAAGGCATCAATGGAAAATCATTAGATGCTCAAATAAAATAAAATTGCACGCAATGGGAATCCTTCCATTGCGTGCCCATTAACAATTCAGCTACCATGCTGAAATGACATTATCACCTAGAGCACTAATTAATTTACTTATTTTTTCATTTGCAACCATCGGCATTCATTCTTATGCCGTAGCAGATAGCCCACCATCGCCTACACCCCATTCCCTTCCCAACAAGGCAACAAGCGATAAGAACAACTACAATTTACTTACTCTTAAAAACGGATTGCGCGTCATTCTTGTCAGTGATCCCGAAGCAGAACGCTTTGCAGCGTCAATGGCGATTAATGTTGGCAGCTATCAAGACCCTAAAAACCAACAAGGTTTGGCTCATTTCCTAGAGCATATGCTACTTTTAGGAACAAAAAAATTCCCGACGCCTGGCGAGTACCAATCCTACATCAGCAATCATGGCGGAACTTATAACGCCTACACCAGCATCAACTCTACAAATTTCTTTTTCGACATACAAAAAAATAACTATGAAGGCGCTATTGACCGCTTCTCTCAATTTTTCATATCGCCACTATTAAGCTCATCCTCTGCACAGAGGGAGAAAAATGCCGTTAATGCTGAATACAAAGCAAAACTGACCAGTGAACGCCGAAGACTCAACCAAGCCTTCAAAACCCTACTAAATCCAGATCACCCTCAAAGCAAATTTACTGTAGGAAGCCTCAGCACACTAAAGGACAGACCGCATAACCCGTTACACCAGCAACTACTAAAACTCTACAAACAAAACTATGTCGCCAGCAACATGGCCTTAGTATTAGTCGCCAATTTACCTTATATTCAACTCGAAGCACTGGCCGAAAAGTATTTTTCAGCAATACCATCAGGAGAGATTAAAAAAAGATCACCAGCCCCTCCTTTACTTAAGGCTGGCATGCCTCAGCTGCAATTCACGCGACCGAATATCAATAGCAACATGCTGTCTTTCTGCTATCAAATTGACAGCCAAAACAAAAACTTTCGCACGCGCCCAGCTCGCTATTTATCATATTTACTGGGAAATGAAAGCAAAGGGTCGCTTTATGCCTCACTGAAAGACAAAGGACTTATAAACAGCCTAGATAGCAGCCTCTCACCCGATTACGAAAAAAATGCTTTATTCTGCACAAGAATACGTTTAACGGATAAAGGCAACCAACAAATAAACGACGTTGCACAAGCATTTTTTGCAACCATCGATACCATTAAATCCACCCCTATCAACCCCACCTATCTAGATGAAGACTTAATACTTAGCAAGTTAACTTACGATTACCACAACTACATAGAACCTCAAGCTCTCGCAAAACTGTTGTCTTCAAGAATGCTATCGATCCCCCTGAAAGACACCTTAAGCAGCTTTAGAATCGAAAAATCAGCCAGTGAAGAAGTCATCACTCACATCTTGAACGAACTAAATAGCAAAAATCTTTTAGTACAACTTTCCACCCAGCAGAAACTTCCAACGTCGTGGGCAAAAGAGCCACTAAAATGGCAGACAGAACCTTGGTATCAGAGTCAGTACAGTAACAACCAATTTAGCCAAAGCTTTTTAAATATCGTACATTTATCGGCAAAAAGTACGCTCGTTACGCTGCCTAGGAAAAACCCATTTATCCCCAAAACGCTGACATTAATCGATGAACAAGATGCAACACCACACGTCATTTATCAGAAAAAAGATTTTGTATTTTGGCATAAGGCAGACACCAGCTTTAAAAAACCAACTGGCATCAACTTTCTGGCCATTCGGTTTAAAAATGCAGCTAATACAGCTAAGCACACCGCATTAAATTACCTATGGACCAGAACGTTTAACGACAGCATCAGTGACTCAACTTACGAGCCGTATATTGCCGGACTAGGTTATAGCTTATATCCCCATTTAAATGGCATCACCATAAACACCACAGGCTACTCCGGTAAACAAGGGGACTATTTAGTTTGGCTTGTCGATCAACTTTTCTTATTTCGTCCAGATCAAGAAGACTTTGAACGCATAAAATCTCAACTTCAAAAAGATCTTGATAACCAAAAAAGTCGCCAAGCCTATCAAGGTGCTAATATGGCACTCAATTCGCTCATTACAAAAAATAATTTCACGACCAAAGAGCTAGAAAAAGCCCTTCAACATTTATCTTTAAATGATCTACAAAACTTTATTAAAGAGGCCAAAAGCAGCTTTGATGTTATTGCCTACAGTACCGGCAACCTATCTAAAAGCAGCACAATACAACTAGCAAAAACACTTCACGCGCGCTTTACTGGCAGATTAGCAGATCAGATACCAAGACCTGTAGAAACGAAACATCTAGTACCACAAGAAAAAATTGAATATCGCTTTCCATCTATTAGTAAAGACAGCACCATCCTTTATTCACTAATTGATACAGACCCTCAAACAGCCAAAAAAACGGAATACGAAGCAACACTACAAATGTCGTATTTTTCTATCTTATGCAATATTCTGAATAGCCGTTTCTACAACCAACTTCGAACCATTCAACAACTAGGCTACATTGTTGCAGTGGAGGATTTAAGCACCCGCAACACCCCTATTTTGGGATTTTTAATACAGTCTCCTAATAAAGACTCCACCACCATTATAAAAGCCATTGAAAAATTCATTCATACACAAGCAATACTATTGCAATCATTACCTCAAGAAGATTTCCAGAATGCTAAAAACAACCTACTTCATAACTTAAAGAACAAAGCGAGAAACTTAGGCGATAACGCCTACGACGAATGGCATGAAATCGCCAAACACCAACAAGATTTCGACCATAAAAAACAAGCTATTCAAGTTGTAACAGAGATGACACAGAAAGGATTTGTTCAATATATCAAGCAAAAGATAGAAGAAGGCAACACCGCAAAGATACTCATTCACAATAAAGCATTAGATAAGAATGTACTTTTAAAAGGAAAGTGGGAAAAAGCTCAACCAGAGGGCAACAATCTTATGTTAGAAAAACCATAAGATAAGATTCAACCGCCTATCAATTTCTCCAACTTATCTTCTTGTGTCGCAACAGGCTTAGACTTTGTCGTCGACGTTGCACCAGAATTATTTGGTCTCACTTCTGAAAATTCGCCTGTATCTAGCGTATTGGACTGAGCTGTATTTGCCCCCTGAGCCTTATCAAGTTTATTAAGCTGATCACCAAACACACCGATTTCAGGCATCATCCGCAAGCGCTTTTCTTGAATATCGTCCGGTATGTGACCAGTGAATAAAACGGTAAATGGCGCGTCTTTAGTTCGCTTATTCACTTCGTCGTAAATGGCTTGTTCTCTGGCTGCAATGGTTTTGCGTTCTAGATAAGAGCGATCATCCCCGGTATCGGTGACAACAACATTTAGACCCAATGGCGAAGCTTTCTTCTGCTCTGCAGGAATAATTGCCACCTTATCTGGCGAATTAAGCACAACTTGATGACGACCATGAATCACCTGATTTCCATAAATAATATCCACAGGCTGAATCTCGACCGTTTGTGCAAAGGTCATTAATGGATACAAAAACGCAACGCCTATAATTTTTTTCATAACCACCCCAAATGCAGAGTCCATACTATAAGAGATAATCAAACAATAAAAAAGGAGACTAAGCCGTTACCTAGTCCCCTTTTTCTACAAGGCTATTATTAGCTTATGGTAACGTAATAACGTCAAATTCAACCAATGGGTTCGAATCAGCATTGTAATCAACACCGTCAAGGCCAAAGCCGAAAAGCTTTAGAAACTCATCTTTGTAAAGTTGATAATCTGTTTCTTCAAACAAGTTCTCATCGGTGATTTGTGGCCACAACTCACGACAAGCTTGCTGTACATCTTCGCGTAATTCCAAATCATCTAAGCGTAAACGGTTAGCAGTATCTACGAATTCAGCCGGATTATGATTGTTATATAAACGTTCAGAGAATAGGCGATAAACCTGATCCATGCAGCCTTCATGAAGACCTTTTTCACGCATTATTCTAAAGACCATAGCAAGATATAATGGCATAACAGGAATGGCAGAAGACGCCTGAGTGACTACAGATTTCAATACCGCCACATTCGCACCGCCATTAAGTGGTGATAACTGGCCATTAATCGCCGCAGAAGCACGATCTAAATCTTCTTTCGCCTTACCTAACGCGCCATGCCAATAGATAGGCCAAGTGATGTCAGAACCGATGTAAGAGTAAGCGACCGTACGAACACCCTCTGCCAACACGCCCGCTTCTTGCAACGCAGACATCCACAATTCCCAATCTTGGCCACCCATTACCGTCGTTGTTGCAGCAATCTCTTCTTCTGTTGCTGGCTCAATTTCCGCTTCGATAATGACATCTTTATTCGTATCAATCGCAGTTGAACGGTAAGTTTCGCCAATTGGCTTCAACACAGAACGAATCACTTCACCAGTCTCTGGCATTTTACGCACTGGCGATGCCAATGAATAAACCACCATGTCAATTTCACCAAGGTCTTGCTTGATCAATTCGATTACTTTGTCACGCGCTTCATTCGAGAAAGCATCACCGTTGATACTCTTCGCATACAAGCCTTCTTCTTTTGCTACTTTTTCAAAGGCTGCCGCATTGTACCAACCTGCCGTACCCGTTTTCTTTTCACTAGCAGGTTTTTCAAAGAAAACACCGATTGTTGCCGCACCAGACCCAAATGCCGCCGCGATACGAGAAGAAAGGCCATAACCACTAGAAGAACCAATGACCAATACTTTTTTAGGGCCGTTTTCAATTTGGCCTTTCTCTTTTGTAAAAGCAATCTGGTCTCTTACGTTTTGTTCACAACCTACTGGATGGGTTGTCGTACAAATAAATCCGCGAATCTTTGGTTTAATGATCATATTATCTTCTCAACGTCATGTTTTGCTTACACCTTGCCCAAACAGAAAATCCTTTCGTCAGACAAGACAAATCTATGCACAATGATACAATAGCTCATCCTATATGTCCTAGCTCACTTTCAATAACCGGACATTCGTTCCCTATTCCCCTACAAAGAGACCACTAATGCATCTACTCGTCATTGGTTATGTATGGCCAGAACCAAATTCTTCCGCGGCTGGCAGCCGGATGATGCAATTACTGAATACTTTTCGTAGCGCCGATTGGCAAATTACATTTGCTAGTCCTGCTCAACAAACCGAACACATGAGCAATCTTGATGAGCTTGGCATCACTAGCGACCACATCGCACTTAACGATGCCTCTTTTGACCAGTATATTGCTACGCTTGCCCCCGATGCCGTAATCTATGATCGCTTTATGATGGAAGAACAATTTGGCTGGCGGGTGGAAAAGTTTTGCCCGACGGCGCTGCGTATTTTAAATACCGAAGACCTTCACTCACTACGTGAAGCTCGTCATCAAGCGCTAAAGCAGAAAAGAGAATTCCAATTAGAAGATTTATACAGCGACTTAGGCATTCGAGAAATTGCCGCTATTCATCGCTGCGACCTAACCTTGATGATTTCTGAGTTTGAGAAAGATCTTCTCGTTAATGAATTCCATGTTCCAGAATCACATGTTTTTCACCTTCCCTTCATGTTGGAAAAATCCACTGAGTACGGCGTCATACCGACATTTGAAGAGCGCCAACACTTCATTACCATTGGTAATTTTAGACACGCTCCGAACTGGGATGCCGTGCTATATCTAAAACAAACCGTATGGCCAAAGATACGCAAAAAACTTCCCAAATCTGAGCTGCATATATATGGCGCTTACCCACCACCCAAAGCTACCCAACTGCATAATGAAAAAGAAGGCTTTCTGATCAAGGGCTGGGTAAAAGACGCACAAGAAGTCATGAAGAGCGCCAGAATTTGCTTGGCACCTATTCGTTTTGGTGCTGGCATCAAGGGTAAATTGGTCGAAGCCATGCAAATGGGCACCCCTAGCATCACCACATCAGTCGGCGCCGAAGCCATGTATGGTCACTTGCCTTGGAACGGCGTAATAACTGACGATATAGAAGAGTTTGTCGACGCTGCTGTTTCACTGTATCAGGACCAAAGTAGCTGGCAATTAATGCAACAAAATGGTTTTTGCATTCTGAACACTCTTTACGACAAAGCCGTTTGGGAACCACGACTTTTGACTCGGATTGATCTGCAGTTAACACTGAAAGACAACTTAAGAAGAAACCACTTCCTGGGAAAAATGCTTAGACACCACAGCCTAAAAAGCACCCAATACATGTCTCAATGGATAGCGTTAAAAAACCAAAATGAGGAAAATAAATAACAACAAAATCGACGAGACTAACACTAGAAGCTTATTAACAAGCCAGCAGAAAGAATCAATCAACAAGCGGGCTGGCTTGTTCACGTTCACGTACTTTAATTAGCACATCGCGCTGCTGATGACTCGACATACGACCCCAAGCACTAATTTCTTTACCAGTACGGTAGCAGCCAATACAAACATCATCTTTGTCGAGAGAACACAAATTAACACAGGGAGACGTTATCTTAGAAGGGTTTGCTTTAGAGTATTTCTTTGACACTCAGAACCTCTTATTTAGTTAGCACTATGCTACTTTGCCGAGCAATCAATACACATTGAATATTGAACATAAAACAATGGGATTTGATGCCGTTTGATAGCATCAAATCCCATTGAATCAATCTAACACCTAATATTCAGCATTATGATAAACACGCTGAACATCTTCAAGATCATTAAGAAGATCTAGGAAACGATCAAATTGATCAACATCGTCACCTTCAATGGCCGTCATGTTTTGTGCAACGAACTGAATTTCATCAACATCAAACTCAACTTCACCAAAGGCTTCTGTTAACGCCGCTTTGGCTTTGCCATATTCTGTATTTGGCGTGAAAACGGTTACCTTTCCATCTTCCAACTCAATATCTGTAACATCGACATCAGCCATCATCAATGCTTCTAAAACAGCTTCTTCATCGGTGCCATCAAAAACAAAAATAGCACTGTGGTCAAACATGTGACTCACACTACCCTGACCGCCGATTTTACACTTAACCTTGTTAAAGCAAGTACGTACATCACCAAACGTTCGATTCGGATTATCCGATAGACAATCGACAATAACCATGGTGTTACCAGGACCAAACCCTTCATAACGAGCCGTGTCGAAATCTTCGCCTCCGCCACCTTTCGCCTTATCAATCGCTTTATCAATAACATGGGTTGGCACCTGATCTTTTTTCGCTTTGTCGATTAGCGAACGAAGTGCCAAGTTACCGTTTGGATCAACACCACCGGATTTTGCGCAAACATAAATCTCACGGCCGTATTTACTATAAACCTTGGCTTTTTGATCAGACGTTTTTGCCATGGACTCTTTGCGGTTTTGAAAGGCTCTGCCCATTACATTTTCCTATTCTATGCGTTCTTAAAAGCAAGATTCTAACGTGAAGGAGAAAAAGAAGGAACTGCTAGAATGCGAGATTCCTCCTTTTAAATGCATTTCGAGCGACTGATTGAGTTTACAACCCGTCACAAAAATACCAAGAGAATCAATTTAATAGCCAATACGAAAGATATATAAACATTTTTCTAGATCAATACAGCAAGCTGAAACGTCGCTAAAATACATAAAAGATTCTTCATTGAGCACGAAAACAACAAAAAACCAGAAAAAACAAGCAAATCCTCATTGTTTACACCGCGACTAAGTAGCGAACATTATTATTAAAACTGTATGATAAACATTCTATTCGGAGCCATTACTTTTAGCCTATAGATAGGTTATTTTTATTTAACTCGTTACGACTTTCTAAGCATAAGAAAGTCCACACATAACAGGATTTTATTGACTCCATTATGAAGATTACTAAGAAATTCAAAATTCGCCATAAACTGTTTGCCGTCTTCGTATTGAGCAATATCTTAGTGATTGTTTCTATGTGGCAGGTTTTTCAATGGAGCTTTGACCGTGGCTTTGTATCTTATGCCACAGAAAGAGACCGTGATTTTCTTGAACAAATGGCGAACAGAACCGCCAACTTATACGTTTATTACGATGACTGGTATTTCTTGGTACAAGAAAGCCAAATGGAAAAAGCATGGCATAAACAAAAACTAGAAAATCTTAGAGATCTTGTGCCACCACCAAGCACTCCAAATTTGGATCTTATCTATCCTTCTCAATATTATCGCCAACGATTTTTGTTATTTAACAAAAATCAGAAAAACCTTATTGGTGATACCTCGTTTGATAAAGCCGAGACGCACGCCGTTATCGTCAATAAAAAAATTGTGGGCTACATTGGGCTTCGCTCAATTCGCGCACTAGTGCAAGACCAAACCCTACGATTCGTTCGGCAACAAGGGGAAGCCTTCTTATTGATATCTGCTTTTATGTTAGCCATTGCTGCATTGCTCACTTGGCCGCTTGCCCAGTGGCTAAGCCGACCTTTGTGCACAGTGCGTGAAGCAACGCGCAAACTATCAAAAGGCCACTTTGATACTCGTATTAAAATTCACGGCTCTGATGAATTAGCGGATTTAGGTACAGATTTTAATCACCTCGCCATCACACTAGAGAATACAAGAGAATCCAGAAAAAGATGGGTTGCCGATACCGCTCATGAATTACGTACTCCTGTGGCGATATTAAGAGGCGAGATTGAAGCAATGCAAGATGGGATTATCAAAGTTTCACCAGATAGCCTTGCCTCGCTGCAACAAGAAACGATTCATCTTGCTCGACTTATAGATGACTTAAATCAATTATCCATGCATGATGTGGGTAATCTTAATTACAAAATGGAAGACGCGGATCTAAATGAAATTATCGAACAAACCGTTCAATCAATGTCTCTTCGTTATAATGAAGCGGGCATCGAACTAGAACTTGATATTATTAAGAAGGCCCCGATAATCATTACTGGTGACACGGATCGTTTACACCAACTTTTTGCAAACTTAATGAATAATTCGTTAAAGTACACAAATGCTCCTGGAAAACTGAAAATAGTATTAACAAGAGAAGACGAGAAAGCCGTTGTGCTATTTGAAGACACGCCTCCAGGAGTGAACGAAGAAGAGAAAAACCGAATTTTCGAACAATTCTATCGAATAGAAAATTCACGTAACAGAGCAACAGGCGGTAGAGGTTTAGGCCTTGCCATCTGTACTAATATCGTAGATGGCCATCAAGGCAGTATTAATGCCTATCACTCGCCACAGGGTGGTTTAGGAATAAAAATAGAATTCCCTTTAAATTAATATGGAACATAGAGAATTATGAGCAAAATACTAATTGTTGAAGACGAACCGAAATTAGCCGAATTAGTGGGTGCTTACCTAGACCAAGCTGGTTATGAAAATCACCATATCGACCGTGGCGATCAAGCGGTTGATTACGTAAAGAACAATCAAGTGGACTTGATTCTTCTAGACCTTATGCTACCTGGTTTAGATGGCATCGAAATCTGTAAGCAAGTTCGTCAGTTTAGTGGTGTTCCAATTATCATGGTGACGGCAAAAGCTGAAGAAATTGACCGTTTAATCGGCCTAGAAATGGGAGCAGATGATTACGTTTGTAAACCTTTCAGCCCTCGTGAAATTGTGGCCCGCGTTAAAGCCAATCTTCGCCGTGTTGAACTTGACCAAACCGAATCACCAAGAACAGATGGCTTTGATCTGGACGTTGACCGTCTTCGTGCCACTTATAAAGGTGAGTTAATTGATCTAACAACTGTCGAATTTCAATTGCTTCAGTTGCTAATCAAAGAACCTGGTCGCGTTTTTGGCCGCGACCTTATTATGAAAAGCATCTATGCTGATAGCCGCGTAGTAAGTGACCGTACTATTGACAGTCACATTAAGAAACTACGTAAAAAAATCTCTGCGGTTGCACCTGAATTAAATGTAATTCATTCTGTATACGGCGCCGGCTACCGCTTTGAAAACAATGACTAATCAATAAAGGCTAGTCATTTTAAAAGGAATGGCGTTGAACAATTTTTTAGATGTACTCGGTTTTTCTTTCTCTATCACCATGCCAATTTTTTTGATTTTGGTGCTAGGGATTCTGTTATACCGAATACAGCTAATCAATGATAACTTCATTGATATAGCCTCTAAATTAGTTTTCAACGTCACTCTCCCCTCCTTACTATTTATCAATATATCAAAAGCAAAACTCAGCCGAGAGACAGACTTTTCCCTTGTCATTTACGCCATGCTGGCGGTCGCTGTAACCTATGTCATTTTAGAATTACTCACCACCAAATTAGTTCACAACAAATCTGATCGTGGGGTAGCTATCCAAGGTGCCTTTCGTTCAAATATGGGTATTATTGGTCTCGCCTATTGTGTTAATGCTTATGGAGAAGACGTTTTCTCTGTCGCTTCAATTTATTTAGGTGGCGTTACCATTCTTTTTAATATTCTCTCTGTAATTTGCTTAAATAAGTCTATGGGCGCGAATAATACTATTGCCCAGACACTTAAGGGAATCGCGAAAAACCCACTAATTATTGCGATAAGTGCTGCTCTAGTCTTCTCTGCTAGTGGCCTTACACTGCCTTCTACACTCCATAAAGCAGGCGCTTACTTTGCACAAATGACATTGCCTCTGGCTCTGTTATGTGCCGGTGCCTCACTAAGTTTTAAAGCGCTACAAAAAGACATGTCCGTCGCTTTACTCGCTTCTGCAGGCAAACTTATTTTTATCCCAATAGTGATTACCTTTGGTGGTTACCTTCTTGGCTACAGGGAAATGGAGCTTGGCGTGCTGTTTCTTATGTCCTCTGCACCATCTGCCTCAGCAGGCTATGTTATGGTAAGAGCAATGGGGGGAAATGCTACTTTAGCTGCGAATATTATCGTTATAACAACCATCGCCTCGTTAGTAACGACCAGTATTGGTGTTGCCGTACTACGCAATTTCAATCTGATGTGAATTATTGATTTATACTTATAAAAAAACGCCATAAAATCATTTATGACGTTTCAAATCTGCACTTACCCATTTTTCTTAATGGAAAATAAGTAACAAACACTCAAAACAATGACTTTACTGCACTAAAGGCTGAATTTTTAACTCAACACGTCGGTTCTCTCGACGATTCGCCGCACTAGTATTAGGCACTTTCGGCTGGTATTCCCCTAAACCAATCGCCGTAATACGCTGAGAATTCACACCATCTGTTATTAGTAAATTTTTCACCGATTTCGCTCTTCGCTCTGACAGTAGTTGGTTATATTGCTCAGAACCCGAACTGTCAGTATGCCCTTCGATTAACAAGGTCGTTTTAGGATAGTGATTTAACACCTTTGCCACATCGTTTAGCACTGGATCAATACTTTGGTTTACTGCCGCACTGCTTGTCGAAAAAGTAATATCACTAGGCATAACTAAACGAAGATTATCGCCTTCACGCACAACCTGAACACCAGTACCAGCAAGCTCATTCTTAAACTCTTGCTCTTGATTGTCCATATAACGTCCAATCGCACCACCAGCTAAAGCACCAACCGCAGCACCCCATACATAACGACTTTTGTCATTATCACCTGTCGCCTTACCCAAAATAGCCCCGACAACAGCACCAATACCCGCCCCTTTTTGCGTATTATTTGGCGTAGTCGTACAACCACTTAATGCTATCGATATAGCAATACCTGTTATTACTAATGACTTATTCATAATTTCCTCAGACTGTATTTATTAATCAATGCGCCCAGTGTAACAAGTACCTAATTGCCAAGACTAGCCAGCAATACATAACAACACGCTAGCTTATTGCCCATCCACACAGAACAAGATAATAATTTAAATTATTAATGATAATCACTTGCATTTGAAGGCATATAATATTTTAATGATAACCATTATCAACAGAGGCCAAGCCTATGCGAAATATTTACTTACACGAAGCCTATGACGAACATGGAGACGTCAATATGGACCTTACTGATATTATAAGTGGGCACAAACGACACACAAGCCCGCTCCCTAACTTGCAACTAATAGACCAGCAGCTTTGTAGTCATTCAGACATATTATGCATCGAACAAGCTCGTCGAGGGCTGTATTTCTCACTCCTAGGTAGTAGCCAAATTCTAACAGTAAATGACATTGAGGCCATTCAGATTAGTTATCAGGAGCAAGATGTAATCGGCGACTTCATCATGGCCAAAGATGACGCTAAATCTTTATTTCAAATACATATAACAGCAGAACAAGTTGCTACGTTATTTAACGAAACAGAAGAGCAAGTCGTGCAATATTTTTTAGATGTATTTGAGTCTATTAACAACGGGCAAAAATCACTTACCTTGCCAATTACTGAAAAAAATAGAGCCGTTTGTCATTCAATGCTGACCAATCAGGAGCAAACTTTGAGCCTTATTGGGCACGTTTATTCCTGTATCTTCACATTAGTCGAACAAATCAAAACCTTGAATCACCTAATAAAGTGTGAAGACTGTCAAAGCAAAATATTTCAGGCTCAAAACTGGTTAGAGATTCCTAATCAGCCCCCTATAAAAATTGGACAACTCGCTCATCACGTGGGTTTGAATAAAGATGCGCTAACACTTGGATTCCAACATCTGGTGGGTCAATCTATCGGTCATTATTACATGAGAAGCCGAATCAATTATGCCGCGGCTATGCTGCGTAAAAACCCAAAATCAAAACCCTCCGTGATTGCCGGAAGCGGTTTCACCGAATCTCAATTTGAAGCGGCTTTTATCCAGCATTTTGGTATTAGCAGCCATCAATATGGGCAAATTCATTAAGCAATAGGATTAACGAAGAACCATGAATCAACCCGCAATAGGCCTTATTTATGGCACAGATACCAATAACACTGAAGAAGTCGGTGCGAAAATAGTTAAACAGTGGAAAGAACTTGGCATTGATGTCGAAATGCTCAATGTAAAGGACATTGCTATCAGCCAACTAGAAAGCTACGAAATGCTGATTTTAGGCATACCAACTTGGGATTTTGGCGGCATTCAAGAAGACTGGGAAGAATTAGGTGACGCCCTAAGTGAGCTAAACCTAGCCAATAAAATCATCGCTATTTATGGTCTTGGCGACCAATTTGGTTATGGTGATTACTTTGTTGATGCTATGGGCTGGCTTTACGAAAAACTGGTCCCTACACACGCCACTTTTATTGGTGAATGGCCGACTGAAGGCTACGATTTTGAAGCGTCTAGAGCCTGCATAAAAGACAAGAAACATTTTGTCGGTTTGGCTATAGACGACGATCAACAGTTTGAACTTACTGATCAGCGCATCGAACAGTGGGTTATCCAACTTTACGCAGAAAGAGCAGTTGAAGCCGCGTAAATATCGCCTGACTGGCACATTAGAAAGAGGTTCACGACTCAAAATTTGGACGACTGCACATTCGCTGCCCCGAATGACCAAATTACACCTTATCTAATGGATATTTATGTTGCTTGCTCATAAAAGCGTGAAGCACGTGACCACCCTTCCTTTCTCTCCTGCTTGGGGGTGGTCACGCATTTCTTTTTTTCTCTACTATTAGCTATGATGTATTTTCATTTTATTTAAAGCGACCGCTATGAATCTACAACTTTCCGACATCGTTTTTATCTTACTCATTTTTGCGCTTTTTTATGGCTGGTGGTGCAACAGTAACGTGCGAGAAAAAGCGGTCGCTACCGCAAGGGATCACTGTAAAAAGCTGAACCTACAGCTTCTCGATGAAAGTGTCGCAGGTGATGGTTGGAGGCCTTCTTGGGCAAATCACCAACCCTGTATAAAACGAACCTATCTATTTGAATTTTCCTCTACTGGCCGTGTTCGCTACCAAGGCTATGTTGTGTTTATAGGCAATAGAATGCTGAGCATCTGGCTGAGCCCTCATGACATCTAATGAAATACACAATATCTCATTTTTTATGTACTTTTTTATCACTTAAAAATTATATTTAGCGTATCTAAATAATTTCTTTTGATTTAATTGCAAAACAAGATCCACAAGAAATAGAATAGTCATGGAACTGTCAACTAAGCACGAATGGTTTCAACTTTACTCGGATATGCGCTGTTTTCAGACATCGTCGACTCATAAAGCATAATAAAAAAGATAGGGATCTATCATGTTGTTAAACCTAAGTTTTCGCACCAAACTTATGGCTTTATTATCTGCCGCTATTATTGGTTTTGTCATTGTTACTGCCGTCGCCCTTCAAGGGCTTAATACTCAAACATCCGCTTCTGAAAAGTTCGAAGTGCTAACACGAGTAGATAAAAATCTAGATTCGCTTGTCATCGCGTCAATGGAACAATACGACACGCTTTCGAATATTAATGATAAATCCTATAAAAGCTTTTTAAACTCTTTGAACACTGAATTTTCGAATTCAATAGGTACTCTAGATACAAACATAAAGGCCGTGTCTTCACCCGAGGCAAAAGAGCGCTTGAAGAATGTAAAAATGACGCTAACCACGTATAACGCCACCTTAACAAAACTGGTTCATCAACGACAAATGATAGGGTTTAATGGTTCATCTGGCTTAAAAGGTCAAATATCTGAACTAAGCACTAAAGTCCTCGACAAAATTTCATTCTTAAGCCTAGTAAAACAACAATTCCTCCCCGTTCGTGAAGCAGAAAAAAACTTTATTTTTGAACCGACCAAAGCGAATAAAGATGCCTTCATGGAAAAGTACGAAAAATTTCATCAACGCATCGTAGACTTTGGGCTTGAGGAGCGTTTTAGCGACATTATTGGGCAATATTTCTCTGCGATGCAAAGCTATGAAAAATCCAACGATGCTCTTGTCACACTACAAAACGCATTTGAAAAAAACAAACAAATCTTCTATGAATCCCGCTTAGCGGCAGCAGGCTTCATGCAGAGTGCGGTTCAAAATGCTCGTCAACAAGCATCAGAAAGCTCAGAGCAAGCCAGTATCGGTTTAATCATTGTGAGCATCATTGTTGCGATCTTATCTGCTCTGATGATGATGGGGATTGGACGAAGTGTAAATAAAACCCTTAATCAAATTATCCGAGACTTAGGCAAAGTAAAAAGCGGCGATCTAACTGCACGATTATTTGTAAACAGCAAACGCAATGATGAGTTTGACTTGCTGTGCAGCTCTGTAAATGAAATGACGAACGGGCTAGGTTCTGTGATTGGCGATGTTGTTCATACGACCAAAGATGTCTCTGGCATGGTCGCTGAACTAAATACTGCGGTAAAGAACATTGCGGATAGTAACCGATCTGTTAGTGAACAAACTAACTCTCTGGCTGCGGCAACTGAAGAAATATCGACGACTATTTCAAGCATCTCTATCACTACTGACGAATTAAGTAGCCAATCTCAAGATACTTATGAGTCAGCAAAAGTAGGGGCAGAAACAATCAAAGGCGCCCTGTCTAGCTTGGCAAGCACCATCGCGGTTGTAAACCAAACTGGCGTGCAACTTAATGAACTAGGTCAGCTATCGAAAGACATTGATAATGTAATAGGAATGATCAACGATCTAGCAAACCAAACCAACCTTCTCGCTTTGAACGCTGCCATTGAGGCCGCTCGAGCAGGTGAAGCTGGACGTGGGTTCTCTGTTGTCGCTGATGAAGTCAGATCATTGGCTGAAAAAACGGTCGATGCAACATCTAAAATAACCAACATCGTAAGCACCATTCAAACCTCTACCCAGACAGCAATTAAAACCATGCAAAGTGGGCAAGAAAGCCTTCACTCAATTGAAAGCTTCAGCGAGAAAGCCGAAATAGCTATTCGTGAAATTGAACAAAATGCTCAAACGAGCTCAGCTTCTTCTATCCAGATGGCGCATTCAATTCAAGAAGTCTCTAAAACAGCAGTTCACATGAGTGAAGAGATGGATCGAATTGCACAACAGCTACAACGCGATAATAACGACATCAATAGTATTGAAGGAAATACTCGCCATATTCACGATCAAGTGGCTAGCCTTGACAGTAAAACAAGTGTGTTCACGACCAAGTAGTCAAAGAATACTATCCACTAAAAAGCCGGCTTAGCATTTTGCTAAACCGGCTTTTTTTATTGCTCGTTAACTAATCTATAAAATGAATTACAAATCAGCGAATTCTTTTTCCCAACGCTTCGCTTCTTTTTTAGACGGCCCGCCCAACACATTCACCGCGGTACGCATGCGTGCACGAGAAAGATCAGGTCCTAGGATCGCCATTGAGTCAAATACAGAGACAGAAGCACTGGAGCCAGAAATAGCCACAAACAAAGGCGCAAAGAAGTCTTTTGGTTTCACTTCCATCACCTGAGCAAGAGACTTCAAGGTATTAAAGATTTCATCTTTTTCCCAAGTGCGTAATGCTTCCAGTTTCCACAAGGCAAACTGCATCGCTTTGCGCAATGTTTCTTCTTCCATTTTCACCGATGCGAAATCTTCTTTAGTAATCGGCAACATGCCTTTCAAGAAGAAACCTGCTACGTTAGCAACGTCAGAGAAGGTTTCTACGCGCGGCATGATCAACGGAATAATTTGCATCAAATACTCTGGGTTTAACGCCCATTCAACGTATTTCTGTGCGAAGGTTTCAGGATTAAGATTCTCACGAATCCACATACCGTTTAACCAGCTCAATTTTTCTACGTCAAAAACAGGACCACCTAGAGAAACACGCTGAATATCGAACTGCTCAACCATTTCGTCTAAAGAGAATTTTTCACGCTCATCCGGCATTGACCAGCCCATGCGACCAAGGTAGTTGATCACAGATTCCGCCATGTAACCCATACGTTGGTAATACAAGATACTGGTTGGGTTTTTACGTTTTGATAATTTTGACTTATCAGGGTTACGCAACAATGGCATATGGCACAATGTTGGCATGTCCCAACCAAAATATTGGTACAACAAGATGTGCTTAGGCGCAGAGTTAATCCACTCTTCACCACGAATAACATGGGTGATCTTCATCAGATGATCATCCACCACGTTAGCAAGGTGATAGGTTGGCATGCCATCGGCTTTCAGCAAGACTTGCATGTCGACTTGAGACCAATCGATTTCGATGGTGCCGCGCAGCATATCTTGAACAACACAGGTACCTTCTTCAGGAATCTTCATACGAATAACGTACGGGACACCGGCGTCTAGTTTGGCTTGCACTTCTTCAGCGCTCAATGCCAATGCTCGGCCATCGTATTTCTGCTGCAAACCTTGTTCTTTTTGCTCAATACGCATTTGATCGAGTTCTTCTGATGTTTCAAAGGCATAAAAGGCATGGCCTTTTTCCACCAATTCCACTGCGTATTGTCCGTAAATGTCACCACGTTCACTTTGACGATAAGGGCCGTATTCGCCACCAACGTCTGGACCTTCTGCCCAATCCAATCCTAACCAACGAAGCGCATCGAGAATCATTTTTTCTGATTCTGGTGTACTGCGCGTTTGGTCGGTATCTTCTATGCGTAAAATAAATTTACCGCCCATTTTTCGAGCAAACGCCATATTGAACAAAGCAATATAAGCCGTACCAACATGGGGATCACCTGTTGGAGACGGTGCAATACGAGTTCTTACCTCTGACATATCAATCTCATTTATCCAGTTCGTGAAATACCGCTATTATAATCTTCTTAGTAGCATGGGGTAAGAGCGGTTTCACATCTTTTCCAACCTCATATTTGCCGTTAAGCAAACAAACCATAATGCCTGCTCTTTTATGTCGGTTGATAAACAAGCTGAGAAAGTCTCACACCAATTTCAGCATCTACTTTTAGTGACACTAGCCGACGTGATAATAAGCATTGCTCATAGTTGTCTGATAAAAGATGCTGAATGCGGTCTGAAAATGACGTTACATTTTGGTAGATGCTTTCTATCGTGGAGTGCGTTTCCATAATAGACAACGCTGTTTTTGGACCTATGCCTTTTACGCCTGGTATACGGTTAGTGGTATCACCAACAAGCGCCCAGTAATCTGCCAGTTGAGTGGCTTGAACGCCGTATTTACCCGGTACCCATACCTTGTCGTACCCGAGCTTGGCAAAATAATCGTATTGCAGGATATTTTCATTATCAAGCAACTGAGTGAAACCTTTATCGGTAGAAACAATGTATGACTTAACCCCTTTATTTGCGGCCTTTACCGCTAGGGTTGCAATTAAGTCATCCGCCTCCCAACCCGCTAATCGTAAACAATGGATCTTGTTATATCGAAACACTTTAGCGAAATCAGGTAACGACTCCAGTAATTGATCATCCATTGGAACTCGACCTAACTTATACTCAGGGAAAATTTTATGACGCCAAGTTTGTCCACTAGAATCGAACACAACCACCATATGAGACGGTACGATTTGATGAATTAATTTGACCAACGCATCAATAGAAATACTTTGTGTGCGTTCCACTCGACGATCTAAATCTTTCTCAGATTCAAGTGCTGCATAAAGACGGCGAATCAAATTCAGTCCATCAATGATTAGTAATCGTTTATCCACTCTCGACCCTTTATTTACACGCTGTGATATTAATGCCATATTTTGCTTGTAGATTACCATGCTCAGGCAAGTAGAACGACACAGCGACGCTCAATCATTGATGAACAGAAGGACTTTATGAAAAGCTTGACGATATATTTCTGCCTACCATTATTATTTATTGGCACTCAGGGCATCGCCCACGCGTCACCAATACGAGCAGTAATTGATGCTCAGAATAGCCAGATTGTCGAAAACATTGCACCGTCCAAAACACCTAGCTTGTCGGTTAACCAAGGCAGTCTGTTGCCTTTAGTAGCCAACTTCTCACCCGTTACACAAATACGTCCTGCAAACTATCATGATTGGTCTTCTCAAGTCGGCTACCAAGTAACAGTCGACAGTAAGCAAAGAGACCTCTCTTATTCTGGAGAGTTGGTTAATATTGAGCAACCTAACGGCAGCTTTGCTCTTAAAGTAAATAACACATTAATCACTCTGCCCATGAATGACTTTTACCTTATCCCAACAAAAGCTCACTCTCTTCATAAAAGTGACATCGCTCAGTACCCAAGTATTGTAAGCTATCAATCCAATGACGTATCTTGGACACCTAAACGTACGCTTATCTTTGCAAATGGCCTTGTTTCCATTATCAACTCAGCGGAAATTCATAACAGATCAACGCATGCTATTACCTTAAACAAGAGCCTCCTCCACTACTCGCCAATCTCTATGATGAGGGCCAAAGCGCTACAGAGCACAATGAGATTAAATGAAAGTGATGCTTCACCTAGCTACGCAAACAGTGAAGTCACCTATCCGTTAGGAACCACTCATTTAAAAGCTAACTCAGACACATTAGTTAAACTTATTCGACTAGAATCAAACATCGAAAAAAGTCAGCATAGCGCCACTATTTTCACCTCGCTTAGTAACTCAGGCAATATGCCACTCACTTTTCAAAATACGCTCTACTTCACCCTTAACAGCACAGCACTCCCTGGACAATACCAGACATTTTGGCAACGTAATGGCCTGCTCATTCCTAGCAACAGCACTAACATTAATAGTGCACGAGCCAAACAAGAAATTCGTGTGATCACCAATAAAAGCTTTGATTTAACAGGCAATTTATCTCTTATTAGCAGCACGTCGCAAAAGCTGCCAACAACACAAGTTTGGGAACTTACTATTAGCAACCATGCCAACAAACCGCAAAGCTATTTTATTACGCAAAATACACGGGGCATCATTAGTAATGTGGAAGGCGCAAACATTAATAAGAAAACAGCCAGTAGCCTAGAGATGAAAGGAGAACTTCAGGCAAATAAAACTCAGAAAATTCGCTATCAAATTCATCTAAAAGAATAGATATTGCAAACAATAACAACGCGATGCATTGAATTTACACAATGCATATCTTTTTAACTTTTCTGATTATGATATGGTCAACAGTAATAATAGATATACTCTTTACCCTACTGCCATCTACTCGCGCCGTAGGGTAATATAACTATATTTCATACTAAGAGCCGATCAAAATCCATGAAAAAGCATATCATCTCTACTCTTATAGCTGCTGCGACAATCAGCAGCGCGACCGTTCATGCTGAAAGCTTATATGATGTCTATAAGTTGGCAATCCAAACGGATCCAGGTCTTAGAGCTGCTGCCGCAACTTACAATGCTCAAAAGGAGCAGGTTACTGTAACAAAAGGCAGTCTATACCCTAGCATTTCCCTTAATGGGAGTTTGGGGTATGCAAAGAATGACACTCCAACGACCAACTACGACGCAAAAACTAATGCCGTATCATTGGATTTAGATTATCCCATCTATTCGCCAGCTTTAAATTACGGTGTTGACGCCGTTGAGCTAAATTATAAAAGTGCTGGCGTTAGTTACGACAATAAAAAAGAGAACTTATCTCTTACCGCTCTCACTGATTATTTTAATTTACTAATGGCTCAGTCAACGCTTAATACGACCTTGTCACAAGTAAAAAGCACCAAAAGTGAACTTGATCAAGTTCAAAAACAATATGACGTAGGTTTGGTATCTATTACTGATCTTCAAGATGCTCAAGCTGAATACGATGCCGTCAAAGTTACCGAACTAACCGATCGATCCAATGTGGCTTACGCTCAAAAAGTACTTTTACAATTAACCGGACGTGTCATTACCAACATCCCAGAATTGTCAAAAAGTTACCCTATTAAACTTGATCCAACGATGACAGTTGATTCTTTGATTCAACAAGCCATTAAAAATAACAAAGAGCTTAGTATTCTTGATATTTCCGTGCAAAGCGCTGAAAACAATATAGACATCAAGAAGGCCAGTGGTCGTACACCAACCGTTTCCATTACTGGCTCATTATCTCGCTCTAACAGCCAAAGCAATCCAAATACTAGCACCCCTGATGGTACTTATAATAAGGGCGCAATTGGTCTAGCGGTTAATATGCCTTTATACAGTGGTGGATCGATTAATGCGTCCATTAGACAAGCCGCTGCCGAAGCTGAAGCAAGCCGCGAATCTCGTGACAGTGCCTTACAATCGATTGAACTCAACATTAGAAGTTTGTTCTTAGAGCTTCAAACGTCTGTCGCACGAATCCATGCACAGCAAGTGTTAATTAAATCACGCCAAAGCGCCCTCGAAGCCAGTAAAGCGGGCTACGAAGTCGGTACACGGAACCTAGTTGAGCTATTGACAGCGCAATCAAATTTATTTGATGCTCGCAACGCTTACCAGCAATACCGTTACAGCTTTGTATTGCAAAAACTGCAATTGCTTGAAGCGACTGGGGATTTAACAGAAGATAAAATCAAAGGATTGGATAAGTGGTTAGTCGCCACTAAATAATCTAATTTCTAAAAAAACGCCGTGAAACTTTCGCTTCACGGCGTTTTTTTTGCATTGCTGTTTCACTAACAAAAGTATTAATACCTCTATCTTAATATCTCTGCCTTAATACCTCTGCTCTAATACTTTTGTTTTAGTACCCATTCGCTAATACAAAGTTAGCATATTAACGTGTTATCAACTTTCCACGTTTCATAAAGCGCGCCAATACTTTATAAAGACCATGGGCATCATGACTGCCAGCTAATTCTCTGATTGAATGCATACCGAAGGTTGGTAAACCGATATCAATCGTTGGTACGCCAATTTCTCCAGAGGTAATAGGACCAATCGTACTACCACAAGCCATATCGCTTCGCACCACAAAACTCTGCACCGTATAATCTTCTTCTGCAGCAATATCACGATAGATGCTAGACGTTTCACTGTTGGTCGCATAACGCTGATTCGCGTTAACTTTAATCACCGCTCCCTTATTGATCATAGGAGCATGATTTGCATCGTGCTTACTCGCATAATTTGGATGTAGCGCATGAGCATTATCCGCTGAGACTAGCATAGAGCGCTGCATGGCTTGAACATAGCGCTCTGGGTTAGGAGACAATCTTCTTAATACGTCGTCAAGAAACGGCCCATTGGCTCCGCATGCGGACAAACTGCCAATTTCTTCATGATCAGTACAAATAAGCAAACTAGGACGCTGCATATCAGAATCTACTAACGCTTGAAGACCAACAAAGCAACTTAGCAAGTTATCCAAGCGAGCAGAACAAATGTACTCTTGATGAAGTCCTACCAAAGCAGGTGCTTGAGTATCATAAAGACTCAGCTCAAAATCCAAAATAGTGGCGACTTGTGCAGCAGGATGTTGTTTCTCAACTTGCGTTTTCAACAGAACCTGTAAATCAAACTCATTTTGTGCACCACATAAAATAGGCAATATTTCCGTTTGTGGGTTAACGGAAAAAGCCTCGTTGGCTTGTCGGTTTAAATGAATAGCTAAATTGGGAACGACGGCAATAGGGTCCTTAAAATCGACCAAACAACTAACGATACTCCCCTCTTGATTCTTAAAACTAACCCGCCCAGCAATAGATAAATCGCGATCTAGCCATGTGTGAAGTAAAGCGCCGCCATATACTTCAACACCTAATTGATGATAACCATGACGCTGAACGTGAGCATTGGGTTTTAATTTCAAACATGGACTATCGGTATGAGCCCCGACCATGCGCCACCCTGTTTGATGAAAATCTATCTGTGGTGTGGTAAAAGCAATGATGGAAGATTCATTGCGAGTAACAAAATATTTTCCACCTTCATCGATAACCCAACTTTGCTCTTCAAACAACTCAATGAAGCCGGCATCGGTTAACGCGTTACGCATACTGTCTGTGGCATGGAAAGGAGTAGGAGAATCTTTTAAAAAGGACAACAATGAATGATTAAAGTTAGAATGTTCCATAATTTCCTGAAGGACAATACCTTAAAAAAGTGACTTTTTAGCAGTTAGGCTAGCCTTACTGCTCTGTGTCTAATATGATTTTAACTAATTACATAAATACAGACTAAGAGAACCCATACCGGATGAACTATAAACGCCTATTATTTTGCCTTTTCACGGGTCTTATTTTTGCCTCGGCACAAGCAAATGCCTACACAGACCTTCAACCACCGCATGAGTATGACAAAGTCTCCAAGCAACTAGTAAGTATGCTAGAAAGCGAACACTATGACAAACCCACTATTGATAATCAAATCTCAGAAAAGGCGTTCGGATATTACCTAGATGCTCTAGACCCATCCAAAAGCTTCTTGCTGCAAAGTGACGTTGATGCCTTGTCTAAATACAAAGACAGCCTTGACGATGCTCTACGTAACGGTGACACACAAGTTGCCTACACTATCTACAATCTCTTCGACAAACGCATCGAAGATCGTTTAAATGAAGTTGAAAAAGACATTCCTAGCATCGTTAAAGGCTTCGATTACACAAAAAAAGAATCACTGAATAATGACCCAGAAAAATTGAAATGGGCCACCAGCGAAAGTGAACTCAATGATTATTGGCGAAAACGTTTAAAGAACAGAGCACTTGTTCTAAAAATGAACGGAGACTCTCAAGAAAAAATCATCGAAACGTTAACTCGTCGTTATAAAAATCAGCTTAGACAAGTTGAGCAAACAAACGCCGTCGACGTATATCAAATTTTTGCTAATTCCATTACCGCAACACTAGACCCTCACACGTCTTACTTTGCACCACGCGCTTCTGAGACCTTCAACATCAATATGAGCCTGTCACTAGAAGGCATTGGCGCTGTATTGCAAGCTGACGACAATTACACAAAAATCGTTCGCTTAGTTCCCGGCGGTCCAGCTGCAACGCAAACAGATTTAGCTCCTAACGATAAAATCATTGCAGTAGGTCAAGAAGGCAAACCTATGGTAGATATCGTCGGAATGCGTCTTGACGATGTTGTTGAGATGATTCGTGGTGAACGAAACACCAAGGTGAATCTAGAAATCATTCCGAGTAAAGGCAATGGCCAAACCAGTAAAAAAATTACTATAGTCCGCAAAAAAGTTAAGCTTGAAGATCAGTCTGCGAAAAAAGACATCATTGAGGTTAAGCGTGACGGAAAAACCTACAAAGTAGGCATTATCCACTTACCAACTTTTTACTCTGATTTCGCCGCTATTCAACGTGGTGACAAAAACTACAAGAGCTCAACTCGTGATACTAAAAAATTGATCGATGAGCTGAAACAAGAAGGCGTTGTTGCATTGATCCTTGATCTAAGAAACAACGGCGGTGGATCACTTCAAGAAGCTAACTCTCTCGCCGGCCTATTCTTCCCATCAGGCCCTGTTGTGCAAATTCGCGATCAAAAAGGCCGCGTAACGCCACTTGGCGACAGCGATGGTAAAACAGATTACAGTGGCCCATTGGCTGTTTTAGTTAACCGAATGAGTGCTTCTGCTTCTGAGATTGTTGCTGGTGCCCTACAAGACTATGGACGTGCATTGATTCTAGGTAGCCAAACATTTGGTAAAGGCACGGTTCAAGTATTGCAAGATATGGACAAAGGCCAACTTAAAGTCACTCAAGCGAAGTTTTATCGTGTATCAGGCGAAAGTACGCAACATAAAGGCGTTATACCAGACATCACTTTCCCATCCCTGATTGACGACAAACTGGTCGGTGAAAGCGCTTTACGCAATCCACTACCGTGGGACAAAATTCACGAAACTCGTTACCCAGTGTACTGGAACATGAAAGCGTACTTGCCTATTCTTGAACCTCATCACGAAGCTCGCATCAAGAAAGATCCCAACTTTATTGCAGTGGTTGATCAAATTAAAGAATACAAAAAGCAAGCAGAGACTTACAAAACGATTTCTCTGAATGAGAAAACCCGTGAGAAACAGTCCGAAGCCGCGAAGAATAAAGACCTTGAGATTGAAAATGCTCGACGTAAAGCTCTTGGTCTTAAACTGGTTAAATCAGTCGATGATATTAAACCGACCGATAAAGCAGAAGATGATGCCTATGCCCACGAAGCATCAGAAATCTTGCTCGATTTTATAGCGACCAACCAACAAGCGGAAAAAGAAGCGAAAAATCAGCAAGCAAGCCATAACTAACATTAATATAGGCTAGATAGAGTCCAAAGGCAGTGTGTGATCACACTGCCTTTTCTTTATTAACGCAAATCGAATGGCTTTTGCCTTGGCCTAAAATCAAAATTCCCACATAATAGCGATCTTAAATCTATAAAATACGATTTATTGGTTAACGCGATATATTACCGACATCGTATTGTTCCACCCTTTTTTATTATATGAATTTAATAACATGGCAAAATCGTCCGCCGACAGAAACACCATTGACTTATTTGGCTCATCACGAGGTCGACCTCGTAGCCAACCGTTGACTCGAAAAGATCAGCTAAAAGCCAATAAACGAGCCCAGCGTGAGAAAGAGAAATCCCTCGGGCTAAAGCGATTAGAATTAGTCGTTGATGAAGAAACCATTGCTAAGCTCGACCAACTTTGCGAATTGAATGACGTAAAACGTTCGGAATGGCTAACCATGCAAATCGCGTTGTCTTTTTCAAAATCGAAAACTGGAAAGTTAAAAAAACAGCCCAAATAGTCATCCACATCAGAGTTTGGCTAGACAATTAAATTTAAAAAAACAAACAATGTGATCGACTGACTTTATGGCCAAACTGTATTTTTATTACTCTGCAATGAACGCAGGTAAATCCACCATACTTTTGCAATCTGCTCATAATTATCAAGAGCGTGGCATGGCAGTTATGCTATTCACCGCCGCGATTGATGATAGATATGAAATAGGTCAAATTGCGTCACGAATTGGCATCAATGCTGAGGCAAATCTCTTTACTAAAGAGTCTGATCTCTGGTCTCTGATTAAAGACCAACATCAAACATCGCCATTAAGTTGCATTTTAATTGATGAAGCCCAATTTTTGACCAAAGAACAAGTTTACGCCCTCTCAGATGTCGTCGATACATTAAAGATTCCCGTGCTTGCCTTTGGCATTCGAACGGATTTCCAAGGCGAGTTATTTGCAGGAAGCAAAGCCCTACTCGCATGGTCAGATAAGCTAATCGAATTAAAGACCGTCTGTCACTGTGGTAGTAAAGCCATCATGGTCATTCGAGTTGATGAACAAGGTAAACCAGTAAAAGAAGGCGCTCAGGTAGAAATTGGTGGCAACGACCGCTATTTATCTGTTTGTCGAAAACACTTTAAAGAAGCCGTGAGATAATAATTATGTGGTTCAAGAACGCCCAGATTTTCCAACTAAAAGACACAGAATCACTCGATACCAATGAACTGATTGATAAAATCCCAGAGTTCCCACTGAAAGAGTGTGGCTCTCAAGAAGAGTTTTCCTTCGGTTGGCTGCCGTTGATTCGTAACAGTGAACAGTGGAGTTTAGCCAGTGATCATTGCCTTTTGTTCCGCGCCGGCAAAGAAGAAAAAGTACTACCAGCGGCCGTTGTACGCGAAGAACTAGAAGCCAAAGTAGCTGAGATAGAACTTATCGAAGGCCGTAAAGTTGGCCGTAAAGAAAAGACCGATATGAAAGACGAATTGGTCTTCACCTTGCGCCCTAAAGCCTTTTCAAAACGCACTGATATCTGGGCATACATTGATTTAAAAGAAAAAATATTGGTTATCAACAGCACTAATGCCAGTATTACGGAACAGCTTTTTAAACATCTACAAACCACACTGGGCAGCTTCCCTATGTCGCCTTTACAGGCACAAGTCTCTCCCGCGTCTTTAATGACCGATTGGTTAACCAAAAACGAAGTACCTGCAAGCCTTGAGACTGGCGATGAGTGCGAGATACAAGACGGCTCTGAAGATAAAGCCACTATTCGTTTCAAATCCCTAGAACCACTTTCAGAAGACGTTACACGTCACTTAGAACAAGGAATGGCCGTGAAGAGCTTAGCGCTTCGCTGGACAGACAAGCTTAGCTTTGTCCTCCATGAAGATCTTACCTTACGTAAAATCAAATTTGACGACGCGCTTAAAGAAGCGGCTTTCAACGACTCCCAAGGGGGTGGTTTGTCAGATATGGACGCTAACTTCTCTCTTATGTCATTAACCATGCGAGAGTTTTACGCGTCTTACTGCCTTTGGTTTGAAATATCACCGGCATAAAAGACAGTAACGACTGGACTATTTTTCCCTGACCTTTTCCACAGATATCGTGGATAAGGCTGGGGAGAACATCCGGTAACCCAGACAACACGCCGATTCACCCAAGTAGTCAATAAACAACGGATTTCGGTACGCGTGACCAAGCACTCTTTTTAAGTCGCATTTACGAGCATTTCATGACAAAACTGCAACAAGAACAATCTATTGCCAAAAGAGTCACCTTAGTCGGTGCTATTTGGGATGCCATTTTGGGAATAGCAAAAATTATCGCCGGCTATTTCTCGCAATCTCAAGCTTTAATTGCCGATGGAATACACTCTTTATCAGACTTAATTACAGATGTTTTTGTCTATTTCGCGTCTTCTAATGCTCGCCAAGGTCCTGACGAAGAGCATCCATACGGTCATTTGCGCTTTGAAACGGTGACAACCGTCTTTTTAGGCATGGTGCTCATCGTTGTTGCTGCTGGTATTGGCTATGAGTCCATTCAATCTCAAAAAGAAGCACAAGTAACCTGGTATGGTGTTGCCGCGCTAATGGCGACTATTGGTATTAAAGAAGCCATTTTTCACTATACAAAAAAAGCCGGTGAAGAAATTGGCAGCAAACTACTTATTGCCAATGCATGGCACAGTCGAAGCGATGCCCTCTCTTCGGTTGCGGTACTAGCCGGCCTGGTTGGTGTCTATTTTGGCTACGCGTGGGCCGATATGCTAGCGTCTATCGTGGTTGCCGTGTTGATCGGAAAAATGGCATTGGGGATGATCTGGGAAAGCCTAACGGAATTGGTAGACACAGCACCAGACCCTAAAACAATTGCCCGCATTAAAGAAACTGCTGACAGTTTAAAAAATGTTATGGCCCCTCATGATGTTCGTGCGCGCTCAATGGCAGGTAAAATCTATCTTGATATGCACATCCACGTGGCCAGCCACGCCAGTGTCAGTGAAGGTCATTTTCTTGGAGAGCTCGTTTCCTATACGATTCGTAAAGCACACCCACAAGTCGTTGATGTGCTAGTCCATATAGACCCGGAAGAAGATTTTGATGAAGTCTTATCCGTCGAAGGCGCTCGACCAGACTATTTAAAGCAACCCGCAAGACATCAAGTCCTTGCTGACCTTAGCTTTTTACTGCGCCAACATTCAGCCTACTTGGATATCAACCAGACTCGCTTACACTATTTGGCCCATAATTTAGACATCGAACTGATTGGTCGTGCCGATAAACTGCCTGAAGAGGCTGACATCCAAAAAGTAACTCAATCTATTTATTTGGATATTCAAGCCGCATCTTATGCTAATTCAGTTGATGTTCTTTGGTCTTTCCCTAAGAAATAAATAACCTAGTTATCCTCTAATTCATCGCTCAGGGCGTCGTGTAGGCGCTCTTGCGGTAATGCCTTCGTCGTTTTCGCGCCCATTTGCTTTAACTTTTCAGCCCGCGACAGTAAATTCCCTCTGCCTTGACTTAATTTTTTCAACGCTGACTCATGACTACGGCTGACAGCGTCTAATTTGCCCCCAATATCATCCATATCCTGAACGAACGCAGCAAACTTGTCGTACATGGCCCCTGCTTGGCGTGCAATTTCAATGGCATTTTGGCTCTGTTTTTCGTTACGCCAAATGTTTTGAATAGTGCGTAGCGTAGCCAATAAATTAGATGGCCCGACAATGATAATATTGTGTTCAAACGCTTCACTAAACAAGCCGTTATCTGCCTGTAGAGCAAGCCCAAACGCCGCTTCGATAGGAATAAACAACAACACAAAGTCCAACGAAGTAATGCCAGGCAGATCATGATAAGACTTCGCACTTAAATCTTTCATATGACGACGAACAGCTTCAAGGTGCTGTTTCAACGCTCGATTTCTAGCCTCGTCTGACTCCGCTTCCATGTAAGCCAAGTAGCTGACCAAAACCATTTTAGAGTCCACTACAATCTGCTTACCTTCCGGTAAATGAATCACTACGTCAGGCTGCAAACGACGCCCTTCTTGGGTTTGAAGCGACACTTGAATATCGTATTCACGTCCCTTTTCCAGGCCAGATTTTTCAAGAATACGCTCCAAGATCACTTCGCCCCAGCCACCTTGCAACTTATTCTGTCCTTTTAAAGCCGACGTCAAACTCATCGCATCATCACTGATTTTTTGATTCAACTGCTGTAAGCTTTTAATCTCTCTCACCAAAGAAAAACGCTCGCGTGCTTCTTCTTGGTAGCTTTTGTCTACGCTCTCTTGAAATTTCTGAATCTGACTCCCAAGTGGGGTTAATAAAGTTCCGAGCTGACGTTCATTTTCTTTTGCCAATTGCAGACCTTGTTGGCTCATAATGTCCTGAGCCATTTGTTTAAATTCCGTTTCGTTTTGCTTTTTCTGCTCTCGATAAAAGGTTTCTTTTTCTTGCCAAACACTTTGCGCAGCGGCAAATTGCTGCTCTAAAGTAATCGATTCTTTTTCAAGATAATGAATATGTTCCTTAGATTGCTCAACAAGACGCGTTAACTCTTCATTTTGTTGCTGCATTTTTTCTTGCGTAAGGTGCCACTGGCGTCGCATAGCCTGTACAATAAGCCCGGCAAGGCCAGACAGTAGTATCGCGCCCAAACAAAAGCCCGATAACGCCCAAACCGATTGTGAAAGCCAATCTGTCATATGAATTAAAACCTGCTATTTTTTATAGTGAAATCAATCACTCTTGAATTCAATTGATAAGTTTACATGGATTACTACTTAAGCCCAACACACACACAACGCTTTGATCTTGAAATCAAAAATAGTCAGTTCATTACCACCGTGAGCCGTACTAAAGGTCGAGATGCAGCAAAAGCCTTTATTGGTGAGATGCGCGAACGCTACCCAGATGCCAATCACAATTGTTGGACGTTTGTGGCTGGCGCACCAGACAATGTTCATTTGTGGGATCAAAGTGATGACGGCGAACCAAAAGGTACTGCCGGAAAGCCCATGATGAATGTGTTACAACATTCTAATTTCGGTGAAACAACCGTCGTTGTGACACGCTATTTTGGCGGCATTAAACTCGGTGCAGGCGGTTTAGTAAGAGCCTATAGCCAAGCAGTACAAGAAGCATTATCGCAAACAGAATATGAAAATATTTATCCTAGAGTCCCTGTTGAGTTAACAATCACCTATCCTTTACTGGGCAAGGTGGAATACTTTCTCGAACACAGCGACATTGAGATAAGCAATAAAACTTACACCGACAGCATTGTCATTGATCTTGCTGTTATAGAACGCACTTGGCCTGAGCAGAAACAAGCACTGACTGACTTATGCCAAGGCAGCTTAACGTTAATTGAACCGGACAACGTATAACTATGTACCAAACTGGACAAAGATGGAGTAGCCGCAACGAGCCTGATCTAGGCGTCGGCATGATCATTGAAAAACAAAACAAATCCTTCTTATTGCATTTTCCTGATGCAGAAGCGGATCGCCAATACTCAAACGACCAAACCAGTCTTGTACGCCGTTCACTTACCCCTGGCGACCAATTATCTTTCAGAGACGAAACCTTTACCGTCTTAGAAGTAGAAGAGATTGATGGACTCATCGAATATCGCATTAGCGACGATGACGACTGGCTTGAAGAATCACTTATTCAGTTTCCTCGCAACGACAAAAACGAACTAGATTCCATTCTAGCCTTGTCGCCTGCACGTCGTATGTGGTTTGACTTACGTCGCCACACTCTTGAACATCAAGCGGTAAATGCCGCGTCTCAAGTACGTGGACTAATGGGACTAAAGGCGGAGCTATTACCGCACCAAATTTATTTGGCACACGACATCGCCAACCGCCCACAAGCGCGCGCGCTTTTATGTGACGAAGTTGGCATGGGTAAAACCCTAGAAGCTGGCTTGATCTTACATCAACGTCTGCTAAACGGCCTTTGTAAACGCGCCTTGATCCTGACACCAACTAATCTACAACACCAATGGTTAGTAGAGATGCTGCGTCGTTTCCACCAACCATTTAGCTTGATCAGTGAAGCGGTCTATGAAGATTTCATGGACGGTGATGACAACCCATTTGAACAGCAGCCTTTAGTCATTGCACCGATTGATTGGGCCAGCCAACACCCTAAAGCAGCACAACATATGTTGGAAGCAGAATGGGATATGGTTATCGTCGATGAGGCTCACCACCTTACATGGCATCCTGAAACACCTAGTATGGGTTATCAAATTGTGGCTCGCCTTGCAGCGCAATCTGAGTCTTTATTGCTGCTCAGCGCCACCCCAGAACAAACTGGCGAACGCGAACATTTCTCTCGTTTACAATTGCTAGATGCAGACCGTTACCACGATTTTGAGCGTTACCAAGCACAGCAGAATGAACTAAAACAAGCGGCCACATTAGCGGACGCATTACTGCCTCTCACCGAAGAAGACAACGACACGACTAACGTCAATTGGGAACATGCCTTTGGCAGTTATCTAGACGAAGTCACAGCCAAAGAATGGTTTACCCAACTCTCTGCAAACACCCCAGAGCAACGCGCCAGCGCCGCCAAAGACGCGATCAGTTGGTTAATTGACCGTCATGGTACAGGCCGAGAAATGTTCCGTAACACCCGTGCTGCAGTTGGTGGCTTCCCTAATCGAGAGCTGCACAGCTACCCACTTGAGAACAATGAATTTTTCGAATCTGCTACCAACCATGTTCAACCTGAAACCGATATTCAGGATGGTCTATGGGAAAAAGATCCACGCTGGAGCTGGCTAAAAGAGTTCCTTGAGTGCCAAGCGGATAAAGTACTGGTTATTTGTCATACCGCGGATATGGCCCAATGGCTGAATGACCAATTAACCTTCGCGGGTTTCCAAAGCGCCGATTTCCACGAACAAATGCCCTTAATCCATCGTGATCGTGCAGCCGCTTACTTTGCTGACGATGATGGCGCTCAGATTCTCGTGTGTTCAGAAATTGGCAGTGAAGGTCGTAACTTCCAATTTAGCCATCACATCGTCATGTACGATTTACCAGAGCATCCAGATTTATTAGAACAACGTATTGGTCGTTTGGATCGCTTAGGACAACGTGAAGACGTACAAATCCATGTACCGTATTTATCAAACAGTGTTCAAGAACGCTTGTTCCATTGGTATCACGATGCCCTTAATGCATTCTGCCGTACGACTGGATCTGGCGATAAAGTTGAAGAAGCCTTCCGCGATAGTTTATACGCCTACTTGCATGGACAAGACGACGACACCAACTTACTTGAAGAAGCGAATGTGTATCACACCGCCCTTCTTAAGCAAATGGAAGAAGGTCGTAACCGCTTACTCGAAATGAGTTCTTGCCGCCCTGAGCGTGCTCGCGAGCTGATCGATCTGATCAATGAACAAGCGACCCAAGGTTTGCATAACTATATTGAAGACGTGACACATGCCTTTAATATTCACGCGGAATGCATGGACGACACGCCAGATAAAAGCGCTTGGTTCATTCAACCCTCAACTGACATGATGCTAGAAGCACTGCCTGGTATTGAAGAAGAAGGCAAAATGCTCATGCTGGATCGTCGTCAAGCCAGCCAACGTGAAAATGTTGCGTTTGCCACTTGGGAGCACCCACTGATCACCATGCTAATGGATGAAGTCCAAGGCTTTGACTCTGGTAGATTAACCTCCGCTATCTTACCGATCGCAGGTTTACCAGAAGGCACTGTACTGGTCGAAAGTATGTTTGTGATCGAAGCCACTGCGCACCCGCGCTTGAAGCTATCTCAATCTCTACCGATGACACCAATGTGGCAATTATCCGATTCCAACGGTAAATTTCTGCATCAGCAATTTACTGCAGACAAATGGGCGGAAAAACTTAAAGGCGTGCCGAACCGCGTTGCAGAACAATGGGTTGCCGCCTTACGCAAAAATCTGATCGAAGTATTACAAACTCATCAGTTAAATGCGCAAGACCAAGCTCGCCCGATTGTTCAAGCGGCTAAATCGTCTTATCAACATCGTTGTCAGAGTGAAATTGAGCGTTTAAGTGAACTTAAAACGTTCAACTCAGCCATCTCTGAAGAAGACATTCAGCTACTAGAAACCAACATGCAAGAAGGCTTGGTTCGTATTGATGAGCATCAAATCCGTCTGGATGCGATTCGAATCATTTTAACCACGAAACCGGAATAGTCATTCGTGCTAACGCCATCATCTACACGAATGCAACACGCCACGCTAGACATCCTCTATGAGGATGACTGGTTTGCCGTGATCAACAAACCAGCGAATTGCTTATCTGTACCGGGTCGCGGCCCAGAGAAGCAAGACTCTATTTTGTATCGTGCTGAGCAACACTTCGGTGAAGCCTTTACCATTCATCGTCTGGACGAAGCCACTTCAGGATTGATCCTAGTGGCCAAAACCCACGAATGCCAAAAGCGCATGAATGCCCACTTTCGTGAACGAGAAGTCAAAAAAGAATACCGCGCATTACTGCGTGGTAAACTTTTAGGCCAACGGGGCGAAGTTCGTAAACCACTGCGTTGTGATTGGCCTAATCGACCAAGACAAATCATTTGCACCGATGAGTGGAGTAAAGACTCCATTACCTTTTGGGAACCCATTGCCTACGAAGGCAACAATACCCGCATTCGGCTCACCCCCTACACCGGCCGCTCCCATCAACTTCGCGTGCACATGCAAAGCATTGGTCACTCCATCATCGGCGATGAATTCTACGATCCAGAATACACCGAAGCCGATCCTCGCCTGCTACTGCATGCCTACCGACTGGAGTTTCGCCATCCTTTCACAAAAGCATGGCTGGCCTTCGTCGCACCCTGTCCTTTTTAACCCTTTGACCCGCCGAGGCGAATGACCGCTAGGCTATTTATTGCGGCTGACAAATGGTTAGTAGTAACATGGCAACACAACTGACTCACAAGCGCGTTAGCGCCATCAATGGAATAGTAACTATATGAGCGATCTGTATACGCAAATGATCACCGTTTTTTTAGGTTTTTTTGCCATAATGAACCCGATCGCAAACACGGCAGCTTTCGCGGGCTTAGCCGGAGACAAAAGCAAAGCCGAACAAGTCAAAATCGCCGCAAAAGCATTAATCATTACATTTATCGTCATCTTATCTTTTGCTCTACTTGGCAAAGCCATCTTTCATTTATTTGGCATTACCATTTCTGCATTGAGGATAACGGGGGGCATTCTGGTGTTTCTAGTCGGCTATCACATGCTTAATGGACGCACCTCTAAAATGCATTCCGCTGAACAGCATGAAGAAGCAGACATCGCCGTATCACCTTTGGCCGTGCCACTGCTTGCTGGCCCCGGCACCATTGCTACCGCAATGAATTACTCCTCATCAGGCGGCTTAACCGGCATATTAGTAACATTGTCGGTATTCGCCGTTTTATGCATCATCACTTTTTTCTGCTTTGTGTTCAGCTCACGTATTCTGGCACTCATAGGAGAAAGCGGACTCGATATCGTCACTCGTCTAATGGGATTAATTCTGGCCGTCATAGGCATGCAAATGGCAATTGCTGGCGTTACCGAAGTAGTCAAAGCCATGAGCTAAAACGACTCAAAGCCTAGTCAATAATCTTTAACGAGAAGGTGGAGAATTGGGATTCACTGACTTTTATACACTGCTGGCACATCGCCAGCTCAACCATGGCTTCCCTTCGAAAGCACCGCCTACCTCATCGAAAGCACCAATTGATCTTACCTAAAAACCACCAAGCCTCATGGGCTTGTTACAATTTTGAGGTAGCTGTGGTGTTATTTACCCACTAAATAGACTATTGAGCGCTCTTCCCTTATCTTTTACCCTATCTATACCAATTTTAATCAAATTAAAGTAATCAGATGACGGTGTTATGATGTAAGATGTTGATCTATACATTGCTGTATATCATAGTAGTTGACGTTCCTATATTGTACATTAGAACTACATATCTAAAGGATGGTGTTTGCTACACTCCATTCTGAATACGCTTCGCTACTTTATCCCAAAACTCCACACTACAAAGACGCTTTCTTAGAAAGGCGTTAACTGTATTTATGATTGGAGCAACAACCTTATGTCAAACAAGAGAAATACCTTATATGAAAGATAAAAACTATATCTTTGAGCGAATTCAAAACTTCGCTGGAAAAGATTTTGATCCGACTGCTGATAGCCAGGTGGCGGCGGTGTTGCGTTCTAAGTTTAATATTTATTTACCACAGAGAATATCCATTGATAAATCGTTAGAATCAACAAGCAGTGATCATGAAATAATCAGTCTTATTTTAAAATATCGCACGATGAACTAAGAACAACTCGATCGTCCACAGCCGTTGCTTTCAAATGACACTTTCTTCATGCAGACCTGTTCAAAGTACGCTTTATACCAACACCACTAGCATGACAGAAATCTTTTTTTCCAAACTCGATCTGCAGCTTGGTGCAATAAACTATGACGCCAAGCGACACGCTCTTCTTGTCGATCGTAGCCACCACCAATCACACACGCCACTGGCAAACCTTGTACACCTGTTTATTAGGAGAGGCACCCCCCAACTCTTTGTTATTAATAGGTTTTAAAGGTGCCTGTCCTAGCTAAATCTAGCCAATCGTCTCGTTAAATGTAACAAGCTGAATGGCGGTTTATTAGAGTATCCATGCTTATTTTAAATATTTTTGGCAAAGCGTTAACTTAATGACCCATCTTACTTTTCCATTCCATACCAACAGAATAGCGCTTATCAAAACCAAACCATGGGTGGTCTTCATCTGCATTAGATCTTTCAGGTAGTGATAAATATTTACACTGTTTAGCGATATTTTTTACGTAGCAATCCATCATCGCTAAAGCAAAATGTTTGTTTATAGTATTTAATTTTTGAGTATCCCAAGTGGGTTCGTCGTAATGCCCTAAATCAAATGCATTTTTATACGCTATAGCCGGCGCTGGATGAGGGGCAGTATTATGTCGAGCATTTTCATAGGTCAGCAAGAAAGTATTTTTAGAACCAGTATTATTATACAGTTTTACAATACTTTTATAGTCAGCCACATCATCAAGATCACCAGCAACATACAATAGTGGCGTTGTTATTTTTGCCAAACTATCCAGTGAAAACAAACGATATGCCTCACCCCATGGATCCATGGCTATCACAGCATCCCAGTGACTCATACGCTGTTTTTCAGAAGGGCATTTATTCAGAAGGTTTTTAATATCATTGGCTACTTTTATATCTTTAACACCCATAAATTTGTTTATATTTTGATCGCTAAAATGATAACAACCTCCTGCTGATTTTATAGCGCCATACCCTCCCATAGAATATCCAATTAAACCGGATTTCTGTGTATCAAGTACTCCTGAAAGAAATGTTTTATTATGATTGAAATACTTTTTAGTGAACTCTTGATCTCTAGACCGGTTTATTAGAGTGCTTGGAAATCCTGAATAGGGGGATGATTTAAAATCGACTTCTGCATTTGTTGAGTCGGTATGATCAATACCCACTACTATGTACCCGTTAGATGCTAAGTGCTCACCTAAATAAAACACCTGAATTCAAGTCCGAAGTGCGACACTTTTCATTTCAAGCAACCAAGCATAATTCCTTGAAAATCATAGCTGGTTGCTTGAACCCTAGACACTTTCTTGGGCGATTGTTTATTCGTCCCA
>NZ_SJSB01000029.1 GCF_004352835.1 Marinomonas flavescens | reverse complement strand
AGGCAATATGTGCCCAAAGGTACTGATTTAAGGCGTGTTACAGAAGAGAGAATACACTTCGCAATGAGACGAATAAATAATCGTCCAAGGAAGTGTTTAGGGTTCAAGCAACCAGCCGTAGTGTTTAAAGAAATGTGCTTAGTTACTTGAAGTGAAAAGTGTCGCACTTCGGACTTGAATTCAGGCCTTACTTGCTAATCGTTGTTTAAAAAGAGCCTCTGAAATAGATAGACGAGATCCTACTGTCCCTGTTTGATCAATATCTCGGACACTGGATATATCAACCGGTGTAAATGGGTTGATGGCTTGTACAAAGAGCCACTGAAGGCCTTCTGCATTCGCAGCCATGTAGTAATGTCTTGTCGAGTTAGAAAAGCTGTTATTTGCAAAAATTAACGACGCAACATGTTGTCCGAACAAATCAGCAACACAAGCAAATAGACAGTAACGAAGCGCCCTTCTACTAATAGGCCTTTGTAATTGCCCCATTTCTCGAATTTCTCTACAGGCACGATTAAGAAACTCTTTAGCTTGTTTTTCATCGCTGAGAGCTAGCCATGTCTCGACTGTGCATTGATCAGAATCAAGCGCTAAACCAGACATGATTTGAATAAAAAGGTCAGGGATGGGCAACGCTAACCATTGATGATGATTATTTAACCAAGGCAAGTTTTCTTCTGTAGGATTAAAGCGGTTTTGGACATCAAGTTCTTTACGCCAGTAAACGTGTGCCTGAAAATCAACCACGCCATACACAGCTTCATCACTCATTAGTGACTCTACTTCAGTCGTTAAATTAGTAACATGCAGCCCCAAAATTTCATGCTCTTTCAACGCAGTGAGCATAGCTAATGACGCTAATACAGATGATGGTGTACTAGGCGTTACACTCAACCATTTTTGAACACTGTGTATTTCTAGTAATGACAAACGTACTGGACATAAAAGCAGACCAAACTGCTCTCTGGTTTCAATAATTTGATTACGAAATAAATCTCGCTGTGCAGCACGAACTGGAAATACAGAGCTTTCATCTAATTCAATGTGCTGGCTCTCTTCGGGCTCCTCTATCGTTAATTCATTACCAGAAAAGGGTATTGGCTGCGTTTGAATCTGTGGCTTATGACGCCGTTTTCTTCGTGGTGGGATTATTTCAACACGAGCACCACCTTTTAACTGAGTAAAAATCGACCAGCCATGCTGTACTTCTTTTAAATAAGAATTAGATAATGAATTATTTTTAAAGTTAATATGAACTATGTATTCAACAGTTTCAATAAAGCTTAAGTCATTTGGAACCTCAAGCAACTGTTCAGGAGGTTTCGTAATTAACCGCCTTATATTACAAGCGACCTCCATGATTGTTGAAGATGAGTTGGTAGCATTTCTATTGGAAAATAAGGCAATAAAAACAGACATCTGTAAAAAACAGATAACTCTTTTACTATCCGAATGTATATGATCTATTTTTAGGGCAGACAAAGAAGAAACTGAATAAACAACAAGTCTATTCCTTGTGTTTTCGATAAGTATACGCGTGTCATATCCATCGACAGGCTCCATCCCAATATGACTTTGTAAAAAGGAAAGTGAAAACATTAGGTCGTTAGAAATATCTGTTTCATTGATTATTTCCAGATATTTTCGGATGGCTGGCTCTCGACAGATATTTGGAACCCTATCTGGCCAATTAGATATAAAATCGTCAAAATTAAACACTAAGCTCAGCCTGCTTATACTCGGACTCTGAGTATGAAATCAAACTAAACTTTCTTCCAACACTTTCCTTTACTAAAAAATTAAAATCCTGACTACCAGATAAAAACTCACTCGAATAACTTTCGTAAAATAATTTGAAATCTTCTGGACTTAGAATGATATTCTTTAATCTTTCATTGTCAGTCACTGCTGTTAACTGATGTAAGTCAAAATCTATAGATTTAACTCTATAGCCATTTAGCGCTATTGGTTTATTATCAATCTTTAAAATTGGCTTAGGTGGCTCAGAAATAAAGTCTATTTTAATTGCATCACGCCCTTCAACCTCAACTGTAAACTCTTCACCTTCAGATAGGCTGTAGAGAATTTTTGCTGACTCATAGGAGTCTTGAACACAATTTTCACCAGCACCTTCATATGCAGCGTTATCCAGCATTTGATTTTGCTTTTTTAAATTGATTGCATTTTCTTGGTTAATTTTGAAATATTTATAAACCTCATCTCTAACTATTTGCTTTATACAACCAAATAGGTCGTCATCCATGTCATCAAATCGATAAAGAATTTCAAAGTACTGATCTGGCCTTATACTAAGGGTAAACCGGTCACTTTCAAGCTTAAAACCAGCCCCCTTTTTCTCCATCTTTCTCAGCTCAGTACTATTAGAAATTTTAGTAATACAGCTAAAGAGCTTACCCGATGAATTTGTATCTTTGTTACCAGCAGTCCCTATTGCCGAAATAAAGACTGTTCCTGATTTTTCATCAACAGAAATGCCCTTGATTTTAAGATTCACCTTACAGACCACTTCACCCAAGTTCATTTCAGACATGCAGACCTCATCTATTAAAGTACAAAAATCAATCAGTTGACTTTTCGATACTAACAGATGAAACACAGAAGAAAAGAGTTCAATTAAAATGAAACGTCACCATATGACGTAAAAGGTAGGTTTTATAAAATCCCGAAATAGGTCATGAGTTACGCTGAAGCTATCTAATGAAAGTGGATTGTTTACACGAAGCTCTTTCGCTATCTTATTCTAATTCATACCTATTTGATTTAAGGTATAAATCTGGCATTTCAGTAATTGTACATTTAAGTCACTACATTTAAACTTCCTAAAATTCTAAAAATTGGAACAGAGGTCTATAGAGTACATGTATGACTAATAAATCAACAAACCAGCGCCGACTTACCCCCTCCATGCCTTGGTTATTAGCTTTTGAAGCATCTGCAAGAAACCTTAGCTTTACGTTAGCAGCCAAAGAGCTTTCTCTCACACAAAGCGTTGTAAGCAGGCACATACACTCATTGGAAGATTTACTGGAAGTTGAATTATTTGACCGAAACGGAAAACAATTACAATTGAATGATGCGGGTGCAATGTACATGCGAGAAGTGAGCAGTGGACTTCAACGAATACGCAATGCGTCACAAAATTTAAATACCTATAAGACTACAGCAACATCAATTAACCTTGCCTGCTTACCAACCTTCGCTGCAAAATGGTTAATGCCACGTTTGGCTGATTTCTATATTGAGCACCCCAACATTCTTGTTCACATACATGCAAAAGTACGCCAATTTAATATGGAATTAGAAGGAATAGACTCTGCTATAAGTGGTGGTGGTCGAGCTTGGCCAGGAATGACATCCTACCACCTAGTCAAGGATTATTTAGTACCAGTAGTCAGCCCTGCACTACTCGAAAGGATACCTTTTAACACACCATCTGATGCCGGATTACACACGCTTTTACAAGTATCAACAAGGCCTGATGATTGGTTTCAATGGTTTGCAGTCCATGACCTTTCAACAACTAATATTCGTCTTGGACCTCAATTCGAAATGACTTCCCATGTACTCCAAGCCGCATCCGCTGGAATTGGAATTGCGTTGGTACCCTCTTGTCTCGTTGAAGATGAAATTGCAAACGGGTCACTCGTTATACCTTTCACCCCATTAAAAGTAGACGCACTAAAATATGACTTCTCTCTACATATAACTCCTCATCAAGACCAGTCTCCTACTGTCTCAGCTTTGCGGGAGTGGCTTCTAAAAATGTCTACCCAATAACCAGAAGCGACCCTGAACCGATAAATAACATCACAGGCTACTTGATCGTCTAAGATCTCTCGAATCCCTATCCAGAACAGCACTGTTCTGTACTGGCCAAGTAAAACTATTAACGACTAGCAGAGCTTTGGTATAAAAGCAGTACGGTAGGTCCGCCAGCACCTTCAGGAGCCGTCCAGTTGATATTCTGTGAAGGGTTCTTAATATCGCACGCTTTACAGTGTAAACAGTTCTGCGAGTTAATCTGAAAAAACGCACCAGATCCTCCTTCATTAACCTCATACACTCCCGCGGGACAATAGCGTTGAGCAGGCTCTGCGAAAATAGGTAGGTTGCGCACTATTGGAAGACTTGAGTCCTTCAATTTAAGATGACAGGGCTGACCTTCTTCGTGATTAGTGTTTGAGATAAATACTGAGGACAGTTTATCGAAACTGAGCTTGCCATCTGGCTTGGGATAGTTAATTTTCGTGCACTGATCCGCAGGCTTCAGCTGAGAATAATCCTGCTTGTTATCATGCAGCGTTATTGGCAATTTACCACCAAATAGATTCTGATCGACAAAATTAAAAGCGCCTCCGAGAATCGGCCCGAATTTATGCATCGATGGTCCAAAATTACGGGATCGAAATAGTTCATCATAAGCCCAGCTCGCCTAAAATTTGTTACTGAAGTTATTCAGTTCAGAACCGCCTTCATTACCCTCAGTAATGGCTTCAAACACAGCTTCACCAGCCAACATGCCCGATTTCATGGCGGTATGGGTTCCTTTTATCTTACTAAAATTACGAGTGCCTGCATTGCAACCGATCAATAACCACATCAAACCCCATGGATTCACGCATGGGGAAACCTCGTTTACTAATAATGAGCGCGTGACTATACACGATGATCCATATGAGAAAGGATCACCGTCAGCCGCGTTTAATTTTACAGAGTATAATTAGAAGTTTTGGACTCGGTTTTAGAGCTTCGCTTCCAGTTCAGGTAGAATCTCAAACAGATCGCCTACCAAACCATAATCAGCCACTTGGAAGATTGGCGCTTCTTCATCCTTATTGATCGCCACAATCACCTTAGATTCTTTCATCCCCGCTAAATGCTGGATCGCACCAGAAATCCCCACGGCAATATATAACTCCGGTGCCACAATTTTTCCGGTCTGACCAACCTGCAGATCGTTGCTTACAAAACCAGCATCTACAGCAGCACGAGAAGCACCAACCGCAGCCCCAAGTTTGTCGGCAACCTTTTCAAGCAAATTAAAACTCTCGGCAGAGCCCATGCCCCGTCCGCCAGAAATCACGGTGTTTGCGACCGCCAACTCTGGACGATCTGATTTAAGTAACGCTTCACTAACGAAACGCGAGACTCCCATATCGAAGACAACATTTACAACGTCAATGCTGGCATTACCACCTTCAGCTTCAACCTTATCAAACGCTGAAGCTCGAACAGTGATAACCTTAACCGCATCATGGGAATGAACCGTTGCGATGGCATTACCAGCGTAGATCGGGCGCTTAAAAGTATCTTCTGATTCAACACCAACGATCTCTGTAAGTTGCCCGACATCAAGTAAGGCTGCAACACGTGGCATTGCATCCTTAATGGTACTGCTCGCTGCGGCTATAATATGGCTATAGTCAGCAGCCAGCTCAACAATCAAGGCACTTAGACTTTCCGCCAACCCTTTTTCATACACTGCGCTATCAGCCAACAACACCTTGCTAAGACCCATAACCTTGACAGCGTCATTAGCAACACTCTGGCAACTACTGCCTGCGACCAGCATTGTAATTTCGCCACCAATTTGACGAGCAGCAGTCACTGCACTTAAGGTCACTGGATTGAGTTTGTTATTGTCGTGTTCAGCAATTAGTAAAATACTCATCCCAATTTCCTTAAAATAATCTTGGCTTCGTTTTTCAGCTTATCAATTAGCGCATCAACACTATCAACCTTAATGCCCACTTGGCGTTGAGGTGGTGTTTCTACTTTTAATTGAGAAATATGCTTCTTAAGATGAACGTTCAAGTCTGCTGGCGTTTTCACCTCCATTGGTTTTCGCTTGGCTTTCATGATGTCTGGTAATTTGGCGTAACGTGGTTCATTTAGTCGCAAGTCTGTAGTAACAACAGCGGGCAGAGTTAATGATAAAGTCCGTAGTCCACCATCCACTTCGCGAGTCACTAATGCCTTGCCATCTTCAATCTTTACCTCCGAAGCAAAAGTACCTTGAGGCCAGCCGGTCAAAGCGGCTAGCATCTGACCGACTTGGTTATTATCAGAGTCGATAGATTGCTTGCCTAGGATTACCAATCCAGGCTCCTCCGCTTCCACGATCTTAGTGAGGAGTTTAGCCACGTTTAGTGGCTCTGGCTGCATCTCCGTTTCGATATGTATGGCACGATCCGCACCAAGTGCCATGGCAGTACGCAGCTGCTCTTGAACAGCATTAGGACCGATTGACACCACCACGATTTCAGAAGCCACACCCGCTTCTTTTAGACGGATTGCTTCTTCAACCGCAATTTCGCAAAAAGGATTTAGAGACATTTTAACATTAGTCAAATCCACATCTGAGTTATCAGTCTTTACGCGTACTTTAACGTTGTAATCAATAACGCGCTTGACGCTAACAATGATTTTCATAAAAATATCTCGACATTCTTATTTGAGTGAATTAGCGTTTACCTTAGAATCATTAACATTCAAAAATCTAAATTTGAAATCATTATAAGTTAGTTTTATCCGGTAAAACTTTTCCACGATTCAATAAACCTTTCGGATCCATTACTTCTTTTAGCTTCATCATCAACGCTATTTCACCAGGGTTTCTAGAAATATTTAAATGATTTTTCTTCTTTATACCTATCCCGTGCTCTGCTGAAATAGATCCACCAATGGCTTGTAGTGGCTTATAAACTAAGTCCTCAATGATAATCCGCATTTCCTCATTAACTTCTCCTGTAGAAATTGAGACGTGCAAATTACCATCACCTAAATGTCCAAATACAACCACTTTGGCATCTGGCCAGATATCTCTCACTGAAACTTCTAATGCATTAACATAGGTATTCATGTCTACAATCGATAAACTAATATCAAAAACAAAACGTGGAGCGATTAACTCTGAAAGCCCTTCTATATCTTCTCGAATAGCCCAAAGACGATCACGCTGTGCATCCGAGCTTGCTATTACAGCATCGCTTAAAAGTTCTTTTTCAAAAGCCGATGTAATCGCTTGCTCAAATCGTTGTGCTGTCTCTGCTTGGTCATTACCCAAACTCTCTATCAACACATAAAAAGGAGAACTTGTATCGAGAGGGGGATTATGACGACCGCTTTCTTCCGTCAATAATGCATAATAACTGCGCCACATCACTTCAAATGCGCCGAGCTCTCCCCCTAAGGTTTGTCTCATGTGCTGCAGTAATCCAATGAGATTTTCAAAGCTGTCGCAAGCAACTAGAGCCGTTTGTGACGCAGACTGCTGTGGTTGTAATTTGAGAACCGCACGGGTAACGATTCCAAGCGTTCCTTCACTCCCGATAAACATATGTTTTAAAT
This sequence comes from Marinomonas flavescens, assembly GCF_004352835.1. Lineage (GTDB taxonomy): Bacteria > Pseudomonadota > Gammaproteobacteria > Pseudomonadales > Marinomonadaceae > Marinomonas > Marinomonas flavescens. The sequence continues at coordinate 7,671 of NZ_SJSB01000029.1, read as the reverse complement.
CATAACCAGCGTTATTTTTAAGCATATTATTCATTGAACTGACCACTGAACCGTCAGCCAGTACCACTTCAAGACCCAGCACTTGATCACGCATCATGCCGTAGCGGATAACTCTTATACCGCCCGCATTCGTCGCAATATTGCCACCGATAGTACAAGATCCACGAGCACCCAAATCCAACGCGAACTGCATCCCGATTTGCTCCGCAGCTTCTTGAACAACTTGGAGTGGCGCCCCAGCCTGGACAGTCAAAGTACCGCCCACAGGATCAACCGATTCAATTTCAGTCATACGCTCAAGCGAGATAACTAAATCATTCGATGCGGCTACAGCGCCGCGCACCAAGCCCGTCAAACCACCATGTGTCACGACTGGCTGATCCGCTTCGTAACACAAAGCCATGACTTGTGATAACTGACCGACACTAACTGGCCTAACAAGCGCTAACGCCAAACACGGCTCTCTTGTAATCCAATCTGCTGATCGTGCACGGACATCCTCACCTCGCAGAATATTTTTCTCACCTACTACTCTTTCTATGGCACCCAATAAAGTATCCATATAAATCCTCAATCTTATAATAAATGTGAATATAAAAATCTTTATAAACAGGCAAGAATAATCCTTACCAGAGAAGGAAATTAATTATTGAATTTTTGAATTGATTTTTTAAATCAGAACAATAACTTTCTATTTATTCCTATAAGAAAGCCATCGCTTAAAAGAAAACAAGATTGACCCTAGTGTAAGGGTGATAAAAAACCAAGTAATCGGCCCCCTAAAGAAAATGGACATATCATAATTTCCAATTAACAATGATCTGCGAAGATTATCTTCGAACATAGGCCCCAATATGAATCCTATTAAAAAAGGCGCTGATGCAATCCCTGTTTTATTGAATATATAGCCCAGAACACCAAACCCCATCATTAACCAAATATCAAATGTATTATTATTAACGGCATAAGCGCCATAGACACAAAACATAACAATGATTGGGAATAAAATTTCCTTTGGAACATCTGCAATTTTTGAGAAATACTTTATGGCACCAAGCCCAACAACTAATAAAAACAAGGAGCTAACCATGATTCCTAAGAAGAGTGCATAGATGATTGAGAGGTTATTTTGGAACATTAAAGGACCTGGTGTCAGTCCATGAATCATGAACGCCCCTAGAATAATCGCCGTCACTACATCTCCAGGAATCCCAAGAGAAAGCAAAGGAATCATGGTAGCTCCTGCTACACCATTATTTCCTGCTTCAGCGGCTGCAACGCCCTCTATTTCACCTTTACCAAAATTTTCTCTATTTGGAGATTTTCTTCGTGCCTCACTGTAAGAAATAAAGGCTGCTGCAGTCGCACCACTACCTGGAATAGCACCAATGATGACTCCAATGAAACTGCCTCGAACAATTGTTTTAATGCATCTTTTGAACTCACTCCAAGAAATCTCTTTACCACTTGCATTTATAACGGTTTTTGATACAACTTTTCGTTGGTAAAAATCAATCACTTCAGGGATAGCAAATAGACCAATTAGCAACGGAACGAACGAGATTCCATCCATCAAATTGTAGTCATTAAAAGTGAGCCTTTGAGATCCATAAACAGGATCTAAACCTACTAAAGAAATCATGAGACCTAATGCAGCCGCTAAAAAGCCTTTGAGAACGGAAGACCCTGATAAAGACACGATGATGGTAAGGGAAAAACAGATAAGCCAAAAGAATTCCGGAGCACCAAAATTTAAAGCTATTTTCGCAAGGTACGCCGCAAAAAATATCAATGAAATATTAGATATGAAATCGGCTATCACTGAAGAGTATAGAGACATTTTTAGCGCTTTTTTCGCCTCACCATTCTGTGCCATAGGATACCCATCCAGTAGCGTACAAGCGGAAGCTGGTGTGCCTGGTGTACGGATCAATATTGCTGTTATAGACCCGCCATACATACCACCTTTATATATCCCTACTAGTAGCAGTATCGCTGAAACAGGCGCCATAGAGAATGTAAAAGGCAACGCTAACGCAACAGCCATGGTTGTTGTAAGCCCAGGGATAGCACCAATTACTACACCTAAGAAAACACCGATGGCAATTGCAATGAAGTTATCCCATACAAAAAAAAGTGATAAGACTTCTGAAAAATTTTCCATAAAATAATCCTAAATATACTCAAGAATCTTATTTAATAAGGCATTTCAGGTAATGGCACACCTAAAACCTTGGTAAATAATAAAGTGATAACAACAGGAATAATAAATGCGAGGCTGTATACCCATTTTTTTTGAATTGGATGAGCAACAAAAAGTATAAGAGTGGCTAGGGCACCACTAAATATAGCGCCAATTAACTCAAAAAAAGACAAATATACGACTAATGCTAGAGCCATTAACAAAAATCGTAAAATGGGGCCTTGCTGAGAACCTGCAGATTCCTTATGTCCTTTATCATTACGAAATAAGCCTTGGACTATGAGTAAAATCGATATTAAAAAAATCAACCACCCCATGTAACGAGGTAGCCAGCTTGGAGACATCATAGGATTTTGAACTATTGCCGGCTCAGTAACATAATGAGGGATAAGATAAAACAGTAATAGACAAGCGAAGACCAGCATCACAATGCCGACCAAGACTGTAGAAATATCAGCGGATGATTGCTTAGATCCTTTGAACATTTTAAGTACCTTATTAAGCTTACTAGTATTTAGAGAGGTAGGAAAAAACTACCTCTCTAATTCGGCAGCTATATTAGCTCTGACGAACACCCGCTTCTTCAGCAACCATCTTCCAACGGATAACTTCTGATGAGATAAACGACTTGAACTCCTCTCCAGAGAGAGGGCTTGCCTCAGCGCCCATCTTATCGATGAATGCATTAAACTCTTCACTTTCTTTCACACGTTGCAATGCAGCTTGTAAAACTTCAACACCTTCATCTGGGAAAGCATTTCCAGCAATTACTCCATTCCATACCGTTGTAACAAATCCACTTAAATCATAACCTTCAGTTTCTATAACCGTTGGCACATTAGGCAATGCTTTGAAACGAGTTTTAGAAGTAACGGCAAGGGCTTTCAAACCACCAGACTGAATATAAGGAAGAACAGTAGAGGCGTTCTCAAATGAGACATCAACATCACCACTTAAAAGAGCAGGAAGTGCGGCACCACTGCCAGGGAATGGAACCGCAGTGAGTTTTGTTTTAGTTAGTGTTTTAAATAACTCCCCAGACATATGTACGGAGCTACCTACTCCAGGATGACTGAAGGTCATAGGCTTCGATTTAGCCGCTGCAATAAATTCTGCAACAGTGTTATATGGACTGCTAGAAGGCACAACCATAATATTCGGAGCATCAAGCAACTTCGTTATAAATTTGAAATCGCTGACAGCGTTATAAGGAAGATTAGGATAGATGGAAGCACCAATCACATGTCCAGGTGATGCCATCAAAATGGTGTGATCAGCATTACGGCCACCTCGAGCAAGTCGCCCCGTCGCTACCGTTGAGCCAGCACCAGGTCGATTCTCTACAATGACGTTTACGTCAAGTTCTTTTTGTAGTAAATGCGCCACTTCACGAGATAATATATCCGTATTGCCACCCGCAGAATACGGCACTACTAAGTGAATATCCTTCGTTGGCCAATCGGCATAGACAGAGCTTGACCCCATAACAAGACTAGAAGTAACAAGGGAAATTGCGATAACAGTATTCTTAATATTCATTTTTTTGCCTCTTTTATTTTTATTTCGGCTTGGGTTTCGTTTATGCATTCGCATATTCAGTATTTAAATATCGAATAGTTTCTAATTCCGGTATTATTTTTTAAAGCATCAAAATAACAAAACCTTCGACACACATACTCTTTTAAAAAAAAGCATAAGACAACATCAAAATATGAACGCCTATCATGCAATTAATGAATGCATAATTTATTTCAAACTAAAATCTACTTTTTAAAAATCAACCATAGAAAAACAAAAAAAACCAACAAAAACAGCGAATAGAGTTCTAAAAACATAAAACCTGCTAACGATAGAGATCGTTGATTCCAACAAGTCACTTCAAAAATTAATACATATTTCGTATTAATAAAGTGTTTATTTTCACATCTCCCATGCAATTTTAGAATGATGTTATGCATATAAATCGCTTTATATCATGAGTCCATCTACACCAAACTTATTCACATTAAAGATTTACTTAAACACAATAGCCCGAAGATTGAAAAATCCAATTGAATATTTCCGAAAGGTTTTAACCATGCAACCAAAGAATAAGAATTTTGTGAACCCCTCTGAAATCCGTGCACAGTTTTCTAAGCACATGTCTGATATGTACCGGAAAGAGGTGCCTCTTTATGGCGACCTACTTTCCTTAGTAGAAGACACAAATCAAGAAGTACTAGAGAAATCAACAAACACTAAAGCTCATTTAGAACGAACTGGCGAGATGAAGCGCTTATCGATGGAACGTCATGGCGCCATTCGTGTAGGCACACCATCTGAACTTTCAACAATTCGTCGTCTTTTTGCCGTCATGGGAATGGAACCAGTTGGATACTACGATTTAACACCCTCTGGCGTACCAGTGCATTCCACCGCGTTTCGCGCGGTACATGAGGAAGACTTACAAATAAGTCCTTTTCGAGTTTTTACATCGCTACTTAGACTCGAATTGATAGATAATCCAGAGACACGACAACTCGCAAAAGACACACTCGCTAAAAGACAGATATTCACTCCGAGAGTATTAGAACTAATCGAACAGTGTGCACACGACGGTGGACTGAGCCAAGCTGATGCATGGACTTTCATTCATGAAGCCTTAGAAACGTTTCGCTGGCACACGAGCGCAACCGTCACAAGTGATGAATATAAAAGGCTACATAATCAACACAGGCTGATTGCAGATGTGGTTGCCTTCAAGGGGCCTCACATAAACCACTTGACCCCTCGCACGCTAGATATCGACCAAGTTCAAGCTCAAATGCCAGCTCGAAACATTACACCGAAAGCAGTTGTAGAAGGTCCACCACGTCGCAATTGCCCTATTTTACTGCGCCAAACTAGCTTCAAAGCTTTACAAGAAAAAGTAACATTCAGTAACCAAAGTAGTGAAGCAGGCAGTCACACTGCTCGCTTCGGGGAAATTGAACAACGTGGTGCTGCTTTAACTCCAAAAGGCAGAGCACTATATGACGAACTACTGAACGCTAGCCGGTCTGAATTGAAAGAATTTCCTAATGAGAAAAACGCAGAACATTACACAGAAATATTAGCAAAAAATTTCTCTAAGTTCCCTGATACTTACAAAGAAATGAACGATCAAGATCTAGCCTACTTCCGCTATTTTGTAACGGATAAAGGCTATGAAGCATTGAACAATACGACGTTACCAACCAACTTAAAGGATCTAATTAACGCTGGTTTCATCGAGTACGAGTCACTAGTATATGAAGATTTCCTACCTGTTAGTGCTGCTGGAATCTTTCAGTCAAACCTCGGAGATAATGCTCAAGCACAATACAAAATTTCATCTAATCAAACAGATTTTCAAAATTCTCTTGGAACAGAAGTACTTGATGAACTAGACCTTTATGCTGATACGCAAAAGCGCTCAATAGTAAAATGCGGTGAAATACTCAATCTTTCACTATTTACAGCTTAATATAATAGAGTGAGGTGAGGTGAGGTCAAATCAAAACTAACTAATTGAAATGTATTTATAATACATTTCAATTAGTTAGGCTGCTCCCGCTAAATAATCAAGAATCAAACATGGTCAGACTTAAAAACTTAACGTGAATAACCTGTACCTCCCAGTGTTGCTGGCGTTATTACATCTAAAAAATACAAGACGGCTAAGCAGCATTCAAATCAGGTTGTATAATTATCAGACAACCTACATCTGTTTCCATTGATCATGAGGTTTTAAATCCTATCATTTGAGAAAAAATATATCTTATTCTACCCAAGAATCTCCTATGCTGAAGAATTCAAAATCCCCCTAGCATGCTCATGTATTTTTTCACGCCACTCCATAGGTTCTATTACATTAATCTGTGAACCATGACTTAAAACCCACATAAACGTTTGCTGATCATTAGGAACAGTAACAATTAAGTCATACAAGTGAGAATGATCTGATGATATCAACTCTTGATTAAGGCTTAGAGGTGTCTCCAGCAGCGTCTGAGCCAATTCCTTCTTGACGGTAGCTCTAAGTTGAATATCATCACTCAACGGCTCAGACATCCTCACACCAAACCCACCTGAAGAAATGTGATCCTGGATATTGAAGCTAGGTACAGGGCGATAGGCTTGTTTGGATTTTGTTGCCTTCAAAAATCTATGTAATGCAAAGTGCGCTATATCCTGATAATCATTTGCTGACCCAACTAGATAACTCACACTATGACGAATAATCATCCCATAAGGGTGGATGACGTAGCTCTTCGATTCATCCTCACCGCGTTTATTATAAACGACATCTAATGCATAGCCTTCAAGTAAAGCAAGGGAGAGATTCCACCAAATCCCATCATCAACTTTTGCAGGAACTAAGTATTTACCATTTGGCAATGAGGTAACATGGTTGGCCCAGTCGACAAGACTATTTTGCTTTAAGCCATCTAAGTAGTTTTGGGCGGCTTCAAAATATTGATTAAGCTGCTCCGTGGCAATTTTTGGGAGTAAACCTGAAACCTGATCCCGAGCAAGAACCCACGCCAAAGCCGCAGGCGTATCCATGGACTCAAAGTTGATAGGACTATTACCTTTAAAACTCCATCTGTACATAGGTTTTGATGTATCACGATTTAAACCAAATTGCTTAGTTAACGCTTTAAGATCTCTCTGAATAGTGCGATCTGGGACACTAAAGCCTTTCCCCTCTAACACCGTTTGTATCGTTGCAGTCGATATAGCACGCTCTGGGGTATCAGGAATAGCTCTTAAGATCTCTATTTGACGAAATAATGCGTTGTAATTAGTGCCCACTCCTTGCCCCTCTGATTAAGAGTAAAAACCATACACGAGTACTCAATACGAGGACACTCACTCAAATACGATAAACAAAAAAATGACTTATTATTGGCACTCTGGTCACATTGGAGTTTTAACTACGACAGAGCTGACCAATACCCCCTAACAAGTAATTTCTTTATTAGTCAGTGAGTTACACTGATAAAGAAAAATACACTTTAGATACATTAAAGTAACTTAGCAACCAATGTGGTCACAGAATAATTGTGACCATGTACATCATGGTTTTTTTTCTAAACCAAAACAAGCGAAGGTCAAAAAACACTTAAAAAATAAGTAAAATGGTTATTTAATGAGAAATACAGAAAAGCGGAATATTAAGAATGGTCACATGGTGGTCACAGATTCGCCACATGGAAAATTAAAGTGATATTTTGATTTATTTGAGATATATGAAAATAGAATATTAGACAAGAATGAAAACTTAGAAACTCAATAGAATCAGTGATTTACAGGAGCAAAACACTTTCAAATATAATTTATCGAGTGGTGGGTGTGGAGAGGTTCGAACTCCCGACATTCGCCTTGTAAGGGCGACGCTCTCCCAACTGAGCTACACACCCGCATTAAGCTAAACCCTACTAACCAATAACTTATTGCTTAAATAA
>NZ_SJSB01000028.1 GCF_004352835.1 Marinomonas flavescens | reverse complement strand
ACGACGGGTGTAGGGTTTGGTCATGGGTTGGACTCCGTTATCGGTTATGAGATGAAAACGGAGTCCAGTTTAGAGTGCGAAAAGATGGGATGAAATAACGGCGTAGAATGAACGCTTACGTAGAATGAACGCTTACAGCATAATAAGCACCTTTAAATTGAGCGGAAGCCGTAAACATAAGTCTGTTATTCCAATTGTGAGAAAAAAAGACATTATGGGTTTGGGCAGAGATTACTATGTGGGGTTTAACCGACGTGCTTACGAATATATCGAAGCGAGTATCCGAGCAAAAGTCGAACACCCCTTTAGAATCATCAAGTGTCAGTTTGGTTTTAGAAAAGCTATTTATCGTGGGTTGGCTAAAAATGACAGTAAGCTCGCCGTGCTGTTTGCTCTTGCTAACGTGTTTCGAGTTGACCAGATGATGCGAGCCGCACGGGGTTAATCCGTTTAAAAACCACTAAACAAGGTTTTATTATCTTGTTTAGTGGTAGAAAAATGATAAAACAGCCACATTACTGACTGCCGTTGTTTTTTCAGAATATTAAGGCGCGCAGCTCGACTTGATCGCATGCTCCTTAAGTTAATTCAATTATAGAGTCTTTTTTTTGATAGGGATTAAGAACTTGTTCCCTTGATATCATTAACCAAAAATTCATCAGGAAATCCTAAAATCCTAATACTTTCATTATCTTCAATAATGATTTCAACCTGATTAATGCTTTCAGACTTCGCTATCTCTCTCGAATTATCAGGATATACAATCACCTGATTATCAGAACCGATCCATTGTTGATTAATGTTTCTATTACCTACCAGATATCGACCAATCGCAACCATATCGCAAAGCTCATGGATATTAGATAAGTATCTAAAACGCTCTAACTCGCATTGTTCATAGCCAGTAAAAAGAAATATAGTTAAGTTAGATTTCTTTCTAATTTGTCGCATTAGCCACCAAAGATTTTCAGCTTGGTGCAACGGCTCACCACCTAGAAATGTAACACCCTGAATTTCAGACGCATCTAAAATTAGGGCTAACAACTTCTCTTTTGATAATAGACTTTTCTCTTTAAAAGACCACATCTCTTGATTCCAGCAGCCATCACATGCAAGTGAGCATCCTTGAAACCAAACCACAAAACGCTTACCAGGACCATAGATATGACTGGAAGACTCTATATGAGAAAGGTTAAAGTTATTACCATAATCTTTCATAACTTATACTGTACGCGTTAAAACTAATTGAATCTGACCAGTCGCTGTCTCGCTTTGCTTAACGGAATAGCCATGAGCTTTAGCTTTAGCAATAGCATTCTGCCTGGTAGATTCAACTCTCGCTTTGCGTTCACTTTCAAGGCGAATACGTTCTTGCTCAGCGACAGCCTCAACGTGTTCTTGGTAGGCTGTATCATAAGCATGACTAAGCACCGTGAGAAATTGACTGACAGGAATATATTTACGATCTGATAATTGACTCTCTATTCTCGCGGAGTACTCATCACTGTCATGTAAAAATACCCAACGCTCGCCTTGCTTATGAAAAAACTGGCACCCATTATAATCACTTCGATTGGTCAATATATCACCAGCAAGAGTTCGACCTTTCCTTAAAGCGCTTGCTAAATCACTGGTTAATATTTTAGGTTCTGACCCAACAGCTTCTAATGCTTTAAACAAAACCGACTTAATTATAAAAGGTGTAGTGGTTTTAATAACTGCGCTCATAGCTACTGCCTTTTATTTTTTTGAATATGCGTCTGGTTTAATAATTGCGACTGATGGTATTCATCTGTTTTTTTGACGCTACTGACTACACCATCTATTTCTAGTAACTCTTCCAAAGCGTCTAAGCAAGCCTCTCCTTTAAAGCCACTCGTTTTAGCCGTGATGCTACCTTCATCATCAATAGTTATCGTAATTTTTTGCTCAGGCACCAACTCTCTCCTTATCACATACTATTACTGCACTTAAACTCTTAGCGTCTTCTTGGTAAGTATCTAGATTCTTAAGGTCGAAAATAACTAGATATCTTTTTCCATTATAACTTCGTAACTCTGTACTTTCTGAAGGTAGCTCTTCATTTGGCCATATAAATTCTGTTAAATTTGACGTCTTTGCTTTTAATCCTAGCTGTTCATCAAATGTCTTAGAAGAAATACTTTCTTGATAAATAAACTGGTCACCATGTAAATCAAGTTTACTTTGGTCATTATCAGCTGCTTGCTGAGCATTAAATACCATTTTATCTGCTTCATCACAGTCACGTTGAATTTTTTTATAAGCTAATTCTCGATTATCCAAAATCTTATTAAGGCTAGAATAGTGTTTCTTCCAAACCTTTTCTTTAATGGTACTTTTCCATTGCTTAGCTTGGTCAATTGTCATTTTACTTAGAAGCTCTCGCTTCTTATTAACACACTCTGCTTTAGCTAACTTAATTGATTCTGCTAACTCATATTCTTTCTCTGGCAATATTTCCGGTAGAAATTGATCATGGTTTATATTATTAACGTTCGCTTCATCAATTTGCTTATTAGGAATTGATCTAACAGTTTCTTCCCAAACACTATAAAAATATTTATCAGAACATTCCTCTCGTTGATCTTTCTCATTGAGTAGCTGATTTTGTTTAACTTTTGTATCAGATAATGATTTTTTGCTCTTTTCTAGATCACCAATCAGTATTTTTTTCTTTTCAGCCCATTGATAATTTTTCTCGGCTTTATCCAGCGTCATAGCAGTATCCTTACCGCGCTGCATTATATTAAATTGCAAAGACTCTAAACGTTTTTTATATTCATCTCGCTCAGCCGGAGATGCTTGGGTAACTGACCACTGCTGAAGAAAATTTAGTTCTTGATTCAATTTCTTGGAAGATTGCCCTTGCCCTAACAGAAAGCTTTTCACAAATCCTCTAAAGCGCTCAGATACACAATCTTGGCTTTCATCAATCGTTGTTTGCTTCTCTGCCAATGAAGACAACTTGTTTTTCCAGTCCCCTTCTGAGTTTTTCCAATCTGAATAGAGCGAATCCTTTTTAGCCTGAGAAGAACAGTAAGGCGGATGAATAGTCACCTGATAATCTATCTGGTGCCCCATGAAATCTCGCTGCCAATCTATTTTTCCGCTTGCTAAAGTTTCTGCACTATCATTCAGAAAATTTTCGATAGTATCTGTATTGATTTCATTCAGCGTGAGGTTTCTGGATTGCTCGACAATACGAACAAGATCAGGCTGATCAGCAAAACGGAGTGCCTGCTTATCTGACATTTCACCCATTGTCAGTTCAGACTGATATTGCCAAGCTGCTTCCATCATGGCTGTATCATAAGCCGATACTACGACGGCACTCTGAGCATCCGATAATTTCAAACACCAGTTAACGCTGTTAAAATCAGATTCATCAGGTAGCAACCAGTTACCATCTGTAGACATTAACAACGATGGTATGTGTTTATCCGTTAATGCCACACCTGGCCGCGCCATCTGAGAAATATTTTGCGCATCACTCGCCAATAATAATCGATAAGAATCATTTTCCACTTCAAAGTTATCACGACTAGCAGCAACTAAATTATTCAATGACCCCTGCAAACAATCTTTTAAGCTTCCGCACAGCTGGTAAGAATGGTTGGTAACAACGTTACCATCAGGATGGTTAACCTTTTGCTGCGATTGATTTTGTTGCAGGTACTCAGCATCTGTATTTTCCCAAAATAATTTGCAAAAACTACGGAAGCTATCATCAATCTGTTGAGACTCAAGTTTAACAGTCCAATCTTCTTCATTAATGGTCGTCAAGGCTTTCTGCCCCATGAACAGTAAACCTTTAGATGCAATAGTCATATGATCTACTAAAACCAAAGCGCCTTGCTGGGATATACCGGTTCTCACTAAACAACGTCCAGATAGAGTATCAATCGCCGATTGATTCTTCTGTTTATCACCGACCATCAGGTAGATTCGTACACCACTATCCGCCTTATTCTTTAAAGCCTGAATTAAGGTCTCTTCTTTAATTTGTTCACTAGCAATCAATAAAGTCTGACGAGCTTTATTGATAATGGAAACCAGCTCGTCTTTTTCAACAACATCGAACATAGAGGCAGAAGAGAAATCACAATCTGAGGATTGTTGACTAAATAACTCAGGTAAATTCTGCTTCTGGTAATCAATACTAAAGCTTTCATGTCTAACTTGTATTGTGCTCATTATGCTATCTCCGTAGGTTTCATTGCTTGGATAGCCTCTTGTAAATAACTAGGTAGCTCATGCACATCCTTTGGTGTGAATCCTGGTGTTCCGGCCACCACAAAGCCCTCACCACTCTCCAGAATAAAATCTAAGCCACTGCTACATTCCCAGCAATAGATGTGTGAAGCACCTATAAATATCCAATAACGGCCATGGTTATTATTTTCTTTTTTGAATGGAACTCGAACCCAATTACTTGGTAGCTGTGGACTATTCCCATCTTTTGCTTCAAGTGTTAGCAATAAACCGTTTGCATCACAAACGCTTGCTGCCAACGCTGATAGATTACGGCCTTGTCTGGATGTGTGAACATAGCGATCGGAGTAAATAACCTGTTCAATAGTATCTCCAGCTGTAAGCTGCTGTATCAGCGTCTTAATCTGTAAAGTATCTCCATTAACCAAACTGATTGGTAAGTGTGATTTTTTACTTTTTGCGGGAGTTAAATCAGTCATAGCCGCTATATGCCAAAAGACTTGAGGCTCTTGATCACGAACGATACTCTCTAATAAATGAGCACCATCTTTAAGAGGTAATTCAAAATTGGTTAAAGCTTGACGATCCAGCCATCGTGTTTGCTGCTGACGCGCTTTTTCAGTTGATTGATAAGACTTTCGATATAAAGTCGTCAACCAATGCTGATGCCACTGCTCCGCATCATTTTGGTCGATGGGTTTAATCGAAACATGCTGCACCTGAACCGAATCAAACACCCCACAATTTGTTGGCAAATTCTTCAAGCTTCTACTGCCGACTTTGAAATTTTCCACCGCGCTAGAGAATTGCTTAATATTCTCAAGATTAACAGCCATAACGCGGCTTCTGCCTTGCCATTCACCTCCAAACTGATCAGCGATACTATTCATTAATGGGTCAAGCTTGCTTGCAAAATCATTAATGACAAGCTCTAAAGTCTCAGGCCTGTCACTGGTGTTATTTTGACTGAATACCAACATATCCAATTGACCATTCAGACTAATAAGTGATTGCGATGGTCCGATATCCCAGTTCAATTCTACTTCAATACTTTTTGCAGCTGCGCAAATAACCTCTGGCTCAAGTTTAAATAGAGACAAACCCCTTTTTACCTGGCGAGACTTACGTCCTTCAAAAACTTTTTCCAGCATCTCTACCTGCAGCGTTTCATCAACACTAAACTGTGAACGCGCAGCATCTACACCCTTCATCCATCCTTTAGTATTGGGTTCAAAAAACGCAGTGTCTCTTTGTAACAACAGAGGTCGAGTTCCTAATAATGGATCGTTGTCTGTATACCAAATGTGATAAAGACCACGCTCCTCCACATTAAACAATCCCGAAGATTTTACCTGCTCACCTTCCTCACTCAGAGAGTTACTTTCTTCATCCCAAAGTAATTCTTGTTTTAAATAGGCTTTTAGACGCGCAGGCATATTTCTCGAATTACGTTGCATCGCATCCAACAAGGATACTAAGTCTGGTCTTTCACGTTGAAAGGTCATTTTTGCAATAACAGGATGTCGCTTAAGTTGAACCTTTCGCTTTAATTGCAGAGCGAGAGAACTGCTTTTGTTTTTACTCATCCTATTTCTTTCCCTTCCAATCTTTTTTCTTATTTATTCGAGCAGACTCTGCGCCTACATTTACCACACATGATTTAGCTAAATTACGCAGCTCGTCAGTACGTGAGCGCTTGCTGAAGTACTCATGATGCCCAACAACAATCATTTGATAACGCGCTCGGGTAATAGATACATTTAAACGATTAGGCGAGTCCATAAACCCATCTCGATTACTGTTCACCATAGAGAGAAATACTACATCAGCTTCCTGCCCCTGAAAGTAGTCAACCGTTGCCAATTTGATAGAAATGCCTTTGTAATCAAAACGAGCATAACGCCCCTTATTACCTGGTAGCTGTTGTAGCGCCTCACGCAAGGATTTTTCCTGCCCTTTATAGAATGTCAGCACAGCCACGTCATAGGCTTCTTTCTTATTGTTTTTACTCTTACCTGCTGCCCAATCACAAAAAACTTTCAATTCACGAATAATCGCATGAACTTCTTTTTCGTTGGCATTGCGATGAGTATTGCTGCGTATATCTAACCAAATATTTCGGGCCTGATATCTCTGATAATCCCATGCACGATCTAATTCGGTTCTACTGCCGTTAGCTAACACTCCTGGAGGATAAAATTGTTCACGAGGAAAGCTTGATATATCTGGATGCATTCGATGCTGAAAAGCCAAAGTAGAATGACGCTGGCGTTTTTCATGATCACTAAAACCATTATTTAACGTTGTGAGATCATCTTTTTTACGTTTTTCCAAGCCATCACCTGACAAGGCTTCAAGAATAGAAGGGAAAGCAATATTCTTTAAAATATGAATGCGCCCATTTGCCTGGACCGACTTAGGAAACAAACGCTCGAGGGTTTCATTCAAATAGCCTGTTTTTTGACGATGGTTTTTCGATAACCGCAGCCAATATTCTCGCTCCAAGCGCCAGCATACTTCTTCTGACCATTTAGTTTCATCAATACGTTCTAATAATTGCTTCTGAATTTCAATCGTATCCGTATGATCATTAGTTTTTATCTTAAACGCTTTAGTTTGTGTTCCCAGCCGTTTATGTTGCGAAGCTTGCTGCGTATGTTGCCAATGTTCGTGCAATATCAACATATCATCAGGAATCAATGGTTGAAGATCAGACAAAATATTTTCGTCAACAAAGCACAAATTGCTTGCATAAAGCTGCCACGGCGCATTCTTAATACTTGTAATATCGCTCAACCAATCTTCACTGTGATTTCTTGCTGCAGATCTTTGAATCAACAAGATATTTTCAAAGCCTGCATTCAATGCACTACTTTTTTCACGTACCAGCAACTCTTCCCGTAAGGCATTAATAACCCCTGTAGATACTGGCACTATCATGGGTTGCCGGTACAGGTCTGCTTTTTTAGAGCTACCTCTTAGTTCTTCTAAAAGAAAACAAGCACTTTGAATATCCAAAGATAAAGTCTTTGCCGGAGATTTTCCACTAGGAGGCTCCAACATCAAGTTATCCAAGTTCGCAACAATTTGCTCTCGATCAGTAAACGGCGATAATTGACGAACATCCCCTACTAAAATCCAACGTTTGGCAAAACGAGCCGGAACCAGAAATTCCTGAAAAGTGGTTTTACTGCACTCATCAATAATCATCACATCAAATGGAGGTTCACCGCGATCTAGCGTAATATCTTTATCATTAAATAAACGCAAAATACCTATGGTAGTACCGCACACTAAATTCGATGCATCCACCATCAATTGCTTGCTGATATCCTCGCAACCATCTTCCCCCTGAAGAGACTCAAGTTGCTTATCAAATTGATATTCTTCAACCCCAGTAGCATTACTCTCATTACCAATGCGCAATGGAAAAATATGTTCTGACAAAATCGTATTTTCTTTAACACGCTCGAGTACATTGTTGATAGCTGCGTGAGTTGAAGCAGACAGTAGGACTCGCTTTCCACTTGAAACCAGCTGGTAAATTAGCTCTAAAATAGAAGTGGTTTTGCCAGTACCAGGAGGGCCATCAAGAATAGCAAAATCCGTTGTCGCCAGCGCTTTACCAACAAACTCCCGCTGTTTATCACAACCATCAAAATTAGGATCTGTTAGAACTTGCCAATCAATGGTGTCCTCAGCGACAGGGCTAATATCCTGCCAACGGGTTTTCTGGCGATCTTGCAATAACTGAATTAATGGCTGATGCCCACTCGCGGGGCGATTCATTAGCTGATTAATTGCTTCTTTTTGACGCTTTAGCTGACTAGTATCAACGCTAACGCGTATTTCATTTGTCTTACCTTTAGTATCCGGATATTCACTATTCCAATTTCGCTTACCTCTTGAGTCTCTCACCAACAAAATTTGCCGCTCTTCAGGCCGTGCTTTCAACACCCTAAAGCCATCATCAAACTTACTCTGAGTAGAATCAAGAATCTTGATCTGTTGGTTATCACCAACAAAATAATCCAATTCTGATTTACCGGTATCATCACCAATACCGTCTTTTTCAATCAACTGAATCCATTTTTCTTCAGATTTTCGCGACTCAACTAGAAATTTCAGATCGGAAAAACGTGTGCAACTGATGACAGACCTATCTTGCAACTTCCTATCGTCAAGAGCCTCAAGTATCAATCCCTCCTTATCAGCGCTAAGTAACCAATGTTCTTCACTTAACTCAACGTCATCACATGATAGGTATTCCAGATTCAGCTCGGCTAATCCTTGCTTCGTAATATCATCAAGCTTATGACCTTTAAAACTAGGTTTATCCTTAGCAAATAGCAACCAACGGCTACCATCTTTCTGACAAGCGTGCTGTTTAATGACTGACACATCTATCGAGCTAAGTAATTGAAAAGACGTACTTTGGCCATTAACAGTCAATGTACTATCACCTGATAATTGCCCTTCTAATGTTAAGTGCTGGTTATTCTGCTCAACAACCTTGCATTCTTGACCATCAACATGCACTAATGTCACATTCTCTAAAGCAACGGCAAGTGGACGAATAGATAGGTCGTAACCACTCCATTGAATTTTTAAATGCTGTTCTAAATCTGGTAAAAAAATAACAAATCGGTTTTTCTCACGACGATAATCATCCTTGTTTAATTCAAAACGTTGACGATCACCACCTTTACCAGCGATCACTGGGTCTTCTAGGTCTGGCTCAAAATCTTCATCCAAAAATGTACCATCAGATTCGGATAGAATTTCATACCAGCCTTGTTGATCATTCAATACTTCAATTTTGCTAATGGGTGTTAAACGCCAAATTCGAAGATTCGGCTTAAGCAAATATGAATTATTAGAAACAGGCTTCCATAAGCAGCTCACCTCCTTGTTTTCAAGAGCATTAATGCTATTTTCTAAATAATGTTTAAAGGGCATCAATACATTATTAGTTTGTTTTGATAGTGTTCCACCATTAAAGCCAGAACCCTCTAAAGCGGTAAAAAAAGGATTATCCATATCAACTACTCACTTAGATAAAAGGGTTTTCGCTTTCATGCTTTAAGCGTGGAGTGCCATCTTTGGTTTCCACTAAGCCTTCTGGCTCAGCTGAACTGGCGGGGACAGCACGCCCTTTAGCCCACTGTCGCGTACTCTTAATCATCTCACTCATGGTTTGTGATAACGGTGACGTTCCATGAATCGCAGTAAGTAGATCTTCTTTACAGAGCTGGTGCCCAGCATCGAAAGCTAAAAACATAGCTTCTTTGACCGCCTCCTCTAATTCTGCTCCCGTAAATCCTTTACTAATTTCAGCCAGTTCGTTCAGCTCTAATTCAGAAAAGTCATCTAACCTATTACGACGTTTAAGATGAATAGAAAGAATATCTTTACGATCATTTTGTACCGGTAGATCAACAAAAAAAATTTCATCAACACGGCCTTTACGCAATAATTCAGGTGGCAGTTGTGCAATTTGGTTAGCGGTAGCTACAACAAAAACAGGTTTCTCTTTCTCTTGCATCCAAGTCAAAAAAGTTCCCAATACACGAGAAGTCGTACCTCCATCAGTAGAACCAGAACTTTGCATACCCGAAAGCCCCTTTTCGATTTCATCAACCCATAAAATACTAGGGGCTAAGGCTTCCGCTGTTTGTAATGCTGATCGAATATTCGCTTCTGATTGACCGACAATGCCGCCATAAATTTTACCCATGTCTAATCTCAACAAGGGTAACGACCAAGCATTGGCTACCGCTTTAGCCGCTAAGCTTTTACCTGTACCCGGCAAACCTAAAAGCAGAACCCCTCTAGGTGTTTCCAGCCCAAATTCTCGTGCATCTTTAGTAAAAGATTGTCGTCTTCTCTTTAACCAAGATTTTAGATTATCAAGACCGCCAATATCGTCTAGAGATGCTTTGGGGTGATAGTACTCAAGGTGCCCACTTTTACGAATAACTTGTTCCTTTTCTTTAACGATAAAAGGAATCTCATTTTCTGTTAAACGTTTAAATTCACAGGCTACTTTGGCAAATGCTAATTGGGCTTCACTCGTAGAAAGGCCTAGTGCAGCGTCGAGTAAGGTGGGGGATTCTATGTAATCACGATCATCAATATCGTATCGTTCTTTTGCCTGCTGCATGATTTTTTTAAGGTCATTTATTTCAGGCAAGTCCATTTCCATTACTTGAGTTTCTTTTTCAAGTTCTACAGGTAGTAAGGTAACTGGTTGTGACAAAACAACAGTCGCGCCGGAGATTTCACGACTAGCAACAGCAATTGCAAAACCACGCAAACGACTTATTAGTGCATGATCATGAGGGGTTAGGAAAGGATGAAAATCTTCAAGTAGCAATATGAAGTCTTTGTGAGTATCTGTTCTACCTTGCTCTTGCATCCACTCTAATACTTCATGAGGCTGATCTGCATCTTCACTATCACTTAAGGTTTTATATTCAAAATTATACTTTTTGAGACCCTCTGCACTATTCCAGATGTATAAATCACGACCTAGCTCTAACGAAGCTCGTACACAATTTGCTCGTATACGCAGAGTTTCATGACTCACAATTTGGATGATGGCAGCAGAAGATAGGATATTTGTTTTAAAATTCTTTAAAAAACTCATGGACTCTCCACGTATATAAAAACTTTATGCCCAATAGAGCTGTAAACATAATGTTTAAACACACGTTATTTACTTGAGTGGCTTTATGAGGATATTGTTGGTGTTAATTTGTTCGAAAACAGCGTTAATAACGCACAACCATTTGAGATGAATCTTTGTTGCCCATCAAGTCAACTAGTATATTTTTTGGTCATTTCATACAATCCATGTAAGCCTTATTGAGTATTCATTAAACCATATAGTTATAAAAAAGGCAGCTACCTTAACCACTTCAAAGTATATTCAACCTTCACTACTTGACATGTCACTGGCTTTTAATAGTAAGAAGTCAGAACCTCAGGCTAGATCATAAACCGTGGCGTCTTGTGAGGTATCTTGAGTAATGCCAACCACTTTAGTAACAATGCGCGACACTTCGGCAGGCGTATAAAATTGGCCTTTGGATTTACCGGATTCTGTCGCAAAGTGACGCATTAAAAATTCGTAAGCATCGCCTAGCAAATCATCACCTTCGGCGTGGTTGCTGGCTAAGTCCAAACCTTGAAATATGCCCACCAATTTAGTGAGTCGGTCGACCATGTCTTTGCCTTTGCCGAGCTTGTCTTCATCGTTAAAGTCGGCAACATCAATCACGCCTTTCAGGTCATTTGCTTCAGCCAATTTGCTGATGATTTTGTTTATTTTATCGCCAATTTCTTTGTCGTTTTTTAGCGCGACCATATCGCCATAAGTAGCCCCTGTTGGTACGTCGATCAACCCGTATGGGTCTTTGGCGTATTTGTCAGAGACGTACTTCATGAACAACAAGGTTAATACGTAATCTTTGTATTGGGATGCGTCCATACCGCCGCGCAATTCGTCGCAGCTCGCCCATAGGCTTGAGTAGAGTTCGGTTTTTTTAATGGCCATGGTGGTTTAATCTTCTATAAAATAATCGGTGTCGAGGTCTTTTACTTGGTAAGTCTGTTTAACGGTGACACCAAGGTTATGTTTGATCATGAGATCGGCTAGTTGTTTGCCATCTATGAGTACGACTTTTTTCTCAATCATTGATATGTACTCTAGGGCTTCTTTACTAAATCGACTGGTTGTTATGAATACACCTTTACGAGCACGTCGCATTTCGAGTGCACCAACAAAGGCTTGAATATCTGGGCGACCAATCGCGTTATCGCTGTAACGCTTAGCCTGCAGGTAAATGGTTTCTAACCCTAGAGGGTCTTCGTTAATAATGCCATCTATGCCGCCATCTGATGTGAACTGAGTAGCTCGACCAGATTCTTTGCTCCAGCCGCCATAGCCCATTGCCTGCATAAGCTGAACGACAAGCTGTTCAAAAAACGGCGGTGTGTTTTGTTTAATCGCGTCGAGTACTTGAGCGGCTAAATCATTATTGAGGGTATTAAATGCCTCTTCAATGGCTTCGGTTGGCGTCTGGCTTTCTTCGATATCGTCTTGTGGTGTGATGTCGTCTGATGACGATGTGATATTTTGAAACTCGCAGAATTCTTCAAATCGCCTCAGGTAACGGGCGGTGATTTTCTCTGGCGCATCAGCTAATACTTCGCGTCCCCGATCGTTAATTTGGAACACAGCTCTTCGCGGTGAGTCTAGCAGCACTGCTTTTTTCAAATAAGTACGCGCCCAGCCAACACGGTTGCGCATAATGGCTTGATTGCCACTTGGCAGTAATTCGTTTCGCTCTTCTTCTGTTAATTGGAATTCTAGAGAAAGAGACTCTGATATTTCAGGAAGCCTATGCTCGGCACCATCCGCTAGCAGCCTAAGAAATGGCAGCATAAGTGTTTGGTAATCAGGGATCGCCATAGTTGTTCCTTAACTTTTATACCCACTTAGTTCAGACAGGGAGAGATGAAAAACAAATAAACCGAGCATAACGCACTCTGGTCATCCTTAACCTGCTGTTTTGGCTGACTTTCAATCAGCAATCGTGACATTTTTGTATGCACGGTATTTATACTCTTTTGAGGCTATTTGGGCAATGTGAGTGCAGCGTGAATTCTCAGTACATAGAGCCAGGAATCTGTTTGTTTTATGAGCAACTAGAGGGGCATGATTTAGACGGTAAGAATACCTTCGACAAAGCCATTTCCTTTAAAAAATACAATAGCCAACCACGAAGGCAGCCGGAAGAGCCAATAGCAGCAAACAAAGAAAGTTATCTTCAAATTTTCTTTCTAACCAAGCGTTGATCATATTGAGACCTGCCCTCCACTCATTTAAAAAGTTTAATCCAGGAACGGTGAGCAAAGAAAGCTATTATACTTTTCAATGAGCAAGCCGTCTTTTTAACGTTACATTAACTCGGTGTTAATCTCTGCTGTAACGTCAATAAGAACAAGGCGTGACTAAGCCTCAACATGCTCACGCTCTCTTCTCCATTATTCTCGCTTAGCGTCCTTAATTCATGACATCGCACTTGAACCCCATGCTGATGTCTTCTCACCTCTGATCCTTGCTTGAACTCTGGATACCAAGATAATCGGCCTAAAATAGCTTGCCACTCCGCTCGTTTATTTGCGGGTACTTTACACACTCGGTCTGAGGCATCCCAAGCTTTTCCCCATAGGGATAAAAAACGGTTTAATGTAGTCTGATCAAGAGAAAGCAATACTTTTATAGATCCCCAAAAACCAGGGTCAGATAGGTATGCTTCAGCGGCTTTTGGACGATAGACATCAGGCAACACGACATTATTGAGACGAGCTGGAATGGAAAAAGCCCGATAACCAACATCATTCTCTAACGTGTCTTGATAGGCTTGCCAAACACGATTCACAAAGCTGGTTTCTAAATCAGACTTTTCAATCACATACTGGGCCTGTTCGCCATTCAGGTCAATTACGTTACCACCTGAGGTCACACTGAGGTGTTCCAGCACTCTAAGTGAACGCTCAATGTTTTTAATCGATACCAGTTTCGCAGTAAGGGTATCTTGCGCAATATTACTTAACTCTAGTTCTTGAAAGACGCTTCCCTCTTCACTAATAAGGTTTGCTGTGGCGCCCTTTGTTATTAAATCTTCGAGGATGCAATAAGCAGCAGATAAACCTGTTTTATTTTTCTGTCTGAAAAGTTGTGCTTTAGGCATTGTAGCAAGAGCTTGTAAGCCGCCGTCTAAGGTTTTCAGAGATCTAAGCTCTCGCTCTGTCGCAAGCCATCTCCAATAATGAGTCAGGTGAATATAGTTACTGATTGTGGTCGTCGCTGAGCTGTGACCGACCATCATTGCCAACGCTGGTAACAAGGCATGACGTGTTGATGGATTGCCTATAGTTGCCTGGCTAAAACTCTCTTGAAACTCTGCAAAAGTAACGCATGGCAACCATTGTTTGATGGATAAAGCAATCGGGTCTGTCTGGCTATCATTTAATTGCAGCGCGGTTGAAATAAAGTTGATACCCGCATGCCTGCAATCATAAAGGCGCGTATTTTTATCACCTGTTGCCAGTTGAAGCGCCTCAGTTACTCGATTGAATATTTTATCCATGCTTCGAATACGGTTTGGAAACAATGAATCATAAAATAATGGAGAATTGCCATTTTGTATCTTTGCTTTTTCAATAAACCCGTGAATTCGCTCTTGCTCATTGTAATGGTCAAGTAATCCTGTAGGCCTTCTAAGCCACTTTTTGTAATTCTTTTCGCTTTTTAGCCGGTGTTAAATAATCAATCGCCGAGTGCAGGCGCTTGTAGTTATAGAAACCAATATATCGTTCAACGGCAGCGACGACTGACTGGTGGTTAATAAAGGTTAAATCGTTCAGGTACTCCGTTTTTAAATTACGAAAAAAACGTTCTTGAACCGCATTATCCCAACAGTTACCTCGACGGCTCATACTCTGAACCATGTTGTGATTTTGAAGTGTCTCCTGGAACAACTTAGCACTGTACTGCACACCTTGATCTGAATGAAACATCAGCCCTTTCGTCGTAGGTTGATGTTGTGCAATCGCATTGGTCAAAGCTTGTTTTGCAAGCTGAGCATCTGGCGTTCTTGAAAGTGAATAGCCAACGATTTCTCGGTTGGCTAAATCCATCACTGTCGCTAAATATGACCAGCCTTGATGTGAGCGGATAAACGTAATATCACCTACCCAGCGAGTATTTATTTCAGGTGGATTGAATGCTCTCTTCAACAGGTTAGGTGTCGCCGGTTGCTCTTTCCCCATGGTGTAGTAGTGTGGTTTCTTGGGCCTTTTCGCGACTAACCCTAGCGTTTTCATCAATCTAGCGGTTTTAAACACACCAACAGAAAAAGACGATGTTTGTAGTGCAAAAGCTAGTCTGCGTTTTCCATATGAATGAAATGAGTCTTCAAAAATAGCCTGCATCTTCTC
>NZ_SJSB01000027.1 GCF_004352835.1 Marinomonas flavescens | reverse complement strand
AACTGCTGATAATTCATGTTGGTACTGCTTTGTTCTGTGGTAAGAAGAATCATACCAACTTCAGCAGTTGGCTTCTTCTACACCTGATTAGCAGTGTCGCACTTATTATCTGAATTTAGGCTTATAGTAAGTATAACCGTTGTATAGGGCATAAGTTGCTATAGGGCACAAAGCGAGATAGGTTTCTGGCATACAGGTACGCGCGTAAAATAGGCTGTTATATAAAATTATTTAGTTTAAGTATCTGATAATGCAAAATTTACTATTCAATATTATTTGGTAGATTCAACGTTAAAATAATCCTGCATATATTTAACAAAAACTTTAATCTGATTAGGTATATATTTTGATTGAGCATATTGAGCAAGTATTGCTCCCTGATAACTGCCACTTACATGCCAATCAGGTAACAATTCCACAGCTTTATTAGACTCAATATCTCGCGATATTACAAAATCAGGAAACACCGAAATTCCTGTCCCATTCAATACCGCTGCACGCCTTATTTCACTATGATTAACAATAAATGAACCACTTACATTGACTACGACTTTTTGACTGTTATTAGTGAATTTCCATACTTGATCTATCGGGTTCTCCCCAAGGCATAAGCAGTTATGTTGAGCTAAATCATCAGGATGAATCGGTTTACCAAACTTTTCTACATAACCTGTACTCGCACATAAAATAAGCCTGCATTCGCCAATGCGTTTCGCAATAAGACCCTCAATAGGTTTATCAGTGATATTAATGAGCACATCAACTTTATCGACAATAGGGTTAATCATAAGATCGGTAACTTTTAATTGAAATGTGATATTAGGGTACTCTTGAATGAAATCGAGAATCATAGGCATAAAAACCTGCTTAGAAAGAGCTTTAGGAGCAGCGACTACCAATGAACCTGCCACATTATTGGGATCAGATTGAGCTACAGATGCAGCCATTTTTGCAGACTCCAACATATCACGACAAAACATAAAAACTTCCTGTCCAGTCGAGGTCAATCTCATATTCCTTGTCGTTCTTTCTAAAAGCTTTTCACCCAAGAAGCCTTCTAAGCGTGAAACAGCACGACTGATTGATGATGTGGATACGCCAATATTTTGAGCTGCACTTGAGAAACTGCCTAATTCTACAACTCTTACGAATATTGCCATCTCATATAAAAATGGCAGTAATTTATTTATGTTCACAGCGCAATTATCCTTTTCATTTCAGGCTATTGTTTCACCTAAGGTACTTATAGATAATTCGCAGGTCAACAATTTAGGATAATTTAACGAGGAAGTAGAAATGAAAAAGATCAGAAGCATTAATGACTTACGAAAATTAGCCGACAGAAAAAGTCACATTGTAACTTTTAGAGATGTTCTTGTTATTACCTTTACTCGAAAGGAGCCGTTAAATGAACTTGATAGCTAATACTTATAAAAAAGCGCGTAATAACTTTCCAGTCACTGAGTTAATGCTATTGATGGTAGCCCTTTTTTGGGGAACTAGTTACGGCTTAACTAAAAGTGCATTAATTTACACTAGCGTATTACTTTTTATCGCACTTCGTTTTTCTTTGACTTTTCTTTGTATGTTGCCAATGGTGATCTCGGACTTCCGTAAAGGTTTTAACAAAGACTGGAAAATTGCAATCCCTACGGGGTGTATTCTATCATCCATCTTTTATTGTGAAGTATTTGGCGTCTTACACACAACCGCTTCAAATGCAGCTTTTCTGATTAGCTTATCTATCGTATTAACGGCACTTGCAGAGCCGATTATCAATAAGAAGAGGATGTCAAAAGCTTTAATACTCCTCACTGTCACATGTGTATTAGGTATCTTCTTTTTGACTAGCACTGAAGAGTTTGAACTGGTGTTAAATAAAGGCGATTACTTTATTCTATTGGCTGCGCTGTTAAGAGCATTAATGGTGACGATAACAAAGCGATCAACTGAAAATAAAAAGATAACAACGCGTTCTCTTACTGCTATCCAGTCATTTATCGTAGCAATCAGTTCCCTAATCGCATTAGCATTCTTTTCAACTGAGGCAGAGTTATCTATTCCAACTGCATTTGAATTTTGGCTGATAATGTCATACCTAATTATATTTTGTACATTATTTTCATTTTATATACAGAACTATGCAGTGCGCCGAATATCACCAACAAGAGTATCTTTATTAATGGGAAGCGAGCCATTATTTGGAGCAATTTTTGCCATAATTTGGCTAAATGAATCATTAACACCATTACAAATATTTGGCGGTACTTTGATTTTTTTTAGTGTAGTAATTACATCGCTTCAAAAAACAGAGTAGCCAAAAAACACTCTATTAATCATATGAATAGTTAGGCCTAAATTCAGATAATAAGTGCAACACTGCAAACGAGGTATAGAAGAAGCCAGTTGCTGAAGTTGGTGCACTTCTTCTTACCACAGAAAAAGCAGTACCAACATTAATTATCAGCAGTTGACCGAAGGTAAAAGATACAAAATCCTCACTCTCTTAGGGCAAGAAATATCAGTGGTAAGTATTGCACAAACACTGAATTGCCATAGAGCGACGATTTACCGTGAATTAAAACGGAATAAAAAAGCAGCAGAATATTGTCCTGACAACGCTCATAGAGCGTGTTTGATAAGACGAAAGACATTCGCTAAATATCGTATAGCATCAAAGACGATTGATTTTATTCGTATTTTAATTGAAATCGACTGGAGTCCTGAGCAAGTCTCTAACGTACCCAAAAAGTTGTGGTGTTCCTGTTAGTCATGAATGGATTTATCAATATATTCATGACGAAAAAAGAAACAAAGGGACACTTTATCGCCATTTGAGACAAGGAAAAAAGCGCTACTGGAAAGGCCAGCGAACAAAAGCTGAAGTGATCAAGAATAAGGCATCCATTGATGATAGGCCTGTGATTGTCGATACCAAAAAATGCTTGGGGACTGGGAAATAGACAGCGTTTTAGGCAAGCATGGAACGGGCTCTATTGTTCCTTTATTGGAAAGAAAGATGCGTTTTATCTCATAAAGAAAGTGGAGTCGAAATAAGCCAAAGATGTGACTCAAGCTACTATAGAGTTATTGATGCCTTTTAAAGGTCATGCGCACACGATTACAGCGGTAATGGTCGAGAGTTTGCCTATCATGCTGAGATAGCTGACGCATTGGAGACGAAAGTGTGTTTTGCTCATCCATATAGCTCTTGGGAGCGTGGAGCGAATGAAAATAGCAACGGCCTTCTAAGACAGTATGTGCCTAAAGGAACTGATTTAAGACATGCAACAGAAGAGAGAATACACTTCGCGATGAGACGAATAAACAAATCGCCCAAGGAGGCGTTTAGGGTTCAAGCAACCAGCGATGGTTTTTAAAAAAATGTGCTTAGTTGCTTGAAATAAAAAGTGTCGCACTTCAGACTTGAATTTGGGCTGACCACTTCACTGCAACAGATTTTGTTACAAGGTCGATTAAAATCAATCTAGGTGTGTTAGCGCTCAAACTTAACCAAAAAAACTAATCAAATCGCTCCGTAATAGGAGAACATAACACAGCTATTGCACTATCAATATGTGATAATAAATAGTACAGGTTCCAGCCTTTTGCCGAACCGCCATCAACTGCTCTACTTTCCCTAATCAAAGCCTATAAGGCAGGCCATTTGGGCAATCAATGAGGTATCCCCAACCACCGTTTTCAAGTTTCTTTGCAACTTCTATTGATGTGCCCTCAGAAATAACTTCTCCTTCAGGACTTATGGCCTTCCATCGAGCGCTTAGCAGCGCAATATCGCCAATAATAACTTCACTGAGAATTTCGCTTTGAATGCTTGGTTTAATTTCTAAAAATGACGAAAATACGTCTCTTGCTCCTTCGATACCTTTACTCTGTGGCTGATCAGGGGGGAAGAAAATTTGGCAATCAGGGTGAAATAAAGTCGTTATCCCGTCCAAATCTCCCCTTTGAAGGTATTCGCTTACACAATGGGCAATCTCGCTTGGTGTTTTTGCTATGAGTTTTGACATGTTATTTTCCTTCGGCTGTATCGCTAAATTTGATACATTTATATTATTGAGGTCCGTTATTGTCGATATCGAGTATCATTTTCCAAGCGCCGCTATCATCACGTTTATAAACGAGCACCAGTCTTCCTTCAGGTGACTTTATTTCACCGGTCTCTCTCATTTTCATAGTGCCGTAAAACCGACCACTTGCAACGGCCACATCACCAAAAAATTCAAGAGTCTCAATATCGTAACCAGATGAAATTTGCGCTGCATTAATGCGAGGTATATATTTGTCTCGTATTGCTTGAATGCCTACTGTTACTGGCTGCCTCTCATTAACGGTGACTGTATTTGCATGACATGTTGCCACCATCGCTTCAATATCACCGTTATTAAGACCTGAGTTCCATGCACTGATTGCAGCTTCAATTTCTTGTCGTTCGTTCATTATTTTATTCCCCTGAGTTATTGGTAAAATTAATAACGCAATTCCAAAGTTTGCTCAGAAATTGATGCGTTGAGGATATAATAGAAGAATGTTAATGTTTGTATAAGTGATCAATTAATAACACAGTGTTTGGAAAGTCGAACAATGGAAAAAGAAAACTTTACGGATATTAAAATATTTGTTGTTGTAGCAAATACAGGTGGGTTTCGTGCTGCAGCCAATCACCTAAAAAAATCCCCTGCATCTGTCAGTGAGGCTGTGCAAAGATTAGAAGACAGCCTTGGCATTCGCCTTTTCGAACGCTCGACAAGATCTGTTAAGTTAACCTCTATAGGTGAAGTTTTTTATAAAAGCACACATCTGGCTATCCATGAGATTGACAAAGCATTAATAAATATTGAAGCTCAAAAAAACTCATTGATTGGAACACTAAAAATTTCTGCGCCATATAGTGCAGGCCCATTTTTTTTAGAAGCACTAATTGCCCAGTTTGCTAAACAATATCCTGAAATTTTAGTAAACGTGACGTATGACGATAACAAAGTAAATTTACTTCAAACTAATATCGATGTCGCGATCCGCTCCAACACATTGTTAGCATTAGACACTCATGCTGTACCAGTTGGTCCAGACCTTAATATGTCAATTGTCGCTTCTAAGTCGTATGTTGAGTCAATAGGACTACTGAAGCATCCGACTGAACTATCGCATCACCCTGCATTATGCTTTGGCTTCGGCGGCAGCGGTAATCTAGCCCCATGGACATTTATAGGTGATGATGGACCGTACACGGTTCAGCCAAACTCTAAAATCATCACCAATGATATGCGCTCGCTGGCATACTATGCTTCAAAAAGCTTGGGGTTCGCATATC
Organism: Marinomonas flavescens; assembly: GCF_004352835.1. Taxonomy (GTDB): domain Bacteria; phylum Pseudomonadota; class Gammaproteobacteria; order Pseudomonadales; family Marinomonadaceae; genus Marinomonas; species Marinomonas flavescens. Next base: position 10,372 of record NZ_SJSB01000027.1, on the reverse strand, counting down.
TATACACAGAAATCGCAAAACCTTATGTGCAAGCAGGTAGCTTGATAGAGGTATTATCTGAACACGTAATGCCATTACCTCGTTACTCGATTAATTTCACAAGTAAGCGGCATATGTCAAAAGCACTGCGCGCATTCATTGACTTAGCTAAGACATTTAAGATTACCTAAGTAATAGAGTAACCGAGACACACAAATCATTTTTGTGTCTCGGTCATAAGTGCAAGTAATGTTTCAAGAACTGAAATAGTTCCTCTATCTGACGAAATAATGCGTTGTAATTAGTGCTCACTCCTTGCCCCTCTGGTTAAGAGTAAAAACCATACACGAGCGCTCAATACGAGGACACTCACTCAAATACGATAAACAGAAAAATGACTTATTATTGGCATTCTGGTCACATTGTAGTGGCATAATGAACCAAACCATTAGCTGTATTTCGAATCTACGGAGATGCTGTGTCGATAAAAGATAAGAAGCTACTTCATAGACAATATGCGTTTTGCTGACTCTTGCTGTGCGGGACAACACTTATCCATACCATCAGATTGTCATAGGACTTCATAGTGGTAGCTTAAAAGCATGAACAAACTGAGCATTTCGGACAGGGTATTTAGAAGAATCGTCGTTGTGTAGATAATATACGATCAAGTCAAGCTATGTGACTTAACCCTATGGAAGACCCAACGGCAATGAATAATGAACTTGGTTTATTAGAAATAACTTTAGGATTAAAATGATACCCTGATTTTTGACATTAAGAATTAGAATTCACCTGATAGATTCGAGATACCGAATAACTTCTGCCCACTCAGGAAAACTTTGACTACCAAATTGAATTAATTCCCCATCAAATTTTTCCTGTCCCTTCCTTCACGCTTGTCATCAATAAGGCAATACTCTTTCAGAAGCCCTTTGTTTGGTGAAATAATTAACTTACTTACAAACTCGATTCCAAAGTGTTTTTTGACCCAAACTCTTTTTTCTGTATAGCATAAAGGATTGTATATAGAGGGAGCTGTTAGAATGTATGGATCAAAGATTATCAACCCTAACACAGACTCAATTGCATCAGGCATGGGTTCTAAGTTAGCGTAAAAACAATACTGAGATTGAGGATAAAGGGTCTGTGAATTTTTCTCTAGTACAGCGTCATAAGCACCTTTAAGTTGAGCGGAAGCCGTAAATATAAGCCTGTTATTCCAATTGTGAGAAAAAAAAAGACTTTATGGGTTTGGGCAGAGATTACTATGTGGGGTTTAACCGACGCTTACTTTTAAAATGATACCTCGAGCTGCAAGACGTAAAAATAAAGGTTGATCGAGTGATTTGATACTTGGGATTTTAACAAGCACATAAATAGAAGCACTGTAGTTTAAAATAAAGGCAGAATAATCGTGATAATCTGATAACCAATCAAATATTATGACGGACTATAAATATGTATAGCCCTTCTAGCGTAAGTTTCAAACTTACGCTTACCGTCTATTATTTCATTACAGCTAAATGACAAAAACTATCTTTTTAGCTTTTGCCCGTTTTATATAGATTGATATTATATCTATAGATTATGCCGAATTACCGTAAAAACACACTCTCTTTAATTATGTTACAATACCCATTCTGGTAAGTGACTCTCTCTTACGAGAATCATTCTAGCGCTCTCTTCAGGCGTATTCTCGAAGTTTTATGCTCAATCGGTGGCCCGCTCGCCTTAGGTTGACTGTCTCATCGGCAGTTATAGCCTTCACATATTGCAAGACATCAAGCATTGCATAACATCAAAATCTAATCTGATTACCTCTAATGAGGTATTTGATTGTTTCACCGTTACTAGTACAAATAGAATGCTTTTCTGCGTTTAAAAAGTAATGGATAACTAAATATCATCTGGAGATATAAATGAACTTTTTGAAAAAACTAGCGACTGCTGCTGCAGTTAGCTCACTAGTACTTGGGGCCTCTATTGTCCAAGCAGACTCAAAAGAACCTATTATAATTCCTACCCATAACTGGACTAGCCAAATTACTATGGCATACGTTATTGGCGGTATTTTTGAAAGTATTGGCGATAATGTCTCGTACGTTCCTGCGGATAGCCAAGCCGTTTACGAATCAGTCCGTAATGGTGACATAACTATTGCCAATGAAATATGGCAGTCTACTTTCGGTAAATCATTCAACAACGCTTTAGACGCAGGCGGCATCATCGACGTAGGCAATCACGCAGCCGTTACCAAAGAAGAATGGTGGTACCCTGCTTACGTAGGTAAATTATGCCCTGGCTTACCTTCATGGAAAGCGCTAAATGACTGTTCTGCACTGTTTGCAACAGCAGGAAGCGGTGGTAAAGGTCGTTACCTAGATGGTCCTATGGATTGGCATGGTCAAGAAACATTAGATCGTATTAAAGCACTTAATATGAACTTTACCGCTAAGTTTGCAGGCTCTTCTGGTGCCATTTGGGCAGAGCTAGCATCTGCTAAAAAAGACAACCGCGCCGTTGTCGTATTTAACTGGTCTCCGAACTTTACTGATGCAGGAACAGGTGGCAGTTTTGTTGAATTCCCTCCCTATACTGAGGGCTGTAAAATTGCAGACGGTGGTGATGGTAAATGTGGTTCGCCACCAGCAGGTTGGTTAAAGAAAGCGGCTTATTATCAAATGCCTAAAAAATGGCCGACCGCTTACAAAATATTCAACAACATCTCATTTACTAAAGGTCAAATCGGCAACATGGCAGCATTGGTTGATGTCGATGGTTTAAGCCATCAAGAAGCCGCTAAAAAATGGCTAGCTGATAACGAAGCCGTATGGAAACGCTGGCTATAAAGTAAGTCTAATAACTGACCACTCGATACACAGGGGATTCCTGTCATTCGGTTTCAGCTAAATGTGAGACCTTGCCGTAGTTTTACGCCAAGGTCTCACACTATCAAATTTCTTTTTGTTCGTGACATTTAAGTAGAGTAGATAGCTAACCACGCAATAGTGTTACGCCTGCCAGTCCGACAACCTCGATTCATACAGTGCCAACAAGCACCTTCTTGTAGCACTTCTTTTTTATAGAGATTTAATTATGTCCACTCCTAGTCAGCCCGTTATTAAATGCGAATCTGTTTATAAGATTTTTGGCGAACATGCAGACAAAGTTTTAAAAAAATCGGATGGTAAAGTAGATACAGCCTCTCTACTTGAAGCAGGCTGCATCATTGGCGTAAACAATGCGTCTTTCGACGTTAATAAAGGCGAAATGCTGGTCATTATGGGCTTATCAGGCTCTGGTAAATCTACTCTTTTACGTTGTATTTCACGCTTAATTGAGACGACTGCTGGAAATATTTTTATTGATGGTGAAGACCTACTAGGCATGAATGAAAAACAACTCATAGATATCCGTCGTAATAAAATGGGCATGGTATTCCAAAGCTTTGCCCTCTTACCTCACAAAACAGTATTAGAAAACATCGCCTTACCACTTCAAGTAAAAGGAATAAGCACTAAAGACAGCATGGCCCGAGCGATGGACATGGTCAATTTAGTAGAGCTAACTGGATACGAAAACACCTTCCCTCGCCAACTTTCTGGTGGTCAGCAACAGCGTGTCGGTATTGCCCGCTCGTTGGCAGTAGAGCCAGAAATTTGGTTTCTTGACGAACCCTTTTCTGCCCTCGACCCTTTGATTCGAAAAGAAATGCAAGACGAGTTCATGCGTTTGCAAAACGTATTACATAAAACAATTTTATTTGTTACTCACGATTTTGATGAAGCCATCCGTCTTGCTGATCGCATCGCTATTATGAAAGACGGCGTCATCGAACAAATTGATACCCCTGCCAATATTATTCTTAATCCGGCTACCGAATACATCGCTAAATTCACCCGTGGTGTGCGCCGCGAACGTGTTCTCTCTTGCCAATCAATCATGGAAAAGCATGACGCCAGTATCGATCTAAGTGACATTACCGTTGCTAAAGATGCCGTTATCGACACAATCGCAGAGCATGTATTAAGCGAACAAAAGCCTGTAGCGGTCGTTGATGAACAGGGGGAAATAGTGGGAGTTTTAAACAAGGCGAGCATCATCCAAATTATGTTTGGTAAAACACATCAACATTTAGCCAATAACATTCCCGCCAATAACACCGCGGAGAACCAAGCCTAATGCAATATTTCACTAACCATAAATGGGTACAATTTATCGCATTAGTCGCGATATTCTTTGTGCTCGTCATGGCCATTGATCCAACATCAGGAAGCAACTTATGGCGTCTACAAGAAAACATATTTTGGCATCTACCTAATATACTAAATGACGGACTTAAGTACCTTATTAATGATTTTTGGGTCGTCAACGTTTACGACATAGAATTAGATCTCACCGAAAAATCCACCATAATAAAAGAGTTTACTCACTCTATTTCTGGGGCGGTCCTCTTTTGCATTAACCTGATCCGAGAGCTGCTATTAGGAGGAGTAAAAACTGTCGTAACCTTTACTAGCTGGGATTTTGTTAGCGATAATGAATGGGCTCGCATTCCAGCCTTACCTTGGACTGCAGTTGCTTCAGGTGCATTTTTACTGGGCCATTATCTTGGTGGCCGTAAACTGTCTATGCTAGCGGGTACCAGCATTATTTACATTGCCGTATTTGGTCAATGGACGCCGGCGATGCAAACCTTATCGTTTGTATTAGTCGCTGTTCCTCTATCGGTTTTTATCGGGTTGGTTATGGGTATCTTTGCTTATAAGAGCAAAGTCTTTGAGTCTATTTTGACGCCACTACTAAACGTAGCGCAATCTATGCCACACTTTTCATACCTCATTCCCGTCGTCGTCTTTTTTGGTATTGGTGACCATGCTGGCGCGATATCAACGGTTATTTTTGCGACACCACCAATGATTCGCTTAACCATTTTGGGTCTCAAAAAAGTCTCTCCAGAAGTATTAGAAGCAGGCTTGATGAGCGGCTGTAACCCTCGACAACTTATGTTTAAAGTACTGATCCCTACCGCACGTCATGATATTTTGATCGGTGTTAACCAAGTTATTATGCAATGTTTGGCTATGGCTGTTATCGCTTCTTTTATTGGAGCAAAGGGCTTGGGCTACAATTTATTAGTCTCATTAAACATGCTTAATATAGGCGCTGCACTCGAACTCGGTGTGTCTATTGTATTAATCGCGATTGTTTTAGATAAGCTGTCCCTTGCTTGGGCCAACAAGCAAACGAATTACTTTGCTAACTTACCTTTTCATTTGCATTATAAATATTCTTTAGCGTTTATAGGAATACTAATAGCGACCTCTGTTCTTGCCTACTCTGCCTCCGTATTCTTTCCAGATAAGCCAAACTACCTTTACATTATTAGTAAAGCTCAAGGACTCACTACCCAGAGTTTTTGGGACACTATCGTTGATTGGATTATCACTAATACCTATCAGAGTGTACAAAGCTTTAACTTTTTCATGACAGCATCAATCTTAATGCCGATTAAAGCCGCGTATTTATCCATGCCCGTTGCTGCTACTTTATTCTTAGTCGCAGGGATTGGTTATCTTGTTGGCGGCCTCCGTTCAGCCATTGTCGTCACTATGTTTATTGGCTTTATTGCCTTAACACCATGGTGGGATCGTGCTCTTATTACTGCCTATATGGTCACGTTCTCCGTTGTCACTTCCGTGATTATTGGCTGTAGTGTTGGTGTTTTATGCTCACGAAATCCCCGAGCGACTAAGGTGATATTACTGGTTTGTGATACTTTTCAAACCTTTCCGTCTTTCGTCTACTTGATTCCAGTCATCATGCTATTTGGTGTGAGTGATTTGTCCGTATTGATCGCCGTCATTGTATACGCCACGATTCCTGCGACTCGCTACACAGTAGAAGGGTTACGAAACGTCCCTCAGCCTTTGCAAGAAGCCGCTTCTATGTCTGGCCTTAACCAGATACAACGTTTATTACATGTTGAGCTCCCGCTCGCGTTTCCACACATTATGCTAGGCATCAACCAAACGGTTATCTTCTCTTTGTTTATGGTCATCATTGGTGCCTTTATTGGTACTGACGACCTAGGCCAGTTGATTATGCAATCTTTGTCGAAAGCCAATGGTATGGGACAAGGTATTTTGCTTGGCTTATGTGTCGCCTTTATTGGTTTAGCGGTAGATCACTTAATCCATACGTGGTCGAACCAACGTAAAAAAGCATTAGGTATTGCCTAACTATCGAGGTGTAACCACAGCATAAACACAAGTAAAAACAGTTAACAAAGACGTGGAAGAAGAGGCCTAATCAGCCTCTTTTTTTGCTTTGTACTGCAACATATTACAAACAGGCCAAAAATGATGGTCTGTGTTAAAACCAATACCATGCTTATTTGTTAGGGAAGGTGCGAATAAGTCAGCTATTCAACAGTTGTGGATATAAAATTCCTTTTATTTTCAATTAGATAAATCAAGTAATCTCTTATTGAGATGACTTGTTCGCATTATCCCTAAACTCTACTAATGACGCTGCCTCTGCTAAATATAAATTTGCCTTAGGACAATTTCGAAAGCTTTCTTCAGGAAGTAAATATCGCTCTAATGATGACCTAGGATTAGTAGAGTATGTAGACACAGGCCGAAACAAAGGCACTATCTAAATTCACGATATTAAAACTCACTGTAACGGGGAATCCATTTTACAGTAATATTATTTTGTGTTTGGTTATTTATAACAATTGAAGCTGCTTATCGAATAGATGGCTCTACTCGGTTACGGCCATGCTCTTTTGCTTGATACAAATTGGCATCTGCTATGTTGATCAATGATTGTTCTGCAAGCAAGTTGTGAGTACAAGCAGCACCGAGAGAGAGCGTTAAATATGCTTCAATAAGTAATGCTTCATGAGGAATATTAAGCTCATAAACAGCGCTTCTGATGTTATCCGCAATCATGATTGCATTGGTTATATCTGTGCCTGGTAAGACAATAATAAATTCTTCTCCACCATAACGTGCTGCGATACCTGCATAATTTTCGACTATTTTTCTAATGGTCGTGGCGACTTGTTTTAACGCCTTATCCCCTTCGAGATGACCATAAGTATCGTTAAAGTACTTAAAGTAATCGATGTCACATATGATCAAGGACAATGGGCGATTCGTCTTAAGTGCATGTGCTTTTTCTTTTGTGATTAAGGCGTCATAGTAACGACGATTATAAAGTCCTGTGAGCCCGTCAATAATAGCTTCTCTCTCTGCGATAGAGAGCTTTTTCTCTCGGCCTAAAATCCACAATAGAAACACTTCGATGATTAGAAACGCCAAAACAAAGAAGAGAATATTCATAATAAAGGAATGTTTGAATTCCACTATCATTGGCGTTACATCTTCCCAAACGAAAACAAAACCCACAGGCGGTAAAGTCTTGTCTTTTGTGCCTCTGTAGTCAACGAGTGGAAAGTAATAGGAAGAGAAATATTGGTCACCTTGTTCAATAATAGTGACGCCGTTTTTAATGAAATCTTTATTAATGGGTGTTTGAGCTAAAAGCGTTTTTACCCCGTCAGAGGAGGAAGATTCAAGGTAATACTTTGAATGAGATTGGTCTTTGAAGCTCTCATTTGTATATTGTTGCCACATGGTCTTTTTAACGTGTTCTTTGGTCAAAAATATGGCTATGTTGGCTTTGAAGGTTTTTGAAAACAAAGGAAGGATCTGCTCAAAGGAGATACCTGCTTCCACAGCGCCAACATAAGTTCTTTGGTTTGTCTCTGGATCAATAGTCCAAATAGGCGATACGCCTCTTAAACCACTGTTGATTCGTCCTGTTTCAAAACCACTGCGTTCTGTTTTCTCTTTGTTTGTATCGACAATCGTGAAGCGAGTGTTGTCCATTCTGTCGCCAAATTTACTGGGACGGTGAACGCGTAAGTAGCTCAAACTGCCCGGACCGAGATGGTAATGTAGCTGTCGAACATCAAATTTCTCTGTTGTTATATCCCACGGCACTTTTACTTTATCTAGGAGTTTTTGACGAAGAACGGCGACAGACTCGCTCTTTATTCCGTCTCTTTCTGCGGCTTTTTTTTCCAGCAAGGAATAATTGGTTTAATGCGTCATTATTACTAATGTAAGTCGATAACTGGAGCATGTTTCGATAGGTCATATCGAGCGTCAGATTAAATTCATTTTGGCGTGTTTCAGCGCGCTGAAAAAGCGTTGAGTTAAGGACTTTTTGTGATGTGTAATAGTTAAAAGCGACAAAAACGAGATCGATGCATAAAATAATGGCACTGATGTAGAGAACGGATCGGTTCTTGTATTTTATTAATGTTTTGAAATCCGTCATATTTTTTTAGAGCGCAGCCTAAATCTTCATATAAATAGAGGCGATCCTACCATAAAGTTTGCACATTCTAAGCATGAATTTTATAAATCGAACACACTAGAACCTTGATATACAAAAACTACAGCATTTTTCTAGCACATACGTCATTGCAAAGGCATGCAGTAAACCCTCGATCGCTTTGCCCGTTTTGGTATTCATAAAATTAATCTCTAACCATTCAAATTAACCAGCCTTTGCACTTTATCAGTCCTGTACCCTAGGCTGTCCATGTTATCCTACCCTTTGCCTCCGGAGGGAACTCCACAAGCATACTTAAAACACCAAAATTTGCTCCTGCCGCTATCTAATGTTACTTCTCCAAAATCTCTTGAGAAATAACGGTATCCCCTCCTCTTAGAGTCGATTTTTTCCCAACAAAAACACCGGAGCGATCTCGAAACTTCGTTTATACGACCCAATGCATAGCCAACAAGCCCTCGCTCACCCACCCTCAGGGCCGCTACGAGCACCGACTAACAAAAACCTTGTCACACTAACTTCAACTATAAATCTACTCACACAAAACCTGGCGAATACACAAAGCAATAAACGTTACAAATTAGCTAAGATAAAAAAAGGGGTAACAAGGTATTCAAAAAGAGAAAACTAGGGGATTTGTGACTTATTAGAACGAGCCTCAAAAACACACAAAAAATGTTTTTAAAATAAGGCAACAACAAATAGGAATTATCATTTATGGCACAGATCGGTCACACAACATATTTCAAAAAAATGGTCACAGATTAGTCACAAATATCATGCGAGATAAAGAAAGGGAAAAGTCTTGAAAATCAAATATTTGAATGGAATTTACTGAAGAGAAATAGATGGTGGGTGTGGAGAGGTTCGAACTCCCGACATTCGCCTTGTAAGGGCGACGCTCTCCCAACTGAGCTACACACCCGCTCTACTTAAAAAGCAAAATGGTTTTACATCTTATTAGATGGGAAATTATGAGCTTCCGGTGTCACGCACATTGCTAGGAAAAGCTTCCTAACTTAGTTAAACACTTACTGTTTAGATAATATGAATATCTAAGAACTCTTTGCCAAACTCACCTCTTTGAGAAAAGAAGTAATTGGCGGAATGGACGGGACTCGAACCCGCGACCCCCTGCGTGACAGGCAGGTATTCTAACCAACTGAACTACCACTCCAACACAATCTAAAACTCTCGCTTATCTTCCAATAAGCCCACTGTTTAGTAAGTGGTGGGTGTGGAGAGGTTCGAACTCCCGACATTCGCCTTGTAAGGGCGACGCTCTCCCAACTGAGCTACACACCCGCATTAAGCTAAACCCTACTAACCAATAACTTATTACTTAAATAAGTAATTGGCGGAATGGACGGGACTCGAACCCGCGACCCCCTGCGTGACAGGCAGGTATTCTAACCAACTGAACTACCACTCCAACACAATCTAAAAATTCGCCTTGTAAGGGCGAAAAAGTTAAGATACTTCATCCAACACCAAATGACCTTAAGTGATGATATATAATAAAACCCTTATAAATCAACAATAATTTTTTATTTTTCTTCTTTTAATTACGTTAACCTAGAAGACTAACGTTAAAAATTGAAAAAAATATAAATAATTTGGTCACATGCTTTCTGCTAAATCCATCCATTAAAAAATTGACTGGATGACCTTCGCTTGAAGACGGTGCGTATAATACATCAACAGAAAGTATTGTCTAATCTTTTTTGAAAAAAAACTATTATCTCTAAATTACACCCTACATTCACGCCTCGTTTGGATAGTCTGTATGCTGTTCGGCAAACAACCTCTTTCGCGTTGGCTTGATAATAGATAAGAAAATTAGATCTACGACAACAAAAAACCTTGTTGTAATGGTCTAATGATCTTGGAAGGTCCTATAGCCTATAATTAACTTTAATATAGGAAGTAAATCATGACCATTAATCCTCGTAAAACACGATTAAATTACACACCCAAACAGAGGTATGAATACGCCAGACTGATGGTTGAAGAGCAT
>NZ_SJSB01000026.1 GCF_004352835.1 Marinomonas flavescens | reverse complement strand
CGCCATGGACACTAATCACCTAGAGCGAGAGATAAGACCTATCCCAATGGGTAAGAAAAACTGGCTCTTCTGTTGGACAGAACTGGGCGCCGAACACGTTGGCATCATCCAAAGCCTAATCAGCACCTGCAAGCTGCACGACATCGACCCTAACGTCTACCTGACAGATGTCTTGCAACGAGTCAGCCAACATCCAGCAAAAGACACCGTAGACTTGATCCCAAGACGATGGAAGCAACTGTTCGCAGACAACCCGTTGAAATCGCCATTGCTCTGAGAGTCAATGACTCCCTAGAATGAACGCTTACGATAGTGCGCTCAATCATTGCCAACGGCTACTTTACCGACATATTCAAATTTATTGAAAAAGGCCTAAACCTACTTAATACTAAATTACCATAACGATGACCTATCACTTATGCGTCTGCTCACCTTTAAAAAAGAGCACCCAGATGCCACTGGACCAATAAAACCAACTACACGAGACACCAGTAAAAATCTAGATGCCCTTGACCTTGCCCTAGCTCTCCTCCTTATCTTCAAGGGGGAGCTGGAGGGGGTTGTGCACTGGCACTTGACCTGTCATTTGTAGGTCTGTGTACCTTGAAAAAAGAGCGGCTGATGACCACTGCACCAATAAAACCAACTCGCCCTTGATCTTGATCTTGATCTGTCACTTGTAGGTCTGCCTTTAGGCTGATGACCACTGCACCAATAAAACCAACCACACGAGACACCAGTGAAAATCTAGATGGTCTTGACCTTGTTCTTGTGGGCTGGGCTTTAGCCCAGATGCCGCGGAATTCACGAGGTAACCAGACGAGACACCACTGATTAACATGGCTCTATTTTTCAACTGACAAAACCATCACCTACCTTTTGGACTTTAACCGATGATTGGATTTAGACAATCTCCAGTTACTGGCCTAAAGGCCAGCCCACAAATGAACAGACCAATCCCCAGACCATCACCATCATTTCGACTTTAACCGATGGTTGGATTCAAACAATCTCCAGTTATTAGCCTAAAGGCGAACCCACAAGACCTGACATTCAGGATTAACCTGATTCAACCAACTTGCACTTGACCTGTCATTTGTAGGTCTGCTTACCTTAAAAAAAGAACGGCCGATGGCCACTGCACTAATAAACCCAAACACTACAGACATTGCTCTTGTGGGCTGGGCTTTAGCCCAGATACCACTGTGCTAATAAGCCCAAACAGACGAGACACCTGTGAAAATCTAGACGCCCTTGACCTTGACCTGTCACATGTAGGTCAGCCTTTAGGCTGATGACCTCGGAATACACGAGGCAACCAGACGAGACACCTGTGATCAAAGTAATGCTCCTACAACCAAATGGTCTTGTTCTTGTGGGCTGGGCTTTAGCCCAGATACCACTGTGCTAATAAGCCCAAACAGACAAGACACCAGTAAAAATCTCGACGCCCTTTCCCTTGCTCTCCCCCTTATTTTCAAGGGGGAGCTGGAGGGGGTTTTGCACTGGTACTTGCCCTTGATCTGTTACTTGCACTTGCCCTGTTACTTGTGGGTCTGCTTATCTTTAAAAAAGAGCGGCTGATGGCCACCGCACCAATAAACCCAACAACACAAGACACCAGTGAAAACCTAGACGCCCTTGCCTTAACTCTCCCCCTTATTTTCAAGGGGGAGCTGGAGGGGGTTGTGCACTGTCACTATCACTGGCCCTTGAACTGTCTGTAATGGCACTGTCACTTGCACACCGTAATCAAAACTGACCTCTGAACCCTCAACAGCCCACACTGCTCTAAAATATTTCCACGCCATATTGTTTGCACTAATCAAATCATTACTTTAGAATTGTTCACGCATTGAACACTGCTAATTGATTTGCATAAAAAGGATTTAAGTGAAATGACCTGCCTATATACAAGAAACTCTTTATTCATTTTTCTCATAGACCTTTGCTGTCAAGATATAAGCGCTCCTAAGTAACTATCGATGCCTTTAAAAGCACTTTATCCAACTCCAACCTGAATATTTGGAATCTATAGAGTATGAAATTTCTTGTAACCGGAGCGGCTGGCTTCATTGGTACTAACGTTTGTTTGCGTTTACTAGAATCTGGTCACGAAGTAGTAGGTCTAGATAATTTAAATACTTATTACATCCCTGAGCTCAAACAACACCGTTTAGATAAATTGCTGCCTCATACACAATTTCGCTTTGTAAAATTAGACCTTGCAGATCGTGAAGGAATGGCTCAACTCTTTAAAGAAGAGCAATTTCAACGAGTTATCCATTTAGCCGCACAAGCCGGAGTACGCTACTCCATAGAAGCCCCGTTTGATTATGCCGACAGCAACCTGATTGGCATGCTGACTATTTTAGAAGGTTGTCGCCAAAACAAGGTAGAGCACTTAGTCTATGCTTCTTCAAGTTCAGTTTACGGTATGAACTCAAAGGTGCCATTCAGTGAATCTGACCAAGTTGATCAGCCCGTTTCATTGTACGCAGCAAGTAAAAAAGCCAACGAACTAATGGCGCATTCTTACTCACATCTTTATAACATCCCGACGACAGGGCTACGCTTTTTTACAGTTTATGGCCCTGGCGGCCGACCTGATATGGCGCCTTGGTTATTTACCGAAGCGATTCTGAATGATAAGCCGATCAAGGTATTTAACCACGGAAAAATGATGCGTGATTTCACCTACATAGACGACATTGTAGAAGGCGTCATCCGTATTCAGGATGTTGTCCCTGGACAAACGTCTGATAAAGGATCAGAAACAAAAGCACCGTACTCAATTTACAATATTGGTAATAATCAGCCAATTCAGCTATCTGAATTTATAGAAGCTATAGAAGCAGCCTGTGGCAAACCAGCTAAGAAAATCTATATGGATATGCAGCCAGGCGATGTACCCAAAACCTACGCAGACACCACACAACTGGAAGCCGCAGTAGGCTACAAACCTGCAACAAGTATTCAAGATGGCATGGTCAAATTTGTGGAATGGTACAAAGAATTTCAGCATGAATTGAACGCTCATAAAGGGCAGCAGAAATGAAAATACTAGTAACCGGCGGCGCAGGATTTATAGGCTCTGCTGTAATTCGTCATATCATACAAAACACTCAAGACAGTGTGGTGAATCTTGATAAGTTGACCTATGCAGGAAACTTAGAGTCTTTAGTCTCAGTTGTAGATAGTGATCGCTATGCGTTTGAACAGGTCGATATTTGTGACCGAGCTGAGCTTGATCGAGTATTTGCAAAGCATCAGCCTGATGCGGTTATGCACCTTGCAGCAGAAAGTCATGTAGACCGCTCCATTACAGGCCCTGCAGAATTTATTCAGACCAATATCGTTGGTACTTACACACTGCTAGAAGCTGCTCGGGAATACTGGAACACTTTGGGTGACGATTCAAAATCAGCGTTTCGCTTTCATCATATCTCGACCGATGAGGTATACGGAGATTTACCCCATCCTGATGAGCAAGAGGGAAATGGCCTAGATCAAGAGCTGCCGTTATTTACCGAGCAAACATCTTATGCACCCAGTAGCCCTTATTCTGCGAGTAAAGCCTCAAGTGACCACCTTGTTCGGGCTTGGTTAAGAACTTATGGCTTTCCAGCAATAGTAACCAATTGTTCTAACAATTATGGCCCATATCACTTTCCTGAAAAGTTGATTCCTTTAGTCATTCTGAATGCTTTAGAAGGCAAACCACTGCCTATTTATGGTAAAGGTGATCAAATTCGAGATTGGTTATACGTAGAAGATCATGCTCGCGCTTTATACAAAGTCGTTACCGAAGGCAAAGTAGGCGAGACTTACAATATTGGTGGTCATAACGAGAAACAAAATATTGAAGTGGTACAAACCATTTGTCATATTTTAGATGCAATGGTGCCCAAAGTAACATCCTACGCAGAGCAAATTACCTATGTTGCCGATCGACCAGGTCATGATCGTCGCTATGCCATTGATGCAACCAAAATGAGCGCTGAACTAAACTGGACGCCAGAAGAGACCTTCGAAACAGGTCTGTGCAAAACTGTACAGTGGTATCTAGATAACAAAGAATGGTGCGATAACGTGCAAGATGGCTCCTACCAACGTGAGCGCCTTGGCACGCTCGCTGAACAAACGGAAAAAGGCGCCAATATATGAAAGGAATCATTTTAGCCGGTGGTTCAGGCACACGCCTTTATCCCATTACCATTGGGGTATCTAAGCAATTGTTGCCTGTTTATGATAAACCAATGATTTACTATCCCTTGTCTGTATTGATGTTGGCAGGAATTAAAGAAGTATTAATTATTACCACACCAGAAGACCAAAGTAGCTTTCAGCGACTATTAGGTGATGGCTCTAAGTTTGGCATTGAGCTGAGTTATGTTATTCAGCCTAGCCCTGATGGTCTCGCTCAAGCCTTTATTCTGGGTGAAGAGTTTATCGGCGATGATGATGTATGTTTGGTATTGGGCGACAATATTTTCTATGGTCAAGGCTTTACGCCTAAGCTAAAACAAGCGGTTGATAATGCTAAAAATGGTCAAGGTGCGACTGTTTTTGGTTACCAGGTTAAAGATCCTGAACGTTTTGGTGTTGTCGAATTCGATAAAAATCAAAAAGCCATTTCTATAGAAGAAAAGCCTGCTAACCCTAAGTCGCACTTTGCTGTCACTGGTTTGTATTTTTACGATAACTCTGTAGTAGAGCTTGCAAAACAAGTACAGCCCTCTCATCGTGGTGAGCTGGAAATCACTTGTCTCAACGAAATGTACTTACAACAAAATAAGCTCAACGTTCAGATGCTAGGTCGGGGATTTGCGTGGTTAGATACAGGCACTCATGAGAGTTTATTAGAAGCTGCACAATTTGTAGAAACCATTGAAAAACGCCAAGGTTATAAAATCGCTTGTTTAGAAGAGATAGCTTTTAATAATAGTTGGTTGAGCAAAGAGCAGATAAAGGCTTTTGCACAGCCGTTAGCGAAAAATAGCTATGGTCAGTATCTATTAGAAATTATTAAGGAAGGCCTGTGAGCTTAGTTCAATTAATTGACTTCCCACCGTTGGGCGACGATAGAGGCTCTTTGGTTGCCCTTGAAGCAAACAAAAGCATCCCGTTTGACATTAAACGTGTGTATTACATTTTTGGTACAGAGCAAGGTGTTGCGCGTGGTTTTCATGCCCATAAACAACTTAAACAAGTCGCGGTCTGTGTCACAGGGCGGTGCCGTATGGTGTTAGATGGCGGCAAACATCGAGAAGATGTATGGATCGACTCGCCCACAAAAGGCATCCTGATTGAAGATATGATCTGGCATGAAATGCATGACTTTAGTGAAGACTGCGTACTGCTAGTGTTAGCTAGCGAATGCTATGATGAAAGTGACTATATTCGTGATTATGATAAGTTTTTGGAGTGCTCTCGATAATGCCTTACATTCACCCATTGGCTGACGTTCAAACTGATCAAATCGGTGAAGACACAAAAGTGTGGCAATTTTCTGTGATTTTAGAAGGTGCTAAAATCGGTGCAAACTGCAATATTAATGCGCTGACATTCATTGAAAACGATGTGGTTATAGGTAATAACGTAACCATTAAATCAGGTGTTCAAGTATGGGATGGGTTACGGATTGCCGATAATGTTTTTGTTGGGCCGAATGTTACTTTTACAAATGATTTCACACCAAGATCAAAACAGCACCCGAGTGAATTTTTAAAAACAGCGATAGAGCATCATGCTTCAATTGGTGCCAATGCGACTATTATTGGTGGTGTTAACATCGGTGCATATGCTTTGATTGGCGCTGGCAGTGTCATTACAAAAGATGTTCCAAGCCATGCATTGGTTTATGGCAATCCTGCTAAGCAAAATGGCTGGGTGTGTCAGTGTGGTACAAAACTGATTGAGCTTAATTGCGTCACTTGTAAAAAGAGTTATGCCATGATGAATAATCTACTAACAGAACAGAACAGAACAGCGATAAATGACGATGAGTTTTATGTCCACTCTTTACGAGGTGTGGCATGAAATTCATTCAAGGGAAGCGTATCAACTTAAGAGTAGCTCAAGTAGAAGATGCTGAATTCATATTGAACCTGAGGCTATTGCAACATAAATCACAGTATTTAAGCCCAGTCGAAAATGATTTGCTAAAACAAAAGGCTTGGTTAGAAGGTTACAAGCAAAAAGAAGAACAAGCGTTAGAGTACTACTTTGTTATTGAGAATAAACAACACGAAAATTTAGGATTAGTCCGCGTTTATGATTTACAACCAGATTCATTTTGCTGGGGAAGTTGGCTAATAAAAGATGGTGCGCCTCAAACGACTGCGATTGAATCGGCACTCTTAGTTTATGAATTCGGATTTAATGAATTAGGCTACCGACAAGCGCATTTTGATGTTCGTAAAGGCAACGATAGAGTCATTGCTTTCCATCGACGCTTTGGTGCTCAAGTGACACACGAAGATGAATTGAATGTTTATTTCAACTACAAGTTTGAAGATTATTTAAAAGTGAAACAGAAATATAAAAGGTATTTAAATTGATCCCATTTTTAGATCTAAAAGCTATTAACTCTCAATACCAAAAAGAGCTAAAAGAAGCGTGTGCTCGGGTTATTGATTCAGGTTGGTATATACAGGGTGAAGAAGTAAGAGCCTTTGAGCGGGAATTTGCTGATTACTGCGGCACACAGCATTGTATTGGTGTCGCAAATGGCTTAGATGCGCTAACACTAACACTAAGAGCTTGGAAAGAATTAGGTAAGTTAAAAGAAGGGGACGAAGTGATCGTGCCTGCGAATACCTATATTGCCAGTATTCTTGCTATTACCGAAAATCGTCTAGTGCCTGTGTTAGTTGAGCCAGATCTAGCAACCTATAACCTTTGTCCTACTAATGCTGAAGCCGCTATCACAGACAAAACCCGTGTTATCTTACCTGTACATCTTTATGGCCAAATGGCGGATATGCCTGCGATTATGGATATTGCTAAAAGACACAAGTTGCTTGTGCTTGAAGACTCTGCACAGTCTCATGGTGCCAGTATTAATGGTGTAAAAGCCGGTAACTGGGGCGATGCTTCAGGTTTTAGTTTCTACCCTGGTAAGAACCTAGGCGCGTTGGGTGATGCTGGTGCGGTGACAACCAACGATGCTGAATTGGCAAGTACCTTAAGAGCGTTAGGTAACTATGGCAGCCATAAAAAATACGAGAATTTGTACCAAGGCGTTAACAGTCGTCTAGATGAAATACAAGCCGCAATGCTCAGAGTAAAACTTCGTCACCTAGACACAGAAATAGCACATCGCCGTAAAGTCGCCGCCGCTTACTGTGTCGGCATAGATCATTCCGACATTACCCTGCCTATTCAAGACAAAACGGTAGATATCCAAGGCTACGAATCTCATGTATGGCACTTGTTTGTGATTCGTTGTGAAAAACGGGAAATGTTACAACAGCACCTGATATCGCAAGGCGTTCAAACGTTAATACACTACCCAATACCGCCACATCAGCAAAAAGCGTATCAGGACTGGTCAAATCAGACTCACCCGTTGACTGAAAGCATCCACCAACAAGTGATGAGTTTGCCTGTAAGCCCAGTGATGACAAGTGAAGAGATAAAAGGAGTGATTAAAGCGGTGGCGACTTTTAAATGACTTTAGTCAAAACGTCTATATTGAGTTTTATTGCCACGGCTATAAAAATGCTCTCTGCGCTAGTTATCAACAAAGCCGTTGCGATTTATATCGGGCCGTCTGGGCTGGCGCTTATTGGTCAGCTACAAAGCTTTAGCCAAATGGTAACGACTCTAGCGCAAGGTGCCATTAATAGTGGAGTGACTAAATACACAGCTGAATACGGTAAAGATGATAGCCGAACGCCTGTGCTGTTTAGCACGGCGAGTAAAATTTGCCTAACAACCTCTTTGTTTGTGGGGGCTGCTATTGTCGCTTTTTCTCGATATGCATCGTTGCGAGTGTTGCATTCTGAGAGTTACACCCATATCTTCGTCATATTTGGTTTTACAATTGTATTATTTGTTATCAATAACCTGTTGCTTTCGATTTTAAACGGCCTAAAAGAGATCAAAACCTGGGTGATGATCAATATCATCCAAAGTGTATACAGTTTGATTTTTACTACCTTGTTAATTGTGTGGCTTGGGTTAGATGGTGCATTGATTGCCATGGTTACTAATCAATCCGTAATACTGCTCATTGTACTTTGGATGCTTAGAAAACATCCCGTTATTAGGCTCGCAAACTTTAAGCGCTCATTTGATACAGCAGAAGCCAAAAAACTCGTAGGCTTTGCCGCTATGGCTGTAACCTCGGGTTTGACAGTGCCGGTATCGCACTTGATTATCCGTAACTACATAGGTGAAACACTCGGTTGGGAAGACGCAGGCTACTGGCAAGCCATGTGGTATATCTCGACTATGTATTTGATGGTAGTCACCACAGCACTAGGTATCTACTACTTGCCAAAATTGTCAGAAATAACGGACAAAGCAGAGCTTCGAAGAGAATTATTAAGCGGTTATAAGATTATAATGCCGATTGTTATTGCAATGTCAGTAGGTGTTTTTGTACTGAAGGATTTTATTATTTGGCTTTTATTTACGCCAGATTTTTATGCAATTCGAGATCTATTTTTTTGGCAGCTAGTGGGAGATGTTATTAAGCTAGCCGCTTGGTTGATTGCTTATCTCATGCTTGCTAAAGCTATGACAAAAACTTTTATTATTACTGAAATAGCATTTAGTGTCAGCTTTGTACTACTGTCTATTTGGTTTGTAAGTCAATACGGATTGATTGGGATGAGCTATTCGTTTGCATTAAATTATATGCTTTATTTGATTGTAATGATTTTCGTGATGAGAAAATCGTGGGTTGGATAATGTTAATTATATTAAAAGAACATCATTGCAGTTTTTAGGGAAAGAAAAGAAATGAAAATTCTATTATTAGGTGAGTATAGTGCTTTCCATAAAAACCTCAAAGAAGGGCTTGTTGAGCTTGGGTATGATGCAGTTGTAGCAGCTCATGGTGACGGGTTTAAGAAAGTACCTTGTGATATTTCATTTACTTCAAGCTTACCTAGTTTATTTGGTAAGCTTAGTAGTCGTTTAACTCCTCTATGTAAGTTGGATCAACTGACAGGATATGATGTAGTACAACTGATTAACCCTTTTGCTTTTGGGAGAGGGTATTTTTTTGAACGATTTTTTTTACAAAAAATTATAGATGGAAATGAAAAGTTCTTCCTATCTGGTGCTGGCGATGATGCTTTTTTTTGGAAATATGGAAGAAAAGCACTTGAGTATGGACCATTTGATGATTTTTTAAAATACGATCTTAATTCTGATCGTTTTTATATGGAAACTGATAAGGCCTTTGACTTTAATAAACGGATGTTAGAAAAGTCAAACGGACTTATCCCAATAATGTACGAATATGAAAAAAGCTATGAAGGACAGCCCAAGCGTTTAAATACTATTCCGATTCCTATGAATATGGATAAAATTGTATATGAAGATAATAAACTAGGTAAGAAACTTGTTGTGTTTCATGGATTAAATCGATATGGGTTTAAAGGTACTAGGCATGTAGAAGAGGCTTTTGAGTATTTAGGAAATAAATATCCAAATGACTTAGAGCTCGTAATAGATGGAAAAATGCCATTAAATGAATATCTTCAGCTTATGAGAAGAACCAACGTTGTGATTGACCAGATGAATAGTTATTCACTAGGGGTTAATGGAATTTATGCACTCGCAATGGGGAAGGTTGTGCTGGGTGGGGTTGAACCTGAGAGTTTAATCAGCTTAGGTGTAGAGTCTAGCCCGGTAATAAACTTAAAACCAAACGCACAAAGCATCATTCAACAAGTTGAAAATTTACTAGAACGAAAGAATGAAATTCAGAAGTTAGGTTATGAAAGTCGTCAGTTTGCTGAAAATGTACATGGCCACATAAAAGTTGCTCAACAATATATTGAAACATGGGGCAAATACTAAATGTGTGGTATAGCTGGTTTTCTAGGGAACTCTATTTCTCCTGATATTGATTTGATGAATATGGTAAATACGATACAACACCGTGGACCAAACGATCAAGGCGTTTGGTTTGATGAAGGTGTTGGTTTCGCTCATTCTCGTCTTGCAATCGTTGATTTATCACCAGCTGGTCATCAGCCTATGCAGTCTGCTTGTGATCGGTATCTCATTGCTTTTAATGGTGAAATTTATAATCATAAAAAACTCCGTATCCAATTAGAACAACAGAACCAAGCGCCTGAGTGGCGTGGTCATTCTGATACAGAGACTCTATTGGCTTGTTTTAGTTCTTGGGGTATTGAACAGACACTCCAAGCAACTGTTGGAATGTTTGCTATAGCTTTATGGGATAAACACGAAAATGTACTTACTTTAGCTCGTGATCGCTTTGGTGAAAAGCCATTGTATTGGGGGTGGAATAATGATGCTTTGCTATTTGGCTCTGAGCTTAAAGCATTAAAAGCTTTTCCAGATTTTAATGCACAAGTTGATCGGAATTCCCTTGCTTTATTATTACGCTATAACTACATACCAGCACCACACAGTATTTACCAAGGCATTGAGAAACTAAAAGCAGGGTATTTTGTACAGATTGCTAAAGGGCAGAAACGATGTGATGTTGAACCTAAGGCTTTTTGGTCCTTTAAGCAAACCATTGGAAATGGTATTCAAAACCCTTTTACTGGCAATGAATCGCAAGCAGTCGATGAGTTAGAAAATAGACTAACGGAGTCAATAAAAGATCAAATGTTGGCAGATGTTCCACTGGGGGCTTTTTTAAGCGGTGGAGTAGATAGCAGCGCAGTAGTAGCGCTAATGCAAAAGCAATCTAATAGACCAATTAAAACCTTTGCAATTGGCTTTGATGAGCCTGGCTACAATGAAGCTATTTATGCTAAAGAGGTCGCCCAGCATCTAGGCACCGACCACACCGAGCTTTATGTGGGTGCTGATGATGCGTTAGCCTTGGTGCCTAAACTGGCAAGTATTTACTGCGAACCTTTTGCGGACAGTTCTCAGTTGCCTACCTTTTTAGTGAGTCAAATGGCGAAGCGTCAAGTCACAGTGACACTTAGTGGTGATGGTGGAGATGAATTATTTGGTGGCTATAATCCTTATCATTTTGCTCCTAAAATCTGGAATAAAGTTAAATTATTACCAACACCTTTGAGAACATTAGCAGCGCAGGTTCTTTCGGGATTACCGTTGCCAAACAAAATACAAAAACTGCTATCTGTTTTTCCTGCAAAAGATAGACAGCAGTTTTATCAACTAATGATGAGCCATTGGACTAATGCGACTGACCTTGTAATTGGTTCTTCTAATCTTGATGTGTACTTGTCTGATCCAACGCAATGGCCCACAACAGATAGTTTTGAGCATTGGATGATGGCAATGGACGCTGGTCAATACATGACTGATGATATTTTAGTAAAAGTAGACCGGGCTGCGATGGCAAATAGCTTAGAAACTCGTGTTCCTTTATTAGATCATCGTGTGTTTGAATTTGCTTGGCAGCTACCTCAACACATGAAGATTCGTGATGGAGTAGGGAAGTGGGCGCTAAGAGAGGTATTATATCGTCATGTGCCAAAAGCTATGATTGATCGACCGAAAAAAGGTTTTTCTATTCCTTTAGCTCAGTGGTTGAGAGGTCCATTACGTGAATGGGCTGAATCGCTTCTTTCTGAAAAGCGTTTAATTTCAGAGGGATATTTTAACCCTAAACCAATAAGAGAAGCTTGGCTTGCGCATCTAGCGGGTAAATCCGATAACGCCTCAAAACTATGGAGTATTTTAATGTTTCAAGCATGGTTGGAAGCTCAGTGAGTAAGGTTTCAAAAAGAAAAAAAGTATTACACATTATTACTGGGTTAAATAATGGTGGTGCAGAAGCTGTACTATACCGCCTGTGCACACATGATAAAAATAACAGACATGTAGTAATATCCTTAATGGATGAAGGGAAGTATGGCCCGTTATTAAATGAGGCTGGCATTGATGTACATTGTCTTGATATGCAAGCAGGTCGTGTGAGCATAGTTGGGCTATATAAGCTTTTTAAGCTTTTACGGTCACTCAAACCTGATGTTGTACAGACTTGGATGTACCATGCTGATTTAATTGGTGGTCTCGTAGCGAGGTTGGCAGGAATAAAGAATGTGTATTGGAATATTCGACACACAACATTAGACCCAGAGCACTCAAAACGCTCAACCATCCTTATTGCTAAGTTGTGTGCTAAGTTGAGTACTTTTGTACCTAAGGGGGTAATCTGTTGTGCAGAGAAGGCAGTAGAAGTGCATTCAAAGATTGGTTACAGTTTTGCAAAAATGACAGTGATTTCTAACGGGTATAACCTTTCTAATTTAAAGATTATGCCGGATGCACAGAAAATATTAAGCGAAGAGCTGGGTGATATTTTCCCTATTATTGGTATGGTTGGTCGGTTTGATCCCCAAAAAGACCATTTCGGTTTGTTATCAGCTTTTTCAATTCTTAAAAAAGGGGGGGTATCATATAAACTGGCTTTAGTAGGTCGCGATTTAAATAGTGTCAATTTAACGCTAATTGAAAAAATAAAAGCGCTGGACTTGAATGGTGAAGTCCTATTGCTCGATCAGAGAAAAGATATCCCAGTAATAATGAACAGCCTTACACTCCATGTTTTATCATCATCATTTGGAGAGGCATTCCCCAACGTACTGGCTGAAGCCATGGCTTGCGGAACGCCTTGTGTAACTACAGACGTGGGTGATGCAGCTCGCATTGTTGGTCATACTGGTTGGGTTGTTCCGCCGAAAGACCCTAAAGCATTGGCTAATGCTATATCAGAAGCTTTGCATGAAAAAGAATGCTTTCCTGAACAATGGGCTGAAAGAAAAAAAGCTTGCCGTGAACGTATAGTAGAAAACTTTAGCATTGATACAATGGTTGATGATTATCAAAAAAACTGGAGTATTGAATGATTTTCGTAGTGACTTTTATTTTTTATAGACATGATATTAGAGGTAGATTTGAAAATAAAATATAATTCAATATTCATATTTTATAATTTGATGTTTGTAGTCTTCATTTCTTTTCTTGTTATGAATACAGCAAGTGATAGAGGTAATTATATAGAACTTTTCAATTCCCCTTTCAGTAATGGGCGGATTGAGATTGTTTTTCAATATTATATGAATCTTTTTAACATTCTCAATATTCCTGCTAAATTTTCAATTGCTTTTACTAGCGCTATCATATATTTTTTACTTAGTAAATTTTGGCTTAAGTTTTTTTATTCAAATTGGTTTTTTTCTGTATTGATATTTAATTTTATAGTTTTCTCTATACTTAATTATTATTTGGGTACTTCAATCAGGATGGGGTTGGCTATGTCCTTGTCTTTGTTTTTTTCTTTAAAAATATTGAATGGTAAATTAAGATTCATCCCTCTTTTTCTACTAACTTTTTTAGTACATTATGGCGCTATTTTGTTTGTTTTGGTGTTTTCTTGGGTGTTTTTTTATAGAGAACTTAAGGTTAGGTATCATATTTTTATTGCGGTTTTCAGTGGTTTTTTTCTTCTAATTTCCTTTAAATACCTGCTTCCTTTTTTTCCCTTCCCACCTTATTACATGCAATATTTAAACTCTGGTTTTGGTAAAACTGACAGGTTTTTGCCATTCACCATTATATTTTCATTATTTTCATTGTTTTTTATTTTTATAAAATATAAAGTTGCAATTTTTTTGAATAAGAATCTATATCTGCTATCAATATATACAATACCATTTCTAATTTTAATTGTTTTTAATGGGAACCTGTTCTTTGCTAAAATGTTGATTCCACTAATTTTTGTTCAAAGCTTATTGCTCTCTCTTTTATATTATAAATTAGCGCTGACCTTTTTTGGTGCGAATTTATTTTTATTATTATTGTGTGCGTTAAATGTATTTTCAATTTTATATGCATTAAAAATGTACAATTTCATATAGTCTTCTGTGCTAAGATTATCGTCGTCTAATTTAAATTTTATAAATAAATAAATAAATAAATAGATAGGTTAAGGTGAGTTAAAATCAGTGGATTATTAGAAAAATGCTAGGGAATATGCGAATAAGTCTTTCACATGAGACAATTCATTTTTAAACTTCGAGCTTAGTCATGTCACATCAAATTACTTTTGCCGACAGCGAATTCAGCAACAAGCGTCGTAAAACACGCAAAGAAATTTCCCTTTCGCGGATGGATGAATTGATGCCTTGGGATCAGCTTGAGGCCGTGATTGAGCCTTTTTATCCTAAAGCAGGAAAAGGAAGAAGACCGTATCCATTGTCCACCATATTTCGCATTCACTGCATGCAGCATTGATACAACATGAGCGATCCTGCCATGGAGGATGCACTTTATGAAATCATATCAATACGCCTTTTTGCTGGGTTGTCGCTGGACAGTGTCTTTTTAAAAGTGAGCGTCGGCTAAACCCCACATAGCAATCTCTTCCAAAAACCATAAAGTCTTTTATTTTTTAAATTGGAATAAAAGACTCATGTTTACGGCTTCTGATCAACTTAATGTGACCCTCATTTGTGGGCCAACCGATATGCGTAAAGCCATTGATGGGCTATGCAATATTGTTGCGTACGATTTGAAAAAAGAACCTTGTAGCGACCACATATTTGTTTTTTGTGGTCGAGTGCGCGATAAAGTCAAAATCTTACAATGGGCGTCGAATGGCTTCTGGCTACATTATAAGCGTCTCGAAAAAGGGCATTTTCAGTGGCCTGGTATTAATGATGAACACTTGTCAATTCAAGTCTCACCCCGTCAGCTGAATTGGTTGCTAGATGGCCTTGCGCTCAATGTACAAGACGCTCATCCGCATTTAACCTATCGATATCATGACGATTAGGGCATTCGCTTGGTATAATCCAAGCCATGAAAATGCTCCCAGATGACTTACCCAATGACGTTGATTCGCTTAAGGCTCTTTTACTTGAGCAATCATTACTATTAGGTAAAAAAGACGATCAACTTGCTGAGTGGGCATCAAAATACGAACGGATTCTTGGTAAGCGTCGGTTAAACCCCACATAGCAATTCCTTCCAAAAACCATAAAGTCTTTTGTTTTCTCAACAGGAACATAAGGCTTATGTTTACATCCTCCTCTCAGCACCATGTCACTTTGATCTGTGGTCCCACGGACATGCGTAAAGCCATTGATGGGCTATGCAATATCGTCGCGTACGATCTGGAAAAAGAGCCTTGTAGCGAACAGGTTTTTGTCTTTTGCGGTCGAGCGCGCGATAAAGTCAAAATCTTACAATGGGCGTCGAATGGTTTTTGGTTGCATTATAAGCGTCTCGAAAAAGGTCATTTTCAGTGGCCTGGTATTAATGATGAACACTTGTCAATTCAAGTCTCACCCCGTCAGCTGAATTGGTTGCTAGATGGTCTTGCGCTCAACTTACAAGAAGCTCACCCACATTTAACCTATCGATATCATGACGATTAGGGTATTCGCTTGGTATAATCCAAGCCATGAAAATACTTCCTGATAACCTACCCAATGACGTTGAATCGCTTAAGGCTCTTTTACTTGAGCAGTCTCTGCTGCTGGGTGAAAAAGAGTCGTCATTGATAGAGCAAGAAAAAGCATTAACAGAAAAAGATAGCAAAATCGCTGAATGGGAGTCTAAATATCAGCTGATTCTTGAGCAATGGCGTTTAGCTCAACAAAAACAGTTTGGGAAAAGTTCTGAGCTCTCTCCAGGGCAAGGCGAGTTGTTTGATGAAGGCACTGCTGAAGCAAGCGATGACGTGGTCGTGCCTGATACTCAGGTCGTATCTTACGTTCGAACCAAACCAAAACGTAAGCCGTTACCGAAAGATCTGCCTCGTGACATCGTGGTTCTTGATCTCCCAGAATCGGAAAAAATCTGCAAGTGCTGCGAAGGCAAGCTTCATCAGATTGGCAAAGACTCGTCTGAAAAGTTAGAGTTTATCCCCGCACAACTTAAAGTGGTCGAAACAGTACGGCCTAAGTATGCTTGCCGAGAATGTGAAAAAACAGGCGTTAAAAATCACATTAAACAAGCCCCAATGCCACCGAGCATTATGCCTAAAGGCATCGCAACGCCCAGCTTACTCAGCCAAATCATTACGGGGAAGTTCCAATACAGCTTACCTCTGTATAGACAAGAATCGATGTTCAAACAATATGGGATCGAGCTGAGTCGGCAGACGATGTCAGATTG
>NZ_SJSB01000025.1 GCF_004352835.1 Marinomonas flavescens | reverse complement strand
ACGAATAAACAATCGCCCAAGAAAGTGTCTAGGGTTCAAGCAACCAGCTATGATTTTCAAGGAATTATGCTTGGTTGCTTGAAATGAAAAGTGTCGCACTTCGGACTTGAATTCAGGTGTATCGATCTCAACGGAGCGTCCTCAAACGGCCATACTTAAGGCGGTTATACACTTAATACTGGAGGTGACGAAATCAGAATGGAAATCTGGTCGCTGGAAGGGTGAACTACTTCTATAATCAACTGATGTTGATTTATTATTTAGACTATCAGTAACATACACGGTTCCGGCCTTTCTTTTTAGCGATATAGAGCTGTTGGTCTGCTTTTTTATATAAGTGTTCTATCAATGTATTTTCTTCATTTAAGTCAGATAGGCCAATACTAAGCGTTATTTTTATCTGAGTGGTATTATAATAAAAAATTTCATTTTCTATCGATATGCGTATTTTTTCTGCGATAGACTTCGCATCATAAAGCGACGTATGGTTAAGTAAGATAGCGAACTCTTCACCCCCAATACGAGCAAAGATATCTTCTTTACGTATGATCGCTTCAATTTCTTTCACTAAACTCATTAATATAAAATCGCCAGCATGATGGCCGTAGTTATCATTTACTTTTTTAAAGTGATCGACATCGATCATTAAAAGTGATGCTTTCTTACGCTCCATATAAGAGGATAGAATTATATCCTGAGATATTTCAAAAAAATATCGACGATTATATATATCTGTAAGGTTGTCGATGGTTGATAATCTTCTAAATTTCTCAGTATTTTTCTCTAATTCATCATGAGCTTTAATACTTGATATGCGGCTGTATAATATAGATTTTGATAATAAAATAGTGGCCGGTATATAAATCAAGATGAGTGCAATTAAAGCAAGGTGCTGATGTTTCCCATGATAGAGCAAAATGATTATTTGTGGAATTATCATAGCAAAGAAGAAAGTCAAGTACGCTTTATGCAACGAAGACATAGATAAGGTAGCCGCAGTGATAATACCTATGATCATTAACAAGCTGACTAATTCATAAGGCTCAGGTGCGTAGATTGTTACTAATATCGATGATATCGTCCATGTTGAAGCCTGAAATAGGTTTAAAGTTATAAAAAAACATTCATCTTTTCCTATATTCTTTTCATCTTCTAATAATAAGTTTTTCTCAAAGCTTTTTATATTATGCATGCGTAATGCAGCTAAGATTATCTGAAGGAAAGACCAGGCAACTAAATCTATTGCTGGTATATATTTGATAAATATCAAAAAATACGTTGCAGTAACGATCAGCATTGCAACCATTGCTCTAGGCGTTTGATCGATCAGAATTCTTATAAGTTTTGGATGAGTGGTAGACATCATAACTCCTGTGACACTCTCATACAGAATAAGGGGCGATATTATCTTTGCTTTATAGAATCTTTGATTAAACAGGTGATCAGTTGGCTGTTCTTTCTCATGGTTTATCAATCCTTGATTTTAGTAATAATCCAAAAATTTGGAGTAAATGGCCGTATTTTAGCTTAGGAAACCTAAGATCCTTTAGAAAACAATCGGTTAATTAAACAGTACCAGATTAATTCGTTTAAGGAACTAAAATTTACTATGCAGAAGAGAGTAACTATAAGCTGCAGTAATAGCATGATCTTTACAATGCCTGATAATGTCGATTTTGTTGGGCTTGTGTTTAATTGTCTTTTCTCTTTTGTTAAGAATCAATAAATGATAAATAATGGTTAAGCTGTTTATTGCCTTGCACCGAGGGCTATCATAGCCCTATCTTAAGGTGTCATAACATTTTTTATTGCTGAGAGTCATTATTCATGAACAACACGACTGTGCTTAACACCCCCGAATTGTGTGAAAAAAACACAACAGACGGACTGGCCCAATGCCTTGCTCAGCAGCGTGAGTCTTTTGTTGTGCATGGACAAGAAAGTTATGAAGAGCGCAAACAGCATCTGCTTAATCTGAAGCTATTACTGACCGAAAATCGTGAAGCAATCATTGAGGCGATCAATCAAGACTATGGCAATCGCTCATACCATGAAACGTTGTTGGCTGAAGTGATCACCGTGATCAGTGATATTACCAGTACGGTTAAGCATCTAAAAAAATGGATGCGTGTTCAAAAGCGCAGCGTGGATCACAGCTTGTATTTGGGCGCTAAAAATCGAGTTATTCCCCAAGGTATTGGGGTTGTTGGATTTATTATTCCTTGGAATTTTCCACTTAACTTAAGTTTTTCAGGGTTGTCTGCTGCCTTTGCCGCAGGAAATAGAGCCATGGTTAAAATGTCGGAAAATTCGGTGTCTTTGTCTGAGTTATTTAAAGTATTGAGCCCGAAGTATTTTAGCTCAGACAAACTGCAATTTTTCACGGAAACGGGTGCGGTGGGTATTGCTTTTTCAGCGTTACCATTTGATCACTTAATGTTCACTGGATCAGGTGCGACTGGCAGAAAAGTGATGGCCGCTTGTGCGTCTAACTTAACGCCAGTTACGTTAGAGTTGGGGGGTAAATCCCCAGCGGTGATTGATCCAGAATTTCCGTTAGTAAAAGCAGTTGAGAGGATCATGTTCGTTAAGCAATTTAATGCGGGGCAGATCTGTACTACGGTCGATTATACGTTTGTGCATCAAACACAATTAGCGCCTTTTATAGCGGCCTGTAAAAAATGGGTTAAGAAGCACTGCTCAGATATTCATCATAAAGACTACACTTCGATTATAGATAATGCCGCCTTTGCTCGTTTGCTCGAAACCGTTGACGATGCTCAAAAACAAGGTGCGAGTGTTATTAATTTAAGTGGGCAAGAGTCTGATGCGAAGACTCGAAAATTCCCATTGATGTTAATTTTAGATGCGACAGACGACATGATCATCAGCCAGCGGGAGACGTTTGGGCCTATTTTAATGGTAAAAACCTATCAGCAGGCCGATGAGGTAATTCGTTACATTGTACAGCGTGATCGCCCCTTAGCTTTCTATCCATTTAGTCATAATAAAACAACAGTAAGTCACTATATAGACAAGATTCTTTCTGGTGGTGTATCGGTAAATGATGCCTTGTTTCATGTGGGTCAGCATGACCTACCTTTTGGGGGCATCGGAGGCAGTGGCATGGGGCATTATCATGGCTATGAAGGCTTTGTTACGTTTTCAAAAATGCGGCCTGTTTTCTATCAAGCGAATATCTCAAGTGCCAAACTTTTAATGCCACCCTATGGGAAATTAGCCACTCGAATACTGAATTTCATTGTAAAACTCAAATCATAACCTTAACGCTAAGGTATTAAGCAAAGGGACTAGATGCAATCTAAACAGAGATAATATAATCTGATTATTTTTAGTGCATTACTCGCCTAGGGAGATCATTGGATAGGATATTACGGATTACTCTTTAGATAGAGTCTTTGGGGAAAGAGGCTATCTAATCTTTTCCAGATTATGAAAAGCCAATGCGACCTGAATCCAGATGGCATTGGCTTTTTAACTAAGTTCAAAGGTTAATATGCTTTAGTTGTGGATATTAGAACTTCACGCTGAGACTTGCCCAAATCATTCTACCGGGTTGGTTATATGCCTCAGTACCTGCATAGCCGAATGCTGCACTCCCTGCTTTATTCAAATGCTCGCTGTAGCTCGTATTTGTTAAGTTATCTATCCCTGTCGCCAATGTTAGATACTGATTTGCGTGGTATTCTGCATTAAAACCAAGGGTAGCAAAGCCAGTAGATTGATCAAAATCGTAGCCAACAACATTACCACGATCTTCATTAATGCGGTTTTGTGGTGCAACTAAGCGCAATATGGTATTTGTCGTCCACTGGTCGCGTTTATAGGTTAGCCCTAGTTTGCTTTCAAGAGGTGCGATTTGTGGCAAAGGGTCATTGTTGTCTGTGTCTTGCCCCCAAGCATAGGCGACAGAAGCATTGGTACTCCAATGCGGAGTCAGTTGATAGCGTGCACCGACTTCTGCGCCTGCTATAATCGCATCAACATTACCTACCTTATCTACCTTGGTTATTGATGAGTTTGAATAATCAAAAATAATATAATCTTTAATGATCCCCGTATAAGCAGAGACCCACCAGCTCAGATTTTTGATTTTATAATTTAAGCCCACATCAATTTGAGTGGTTTTTTCTGGTTGCACACCAGCAAACGCATTGGCTGCACCGGATAAACTACTGTTAGTAGGTTTTATTTCCCAATAATCTGGAAAACGCTCAGAGTGACCTAATCCTATGTAAACGGTGGCCGGCATGTGACTAAGGTCGCGTTCTAAACGGGTGAACCCACTCGTTAGTGTTTTATTTCTCGATTCACCAGCCGTCGCTGTAGTATTGCTTTCATCGGTTGCGTGGTAATTATCAAAACGTAATCCACTGACAAGGCGCTGGCTATCATCAAGGAACCAAGTTAATTCAGAGAAAATACCCGATTGTTGCTGAGAGTAATCTTCATTGCCCGCGCTGTTGGCGGTTATACCTGAGCGATGAACTTCCTGTTTAGCATCAATGCCTGTGATTAAGCTTAATGTGTCCCAGTCCCAAGTGGAGGCAACGCGACCGCTTTGAGTTCGACGATCTAGCTCTTTTCGCATAGCCTTCTTACTGTAGAGAGGACGAAGAGTATAATTGTCCATTACATGGTCGGCATAGGCATAGTTGAATTGCGCCTCTAGCTTACTCCAGTGTTCGGACATGTTTTTCTTTTCGAAGCGTAATGCAGCAGTCTCATGCAAGAACTTAGTGCCATCCATACCACGACCAGCGTACTTAGCTTCGCCATCACCACGGCCTAGTTCTAGTTCAAGCCAAGTATCTTTATCTGGCGTCCAACCAAATGCGACACTACTGTTCCATTTGTCCCAAGCGGAAGCAACGGATTTACTATCTCCATCTTTATAATCGTTGGCTTCAGATTCATTTGCAGCGAGCCGGACATAGCCTTTCTCATTACCAACAGCTCCTTCTAGTCGTCGATCAAAGCGACCATAAGTGCCAGCCATTACGCTGGCCTCAAAGCGGCTGTTTTTTTCTGAAAAGTCTTCTCGTTTTCGATCAAAAAGTACGGTGGCTGCCGAATTACCAGGCCCCCAAAGAACGGTTTCTGGCCCCTTAATAATACTAACTTCGTCATAAGCGGCTGGGTTTATATACGAACTTGGGTTATCCATACGATTAGGGCAGGCGCCGAGCATTTGTGCTCCATCGGTCAAAATGGCTAATCGCGAGCCAAACATACCTCTAAACGTTGGGTCGCCATTAGTGCCGCCGTTCCCAATTGCTGAAAAGCCTGGAATTTGAGTTAGTACAGAAGCGCCATCAGAAGCAGACTGTAGGGCAGGTGTTTCATTTAAGTTGATACTTGTCGTAATTGGGGATGCCAGTGATGGGGCGGTCACCACGATCGCATTACTGAATGTTTTTTTATTACCCGTAGTGTCATTATCTGCAAACGAGTTACAGGTATAAAGCGCCGCTCCTATCATGGTTAATGCCAAAGGCAGTTTGGCAATTTTCGAAGACGTTGCAACCATAAGCTGTGTGTTATTCTGCGGACACAAAACACCGCAATGTTGTACTTTAGACATTGTAAGTTTACCTACATAAATATGCTGAAAAATTTAAAAAAAACTAGGCATTAACCATGTAGATTAGGGGGCGCGCGTTGTAGTGCTAAAAGAAAGAGAGTATTCGCTCTAAAGGCCGAGCGAACAAACTCGACAAGGACGGGTGTTACCTGAAAAGTCTCACGAATAACGTCAGGAATAGAACTAGATAAGAAGGGAAAGTTAAGAGCAAGTGAGCAATAACCACACTGATCAAACCAAGCATGATTCATTTTGGCATGGTCATGATCATGATCCATGCTCGACATCATCTGGCTCATTGGCATTTCAGACATCATTATGCCAGATGACATTTTAGGCGCAGTCAATTGACCAATTAACGGACCAAATGTTAGCAGAAGCATCGCAATCAAACCGATCCTAGCCTGTCTAACAGATCTGTTATTTAGTCGACACGACATCATTATTATTTGCTCAGTTATTATTAAAATGTAAAAACCGCGCAATTCTAGCGAAAAACTGACGTTAAATCCTAAATTTAAACAATATTCCTATAAGCGCGACGTATTTTGAATATTCCGCTATCAAATTAGTGAGACACCCAGATATCTGGGTAAGTGACTCACCAAGTTGTATTATTAAGTATCTAACCTTGAGGCAAAGCATAAATAAGGTGTTTATTCTGAGTCAGCTTTATACAAGTTTTGGTTATTGCAGTAGAAATGTATCGCAGATATAATTGATAATGAATATCATTTGCAAGATTAATCGTCCCTTTATTTGGAGTTCAGCGTGGATAATTCAGCACAGCAACAGATTATTGGTTTCCTTCAGGTCGGTGGACCCGTAGTTTGGATATTAATGGGCTTTTCTGTTGTCGCCTTAACTATTGTTCTGATGAAGCTTTGGCAATTTGCTTCAATTCGGGCCGAAAGTCGCAATACAGTCGATATCGCTTTGATTGCTTGGCGTAACAATAAGGCCGTTGAAGCGCTTGAGCTGCTTGATGAAAAACGCCCAGTTGATTTTCTAGTAGGCTTTTCTATTCGCTCTTTGCAAGCCGCTAATATGGATGTCGCTCTTATCCGCGAGGAGGTTGAGCGGCTTGCAATGAACAAGCTGAATCAATTGCGTTCTTATCTTCGTCCATTGGAAATTATCGCCTCTCTTAGTCCCTTGCTTGGTTTGTTAGGAACCGTATTGGGTATGATTACGGCGTTTCAACAAATGGAAGGCGCAGGTAATCAGGTTGATCCATCGGTCTTGTCTGGGGGCATTTGGCAGGCTTTGTTAACCACTGCAGTTGGTTTGGCGGTGGCGATCCCTGTCGTAACGATGCACAGCTGGTTAGAGCGTAAGGTTGAGCGTATTTCTAATCTGATCAATGATGCTGTCACTCAGGTATTTACCTGCGAAGAGGCGGAACGTTTGGTCACTAAGGCGGCGAAAGAGGTTTTACATGCCGCTTAATTTAAGCCAGCCGAAGCGCAAGACCGCGATTAGTCTGACACCCCTAATTGATGTTGTTTTTATTTTGCTGTTGTTTTTTATGCTGACGTCTAGTTTTGTACCTTGGCGTACGGTGGATGCTCCTTTAGCGGTTCCTTCTGATAAAACCGCACCCCTTAAGGAGAATGATCTTGTTGTGTTAACGTTAAAACAGAACGACCAAATGGTATGGGTAGATGGCGTCAGCTATTCTTTGTCAGATACTAGTTGGTTTAAAAAATTGGTTATAGATCATGAAAATAGTGCCTTTTCTGTGAATGCAGAAAATGGCGTGAATCTACAAACTTTGATGAATTTAGCGGATCGTCTCAAGGAAAGTGGTGCGAAAACCGTGTCTATTGCAAACGCGTTTTCGAGTAAGGACGACAAATGAAAATAGCGGATAAATTCGCGGTCAAAAATAAAACCGATGACGATGCTATGGTGCCACTGATCAATGTTGTGTTTTTAATGTTGGTCTTTTTTATGGTAGCAGGGCAAATTCGTAAAGCTGATCCTATTCCAGTAATTCCACCCAGCTCCATTAACGACCACAAGGCGGTGACAGATCCGAACGTCTTGATTGTTGTAGGAGGAAATAAACAGATTTATTTAAACGATAAATTGGTCACACTTGAGGCGATAAAGCCTGCCTTAGAAAGTCAGTTTAAACAGACACAAGACAAAGAAAAATTTTGGGTTCAAATTAAAGCAGATGGCCTTGTTCCGGTAGAGATATTGCGCCCAATATTTAGCGAAATTCGTGCATCAGGATTAACCAAAGTTAGCTTAGCCACTCAGTTACAAAGAGAGCCGAAATGATGTCTAAGCGCCATTGGTTGATCGCAGGTAGCGTGGCTATTTTTATACATGGTATTGTTTTTTATACGGTCTTTTACAAACCTTTGGAAGGCAGTAAGGCGCCGGGCGATCAGGGCATTCAATTTGATCTTGGCATGATTGGAGATATGGGGGCCGCTGCGCAAACAACGGTAGCTCAGCAAGAGGCACCCAAAACTAACGTAGAGCCGATAGAAGAGCCAAAGTCGGTGCCAGAACAAG
Source organism: Marinomonas flavescens (assembly GCF_004352835.1). GTDB lineage: Bacteria > Pseudomonadota > Gammaproteobacteria > Pseudomonadales > Marinomonadaceae > Marinomonas > Marinomonas flavescens. The sequence goes on along the minus strand of NZ_SJSB01000025.1, from coordinate 33,992 downwards.
AAGTTCCAGATATTGTAGAAGAACAGGCGTCTGAAGAAATAGAAGAAAAAACGGAGGCAATAAAAGAACCGAAGCCAGACATTGTAGAAAAGCCAGAGCTTGTGATTAAACCTAAGCCACCAGTGGTTGTAAAACAAACTTCACCCATTGTGATGCCAAAAGTAGAGCCAAAACCAGAACCTAAAGTGAAGCCAAAGCCAAAGAAGAAGCAGGATGCGCCCCTCAAGTCTACTGACGTGAAAATAACGCAAAAAGACACACAAATAGCGGATGCTAAGCCAATAAATAAGGGACCAGTTTCCAAAGCAAATCAAAAGGCTACGACGGGTCAGGCCCATGCGGCTACGACTGGTGGTCATGCGGGCGCAAAAGCTAAGTACTTTACCTTGCTGACTTCTGCGCTGGCACAAAGTAAACGATACCCACGGGCCTCTCGTCGTCGAAACGAAGAGGGTGTTGTTACTTTATCGTTTATGGCTTATGCGAATGGTGAGGTGTCTGATGCGAAAATTATTAAAAGTTCGGGGCATCAGCGTTTAGATAAGGCTGTTTTGGATATGCTGAAACGAGCAGTCCCTTTGCCTAGATTTTCTGATGACATGACTGAGAAGTCTTTGAAAATCACCTTACCAGTATCATTCCAGTTGAGTGACTAAAACATCATCACGATAGAAAACATTGTGGTGACGCTTTGTTAGTAGAGTAAACAAAAAAGCCAGATCAACATACTGATCTGGCTTTTTGGTAGAGATCTATTATGACTAAGTTAAGAAGGCATTTTAGCCATACGTAGGTAAGGTAAAACAGTGTTAATCTCACCAAATTTTTCTTTCGCTTGTTCGTCGTTTAAGGACAAAGCGACAATGACGTCTTCACCAACGACCCAGTTTGCTGGTGTTGCAATTGGTACACCATAGCTGGCTTGCAAGGCGTCGAGCGCGCGCAATACTTCGGCAAAGTTTCGGCCGACAGACATTGGATAGGTCATTGATAACTGTAATTTTTTATCTGGACTGATAATGAACACAACGCGAACACTCGCAGAGTTGGCTGCGGTACGGCCATCAGGTAAATAAGCATCGGCAGGTAACATATCCAGAGCTTTCGATACTTCTAGAGATTCATCGGCAATAATAGGGAATCCAGCTTTAGCGCCTGAGAACGATTCAATGTCTTTTTTCCATTGTTTGTGCTCTGCAACGCCATCAACAGATAGGCCAATAACTTTTGTTCCTCGTTTTTCCCATTCTGCAGAAAGTCGAGAAACGGCACCAAATTCAGTCGTGCAAACTGGAGTGAAGTCTTTAGGGTGGCTAAATAAAATAGCCCAACTATCGCCAATCCAATCGTGTAATTTGAATGTTCCTTGATCTGTTTCAAGTTCTAAATTTGGAACGATATCATTAATGCGTAACGACATAACGGTACTCCTTCGAGTGATATTTACTTAGGTAGTTAACGGCAAGCGTTTCTGCTTGATGTATAAACATTAGAGCTATCTAATGTTAATTTCAATCACTGTTTTACTATTTGTCTCATTAGTAATTACTATTATAATTCTAACTTTCGATATAACGAGCGTAGGCTGATGTTGGCGATGCTCGCTACTTTTTCTTTATCATTATTATGAAATGACATGAGGTCTGATAAATAGCGTTTCTCTGCTGTTTTTAAGTCGACCCATTCACGGGCAGTGTTTGACTCTGATTGAGGCGCTAGAAAAATAGTTTCTTGTTGGTCAGATTCCTTATCGATCTCTAAACATTCTTCAATTGTACTGCGTTCGATCACATTAGTGTCGGTCAGGATAATGGCACGATTAAGGATGTTTCTAAGTTCACGGATATTGCCCGGGAAGTCATATCGCTTTAAGGTTTGTAACGCAGAGTCAGTAAGATGGTACTCTTTTCGTTCGCTGATGCGCTTCAGTAAGGTAGTGATTAACAAGGATAGATCATCTCGGCGTTCGCGTAATGAAGGCACATAGATAGGGAAGACGTTAATTCGATAATAAAGATCCTGACGAAAATCTCCTTTGTTAACCATGTTCATTAGGTTTTTGTTGGTCGCGCATATTAAGCGAAAATTAGTGTGCTTGACGGTCGATGATCCAACTGGACGAAAGGAGCCTGTCTCGATAAGGCGCAATAGTTTTACTTGCATAGAAAGGGGGACATCACCTATTTCATCTAGAAATAAAGTACCGCCATTCGCCAACTCTACTAATCCTGTACGATTAAAGTTTGCTCCTGTAAAAGCCCCTTTGACATGACCAAACAATTCGCTTTCAAACAGCGAATCAGTAAGGCCTGAACATTCTAGTGTCACTAATGCGTGGTTGACTCTTTGGCTTCCTTGGTGAGCAGCATTGGCCACGAGTTCCTTACCGCTGCCTGACTCACCGAGTAAGAGAATAGAAGCATTACTTTGGCTGACACGAGTGATTTTTTCGAGCATTTGATTAAACTTTTTACTCGAGCCCACTAGTGTACTACTCATGTTCTCAGCGCTTGCCACTGAGACTGTGCGCAACAATTCGACAAAGAAAAGAAGCTCTCCGTGATTGTCATGAATCGGCAGCATTTCTACATCCACATGCTCTTTGCCTCTTGGTGTCTGATGAATATGAAGCACACGCTCTCTATGTCCCGTTTGCAATACAGCGGATAAAGGACAGTCTTCGCCTGCTTTATCGCAGGGAACGCTATAGCCATGAGAGACCTCAAAACATCGAGATTGCTTCTGTAATGGCACCTCGCCAAATTCTTGTCGATAATGTTGGTTGATGGCGAGAATGTGATAATCAACAGACACTAAAATAGCAGGGCAGTCGTACCCTTCAAGCATATTGGCGAGCGTTTCATAAGTCGGCGCGTCAGAAGAAATGATGTTCATAGTGATTGCCATATTTGTCAAAATATAAAGTCAAATATGACAATTAAAACCATTTCAGTCAAATCTAATTTGAAAGCTATTATTTTAAATCTATATAAATCAGTGCCTTATGAGTATTTTTTGGATTGGCACGCTTTCTGCTATATCTAAAGTATAAAGCCGCTAAGCGGTTTCGACTGATCAACAGATTGAAATAGAGGTACAAGTTATGATTGATGCTGTGATGACGCCTAATGTGGCTGTTTTTTTTGATAAACCCACGAATACGTTTTCTTATGTTGTTAAGGATCCGAGTTCATCAAGTTGTGCAATTGTAGACAGTGTTTTAGATTTTGATTATCCCTCAGGTAGTACTGGCTATAAAGGGGCAGACGAGATCGTAGAATACGTTCTTTCTCATCAGTTAACCGTTGAATGGCTAATTGAAACCCATGTACATGCTGACCATCTTTCAGCCGCTCCGTACCTTCAAGAAAAGTTAGGTGGGAAAATTGGTATTGGTGAACAGATTACTATCGTGCAAGACACTTTTAGTAGGGTTTTCAATGAAGGGGCGAATTTTAAACACGATGGGTCTCAGTTTGATTATTTATTTCATGATGGCGAACACTATAAAGTTGGTTCAATGTCATGTACTGCAATGCATACACCAGGACATACGCCAGCTTGTTTCACCCACACTCTAGGTGATGCGGTATTTGTTGGTGACACTTTATTCATGCCTGATGCCGGTACGGCTCGCGCTGATTTTCCGGGTGGTGATGCTGGAACCTTGTTCGATTCTATTCAAAAAATATTAGCGTTGCCGGAGGATTATCGTATTTTTATGTGCCATGACTATTGCCCTAATGGTCGAGAGTTAGAGTATCAAACAACGGTTAAAGCGCAGCGTGAAGAAAACATTCATGTGAAAAAAGACATCAGTAAATCGGTATTTGTTGATTTACGTGAAACGCGAGACAAGACACTCGATATGCCACGTTTAATCTTACCTTCTTTACAGGTAAATATGCGAGCAGGTCACATGCCTGAGCCAGAGGACAATGGCTTAGCCTACTTAAAAATCCCTTTGAATGCGTTTAAATAAGATAACGGTATTGTTCGTAAATGCCTCAGCAATCAAATAAAAATATCGGGAGAATAACCATGCTACGTAAACAAATCACAGACAAATACTCGGTTTCTGAGCAGATTAGCTTAGACGATGTGAATACCTTGGCAGAGTCTGGCATTACATTGATTATATCGAATCGACCAGATAATGAAGAAGAAGGGCAGTTGGCTTTTGCTGACATTGCGGCAGCGGCAAAAGAAAAGAATATTAAGGCAGTGTATATACCTTTTTCTGCTGGACAGATGGAATCGTCTGATGTTGAAGCGTTTAAAGAAGCCACGAAAGGTAATGAGAATATTCATGCTTTCTGCCGTACAGGCAAGCGAGCCTCTTTAATTTGGGAAGCGGCTAATGAGTCTTCTCAAAAAGCAAAAGTGAATAGTGTTCACTTCGACGTTGTTATTGTGGGTGCTGGTACGGCAGGGATATCAACCGCAGCGAGTCTATTGAAGCGTAAACCGAATGTGACTATTTGCTTAATCGACCCAGCGTCGGATCACTTTTATCAGCCGGGATGGACGTTAGTCGGTGGTGGTGTGTTTAGTGCTGAGAAAACGCGAAGAAACATGGCAGATGTTATCCCTAAAGGAGTTAAGTGGATAAAAGAGGCGGTGGATACTTTTCAGCCAAGTGACAATAAAGTGACGCTTGGAAACGGACAAGAAGTAACGTATCAATTTTTGGTGGTTGCTGCGGGCATTAAATTAAATTGGGATGCAGTAGAAGGCTTGTCTGAAACATTAGGCCGAAATGGTGTTACGTCGAATTATCGCTATGATTTAGCCCCTTATACGTGGGAGCTAGCCCAGAAACTTAACACTGGGAAAGCAATATTCACACAACCTCCTATGCCTATTAAGTGTGCTGGTGCACCACAAAAAGCGATGTATTTATCGTGTGATCATTGGTTCAAACAAGAGACACTTAGTAATATTGACGTCTCATTTTACAATGCAGGTGGTGTGTTGTTTGGTGTTTCTGAGTATGTTCCAGCACTTGAAAGCTACATTAAAAAATATCAAATTGGCACACATTTTAGCCATAATTTAGTCAAAGTCGATGGTCCAAATAAACGCGCGTATTTCGAAACGAAAGATGGAAATGATCAAGCTGTCATAGTAGAAGCTGAGTTTGATATGCTGCACGTTTGTCCGTCACAAACCGCTCCAGATTTCATTCGTAATAGTCCTTTAGTGGATGCTGCTGGCTGGGTTGATGTGGATAAAGAAACGTTACAGCACACCTCTTTTTCCAATATTTGGTCGTTAGGTGATGTTGCCAATAGTCCTAATGCGAAAACGATGGCAGCTGTTCGTAAACAGGCCCCAGTGGTTGCGCAAAATATTTCAGACAGTCTTGAAAAACGTCAAATTAATGCGATTTACGATGGTTACGGCTCATGCCCATTAACGGTAGAAGTTGGGAAGATTGTATTGGCTGAATTTGCTTACGGTGGGGTCGTTATGCCGACGTTTCCAAAGTGGATTAATGATGGTTCTAAGGCCACGCGCTTAGCCTGGATCTTAAAAAAAGATATCTTACCTCCATTTTATTGGCATGGCATGTTAAAGGGTCATGAGTGGTTCGTTAAACCAAAAATGCGTAAATAGTGAGAACTTAAGCATGATATTTGAACGCGTATTCCCAGCATTATCTTGGTTAAAAAACTATAACAAGGTGCAATTTGGCCAAGATGCCACGGCTGCATTTATTGTTACTATGTTACTGATACCACAGTCCTTAGCGTATGCAATGTTGGCTGGAGTGCCGCCAGAAGTGGGTTTGTATTCAAGTATTTTGCCGTTAGTTCTTTATGCCATATTTGGTACGAGTACCTCTTTGTCGGTAGGCCCTGTAGCGGTTGCTTCTTTAATGACGGCAACCGCATTAGCGGCAATTGCAGAACAGGGCACGGCAAGTTATTTAACTGGAGCCATCACACTCGCTTTATTATCAGGGGCTATGCTGGTGGTTATGGGGGTTATGAAGCTTGGTATGATTACTAATCTTCTTTCTCACTCTGTTATTTCAGGCTTTATATCAGCATCCGGTATTATTATCGCCTTGAGCCAGCTTAAGCATATTTTTGGCATTCAATCACATGGTGATAATGTCGTTACACAATTGCTTAGTATGATTAAGAATATCGGGCAATTTAATCTGATGACGTTTGTAGTGGGCGCTTCGGTTGTCTTATTTTTATTGTTAGCTCGCCGTTATGCAAAACGCTTTTTTATCATGTTAAAAGTGCCTGAAACCTATGCGTCTTCCTTAGCAAAAACAGCGCCTATTCTGGGTGTTTTATCCAGTTTAGGTCTTGTGTATGCCTTTGATTTACAAGCTTATGGTGTCAATATTACCGGCAATATACCGGCTGGATTGCCGCATTTGAGTTTGACTTTTCCTTCACTTGAATTAGTTAAGACATTGGCATTGCCGGCATTAATGATTTCAGTGATAGGTTATGTAGAATCCATTTCAGTGGGTAAAACTTTAGGCGCAAAACGCGGCGAAAAAGTGCAACCAAACCAAGAATTAATTGGTTTAGGGGCTGCGAATATCGCTTCCGGCATTTCTGGCGGTTTTCCAGTAACTGGTGGCTTTTCTCGTTCAGTTGTGAATTTTGATGCGGGGGCGGTTACTCAGCTAGCCGGTATAATGACGGCTCTCGGTATTATGATAGCCTCTGTTGTTTTGACTCCCGTACTTTTTTTCTTACCTAAAGCAACGCTGGCAGCCACTATTATTGTGGCGGTGACTACACTGATTGATTTTTCAATTTTGAAAAAAACTTGGATTTTTTCGCGCAGTGATTTTTATGCGGTATTAGCGACTATTATCATCACACTATTATTAGGGGTAGAAGTAGGCGTTGCCTCTGGCGTAGGCTTGTCTATCTTATTGCACTTGTCGCGCACCTCTAAACCTCATGTTGCTGAAGTTGGTTTGATTGAAGGAACAGAGCATTTTCGTAATGTAAAACGTTATAATGTTAAAATATCCCCAAATTTGCTTTGTTTACGTCCTGATGAAAGTTTGTTTTTTGTTAATGCTGCTTTTCTGGAAGACTTTATACTCGACTGTATTAATAAACGCCAAGACATTACCAATGTGGTTATTCAGTGTAGTGCTGTCAATGAAATTGATTTCAGTGCTTTAGAAATGCTTGAATCGCTGAATAATCAATTAAGCGCATTGCATATTACACTTTCATTGTCTGAAGTTAAGGGGCCGGTCATGGATCGATTAGAGCTAAGCGGCTTTTTGCAACACTTGAGTGGGAAAGTGTATCTATCTCAATATAAGGCATTTAAGATATTGTCTGAGATGTAATCGTTATTTTCTGTTTAGATTTTATACATAATAGGTTGTTTATCTCGACCTTAGTTAGCGTTGAAAGGTTTAAATTATAGATACTTATATGTCAAATTCTATTCGTCAGGTTAGTGATAAAGAGTCCTCTTTTCAGTGCCAGAGCTGTCAAATGAGCCTGTTTTGCTCTTCAGTTTCATTGGCCAATGAGCATTCTATTTGTTTAGGAGATGTAATAGAAAAAACGTTGGTTCTTGGCAAGGGTGAATTTGTTTGTCGACAAGGTCAAGCGTTTGACTCTGTATATGTGCTGCAAACGGGTAGTGTTAAAACATTCAATATGAATGACCTTGGGAAAGAGCATATCACGGGATTTTACCACGCGAATGATATCGTGGGCTTTAGTGGTATTGATTCTGGTTATTACCCTATTTCTGCCAAAACGTTGGAAACAACGACTATCTGTAAAGTTTCATTTCATAAACTGGAAAAGTTATCGACAGAAATACCCTATTTAAAACATCAGATTTTCAAAATAATGAGCCAACAAATAGTTAATAATCAAAGAATGCTAGCATTACTTGGAAGTGGATCTGATATAAAAGTGGCTTCATTTTTACTTAGCTTGTCTGCTCGATTTAATAGAGAAGATTCACCGTCTGATTTTTTTAGGCTAACCATGTCTCGTAATGATATTGGTGGTTATCTGGGGATGACCGTAGAAACGGTCAGCCGAGCATTCACTAAGTTTCAGAAAGAAAATATCATCAAAATAAAAGGAAAAGATATTTCGATCATAGATTTTCCTGCAATGAATAGTCTAATCGATGGTATAAAATCCACTTCTTTGGTTAAGGCGTGATTACTGTCTTGTCTTGATATGATGAGTGGTCACATTCAAGACCCAGGTCATACTAGTGCCAGTTCGTATTTCTGTATGCGCTGATTATGTTATTCTAGACCGTAAATCATTCAATAATCCCTCTGTAATATCCAAATAACCGACCCAAACCTGAGACTCAGCATGCCTGCTATAGACGATTTAATTCTATTCACTCAAGTCATTGAGCACAGTTCATTTAGTAAAGTGGCTGACCTAAATAGCATCACAAAATCCGTAGTGAGTAAGCGCATCAGTAAATTAGAAAAGGAACTTGGTGTTCAGCTGCTCTATCGAACTACTCGCAAATTGTCTCTGACAGAAGCGGGAGAAGTGCTATACCGTCGTGCAAAAAACTTAAATCAGGTAGCACAGTCTGCCTTTAATGCTATTGCGGGTTATAGTGAATCGATGTCGGGTCATATTCGTATTTCTGTACCGACGATTTCAGGTGAATTAGTGTTAGCAGAGGTTATTTCGGATTTTTGTAACCGTCACCCAGGATTGACTGTTGATATGTCGATGGAAAACGATTTTGTCGATCTTGTTGCTGACAATTATGATTTAGTTATTCGGACGGGTTACTTAGAAGATTCTAGTCTCATAGCAAGGCATCTTACCAATTCTCGTTGGGTTATTTGTGCTTCACCTGCTTACTTGGAACGCAACGGTATTCCGCAGACACCTACGGCCTTAGCCCGTCATAACTGTTTGGGATATACATACCAAAGTACTGGGACATTCGATTGGCAATTCACTCGTGATAATCAAGTCTATACTCACAAAGTCTCTGGTAATTTTGCATCGGACAATGCCGGTGCTTTAAAAAAAGCAGCGCTTGCTGGTAATGGCATTGCCTATCTTCCATCTTGTTTTGTTTACGATGAATTTCATAAAAACGAACTGACTGAAATATTAGCGGATCATGTTGGTAAAGTTGTTGGAATCTATGCGGTGTATCCGTATACCCGAACACCCTCGAAGCGTATACATGCTCTGATTGAACATATTAGAGAAGGGTACGTACAGATGAAGGACATGTTTTAGGCATTACGCTAATTCTGGCGTTAGCGCTATGTCGTTAGAACGATGCAGTTAAAAAACCTTATAAAAACCATACAAGCTTTAAATTGTGTAGCGCCTGAAACGAAGAAAGCCTTTGCTAGTGAGCAAAGGCTTTCTTGATTGAGCCTGTGTGACTATGACCAGTATGTCACCTTATAGAAAGACACTGACCACAGCGGCAATTAACCCATAAATTACCATAGGTATTACCGTCTTTTTCATGATGTAGCCTTCTTTATGGCTGATGCCCAGTATGGTCGATACCGCAATGATATTATTCAAACAAACCATGTTGCCCATTGCGCCGCCTACGGATTGCAACGATAGAATCAGGGTTTGCGACAAACCGACGCTCGTCGCAATACTTTGCTGAATACCACCAAAGGTTAAATTGGAGACCGTGGCTGAGCCTGAGAAGAAAGCGCCCAACGCGCCAAGGAAGGAAGCAAAATAAGTCCATTTATCACCTGTGATGGCTGCAAATGAATTCCCAATGACGAGCACTGGAGAATCAGTTGTTCCTAGCATCATAAATTTCACCATCACTAGGGCGCCCATTAGCGAAACAGTAGGCAACATGATACGGCGACGGCAATCAGAAAAGGCTTCAAAAACGTGTTCTTTTGACATGCGAAGAACAGGGATCGAAATGAGTACCACGATAAGAAAAGGGATCAACGCGGGAACATAAAGGGTTTTATACGCCCATGAAACGTCCGTGCCAAAAATATGAGTAAGAGAAATGGCTAAGGAATCACTCACACTAACTTGAGTGTTGCCAATACTGCCATGTACCCAAGGTGTCATATCCGTGATTATTTGCTTTAGACCTAATTGTTTGATTCGAGTAATGATTAAAATACCGACCAATAAAATCATAGGACTGATCGCAATGGCTAAGGCTTTACCACTTACACCTTTATGTTTCTCTGTGTGGCGAGTTTCTTTAGACAAGCCAATGTGATGCCGAGCAAGAAATACGCTGATGGCCAAACCGATGACACCACCGAGTAAAGCAGGAAATTCATAGTTCCATTGAGCAATCAGTAAATAAGGTAGAGTACACGACAAAATACTCAGCATGATAAATACAATATTACGACGTATGTCTTGCCAACTGACGACAAATCGCAAAGCCAGAACAGGAATAAAAAGAGCCACAATGGTCTGAATAAGTGCTGTGCATTGGGAAATGCTCAATATATCAGTATTGTCTAAATTTAAAGGCGCAAAACCAAACCAAGTTGGTGTACCAACGGCCCCAAAAGAAACGGGAATTGAGTCCATTACCAAGGTGAGCAAGATCACTTTTATTGGATTGAACCCTAAACCGACCAAAATAGGCGCCGCAATGGCCGCAGGTGTGCCAAACCCTGAAGCACCTTCAATCATAAAAACAAAAGCCCAACCGATAATCATGAGTTGCGCGACAGCATTGGTACTTATGCTTTCTAACCAATGGCGAACGGTTTTTTCAGCACCGGAAAGCACCATTACTCGATTTAAGAGTATGGCGCCAGCGATGATAGAAATTGGCGTTAATGTTGATAAAATCCCTGACATGGTATTGGCTAAAAGAAGCACATTATCCGCATGGAAATAAAATACTTGGAAGATACCGATTAAAAGGGCGGTGGCCGGCAAAGCGATGTAAGAGGGAATGGGGCGCTTTTTTGTCATTGCGTAGATTAATAAAACAATAGGTAATATGGATACCAATAAATCCATTGAAAATTCTCCACTGAACACCCTTAAGGGCATTATCTTATTATTGTTTGCTGCATATAGCGGCAATGGGCAGCCGCCAATTATAGGGAGAGAGAAAGTAAAGACTATCTAGTACTTTGAGAGGATCTATTTTTAAAAACTGACATTTTTTAATTTATTCATCGACATGATATTTTTTCATTAAAAATCAATGGTTTGTGTTTATTTTTAACTGTCAGTGTTTCGTCATTGACTAACTTTTGGAAACGATGAGTTTGTATTTTCGATACAATGATGTGAAAAATTAACCTCGATAGACTTAAAAACAGGCTCTATCTCAATACATTAATTCAAAGATAGCATGGTATTTATAGGTCATGGTTGTAAATATTGGCTAATGGTGGAGATGTTTTTCTACTTAGTGCTTTTGTACGCTGCCAAAAGTCTCTATAAATACGATGTATTTGTATTTACAGAGACACTTTCATTGTTGTTTTAACTCGCGAATTGTGTCAGGTTTTATTCGAGCAATACAGCCTAAACTATTGGGATATCATGTTGGGTAGCCATAATGATATTTCAGGGAAGACCATGATCAATACGAGTCCAAGGATCCCCATTAATGCGTATGGGAAGGCACCTACGAGAACATCTTTAATAGTAAAATCTTCACATATTGCTTTCACTACAAATAGGTTCATACCCACTGGAGGCGTGACAGCACCAATTTCCATGTTGATAACTAAGATAACCCCAAACCAAATTAAGTCGATATTAAGCGCTTGTAGAGCAGGTAATAAAATAGGCACGGTTACCAAAATAGCGGCCGCGGCATCCATAAACATACCGAGTACTAAATAAAGAATATTGACCAAAATAAGGAATTGCCAAGCCGACATATGAAGGCTGTCCATCCATTGGGCTACATCCTGTGGCACTTGTAATAGGGATAAGGTATTACCAAAAACCGACGCACCAGCGATGAGCATTAGAATCATCGCACTGGTTCCAACACTTGACATTGTTGCTTGTTTAAAGTGACTCCACGTCATGGTGCGTTTGAAAAAAACAGTAAGAATAAATGCATATACAACACCTACACCAGCAGCTTCTGTTGGTGTAAACCAACCTGCATAAATTCCACCTAACACGACTGGAATCATCATTAAGCTACCAATCATGTTTACAGTAATTGGTACGATTTCTTGAGGTTTTTCTTTCTCGTTTGTATCTGTATTATGGTTACGCATGGCGTATATTGAGTAAATAATGAAAAGCATCATTAACATCAATCCAGGTATCACACCGGCCAAAAATAGTTTATTTACGGAAGTATTCGTTACGAGTGAATAAAGAATAAAAGAGATACTTGGAGGGATTAAAATTCCTAAGGTGCCTGATACGGCAACACATCCAGCGCTTAAACGTTTAGGGTAGCCGCGTTCACGCATTTCAGGAATGCTTATAGAGCCAATAGTTGCCGCAGTTGCCGTAGATGACCCAGAAATAGCAGCAAAGATAGCACTAGCAATAGTCGCGGCAATGGCAAGTCCTCCAGGGAGCTTTCCTACAATACGTTGAGCAAAGTTAAAAAGGTCTTTACCTGATCCACCTCTTAACATTAATTGACCCATGAAAATATAGAGGGGGATAGCAATGATGACGAATGAATTCAAATCGCTATAAGCTGTTTGGGTAAGGGCATTTATTCCTGGCCCAATACCAATGGTTATCATATACCCAAGCATGCCACTGATAAGAAGTGAAATGGCAATGGGTATTCCCAGCACGAGCAAAATTGCCAACGTGGCAATCGTTAATATAAAGACCATAAATTATCCGGAAATGTGTTGTTAAAAAGAAGATATCAATTAGATGGTTGGGATATATCACTTAAAAATGCATGTAATTCTGCAATTGCCCAAGCACCAGTTCCGATAGGAATAGATATCTTTGCAATCCACACAGGCCATTGAACAACATCAAGTGTAACTTCTTGCATTTGAAAACTCCCCATAGCCTCGGAAAATGCCGATACAGTCATAAAAACTAAAAAGCTAAAAATAACGACAAATCGTAAAAAGATTAACAGGCGTGCTTTGCCTACTAGGTTTTCTAATGACACGCCAGCTGTGACATGTTGCCGATTAACTGCGGCTGTTACTGCTCCAGTAAAGGCGAGCCAAATTAGACAAAACATATCGAGATCGTAGGTCCAAGCATTATCAATTTTGCAGAGACGTAGACCAATACCTAAAATAATGGATACAGTAAGTGTTACTAGTGAAAACGCAGCAATAATACCTATTGCTTTGGTTATGAAGCCGGTAAGGTACTGACACCCCGTGATCAAATGATCGCGGGGTGTAGAAAGGTGAATTTGTGACATTTCATTCCTTATGAATTAATGAAATCAAGGCAGATCTTTGACAGAGAGGGCGTTATTTATGATGACTTAATGTCGTCTAAAAGCATTTTTCCGGTAGCCCCTGTTTCTTTTAAATAGTTTTTACGAGCGAGTGCCCCAGCTGATTCTTTCCATGGAATCAATTGATCATTAGTTAGTGTAGTGACTTGATTACCCGCTTTTTTCAGTAACTGAATATCATGTTTATACTCCGTTTCAATGTCAGTAACCGCTGATTTTTCTGATGCTTGTGCTGCTTTGCTAATGATATCTCGCTGATTTTGTGTCAGGCCTTTCCACCATTGGTAGTTAACTTGTACTGGGTAAACTAACGGTACGTAATGTATAGCGGTAGCATACTTACCCACTTCATACCATTTCCTAGAAACAATAGAAGACAATCCAGAAGTAGCACCGTCTAATGCGCCGCGCTGCATAGATGTATAAACTTCACTAGAGTCCATAGCGACAGGAGTAGCACCTTCACTTTGTAAGAAAAGAGCGGATAACTTTCCTTCAGAGCGCATTCTTAAATTAGTTAGATCGTTAGGTTTAATGATGGGGTGTTTATTATTTAAATAGGATTTGGCATACCCATAAAATCCCCACGCGATGACATGGACTCCATGTTTTTCTAAAATGTTATTTACGTCACTCCCCAGCTTTCCGTGTAAGTCCGTTAACAGTGTATTTGCATCAGGAACAAGAAAAGGAATTGTGTCCCATTCTAATGCAGGGTCATATTTAGACCACCAGTGCATGGCATTGACTCCCATATTGGCAGTATTGTTGACTAAGCCATTAGCAATATTGGATGCTTTAAGCAAAGAGCCTGAAGGGTAAGTAAGTACGTTAATACTACCATGGCTCATTTTTTTAATATTTTCAGATATTAATTGAGCTTGATCAGCTGTCGCTGTGTGGGGGGGCATATACCAAGCAAATCTAACTGTTAAATCAGAAGCTTGAGCGCTTGAAGTGGTAAAAGCTAAGGCGGCCGTTACTGTAAGTGCCGATACAAGGCTCAAAGAGGTCGTTTTTCTCATATTATATCTCCGGTAAAATTATTTTTATAATTAACCATTCTTTCTTTGTATCAAGAATCAGTAAAGATACAATATACATCATAAAAGTTACAAAAAAACACATATAAAAAGCATGTAAATAGTAAATCTTATGAGCACTTTGTCAGTATGTGTCATTGAAAGTGGATTATTTTGCTTCATTGAGTGCTTTAATATTTTCTAATAGAAATAGTGTCTTTTCATAGTGTCAGGGACATATCAAATATTGCGGTGATTGATTCATGTTACTTCTTAACTTCTTAAGAAATTCAAGCTTATGTACTTAATTCTATCTTTATTACAACAAATGAGTGTGTACTTGGTGTTGGCTTACATGCTCAGTAAGACGCCTATATTCTTGCCTTTGTTGAATATATCGTCACAGGTATCTCACAAGTTCAGTTGTTACGTATTGTTTTCATTGTTTTGCGTTATGGGGACTTACTTTGGATTGAGTATTAACGATGCGATTGCCAATACTCGTGCGATTGGTGCTGTGATGGGTGGATTGCTTGGAGGGCCTATTGTTGGGTTTGCGGTTGGTTTAACGGGAGGGATTCATCGCTATAGTCTTGGTGGTTTTACTGATGTTGCTTGTGCGATTTCCACCACGGCAGAAGGCTTAATTGGTGGCTTATTACATTTGTATTTAGTCAAAAAAGATAAGTCGGCGCTACTTTTCAATCCTATGGTGGTTCTTGCCGTTACTTTTGTCGCAGAAGTCAGTCAGATGCTCATTATTGTCAGTGTTGCCAAGCCATTCGGTCATGCTTATACCTTAGTATCGGAAATTGCAGCACCAATGATTATTGCTAACTGTATTGGCGCGGCTTTATTTATTAGTATTTTACATGACAAAAAAACGATATATGAAAGGTATTCTGCAACGTTTTCACGGCGTGCCCTTACTATCGCAGAGCGCAGTGTGGGAATATGGAACACAGGTTTTGACGCGACTAATTCTGAAAAAGTGGCAAGGATCATCTATGAGGAAACAAATGTAGGTGCCGTAGCGATTACCGATAATGAAAAGATTTTGGCCTTTATCGGGATTGGAGATGACCACCATAAACCTAACACTCCAATTTCTTCTGGCAGTACGATTCAAGCGATGGAGCAGAATAGAATAATCTATTTAGGTGGGCGGGAAACTCCCTATCATTGCTCTATTTCTAACACTTGTAAGCTAGGATCGGCGCTTATTATTCCACTACGAGCTGGAAAGAAGGTGGTTGGTAGTATTAAATTATATGAGCCTAAGCGCAAGCTATTGTCTAATATCAACCGTTCTATGGGTGAGGGGATAGCACAATTATTGTCTAGTCAAATTCTATACGGTGATTTTCAGCAGCAACAGGCATTATTGACCCAAGCTGAAATTAAACTGTTACATGCCCAGGTGAATCCACATTTTTTATTCAATGCATTGAATACCATTAGCGCAGTGATTCGTCGTGATCCAGATAAAGCTCGAGAGTTGATTCAACATCTGTCCCATTTTTTTAGAAGTAATCTTAAACAAAATATAGATACCGTCGCTCTCAAGGACGAACTTGCTCACGTGAATGCTTATTTGACCATCGAGAAAGCACGATTCACCGATAGGCTTGATGTTGAGATTAATATTGATGATGGATTGCTCGAGAAATTATTGCCGAGTTTCACGCTGCAGCCACTCGTTGAAAATGCGATAAAGCATGGAGTGGCAAATAGGTTAGAAGGGGGGAAAGTACGTATTTATAGTGAGCAACATTCACTTGGCTATAAAGTAGTAGTGGAAGACAATGCAGGGAATTTTTCACCGCCAGCCGCAGACTATGAAGGTCTGGGTATGGAGATTGTAACGAAGCGTTTGATTAACTATTTTGGCGATATAGCCGAGTTGCAAATTGATTGCCGAAAAGGGGAGTTCACTCGAATGAGCTTTCTAATACCTAATAATAAATAGACATAAAGGTAAGGGTCGTTATGCTAACAGCAATCGTCATTGATGATGAGCAATTTGCTCGAGAAGAATTAACTGAACTACTGCAAGAAACACAAGAAATAGAGGTCGTTGCACAAGCAAGTAACGCTATCGAAGGGCTTAAGTTAATTTATGCTTTAAAACCCGATGTCGTGTTCTTAGACATACAAATGCCACAAGTTAGCGGTGTTGAGCTACTTGGGATGCTTGATCCTGACACCATGCCATATGTGATTTTTATTACCGCTTTTGATCAATATGCGATTCAGGCGTTCGAAGACAATGCCTTTGATTATTTACTCAAGCCGGTTGACCCCAAACGATTAAATAAAAGTATTCAGCGTTTATTAAAAACAAATCGGAGTCAAGAAACGCAGCATACTCAAGCTCAAATTGATTCATTTGCTTCGAAACAGCTACAGCAGGTTCCATGTGTCGGGCATCAACGAATAATGATCATACCTCTGCAAGATATTGAAATGGCATTTAGTGACCTTTCTGGTGTTCATGTGCAAACGGCGCAACAAACCGCAAGTAGTCAGTTGACATTAAAAACGCTAGAAGAAAAAACTGATTTACTACGTTGTCATCGTCAATATTTGATTAATACCAAAGCCATCAAAGAGATTCGATTGTTAGATAACGGTTTAGCCGAGGTGACAACCAATAGCGGGAATATCGCACCAGTAAGTCGGCGCTATTTAAAGTCACTTAAAGCGGTGCTAGGTTTCGTTTAAAAAGGGCATTTTTGTTTGCAACTTTGTATCACATCTAAGAAATTGAATTAAATACTCTTAATGTTTTCATCTTCAATTCCTGCCACGGAGGCTGACAAGATTTTGTTAGCCTTTTTTTGATCCTGATTATGGGTGAAATCTAATCTAATAAATCGGTTTTGAAAGCTCGTCAGAATCCACTTACTGCTTTGTGTCGCCGTTAAATTCAATATTTTACCACTTAAGAAAAGGTTACATGATTATTGTCTTGCGTGGATTTATTGTAACGCTGGAATTTATGAAACTATCTTGAATAGGATAAAAATAATTATGATGATGTTTCTGTTTTGTGTCGTCGCGCTAGTGGCGGGCTATTTTATCTATGGTGCCTTTGTAGAGAAGGTTTTTGGTATTAAAGAAAATCGAACCACTCCAGCTTATTCTAAGCAAGATGGGGTTGATTACGTACCAATGTCGAATAAGAAAGTTTACCTAGTGCAGCTTTTGAATATTGCTGGAGTCGGTCCCATTTTTGGTCCTATCATGGGGGCGCTCTACGGACCGGCTGCCATGCTATGGATTGTACTGGGTTCTATCTTTGCTGGGGCCGTACACGATTATTTTTCAGGTATGCTCTCAATACGCAATGGTGGCGCATCGGTGCCAACCATCACTGGCCGCTACTTAGGTAAGGGCGCTAAACACTTTATGAATGTGTTCGCCATCGTATTGCTACTGCTTGTTGGCGTGGTATTTGTATCGGCTCCTGCTAGTATGATCACGCATTTAGTCAATGAAAAAACAAGTGTAAATCTCTCCATGGGCACCATGGTTGCCATTATTTTTGCTTACTATGTGCTAGCAACAATTGTCCCAATCGATAAAATTATTGGCCGTCTATACCCATTCTTTGGGGCCTTATTAATTTTCATGTCTGTTGGTTTAATTGGTGCTATTGGTTTTTCTAGTGATCATACGCTGTTAGCAAATTATTCATTTAGTGACATGTTTACTAATATGAACCCACATCATTTACCTTTATGGCCAGCGCTATTCATCACCATTGCTTGTGGTGCTATTTCTGGTTTTCATGCGACTCAATCACCATTGATGGCTCGCTGTTTGGAAAATGAAAAAAATGGACGCTTTGTGTTTTTTGGCGCCATGATAGGTGAGGGTGTTATCGCGTTAATATGGTGTGCCATTGCCTTGTCCTTCTTTGGCACTATGGGATCATTAGGTGATGCCGTATCAAATGGTGGTCCAGGCAATGTGGTTTATACTTCATCGTTTGGCTTACTTGGTACCTTTGGTGGTGTTCTCGCCTTTTTAGGCGTTGTCATTTTACCGATTACTTCTGGTGATACCGCGTTCCGTTCAAGTCGCTTAATCTTAGCTGAATACTTCAATATGGAACAAAAAACGCTTAAAAGCCGTCTATTTATGGCGATGCCTTTGTTCATCGTAGGGGCAATATTAACGCAAGTGAATTTTGGTATTATTTGGCGCTATTTTGGTTTTGCAAATCAAGTGACGGCCGTAATGATGTTGTGGACGGCTTCAGCGTACTTGCTTCGCTTTAATAAGTTGCATTGGATTACGACGATCCCTGCGATGTTTATGACGACGGTATGCATTACTTTCATCTTAAACAACAGTACGTTAGGTTTCGGTTTACCTATGCAGTTATCGACCATTATCGGTGTGGTCGCAATGCTCTTTATTACCGGTTATGTGATTAAAATATCCAAAGGTAAAGGTGATCCATTACTTGATCAGGTTGAGGAAGAGAAACTTAATTTGAAACCTAAAACCTTGTAAAAAAGAGTTTTAATAAAGAAAATCAAAAAAGCCAATTAAGGTGGTTCTTAATTGGCTTTTTTGTATTTTTCAATAATACATTGTGTCGTAGAGCAGGCTTTATCGATTAGTCTAAATCACGCGTAAATGCATTAATTCTTTATAAGCGAGCGGCGATCATGGGGTAGTCATCCAATTGGATAATTTGTGAGTTGACGTTGAATATGTCCTGTATGAGCTGCTCATCAATGATTTTTCTTGGTTCCCCGTAGGCAAACAGTTTTCCGTTGTGTAAGGCCGCCACCTTGTGAGAATACTGAATGGCTAAGTTTAGGTCGTGCATGACCATGATGGCGCAGGCGTTATTGTGTTTTGTGTAGAATTTAACGAACTCTAGCAGCTTGAACTGGTTGTGCATGTCGAGGGCGGCGGTGGGTTCGTCTAATACGAGCACTTTTGGCGTGTTTATCACGGCTTGCGCCAGCCCAACCATCTGGCTTTCACCACCGGATAATTCAGTACAGACTTTATTTGCTAGAGCCATAATCCCAATACTTTTCAATAAAGTGAGTGCCTTCTCGGCGCTATTGGCTTTAGTGAACAGTGAATTTGAACCGATATGCATGGTGGTAATCAGCAGTTCAAGTACGGTGATGTTAGCGGATATACGGTGATCTTGTGGCAGATAACCGATGTCATCAAGTACCAGTGGTTTACCTGCTAGTAGAACCGATTTATGGTCTAAGCGTATACGTTTAGTGATTTGCTTGAGTACGGTCGATTTACCTGCACCATTTTTACCGATGAGCGACACCATTTCCCCAGGGTGAATGTCTGGAATACTCATATTGTCTAAAATTAGGTTTTTTCCAAAGGAGACACAAAGTTTGTTTATTTTTAGTGTCATCAGAATTTTCCGCCCTTTTTGATGATCAAGAAGATAAAGAATGGAATACCCACCATCGACATCATAACGGTTAATGGCAATATGATACCCGGCATAATCGATTTACTGGCGATGGAAGCGAATTCAAGTAATACGGCGCCTAGTAAAAAAGAAGCGGGTAAGAAAAAGCGCTGATCTTCCCCTAAAACCATGCGAGCAATATGCGGAGCGACTAAACCGACAAAGCCGATGGCCCCAACAAAAGCGACGGACAGCGAGGTGATTAATGACACGAGTAACAGCGTTTTAATACGCAGGCGTTTAACGTTTATTCCCATAGATTCAGCACGCTCAAGACCGACTTTTAACGACGAAAGTTTCCACGCATCCTTCATCATTATGGCTAACACAATGGGTAACAAAATAGCGAGGATGATGATTTTGTCCCAGCTTCCTCGGTCAAGAGATCCCATTTGCCAAAAGACTAACGTTTGCAGCTGAGTTTCAGTCGCAATGTATTGCATCATGGTCAACATACCGTTGTAAGCAAACATGATAGCCACCCCAAACAACATTACACCTTCAATAGAAATACGCTTAATTGAAGAAATACCAGCAATCATAAAAGTGGTTAACAAGCACATTACAAATGCCATTGCTGCCACTTGGTATTGCTGAGGAATAAAAGGAATGGCAACGATGTTTGTAATAACAAGTGACGCGCCAAATCCTGCCGCTGCAGAGACGCCAAAAGTGTAGGGATCAGCCAATGGGTTGTTTAACGTTGTTTGCATCTGGGCGCCAGCAATGGCTAATGCGCCTCCGACAAAGGGCGCCATAAGGGACATCGGCATACGAATGTCCCAAACAATGGTTCGACTGGCGATATCACTAGAGGCGGGGTGAAAAATAGCGCCAAGTACCTGAGTTAACGTGAGGCCATGAGAACCAATAAGAATGTCGGCAATAAGACCCATAATGCTTAAGAGGAAAAACCCGAAAAGAGCCAGTTTTTTCCTCTTAATACGTAAGTGATGCCTTGTTAAAGCATGACTAAGCTCAGCATCGTGTGTCTTTTTTATAAACTCATCTGCATGTTCTGAAGCGCTTGGAACGTAACTCATATCACTCATTATTTCATGGCCTCAGTGTTATTTTGACCAAATATCCCTGTTGCTTTGCGATTTCCGAAACGTGAGTTCATTTCTTCAAAAGTGCGTTCTGGATCAAGGTTTTTAAATTCTTCAGGATGAATCCATTTAGCAAAGTATTCGATGGCGACTAGATTATAAGGGGAGTTATAAAAAGGCATGTAAATCGAATAAACATTATGATGCTGGTAAGCATTTACTGCTTTTAGCCATGGGCGGTCCATTAAAGATTGAGTCGATTTTTTAATGGCGGCGTTATTGATTGGAGCGTAACCCAATGGAATGCCCGCAGTGGCATTTCCTTCTTTATCAATCCATCCAGTCGTCTGCATTATGTATACATTCGGTTGCGCGACAATGACGCTCTCTGGTGACATTTGGCCAGAAACAGCCCCTTTTAAAGGTTTATCAGCAATATTGATAGCGCCTAAGAAAGGGATATAAGCACCCATGTTGCCTGCAGAGAAAGTGCGACAACAGGATGTGTTATAGCCGGCAGCACGTTCAATGAATACTTTTTTGTGTTTTTCTGCTTCAGGAAGTGATGCAACAGTATTTGTGATTGCTTTGATATGTTGTTGATAATAATCAGCAAAGTGCTGACCTTGTTCTTTTCGACCTAAAGCGGTTGCTAAGCTGGTTATCGACTGTAGTGTATTTTTAATAGGATGTTCACGAAAATCTACGGCCAATACTTTAATGCCCGCTTTATCTAATTTTGCGATGAGACCTTTGTCTTCCGCTAATTTTATGTTCGATAGATCGACAACAAATAAATCTGGCTTGTTTTGCATGTCGATAAAACGTTCAGCGTCAAACTCACCGGATTTAATTTTACCTATTTTTAGGAGGTTTTTAAGCTCTGGATAGTCTTTGATATAGCTAGCATACATGCTTGGTGCAGAGACACGCATATCATCTCGCCAAGCGACTAGGTGTTTTACCGCATCTTTTTGGTACATGATTTCAAGTAATGGAAGTAGACGCCCTGTTGATAATGCGATTTTTTCTGGCTGTTTATCAATAGTAATAGTGCGACCTGCCACATCTCTAACAGTAACGGGGAAGGTGTCTGCTAGTACCGAGTAAGAGAAAAGGGCTAAAAAATTTAACACTATTATGTTGAGAAAAAAACGAGAGGGGATTCGTGTAGTCATGAGTGAATAACCTTGTTGAGAATTGTTGTCAGTTTCGCTAATGATAATGATTTTCAATTGTGTTATCAATGTAATTAATTGTAAGTTTTTTGAAGGGTTTGTTCATATTGTGGTTAAAACTTATGAGGTACATGCACTATAGAGGTATGATATATTTCGCCCTTTAGTGAGCGTTGATCGATAAAGCCGTTCATTGAGTCATTTTATTGCGATATGGATGAATATTTGCGGTATTTTTGAACACACACCGCCATAGAGAAAATAGGAAAAAGCGATTGAGTACTTTAAAAAGCAATTTTTTGAAATTAAATCGTTTGATTTTATTTTTAGCCATCACCGCCACAATACTTACTTTTTTAAACAGCTTCTATTCAAACTATGAAGTACAAAAAGAACAGCTCATCTCTCAGGCAATAGAAGTAAATAGAGCTTATGCAAATAAATTGGCAGACACGACAGAAGTATTTCTCGCAGCATCGCGTCAGCAGTTAACCTATGCCGCAAATGAAGTTCGTAATAAAATGGATAATACCGCTGTGCTGAAACATGCTGCGAATCGACTGAAATATCAAACAAACAGTTTTAACTCCGTTGTTATTAGTGATTCGACAGGATTGGCTCAAGCTGTGTCACCAGAAACAGTTAATTTGCTTGGAAAACGTTTAAAATCAGTAGGCAGTTTAGAGGCGCTCAAAAAGAGAAAAGCTCTTATTAGTAAGCCTTATCTCTCTACAATCAATAATTTATTGGTTTTTATCTCTGCTCCTATTGTTGATGATCAGAATAATTACCGAGGCTTTTTAGGGGGAACCATTTACCTTAGAAGGCCGAATATTTTGAGCCAAATTTTAGGTGAACATTATTACAAAAACGGTTCTTATATTTATGTAATAGATAAACAAAAAGAAATTTTATATCATCCTGATAAATCCAGAATTGGTACCTTTATTCAGAATAATAACGGTATTGATGAAATTATCGCCAATAATGAAGGTGGGATATCGTTACGAAATAGTAAAGGTATCGATATGTTAGCCGGGTACGCCATTGTTCCTAGCACCGATTGGATTATTATTACTCAAAGTCCTTTGCAATCTACTTTGCTCCCTCTTAAAGGCATTATGGAAAAAGTCATTTTAAAAACATTACCACTGGCTATTATTGTTTTTCTTTTTATATGGTGGTTTGCTCGTGCAATTTCACGTCCTCTTAAACAGCTTGCGGACAAGGCCAAATCACTCGATAGCCCTACCGTAAGTGACGAAATTGAGCACATTAACTCTTGGTATGTTGAGAGTTTAAGCCTCAAAAAGGCGATATTAAGCGGGGTTAAATTGCTGCAAAATCAAATAGGACAACTTAGACTTGATGCAGATACCGACCCTCTTACTGGCGCGAATAATCGCCGTGGTTTTCAAATGAGGCTTGAAGAGTTGGCGGCACAGGGTACAACGTTTTCTTTATTATCCTTAGATATTGATTTTTTCAAAAAAGTGAATGACACCTTCGGCCATAATGTGGGTGACGAAGTGCTTAAGCAGCAAATCCAAATCATGAACCGCTTCTCACGAGAACAAGATATGGTGGCCAGAACAGGCGGAGAGGAGTTTGTTTTACTGCTCAAAGAAACCTCGCAAGACGATGCCTTACTAGTGGCAGAACGCCTAAGAACAGCGATTGCCGAAGAAGTATTTGATGTGGTTGGTCATATCACTGTATCGATTGGGGTTGCGTCATGGTTGGATCATTCTACACCGGTTAAAAAAGTGTTGTTGTCAGTAGATGACGCGCTTTACGAAGCCAAAAAACAAGGCCGTAACCGTTGCGTAATGGGAAAATAACGAGTCATTGAAAGACGATTAAAAAGGGTGTGACCTGAGAGGTTCACACCCTTTTTTTGCTTAGCGAATGGCAGCTTAGCGCATTCGGCCGCGCCGTCGTTATGCAATTTGAGTGACGAAGTTCATATACTGTTCCATGTCACCGATGACACCTTCTTCCATTAATGCGCCGGTGATTTTGGCGTAAGGCTGATGGAAGTGAATGTCCCAAACGTCGGACTCTTTACGCCAATGTTCGTACACTACCAAGGTTTGATCGTCGTTATCTATGGTATACAAATCAAATAACAAGTTGCCATCTTCTTGGCGCGTGTGGGTGATGTGCTCTTTAAATTGTGCAACAAAACGATCTTGCATACCGGCTTTGATTTTAAAGATGAAGATAATGTTAAACAAAGGGTCGTCTTTATCGGCCGGTTTTAGGGCAATAGGCGCAGGTTGCGTATCGCTTAAATCAATAAACTCAGCAGGCTCTGCAAGGGCGCTGTCAAAGAGTGCCAGCATACGCTGAGTATAAACTTGCGTTGCGTGAGAGGCGAACGCCGCATCGTCTAACCAACGCTCATAAACAAAGAATAGATTAGGGTTTGTATTGTCCACATAAAGGCGCATTTCAAGACAACCGGCTTCGCTTTCTGTGCCTTTTTTGTTGTCTAATAAGGCATTTTTAAATGCATCAGAATGATCGGGTTTAACGTTGAATTTAATGATTTTAGTGATAGCCATGATCTTGTTCCTTGCTGTCATAAAGAGAAATAATAACGAGATATGATTTGAAGAAAGGGGCTTAGAAGCCCGCTAACACCGTCTTACCACGTGCTTGACCGGTTTCAATCTGAGCGTGTACCTTGCGTAAGTTTTGAGCGTTTATTTTGCCTGCGATCTCCGTCAAAGTAGTGCGGATTTTGCCCGCATCTACTAGGGCAGCGACCTGGTTTAATAGTTTGCCTTGCTCATCCATGTCAGCTGTTTCAAATAAGGCACGGGTGAACATCAACTCAAAGTGGATGGACACGGCTTTCATGACAAAAGGGCGGCTTTCAAACGGTTCCAGTTCATCGGTAACACTAAAGCGTCCTTGTGGGGCAATTAATTCAGCAATATCAGGCAAGTGTTTGTGAGTTTGATTGGTTGAAAAAACAAATCCTGGTGCGCCCAATCCTAATGCTTCTATTTGTGGCGCAAGAGGTTGACGATGATTGATCACATGGTGAGCGCCAAGTTCACGGACCCAGGCTTCAGTTTCTGGTCGCGATGCAGTCGCAATAATCGTCATATCCGTCATAGCACGAAGTAACTGAATGGCGATAGAACCAACACCACCTGCGCCACCAATAATCAGAATAAGTTTACTGCCTTGTACGGTTGGGCGGTTAACATCCAAACGATCAAATAATGCTTCCCAAGCGGTGAGGGTTGTCAGTGGCAATGCGGCGGCTTCGGGGTGAGTCAAGCTAGATGGTTTGTTACCCACAATACGCTCATCCACAAGGTGGAATTCACTGTTGGTGCCAGGGCGAGCTACTGAGCCAGAATAATATACTTCATCACCGACGCTAAAGTGACTGACATCAGGCCCAACCGCTTCTACAACACCAGAAGCGTCAAAGCCTAACACGCCCCAGCTGTCGGCTGGTGGCGGAACCATGGCGCGTATTTTTGTGTCTGCTGGGTTAACGGACACGGCATGGATTTTAACGAGCAAGTCTTTTCCTGTTGCGCTGGGCTTGTCTAGTGTGATGTCGACTAATGAGGTTTCTAGATCAATACTTGAAGGTGTTTGGTATCCAATGGCTTTCATCTTGATGCTCCTGTTCGCTTAGCGTTGATAATTTACGATAAAGGGGGGAAACCTAGCGTGCGTTCTGCCTGCTGTTTCAATGGTATCTATAGTATTATTAATTTTTTAATAGATCATCGGGCTAAAACAACAATAATTATCCCGTATTTTGGGATAGTATAGATTTACATAAAACGTTGAAATCTTGGGGGCGTGATGAATTTAGATTTAAAAAGTGTGGCGTTGTTTATGCGTGTCGCCACCTTAGGCGCCATTGGCCGAGCGGGCGTCGAGTTTGATTTATCGCCAACCAATGCCAGTCAGCGGATTCAGGCGTTGGAGGTAGAATTGGGCGTTAAGCTGTTTCATCGAACGACACGGGCGGTGAGTTTAACCCACGATGGTCAGGTGTTTATTGAGCACGCAAAACGTATTTTAGATGACATCGAAGAAACCCGTAATGTCTTTAAAGGGGACGCTGAAAAAGTCCAAGGCACATTAAGAATTGCCGTCGCGGCATCGTTTGGTCGCTTGTATGTGGTGCCTTTTGTGCCTGAGTTGTTACGCCTTTATCCCAAGTTGCAGTTAGACATTGATTTCAGCGATAAGCGCGTTGATATTGTCGAGCAAGGTTTTGATGTGGCGTTTCGGATCGGTCAGCTAGAGTCCTCTAGTTTGTTGGCTCGAAGCATAGATGACAGTCCGATGGTATTGGTCGCTTCGCCTGAATACATTGCGCGAGCTGGGCAGCCGGAGAGTGTCGAGAGCTTAGCGCAGCATGCGTGCATTCCTTTTGAGCGATCGAATGTGTGGCAATTTAAAGACAGCCAAGGTGATTTGCATGATGTAGCGGTATCCGGCCCAGTGAGCATTAATTGGGGTGATGCCATTGGCGAATTGGTCGAAGCCGGCGTTGGTATTGGCTTGGCGGCGTTGTGGCATGTGGGTCCCGCCTTGAGAGAAGGTAGGGTAGTGCAGGTTTTGCCGGATTTTACCGTGTGGCCACAAAGAAAAATTTGGGCGGTTAGACCCCCAGGGCGCCTTACCCCTGTGCGTGTGAAAGTATTTTTGGATTTTATGGAGCAACGCATCAAAGAGGTTAATCTTCAGCGTTACGGTGATTTTCTCTAGCCGAGGCGATTTTACTCCCCCTCTTTATGTAAGTGCGTTATATGAAGAATTCCTTATGAGTAATGAAATACGACAAATTGAATTTAAAGAATCGAGCTTGTTAAAAGTTGGTTTTCAAGTATTTGATATTGATCAACTTTATCGTCGAGCAGAAAGCGGTGAGCTGGCGTATATTGACCAGCCGCATCGGGTGAACTTTCATAACCTTATTATTTATACGGGGAATGAAGGCGAGCACTTTGTCGATTTTCACGCTTTCCCGGTGGAAAAAAATGCCTTGGTGTTGGTGAATAAGGGGCAAATACACGCCTTTGATTTAGTGAACAAACCCGCCGCCACCGTGGTGATATTCACGGATCGCTATTTGGATGAGGTAACGGCCGCCATCGACGCTCGAATTTTTGCGCCGACTCAGTTCTTGTCCTCTTATCGCCCAAGTTTGTTGATGGCTGAGAAACAAGCCCTGTCATTACAGAGTATTTTGATGTTAATAGCGGCCGAATTTACCAATACGCCGGTAAACATACAATATGTCAAAGTTCTTTTTGCTGCCGTATTGACCAAGGTGAGTGAATTAAGGCCAGACATTTATCATTGCCAAATAAACGCGTCACAGATTAAGTGCTTTGAGCGTTTTGTGGCTTGCTTGGCGCGTGATTATGCAAGCATTCGTGACGCCAATGAATACGCGCACTTGATTGGTACCAGTTATAAAACCCTGAATAAAATCTGCAAAATTGCAACTAACCTTACCGCCAAACAGCTTATTGACGCTCATGTGGTGTTAGAAGCCAAGCGGCGTTTGTCGATAGAGAATGCCCAAGTTCAACAAATTGCCAGTAGTCTCGGTTTTGACGAGGTCACCAATTTCGTTAAATACTTTAAAAAGCACACCTTAATGACACCAAGTCAATTTAAGAAAAAGACTTAGTTCATATTCCTTATGTAATGTATTAAGTGTTTTTCAAACGGTTCAATATTTACCATTTTGTGGCTTGTTTTGACCTCTGCGATTTTTCAATTCTCCTTACAATAGCGGCATATTCAACTGTGAGGAAAAAAACATGAAAACAACACTTTTAGCCACACTTGTCGCCAGTAGTGCATTATTGAGCGCATGTACCAGTACGAGTGTTTCTACCCCAGCGACTGTTTCTAACAAAGACAAAGCAGTAGCCGTATTGAATGCCATTGAAACGGGTGATACGAAAGCGATTGGTTACATCAATGCTCGTCATTACACACAGCATAATTTGGCTATTGGCGATGGTTTAGCAGGTTTTGGTGAAGTGTTGCAAGCTCTGCCAAAAGGCAGTGCAAAAGTACAGGTGGTTCGATCATTTGAAGACGGTAATTACGTGTTTACTCAAACAGATTACAATTTTTTTGGTCCAAAGGTCGGTTTTGATGTATTTCGTTTCGACAAAGGTCTGATTGTCGAGCATTGGGACAATTTAACCGTTAAAGCAGATAAACCAAATCCGAGTGGACATACTCAATTAGATGGCGCATTGAGGGTTAAGGATCTGGATAAAACCGCCGCTAATAAAGCCCTAGTAAGCGATTTTGTGAATACGGTATTGGTGAAAGGTGAATACCAAAAAATGTCACAGTTTTTTGACGGCGACCATTACATTCAACACAATACCGCGATTGCAGATGGTTTGTCCGGCCTAGGTCAAGCGATGGATCAAATGGCGAAACATGGCATTAAAATGACGTTTACAAAAGTACATAAGGTACTGGGTGAAGGGAACTTTGTATTGGCCATCAGTGAAGGGAAGTTTGCGGGTAAAGAGACCTCTTACTATGATTTATTCCGTGTAGAAAATGGCAAGATCGCCGAACATTGGGATGTCATGGAAACGATTTTGCCGAAAAGCGAATGGAAAAACACCAATGGTAAGTTTGGTAATCTATAAGCCGATTATTCATTAAATAGACGTATAACGCGCTGATTTAATGAACACCGCTGATTATTATTTGCTGCAAGCTAACGCAAAGTTAGTCTTGTGGCGGTAATGACTCAGCGGTGTTTTTGTTAGGCCTTTTCTATACTTGGCAACCCTCTAAGGCCTTAATCGCCTGATGCTGAGTCAAAAAGACTTCTCCGTTTAACTCTTTAAGTAACTGAGTGTCTTTTAGTTTGTCCATTACCGGCCCTTTTACCTCAGATAAGTGCAACTGCACGCCGGCATCCGCCAAACGGGTAAAGATCTTCTCTAAGCTTTGTAATGCACTGGCGTCAATCATGTTGACCGCGGTGCACATCAAAATTAAGTGTTTCACCTCTTTGTTTTCAGACACCACTTGCTGTAAACGCTCTTCAAGAATGCGGGCATTGGCAAAAAACAAGTTCTCATCGATTCGAACCGTCAACACGCTTTGATGGGTTTCGACGGTAAAGCGTTGTACGTTACGAAAGTGCTCAGTCCCCGGAACACGACCAACAATGGCAATGTGCGGGTGACTGGTATGCCAAAGGAAAAACAGCAAAGACAAACACACACCTACGATTAAGCCAGTTTCCATACCTTCAATTAACACAGCAAAAAATGTAATCAATAATAGAATCGCTTCTTTTTTAGAAAAACGCCAAAGATGACGTAAATCTTGGACGCTGATTAATTTCATCATAGAAATAGAAATAATCGACGCTAAAATGGCTTTAGGTAGATAGAAGAATAATGGTGTTAAAAATAACAACGTCAGAAAGATAAGCACCGCGGTAATAATGCCCGTCATCGGACTTGTCGCGCCAGATTCAGCATTAAGAACCGTCCGCGAAAATCCTCCAGTAACAGGGAATGCGCCACTTAAGGCAGAGCCTATATTGGCAAGTCCTAGGCCTGTTAGTTCTTGGTTAGGATCAATGTCTTGTCGATGTTTAGCGGCATAGGTTTGTGCGACGGAGACTGAGCCAACAAAACCAACAATGCTGATTAAAATAGTACTCGGTATTAATTCTTTTACCATTGCTAGGGTGACGTTGCCCAGTTGAATTTTAGGGAGTGTCGTAGGCACTGCGCCTATAATACTCACCCCCATTTTATCTAATGACAAAATGGCAACAGCAAGGGTTGCAAAGACGACAACAAAGACAGGGCCTGATTTGCCTATTAGTTTAACCGTATGTTTTGAACAACCAATTTTGATTAAAAATGATGAAAAATGGCTGCGCATGATAAGCAAAGATCCAATAGAGATAATGCTAAGTATGAGTGTTGGTGAGTTTGTCTCACTTAAGTGTCTATATAGGCTAGTGACTAGAGGGATAAGGGTATCTCCTTCTGATTCAATGCCTAACAAATATTTAAATTGTCCTATTATTACAATTAAAGCGGTGGCACTAATGAAACCAGAAATAACGGGGTGGCTCATTAGGTTTGTGAGAAAGCCTAATCGAAACAAGCTTAATACTAATAAAAGCACGCCAGACATGAGTGCCAGTAAGATGGCGATAGTTGCGTAATGCTCAGAGCCTGAAGCTGCAAAAGGCAATATCGCAGAGGCGGTCATAACGGACGTGAGAGCGACGGGTCCAACAGCCAGTGTTCGGCTAGTACCAAAAATAGAATATAAAATTGAAGGCAAGATGCTCGCGTATAGGCCAGTAATAGCAGGTAAGCCGGCTAACATTGCATAAGCAAGACTTTGTGGTATTACCATAATGGTGAAAATTAAGCTGGCTGCAGTGTCGTTTTGTAAATCACCCAAAGAATATGTTTTGAGCCACTTCCATGCGGGGATGATGCGTTCAACTGTCATTTTATTCATCAAAAACTCATTAGTAGGTTGGTTTGTTAAAATTAATATTGCTTCGTTAGAAAGGGTATTGATGTTGCGCTTAGATTGGTAATAAGCTTATTACCTAATGATATAATTGTTGTTTTGGTGAGTAAAGGTCCACGTAAGCACTGATGACCTAATTAGTCTATTATGAGAGTTAAAAGGATTCTTTTTACCTCCTTTAAAATTCATATTTTTTGACTAAATACTGACTCTAGGGCTGTGTTTTCATAAAAAATTCATGGCGTTTAATGGTAAAATAAGTTATTTATTGACGGTATAAACATCATATGTTTGAATGTGAATTATGAGCGAATTAATATATTACGATTTAAAGCAAGCAGCAGGCATGGCCCCGAGTTTATCTACTCAGGTGGCTCGAGAGTTAGGTCGCCGTATTGTTGCTGGTACTTATGTTCCTGGTAGTTTGATTGATGATGAGACAGCGCTAACGAAGCGTTACCAGGTGAGTAAGGTTGTCATTCGAGACGCGGTCAAAATTTTGGTCAGCAAAGGATTGTTGGATGTGCGTCGCGGTATAGGCACGAAAGTACGATCTCGGAATCATTGGGTAATCTGGGATGATGATGTATTGGCATGGCATCTGTCTGCGCCACCAAATAAAGATTTTCTTCGTCAATTAATGGATGTTCGTTTGGCGTTTGAGCCAAAAGCAGCTCGTTGGGCAGCCGAGAGAGCGACAGACGAAGACATTGTTGAAATCGACAAAGCTTGTTTTCGTATGGAAAATGAAAAAGGATCAGTAGAGGATTATATTGTTGCTGATGCTTTGTTTCATCGTACCGTCTTACTTGCTGCTCGTAATGAGTTTTTAAAGGCGATGGAAGGTGTTATTTATTCTGCTTTATTGGTTAGTATTCGTATTACCAATAGAGATCCTAGAAATAATGCAGACTCTATCCCGTTTCATCGAGCTGTCTATAATGCCATTGCTTCACGTGATGGGGATTTGGCTGAAAGCCTTACCCAAGAATTATTAAGTGATGCAAAGCATCGATTGTCAGAAAAAGTTACTTAAAGTGTCTTTCGTTTCACTCCGAATAGCCTGTAAGTCTTTATGCTTAACGTCATGTTTAGCAGCTGTATTTCTCATGAGATGCCTGCTTGCATGATTATAGTTTCTTTTTAGGCGAATTTTTCTAGGGTTGAACTTATTAGATTTTTTCTTAGCCACATTTTCTTTTCTTGTGCATAGCCTTTTCAGTATGGATTCTCATTTATATAAAATTAGGTTGTTGCCACCTTTCCGCTAAGTCTCTGCTTACAAATAACTCTCAAATCGTTTAATTCCGCTGTATTTTAGACATATAAATTGCCATATTAAAACATCATATGTTATAAACATATGATGTTTTAATATTTAAATATACCGCTACTTCTGTATTGTATCTCGATACAAAATCTTGAGTTGTTTTTTTTTAGCTAGCTCCTTGGTCAAGGTTAGATTTTATGAAAATTATTGATGTGATCCCCCATGCTATTTCGGTTCCTTTAGATGAACCTTTTTATTTTTCTCAAGGCTGGGTAAAACAGCGAAGCTCGCTTATTGTTGAAATTATCACCGATGAAGGTGTCACAGGTTGGGGTGAGTCTCTTTGTCACGGTTTGCAGCCACCACACATCGCTGCGGCTTTTATTGAGCAGGTATTTAAACCTATTCTGCTTGGTCGTAGCCCATTCGATGTTGAGGTGCTATGGGAAGAAATGTATAACACGACGCGCCCTTATGGCCAGGGTGGCTCAGCGGTTAATGCTATTAGTGGTGTTGATATTGCTCTTTGGGATGTGATGGGGAGGGTGCTTAATAAGCCTATTCACTCTTTAATTGGTGGTGCTTTTCGTACTGAAGTAACGCCTTACGCTACTGGTTTTTACCGCACAGAAAGCGGTATCTATCCTGAAGATTCTATTAAAGAAGCGCATCGATATGTCAATGCGGGTTTTGAAGCATTCAAGCTTAAGATTGGTTTTGGCATCGAAGAAGACGTTGCGATTATTAAAGCAATTAGAAATGCAGTTGGCGATAAAGTAAAAATTATGGCTGATGCAAATGGTGCCTATAATGCCGCTCAGGCTCGTCGTCTTATCAAGGCTACGGAAGATTTGAATCTTTATTTTCTTGAAGAGCTATTGTCGCCTGAAGATATTAAGGGTTACCAGCAAATTAAAAATCTTTCGGGAGCGTATATTACCGCAGGTGAGCAGGTATTTGGAAAAATGGGTTTTCAACCTTGGCTGGAGGCTCGTGCTTTAGATATTATTCAGCCTGATTTGTGTTCATCTGGTGGTATTACAGAGTGTAAGAAAATTGCAGCTATGGCCCAAGCGAATCAAACGATGATGATTCCGCATGTGTGGGGGTCAGGGATTGGTATCGCCGCATCTTTGCAGTTTATCGCCTCTATCCCTTCTTCACCTCTCTCCTTGAATCCAACGCATCCAATGTTGGAATTTGATCAGTCTTCCCACCCATTTCGTAAGGATTTGATCTTTGATGGCATTAGCATGGTGAATGGTAAGGTCCAGATTCCTACCAAACCAGGTATTGGCATTGACGTAAATAGATCAATTATTGACGAATATAAAGTAAATTAACTGAAGGATATTAATTGACTAATTATTGATTAGGGAAGGTTGATTTATGTATTTACTATGGAAATAAATGAAATTCATATTTCTAAAATAGAATGCCTAATTGTTTTTTAATTAGCAGTGGACAATCTTTGCTTCAAGGCTAAGGAAACTGCGATTAAGAATTCGCATTGTGACCAGAATGCCTAATTTGTTTAAAAGCACAAAATGTTACTCACTTCAGTACTTTTAGCCCCTAAATAAGCTCATTCAGCTTTGTTTAGGGGCTTTTGAACGGATTAACCCCTTGCGGCGCGTATCATCTGATCAATTTTAAACACATTGGCTAAAGCAAACAGCATGCCAGCTTATTATCATTTTTCTCTAAGCCGCGATAGATGACTTTCCTAAAACCAAACCATCGCTTTATTGTAAGCGTTCATTCTAGGGAGTCATTGACTCTCAGAGCAATGACGATTTCAACGGGTTGTCTGCGAACAGCTGCTTCCATCGTCTTGGGATCAAGTCAGCGGTTTTTTTTGCTGGATGTTGGCTGACTCGTTGCAAGATATCTGTCAGGTAGTCGTTAGGGTCGATGTCGTGCAGCTTGCAGGTGCAGATTAGGCTTTGGATGATGCCAACGTGTTCGGCGCCCAGTTCTGTCCAACAGAAGAGCCAGTTTTTCTTACCCATTGGGATAGGTCTTATCTCTCGCTCTAGGTGATTAGTGTCCATGGCG
>NZ_SJSB01000024.1 GCF_004352835.1 Marinomonas flavescens | reverse complement strand
TCACAGCAGATAATGGTCGAGAGTTCGCGTATCACGCTGAGATAGCCGAAGCATTAGAAACGACAGTGTATTTTGCTCATCCATACAGTTCTTGGGAACGTGGAGCAAACGAAAATAGCAACGGACTCCTAAGGCAATATGTGCCCAAAGGTACTGATTTAAGGCGTGTTACAGAAGAGAGAATACACTTCGCAATGAGACGAATAAATAATCGTCCAAGGAAGTGTTTAGGGTTCAAGCAACCAGCCGTAGCATTTAAAGAAATGTGCTTAGTTGCTTGAAGTGAAAAGTGTCGCACTTCGGACTTGAATTCAGGTGTAATGCTGTCACAGATTGCCTGTATTAAGCCTTCAGGATGATCTCCGCGCGTCAAGGATACCCTAAAGAGTCCTTTTATTTGTCTCTATTTGATGTTCCATGGCAGTAAGCTGTCTATTTCTTTCTGGTCACTTTCATCAGCCAATAACGGCAGTTTTTCAAACAAGATCGCCAGATAGTCGTATGGGATCAGCCCATTCGCTTTGCCTGTCTCGATAATACTGTAAAGCATCGCGCTGGATCGGGGGCCATTGCCGGTGTTAGAGAACAACCAATTTTTACGGCCAATCACGAAGGGCTTGATCGCACGTTCTGCTCGGTTATTGTCGATATTAATTTCACCGTCTTGGAGATAAGTGGTGAGTTTGTCCCATTAATTCAGATTTAATTGGATCGCTTTTCCAAGCAAAGAGGTCAGCAGGACCTGTTGTGCAGATTTGTCTAACTATATTTTATAATCCGTCAGCACTTGGGAGCTTTTTTCTGTCGGATCTTAAAAGCGTGTCCATCAGCTATTAGAAGTGACCTTTTTTAAGTCACTTGTAATAAAGCCAAAAGCAATTATTTGACCATTGAAGAATCTTTCCTTTATTGAGAGTTCGGCCACAAAAGACAACAATCTGCTAGCTATATGACTCTTTTTCAAGATCATACGCGACGATATTACATAGACTGACAGAGGCTTAACACATATCCATAGGTCCACAGATCTGGGTGACATGGCTCTGAGAAGATGGTGTAAACATAAGTCTGATACTCCTATTGAGAAAACAACAGAGTCTATTGGATTTGGAAAATATTACTATGTAGGGGTTAACCAACTATTAAACCAACGGCTAATCTGCTAAAAGCCCTTTATTTGTAGTATTATATTATGCTAAATTGTAAATTCTTTAATCAACGGCTTAGTAAACACTAGCCTACTTAGAAAGAATCATTAGCGTAGCTCTCTAGAGTTTAAAACTCGGATATCTAACGAGAATATTGGCAATGAATGCGTTTTTTATGGTCGTCTAAGAATAGGAGTTTGGCATGGCGAGAAATCATAAACAGCTGGCTATAGATGCAATTGAATTGGTTAAACCAGCGATAGAAAAGTTGTTTGACCAAACCAATCGAAAAGAACTGCATATTGTAGTTATGGACCCCAGAATTAAACCTTGGGAGTCAACATTTGAAGACGCGATTTTATATCAAGAATCTATCAAGAATTTAGAATGGACTATCCCTTTCGAGGTTCTTGCTAGGAAAAAAGCAGCTCAAGCTTGGCGAGATCGAAGTTCTAATATTAATCATCAAGCAATACACCCTTCTTCACTACGTGATGAAGATGTTCTGTTCTATGGATCCTTTGTTTATGGCGATATTGTTGTAGCCTGCAGCGGTGTCCAACAATGGTTTGATATGTTGGTGAGCGGGTGGGTTGCTCTAGCATTTGAGCAATTGGCCATGAATGACTACCAACAATCTAAAATAGATACTCCTACTAAAGCTTACAAAAACAGTTAAAGAAGAAATAAATACAAAAATAAATACAAAAATAGGATTGATTTTATGAACAAGATAATTAAAAGTGTCATTTTTATGGCGGGGGTTTTAGCCTCTGTATCTGCTTTTTCCGCTGACTACCCCACCAAAAATATCCGTTTGATAGTGCCATTTGGTGCCGGTGGTGGCACAGATTCAGTTGCCCGTGCTATTGCAAACAGCGCAAAAGATATACTTGGAACAAGCATTTCAGTAATGAACCGGACTGGAGGCTCGGGCGCAGTAGGCATGAGCTACGGAGCACAACAGCGCGGAGATGGTTATACCTTAACCGTTGTCACTCGCGAAATCGCCTCGCTACCGCAAATGGGCTTGATGCAAAATGATGTAAATGACTTCAAATTAATTCGTATGATAAACCTAGATCCTGCTGTTGTTCTGGTAAACAAAGACAGCCCTTTCAATAACATTAATGACTTAATCACTGAGGCAAAAGCACATCCCGGTGAAGTAAAATTCGCATCAACAGCCGCTCCGAACTTTTATTTAATGGCGCTTGAAAAAAACCAAGGAATTAAATTGAATGCCATCCCCTATAATGGCTCTTCAGAAGCAATTCCGTCGGTATTAGGTGGACATACTGCTGTCACAATGGTTACTCCTGGAGAGGCAATTTCTCAACTTAGATCAGGGCAGTTAAAAGCCTTAGGCGTTATGTCTAAGAAACGTATTTCATACATTCCCAATGTCCCTACCCTAATAGAGCAAGGCGTTAACGTGACCACGGGGACATGGCGTGGCATTGCTGCACCCAAAAGCACTCCAGACAAGATCATTAAAACGTTAGGCAAAGCATTTGACCAAGCAATGGCGTCAGATAATTTTAAACACTTCATGACGAAAGGAGCGATGACTATTCATAATATGAACGCTGTCGAGTTTACTCAATTTGTTAAAGACGATACTAAATCTTTAAGCACATTGATTCAGTAATTACAAACTAGGTGGGGTCGTCTTCGCAATATAGTGACCCCTTGTCATTACTAGTTTTGTTTATCTCAAAAGGGTTTCATTATATGTTTAACAGAGGCGTCGTTTTCCCTGTATTAATGATTGTCGTCAGCGCGATAATCTTAGCAGTAATACCTCAATTCTCAGTACCTTCTTATGGTCAGCAAGATGCAAGTGTGGGGGCTAAATTCTTTCCTACTGTGTTAGCCATCGCTCAAATTTTAATTTGTATTGCATTACTAATACAACAAAGAGCAAAGAAGATCGAAGCGATTGAATCCGAAAAGATATTTTCAAAAATGTCATTGTTTGGCTTATGCTTCTTAATCACCTACGCAGTTCTTATTCACCTTCTTGGTTACCTCGTTGCTAGCTTAATAGCCTTCACGTTGTATTTGGCCTATTTGAAAACTAAGAAACCTTCTTACTATCTTTTTGCTTATGTTTTTGTTGTCGCTATCTATTACCTATTCGGCCATGTTTTTGTAATTTCACTCCCTGAAGGTGTTTTTTTTAGAGGCTTTTATGATTGATTATTTGTTAGGTGGCCTTGGTGCTGCGTTTAGTTTAAGCATATTTCCTGTACTCGTCTTTGGGGTTTTAGGCGGTATCATTCTCGGTGCCTTACCTGGTTTAACAGCCACTATGGGGGTTGCAATATTACTGCCTTTTACTTTTGGAATGGCGCCAATTGCAGCAATGGTTATGCTTATTGGGGTATATATTGGTGGTATATATGGCGGCTCTATCGCTGCCATATTATTAAAAACGCCTGGCACACCCGCTTCAGCAGCATCAGTTCTAGACGGCTATGCTCTGACGCTAAAGGGTGAAGCTGCTCGCGCATTAAGCATATCTGTTGTAGCCTCATTCATTGGTGGTTTAATTAGTACCATTGTTTTAATCGCCATAGCACCTATGCTAGCGAAGTTTGCGCTTCGATTTAGTGCACCAGAATATTTTGCACTAGCATTATTTGGTTTAACCATCATTGCAAGTGTGTCGTCAAATAACATATTGAAAGGGTTGTTGGCTGGCACTATTGGATTGCTGGTTTCTACAGTAGGTCTTGACCCTATAACCAGTGTACCTCGCTTCACATTTGGTATAATGGACCTTTACAATGGCATAAATGTCATACCAGTATTAATTGGATTATTTGCCATTTCAGAGGCCTTAAATCAATTAGAAAACCTAAACTTAAAAACAAAGGTGGCGGAGAAATTTAACAGTAAATTAATGAGTTTAAAAGATTTAAAAAATATCCTTCCCACTACAATAAAGAGCGCTTTACTTGGCACATCTATTGGAGCTGTTCCGGGGGCAGGTGCTGATATATCGGCCTTTGTTTGTTACAACGAAGCTAAGAGAGCATCTAAAAATCCTGAAGAATTTGGCAATGGATCTATTAAAGGACTCGCTGCAGCTGAATCTGGAAACAACGGGGTAACTGGCGGTTCATTAGTCCCCCTACTAACATTAGGTGTGCCAGGTGATGCCGTTTCAGCGGTACTATTAGGTGCATTGATTGTTCAAGGTTTAACACCTGGCCCCCTTCTATTCACTCAGAATCCAGAAATCGTCTACGGTATTTTCAGCTCCATGCTCGTTGCTAACATTGTCATGTTACTGATAGGTTTGTTTGGCATTAGATTTTTCTGCCAAATAACTAAAGTTCCAAAATTATTGATGATTCCCATTATTATTTTCTTGTCTATCGTTGGAGCCTATGCGATCAATAATTCTATGTTTGATGTTGGCATTGCCATAGTATTTGGGGTTTTAGGCTTTATTCTAGGTAAGTTAAAGATCCCAACCTCGCCAATCTTACTCGCTATCATACTGGGTCCTATGGCTGAAACAAACTTAAGAAGATCATTGCTTATGTATGATGGAAGTTGGTCATTTCTCTATGAAAGACCTATCGCATTAGCATTTATAGCCATGGCGATATTCTCACTTTGGTCAACGATAAGAAGAAACAAAAAAGGTTAAGTTGCGAGCGTTTAATTTAGATACCACAGCACCTAGCGAATCAAGGAAGGTATTTATAATTTCAGTGTGCAACTAAAAAACGCTTAGGATGGGAAGAAGCAACAGAAAGCTGCGTTTCTATATCTAGAATCGCGGCTTTTTCAACCCAATTTTCTTGAGTTATTCTAAACACAGTAGCGTGAGCTTTCTAGTTTTAGCTATTAAGCAGACTTAATTTAGGTAAATTGACTAATGAATTATCTGGTTTTGAATAACAATAAAAAGCAGTATGTACGTATCTAAACAGCAAAAAATTAAACAAAGAACCTTAGATGATACACCGAATTTTCTAGATTCAAGACAAGCAGAGGCTAGGAAAATCTGCTAATATCCTCCGCCATTCAAGCCTCTCATATTGAGAGGCGCATCAATTTATTGACTGAGGTAATACATGGCGCTTGTTATTGGCATCACAGGGGTATCTGGTAGTGGAAAAAGCCGACTTTGTTCACTATTAGCCGAAGGCCAAGGTGATAAAATCACTGTTTTATGCCAGGACAGTTTTTATAATGGATGCGGCAGTATAGACCCTGATGTCTACAATTTTGATGATTTAAGCTCATTGGACATAGAGAGCTTAACGTTAGCCATTCATAATTGCAAAAACCGACAGCAGCCAAATGAAATCCCTGAGTATGACCATTCACAGCACAAACGCGTAGGTTACCGAAACCTTGAGCCAACACATATCGTCCTCGTCGAAGGTCACATGATGTTCCAAGATGCAGGTATTCGTGATGCTGTAGACTATCTGTTTTATGTCGATACTGACATGGACATTGCCATTGTTCGTCGCCTTAAGCGTGACATCGCTGAGCGCGGTCGCAATGTAAATGAAGTGACAAGTCGCTATATGCGTCACGTCCGTCAAGCGTCATTAAAAACCATCGATATTCGGGGAAAAGCAGACTTTATTATTCCGAATAATAAAAGCTTCACCAATGCGGCTAACCTATTACGCAGTCATATCGATTTTTTACTCAAAGAAAAAGGCGCTAAATAAGCGCCTTTTTAATACTTTTAAGTAAGATCAAACCATTACTTTTTAATATCATCAAAGAAACGTTTTACACCATCAAACCAGCTCTTCTGCTTAGGAGAGTGATCCGTTTCATCGCCCATACTATCAGCAAGTTCAGTAAGTAATTCTTTCTGGCGTGCCGTCAAATTCACGGGCGTTTCCACTGCAACCTTACAAATCAAGTCACCTTGTGGACCACCACGAACAGGCTTAACACCTTTATTTCGCAGACGGAACAACTTCCCACTCTGACACTCAGCCGTCACTTTCAGTCGCACACGACCGTCTAAAGTAGGAACATCAATTTCGCCACCTAGTGCCGCTGTTGTAAAGCTAATCGGTACTTCGCAGTACAAGTTGGCACCATCGCGTTCAAAGATGCTATGCGGCTTAACAGAGACCTGAACAAACAAATCACCCGCTGGGCCACCATGTGCTCCGGCTTCTCCTTCTCCAGAAAGACGAATACGGTCACCCGTGTCAACACCCGCTGGAATTTTAACATTAAGCGTTTTGTATTCTTGAATACGACCTTGACCATGACACTCAGGACAAGGGTTAGAAATAACCTGACCTTGACCGTGACATTCAGGACAAGCCTGTTGTACAGAAAAGAAGCCTTGCGACATACGAACTTGACCAGCACCACCACAGGTATTACAGGTCTTCGGTTTCGAGCCCTTCTTGGCGCCAGAACCATCACAAGGTTTACAATTAACCAAAGTAGGAATACGAATTTTTTCATCGCAACCCCAAACGGCTTGCTCAAGATCCAACTCTAATGTGTAACGTAAATCGGAACCTCGACGTGTACGGCTTTGACCACCGCCACCGCCTCCTCCGCCAAAAATATCACCAAATACATCACCAAAAATATCACTAAAACCACCAGCGCCAGCACCACCACCGTAGCCGCCGCCTTGGCCATTCACGCCTTCATGACCAAAACGGTCATACGCTTCACGCTTATCATCAGACGATAAGATTTCGTAAGCTTCCGCGACTTCTTTAAATTTTTCTAATGATTCGGCATTGTCTGGGTTTTTATCTGGATGGTACTTATTCGCTAAAGAGCGATAAGCTTTTTTGATGTCTTTTTTATCCGCGCCTTTGGCCACCCCAAGAACGTCGTAATAGTCTCTTTTGCTCATCGCTGGCATTCCTGAATTGATAAAGTCTGAATTAAAAATTTGAAAGAAAAACTTGTCGTTAATAACTGGATAAAAGATTCTCAGTTAAAAGAGTCATAAAGCTTTTATAGACCTAACTTTATTCACTGGTTTACAAATAGCAAAACACGGTCCTAAAACCGTGTTCGCTATATCAACCCATAAAGTTAGGGTAACCAAAACAAGCGTTACGGCTTATTTTTTATCTTCTTTTACTTCTTCGAATTCAGCATCTACTGCATCGTCCTGAGCTTTACCAGAAGTAGCTTCTTCAGCACCTGGTTGAGCGCCAGCTTGAGCACCTTCAGCTTCTGCATACATCTTCTGAGCCAAAGAGCCAGACGCTTGAGTCAACGCATTGGTTTTCTCTTCGATTTTCTCTTTGTCGTTAGATGTTAATGCTTCTTCAAGTTCAGTAATCGCAGTTTCAATCGCTGTTTTCTCTTCTTCTGTTGCTTTATCGCCAGCATCAGTCAAAGTTTTGCGAGTTGCGTGAATCATACCATCAGCCGTGTTGCGAACTTGTACAAGCTCTTCAAACTTACGATCTTCTTCTGCGTTTGCTTCAGCATCCTGAACCATTTTTTCAACTTCTTCATCACTAAGACCTGAAGAAGATTTGATAACGATAGACTGCTCTTTACCCGTCGCTTTATCTTTCGCAGACACACTCAAGATACCATTGGCATCAAGGTCGAAGCTTACTTCGATTTGTGGCACGCCACGTGGAGCTGGCGGAATGTCAGCCAAGTCGAAACGACCTAGAGACTTATTCTGAGACGCTTGTTTACGCTCACCCTGCAATGCATGGATAGTTACTGCATTTTGATTGTCTTCAGCAGTAGAGAAAGTTTGCGATTTCTTAGTAGGAATCGTAGTGTTTTTCTCGATCAATGCCGTCATAACACCACCCATAGTCTCGATACCTAGAGACAATGGTGTAACGTCTAGAAGAAGAACGTCTTTTACATCACCAGAAAGTACCGCGCCTTGAATAGATGCGCCAATAGCAACCGCTTCATCAGGGTTCACGTCTTTACGTGGTTCTTTACCGAAGAACTCAGTCACTTTCGCTTGCACAAGA
Organism: Marinomonas flavescens; assembly: GCF_004352835.1. Lineage (GTDB taxonomy): Bacteria > Pseudomonadota > Gammaproteobacteria > Pseudomonadales > Marinomonadaceae > Marinomonas > Marinomonas flavescens. The sequence goes on along the minus strand of NZ_SJSB01000024.1, from coordinate 39,992 downwards.
GGCATACGAGTTTGACCACCAACCAAGATAACTTCATCGATATCAGAAGCTTTCAGATCGGCATCTTTCAATGCTTGACGGCAAGGCTCAAGAGAGTTCATTACAAGCTCTTCAACCAAAGACTCCAACTTAGAACGAGTCAATTTAACGTTCAAGTGTTTAGGGCCTGATGCATCAGCAGTGATGTAAGGTAAGTTAACTTCTGTTTGAGAAGAAGAAGACAACTCAACTTTCGCTTTTTCACCCGCTTCTTTCAAACGTTGTAGCGCTAGTGGATCGTTGTGTAGATCAATACCAGACTGTTTCTTAAATTCAGAGGCTAAGAACTCGATAACACGCATATCGAAATCTTCACCACCTAGGAAAGTATCACCATTGGTAGACAATACTTCGAATTGTTTCTCACCATCTACATCAGCGATTTCGATGATAGAGATATCGAATGTACCACCACCAAGGTCATAGACAGCAATAGTAGAATCGCCAGTACTTTTGTCTAGGCCGTAAGCCAACGCAGCCGCTGTAGGCTCGTTAATAATACGTTTAACTTCTAGACCCGCAATTTTACCGGCATCTTTAGTTGCTTGACGCTGAGAATCGTTGAAGTAAGCAGGAACAGTGATAACTGCTTCTGTTACTTTCTCGCCTAGGTAATCTTCTGCTGTTTTCTTCATTTTCTTAAGAACTTCAGCAGAAATTTGTGGTGGCGCTTTCTTCTCGCCTTTTACTTCAACCCAAGCGTCGCCGTTATCGGCCGCTACGATTTTGTAAGGCACCATAGAGATATCTTTCTGAACAACCGCATCTTTAAATTTACGGCCGATCAAGCGCTTAACAGCAAACAATGTATTTGTTGGGTTAGTCACTGCTTGACGTTTAGCAGACTGACCAACTAGAACTTCACCATCTTCTGCAAAAGCAACGATGGACGGCGTGGTACGATCGCCTTCAGCATTTTCAATTACGCGAGCTTTCTCGCCATCTAGTACAGCAACACAAGAGTTTGTTGTACCTAAGTCAATACCAATGATTCTACCCATGGTTTGTATCTCCTATAAATTCGTTTATTACGATGATAATTCTGTATTTGGGTACGCTTCTGAGCTTTTCAAGCGCCTAGTGTCAAAAAAATGACAGTTAAATTAGGCCGCGCTTGAAACAACGACCATTGCTGGGCGTAGTAAGCGTCCATGAAGCGTGTAACCTTTTTGAACGACGTCCATAACCGTATTCGGTTCTAACTCAGGATTTGGCACCATAGTGATAGCTTGGTGCAATGCTGGGTTGAACGGTTCGCCATGTGGATCAACGGCTTTCACTTCAAAACGAGCCAATGTTTCTAACAAATCTTTAAGCGTTAACACGACACCTTCACGAACCGGGTCAGATTCGCCAGTATCAGGCGCTGATGTTAAAGCTCGCTCTAAATTGTCAGCAACATTAACAATCGACTTAGCAAATTTTTCTAAGCCAAATTTATGCGCTTTTTCAACGTCTAACTCAGCACGGCGACGAACATTCTGTGCGTCTGCTTGAGCGCGAAGTGCGGCTTCTTTATATTGCGCCGCTTCTTCTATGGCTTTTAAAAGCTCATCATTTTCTTCTAGAAGCTCTGCTTCAGGCTCTAAAAGCTCTTCTGGTGCTTGATTTTCTGCTTCGCTGTTCACATCTTGCTCCGCGTCTAAATTAGTTTTTTTCTGATCACTCATTTTATTACTCCAAATAACAGAAAGTATTCTCTAACTGTGTTGGCTATATGGGGCCAGCTTTTTACCTTTCAACACCAAAACCATATAAATTTAAAGGGAATTAAATATCTCCCCCCTACTTGTCAAAAAACAACCAAGTACTGTATAAATAACCATATAAATATTTTCCTTATGTGGAGCCCATTATGCTAACGAGCATCGCTATTTCCAATTTCGCTATTGTTGACGCCTTGGATTTAGAATTTAAAACAGGCATGACCGTGATTTCCGGTGAAACAGGCGCTGGCAAATCCATCATGGTTGACGCTCTATCACTCTGTTTGGGCAGCAGAACAGACGCGTCTGTGGTTCGTCATGGAGAAAAAAAGGCCGATATTAGCGCCACTTTCGACATCACTCAGTACCCTCATGTCTTCGAGTGGCTAGAAGAAAGAGACCTAGAACACGAACAACATTGCATTTTACGTCGAGTTATTAGCAAAGAAGGCCGATCTAAAGCCTATATTAATGGCCGCCCTTGTACGCTTGGGGACTTAAAAGAAGTCGGCAGCCATTTGGTTGATATTCATGGTCAGCACGAACATCAATCATTACTGAAAAAAAGCGCTCAACGTAAACAAGTAGACGAATTCGGCCAACTTACTGAACTATCAAAACAGGTCAGCCGACAATACAACGTTTGGCGCCAACTAAAAGACGAACTGGCCGCACAACAAAATCGCTCATCGGAGCAAGAAGCCAAAATTCAGCTTTTATCTTACCAGTCGCAGGAATTAGAGCAGTTAGATTTAAAAGAAGGAGAAATTGTCGAATTAGAAAATGAACAAGCTTTTTTATCTAATATCGCAGACTCTAAATACAAAGCCTATCAAGCCAGCGGTATCTTAATTGATAGTGACGAAAGCAATGTTTGCTCACTGTTAAACCAAGCACTACAAAATGCCAGCCAAATTAGCCCTGCTACTAAAGAGCTTGAAAATGCGCTGGAAATGATGAAAGCCGCGTTAATTCAAGCGCAAGAAGCCGCAGACAGCCTACATCATTACCAAGACACACTGGAGCAAAATCCAGAACGACTCAGTGAAATAGAGCAGCGCCTCACTGACATCTACGACACAGCTCGTAAACACAAAGTATTACCAGAAGCACTACTCATACTCAGAGAGTCCGTTGATACAGACCTTGATTCACTGCAAGGCAGCGAAGAAAGCATTGAACAACTAAAAGAAAACGAAGAGCGCGCCTACGAAATGCTGACGGCACTGGCAACCACATTGACAGAAAAGCGTATTGCCGCAAAAGATACGCTTGCCAAACAAGTAGAAGAACAAATTCATGGGCTAGGCATGCCCCATGCGCGTTTCTTTATTGACTGCCAACCTCTTAACCAAGTGTCGTCTAATGGCTTTGAAGAAATCGAATACATGATCGCTTCTAACCCAGGACAACCCGCTCAACCATTACGTAAGGTTGCCTCAGGCGGTGAATTATCTCGTATTAGTTTAGGGATTCAAGTTGTCACAGCTCATACCTCTATCATTCCGACATTGGTGTTTGATGAAGTCGATGTAGGTATCAGTGGCGGCATTGCCGAAGTTGTCGGTCGTATGCTGCGCAGTGTAGGGAAACGTGGACAAGTCTTCTGCGTTACCCATTTAGCGCAAGTTGCCGCACAGGGCGATCAGCATCTGCGCGTAAGCAAAGAAGTAGCAAACGATGCAACGTCTTCACAAGTGGCACAATTAAGAAATCAGGAACGCACTCAAGAAATTGCGCGTTTACTCGGTGGGTTAGAGCTAACGGATCAAACTCTGGCTCACGCCAAAGAAATGCTAGGAAATGTACAATTACAATAAACAAAAAAGTGGATAACCCAACAATGTTTAGGTTATCCACTTATCGTGTTGCGTTTACCGCTATTTCTTCTTTGGGCGCACATACATGATCAAGCTATGGTCTTCAATTTCAAAACCATGCTCTTCAGCAATTTCATGCTGACGCTTTTCAATCACAGGATCAACAAACTCAACCACTTTGCCTGTTTCCAAACAAATCATATGGTCATGATGATCCCCTTTTGCCAATTCGAAAACCGCGGTTCCCGCTTCAAAGTGATGACGCATTACCAAATCAGCCGATTCGAACTGAGTCAGAACTCGATACACTGTCGCTAAACCAACATCTTCACCTTGATCTAACAAGGTACGATAGACATCATCTGCGCTTAAGTGACGATCACCAGCACTCTCTAGAATTTGTAAAATCTTTACTCGGGGCAAGGTTACTTTGAGTCCGGCTTTCTTTAGTTCTTGATTTTCGCTAGTCATGAGTCATTCTCTATTCGAACTTGTTGATAATTACTTTATCATTAGCACACCTGAGTTAGGATAATACAAATGAAAAAATCAATATTAGTAATATGCGCCCTATTTTCTCTAAGCGCATGCAGTTTATTTCCACCTCCGTATAAAGCGCCAGTAACACAAGGCAACCTAATAACGAAGGATCAGCTATCTCAACTAAAAGTTGGCATGACTCAATCACAAGTCATCTATCTTCTAGGCACTCCAATGGTAAGAGACAGCTTTAAACCCAGCGAGTGGCACTATATCTACAAAGTAGAGTATGCAGCACCAGAGACGCCTAAAAGTGCTGTCAGCAACCTCACGTTGATGTTCAAAGGCAACAATCTAGCTGAAATTAAAAACGATTAAGCCTTAACCGTTTTTGCTGCACGGTTGGCCCTAGCTTGTTTAGGGTCAACTGTCAGTTCTCGATAAATTTCAACACGTTCGCCTTCTTTCAGCGCTTGTGTATCTGCATTTTTTACCGCTTTTCCAAAAATACCCACTTTCACGGCATCTAAATTTAACCCCGGAAAAAAGGTATTTATATTAGAGCGAAGTATTGCTTCTCTTACCGTGCAACCCTCTTCCACATCCAGTGCAATGATTTTTTGCTTTTCTGGCAATGCATACGCGACTTCTACTCGTATTTTACTCACCGTAAACCACCTTTGCTCGTTTACCAAATGCATCCACCATGGTGTTAGCAATTTGACTAAATACACTGCCAAAAGCAAATTTCAGCATACCACTTAATTCAAATTCAATACTGAGCGCTATTTTACAACGATTTGGCGACAGTTCAGTAAACGTCCATACGCCATGCAGCTTTTTAAATGGCCCCTTTACTAGGGTCATTTCGATCCGATTAGACTCTTGCAAAAAATTCTTCGTGGTAAAAGCCTGACGCACAGGTCCTTTACCCACCACTAAAGAGGCAACAATTTCGGTTGGCGTACGGGAAATCAAAGAAGAATCCAAGCAACCTGGAAGAAACTCTGGATAACCATCAATATCGTTTACCAATGCAAACATTTGCTCGCAACTGTATTCTACATGAGCAAAACGCTCTATATGACTCAAATCAAACTCCTATCCAGCCTGCAAGAGTAATAACAACTAATGCAGGAATACTGATATATTTCAATGTGTTATACCACAAACGAAAATGACTAGTTTGGCGAGTAATCATCTCATTTTGCAACATAGTTTTAGGGATAAACCACGCAACCAACACAGACAATAAAATAGCACCAACCGGCAACATAATTAACGAGGTCAGCTTATCAAGCAACTCAAAGAGGTTTAAATCGAACAGTACTTTTACATCCCAATGATTAAACGATAAAAGTACAGCGATACCAATAAACCAAGCCGCGCCACCCAGCAACAATGCAGCTTTAAAGCGGGCAATATAGAATTTTTCATGTAACCAGGCGACAAACAATTCAAGCATCGAAATCGAAGAGGTTAATGCCGCAATCACGAGCAACAAGAAAAAGAAACCTCCCACCAACTGCCCAGCCGGTAAATTACCAAAAATAATAGGCAAAGAAACAAAGGCTAAACTAGGACCAGAGTCCAAATTAATGTGGAATGCGAAAGCCAATGGAAAAATAACCAAGCAAGCCAACAAAGAAACAACTAAATCCACAGTGACTACCGCTGAGCAAGCTCGGGCAATAGACATCCGCTTACTCATATACGCACCATAAGCAAACATAGCGCCCATACCAATACTCAAGCTGAACAAAGCATGACCAACAGCAGCAAGCACCACATCAAAAGAAACATCTTGCCATGACCAACGGAATAAAAAATGGATCGCATCGGCCGCATCACCTGTTTTTAGAGAATATCCAGCTAACAACACCATCACAACAATTAACACAGGCAGTAAAATTCGTACCAAGGCAGCCAAACCACGAGTCACCGACTGACCTACCGTCAGCACCACTAACGCCATAAAAATCGAATGCCACAGCAGCATCTCGCCTGGTGATGCGAGTAAATGATTAAACATACCCGTCGCTTGCACCTGAGTAATGCCCACTAATTTACCTGACACTGCGCGCTCAAAATACGCAATCGACCAGCCAGCGATAACGCTATAAAAAGTTAGGATCAAAAAGCCAGCCAAACCAGCAATCCAAGGCACAACCACCCAAAATGAACTAATAACACGTCGTTCACTTAAATCATTAATAGTATCAATGGGGTTAGAGCGAACAGTACGACCTAACGCCACCTCAGCCATCAAAATTGGCAAACCAACTAATAATAAACAGGCACAGTAGATGACTAAAAAGGCACCACCGCCATTTTCGCCAATTAGGTAAGGGAATTTCCAAATATTTCCTAAACCAACAGCGGATCCGCTCGCGGCAAAAATAAATATCCACGGACTTGACCATATACCTTGTAAACATCTACTTTCGGGCATAAATTTACGCTCTCACTACTCAGTAGTGTTTTTAATAATTAAAGACGAAAAAAGAGACCAGATCGCAACTGAACTCTTTCGTCATGACAATTCATTTACTGAGGGTGAATTTTCTAACATTAAGACGCATACCTCAAGAAAAGCATAGGTTTTTACCTCTATCGACCGTATAATTTCCGACTATGAGTAAAGTAAAGAAAAAATCCAGTGGCACGGGCACTATAGCGCTTAATAAACGTGCAAAATTTGACTATTTCGTTGACCAGAAGTTTGAAGCCGGTTTGGTTTTGTCTGGTTGGGAAGTAAAAAGTCTGCGCGAAGGCAAAGCACAATTAGTAGACGCCTTCGTTATCATTCACCAAAACGAAGCTTGGCTTGTTGGCGCGCGTATTACGCCACTACTGAGTGCTTCAACACACGTTGTATGCGAGCCAATGCGCCAACGTAAACTGCTGTTGAACCGCAAAGAGCTCGATAAGATAATACAAATTACCGAGCAAAAAGGTAAAACCTGTGCAGCCATGGCGCTGTACTGGAAAGGCAACAAGATCAAATGTGAAGTGGCTTTGGTAACAGGTAAAAAAGACCACGACAAACGCGATACAGAAAGAGATCGTGATTGGTCGAGAGACAAAGAACGATTAATGAAGCACAGTACCTAACACTTGATAATATAATAGTGTAGATACTTAGCTTTTCAGCGTTATCTCTAGCGTAAGCACATTGTTTCCGTTAGAATTGAGTTACTTTTTGGGGACGACATGGTTTCGACGTCGGTTACAAACCCAAAGGTGCATGTCGAGAGTGATGCGTGATCTCGTTAATCCCCCGCATCAATTTTATAGTCGCAAACGACGAAAACTACGCTTTAGCAGCCTAAACCGCTGCTAGTGTGCTGCCCTCAGGTTGCTTGTAGCCCGAGACTCCGCAGTATCATAAATTACAGGATGCTAACCGATGCCCCGCCTAGGGATAAGGTTCTAAGACTAAGTAGGCTCGCCATTAACACCCTGTCCTTCGGGCGGTTCGTGGTCAAATAATAGAAGTGACTATGCATGTAGAGCCGATGGCAGCGGACTGACGGACGGGGGTTCGATCCCCCCCGTCTCCACCAATAATACGGTTGTCTTTTAGAGAGTTTGCACTTTGAAAGGGAACTGGATGCACGTATGAAGCATCAAAATTAGAACCACCTTCGGGTGGTTTTTTTTGGCCTGTAGAAAACAAACACCCTCTTGTCATAAGCAATTTAACCTGCCTAAAGAATAAATGTCAGATAAAAATAGAGATTTTAGGAAGCCAATAATACCATTATGATTCGTTAGTGATCGGCATGAAAACCAAAGACACCATGCCCAATGACCACGGCATGTATATTGCCATCAACTACCCCAGAGGATTATTTGCTAAGCGGTCATAAAAGCCGTTATATTTCCCTAATAACTAAGGTATCAGTATCAACCAGCGTACTTTTGGGTAAGAGCGAAAGGATGACAGAACCAAAGCCAAGCCGTGCACGTATTGCGTCATAATGAACGGCGGCAACATCTTGACCTTACAAAAGATACTCGGCCATAGTGACATAAAAATGACTATGCGCTACGCACACCTAGCCCCCGACTTCCTAGAAGAAGCCACGAGATTAAACCCGTTATCAGGATCACTAAATGTCTAGTAATACTCTTTTCAAATACTACCCTCCCGATTCTTTTGATTTCATAGTTACATCTAAAGGAATTAGCATAAGATTTTCCCAACCTGAATCACTAAACGATCCTTTTGAATCATTCCCCGTTCTAAAACATAGGTTTTACGGAGATAAACACCGTGGTTTTTCTAGTTTCTCTCCAATAGATGAATATAAACCTATTAATCAACCGGAAATAGATACTGATTATATAAGTGATTTTTACTCTGCAATAAATAACTCTATCGGTATTTTATCACTTAGCAAAAAAGGAGACTCTAGACCTATGTGGTCTTATTACTCCAAAGATCATACAGGCTTTGTAATCGAGTTTTCATATATAGAAGCAGGTCTAAAAGAAATAAAAACACCCAGCGGTTCATCAGGCAGTGTCGTATATAAAAAAGATAGGCCAGAAAGCCAAGAAGAATACACATCTACATCAATTTTTTCATCGGCCTTATATAAGGATGATCAATGGGAACACGAAGAGGAGTACCGTATCTTAGCTGAACTAAATTGTTTTTTACCATTTAATACCGATAAAAATGGTTTTCCATTGTTCACCTTAACTCTTCCTTATAAATATATAAAAAAAATAACCTTAGGAGTTAGAGCTACTAAAGAGCTTGAAAGAAAAGCGTTATTTTACATAAAAAATTATGCTCCTAATGCATCTTTGGACAGAAATACCCTTTGCCCTAAAAGTTACAATTTAAAGCCAATGACAATATGGAAAGGACGCACAACCGACACACCAAGCACCTAAAAAAAACCCAGTTAACTGTATAAATCAATAAATCAATAAATCACTGATTTTAAAGGTTTTTTACACAGGGCCCGCCCCCCCCCGTCTCCACCAATAATACGGCTATCATTTAGAGAATTTACACTTTGAAAGGGAGCTGAATGCGCGTACAAGAACTCGCCTTCGAGTGGTTTTTTTGATCTGTAGAATACAAACTCTCTCTCAGCAAAGGCTGTGGAATTTTGTGCATGCCGAAGCAAAATACTGAGTAGGCACAGATGCGGGGAGTTAATCGTTCAAAGAAAAAGGGTAACCGAATAAACGGCTACCCTTTAAAAATATGATCCCTAATCATCCATGGGCAATGAAGAAAGGTCGCACCCTGACACAGACACTTACTTATCTATGGGGTCCTTCCACAAGCTGTAGGCAGTAAGGCCAACTTGCTTCTCGCTTTCAGTATTAACATTAACACCAATAAAGACGCCTAACACTAGAAAATTTGGCTTATTGCTACACCATCATAACGCCTACTAACGACCTTCTAGAGTAAATATTTTGAACGGCTAATGTAACGATTCAACAATGTCTCGGTTCTGAGTCTGTTCTGTGCTTTTATTATGAGAAGTTAGTGTGTTGAAATAGGTGATAGAGGGCTAAAATCATGAAGAACTTATTTATATTAGTGCTATTTGCCACAATACTTTCCGGCTGCTCATCAAATGTAAAATTGTCCGGCCGTTATTTAAGTAATGTGGATCCAAGTGTGGATATTGCGAAAACGTCATCTATTCTTGTGGTATCAAACAGCAAAGGAGATCGGCTGACTAACAGGCGCTATATGCCTGATATTATTAGTGCTTTTAAAGCTCGCGGCTTTACTAACATCTCAGAAACAGCGAAAGATCCAGATTATAAATTGATTGTGAATTTTTCTTCTGAGGAACAAATTGAACAGCAGTCAATCCCTGTTTTTACGAATGAAAGAAGCATACCTTACACCACTTGCCATCAGAGAAAAGACAACGGACAACAAGTCTGTAGTACTCATTATTATTTTAGAACACCAACGTTACGCGGTTATCGCTCTGTGAACATTCCTACTGATGTCTATACTTTTCAGTTCACCTTAAAAGACAAGCAAAACAACGCTATTTTAGACTCTATCAGTACGGTCGTTCATCAAGATTGTTCACAGTGGAAAGTCTATAAATTCTTAGCATCGGATGCAATTGCTAGAACCAGTTTTAGCACCCCGGTAGACAAACAGTATTCAGTTAAAATGCCTAAAGACTACCGCTGCGAATAACAGAGTGAAGCTTTTGCTTTTACTGAATCTAGACCTATACTAAAAATTAAGTCGCGCAAAATATTGGGCGGCTTAATCGATAAGATGTTTTCCAAATCCAATGGCTTTTTTCGAAAAGCGAGGGGGAATCCATGATTAATCATGTATGGGGACTAATTCATCATCCAGAACGCGAATGGTCCGAAATAAACAAAGAACACGAATCCATTAGCCATTTATATACTCACCATGTTTTATGGCTATCGGCCGTACCTGTCATAAGTACTTTTATCGGTACCACGCAATTCGGCTGGACTTTCGGTGGTGATACCGCAGCCAAAATATCAATCATCAGCGGTGTCAGTCTTGGTATTCTATTTTATGCACTTATTTTAGCCGCTGTCGCTTTGGTAGGCAGCTTAATTCACTGGATGGCAGGCAGATATTCAAGCCGCCCTAGCCGTCCCGAATGTATTATCTTTGCGGGTTACATCGCAACACCCATGTTTTTGAGTGGCCTTTTTGCAATCTACCCTATCATCTGGCTATGCACACTCGCTTGCGTTGCTGGGGTTTGTTGCACAGGTTATTTACTCTATAAAGGAACGCCTAGCTTTTTAGGTATTAGCCACCAGCAAGGGTTTATCCTCTCCAGCACAACCCTTGGCATTGGTCTATTAATACTCGAAGTATTGTTAGCGGCGGTTGTTCTGCTGTGGAGCATGGGATCTGACAGCAGTATTATGTGGCAATTTTTCCAATAGCGTTGCAATAACAGGTCGAAGGTAAATAGCCAACAAGCAAATGAATTAAACCCATACTGTTGGCTATTCTACTTTCTACAATCTGAAGCGTATCGCGAGCGACTCAACATTATGATCATTATTTTTTGATCGTCTTATTTGGCGATTAATCGCTTATTTCAAGCCATATCGGACTCAAACTGACCCAGGTTGAGCCTCACGTTCACCTTCATTATTTCAATCGGTTTTTCAAGCCATTTTGCCTAGTCCTGATATTTGATGACGGCGTTGCTATCGCTCTGATCTTACCTGAACTTTTAATATTACTTCTGGTCTTACTAAGCTAACGTAACACTGATGTTACAACACCGCCTAAAGCTCTGTTAGAAAGCACTTTAGGCAAGGTGAGCTGATTCTATTTATTAGCCATTTTATCGCCAGTAACACATGATATTTTCAATTTTAAAAAGACTAATAACTGATCAATTTTATAAAACCCTGCTCAGTTGATTGATTTTTATCAGTATTAAATGACCTTATTGGCTCTTTTCCGAACAGAAGGGTAATCTCTAAACTATCTGTTAAGGTAAAGCTTCGTTATAGTACAAGTATGTAAATCTAAGGAATCCTGAACCGCTATGTCACACCCGGATGCGACCCGAATCAACAATAACGCAATAAGAGGCGCTAAACTTTGAACTCTTTGCTTTGGCTACCTTTTCTCCCATTACTTGGCACGTTTGTTCCTTTGTTAACCGCTCGTTATAGCCGAACAGCCTGCGCCTTCATGACCGCGGTATTACCGGCGGTGACATTATTTTTGATCTTATCCCATGCTAGCGACATTTTTAGCGGTAAACACTTCTTTGCTTCCGTACCTTGGGTTCCTGCAATAGGGTTAGAACTTGCTTTTCGTCTAGATGGCCTATCGTTACTTTTTTCTATTCTTATCTTAGGGATCGGCCTGTTGGTCATTCTGTATGCGCGATATTATTTATCCGCGCAAGATTCTATGGGGAAGTTTTACGCCTACTTAATTCTATTTATGTTCGCCATGCTGGGTGTGGTGCTTTCTGACAATTTGATCCAGCTGTGGTTTTTCTGGGAATTAACAAGTATTAGCTCCTTCTTGCTGATTAGTTTCTGGGGCCATAAATCCGAAGCACGTAAAGGTGCTCGCATGGCATTAACGGTGACGGGCGCAGGTGGTTTAGCCCTTTTAGCAGGACTTTTATTATTAGGTCACACCGTTGGGAGTTATAGTTTACAAACCGTGCTTGATAGCGGCGATTTGATCAAGGCCAGCGCCAGTTACCCAATCATTACGGTACTGATTCTTTTAGGCGCGTTTACCAAGTCCGCTCAATTTCCTTTTCATTTTTGGCTGCCTAATGCCATGGCAGCGCCGACACCGGTAAGTGCTTACTTACACTCTGCGACTATGGTGAAAGCAGGCATCTTTCTGATGGCGCGCTTTTACCCCTCTTTAGCTGGCACAGATTTATGGTTCTTGTTAGTCAGCTTAACTGGCTTGGCAACCTTCCTTACTGGCGCTTATGTCGCGCTTTTCCAACACGATTTGAAAGGCTTGCTGGCTAACTCGACTATCAGCCATTTAGGGCTTATTACGTTGTTGCTGGGTATGGGGACCGACTTAGCGGCTGTGGCTGCGATTTTCCATGTCATCAACCACGCTATCTTTAAAGCGTCCCTATTTATGGCTGCAGGAATTATTGACCATGAGTCTGGCTCGCGTGATATGAGACAGTTAAATGGACTCTGGAAGTACATGCCGTATACGGCGACTTTAGCCATGGTCGCCGCCTCCTCAATGGCTGGTGTGCCCTTGCTTAACGGTTTCTTATCTAAAGAAATGTTCTTCACTGAAACCTTACATCAAGCTTCTCTTGGCTCTTTATCTTGGATGATTCCGGTCTTGGCGACATTAGGTGGCGTATTTTCTGTCGCCTACTCCATGCGCTTCATCCATGATGTGTTCTTCAATGGGGAGCCCATTAATTTACCTAAAACGCCTCATGAACCTCCACGTTACATGCGAGTTCCCGTAGAAATTTTAGTGGCACTTTGCTTAATGGTGGGGATCTTCCCAACCATGATCGTTGGTAATTTACTCTATTCTGCCGCATCTGCAGTGCTTAATGGCGATGTGCCTCACTACAGTTTGGCCATTTGGCACGGTTTTACTTATCCTTTGCTGATGAGCTTTATTGCCATGACGGGCGGTTTGATAATTTATACAAATCGTCAACATTTCTTTAAATTCCATGCCCAATTTCCAACCAGTGATTCGAAACTTGTCTTTGAGCGCGTAATGCAAACACTCGCCAGTAAAGCCCATAAGTTTATTAGCTTTACTGAAAACGGCTCCTTACAGCGTTATATTTTCTTTACGCTGCTCTTAGCCATTGTCATGACAACGGTTCCCCTACTTCAGCTGAATACCACGGCGGGACAACGGCCAGAGATTCCTGTCGATGCTCTTTCTATCACCTGTGTCGTGCTCCTGTGTGTGGCTGGTGTTGCGACGGTTATTTGGCACAGACGTCGCTTAATCGCATTGTTAACGCTCTCTGTCGTTGGTTTGATCGTTTCTTTAGCCTTCGCTAAGTTCTCCGCACCCGATCTTGCATTAACGCAACTCTCGGTAGAAGTCGTAACCGTCATACTGCTGATCCTAGCCTTGTTCTTTTTACCTCAAAAAACACCGAAAGAGTCGTCCCCGCGTCGCGTCGTTCGCGATCTAGGGTTAGCCGCATTTGTCGGCGGCACAGTCGGTACAATTTGTTATGCCTTAATGACTCGCCCATTAGATACCATTTCTACGTTCTTTACTGAGAACAGTAAAACGGGCGGCGGTGGCACTAATATTGTAAACGTCATTCTAGTCGACTTTCGTGGCTTCGATACGTTAGGAGAAATTACCGTACTTGGCATTGCCGCTCTCGGTATCTATAAGTTAATTGCCAGAATGCGCTTATTTATGCCCTCTAGCGATGACAAAGGTAGACCTTGGTCAGAAGACAAATACCCTCTTTTACTGGCTGTGATTTCACAAAGTTTATTGCCACTCGCTCTTTTAGTTTCTGCGTATATTTTCTTACGTGGACACAATATGCCTGGAGGAGGCTTTATCGCTGGTCTTATCACCTCTGTGGCCATCATTCAGCAATACATTGCTCACGGTGTCGACTGGATCAAACAGCGACTGAAGCTGGATTATCAAATCATGATCGGCAGCGGTATTGGTATCGCGACACTCAGCGGACTAGGCAGTTGGTTATTCAGCCGTCCATTCTTAACGTCTTGGTTTGATTACTTTTACTTACCCGTTATTGGCAAATTCGAACTGGCTAGTGCGATGATGTTTGATCTCGGCGTATTTTTAACTGTCGTTGGTGCCACAATGTTAATTTTGGCTAACCTTGGTCAGCTCACCACCAGCGAACGCGCTACGCAAAAGGAACATGAATAATATGGAAGGCATGTACGCATTCTGCGTTGGATTACTTACCGCCTGCGGTGTGTTTTTAACACTAAGAGGCCGCAGTTTTTCTGTGGTAGTTGGACTCACACTCCTTTCTTACGCAGTGAACTTATTTCTGTTCGCCAGTGGTCGCTTAAAACTAGACGCTGCTGCTGTGTTAGGGCAATCAAAAAGCATTGGCGACCCGCTCCCTCAAGCTCTCGTTTTAACCGCAATCGTTATCGGCTTTGCGATGACGGCTTTTGCTGTGATTCTAGCCATGCGCGCCAGAGCAGATTTAGGGAATGATCATGTTGACGGTCAAATACCTCAACCGAGACATGGCATTAACCAAAAAACAGGAGGGGCAAAGTAAATGCAGCATTTGAGCATTTTGCCTATTCTTATTCCTTTGATTGTTGGCGCGGCACTACTATTGCCTCCGCTGTCTAAGAACATTCAAAGACAAAGAGTCGCCGCCCTTTTTGGTCTTTTTTCACTGATGATTTCTGCTTTCTATTTGCTCTATCAAGTACAAATGGAAGGCGTTCACCTTTACGCGTTAGGGGATTGGCAGCCGCCTTTTGGCATTGTTTTAGTCGCTGATCCAGTATCGGTATTACTCGTCGCACTAACCTCTTTCCTTGCGTTTGCGGTCATGCTTTATGCTGTTAATGGACAAGATAGAGGCGGGGCGTATTTTCACCCTCTCTTTATGTTTCAAGTTATGGGCATTAATGGCGCGTTTTTAACGGGCGATATTTTCAACTTATTCGTTTTCTTCGAAGTGTTGTTAATTGCTTCTTATGCCTTACTCGTTCATGGCGGAGGCAAACAGAGAACCCAAGCGACGTTGCATTACGTCATTCTCAACCTAGTGGGCTCTAGCCTCTTCTTATTTGGCCTAGGCATTATCTACGGTACGCTTGGCACATTGAATATGGCGGATCTTGCAGTCAAAGTCAGCAGCTTGCATGCGGAGAATGCCACACTCGCAAAAACTGGTGCGCTCTTACTGTTAGTGGTGTTTGGACTAAAAGCAGCGATGCTACCATTGCATTTTTGGCTGCCAAAAACCTACGCTAGCGCCAGTGCCCCCGTGGCAGCCTTGTTTGCCATTATGACCAAGGTCGGAATTTATAGTATTTTCCGTGTTTATACGGTTATTTTTGGGGATCACGCTGGAGAATTAGCAAATATAGCCACACCATGGCTTTGGCCTCTGGCGTTGCTCACTATTGTCGTTGGTACGATTGGAATCTTGGCCAGCCCTGGTTTAAAAACTCTCATCGGCAACTTAGTTGTTCTGTCTAGTGGTACTCTCCTTGCCTGTGCAGCGATCAATTCTGAAGCGGCCACGTCTGCAGCGCTTTATTATCTGGTGCACAGTACGTTAGCTTCGGCAGGGCTTTTCTTACTTGCCGACATGATTGCAAGACAGCGAGGCCAAGCAGAAGACCGATTTGTCCATTCACGACCATTAATGCAACCTAGGCTGCTGGCTATTCTGTTTTCAGTTGGTGCCTTAGCTATGATAGGAATGCCCCCTCTTTCAGGCTTCATTGGTAAGATCATGATTTTACAATCGACCCAATCTGTCGCGGAATCATTATGGTTGTGGCCGTTGGTATTATTAGGAAGTTTGGCAGCATTAATTACCTTTTCGCGGGGTGGGACAACGCTATTTTGGCGCCATAATGGAAATGTCTCAACAGAAGGCGAAGCGGCAAAACCATTAGAAATCACCGCGGTTATTCTGTTATTTCTCGCGTCTCCGGTCATGGTTATCTTTGGGGGGGATATGACAATCTATACCCAACACGCTGCCCATTATTTACATGACTTCCAATCTTCAGCTTATGACTTACTGCCAGGAATAATGCAATGAGATTTTTCCCTATGCCCTTCCACAGCATGATGCTGTTTGTGGTTTGGTTGCTACTCAATAATTCTATTAGTGCTGGTCAAATAGTTCTGGCGGCCTTTTTTGCGATCACCATCCCTTGGCTGGTTAAAGATATGCGTGACGAGCATCCCAAAATTCGCCGACCTTTTTTGGCTATTCGCTATGTTTTGATGGTGATGAAAGACATCGTTGTGGCCAATGTAGAAGTCGCTCTTTTAATTATTGGACCCATTAAAAAACTTCAGCCTGGCTTTGTTGCCATCCCTATTAATCTGTCATCAGATTTAGGAATCACCATACTAGCAAGCACGGTTTCGTTAACACCTGGAACCGTCAGCGCTGAGATATCAAAAGATAAAACTTGGCTTTATATTCACTCACTTCATCTTGATGATGAACAAGCCTTAATTGCCGAGATTAAAACTCGCTATGAAGCCCCTATCAAGGAGATCTTCGGATGCTAATCTGGACCATTACTATTGTTGCAATATGCATCTGTATTGCACTGATATTAAATCTATGGCGCTTAATTCAGGGACCAACTATATCTGACCGGATCTTAGCGCTGGATACCATGTACATAAATACCATTGCCTTGATTCTACTGTACGGCATGTACATAGGAAGTGGCTTGTACTTTGAAGCGGCATTACTTATTGCCATGTTAGGGTTTGTTAGTACCGCAGCACTATGCAAGTACTTACTTCGTGGCGACATCATAGAATAGGACTAATTATGCCTTTATATCTCGAAATTATTGTTTGTGTTCTGTTATTAATCGGTGGCATTTTTCTACTGGTTGGTTCTTATGGTCTTGCGCGTTTGCCCGATATTTATATGCGCTTACACAGCCCAACCAAAGCCTCAACGCTTGGCATCACAGGTGTCTTATTGGCTTCTATGATTTTGCAAAGTTACCTGCAAGATTTTGTGTCTATAAAAGAGCTGCTGATTACCTTATTTTTGCTAATCACCGCTCCTGTTGCGGCCAATATGATCGCTAAAACAGCGATTCACCATGGCATCAAACCTTTAGAAAAAACACGCGGGAAAAGTTTGATAGAAAAAATGCGTCACCGTAATAACCCACCAGAATAAGCCTTTTACTTTTAGAGCATGAAAGTAGATAGCTAAAAAAGCCCTTCTAACAGAAGTTAGAAGGGCTTTTTATTTTAAGGCGCGTTACGATATCTAAGTAACTAGTTAAGAGACAAAATATTCGTTTTACTAATGCGGTGGCGATAAATTTCACGCAAATATTTGATCGCATTTTTCACATTTTTCACATCAAGACGAATATCATTAATTGAAACAAAACGATCGGAATCTTCAATTAGCTCGCGATATTTCTTCTCGTACATTGGTTTAATTGCATACCAGTTAGTATCAAGAATTTTGGCTGGATTTTCATACTCCATAAAATACTTATCGACCATATCTTCATCAAAATCCTCACATTGAATAAATTCAATGACAGCTTTATCAATCTCGTCCGTATAGCGATATTCATCACGAGCGAAACAACGCTTCATGTAAGCAACCATTAAGGTCAAGAAGTCATCACTCAAACATGGGCTTTTTGCCACTAGAGTAGTTAACGACAAATTAGCAGATGCGCCAATAACTAAGGCATAACGCTTAAGCGTAGTATTTGGAAAAAGACGATTCAAATGTACTTTCAAGCGATTCATCGCCGTAAAAGATAATTTGAATTCACGTGGCACCGAGATGATTGAAACAATTGAAGAACAGTTCTTGAAGAAATGAAGGTGATTCAACTTATTCGCATCGTAATCACTCTTACGATAATCTACGATTGATTGTCGATAGCGTTCAGACTCTACTGGTAATACGCTGATCCCTTCAATAGCAGAAGTGTCGCCATTAAAATGTGGCAATTCAATAGAACGACAAAAGAGATCATCTATATCAACCTCACTGTTAGAGCCTTTTGTGTTTACTACACTTTCAGCGTAAGCAACTGCGACAGGACCAGCGAGACTCATAAACAAGTCATTAGCGTCCAGACGAATCGTTTCAGAAATATCAATACCAGCCCGACGGAAATAGTCTTCATCGTAATCTGTAGTTACGGCTTGAGCAGTAAGAATATTGAATATCTGCTGTGATATATATTGGTTTGCGTATTTTTCCATTGTATTAATATCGATGTCATCGATATCATTGCCATTTTCTTCTTCCGCATAACGCATAATATCGTTTGAAATCAACATCATGGAGTTCCAGGGACGGATGCGTTTCATCACATTTTCTGGCGCCTCATCATTGTCGCGCTCTTCGTTGTAAGAAAAGTCCCATTCCTCAGATACATATTTAGTCAACAAACGGCCGGCATTGATATGCAAGGCTTCAGAGATATCAATACTTTTGCCTGAAATATTCGGTAGGATACAAATACCAGAGGTAAAAATAGGCTCAAATACAAAACTATGACGTTTATCTACTGCCGTTTTTTCTTCGACACGGTAATCGAATGTCTTACTTAAATAAGAAAATTGTTGGGCTAGACCAAACTCAGAAGCCATCCCAGAACCAGTACCACCACCAGCACTGAAAATATAGAAATAAAGACGCGATTGGTTTGCTTTGATGCCACAAGAGTCAACTAAGTAAGAGTGCAAATGACGCCAACTCTCATTTTTAAAACTGGAGGTGTCTTTATTAAGAATAATTTTTGCTAAGTATTGACCAAGAATTGGGGCATTACCTGCACCACCCGCATGCACTTCGGAAAGATCCATAATCTGAAGTTTACGATACGCTTCTAAAAAACGAGCTCGACCAGCTTGATTAGAAAAACGAATACGCCCTTCAATATCTTTGTCTAAATCCCCAAGTAAAACAATGGGCTCAATCAAAAAAACAGGCGTAGAATTGGATTTTTTATCCATCGGCAAATGCTTGCGAATCCAACGCAATGGTTTATGTTCACTTTCAAGCATCTGCTTTTCATGGTACTCCACCTCATTCAGATAACTCGTGCGAGCGTTATATACTAGCGTCGCTACTTCTAAAGCAATATTAGAACCACAACGACCCAATCCAACCAAGCAAACAGAAGGAAAGTCCTGCTCTGAATGAGTATCACCATCAGACACAACAGGATTTATCTGCTGACGAATCACATCTAAGTTATCTAGAATTTTTTCTAAACTGGGTTCAGTATAAAAGAAGTGTTCAATCGGAAGAATTTCTCGGCTCATAAAAATGTCCCTGTAAAAATCACTGAAGGATTACGTAAGCGTAGCCAGCATTTTTCATAATCTTAATAATTTTATATGTACGATACCACCGTTGTTGATTTCGTACATATAAAATAGATAAGCTCTACACTAACAACCATTTAGGACAATATCACTATTTAAAGACAAAGTAAGCATTAAGAAAGAATATCCAAATTGGATGTTCTGCAACAATTTTTAAATTTCAAGCGATTGTTTTAATTGATAAAACTAAAAACCACTCACATTTCTCCTAATAGCACAGAAACAGCTGAGCTCGGCATTGGTTTATAAAAGTAATAGCCCTGATATATTTGGCATCCCATATCTTTTAACAACTCTGCTTGTTGGCGAGTCTCAACCCCTTCTGCAACCGTAATAAGCCCCAAGTTACGCGCTAAGTGAATAATTGTTTCACAGATGGTTGTGTCTTCCGAGTGCTTCCCACACTCATCTACAAATGACTGGTCAATTTTTAAAACATCCAAAGGCAAACGTTTTAGATAATTAAGCGACGAATAACCAGTGCCAAAATCATCGACTGAGATTTTTATCTTGAGCGCTTTAAGCTCTGCCATAACAGCAATACAACACTCAATATCTTGAAGTAGAACACCTTCTGTAATTTCAATTTCTAGCAGTTCACCAGAGATCGAATAAAACGCTAACTTTTCCGAAATATAGGAAACAAAGTTGTTTAACGTAAGGTGACGGCCTGAAATATTTACCGACACAGGAACAAGCGTTAGGCCTTTCTTCCGCCATTCAGACTGCTGCTTTAAGGCGCGATCAACGACCCATTCTCCTATTTTCACAATGAGGCTGGACTCTTCCGCGATTGGAATAAAATCACCGGGAGAAATAAGTCCTTTTGATGGGTGATTCCAACGAATAAGCGCTTCTAAACCAACGATATGATCCTTATCTATAAAAACTTTGGGCTGATAAACCAAACTAAATTGATCAAGCATAAGTGCTTCATGCATCTCCTGCTCAAATCCAAACTTTTTCGTAACAGCAAAGGCCATTTCTGGCTGAAAAAATTGTGCATTGTCGCGACCTTTTTCTTTTGCCCAATACATGGCGATATCTGCCTGCTGGATCAGTTTATCGGCATCTACTTTGGCATCACAAGAAAGAGTAATGCCAACGCTAGTGGGAATATTTAACAACTGTCCTCTTAAGCTAACAGGTTCTCGCATAACCTCTAGAACCTGTTGAGCACGCTGTTTTATGGTTTTTTCTGATACGTCTTTCGTCATCATTAAAATAAATTCATCACCGCCCCAACGAGCAATAATGTCAGAGTCATCAGACACTTGAGCTAATCGTCCAGCCACTTCACACAGCAGCTCATCTCCCGCTTTATGACCTAAGGTGTCATTAATCGTTTTGAATTTATCTAGGTCTAAGAAAAGCAAGCCTACCGATGTGTTTTGCTTTGACGCAAAGAGCAAGGCTCCTACCAACTTATCCATTAAGTAGGTACGGTTATACAAACTAGTCAATGGGTCACTGTAGGCCAGAAAACGAAGCCTTTCTTGCAACTTGAATTGCCGGGTAACGTCTCTTATATGTAAAGTAAACTCTTCTAGGCTTACAGATGTATTGTCCACTTTTGTTCGAGTAATCGAAATCTCAGCGGGGAAGAAATTATGGAGATCTCTTCGTAAACGAAATGCGTTTCGTCGATTAAGAACCAATCCTTTAGAAGAAGAAAAACCTACGTTTAAACTCCCTAAGATGACATCTCGATCTTCCTCAAGAATAAAACTGTCGATGAAGCTTTTACCTTTCACCTGTTTTTTGAGGCAACCAAACGTTCTCTCTGCAGCAGGGTTAAATTCGATCACTGCACCTTGTTGATCTATAGTAACAATGCAATCCATAGATGAATTAAGAATGGCGGTTTTACGCATTTCACTTTCTTTAAAACGTGATAGCGCCTCGTCACGCTGTGCAATTTCTTCATTTACTCGGCCTATCACTTGATTATATTTACGA
The DNA here is from genome assembly GCF_004352835.1 of Marinomonas flavescens. Lineage (GTDB taxonomy): Bacteria > Pseudomonadota > Gammaproteobacteria > Pseudomonadales > Marinomonadaceae > Marinomonas > Marinomonas flavescens. The sequence continues at coordinate 18,393 of NZ_SJSB01000024.1, read as the reverse complement.
GCAATTTGCCCTACCTCGGTAAACGGCTCTTCAAGAACTGGCGCAGAAAAATCAACATTGTTTTGTTGATATTGCATGGATACTAATAAGTCAAAAAGCTCTGTCGTTGCACGATGCTCAGAGACATTCAGACCTTGTTCTTCCTCTTCTATTGTTACTCTCAACGGCATAATTTTATTTAGTAGCCGCATAGAGACATAGCCCACCACAAAACAATACGCACCGATTGACACAATCCCTAATGCTTGAACACTCAGCTGCTGGATAAAACTTAACCCTGTGCCTATTTTTTCAGGGTCGCCAAACAGCGCCACGCTCAAAGTGCCCCAAATTCCAGCAAAGAGATGCGCAGGAACGACGTCGAGTGCATCATCTAGGTGCAATCGTTCCATTAAAAGACTGCCATAATAGACCACGACACCAGATACGGCTCCAATAATGGCCGCTGATGCTGGTGAAACCACGTGACAAGACGCCGTTATACCAACAAGCCCAGCAATAACACCATTTAAAATAAAGCTAACATCGACAAAACCGTCTCTAAAATAATTAATTAATGCTGCTATTAGCCCGCCCCATACAGCAGAAAGAAAGGTATTCAAAATAATAATAGGTACATCATTTGTGAGCGACAATGTACTGCCGCCATTAAAACCAATCCAACCAAACCAAATCAGTAAAACACCAAGGGCCGAAAGAGGTAAATTATTCCCTGGCGGCAAACGAATACCCTGTTCAAACCGACCGAGTCTTGGTCCAATAATTATAATCGCTGCGAGAGCCACCCAACCGCCGACAGAATGAACTACGGTTGAACCAGCAAAATCGATAAAACCCATGGATTCTAGCCAACCTTGCTGGCCTGTTCCTCCATAGGCTCCAGACCAAGCCCAATGGCCTGTAATCGGATAAATAATCGCCATTAGAATCACTGTGACCGCCAAATACCCTATAAAAGACATGCGCTCAGCAACCGCGCCAGAGGTCAAAGTAGCCGCCGTGCCACAGAACATCATTTGAAAAAGGAAAAAGCTGATTTGCCAAGGTGTATTATGGTCGCCGAACACAAACTCAGTGGAACCAAACATGCCCCAGACAGAATCACCGAACATAATACCAAAGCCAAATAGCCAAAATATTGCGGTAGAAATAACAAAGTCAGAGATGTTTTTGGCTGCTACATTAATACTGTTTTTACTTCGAATACGGCCACTTTCCAAGCATAAGAAACCAGCTTGCATCATAAACACCAGTGCTGATGCCACTAGCAACCAATAAAAATCTGACATAAATATCCTCTGTAGATACACTCATCCCTAGTAAGAGAGGCATCATAATGACCGCCTCACCACGCTCGATTATCAGAGCCGCTCTGCAAATACGACACAGTGCCAGTACTAGTCCATTCAATACTCACGCCAACTTGGTTTTTTTAAGCAATGTTTGATAAACCTCTGATATAGAAGATTTAATTTTCTAATGGAAATACTCACAGAAAACACAGGTTGAATACATGATTCGCTAGGAAGAGAATGAAAATAAATGGCCGAAGACGGCGAAGACAGTAGAAGAAACATCAAGAAAAGAGGTGTAGATCAAATATATTTATATAAAAAAGCTCAGCCTTGATAGCTCAACCTGACTATCAGGACTGAATTATTAAGGCTGAGCAATAAAACGCAGTCGTTTTGTATCGCGATTCGTTGTTTGGAAAAAAGTCCAAAAACGTTTAGCTAAAAGTCAGAATATAATTATCTGCAGCAAGGTAATCCGCTTCTCGCTGTAAGTTAGCAAGCGTCAATGGCCTGTTGTCTAGCCAATCGGGTAAGAACTCCGCATGTAGACTCTTATCGCCTGCTTTCAAAGTGAAAATAGGCATGTCACCCTCTTTACGGTCATTGTGTAGCAAGATAGACAGTCGTAAAAGTATCGCGAGTCGATCCAAGTCTTGTTGATCACTTTTTGTAAATTTGTAATCCAAAGACTGAGTGAACTTCCGACGGTGACGTAAAATAAGATTAGCCAATGCTTGCTGTTCCTGTTGGGAAAAGCCCGGCATATCTGATTCACTGATGATATAGGCGCCATGCTTATGGTATCGGCTATGCGATATTCCGACGCCTACTTCATGAAGAAGACCTGCCCAACGCAGCAAATCTTCGCTGGAAATACTCTTTACTTCCCAGTCATCTTTTACTTGAGCCAATGCTGACAACGCAGTATGAGTAACCAGTTTCGCCTGTTCTGTATCGATGTGATATTGGTTGAGCATATAGTTAACGGTACGCTCACGAATATCTGATTCTGCATAACGTCCCATAATGTCATACAAGACCCCTTCTCGTAGGGCACCGGTCGAAAAGTCCATCTGCTTGATATCAAAACATTCAAATACCGCGGTAAGAATAGCGATACCTGCAGCAAAGGTACCTTTGCGCTCCGGCTTTAAGCCTGGAAGGTCAATATTATCCGCATGCCCTGCTTCTAATAACGCTTTTTGAATTTGCTTGAGCGTTTTTGGCGTGATGCCTTTTTTGCTCCAGTTATTCTCTTTAATAATGTTAAAAGCGGCTTTTATTGTTCCCGATGAACCAATGGCAACATCCCATTGTTCATCCAAGTAATCGTCTTGAATACTCAATAGCTCTAAGCGAGCTGCGGTCACTGCCTTTTGGAAATTCGACTTAGTAATGGAGCCATCTTCAAAGAAACGCTGACGAAAACCCACACATCCCATATGCAAGCTTTCTGTGAGTATCGGTTCTAGCTGCTGGCCGATAATAAATTCTGTACTACCGCCGCCGATATCAACAACAAGTCGCTTTAGCTCACCATGATCCATGGTTTTCGAAACACCGACATAAATCAGTCGAGCTTCTTCTCGTCCTGCAATAATTTCGACTGGGTGGCTCATGATATCCATGGCTTTGCCAATAAAATCATAACGATTTTTCGCCACACGCAGCGCATTAGTTCCAACAACACGCACCGAGCCTGGAGGCATGTCTTCGATTACTTGCGCAAATTGTGCGAGGCAATCCAATCCTCTTTGCTGAGATTCTTCATCAAGAATCCCATTATGTAAACCCGCTGCAAGCTGTACTTTTTCACCAAACTCGCTAGTAATGCGTAATTGTCCATGGGTAACTTGAGCAATTACCATATGGAAACTGTTCGAGCCTAGGTCAATAGCCGCAATTTTTTCAAAGGGAAAGTCATGAGATTGTTGCAGGAAGAGTGATTGCATCCAGAACGCCTTAAGTCATGGTCTTGATCAATAGAGTATATCAGGTGTCCTCCATAAAAATAAGAAAACCAACAGCGATGAGGCGTGAATTCTACGCGCTATTTAAAAACATCCGCGACGATGAAAAGAAATACAATTAAGAATTGTAAATTTGAAAATGAATGCATAAAAAATCAGTGAGTTCGATCAAAAAATTAACAAAAAGTGCCTTTTTAGCCCTTTTCACTATAGACCTTGCGTTTAAGTCCCACTATAGTAGGGACGGTCTTAATAAAAGTTTGGTTATTTTCACAGATTTTTTAGGACTCCAATCAAATTGTTTCACGCTGTATTGGCTTTGCCCCAACTGGGCTCATTTAGTAACCTTAGTAGAGAATAAATCTTTTTCAGGTTTCTTGATGCCAAATAGCTGATATATTGTTAAATACTTCCAGACATTGATTAGTGTTCATATTAAAACCTGATCCCGTCAATTTTCCTCTTAAGATGAGCTAATGCAAAACCCGTTTATGAACCTTACCGAATTAAAACAGAAATCAGTACACGAACTCTTAGATATCGCAGCTGAGATGGGCTTAGACAATATGGCCCGCTCTCGTAAGCAAGATGTCATCTTTTCTATCCTTAAGCGACATGCTAAAGGCGGCGAAGATATATATGGCGACGGTATCCTAGAGATTCTGCAAGACGGCTTTGGCTTCCTACGATCCCCTGATAGCTCTTATTTAGCAGGGCCTGACGATATATATGTATCACCTAGCCAAATTCGTCGCTTTAATTTACGAACTGGCGATACTATTGCCGGAAAAATTCGACCACCTAAAGATGGCGAGCGTTATTTCGCATTATTAAAAGTTAGCGAAATCAACTTCGACAAACCTGAAAGTGTTCGTAATAAAATTCTTTTCGAAAACTTAACACCTCTTTTCCCTGATGAACGCCTATTAATGGAAGCGGGTAATGGCTCAACAGAAGACATTACTTCACGCATCATTGATCTTGTTGCGCCTATGGGTAAAGGGCAGCGCGCCTTGGTTGTTTCTCCGCCAAAAGCGGGTAAAACCTTCATGCTGCAAAATATAGCCAACGCGATTACCCGTAACAGCCCAGAATGTCATTTGATCGTTTTATTGATCGATGAACGTCCTGAGGAAGTAACAGAAATGTCACGTACTGTTCGTGGTGAAGTTGTTGCATCTACATTCGATGAGCCACCAACTCGTCACGTGCAAGTTGCTGAAATGGTGCTTGAAAAAGCCAAACGTCTTGTTGAACACAAACGCGACGTTGTCATCCTACTAGATTCTATTACTCGTCTTGCTCGTGCTTACAACACGGTGATCCCTTCTTCCGGTAAAGTATTAACCGGTGGTGTTGATGCTAACGCCCTAGAACGTCCAAAACGATTCTTCGGTGCAGCACGTAACATTGAAGAAGGTGGCAGTTTGACCATTATTGCAACAGCATTGGTTGATACTGGCTCTAAAATGGATGAAGTAATCTTCGAAGAATTTAAAGGAACAGGTAACTCAGAGTTACACCTTGATCGTAAGATTGCTGAAAAACGCACCTTCCCGGCAATCAACATTCGCCGTTCAGGTACTCGTCGTGAAGACCTTCTTACTTCTGAAGACGAACTACAGCGTATGTGGATTTTACGTAAGTTGTTGAATCCAATGGAAGATGTTGCTGCAACAGAATTCTTGATCGATCGCTTACGCGTAACCAAAACAAATGACGAATTTTTTGAGTCCATGAAGGGCAAAAATAAATAATTCTGTCTGACTAAATTAAAAAACCACTTTTAGTAAGTGGTTTTTTTTTACCTAAATTGTCAGTATAACCAATCATTCGTTTGAGAGATTTTTATACTTACTGAAGCAAGTGAGACTTGCAACGGAGCAGCAAAGTGAAAAACGTAACCGCAAAAGTTAGTTCAGTTGAACGTATTAATAAAAATGTCTACGAAGTGACACTTAAAATAGACAATACGTCATTTATTGCGGGACAATATTTGATGGTTGTTTTGCCTACAGGCGAACAAGTTCCGTATTCTATTGGCAGCGCACCTCACGTTCTACCCAATATTACTTTGTTTATTCTTGTCTCTGATTCAAATTCTTTAGCGAACAAGGTCATCGAATACATCAGTGCAAATGACCACATTGACATTAAAATGCCTGGTGGTGACAGCCACCTTGAAAGCGGTGCTTTTGTAGAAAGCGCAGAGCACATTCTTTTAATTGCCGGCGGTACTGGTTTTTCTCAAATGAAAAGCCTTTACGACAGCCTGATCAAGCGACAGTTTAAAGGACATGTTTCTTTGTATTGGGGCTTAAGAACGCCAGATGATATTTTCATGCAGGATTGGATCAAGCAAGCACAAGATGAGCACACCTTCTCACTAGATGTGGTTGTTAATGACGCTGATGAAAGTTGGCAAGGAAGGACTGGTTGGCTATATGAAGCCGTATTAGAAGATCATCCTGACCTCAGCAATAGCATCGCCTTTATCAGTGGCTCGGTAGGAATGGTGTACGGTACATTAGATCAACTCGAAACAAGAGGTATCAGCAAAGAACATTGCTTCTCTGACGTTTTCGCTTATGCACCTCACCCGAGCAAGCCCGCACAATAAAAGATAACGGGGACAAATAATCATAAAAAAGCGAGACAGGTGCTCGCTTTTTTATGATTTAAAAACATCTATTTTAGGTTATGCGACACTAAGACAAGTCTGTTGCCACAATCCAAGAATGCTTTTTTGATCCTCTTCCGTCATGCCTTCTGCTTCAAGCGTATCTCTAAGCGTTCCTTCAAACGCCTCATCAAACAACGCTTTACCTTCACCTTCAGCACTACTATGAAGACCTAAAAGACCTAAAAGATAAGCACAGTAAAATAGCTGATCCCCTTCTTCCGCTGTATGTTCAATATCGCGTAGCGCGTCGCTAAGCTGGTCCGCTCGTTCTGCAAAAGTCATTGCCATGTTTTGTCTCTTTTCAGTTTTTAACACACACTACAAATAAAAAAGCTGAGGACGAATCCTCAGCTTTTCATTCTATCTGTATATTTTATGGTTTTAGCTTTAATGTCGTCAACGTTCGTTCACGAATAGACAGAAGTAAGTCGGTATTTTCTATTAGAGACTCACCATAAGAAGGCACCATTTCTTTCATTTTAGATTGCCATTCTTTAGACGCTATTTTTTCTGGGAAGCAACGTTCCAAAATTTTGATCATGGTATCTACTGTGGTTGAAGCACCCGGTGACGCACCTAATAAAGCCGCCAATGAACCATCTTTTGTAGTAATGGCTTCGGTACCAAACTCTAGTTTACCGCCTACTTTTTTGTCTTTCTTGATGATCTGAACACGTTGTCCAGCATACGCTAATTTCCAGTCTTCATCTTTCGCATCAGGGAAGAAATTACGTAAAGAATCACAACGATCTTTATGCGATTTTTTCACTTCGCTAATCAAGTATTTGGTCAAATCCATGTTGTTTTTACCAACAGATAGAATTGGCTTCAAATTATTGCAACGCATGCTCATTGGAAAATCTAGTATTGATCCCGACTTCAAAAACTTCGTTGTAAAGCCGGCAAAGGGGCCAAACAAGATGGCTTTTTTGCCATCGATGATACGAGTATCTAAATGAGGGACAGACATTGGTGGCGCACCAATAGGAGCCGCACCGTATACTTTCGCAAAGTGTTGTTCAACGATTTCAGGTTTTTCACAAACCAGCCACTGACCACTTACTGGAAATCCACCGTAGCCTTTACCTTCCTCAACACCAGATTTTTGCAGCAATGGTAATGCTCCACCACCAGCACCAAGAAAGAGAAATTTCGTGTTGAATCGTTGTGTGGTGCCATTGTGATGTACTAACACATCCCAAGAACCATTTTGGTTTTTACTGATGCTTTTTACTTCTGCATTCACATGTAACTCGAAGTTATCCATGCTCTGCAGATTTTTCGTCATATTACGAGCAATTGAACCAAAGTTCACATCAGAACCATGTTCTACACGAGTCACTGCTAACGGCTCACCACTAGCTCGATGATTCATAATAAGCGGCATCCATTCTTGCATTTTTTCACGATCTTCAGTGAACTGCATTTCTTTAAAGGCAGGATGAGCACTCATTGCTTCATAACGGGCTTTTAGCTTTCTAACATTCTCTTCACCCCAAACAAAACTTTGGTGAGGAACGCGGTGTATAAATTCTTGAGGGGCAGGAAGTTTGCCTTGATCAACAAGGTAAGACCAAAATTGAAGGCTAACCTCAAAAGCTGCGTTAATCTTGATGGCTTTATCAAGGTTGATACTGCCATCTGCATTTTCTGAAGTATAATTCAGTTCACAATACGCTGCATGGCCAGTTCCTGCATTGTTCCAGCCATCAGTACTTTCTTGGGCAATACTATCCAAACGCTCGACCATGGTAATGGAAAGGCTTGGATCTAATTGCTTGAGTAACATGCCTAGAGTGGTGCTCATCGCACCGCCTCCGACTAATAAAACATCTACAGAGTTTAAGGTCATATCATTTCGCCGTGTCATCGCCAATTTGGATTTGAGAGTGATGATAAAAGAAGGCTTGTGGCCAGCAGTGATGTAAATTAAGGAGGAACTGCGGTACTTTCTCGTCACTCTTCTCAGTACGCTTTTATTTGCAATAGGGAGCGCAAAGCCTAAAAACGAACAACCTAGCTAGGATTCTGAGTAGGTATCATTTAATTATACGGATTTTACCAATAATGTCTTGAGACCTTAGTCGAAGATAATACTTACCTCCTCGACTTTAATATAACTAATAAGAATTTTATCTACTTTTAGTATCGTTTTCTGTGGTTTTCGCTGCATATAATTAGCAGTTTGATTGTGTTTTTCTGCTATATTTAAAAAACGATAGTGAGTATAAATAGAATCAATTATCTATGATGTAGCGGAGGTGTCGTATGAAAGCTCAAGATATCATGGTTCGCGATGTAATTTGCGTTAACATTGATGCACGATTACCAGAAGTAAAAGCCGTTATGCAAAAAAATGGCTTCCATCATTTGCCTGTTATAGAAAATGACATCTTAGTTGGCATTATTTCTGATCGAGATTTATTACGCATGATCAGCCCGTTTATTGATAGTCTCTCTGAACAACAAAGAGACCTTGAAACACTCAATCACGCTGCACATCAAATCATGACTCGCCAACCAATTGCCGTAAAAGCCGACTCGCCAATCGAGAAAATTGTGAATTGGATGATGCAAGCCAGTATTTCTTGCATCCCTGTAATCGATGAAGATCAACACGTTCTTGGCATTATTACTTGGCGTGATTTGTTAAAACACGCCAAGTTCTAACTCAATGTGTTTGTGCTTGATCGCCTAGCTGGTCTGCTAAGTCTTCTTTCGTGAATATGTATTGCTCAGCACAAAACTGGCAATCCACTTTAATTGAGCCTTGTTCAATCAACAGCTGACGCACTTCATCAGCTCCAATCGAAATAACGGCATCCAATGTACGCTGGCGAGAACAAGAACAACCAAACTGCATGGCTTTAGTATCGTAAAGACGGACTTCTTCTTCATGATATAAACGGTGCAATAACGTCTCTGTATCTAGAGTCAGTAACTCTTCGTCTTTTACGGTTGATGCTAGGTGTGTAAAACGCTCCCAACCATCTTCATCGCCCTCTTCTGCTTGTTCAGCGGGAAGTCGTTGTAAAAACAAACCAGCACATTGAGCGCCATTTGCCGCCAACCAAACTCGACTCGGTAGCTGCTCAGATTGATAAAAGTATTGCTCAAGACACTCTGCTAACGTATCTCCAACAATTTCAACAATCCCTTGGTAACGCTGACCGTTACGAGGACTAATGGTAATAACTAAATAACCGCCCTCTAAGACCTCTTTTAACGAAATCGTCTCAGGCACCACTTGCGATTCGTCCCATTGGGCAATACCGCGCAAGTTTTGCAACTCATCACACTCGGTCATTACCGCAGACAAAAAGCCATTACCCTTCGCTTGAATAGACAGTACACCATCAATTTTGATGATATCCCTAAGCAGTGCAATTGCCGCCACAAATTCACCTAATAGCTTTTCAATCGCTAGTGGGTAGTTTTTGCGTTTAATAATTTCTTGATAAGCACTATTCAATACAACATGCTCACCGCGCACATTCGTATTATCAAAAGAAAAGCGCTGAATTTCATTAGTCGTTAAATCGTTCACAAATCACACCTTGTGCTAATTAACAGCACGAGTAAAAGTTCAAATGGATATTGCCGCGCATTTTACCCTTGAGCGTTAAAATCATCCACTTTAAACAGTGTATAAACAGGGAATCTTTGTCGCCCCTATTTCGTTTACCTCTGTGTCGCTCTAAAATACTAACCATTACTTTTAAGTTAAACAGCTTATGCTTAGCACCTAATCATCGACTCCAAAGAGATTTCTTGTTCTTATGATTCAGTTTACCGAAGTCAGTCTACAACGTGGTACCCAGTTCCTTCTTGAGGACACCGATCTCACTATTTTTGAAGGTCAAAAAGTCGGTTTAATTGGCGCCAACGGAGCAGGAAAATCCTCATTATTTGCCATGATCAAAGGCGACTTAAACGCCGACACTGGCAGTGTTGTTTTGCCTGGAAATCGTCGATTAGCCTTTATGGCGCAAGAAGTGGGCGAAACACAGCGTAGCGCTGTGGATTATTGCCTAGACGGTGACGAGCAACTAAGAATAATTGAAAGCAATATTGCCCGAGCACAAGCACAAGAAAATAATCACGACCATGCCCATTGGTTAGGTGAATATGAAACAGCTCATGGCTACTCCGCTCAATCTCGCGCCGAAACACTGCTGCAAGGTTTAGGGTTCAAAATGGCCGACATGCAGAGACCTGTCTCAGACTTTTCTGGCGGCTGGCGAATACGACTTAACCTAGCGAAAGCGTTAATGAGTCCATCTGATGTTTTATTACTCGATGAGCCGACCAACCATTTGGACTTAGACGCGGTTATGTGGCTGGAAAACTGGTTACGCCAATATCCGGGCACCCTAGTGCTTATTTCCCATGACCGAGACTTCTTAGACGGTATCTGTAGTCACATAGTCCATCTTTACCAAAAGAAACTTGTTCTTTATAAAGGTAACTACTCGAACTACGAGCGTCAGCGAGCGGAACATTTAGCGCAACAACAAGCCAACCATGAGCGCCAACAAGCCAAGCGCGCTCACATGCAAGAGTATGTAAACCGGTTTCGCTATAAAGCAGATAAGGCGAAGCAAGCACAAAGCCGTCTGCGCATGCTTGAGAAGATGGAGATCATTGGCCCTGCTCACATCGACTCTCAGTTTGAGTTCTCGATTCCGGTGGCTGAAAAAACCTCTCAGTTACTCATTAATTTATCGCAAGCAAACTTAGGCTACACCTTAGAATCTGGCGCTAAAGTGGTTCAACTTGGCGACACCAACTTTGCCATCCGAGACGGCCAGCGTATTGGTCTACTTGGCCCCAATGGTGCGGGTAAATCCACGCTAATTAAATCCATTGTAGGCGAGTTAACACTGCTGTCGGGAGAGCGAATTACCGGCGAGAACCTTAAAATTGGTTACTTCTCTCAACATCAGCTAAGTGCGCTCGACCTTGAAGCCTCACCTCTTCTGCATATTCAGCGTCTGTCTCCGAAGATACTCGAAAGCGACATTCGCCGTTATTTAGGTGGTTTTGGCTTTACTGGGGATGACGCACTAAGAGCCGTGAAAGGCTTCTCTGGTGGCGAGAAGGCGAGACTCGCGCTGTCACTCATCGCTTGGACTCGCCCTAACTTATTGGTACTCGATGAGCCAACTAACCACTTAGACATCGACATGCGTCAAGCCTTAACAGAAGCACTGCAAGAGTTTCCAGGCGCCATCTTAGTGGTATCCCACGATCGTCACTTACTCAACAGCACCGTCGATGAGTTTTGCTTGGTTGCGGATAATCAGATACAAGCCTTCGATGGCGACTTGAGTGCTTACCATGCTTGGCTACAAGCTCGACAAGCTAACTCCGCTCAAGCAGAGAAAAGCGAAGCCACACAAGACAAGGTAGAAAAAGTCGATCGTAAAGAAGAGCGTCGCAAAGCCGCCGAGCTGCGCGAAAAGCTACGTCCATTGCGCAAGCAAGTCGAGAAATATGAAAAAGCCGTACAAACGGCGCAAACACACCTAGACACAATTTCTGAATCCATGGCGGATGCCTCACTTTATAACGCCGACCAAAGAGAAAAGTTACAAGCACTGCTAAGCGACGAAGCAAAGTGGAAAAAGTCATTGGAAGAAAACGAAGAAGCCTGGTTTGAGCTACAAGAAGAACTCGAAGAGGCCGAGGCCAATCTCGCCTAAGAAGCGTATTTAAGGCCAGAAACAACGGCGTATTAGACTGTATGACTTATATCTGTCACACAAGTTAAGTACATTAACGAACAGCAAGACAGGAGCTAATGGATGACATTTCCATACACTCGCATGCGACGCATGCGCAAAAATGATTTCTCTCGCCGTCTTATGCGTGAAAACCGCCTAAGTACAGACGATTTAATCTACCCAATGTTTGTCGTAGAGGGGAACAATGTTCGTGAAACAGTCGCCTCTATGCCCGGCATTGAACGCGTGTCGATTGACCTTTTATTAAAAGAAGCGCAAGAACTGGTCACGCTTGGCATCCCTATGGTGGCACTTTTCCCTGTTGTCGCGGCAGATAAAAAGTCACTCATGGCAGAAGAGTCTTACAATCCTAATGGCTTAGCTCAACGTGCTGTTCGTGCATTAAAAGAGTCTTTTCCTGAATTGGGCGTGATGACAGATGTGGCACTTGATCCGTTCACGACTCATGGCCAAGATGGCATCATTGATGACTCAGGTTACGTCCTCAACGACACCACCATTGAAGTACTCGTGAAACAAGCCTTATCCCATGCTAAAGCTGGTGCCGATGTGATCGCACCATCCGACATGATGGATGGCCGCATTGGTGAAATCCGAGAAGAGCTCGAAACAGAAGGCTTTATCAACACCATGATCATGGCGTATTCCGCTAAATATGCTTCCGCGTACTACGGCCCTTTTCGCGATGCAGTGGGCTCAAGCGGTAATCTTGGTAAGAGTAATAAATCCACTTACCAGATGGACCCGGCAAATTCTGACGAAGCCATTCGTGAAGTCATACTAGACCTAGACGAAGGCGCAGATATGGTAATGGTAAAACCAGGCATGCCATATTTGGATCTGGTACGCCGCGTTAAGCACGAGTTAGAAGTGCCTACATTTGTCTATCAAGTGAGTGGTGAATACGCCATGCACATGGCCGCTTTTCAAAATGGCTGGCTCGACAAAGATTCGATCATTATGGAATCTCTATTGGCCTTTAAACGTGCTGGCGCCGACGGCATTTTAACCTATTTTGCGAAAGACGCAGCACGCATACTAAAGGCCCAGCAATAACGCTAAGTCCTTCTCATGCAATGTCAAAATACTCCTATTAGGATGTAAATAAGATTAAAGAGACGGTGACCTTCTGGCTGTGTTGGTGTAATTTGTAAGTTAATGCCCACTCATTTACGAACGGGCATTAGTTCAATACCAATAATATAAAACGACGGTATTTGGGAGTGATAAAAAGGCATGTCAGAACAGTCAGTAAATGAAGTGGATAAAAAAGAAATCGCCCCTATGCCCACCAAAGAAATAGGTGGAGAAGAGCTGGTACTGGAACCTATTCCAGAGCAGCCGCAGGACCCTAGCAAAGTTTCTTTAGAAGAACGTTTGCCTGAGGAGATTGACCTTGCAGACCCCGAGCTTTATTTCAACCGTGAATTGAGTCATTTGCAGTTCAATGCGCGTGTACTTGAACAAGCCATGGATGAAAACCACCCCATTCTGAACCGTCTAACGTTCTTGTGTATCTTTAGCTCAAACATGGATGAATTTTTTGAAATTCGTGTTGCGGGATTAAAAAGCCAGTTAGAGTACAGCCGTGAGAAGAATGGCCCTGACGGCATGCACCCGAAAAAAGTCCTTAGTTTGATCAGTGAACAAGCTCACAAACTAGTACGCCGCCAATACCGTATTCTCAATGACATCATCTTTCCAAAATTGGCCGCCGAAGATGTTAAGTTTATTCGCCGTTCCGTTTGGAACGAAAAACAAGCGACATGGGCTAAACGATATTTTCGCGACAATGTGCTGCCCATTATAAGTCCAATAGGACTTGATCCAGCACACCCTTTTCCTCGACTCGCCAACAAAACCTTTAACTTTGTCGTCGAGCTAGAAGGACGCGATGCCTTTGGCCGAGAAAATGGTCTCGCTATTGTACCAGCACCAAGCTCTCTGCCACGCCTTGTCAAAATGCCTGACGATGTGTCTGAAGGAGGCGATAACCTCGTCTTCCTATCTTCTATTATTCACGCGCATGCCGATCAATTATTCCCTGGCATGACGGTAAAAGGCTGTTTCCAATTCCGCCTCACACGAAACGCAGACTTAGAAGTGGACTCAGATGACATCGGCGTCGATTTGGCCGGTGCGCTAAGAACTGAATTACAAAGCCGCCATTACGGCAGCTCGGTACGTCTTGAGATTGCCGACAACTGCCCAACGCACATCATCGACTCCTTACTTAAGCAGTTTGATTTAGAAACCCAAGATCTCTACAAAACAGACGGTCCGGTCAATCTAAGTCGTTTAATGGCCGTGCTTGAATTAGTCGATCGCCCCGATCTTATGTACCCTCCTTTTTCGCCAGGTTTACCAAGAAAACTGGCTAGCTCAGGCGGAATATTCGAAGCGATTCGACAACGTGATTACCTCTTAATGCACCCTTTTGAGAGCTTTGCGCCAGTCATCGATTTTCTAAGTGACGCAGCCAAAGACCCTTATGTTGTTGCCATTCGTCAAACGCTATACCGTACCGGCGCCCGCTCCCCTATTGCTAACGCATTAGTAGAGGCAGCTCGAAATGGCAAAGAAGTCACCGTGGTCATTGAACTACGAGCACGTTTCGATGAAGCCGAAAACTTAGCCTTAGCAAGCCGTCTACAAGATGCTGGTGCGATCGTGGTTTATGGTGTTGTCCGTCATAAAACTCACGCTAAAATGATCCTTATCGTGCGTAGAGAAGGAACAGAGCTGACACGTTACGTTCACCTCGGCACTGGCAACTACCACGCAGGCAACGCTCGTCTTTATACCGATTACAGCTTCCTAACCTGTGACAAAGAAATCGGCGACGATGTTCATCGCGTGTTTCAACAATTAACGGGAATGAGCAAAGAGTTGAAAGTGAAAAAGCTATTACACGCGCCTTTCACATTACGCGATCGCTTGCTGGATATGATTAACCGCGAAGCGGAAAACGCCCAAAAAGGCGATCCGTCTCGAATCATCATCAAAGTAAACTCGCTTACTGAGCAACGCTTAGTACAAGCTCTGTATAAAGCCTCCCAAGCTGGCGTAAAAATCGACTTGATCGTTCGAGGTATTTGTACCCTGCGCCCTGGTATTAAAGGCATCTCCTCTAATATCCGTGTACGCAGCATTATTGGTCGTTTCTTAGAACATACTCGTGTGTATTACTTCTACAACAACCGCAACCCTCAGGTTTACCTGTCCAGTGCGGATGGCATGGATCGTAACTTGAACAACCGTATTGAAGTTGCCTTCCCGCTACAGGATCTAAAACTGTCTCGTCGTGTGAAAAAAGAGCTGGAACTTTACCTTGCGGATAATACCCAGAGTTGGGTGTTACAAAGCGATGGCTCATACCAGTTGTCTAAACCACGAAAAGGCGAATATCGCAGCGCTCAGCGCACCTTACTGAGCGATCTCGCTGATAGCACGCGCTAACCAGTACACTCAGTCACTATTTATACACAAAGCCCAGCGAATGCTGGGCTTTTTTTGTGAATAACCACCCTACTTATCCCCCGAATTAAGTGTGCCCTAGATATCACAACATTATCGCCACAACGAGTAATACAGCATTAAAGATCGGGGTTTCGCACTTAAGTACCGACAAAAAGTGCATTTTTTGTTGGTGTGTTTGCTGATTACATTTAGAATCCCTCCCCTTAAATGTCTAATAATGTAAGTAGTTGAATAATAGACTGCTTTTTAGCAGTTCTGAGCCTATTAGCACGCTATTACAAATAGATAAAACTTTGAGCGCTTAATCATAAAAAAGGAAGACCCAATGAAAAACGCCATATTAGGCGTCCAAATGTTATTCGTTGCATTTGGCGCTTTAGTATTAGTCCCCTTACTGACAGGCCTTGATCCAAATGTTGCTTTATTTGGTGCCGGTATGGGGACTTTGCTTTTTCAAGTTGTCACACGTCGCACTGTGCCTATTTTTCTAGCGTCTTCATTTGCGTTTATCGCACCAATTCTATACGGCATCCAAACTTGGGGATTAGCGTCTACCATGGGTGGATTAATTGCGGCTGGATTCGTTTATGTCATTCTAGGGGCGCTTATTAAATTAAAAGGCCCTGGCTTTATTCACCGCTTATTACCACCGGTTGTCATTGGGCCTATTATTATGGTTATTGGCTTAGGCTTAGCTCCAACGGCTGTCAATATGGCAATGGGCAAAAGTGGAGATGGCTCTGCTCAGTTAATTAATGCTGACATCTCTATTTGGATTGCTCTTGCCTCTTTATTAACCACTATTTTTATTAGCGTCTTTAGTAAAGGTATTTTTAAACTACTGCCTATTTTTGGCGGCATTATCGTTGGCTACTCACTAAGCTTAATATTCGGCATCGTTAACTTCGACGCAGTACATCAAGCCGCTTGGTTTGTTATGCCAAACTTCACTGCGCCTGAGTTTAATATCAATGCCATTTTATTTATGATTCCAGTCGCCATCGCACCTGCCATAGAACATGTTGGCGATATACTTTCTATCTCCAGTGTCACTGGCAAAGATTACTTAAAAAAACCAGGCTTGCATCGTACTATCGCGGGAGATGGGATCGCTACTATGGCAGCAGCAATGGTAGGCGCGCCACCAAATACAACCTACAGTGAAGTCACTGGCGCTGTCATGCTTACTAAAGCTTTTAATCCCGTCATAATGACATGGGCAGCGATTGCCGCGATTATTCTTGCTTGGGTTGGCAAACTAGGCGCCTTATTACAAACTATTCCCCTACCTGTTATGGGGGGGATTATGATTTTATTATTTGGCTCCATAGCCGCTGTTGGCCTCAACACGCTAATTAAAAACCAAGTAGACCTTCATAAATCACGTAACCTTGTTATTGTCGGCGTTACATTAGTCTTCGGCATTGGCGGAATGGCCTTCGGCATTGGCAAATTCAACTTACAAGGCATCAGCCTATGCGGCATCGTTGCTATTCTTCTTAACCTAGTGCTACCAAAAGACATTGGCGATAACCATATTGTTGACAACGCACAAATAGAATAAGTTTTTACGCACACCAAAAAAGTAAAAACAAAAAACCTCCAATAATGGCACTGCCTTATTGGAGGTTTTTTTATAATCAGGAAAAGACACAGAGTAATGTGATGTTAAAAGTTCTGGACTTCCCAAGGTTGAATAGCGGTATAACGTTAAGGTAATAGACTACGATTTTAGTTGTTTAGTCACAGGCGTGTATTGGCCATTGGACACACTTCTTGGACAGTATGGATAAGGTCAGTGTGAGAGGTTCTTGTTTTGCCGTACCTTTTAGAGAGCCGCTAACGCGTCGAGGTACGGCTCTTTAGACAGTGAGGGCGCATAAGCACGAGAGCGTTGGGCGCTAACGAGTTCAGTGGTTACGACGAGGGTCAGAGCCCTTAAACGACGATTAACAAAACAAAGACAGGCATCTTATATAGTTAATAAAAACAATATATTGGGCACACTGCTGAAATCACTCATCACTAATAAATCAAAATATACAGGATAAAAATAAGTGTGCGAGAGGGAGTATCACACTATTCTTCAATAACAATGCTGCTTGACCTTTTTTAGTCACAAAAAGATCTCAGCCAGAAGTTGATCCACTGTATTCTAATCGACTATTTTCGTTAAATAAGTAACTGACTACTTTTACGATACCGCTTCCTATGGTGGGATTCACAGTAATGATCTATGGATAATTCTTGCCCGACGACCCGGCCTGTTCTCGCCTCAAATTCAGTAGCAATACAAAGCCAGTTTTCAGAGGAGATATTCAACCTCTGCAAGATGGGAAGCAAGGAGGCATCAATCGAGCCTTTTTTGCTTTCTCTCACAATGCGCCCCGTCATATCGACTAATTCTAAGTAATCTGCGAGTTTAAAAGGCAATCCATTAGGCATATCGTGTTTTGAATTCCCAACAAAAGCATACAGCGCTTTAGGTTGGCTGTTCTCTTTCACGGCTGCTACTCGTTTCTTAATGCTGGTGAAATCTGATTCTTCTGGTGTGTCGCTGATGCCTGACCTTACTGGATTTAAATCCACGTAGGCCATGCAAGCGATCAGGGCGGCTTCATCCAATAAAGCCTGGGATTTAAAGCGCCCTTCCCAAAAGTGCCCAGTGCATTCGTCTTCTAGGTTAGCTCGCCGAGCGATGGGTTCGTTGAGCTCTTTCATAAACCAGCTTAGGTCTGTTAAGCGTTCTCGGTAAGTTTCTGCCGCCGCTTCTGCTAGCGCAATCACATACGCAGGCAGTGTGCCACCAAGCAGATATCGTTGAGTAAAGGTCGTGCCTTTATGGAGCCTATGCCACCGCTCCAACACCTCAACAACAGACCAGCTTTTCACTTTTTCTGAGTCGATATGCAGCACCACATGCAGATGATTGCTCATTACCGCATAAGCACACACATCGATGGAAAACACACTGGCGAGAAACAACAAACGGCGCTCGACCCAATCTCGTCGATGCTCGTAGCTTGTTCCTGTATTCGGGTCTTCACCGCATAAAAAGGCACGACGTACACATCGAGCCACACAATGGTAATACGGAGTATCGTCTAAGCAAACTTGCTGACTTCTAGGCATTGGCATAATCCGTTCCTCTTCCTTGAGAAAACAAACACTAAGTATAGAAGAGATACGGGGGAATAAACCGAATAAGACCTGAAGCC
>NZ_SJSB01000023.1 GCF_004352835.1 Marinomonas flavescens | reverse complement strand
TGGGACGAATAAACAATCGCCCAAGAAAGTGTCTAGGGTTCAAGCAACCAGCTATGATTTTCAAGGAATTATGCTTGGTTGCTTGAAATGAAAAGTGTCGCACTTCGGACTTGAATTCAGGATAAACTCGTATTAGAAACAGGTTATTATCAGAATTTTGAGGTTTTTCTTCATGCCTTACTGCCAGAATTGAAAGCCTATGCAGCTTTCAATCACTGTCAATCAATTCAGGTACTTGAAACGCTACCGACATCACTAAAAGTTAAGCTAGCTTTTATGTTAAAAGAGTAAAGCTGAAAGCAAAAAAGCGACCCAATGGTCGCCTTTTCAATATCATTATTTATAAGTAAAAATGAGTAAAAAAATTACTTATTTATCACCTTTTCCCATAGGTTTTTTGCCTTTACCGTGATTCATTTTATCGCCACACTTTTGGTGTTGTTTTTTCTCAATGTCAGCAAATTTCGCTTTTTGCTCTGGCGTTAAAATATTCAGCGTTTGGAATTGCTTTTCTAATCTGTTTACTTGGCGTTCGACTCGATTATTTTGTTCTTCTTTCACCATTGCTGTCGCTTTGGATTTATCGAATTTGTCGGCAAGTAATAATTCATTCATTTGCTTATCATGTTTCGCCATTTTGACTTTCATCTCTGCGCCATTAGCTTGACGAAGCGCTTTAATTTTCTGTTTCTGTGCATCGGTTAAGTCTAGGCGCTTAATAATGCGAGGCGTCAAATTTAGTCCTGGAGCGCATTGCTCCATACGAGGATTTTTATGATCACCTTTTTGATTGTTCTTATCTCCATTACTCGCTGCAAATGCACTCGCAGTACCTAAAGCAATTGGAAACATAATCGTAGCTAAGATAATTTTTTTTGCCATTTTCATAGTATATTCCTTATTAATAATTTAGATGTTCGCTACATCGGGTGCTTCCTAAATAGCGAGTGAGACTAGAATAGAACGTAGAAAGTAAACTGACGTATATCGAAGGTAAATTATCGTAAAGTCAGGACGACTACTGACATTTCTCAGTAAAATGAAGCCTGTTCTTGCTTATCTTTAGGCATGTATTTTTTTAGAACTCTTTTGTTAGGAATATTCCATGGCACACATTCTCTTAATCGATGACGATACTGAGCTCACAGACCTACTCAAAGAAGTCTTAACACTGGAAAACTTTACTGTTTCAACCGCTCAAGATGGCGAAGCAGGGCTAAATGCAATGGACAGCAGTATCGACTTAATCCTATTAGATGTGATGATGCCAAAATTAAATGGCATTGAAACACTAAAACGACTTCGTGAAACGTGGGAAGTGCCAGTGCTTATGCTTACAGCAAAAGGAGAAGAAATAGATCGCGTTATCGGCCTTGAATTAGGTGCTGATGATTACTTACCTAAGCCATTTAGTGAACGCGAACTGCTCGCTAGGATTCGAGCCATCTTACGCCGTGCTCAAAACACAAAAGACAACAAAGAAAGTAACAACAATAAACGCAACGACTATATTACCTACCAAAATATTAAACTTTACCCTGGTAAAATTGAAGCCTATTGCAATGATCAACTATTGGATCTGACCAGTACAGAGTTCGCTCTTTTACATCATTTTTTACTTCACCCAGGGCAAGTGATTACCAAAGATACCTTGAGTTTGGATGTCCTTGGCAAGCGTCTTGCGGCTTTTGATCGAGCCATTGATATGCACGTGTCTAATCTTCGAAAAAAACTACCAGAGAGGGCCAACAATAAGCCTCGGATTAAAACCCTTCGTGGTCGTGGCTACCTATTAGTGGAGGAAGAATGATACGTTTGCCTAAAATTACCAGCTTATACGGTCGTATTTTTGCTATTTTTTGGTTCACTATGTTTCTAGTGTTACTTGCGGTTCTGGCTTTACCACACCTTGATCCACGTAAAGTGAAAGATATTCCTAACAATAAATACAAAGAATTTTTAAACATTAGGAATCATATCGAAAATCGTTTTTCCCTCGAACATAATATTTCGAAAATCACTCAAACCATGGTATCCAAATACAATCAGAACGAGTCTAAAGAAGCACAAAAACAAATAAAAAATGATGAGAAAAATTTCAAAATCAATGGTCAACCAATGTTTTTTATCGTTAATAATGAAGGGAATGTTCTCACTCGATATAAAGCCCCAAATTTCATTTATCGAACCTTGCGAAACTTCATTACCTCGCTTGAAGATCCAACTATTCCAAGGCAAAGACTTTACGGACGTTTTATGGTTTCAGGACCAATACCAATCGTCTTAGCGGGTTCTAATTATCAATTTTATATTGGTGAAAAATGGAACCGTCCACCCAGTTTTTTAATCAATTTATTTGATCATCCATTCCAACTTTTATTAGTCGTAATGTTAGTCAGTACACCATTTTTACTCTGGCTTTCTTGGGCACTAAGCCAACCCGCCCGTCTATTAGAAAGAGCCGCTCAAAGCGTAGCAAGGGGCGAGTTTAAAATAGACCCTAAGTTGGAGAAGGGCTCTTCTGAGTTTCGTCAGGCCGGTGCTAGCTTTAACCAAATGGTGGAAGCAATTAATCAGATGATATCCCGCCAGCAACGCCTACTGTCAGATATTTCTCATGAGCTTAGATCCCCACTCACTCGCCTTAGAATGGCGCAAGCGCTAGCAATAAGAAAACAAGGAGAAAGCCAAGAATTAACACGGATTGATACGGAAGCCCAACGCCTTGAACAAATGATTAGCAAACTACTTGAGCTTTCTCATATGCAAGTAGATAGTCATTTAAATCGGCAAAATCAGCCGCTACAAAGCATTTGGGAAGCGCTATTAGAAGACACTCAATTTGAAGCAGAACAAATGGGCAAACACTTAACCTTCACGGCAATCCCTGAGCGTAATATTAACGGCCACCCTCAACTTCTGGTAAGCGCCTTAGAAAATATTGTTCGTAATGCGATCTACTATGGAAAAGACAAAATACAGGTGTCTATGAGAGTCATTGCTGAGCAATTAGTGATTCGAGTAGAGGACGACGGTGATGGGGTTCCAGAAGAAGAACTAAGTGCTATTTTCAGACCATTTTATCGAGTTTCGACAGCCAGAGATCGCCATAGTGGTGGAACAGGGCTAGGGCTATCCATCACTGAAAGTGCAGTACGCCAACATAACGGAAGTATTAAAGCCGCTCGAAGCTCTCTTGGAGGACTGCTAATAGAAATTCATCTGCCATTAAACTGATGACCATCAAATGACAGTAGACTAGAGGCCAGCAATTATCTCATTGAACGCCTCTAATCTACTTTTAGAAGTTTAATAACTATTCCGTTACTAGATCACCTATATTTCCTGAGCGTTTTTTAATCACAAAAAAGCTACAGATCAACATTACGCCTGTCACACCGATGGTGGCAAAGGTTTCAGGGCGATAGTCTGGGGAAATACACATATAACCCAGCACCATCAAAATCACGGCTATTGCAGCCCAAGTTAAGCCAGGGAAAAGCCACATTTTAAAGTCAGGCGAATTACCTTCTTTTTCCATTGCTGTGCGCATTCTTAATTGTGAAACCGCAATCACAAGGTAAACAACAAGAGCGATTGCCCCTGTTGTAGAAAGTAGGAAGCTAAATACCTCTCCTGGAAATACGTAACTGGCAAAACAACCAATAAAACCTGCAATTGTTGACGCTAGAACCGCTAAATGAGGAACACCATTTGAGGATAGTTTTTTTGCAACCGCAGGAGCATCGCCTCGACGAGCAAGCGAATAGAACATACGAGAAGCGGTATACAAGCCAGAGTTCATACAGCTACACACGGCAGTTAGCACAACAATGTCCACCAATAACTTTGCATGGGGTACATTTAGTGACATCAATACATACTGAAAAGAACCTTGTTTAAGCGCTGGATCGTTCCAAGCCACTAAGGACACAACAATAAAGATAGAAAGCAGGTAAAACAAAGCAATACGATAGAGAACAAGTTTCGTTGCTAGACGAATTTTCGCTTTTGGATTTTCTGATTCAGCGGCGGCAATTGTTACAATTTCAGCCCCAAAGAAAGAGAAAATAGTCACTAACACACCTGCCAATACAGCCCCAAAGCCTTTCGGCATAAAGCCACCATGAGAATATAAACTAGCAACGCCACTCACATGAGCAAGCGGCCAAAAACCAAAAACAGCTAAGCCTCCCACAACTATAAAAGCAATAATGCCAATAACTTTAATCAGAGCAAACCAGAATTCAAACTCACCAAAGCTCTTTACATGCCATAAATTGGAAATTGTCAAAACAATCATGATCGCAACAGCAAATTCCCAAGAGGCAATATTTTGAAACCAAGCATGAAGTATATTGGCCCCTGCAATCGCTTCAACAGGGATAACTAACACCCAAAACCACCAATATAGCCAACCAATGGTAAAACCTGCCCACGGCCCAATTGCCCGCGCTGCGTAGGTTGAAAAAGAGCCTGAGTCAGGATTAGATACAGCCATTTCACCCAACATTCGCATTACCAATAAAACCAGTAAACCTGTTAATGCATAAGAAATTAGAATCGCTGGCCCTGTTGTAGAGATCGCATTGGCAGAACCAACAAATAAGCCCGCACCTATGATTCCGGCTATTGAGATCATTGAGACCTGTCTACTCGATAGCCCTGCCCCTAATTGTCCACTTTCCGCGTTATTGCTCATCGTCAAATTATCCCGCTACTTGTATAAAGTTTTTATATAATTGAATTTTTCAGACTGATATATGCAACGGCAAGTGAGCATAATCTTAAATTTTATGAGTCTCATTCAAGGTAAAAAAGCCTCGAACGTTATATATTAGAAAGATTAAAACGCTCTCTGCCATAACAATATTGCATTAACTAGTTACATCAATGTTTGCCTTACCTCAAGCAAAGCACTCACATTAAATTACATAACTTAACGCTATTGGGCTTATTCTTGACTAAAAGATTAGATTTTAAAGTCAGTTCGTATCTGAAAATATATATACTTATTACTTCATATGTAGGGATTATTTTGAATTTGAAAAACAATAAAATGCATGACTAAAAAATAAAATTTCTTTTTATATCAATAGAACTTTATGATTTTAGTGCTTTTTTTGATAATATTATGAGTCAATTTTGGAACCACTCTTACCTCAAATTTATTTGTATTTTGTGAGTCTCCAATAAAAACGATAACAATGCTTTATTTTGAATAAAACACAAATTAGTCAATATTTAGTCAATATAATGCACTATTTATGAATTAAAAAATGAAGACACATCGCACTCCATTAAATTACTGGAATCAGCTTTTCTGCTCCTAAGAAACTTCCCTTTAAAAATACGCTTATCGTTATATGGCACTCTCGAATAGGCGCGACTGCCTGCACACGCTACACCAAGATAATAATTTACAGTGGCCTGATAATTTGCCTGTTTGTGACATTCAAATAAGATATGATTTAATTCAAAACCTTCATTCTGAAACATAGCGAGATAACACATTGCAGAAAAAAAATAGTAAAAACTTCGCTACTATTTCGGATGTTGCTAAATACGCTAAAGTCGGAAAAACCAGCGTGTCCCGCTATCTAAACGGTGAACAAGATAAACTATCTGAGCTATTAAGAGAGAGAATTTCCAGCGCGATAGAACATCTGGATTTTCGCCCAAATCATTCCGCTCGTATGCTAAAAGCAGGCCACTCAAAACTGATTGGATTATTACTTGCGGATGTCACAAACCCTTATTCCATTGATATTCTTCAAGGCATAGAGCAAGTTTGTCGACGTGAAGGCTACATGTTAATGGTATGCAATACTGATAACGAAAAAGAGTTACAGAAAAGCTACTTAGAATTGCTTGAAGCTCATCGAGTAGATGGACTCATTGTTAACACTGCAGATATGGCCTCTCAGCAACTCAATCACCTTAAACAAGTCTCTTGCCCTCTGGTTCTTGTCGATAGAATTGACACTTCCTTAGGAGTTGATTCCGTTGGTCTCGATAATGAAGCGGCTGTGATCGTCGCTTGCGAGCATTTACAAGATAGATCGTATGAAGCCATTCTTACCATTACAGAATCAATGGAAGTGGCTCCTCGTAAAGCGCGGGTAGACGCTATAGAAGCCTTTTGCCAACAAAGTTCGACTCTCTCATGCAAGTCTGTAGAAATAGATAAAAACAACGAACCTCACCTTATCAAAACCATTAGCGATTTTATGGGTGCTAACAAGGAGTTCAAAAAAACCATTTTTGCGATCAATGGAGTCACGACCTTGTGCGTAGCTAAAGCACTGCAAAAAATGGGGCTGAGTATTGGTCCACAACTTGGTCTAATCAGTATTGATGATCCAGAATGGGCTCAACTTTTCGAGGGTGGTATTACCGTTATGCGACAACCTAGCCGTGAAATCGGAGAACGAGCTTGCAATAGACTGCTGTCTCGCATCCAAGGAAATACGGAGCCTGCACAACACATCCAGTTGGCAGCAAAGCTTATTATTCGCCAATCAACCTAGATCCCAAAGCGTACTTCACAAGCAATAGACTCTATTCATGGAACCGATCCCATGATATTGTTATTATGCTTGATGTGATCAATATACATACAAAAAGAGTACTCACAGAGTCTGCTTTTTAGGTCATCATTCTCGCACTGATTCTTGTTACGGTGAGGCGCTATCTTTTAGTGGATAACCCTCTCAATATAAAAACACAGCCAAAATCGCTCTATACAGTCACTATAAATCTAAGAAGAGAGACAATAATGCAAAACAATCCTACGCCATCATTTGTCACACTGGGTGAAGCCATGGCGCTATTTATTGCGAAAAATTCTGGTGCTCTTTCTGAGGTAGAAGAGTTTAGCCGCGCGCTCGCTGGGGCAGAAGTAAATGTTGCAATAGGAATGGCACGTTTAGGATTCCCTTCTTCCTACATAAGTAAAGTGGGCCAAGATTGTCTTGGTAAATTTATCCGACAGGCTATTGCAAAAGAACAGATTGGAACCGAGAGCATCACAGAAAGTACTGAGCATGCCACCGGCTTCATGATGAAATCAAAGCAAACTGATGGTAGCGACCCTAGTGTTGAGTATTTTCGTCGTAACTCTGCCGCCTCAACATTAAATGCCTCGGACATTGATCGTGAGCTTTTCAGTGCAGGCAACCATCTACACTTAACTGGCGTTGCCGCGGCGGTTTCAAGCTCCATGAGAGAAGCCGTACAACAAGCACTGACGTTCGCAAAAGAACAAGGTTGCAGCATCAGCTTTGATACAAACTTGCGCCCTTCCCTTTGGCCGGATACCGCCACCATGGTCCGCACGATTAATCAGCTCGCCTTTGCTAGCGACATTGTTCTACCGGGCGTAGAAGAAGGTAAAATTCTCGTTGGCAGTGAAGACCCTGAAACCATCGCAGATTTTTATCTCAACCACGGAGTAAAAACCGTGATTGTAAAACTAGGTGGCCAAGGTGCTTATTACAAAACCTCAACCGGCGAATCCGCCACCATTGCAGGTTTCCCTGTCGCGCAGGTTGTAGATACGGTCGGCGCGGGAGACTGTTTTGCAGTGGGAGTGATATCTGCATTACTAGATGGAGAGTCAACAGAACATGCCACTCGCCGAGGCAACCTATTTGGCTCTCTGGCCGTGCAGGTTCGCGGTGATAGTGAAGGCTTACCAACTCGCGCTCAACTCAATGAATTAGTTCAGGTATAATCCAATGCGCAAAAAAGTCATCTTATACAAAGCCATTCCATTGCAAGAACGTAAACGACTTGATGAAATATTTGATGTCACTTACTTTGACTCGATAGATGACTCAAATAGAGACGCTTTTTTTACTGCACTAGCGGAAACCGATGGCATTATTGGTAGCAGTGTTGAGATGAGCTCTAATGTATTAAACAAAGCACCAAGGCTCAAAGCGGCTTCCACAATTTCTGTTGGTACAGACCAATACGATTTAGACTATCTTGCTAAGCGCAATATTCCATTAATGCATACTCCTGATATTCTTAATGAAACCACTGCAGATACGATCTTTACTCTTATCATGTGCACCGCTAGACGCGCCATTGAACTGTCAAATATGGTTCGAGAAGGGCGTTGGATAAAGAGCATTGGCGAAGAGCAATATGGCACAGATGTACATGGAAAAACCTTAGGTATCATAGGCATGGGGCGCATTGGTTACGCCATTGCAAAACGCGCCCATTTTGGTTTTAACATGCCGATACACTATAGTAATCGCAGTCAAAATGAGGTCGCTGAAAACGACCTAAATGCGACTTACATGAACATGGAAACCTTACTGAAAACGTCTGATTTTATCTGTGTAATGGCACCATTAACGGCCCAGACTAAGCACCTGATCGGTGAAAAAGAATTTGCTCTCATGAAAGAAAGTGCCATTTTTATTAATGGCTCACGAGGCAAAGTTATCGACGAATCAGCGCTTATTGACGCGTTAACTAGAGGCTCAATACGCGCAGCAGGGTTAGACGTTTTTGACATTGAACCATTACCAGCCAATTCACCTCTGTGCAAACTCGACAACGCAGTATTATTTCCACACATCGGCTCTGCAACCGCAGAAACCCGCCTAAATATGGTTGCTTGCGCGGTTGATAACCTTATTCGCGCGTTAAACGGAGACCTATCCAAAAATTGCGCTAACAAACACTTATTCAACCGCTAATCCTTCTATACATACGAGTTATTAAGTCACCCTCATTTAGAGGACCTCTGATATGAATTAAAAGACGTAAATGGCATTCGATTAAACATTAAAATCGTCGTCGAACCCACCACCGAAGTCATCAAAACCGCCTCCCATATTGTCAAAACCGCCTTGATCCATGCTGTTATCTGCGAAACCACCTTGATCGAAGCCTGATTGACCAAAGCCATTATTTTGATCGAAACCTGCTTGTCCGAAGCCGCCTTGATCTGCACTGCCGCTATCAAAGCCATTATTTTGATCGAAACCTGCTTGTCCGAAGCCGCCTTGATCTGCACTGCCGCTATCAAAGTCATTATTAGCAAAATCACCTTGTCCAGCATCACCTTGTCCCATTCCATCTGAATTATAGTCTTGTCCCATTCCAGCTTGCCCTGTGGGGTCTTCTTGAATGACATCTACCATTTCAGTCGGTGTATGATGCCCAAACATATTCATCAACATGCTACCGACTACCACACCGCCAGCAACACCTGCGGCGGTTTGAAGCGCTCCACCTAAAAAGCTGCGATTACCACCATTCGCGGCATAGCCTTGGTTTGGTTGACCTTGACTAGATTGACCTTGAGTAGATTGCCCTTGTGCATAACTTTGATTTTGAGAGAAGCCTTGGCTATTTTGTTGAGTACCACGACTGCCCCAACCAGATTGTCTATTAGACTGTCCATTGGATTGCCCATTATTATGAGCTCCGCCGCCAAACAAGCCTGATAAAAACCCTCCGGAACTGGGCTTTTCTGCTTGAGCTCGCTCCAAATGCTCTACTCTTGCATTTAATCGTTTCAGTGCGGCTTCCTGCATGATAATCGTTTGTGCCATGTAATAAGGGGCTGATGGCTGCTGAACCAGGTGTTTATTAATTTGAGACTCTGCCTGTGGATCTCGCTCCCCCGTTTGCTTTTCAGCCTCTTTTACACGCTCAAATAATTGGTCAATTAGTCGTCCTGCATCATCACTCATAGCCATACTCCCAAAACAATAAATCATCATATTTTTATAAGAGGTCATCTAATCCTCACTCCTTATTAGAATAAGGGCGGTCGAGAAACGAACAAGCGAGTAGAGAGTCAGGAAAAAGGAAAAATAATCAGCAATCGAGGGATTGTCTAATAAACTGGCGGGACTTGCTTAATAAGGGAGCTTACTTAATAAAAAGACGTACTTAGTAAGTAGAGTGAATCCAAGAGCTGCTAGGGGAAGGAGCGGCTAGAAACACAAGAGCCAGACTCACTAGCATGAGTCTGGCTCTTTAAAATAAAGACAGCGACTTATTCGTCGTCTGCTTCACCTTCTGGGCGTTTCATACGATTAGTAGGTGTCGCCAAGATTTCTAGATAAAATGTTTCCCAAGCTTGGCTTTCTGCAAAACTGATTTTGTCATTAATTTCAGCAACATGAATCACATCTGCGGTTTCAGCTGTTTTACCAAACTTACAGTCAAAACCCCAAAAATCAGCGTAATCAGGTAATGTCTTATTACGCTCGCGTTTTAGGTATTTTTTAACGTCTGCTTTGGCAGCTTCAATTAAACGAGGGTAAGCAATTTTTGGGTGAGATAGCTGAAATGTCTTTTTCATTGGAATCCTACAGGTTAAGAATGAGGCTGCTATTAAATGCCGCCTTCTAATGATGCGCATGATAACGGAATATCAAAGCGCTAGCCATGAATATGCAAATCTTGTACTCGAAATCATCACAGAAAACCGTAGAGAATTAAGCATGCGATTCGCCTTACGCAAAAAGACGCATGTACACCCAGTGAATATCTCAAAAGTACTCTTTTTTATCCTGATAAGCCTGCTTAAGATGCTCAATAAGTAATCTGAGTTTTTCTGGCAAATATTTAGTAAAAGGATAAATCGCGTAGACACCTAACCGTCTAGGTTGAAACTCAGTCAAAATAGCCACGAGGCTTCCTTGTTGTAAATCTTCATAGACGCTACAACGAGGCACATACACTATTCCAAAACCGGCCAAGGCGGCCTTGCGTAATGCTTGAGCATTATTGGTCGCAAAACTGCCATTGATTCGAACACTTTTTTCCTCTCCAGCTTGAGTAAAACGCCAATCAAATGAACCGTGAGCTTGGTAAGTATAAGCAAGGCAGTTATGATTTTTCAGCGATTCTAATGTCTTGGCTTCACCATGCTTTTCCAGATAACTTGGTGAACAGCAGACCACCCAGTTTGACTGGATTAGCGGTTTGGCAATCAAACTAGAATCTTCTAATTTACCAGTGCGTATCGCCAGATCTAGCCCTTCTGCGACCAAATCAACAAAGTCATTTTCTAGTCGTATGTCCACGCTGATATTAGGATATTGCTGACAAAAATCCGCCACCGCCTCAGCCAATAATAATTCACCTGAAATCGTCGGCACTGACATCTTTATCGTCCCCGTTAAACCTTGGCTGTAGGTCGAAACCGAGGCAATCGCGTCACTCACTTGGCCTTCAATATTTTTAGCATGGACGTACAAACTCTCCCCTGCTTCCGTCAGGCTTAGTCGTCGTGTGGTACGGCGAATTAATTGAACGCCAAGGGACGCTTCCAATTTACTGATTTTTTTACTCAACGCAGGCGTGGATAAGCCCACTTGCTCTGCCGCTTTATTAAAAGAACCATGATCAGCCACACTTACAAAAAGCGTTAAATCTGCAGCATTCACTTTCATTACACCGTTTTAAGAAATAGTTTATTAGTTTATGTCGTATTTATCGCAAATAAAACTCAGTCTATACTTTGTTTTTAAACAATCTATCCCTCATTAGCTGATTTCTAGGAGTAACGTAATGCGACTCAAGGACTGCCATAACTTTCAGGATTTTCGAACGCTGGCCAAAAAACGCCTGCCAAGTCCAATTTTCAATTATATTGATGGCGGCTCTGATGATGAATCGACTTATCGACGCAATACCGCCGCTTTTGAAACCTGCGACCTGGTGCCTAGCGTCCTAACTGGGGTAAAAGACATTGATTTGTCCGTCACCGTAATGGGCCAAAAATTGGCCATGCCGGTGTACTGCTCCCCCACTGCATTACAACGTTTATTCCACCATCAAGGCGAACGTGCCGTAGCAGGCGCCGCTGAAAAATACGGCACCATGTTTGGCGTGTCTTCCCTCGGTACCGTCAGTATGGAAGAAATCGCGAAGCAAGTTGATACACCGCAGGTTTACCAGTTTTACTTCCATAAGGACCGAGGTTTAAACCGCGCCATGATGGAGCGAGCAAAAACTGCCGGCGTACAAGTCATGATGTTGACGGTAGATTCGATCACCGGTGGTAATCGTGAACGAGATCTGCGTACTGGTTTTTCCATTCCCTTTCGTTTAACACTCTCAGGGATGCTGCAGTTTGCGCTGAAACCCATGTGGGGCATCAATTATGTCACCCATGAAAAGTTCCGTTTACCGCAACTGGATGAACACATAGACATGGGCTCTGGCGCGACCTCCATCGGCGATTACTTTACCAATATGCTCGATCCATCAATGAACTGGGATGACGTCGCTGAGATGGTGAAGTTTTGGGATGGCGAATTTTGCTTAAAAGGCATTATGAGTCGAGAAGATGCCCGTAAGGCGGTAGAGATTGGTTGCACAGGAATTATCATTTCCAATCATGGTGGTCGCCAACTCGATGGATCTCGAAGCTCTTTTGATCAGCTTGCTGAAATAGTGGATGAAGTTGGTGATGAAATAGATGTCATTTTCGACAGTGGCGTACAGCGCGGAACTCATGTTTTAAAGGCATTGTCACTGGGGGCTAAAGCCGTTGGTATTGGCAGAATGTATCTTTACCCTCTCGCGGCAGCAGGGCAACCTGGAGTGGAAAGAGCATTAGGCCTTATGAAAGCCGAACTAGAACGGGATATGAAATTAATGGGGAAAACGTCGGTGAGCCAACTTTCTAGAGACAATTTAAGGTTTCGATCTTAGCCTTAAAATAGGCTCCAAATCGAAAGCTAAATTCAGATACTAAGTGCGAACAAGTGGAACTAAAGGCTCCACTTGTTCATCGCATTTTTCACAATGAGCGATAACGCTATATTACGCTTTTTTCTTTAAAGATTTTTTTAGTTTATCAATTTTGCTTTTTTGTTTAGCCACTTTTTCTTTACGTACTTTGATTTCTTTTTTGATTGATTTCACTTCTTTATTAGACATACATCTTTCCTTTTATGGTTGAGGGATACACTTGAATGAAGGGCTAGACTAAAGCTTTTTCTATAAATCAGATACGTAAAAACAGAAATGTCATCAAAGATTCACGCAACTGAAACCTAATAGAAATATTTAAAATATAGAAAAACAACCGATAAATGAAACAATAACACCTACTAATACCTTACATAACCTCCTTTCAAACAGTCTAAAAAAATAGATTTTTCGTTACTATTTAGCGCTTTGATTTTAAAAAAATATTTATTTTAAATATTTTTCTAAGTTTTTCATTTCTTAAAATGACCTATCTTTAAAACAGAGTTGCACGCATTAAAATTAAACGCCATCATTAGAAATAAATTTCTAATATAAACAAATAAAAGAGAACAAAATGCACTTAGATAACATAGATATGCAACTACTTGCCTTAATTCAACACGATGATAGTATCTCCGTAGACCTGATAGCGAAGCACGTTGGGCTTTCTAAAACACCGTGCTGGCGACGTATTCAAAAGCTTGAAAAAGCAGGTTATATAAAGCGTCATGTTGCTTTATTAGACGCAGATAAATTGGAATTGGGTGTATCGGTTTTTGTTCAAGTCAAAACCAATCAACATGATGCCAATTGGGCAATGGAATTTGCCAAGGTAGTGGCTGAATTCCCTGAAATTGTTGAATTTTACCGAATGGCAGGAGACTACGATTATTTAATGCGAGTACTGGTAAAAGACATACCTGCTTATGACCGATTTTATAAACGATTAATTAGTGTAACAGCGTTGACCGATGTCACCTCAAACTTCGCGATGGAACAAATCAAGTACACCACGGAGTTACCGCTACCCTTACAGACAAGTAAGTAATGTCTAAAAGATAGCTTACATACATAAAGTAAGTACTTACTTTTAAATTGGTAGGTTTTCGCATTGGTAGAAGTAGAGAAGTGAACACACGTCGCGCTGGCATAATAACGATACCGAGGAAAAACGAATGCTGAGTACCGACCAGACCTCTTACACACAGACTAATGTAGAAAGCATTAAAAACGCTCTAATCGACCGAATTCATGAAAGTATTATTGGCAAAGATACTCAGATAAAAACACCGTTTGGTCTACGTACATTAACCTACGCAGACTACACAGCTTCCGGTCGTAGCCTTCAGTTTATTGAAGACGCTATGCTCAATTACGTACTGCCCTTTTACGCAAACACTCACACGGAAGCCAATGCGACAGGCCAACAAACTACAGCATTTCGTGAGCAAGCAAGACAACAAATTCGCCAAGCAACTCATGCTAGTGACGAAGAAGACCTTGTTCTCTTTTGTGGCAGTGGCGCTACCAGTGCTATTAACACCCTTATCACGCAGCTTGATTTACGCACTTTAACGAAAGACGAGAAAGCGAACACTTACGTATTCATTGGCCCCTATGAACACCATTCCAATGAACTCCCATGGCGCGAGTTAGGTGCTAATGTCATTCGTATTGATGAATCATCAGAAGGTGGTGTTTGTTTAAATTCATTGGAAAATAATCTCAGAAAGCACCAAGGGAAACGACTGATTGGCAGTTTTAGTGCCGCTTCCAATGTGACTGGCATATTGTGCGACCAAGACGCCATCACTTCTCTATTGCGCCAGTATAACGCCCTGTCTTTTTGGGATTTTGCGGCGGCGGCTCCCTATATCGACATCGATATGAACCCTATAGACAATAAAAAGGCGCATAAAGACGCTCTTTTCTTTTCAACTCATAAGCTCGTTGGTGGCCCAGGTACACCAGGTGTTTTGATCGTAAAACGTGCCATCATACAAAATACAACTCCTAGTACGATCGGTGGTGGAACTGTGTCGTTTGTGACACCGGATGACCATACCTTTTTACCCATAGGCGAACGTCGAGAAGAAGGCGGTACCCCAGCCATTACAGAATCCATTCGAGCGGGCTTGGTATTCCAAGTTAAGCAAAGTGTTGGGGGGAAAACCATCGAAGAACGCGAACATATCTGGGTTCAGCAGACCAATCAACGCTGGGCAAAAAATTCCGCCATAGAGCGATTAGGTCACGCAACAGCGCCAAGGTTATCCATTACCGCTTTTCGTATCCGCACAGATTACGGCTACCTACATCATGGTTTTGTGACAGCGCTATTGAATGATTTATTTGGCATTCAAGTACGAGGCGGCTGTTCTTGCGCCGGACCTTATGGCCATAAACTATTAGGAATTGATCATCAGCGTTCGCTTCGCATTCAAGAGGCTCTTTCTCATGGAGAGAAACTCGTTAAGCCAGGCTGGGTACGCTTTAACCTTAACTACTTTTTGAATCAATCTGATGTGGATTTTATTCTTGATGCCATTGATTTTATAGCAAAAAATGGCCTTACTATTCTGCCTTATTACGCTTATGACCAAGCTACTGATTTATGGCGTTTTCAAGGTCAAGAAACAGCTTGCCTTGCTCTCAACAACCTTTTTGACTGCCCTACTATTCCAACAGAAAAAAATATATCTAGTAAAGCAAGCACATTTAAAAAAGCCTATTTCGAAGAGGCTCAAAATATTATGACAAACTGTCAAAACAACGTATATATCAAACAAAATCAACCCTTTAATACGCGATACAATGATATTCGAGATTTCGTTTTGGTAGAAAATATTCTCTAGTGACTATTAGATAGTATTTTCTTATTTTGTCATTGGCTGCAGCGTTTTTTATGTTGCACCAATGACAAAATACATTGGCGTAGAGCAAACTCCTTTCATTAATTCTCATCTTTAATTTCTTTAAATACTGATAAAATAACCATATATAAGAATAGCAATCATTCTTCTCAGTGTGATTTACAACATACGATTACAGTACACCGTTATATTTTTTGTTTTTATTCAATGAATGACATAAAAAGTTGATAAAGTTCTTCCTATACCCCGAACTTGTTTACATAAAAACACTCTACAGTACATAACAATAGGCAAATCTCACAAATATACGGATATTTATCGGGATAATTTTATGTATTTTAGGCACCCTAAAACCTTATTTTCTTTTATTTTACTGATAGTTGCTGCCAGTATAAGCAGTCACGCATCGACATTGAAAAGTGTTCTTGATCGTGGGGACTTAAATTGCGGAGTCTATCCTGATGATCCTGGAAGAAGTGCAATTTCTATCAAAGGACATTGGCAAGGTTTTTACGTCGACTTTTGCCGCGCCGTTGCAGCCGCCGTTCTTAAAAACCCAAATTATGTAAATTACGTCGAAGTTCGTTCAAAAACACGCTTTACCAGCCTTATTGATAAAGCGACTGATGTAGTGATGTACAGTTCAACATGGACGTTAGGCCGAGAGAGCACTTACCATGTTAACTTCCCTGCTATTTATTTTTTTGATACTCAGGGTTTTCTAGTACGAAAAAGTTCAGGCATTCATTCAATTGCGGATTTAGACGGTAAATCCATTTGTGTCACCAATAACACAACATCTCAACGAAATCTTGAAGATTTTCTCGCAGCAAAGCAGTTTAAAACTCGTATCATCTATTCAAAAGGAGATCAGTTTTTTCGAAGTAGTGCCTGTGACGCTTACAGCGCAGACAAGATGAATTTATTAATCACTTTAGAAAATAATACGGATCGTAAAGATGAGTACTTAATCCTACCCACAAACCTTTCACGAGAGCCAATAAGCCCAACGGTTCGAGATGATGACTCACAGTGGAACCGTATCATTCGCGCTGTTATTTTGGCCACAATTTTGGCAGAAGATAAGGGCATAACCTCTGAGAATGTTGACGCCATTCGAAGCCATAGTAATGACGTAGAAGTGACAAATTTATTGGGTATTACAGGAAATATTGGTGAGGTACTTGGTTTAGATAAAAATTGGGGCTATCGTATCATCAAATCCGTTGGCAACTACTCGCAAATATTTGAGCGTAATTTAGGGGCACTCTCTCCAATAGAGGCGAATCGAGGCCTAACTGCATTATGGAAAAACGGAGGTGTTTTATTCGCACCACCGTTTAAATAAATTAATACAACAAGCTGTATGTCATAGTTACAGAAAGTGGTAGGGAGACAATGAATGATAAGTACTACCACCGTAAAATTAGACCCAAGAAAGCAATTAGGTTTTCGTCTAAATTTGGTGCTTCTTTGTGTGCTCTGCTTTTATCTTATTACCACAGCTTACAGCATTTGTGTACTCTGGCAGCAAGCACAAGAGTTTAAAAACCTTAGTAACATTCATTTTGAACGCGCTATACATGCAGCTGAACTGTCTAGAGACGCTGAACAAATAGCATCTCAAGCCTTAGAAAAAATGATCATTCAAGATTATAGCAATGTCTACTATCAGTCCTTAAGTAACACTCCGGGAAAAGTATTCGAGTCTATTAGGAGTAAGCTCTACGCCAACACGCCTAAAGAACAAGCCATTCTTAATGACATTGACAACATGACAAAGCCCTACTTCAAAACCCTTAAAATACTTGATTCCTACCTGCTTAAGGAACAGCACCTTGCTCTACAGCAGAAATTTATCTCTAAATCATTACGTAATTTACAAGTCGCTATTCCAACTGGAGAAGATCTCGCACCACAGCAGCAATTTTTTTCCAATTTGTTT
This sequence comes from Marinomonas flavescens, assembly GCF_004352835.1. Taxonomy (GTDB): domain Bacteria; phylum Pseudomonadota; class Gammaproteobacteria; order Pseudomonadales; family Marinomonadaceae; genus Marinomonas; species Marinomonas flavescens. Next base: position 34,777 of record NZ_SJSB01000023.1, on the reverse strand, counting down.
TTAAAAGCCATTAATATTACTGTTCTTGTCCAGAACTCAACTAGCCGTGGAGAGCTACAACGCCAAAAAAATAATCTTAGCGCCCTCATGGCGAACATGTATTACATGAACAAATTATCACCATCACAATCATCTCTTCTTAATGATTTACAGCAGACTAGTGAGCAAGCCTTTTCAATTCGACAGCGCTTTCAAAGCCAGCATTTGGCTACACTTTCTGCGATTAGACAAACAAGGCAATATGCCCAGCGGTTAAGCGCTACTTCTTTTGACTTCTACATGCTGCTAAAAAATGCGACATCTAAAGCCACACAGAAACACGATGCATTAATTCGTCAGGTCATTATTAATATCGTGCTTTTCAGTATCGCATTTTTGGTGTTAACGGCTTTCGCATATTGGTTCATCCAGCATTATCTAATCTATCGGCTTCATCGCTTAAACTCAGTCATGCTAAAACACGTTAATGGCTTAACAGTGCCGATTCCACAAACAGGAAGTGATGAAATAGCAGCAATGGGGAAAGCTTTTTCCATTTTTGTTGAAGCGACAGAAGTGGCAAAAAGAACGTCTATTGAAGCAAGAAAAGAAGTTGAGAATACCAACGCAAAATTAATAGAATTAAACCAATCCCTGCAGACCCTAAGTCACACAGATGATTTAACTCAAATATCTAATCGGCGACATTTTTTTCAGTACTTAACAAGCTATTGGGAAAAAGCAATTTTAGGAAATTATGATGTAAGCTTAATCATGATTGATTTGGATTGGTTTAAGTTATTTAACGATCGCTACGGGCATCAAGCTGGTGATAAATGTCTTTTTCAAGTGTCGCAAATTTTTAAGGATGAAGTTGATCATGCGAAAGGCATGGTCGCACGTTATGGCGGCGAAGAGTTTATCGTTTTATTACCCAATACAAACCAATACGACGCACTCGTATTCGCGAATCAATTAAGTAAAAAGGTAAAAGAAACGAACATTATTCATGAAGGTTCACAAAAAGGCAGAGTGACTTTAAGCCTCGGTATAGCCAGTCACAACCCTAAAAAAGGAGATGATTTAGATAAATTAATACAATTAGCTGACCAAGCGTTATACCAAGCAAAACATAACGGTCGTGATCAAGTATCAGAATCAGTCATCATTTTGGGATCACCTCCAGAGCTTAGCTAAATCCTATCATCTTACCAATGACATACCGATTTTTAGAATACCTGTGGTTAACACGTTGGCTCTTAATCCACCTCGATTCAACCATGCTTTAACAACCTGGGGCGCAGTAAGCGTTCCATTTGCGAGCGACCTTCCTAGAGCAGAGCATGGTTCACACATTTCAACCCCGTAAAACTGTACCTCACCAATTGAAAACTCTTTACCCACCAGCTGATTAAGACGCACACCTTGAGTCACTATGTTTCGGCGCGTATCAGACAAGGCAATATTCTGACCGAAATTGGTATTAAAAGCCTCAATCTCTTCATACTCAACAAAAGTAATATTCAAACCGGCTTCGTAACGTTTTGCGTAGTTTCTATCCCCTACAATTCCTTTACCAGCATCCACCTTCACCGCTTCAATAGAAAGCTGAAGAGAACGCTTTTTAGGGGCAACAAAGATGGCTTTTATCAAGATGTATCCTATTAAATGGCAGAGAGTAAAGTGCATGAAAAAATGAGTGTTACTCGCTATTCTAATCACACTTTCTTTAAATAAAATTCAATCGTAACATCACTTCTTTTTGGTTTACCAATGTTTAAATGAACAGGATATGGCTCAGTATTTCCTGTTTTATGATAACCACATTTTTCATAGAATTTTTTTAGCGTATTCTGCCCAGTTAATACAGGTAAAGAGAAAAAAGTGACACCGTATTCTTTCGTCGCAATCTGCTCAATCTCAGCCAAAAGGTGCGTTCCAATACCCGACCGTTGGTAAGTCGGTAATACGGCAAACGAGCCAATGTAAGCTTCGTTACCGACAAGGGTTAGCCTAATGCAGGCCAACAAAGCGGTATCATTTCGACAAACAAAAAAGTAAGTACCGCTTTCCTTCATGCTACGCTCTACTAATGAGGGCGATGCTCTTTTTCCATCTAGTAATGTTGTTTCTTCTGTCCAATTGTCTAAGCCTCGATATGCAAGGTTTAGCAAATCGCTAATGTCACTCGCTTCATCAAATTCAGCAAATTGCCATTTAAATCTATTTCCTTTCATGAACAACCTCCTCATGATTTGACCATATGCCTAGCACACCCAACGACTTATACTTTCGTAAGTCGTAGAGGGAAACAAAGAAAGTACTGAGTAAGATTGTCTACGCGAAAACAGCCAAACGAGATCATCATGAGGATGTTTTTTAACGGATTCCAATCAACTTTTCAAAGAGTCACAGTGCTATTCTAATTTATTCCCATCTGGGTCTATTAAGTATAAAGAATCGCACTCATTTATAGTCTATTTACACTGTAACTTTGCATTAATAGCCTTATTTGGCGCTATTCATCCATGGTTGCATAGGTCGCACTAATCGCAAGTAGAGAAAGTGAAGTCTGTCTCGCTAAGGATGTCGCGTATTTTGGTGGCTTTTTCAAAGTGATTAAATCGATTTTCTTCTATCCACCAGCGAGCAACCAGCATTAAGGTCACAGGATCATCGTTCTTGTTTGCAAAAAATGCATAAAAGGAAACCTGAACCTCTACTCCTTTTTTATTGATTTTCTCTGCACAAATACGCCTCATCTTATCTTTAATATTACGATCCATAAGCTTTCCTTATTAAATTTTTAACTCTTATTTTTTGCACTATTATTACATTGGTTAACATTATTGCATTATTTTTTCTTATTCGACTAAAGTAGTGATTCTTTATTTACAAAGCACTGCTAAATTCACTAGGTGTAGAAAAAATAATTATAAATAAGGAGATCTACCGTGTCAGATCAAAATCTTAATGCACAACAATATTGGCAAGCCAACCTACGGCTTATCCTAGGTTGTTTGGTCGTATGGGCATTGGCTTCCTATGGGTGCGCCATTCTTTTTCGACCTTTACTCAGCGGAATTCATATTGGCGGAACCGACCTTGGATTTTGGTTCGCTCAACAAGGCTCCATTCTCGTATTTATCATCTTGACCTTCTTCTATGCTTGGAGAATGAACAAGCTTGATGAAAAATTTGGCCTAGAGGAGTAAGTCAGTATGAGTCAATTTACCATTAACTTGCTTTTCGTTGGCGCTTCATTCGCACTCTATTTTGGCATAGCCTTTTGGGCGCGAGCTGGCTCAACGAAAGAGTTTTACGTTGCTGGCGGCGGCGTTCATCCAGTATTAAACGGTATGGCTACCGCTGCTGATTGGATGTCTGCTGCTTCTTTCATTTCAATGGCAGGGTTAATTGCAGCCGGTGGCTACGCAAACTCCACATTCCTTATGGGCTGGACTGGTGGTTACGTTTTACTCGCCATGTTACTAGCGCCTTATTTACGTAAATTCGGTAAGTATACCGTTCCTGATTTCATCGGTGATCGATTCTATAGTCGTACTGCACGGCTAGTCGCTGTAGCCTGTTTAATTATCGCTTCGGTAACTTATGTTATTGGACAAATGACAGGCGCAGGCGTTGCCTTCTCTCGATTTTTGGAAGTTGAAAACGATACTGGATTAATGATTGCTGCTGTCGTTGTATTCTTCTATGCGGTACTCGGTGGCATGAAAGGGATTACTTATACTCAGGTGGCTCAATATGTGGTGTTAATCATCGCTTATACTATTCCTGCTGTATTTATCTCTTTGCAGCTTACTGATACCTTCATTCCAGCTATTGGCCTTTTCTCTAATCACACTGAATCTGGTATGCCTTTGTTGCAAAAACTGGATGAAGTTGTGCGCGAACTAGGCTTCCAAGATTATACTGCGGATGTTGATAACAAGTTAAACATGGTGCTATTTACTCTGTCATTGATGATAGGTACCGCTGGTTTACCACACGTTATCATTCGTTTCTTCACGGTTCCTAAAGTAGCGGATGCTCGTTGGTCTGCTGGTTGGGCATTGGTATTCATTGCCTTACTTTATCTAACAGCGCCTGCTGTTGCCTCTATGGCACGATTAAACCTATTGAGCACTATCTATCCAGATGGTCCTACATCGCAACCTATTGAGTACGCTGAACGTCCTGATTGGATTAAAAACTGGGAAACAACAGGGTTAATCAAATTTGAAGACAAAAATGCTGATGGTCGTATTGAGCTTTATAACGATACTCCAGCGTTTAAAGCAGAAGCGACGGCACGAGGCTGGAAAGGTAACGAACTAGTGGTTAACCGAGATATTCTTGTATTGGCTAACCCTGAAATTGCAAACCTTCCAAGCTGGGTCATTGGTCTTATTGCTGCTGGGGGTCTTGCTGCCGCACTCTCAACTGCTGCAGGCTTGCTACTCGCCATATCGTCCGCGATCAGTCATGACTTAATAAAAGGAACCATTAACCCCAATATTAGCGATAAAGGAGAGCTGCTCGCCGCGAGGATGGCCATGTTTGTCGCTATCGTGGTTGCTACCTACTTAGGTCTAAACCCGCCTGGCTTTGCAGCTCAGGTTGTGGCTCTCGCCTTTGGTATCGCTGCGGCCTCTATATTCCCAGCACTAATGATGGGAATATTCTCTAAACGAGTAAATAGTAAGGGTGCTGTAGCGGGCATGTTGGCTGGTTTGATTTCTACCTTGGTGTATATTTTCCTATTCCTAGGTTGGTTATTTATTCCAGGTACGGCCTCTTTTGCCAATACACCAGACAACTGGTTATTCGGTATTTCACCATTGTCATTTGGCGCAATTGGAGCTGTTATTAACTTCTCTGTTGCTTTCTTGGTATCTTCTATGACAGAAGCACCGCCAAAAGCAATCCAAGATCTAGTAGAAAGTGTGCGTTATCCACAAGGTGCGGGTAAGGCAGTCGATCACTAATATTGATGGATAAGAAAGATCGAGTGTCATAATGGTACTCGATCTTTCTATTTTGATTTATTCTCGATTGAATACAAAACACACAATAATTAAAGAGAAATAATTATGTTTTGGGAATTAATAGCAACGGTATTTGCAGGAATAGGAGGCGCAGGCATCGCCCTTTTTATTCGTACATTATCTAAGAAAAAAGCCCCTAAATGGCTGGTCCCAACGTTTGCAGGTCTTGCAATGTTAGGTTTTCAAGTACAAGGTGAATACAGCTGGTACGATCACCAAAAAAGCATGTTGCCTACAGGTTTAGTCGTTGTAAAAACGGTTCAAGAGGAAGCCCCATGGCGTCCTTGGAGCTATATATATCCACAAACCATGCGTTTTATTGCTGCTGATGTCACTAATTCAGCCCAGAATAAAATAGATCCAGATCTTGTGTTAGTAGACCTATATTTTTTCGAGCGCCGACACTTAGCAAAACGAGTGCCTCAAATAGTCGATTGTGTACAAGATGCTCGAACAGATTTCACTGAGTCTTTTAATCCTTCACATCTACAAGACAGTCATTGGTATCCGCTTAACGAAAATGATCCCCTACTCACGGCAGTGTGTCAAAAGGCAGGTTAATGATAAGAGGTGGAGTAGCTTCATCTCTTAGTCTTATCAGATCAGATCAGATCAGATCAGCAAATTGAGCAAAAAATAGGGAAATAAATTAATTTAATCGTCATTTCTTATTTATTTAATTCTAACAAATAAAATAAAATAGCATTACTTCAGTTCGCCAAAATATACCCTTCAATTCAGTAATCCCTTGCCTCAGCGCTGTTTTCTTAGCCTTAATCAAAAAAACAATCTACTTCCAGTAGTACTATGTTCAATAAAATAGAGGTTAATGTCATCTTTATATTCGACTAAAGTCGGACTGTACTCACTACCTCAGCCAACATTATAGTCTTTGGCAGTTCATTCCTGAACATAAGAACTCACGGGATGACGAGATCTAGTCATGATAAAAATACTTCTAGATCGAAATGTAACTCCTAAAATAAATATAATAAGAAGGTATCTATGGAAAACCAAACAACGTTAATCAAACAAGTTGATCTAACAGCAAACCCAGCTCCCCTTGGCCTAGTGGCCTTCGGTATGACGACAGTATTGTTAAATTTTCATAACTCTGGCCTATTTCCACTAGGTTCTATGATTTTAGCCATGGGCATTTTCTACGGTGGGATGGCGCAAGTTATTGCAGGCATTATGGAGTGGAAAAAGGGAAATACTTTCGGAACGACTGCTTTTACTTCTTATGGATTTTTCTGGTTAACTCTAGTCGGACTGCTTCTTTTACCAAAAATGGGACTTTGGGACGGCCCTAAAGGATCGTCTATGGTTGCCTATTTCATTCTTTGGGGCATTTTTACAAGTATTTTATTTATCGCCACATTACGTATTAATAAACCACTGCAAATCGTATTCTCAACATTAGCTATCTTATTTTTCTTGCTCGCTCTTGGTGATTACACAGGCAATACCACTATCCAACATATCGCTGGTTATGAAGGGATTCTATGTGGTGCTTCTGCGATTTATGCCGGTCTAAAACAAGTAATAGACGAAGTTTACGGTCAATAGAAATACCTTAAACATTAGCGTCACAATCGCTACATACACATCAAACAGTTTATAACTTACTTTAAAATGATATAAAGCCCACATTTCCTGATGTGGGCTTTATAAGAGATGAACAAAATTCATCTCTTAATGTTATCCACGCGTTAGCCTCCCCGTAAATTCAACGTCATAATGCCCACCTTTAGAATAGATCCAAAAGGCGGTTATGAAAATATCTCAAGAAGAACGGAATGCGGTGTATAAAACTATCTTTTCTCGCCGTGACGTCCGTAGTGAATTTATTAATACGCCCATTCCAGATGATGTATTAGAGCGTATTTTACTGGCAGCTCATCATGCCCCTAGTGTCGGTTTTATGCAGCCTTGGGACTTCATTATTATCAAAAGTTCAGAGACTAAAAGCAAAATCAAACAAGGCTTTCTAGATGCTCACGCTCAATCCGCTGAAATGTTTCAAGGCAATCGCAAAGAACAATATAAAAATCTAAAACTAGAGGGCATAGAAGAAGCGCCCTTAGGTATTTGTATCACTTGTGATCGCAGTCGAACGGGATCTGTTGTATTAGGAAGAACGGTAAAACCTGAGATGGATTTGTTTAGTTCTGTCTGTGCTGTGCAAAACTTATGGCTGGCTGCCAGAGCTGAAAATATCGGTGTTGGCTGGGTAAGTATTGTTCACGATGAGGTTATTAAGAAAGCATTAAATATCCCCGATAGCATTGATGTGATTGCCTATTTATGCGTTGGCTATGTGGATAAATTTCAGACAAAACCGGACTTAGAACGCTTCGGTTGGCTTCCAAGACGAGATGCAAAAAAAGCAATTCATTTTGAATCTTGGGCAGACGATAAAAGCACATAATGCTTATTATTTACAATATTGACTAATTGGTTAGTTTTATTCATCTTCTAGTGTATATTTTCTCGTTTGTCTTCCTTAGCGATACTTTCTACTATATAACCATCGAAACGGAGTTTGTTTTGATGGTTTTGAAAGTAAACAACTAACAAGGAATACATCATGAAAAACACACAATCTATTGCTACTATGCTAACAAAAGTAAACACACCTTATCTAAGTGAAGCTGAAAAATACGAAATGATTGCTCGCGCTGAACGTGCCGAATACATTGTTGCTAGTATTTCTTCTGCTGTAAAAGCCGTTAAAAAAGTAGCGATTAAAATTAAGTCTGCATTTGTATCGTCTTCTGCTCAGCACGCTTAATCTGTTCAGCTCAGTAAACCAAACATACCATTGAGTAAGCGCCTTCTTTTCTAAAAGAAGACATTTGGCTTACTCCATCCGGGAGTGGTCCTAGAATTAAAAACCCTCTGTACTCTATGCTTATCTTTTTGTGCTTCTTTATTTCTTCATAAAGAAACAACACGACTCTTACCCTATCTTGCTTTCGCTTTATTAAAAAATTCGAAACGTCATTAATTTCAAAGTGAAATTTCATCCAGTAAAAGCAAATTCCTATACCACTCGTATGCTAGAAATATTGATATTTTTCAGGTATATAGGTTGCAACGGTGACGTCTATAGCCCTTTTTTCATTCTCTATCATATTCATAAAGAGACTTCCTAGGCATAATAAGCTAACAAAAAAATCATAGGTAATAATAATGATCACATGGCATTGTCAGCCGTTTAACGCGCTATCCACTTTCATTTTATATGACTTACTAAAGCTGCGCTGTAATGTCTTTGTGGTTGAACAGAACTGCCCTTTTCCTGAATTAGATGGCCTAGACACGCTTCCTAATACTCGACACCTGTATGCTCTGAAAGACAACCATATCATTGCTTACGCTAGGCTCTTGGCAAAAGAGGATTGCTACCCAGCTCATACCAGTATAGGGCGAGTTGTTGTTGAGCAGGAAAATCGTAAAGATAAAATAGGACACATACTCATGAAGAATGCAGTGCAAGAGACACTCAAGCTATGGCCAAATATACCGATAAAAATTGGCGCACAATCGCATCTTGAAAAATTCTATCAGTCACATGGTTTTATGACGGTTTCCGCCCCTTATATGGAAGATGGAATAGAACATTACCTTATGACTCGGGATCCTGAAGCAACGAATTAACGCGCACTTTGAGCTCCGGTAGTATCTCTGTAGAAAACCATGGATTTTGCTTAAGCCAACGATTGTTTCGCGGACTAGGATGGGGCAAGGCAATTTTACCTTGTTCGAGCCAAAACTCTGAGGCTTTCACTTGCTCTGTTACTGACATTTTACCTGTTGTTTTCAAATGGTACACCTGTGCATAAGTACCAAGCACAACGGTTAGTTTTATTTTTGTCAGCTGACAAAGAAGCTTAGCGCGCCAAAGATCGGCACATTCTTTTCTTGGTGGCAAATCTCCAGACTTTCCCGTTCCCGGAAAACAAAACCCCATTGGAACTAATGCTACTTTTGTTTCATCATAAAAAACGTCTTTTGAAATACCGAGCCAGTCTCTCAGACTATCACCACTAGGATCGTCAAAGGGCAACCCTGACTCATGGGCTCTTCGACCAGGAGCCTGTCCTGCGATTAGAATTTTGGCATCTGGATGAATTTGTAGAATTGGTTTAGGGGGTAAGGGTAAAAAAGAGGCACAGGCTTCACAGGCTAATATTGTCGTTTTAAGTTCCTGAAAATTAATGTCTTCCATTACTTTATCTCCAATAATTGACTACTTTCTAGCGTGTTAAAAAACATGGTCATAGAAAACTCAGCCATAAAAAAACGGTATCTATCTAGATACCGTTTTTTATTTTAAACATGTCTTAGCGAACCACAAGAACGCTAATCAGTGCCTAGTGGTGATGACCACCTTCTCCGTGTACATGTCCGTGCTCTAGCTCTTCTGCTACTGCTTCACGAACGTCAACAATTTCTACATCAAAGTTTAATGTCTTACCCGCTAATGGGTGATTGCCATCTAGCATTACACCATCTTCTTCAACACCAATAACTGTAACAGGTTGCTCGCCGCCTGGTGTTTGCGCCATAAACTGCATACCAACTTGAATCTCTTCTACACCTTGGAAATTGTCACGAGGCACTTTTTGGATCAACTCTTGATGAACTTCTCCGTAACCTTCTTCAGGTGAAACAGAAACGGTTAGTTTCTCGCCAGCAGTTTTACCTTGAAGCGCATTGTCTAACCCATCAATAATGTTTTGAGCGCCGCTCAAAAATACAAGTGGCTCTTGACCAACGGAAGAGTCCAACTCTTGTCCTTGCTCATCTGTTAGTGTGTAGTGCATGCTTACTACGGCGTTTTCTGCGATTTGCATTGTCTTCTCCTGCTTAAATATGAATAGGGGAACGAGTGCTTGATAGAAGCAAACAGACTTTGCGATACACCGCCACAACACGAACCCAGATTGTACTCCTATGGTAACCTCCCATAGTATGAATAACTACCATAAGCCATAAAGTTGGGGACTATCGACGATTTTCCTAGGGTTAGCGTTAAATTTTTTTAATTTTAATAAAAGTTTCGCTATAAAAGCGCTGCTATATGCGCTTTAAATTTCATTTAATAAAGACCACTAGCATCAACTCAATCACCTATAAACTCGCTATTTACAGCCCAAATAAAGAGATAGGGTTTCTTAAGTTATTAACCTTTTATAGGCCTAAAGAACCATTTCCACTTAATGCCGTATGAAGGCCAAAATACATCTGAATACCGGTTAAAACGGAGTTAACAGCAACCGCAGCCAAGATTAGCCCCATCACACGACTAATAACACTAGCGCCTGCAACACCAATAATTTTTTGAATTCTGGTAGCCAGTAACATCAAAATAAATGTCACAAACAAAACACTTAGCATCACCATAGTCGTAACAAACTGATGCATTATTGAGAAGCGGTTGTTATCAGTTAAAAGGACAGCTGCCATCATCGCACCGGGGGAAGCAATAGAAGGTATCGCTAACGGAAAAACAGCGCCATGCATGCCTTTTTGTACGATCCCCATTTCTTCATCAGGCTTACTTTCACCAAAGATCATGGTCAAGGCAAAAAGAAATAACACCAAACCACCCGCTATCTGAAAGGCTTCAAGCGGTATCCCCATTTCATTTAATAAATATTCGCCAGCAATAACAAAAAATAGCAGTACTACAGCAGAAATCAACACCGCTTTTAGCGCTAATTTTCGTGATAAAGAAGGACTTCCAAGCCCAGCAGTCACCGCTAAAAAAACTGGAATAGTGCCTATCGGATCAATAACCGACCATAAAATAATAAATTGCTTAAACCAATCTTCCATAAATTACTCTGCTAAATAAGAACCCCCTATTTGGGGGTAAATTGTGATAAATCAAGAGCATGGGAGCTCCCTAACCAGCTCGCGCCTTGTGTATGATCCACATAATCATCATTAGTTAGCGGGTGAAGAAATACATCGAGAGACTGTCGATTCATCATTAGCCAAGGGACAATCTCAGCAAAAGTCGTCACGGCAAAAGATAATTGGCAACTCCACAATGGATGAGGCCCAACTGGTTTTTGATGGAAGCGCCCTATTTTGATGTCAAAAAGTTGACCGGCTTTTTCGGCAATGCCTTTTGCCATTTCCAGACCCGCTTCATCGCTGTAATAAAGATGGGCATGGTAGGCTTTAATACTGTTCACTGTTAGAGATAAGGACATGGTAGGCTTTAATACTGTTCACTGTTAGAGATAAGGACATGGTGTAATTTTCCTAATGTTGCATGACATCGCCACGTTCTGAGCCTTCATTAATGGCTCTCGTAATAGTCGCTACCTAAGTCGTAGAGGATTGTTGAATAAGCTATGCTACATTGGTCTTTTATTATCAATAATGACAAATCGAAGGAAAGGTAGTTCAATCGATGACTGTTTTTTGGGTTTTTCTAGCCATCCTCTATATCCTAGGTTTGTTTTGTATTGCTTTATGGGGTGATAAAGAAAGTCCATGGGCGAAGAAACTCACTAGTCACCCTTTAGTATATAGCCTATCACTCGCTATTTATTGTACCGCATGGACCTTTTATGGCGCTATTGGCGTAGCATCTCGTTCTGGTTGGAATTATTTACCTGTATTACTTGGGCCAATTCTACTCTATCTATTTGCCTTTCCGTTTATTCGCAAGATGATATTAGTTAGCCACAAACAAAACATCACTTCAATTGCGGACTTTATTTCATCCCGCTATGGAAAACGACCTTTAACGGCGCCTCTCGTAGTCTTAATTGCTATGCTATCCGTCATTCCTTATATTGCTTTGCAACTTAAGGCGATCGGCTCAAACTTTGCTTTATTCGCAGATCAAGAAGCGTTCTCTGTCAGCTTAGTTGTCTTTATCGCGACCCTGTTAATTGGCATATTTGCTATGCTATTTGGCACACGAAAAGTCGAAGTGACCGAATACCGCTCAGGAATGATGCTCGCGATTGGTGCTGAATCTTTGTTCAAATTAATCGCCATTGTGGCCGTTGGCATCGTTGCTATCGTGATGATGAAGCATTCTGTTACTAACTGGTCAGAGCACGCCATCGACTTTAGCGCATGGCATTCCAATCAGCTCATCTCTTTTTCTTTTATTATGCAAACCCTTATGTCAGCAGCGGCCGTTGTCTGTTTGCCACGACAATTTCACGTCACTGTTGTTGACCATCAAGATAAGCGTCAGTCAAATATGGCAAGGTTACTATTTCCTTTGTATTTATTGATTTTTGCAGTGATCATTCCGCCGATTGCCATTGCAGGACAAAGCTTATTCTCAGGCAATATCAATGCCGATACTTATGTTATTCAATTCGCATTAGCATCTGATAATTTACCATTACAAATGCTTATCTTTTTAGGTGGTATGTCCGCCACTACGGCGATGACTATCATTGCAACATTTGCGTTAAGCATCATGATTAGTAACGATGTTATCCTGCCTTTAATGATAGCTCGCGCAAGCGCTCAACACCAAGGGCTGCCCGTTTATCGGCGTCGTATATTAATCATTCGCCGTTTTGCCATGGCTGGCATTCTCATGCTGTCCTACCTCTATTATCAAAAGATGGCCAACAGCGAATCTTTGGCTGGTACAGGCTTAGTTGCATTCTCTTTAGTGCTGCAATTACTGCCCGCTGTACTCGGTGGATTATATTGGAAACGCGGTCACGCTTATGGAGTATATACTGGCTTAACTCTCGGCTTCCTGTGTTGGATTTTATTATTCATGATGCCTTTAACAGGCAGTATAGATTGGGCCTTAGGCAGCCAAGAGTCTCGGTCAGATTTACTCAGTTATGGTGCTTTTATCAGCTTAGTGGCGAATATAATCGGCTATATAGTTGGGTCTCTTTTATCCTCTGAGCGCTTGATTGATCGAATACAAGCCACGGCTTTTGTTAGTCCAACGACTGAACTGGAACATCGCTTCTTCAAACCGAAAAGCAAAGCCTTAAACAGCGACTTATTTGTCTTGTTAGAAACCTTTCTAGGGGCTCAAAAAAGCCAACAAGTACTGCGTAATTTTGAAAAAGACTATGCCCAAACGCTCGCTCCCAATATAACCCCAAATCGTTTATTTATTGACTATTGTGAACGTATTTTAGGCGGTGTTTTAGGCGGTTCTTCAGCGCGAACTATCATCAACTCTATCTTGATCGACAAGCAAATCAAGGTAGAAGAGATGGTGACTTATTTGGATGAAACGACTCAAGCGATTCAGTTCAGTCAGAACCTACTGTTTGTTTCTATGGATAATTTAGATCAAGGGATCAGTGTGGTGGATAAAGATTTACGCATGGTCGCGTGGAATAAAACCTATTTATCCCTCTACCCTTACCCCGAAGGAATGCTGAAAATTGGTCTCCCCGTTGAAGAGTTGATTCGCTATAACGCGGAGCGTGGTGAATGCGGTGTTGGCGATCTCGAAGCACTTGTCAATAAACGGTTAGACTACCTTCGTAAAGGCTCTGGTCATCGATTCTTGAGACGACGAGCCAGTGGTCGAGTGATTGAAATGGTTGGTAACCCACTGCCTGATGGTGGTTTTGTCACTAGCTTCACTGACGTTACCGAACACATTGAGAGCCAGCAAGCCCTTAAAGAGGCGAATATAGATTTAGAGAAGCGTGTAGAAGCTCGAACAGTCGAAGTTCAGGGTATTAATCAAGAGTTGATGGCAGAAATTGAACGACGCAATAGCGCCGAGCAAGCATTAATCAAAGCAAAAGCGGAAGCAGAACGTGCAAACGCCTCAAAAACAGAGTTTTTAGCCCTCGCCAGCCACGATATATTACAACCTTTAAATGCCGCCAAATTGTATATGGGAGTATTACAGTCCAGTGATTTAGCAGAAGATTCTGGCGATATTGTTGGTAAATTATCAGATTCTTTAGAATCCACCGAAGCACTTATTTCGACATTATTGGAGATTGCGAGATTAGACCAAGGTGCCATTAAACCAAGGCTAATTGATTGTAATTTAGAAGAACTTCTTTCTCCTATCATTGCGGAATTCGGCGTCATTGCCGAAAATAAAGCACTCTCGCTATCAACCCACACCTTGCCAATTCAAGTTCACAGTGACCCTATTTATTTGCGTCGTATTATTCAAAACTTTGTCTCTAATGCCGTAAAATATACCGCTAAAGGGCAGGTGCTTTTAAGTACACGCCAACGTAAAGACCATGTTTTATTACAAGTCTGGGATACCGGTATTGGCATTCCAGAATCTGAACAGAAAAAAATATTTGATGACTTCTATCGCTGGGAAAACACAGCAGAGCAAGGAATGGGCTTGGGGTTAGGGCTGGTAAGACGCTTGCAAAAACAACTTGGGTTAGAAACACAAATTCGCTCTATTCCTGGCAAAGGAAGCTGTTTTGGTATTCGGATTCCACTAGCAGTAAGTCAAGAGCAGAATAATTTGAAAAAACCATTAAACGTGGCAAAAGCACACAGTCATATTGCTCATTGTTATGTTTGGTGTATCGATGATGACAACAACAACCTCACAGCAATGCGAACGCTATTAACCCATTGGCAGTGTGATTGCCAAACATTCGAGCGCTTCGAAGAAGCAAACCAAGCGGAAGGTGAAGCAGAATTGTTATTAGTCGATTTTCAACTTGATCAGAATCAAGATGGGTTGTCGCTTATTAGCACATTGCGAAAGAAAGCCAATAAAGACATTCCTGCTGTTTTAATTACAGCGTCGCAAGAACCAGGCTTGGTTGAAAGATGTAAACAAAACAATGTCATTTATATGGCTAAACCAGCTAAACCGGCTAAATTACGCGCTTTGATTCAGCATATCCATAAACAAAGAGAGGGAGCATGATGAATCATACTCCCTCTCTTTGGAATCATTAGACCATTACACTTAAGAATGTAAAGCAGACAAATAAAAACGGTATAGGGCTTTTGTCTATTGGCCGTTTTTAGCTTGGTAAATCCAAACCCACACCAGTAAGAATAATACTACTCACGGTATCACCAATACGTTTTAAATCGTCTTCGCCTAGTGCCTCTTTATTAGTGAGCGCTAATATTTGTGCTTCAAAATCTGCGTAATGCTGAGTAGTAGCCCAAACCATAAAAATAAGACTCGTTGGGTCAATAGCGCGCATTTTGCCTGCGTCAATCCAACCCTGAATAACACTGACACGAGACGTAAGCCAAGGCACTAATTCTTCTTTCAAATAGTCGCCAATATGACTCGCACCGCCAATTACTTCCATCGCAAAAATGCGTGACGAGCGTGGGTTTGTGAAACTCAATTCCAATTTTTCTCTAATAAAACCATCTAGTATAATAGCCGGATCATCGTCAACTGTAGCCTGATTAAATAGATCATTCCAATCCGCTAATATTTGGTTGAGAACATGTTTGTATAAATTGGCTTTTGACTGGAAATAATAAACGATATTAGGTTTTGGAAGGTTAGCTCGATCCGCAATGTGCTGCAGGCTTGCACCACTGTAGCCTTTAAGACCGAATTCAATCTCTGCAGCCTCTAAAATCCGAGTGAAGACTTCTTCTCGATTACTTTGGCGCTTGCTCATTCTGTGATTACTTCCTTATCGTAAAATCAAAATCTGTAAACAACAGTTTACTAAAAAGGGGAGAGTAATATTATGCACAATGGGAAGGGTTGAGGCGAGAAACGAATTTATATTCAGGCAATATACTTATGACAGTTATAAGACGAGCAGACTGTCATAGCGATTAGTAATACAACAAGCTAGGATCATCAAATAAACGCTCTCAAAAAGCAAAAATCTACAGAGCCTTCCAGCCTTTTGAGAACAGGTGTCAATATAACAATAAATAACGCAGGCACCATTTACTAAAATGGTGCCCTATTTTTATCTTAAGATAAGTTTCACCTTAAGATAAAAGTGTTTTTAGCTCATCAGCTGAAGACAACTTGCCTTCATCTTCAATATTTGGGAATACCGCTATGGTGATTTTATCTATTGCCAAACTTGGCAACCATCCCGTCAAAAATGTCTCCAGCTCAACAGCTACTGGCTCGCAATCATCCCAATCTTCTACTGCCCATTGGCTCGCAAATTCAGCATCAGGCCAAACCATGACGCAATCACCTTCGTCCGTCTCAACCATTACAAAGCCATCTTCGTTACTCAAGCTCCATACGGTTTGGCTTTCTTTCACTTTTTCAACGAAATAAACTAAACGTTCGCTATCCGGCGCAACTAATAATTGGACGCGTTCATCCATCGATAATTCTGTAGTCATGTGCATTCTCTCATTTATAGTAGCTAAAACACGATTATCTAATTTAAAAATAGCCGACTTCGTCTTCGGTTAATTCTCTAAATTCGCCAGGATTTAGTCCCTCATCTAGAGCTAAGTCTCCGATTTGATCACGATGCAGCGTCTCAACTTTATTTCCGACTGCTGCCAACATCCGCTTAACTTGATGATACTTGCCTTCTTGAATCGTTAAGAAGATTTCGTTATCAGAAATACGTTCGACAACCGCTGGCATTGTCAGTTGAGACTCACCATTCAATAATACGCCTTTTTCAAGTTGTTCAAGCGCAGCATCGTCGATGCTATCGAGCAATGTCATTCGGTAGCGTTTATTACACGCTTTTTTAGGCGATGTAATGCGATGCAACCATTGGCCATCTGTTGTCAGCAATAATAAGCCAG
This sequence comes from Marinomonas flavescens, assembly GCF_004352835.1. Lineage (GTDB taxonomy): Bacteria > Pseudomonadota > Gammaproteobacteria > Pseudomonadales > Marinomonadaceae > Marinomonas > Marinomonas flavescens. The sequence goes on along the minus strand of NZ_SJSB01000023.1, from coordinate 18,020 downwards.
TTGTATCTTTATCTAAACGCCCAACCACTTTTAAGCTTTGCCCTAGATGTGAAGGCAGTAAATCTACCACGGTAGAATGCTCAGCATCTTCCGTCGCACAGACGTAACCTGCTGGTTTATAGAGTAAATAATAGCCTTCCGATGGCCAAGCTAGACGCGTGTCATCTAAATAGATAACGTCCGTTTCTTGTACTGGGTGGTTTGCTTTTTTAATCGTTTCACCGTTTACAGTAACACGACCTTTCGAAGCGGCTATTTTCGAGGCTTTACGCGCAAGATCTGTAACATGGGATAAATAAAAATCTAGTCTCAAGGAATTATTCGCCTATGGCTCATCTATCAATTTAAGAGAAAACTTCGTGGGAAAGTTCTATTTCTTTGTAGAAAAAAGTCGAGTTATGCAAAGCGCCATTCGCACTTCGTGTGTAGTTAGGCACCTCACCAAATGGGATATAGCCTAATTTAACATACATATCGTGAGCGATATCATCACTTCTGACTTCTAACATGAGTAATTGTCTTTGCATCGACGCAGCTACACGTTCAACGCCTTGCATTAAAATACTGCCTAAACCATTTTCTCGAACGTTCGTATGTACCATCAGCTTTTCTACATCACAACGGTGTAAAGCATTTGCCTTGGGCGACATGGCAATCTGTACACTGCCAACGATTTTCTCATCTTCTCTCACCAACAAAACTTGTCTGGAGTTTACTTGTAATTCATCATTGATGGATAGCCAATACGCTTTTGCCTCTGGTTCACTTAATGGTGGTAAAAAACCAATAGGAGCACCCGATTCAACCGCATCACAAAGCAGCTCAACAAGGTCATTTAGGTAAGGGTTGAGATCATCTACTTTAAGTAGCTCCAAGCCGTGTATCCTTCTTTAATCTGATTGGTCGCTATAATACCTGAGCCGGCTGACATTAGAAACGAAGAGGCTTCAAGATCTATTCTATTTCAAGATAAGGCAATCTCATAACAAATAAGGCGACCTAAGGTCGCCTTATTTGAATCATTCTTCGCAGCACAATAACTAGATATTGCCCATGTAACGACCTGGTTTATGATTGACCGCCAGGATCATGTTTAATGCAATCGCACCAATGACAGAAACGGCGATTAAACGAAAATCAATAACGAAAATAGATAACGTTACAATCGTGCAATCCACCGCCATCTGAAATTTACCGAAAGAAATACCATATTTCTCAGCAATATAACGAGCTAAAATATTGACGCCTCCCAAGCTGGCATTGTGTCTAAAGAGCATAAGAAAACCCACTCCCATCAAAAAACCACCAGCCAACGCGGCATAAATAGGCTCGATGCTATTAAACGAGATAAGTTTCGGGGTAAGGTCCGAAAAAAACGATACACAAAATACAGCTAAAAAGGTCTTAAGTGTAAATTCCCACCCCATATGTTTAAACGCTAAAAGGTAGAAAGGAATATTAACAAGAAAGAAAGCTTGCCCAAAGGTTAACGAGGTTGTGTACTGTAAAAGAAACGCCATCCCTGCTGTACCGCCTGTTATAAGCCCTGCCTGCGTAAATAAATTTACACCCAAAGCAATAATAAGAGTACCAATAACAAGCGCCTGAATATCTTCAATTCGAGTATGGCGTTTGGCAACCATTGTACTAGCCGACATAAATTTCTCTTCCGTTTAACAATAAAAATGAACATTACATATGTTCAAATTTTAGAGAAAACTGAGTCGAATACCAACTTTTTGAAGACAGACCGTTTTTTGATTTTTACATGAAGTGTCTTTATTTCTGTACATTTTTTTATCACGACTATTTCCATCAACCTCAGCGAAAACCATCTATCTTGGGCAATATGAAGCACTTTATTGATGATCAGACCGTATGAAGCATCATAGTGGATGCTTTACTTTCGTTTATCTTTTCTTCTTTTTGTAATAGTGCTTGTAATACACACCTGTTGATAAAAAAAGGCCAGCAAGAAAGAAAAATAGATTATGAAAAGTAATTAAAGAGCTATTATCGCCTACTTCAGCGTATGTAGTAGAACTCACCATACTTGCTGATAAAACAAGACAACAAGCAATTATCTTATTTTCCATTTTCCCTCCCAGTCATCTTATTTAGTGACAAATAACGGCTTTCGCATAGGATACGGAATGTGTAATAGCCTGCACTAGAGCATTATTTTGCGTTTTAAGCTCAGCCCCTTTACTTTGTATAAAGAGATCCCATTCGAAGCGTATATGCGTCGTCGTTCGCATAATCAAATCACGTTGTTCAGCCTCAAGGTCTGAACGCATTAAAACGGCTTGTAAGAAATTCATTGCATTTTCGTACTGTAAATTTGCCGATACAAAATCACCAAGCCCTGTAAACGCTTCTGCAATATTTAAATGACTAACCACTGTCGCTGAGACAATCGTTTCAGGGTCCTGGTAAAAACCGTGATCAGATTCTCTTTCGACTTGAGCGAGTGCTTTTCGATTCAAATCTACTGCATCAGAAAAAGCGTGCTTAAAATAAGCTTTGTTGGCTTCTCTTGTTAACCTTTCCCAGTACTGCATAGTCATCTCCACTTGAGTTAGTTTTCATTTTAACAATTCAATTAAAAAGTAACGAGAATCATTATCATTAAAAACAAATAGAAAATCTACACTTTTGAAAATAAATCTCATTTCTGGTTATATTTCTGTGAAGGGAAGATCGAGATAGACCAGCCGATGGTCTGAGGTATTTTTCAATAATGTCGCTTCTTGAGAGGCTTTTTTAGGCCAAAAAACAGCTTGATTAAGAGGAAGTAATGTTTGGCTCACTCGAACATAGTCTGCTTGCATACGCCAAACTGCGGTATGACATTTGCTGATGTTTTTTTCAATTTGAGATGAGTGCTCAATGCCACCTTCACTCTCAGGAAAGGGCAAATGCGCTACTTTAGGATGATTTAATAAATTCACTATTGCCTGACGATATGAATCCCCTTCCGTAGGCGATGCATTTAAATCTCCAAGTAACACAAAATCATCTTGATCAATACCACCTGTACGGCCTTGGTCATCGTAGAAGTAAGGCTCACCAGATAGGTAATCGGTCCAAAAACGAATTTCATCGTGGTTGCGACAAGCGTTGCGTTTCTCTTTACCATCAAAAACAGGCGGCGTCGGATGTGAACATAAACATCTAAGCTTCTTGCCATAAACATCGACTGCCACGTCCCAATGGGATTTAGAAGATAAGGGTAAAATACTAAGATCTTCTGTATCGAACCACGAATCACCTCGACTATTTTTAGGCAAACAAGGGGTAGGCATGTCTTTCCAGAGAAAAGACTGAAAAGTTCGAGTGGCCACAGTATCGATGGGAAAACGAGAAAGTAAAAGCATACCGTATTGACCTGGAAACACGCCAAAACCTAATGCGTCCGCGCCTTTATCCGAGGCTATACCGTCTTTATCAAAGTCTCGACCAGAGGGCATACCTGTGTTTACAGCTTGGCTATAAGCATACGGCAGATCTAAGTTTTGATCCTTGTTAGCGTGACGGAGCGCTTTCTGTAACAGAGTAACAATACGACCACTGGGGTCAAAGTCTATCTCGTTAAGAAGAATAATATCTGGACGAATATGTTGTAAGAGAGCCACTGTCGCTAACACTTGTTTATCACATCCAGATGTTAACGCGTTTAATAAGTCGCCCTCACTAGAGCGGCTTAATGCTGTGTTGTAGCTCGCAATGCGAACTACCATTCAATTCCCACTTGCGCCTTAACTCCATTAGCAAAAGCATGACGTTCATTCGCTACTTTGCTGTGCGTATCTACACTGTCTAATAAGGCTCTTGGTGCTGTACGCCCTGTCATCATGACATTTTGATGAGCTGGTCGAGCAGCCAAAGCCGCCAGTAAATCTGCTTCGTCTAAATGGCCATATTTGTACATATAGGTAATTTCATCTAATAGTACAAAGTGAATATCAGGATTGGATAATACTTGCTTAGCTAATGCCCAAGCCTGTTCGGCCGCTTCTTTTTCTAATGCAGGATTACGAGTTTCCCAAGTAAATCCATGTCCCATCACATGAAATTCTACACCTGGATGCTCACCAAAAAAAAGCTGTTCGCCTGTGGCTTTACGACCTTTGATAAACTGGATAACCGCACACTTTTGTCCATGTCCAAGCGCTCTTGCCATGGTACCGAAGGCACTGGAGCTTTTCCCCTTACCCGTTCCTGTTAATAAAATAGTAACGCCTCGCTCTTCTGTCGCCGACGCAATACGCTGATCAACAACCGCTTTTTTCTTAAGAAGCCTCGCTTCTTGTTTTGCATCTAGCTCTGTCATAATTTATTTCTTCTTGTATAGCAGCCAACTTGGATAATAAAGGCCTTTGTGAATAGCAAACAGTCTGAGTATAAATATCAGAGCGACTGAGTAAATCGAATTATATTCATGGGAAGGAATGTTTTTTTGAAGTAATACCATCAGTACAGCGCCAATAAAAGCAGGGGTCGCATAAAATTCTCGCCCAAGCACCATAGGAGGACGATTACTCACAACATCCCGAATAATGCCACCCGCAACACCCGTGGTTACACCCATCGTAATCGCAATCGTTGGAGAGAACCCTAAGCTCAATACACGCTCTGTTGCTACGATGGTAAACAACGCCAAACCAAAAGCATCGGCATAATGAAAAACTCTCTGTCTATCATCTATAATTCGTACTGCAAAAAAGGCGAATAGAGAAGATAAAAATGCCACCCAAAGATAGGAGGTATCTTTGACCCAATAAACACTTTCAACCCCTAAAATAACATCTCGAATGGTCCCGCCACCTAAGGAAGTAACCATGCCTAAAAGGACAATACTGAACAAATCCATGTCTCGCTTACCGGATGAAATAACGCCAGTAATAGCAAACGCTGCAATGCCTATCATGCCTAAAATATATAACAGCATATTTCAATTAATCTCTGTTCTAATCACTTTATATTCGATGGAATCAAATGACCCAATCGCCCGCCCCTAAACGCTTCAAAGAAATATATTCATCTTGAATAAATAACTCTGTCACGCTCATAAACCCTACATCAATTCGATGAGATTGCGCCAAAGGCCATTGACACAACAAACTCACTAGCACTTTGATAACACCTGAATGAGTCACCACAACCAAATGCTCGGCATTACAATGTTTAATAGATGACCACCAGCACCACACTCGATCTGCAAGCACTTGTAAGGATTCTCCTTGATAAGGTGCCGTATCGACGATGTCTTCAAACCATAGGTCTATCGACTCTTTAGGAATATCTTCCCAGAGTAAATTTTCCCAGAGACCAAAATCTAATTCTTTAAGTGCGTGTTGAGGTTGTGAAGTATTCTGGCTAATTAAGCCAGCGAGCTCTGCCGCTCGACTTAATGGGCTGTGATAAAAAGCCATACTTCCCTGCAAAGTATCCAGATAGCGTCGTAATAACCTAGCCTGGGCTTGCCAACCGTCTAGAAGCGGCACATCTGCTTGCCCGTAACACAAGCCTTGCTTTATATCCGGCTTAGGATGACGAATCAAGTACAGCTTCATGCTAATGCATCCATCAAACACAATAGCAATAATACTTCACTTATCTGCTCGACGGCCCCCAATGTATCGCCATTAAACCCTCCGAGACGCTTTCTTAAGTATCGTCTAGCCCCTAACACAAACAAGGCTAAAACGCCGATGGCTTTGATTAGATGTGAAAAATCTAACAGCAGAAGAAACAGGCAAGGAATTAAAGCCAAAAACCATTCCTCTTTACCCAGCTTAGCAATCATACTCGATGCTTTACTTTGACCTGCAGTCACATAATCCATCGTATTCATGATCACCAACGGCGTAAATCGCGACACACTATGAACCATAATCCAAGCGAATAAAGCCGATCCATAATGACTCCCATCAGCCATAAGACTTGAAAGTATTTGGGTCAATAATAGCCATTTAAGTGTCATCGAAAACCAAATAGACAAGGCTGCGTAACTGCCAATCCTAGAGTCCTTCATGATCTTCAAACGCTGTTCTTTATCCCAACCACCGACCAAACCATCACAGGCATCCATTAACCCATCTTCATGAAAACCACCCGTGATTAACACGGCGGTTAGCAACATGAAGATGGCCTGAATAGCGGCTGGCAGAGCATCAAACCATAATGGCCAAGCGCTTAACAAGGCAACAACGATACCCACCGACGGTAAAAAGCACACTGCGGGAGTGTGCTTTATGCTGTCATCCCAATCAACGGAAATCGGGATACGAGTATAGGTTACAAGACTTCGTTTAAAACCTTGCCAATAAGCGTTATATATTGTCACCGTCGTTTACACCTGCACTTTCGAAACTCGCCATATTATTGAGAAACACGGCCGCACTTTGAATAAGAGGATAAGACAAAATAGCACCGGATCCTTCGCCTAAACGTAAATCTAAAGACAAAATAGGCTCTGCGTGTAAATGGCTCAACAACAATTTATGCGCTTGCTCATTAGATTGATGAGCAAAAATAGCGTATTCACGAACATTAGGCGCAATTTTTTGTGCATATAACAAAGCAACAGAACAAATAAAGCCATCCACCACAAAGGCGGTTTTACGCTGCGCAGACTGCAACATGGCTCCTGCCATTGCTATGATCTCGAATCCACCTACCTGTTCTGCTAGTGTTTGTGCGCTCCAGTCCATCATAACTTGACCAGTCTGCGTTTCAGCACGCTTTAGAGAGGCTTCAATTACCTGAGCCTTTCTAGAAACGCCATTGTCATCTAAACCAGTGCCCCGACCCGCGCTTTGCGATGGATCTATGCCTGTCAATGCGGTCATCATGCAAGAAGACACACTGGTATTGCCAATGCCCATCTCGCCAAACATTAATAAATTAACACCAGCATCAATAGCAAGATCAACTTCAACAACTCCTGCTTGAATGGCTTGGAATAACTCTTCAGACGTCATCGCCGCTTCTTGGCTAAAATCTTTAGAGCCAAAAGCCACTTTACGCTTGCTCAATAAAGGATGACTTTTTAATTCTGCATTCACACCCACATCGACAACTTGAAGAGGTACGTTATGTTGAGCACAAAAAACGCTGACCGCGGCACCGCCCATTAAGAAGTTCATCACCATTTGTGGTGTCACTTCTTGCGGAAACACGCTAATTCCTTGAGCGACAACACCATGATCTGCCGCAAAAACAATCATCTTTGGCTTAGACACATCCACGTCTACAGTTTCTTGAATGCGACCAAGTTGAAACGCTAGATGCTCTAATGCTCCCAAAGCGCCCAAGGGTTTAGTCTTAGTATCAATCTTATGCTGAAGAGACTCATTTAATGACCTTGATGGAGCCTGAATAGTAAACTGCTCAAACACACTTATACTCCCTAGCCTAGCGCCTTTTGAGCACGTTGACGTACGACTTCAAACAAACAAACGCCAGTCGCAACAGACACATTTAAACTCGAAACAACACCCGCCATAGGCAGTTTCACCAAGTAGTCGCACTGCTCACGAGTCAATCGACGCATACCATCTCCCTCAGCACCCATTACTATGGCTGTCGGAATGGTAAAGTCTTGTTCATAAACGGTTTGTGTCGCTTCCCCTGCCGTTCCAAAAATCCAAACACCCTGATCTTGCAGTTTTTTCATTGTGCGCGCTAAGTTAGTTACTGCATAAACCGGAATACTTTCCGCTGCGCCACACGCGACTTTACTAACAGTCGCATTCAAAGGCGCTGAATTGTCTTTTGGCATCACTACGGCATGCGCACCAGCAGCATCTGCACTACGCAAACAGGCGCCTAAATTATGAGGATCAGTCACACCATCTAAAATAATAATTAGCGGCGTTCCTTCTATACCTTCAACTAAAGTGTGTAAGTCACCTTCATTACCCGCTTTGGTCATTACTGTATAAGCAACAACACCTTGGTGGACTACACGCTCTTTATTTTTGGTAAAAAGCTGATCTAAATCGCGACGAGCCACTATGCTGTAGCGTACTTTATTGGTTTTACAAAGCTGCACTAAACGCTGTGTTTTTTTATCATCACGGCCTTCCTGAAAACGTATTTCATTAATACGCTCAGGTTGCTGAGTTAACGCATTTTCTACGGCATGAATTCCGTAAATCCATTCTAAATCTGACATTATGATATTTTTACTCTAATCGGATAAATCAATTAATCGTTAGCTCTAGGCTTAGCGTTATTTTTTTTCGCTTTTTTTGGCTTTTTCACTTTTTTTACCGTCGAAGCGGTTTTAGCTTTTACCGCATTTTGTGCCGTTTTCTTTTGACGGATCATTTTTCCCTTTGAAGGACCGCGACGCTTTTTCGTCTTAGGTTTCTTTTCTCCTTCTTTTTCATTCTTCTCTACGCTGTCAGTCTTTTCAGTTGGAAGCGGCTTTTTAGACTTAGTACGACCACCTAACTCAATAGGAGGCAGTTGTGCTAATTGCATCTCAAGCTCGCTTGCATCATTACGCTCAATTTTCTTACGTGGTTTAGCCTGAACATCGTCTAAACTCAAATCAATTTTTCGTTGCTCTAAATTAACACTAGAGACTTTAACTTTCAGGCGGTCCCCCAAACGGAAAACACGGCCCGTTCTTTCGCCAATAATCGCTTGATGCTCCAGATCATGAACAAAATAATCTTGTCCCAATCCTGAAATATGCACTAAGCCATCAACAAATAACCCTTGCAGCTCAACGAACAATCCAAATGAAGTGACGGCAGTAACGACGCCATCAAAAGACTCACCTAAATGCTGCTCAACATACTGACATTTCAACCACGCTTCTACATCACGAGTGGCTTCATCAGCACGGCGCTCAGTGACAGAACATGAATCGCCTAACGCATCCATATCGGCATGACTGTATCCATATATTTTACGTTCTTTAAGAGTCGGACTACCTGCTACTCGATATGCTTGACGCATAACAGGACGACCTTCACCACGTATTAAATAACGAATTGCTCGGTGAACCAATAAGTCCGGATAGCGACGAATAGGAGAAGTAAAATGCGCATATGCTTCGTAATTCAAGCCAAAATGGCCTAAATTATCTGCCTGATATACCGCTTGAGACATAGAGCGTAGCAACATGGTCTGGATACTACGTGCATCAGCGCGATGTTTAATCTGATCCGTCAGCAAAGCATAGTCACTTGGCTTAGGCTTCAGCCCACCAGTTAACTCAAGACCTAACAATCCAAGATAAGACCGTAAGGTTAATAAGCGATCTTCTTTTGGCCCTTCATGAACTCGAAATAACGCTGGTAGATCCGCTTTAATTAATAACTCTGCCGCCGCTACGTTAGCGCACAACATGCATTCTTCGATCAGTTTATGCGCATCATTTCGCTCAACAGGAACAATTTGATCAATCTTAGAATTCTCATCAAACACCATACGTGTTTCAACAGTGTCAAACTCCATCGCACCACGCTCAGCACGGGCCGCTTTCAACACATGATAAAGACCATTTAAATCATCAATATGAGTAACAATAGAGGCATAACGTTCACGTAACTCTTCACCGTCATATTCAAGTTCTGGCGCAATCATTTTCGCCACTTTGGTGTAAGTAAGACGAGCATGCGACTTAATCAAGCCTTCATAAAATTTATAGCCACGCATTTTGCCTTTGGTTGTAAGCGATACCTCAGCAACCATAGCCAAACGATCAATATCTGGGTTTAACGAGCACAAACCGTTCGACAGTATTTCTGGCAGCATAGGAACCACTCGGCCAGGAAAATACACTGAGTTTCCTCGTACGATGGCTTCTTCATCTAATGCCGTGTCTTTTTTCACATAGTGAGAAACATCCGCAATGGCAACAAATAATTTCCAACCGCCTGGTGTTTTTTCACAATAAACCGCATCATCAAAATCGCGCGCATCTTCGCCATCAATAGTAACAAAAGGCAGATTACGCAAATCTACCCTATGTTCTTTATCTTCTTCTGCTACTTCTGCCGTGAAACCCTGAACCTGTTTTTCTACGGCTTTAGGCCATTCACTGGGAATTTCATAACGGTGGATGGCCACATCTATCTCAAGGCCAGGTGCCATAAAGTCACCCAGAATTTTTTTCACTATACCTTGAGCTGGCTTACCACGCTCTGCATAGGAAACAATTTCCGTCAGCACATATTGTCCATGAACTGGCACCAAGCCAGAGTCTTTGGAGATCAATATGTCTTGAGAAATACGAGGGTTTTCAGGCGTAACAAAAGAGGTTCGACTTTCTTCGTAGTAACGGCCAACTAATTGACTGTGCTTACGCTCAATCACTTCGACAACAACACCGTCTAACCGACCTTTAACACTACGACCAGATAAACGTACCTTAACCTTGTCGCCATCCATTACGTTTTGCATTTGACGAAAAGAAAGAAAAATATCATCGTCATTTTGACGCAATAGAAAACCGTGGCCTTCTTTATTGCCCTGAACATAGCCTTCGATAAGGTCACTTTCTAGGATCGGAGTGTATTCTTCATTCTTATTACTTGTCAGCTGATGATCTCGACACATCGCAATCAGTCGGCGACGCAAAGCTTCTATTTGATCTTCACCAGTCAAGGCAAACTCTTTGCACAAGTCTAGATGGCCTAAGCTGATATTCTTTGACGCGAGAAACTCTAATATGAATTCGCGACTCGGTACGGGGTTATCGTACTTAGAGGCTTCTCGTTGTTTATGGGGATCGTTTATATTTTTATTACTCAATGTTTGTTTATCCTTGGATTAATCAATAAGCTGCACTCTTATAAATGGTCGAGCTTTAACACCTTATTGCTTAGAACATTCGCAGTGCCCAGTTACATTTCTTTAAACCAAGCTTCTGACACGTCTAATTTGTTGTCATTATAGAGCATTCTCGCCCAATACTCTTTAGCTGAAAGCCACCCTTCCTACAAACTGCACATCAACTTCTTAATCTGCCTTGTAATTTCACAACAAAACAGTCAATAAACCATTACCTACTCTCGTTTATACCAAGTTTTCATGAAACTTTTTTGAATAGATTTTACTTTTTTTATGCCTTTTTGCTCATATTTCAAACAAAACCACCAAAAACATCGAATAATTAGATAGGTATTGAAGCGTGTATTCATTGCCTATGGCGTACTAAATTCATCTCAGCCATCACTTTGGTGGAAATTTCTTCCACGGACAGTTTTGTCGAATCTAAAAAAGGTATCCGCTCTTGGCGATAAAGCGACTCAACTTCTTCTATTTCATAGCGACATTGTCGAGGTGATGCGTATTTACTGGCTGCCATTCTACCAGTACGAATTTCATGTAATCGGTCTGGATCTATGGTTAATCCAAAGAGCTTTTTCTTATGAGGTTTCAGCACTTTCGGCAAACCAGTCGCGGCAAAATCATCTTCGGTAATTGGGTAGTTTGCCGCTTTAATTCCGTATTGCATCGCTAAATATAAACTGGTTGGCGTTTTACCTGATCGAGACACACCCAACAAGATAATATCCGCTTGATCGAAATTTTTGATAGATACCCCATCATCATTCGCTAACGCATAGTTAACGGCGTCTATCCGACCGTCGTAGACCCCCTCTTTCATACCGTGGGCTTTTTGAGCCGTCGGTTGAGCTGAAACACCTAGTGCCTTCTCTATCGGCAATAATAGATCACCAAATAAGTTATAACAGTGACATTCACAGGATTGAATAATCTCACGTATTTTAATGTCAGAAATAGTATAAAACACCAAAGGAGGATTTCCAGATTCTACCTCTAAATTAATCTGTTGTTTCAACCCATTGGCCTGATCCATCGTCGCTAAAAAAGGCACGCTTTGTGTCTCTACAGCCACATCAAAAAACGACAACATCGCCGAACCAAAGACTTCTGCCGTAATCGCTGTTCCGTCTGATACAAAATACACTTTCATGTTTTTATTCTCATTTTGTTGTTATGCAACAACATTAAATTTTTTAATTGAAATAAAACTACATCGAATATTCGATTTTATTCCATGTCCCTCACCTACATACAATGATCCCAGACATAACGTTTTTACAAGCTTTAACTAATTATGTCGTTATACCAATAAGAAAATCAGATTACTCTTTTTAAGTAACTATTTTGGAGTCCCGTGTGAGCAAATTTGTTAAGTGGTTCAAAAATCTTCGTTTAGAAGACGTCGGTGAAGTAGGTGGTAAAAACGCCTCTTTAGGAGAAATGATTTCTAACCTGACTAGCCTTGGTATTCAAGTACCAAATGGTTTTGCAACTACTTCCTATGCTTATCAAAGCTTCTTAGAAGAAAGCGGCTTAGACGCAAAAATCAACCAAACTCTCGACACCTTAGATGTTGATGACGTTCATGCGCTTTCAGAAGCAGGTGTGAAAATTCGTCAATGGGTTGAAGATGCGCCTTTCTCACCAGAATTTGATGCAGAAATTGAACAAGCATTTAAAATTTTATGTGAAGATAATGCTTCAGACACTTCTTTTGCTGTCCGTTCATCCGCTACCGCAGAGGATTTGCCTGACGCCTCTTTCGCTGGCCAGCAAGAAACCTATTTGAACGTGAAAGGGCTTGCTGACATTAAAGCCTCTATCAAACGTGTTTTTGCTTCTTTGTATAACGATCGTGCCATTTCTTACCGCGTTCACCAAGGATACGAGCATAAAGGCGTTGCCTTATCGGCTGGCATTCAAAAAATGGTACGCAGCGACATAGGTGCTTCTGGTGTACTTTTCACATTAGACACAGAATCTGGTTTTGATGAAGTTGTCTTCATTACTGCTGCATACGGTCTTGGAGAAATGGTTGTTCAAGGTACCGTTAATCCAGATGAGTATTACGTGCATAAATCAACACTAGCCGCTAAACGTCCAGCGGTAGTGCGTAAGTCGTTAGGTTCCAAAGCGCAAAAAATGGAGTACGCAGAGGCAGGAAGTGAAGAATTTGTGACTATTGTCCCCGTAGCCCTTGATGACCAAAACCGCTTTGCATTAACAAATGACGAGATAGAAGACCTAGCTCGTCAAGCTTGCATCATCGAGACACACTATCAACGTCCAATGGACATTGAATGGGCGAAAGACGGTATAGATGGAAAAATATACATAGTTCAAGCGCGCCCAGAGACAGTCCGCAGTCAAGCAAACGCACAGAGCATGGAACGTTTCTCTCTCAAAGAAACCTCCCCTGTGCTCATTACTGGCCGCGCCATTGGTCACAAAATTGGTACTGGCGAAGTCAAAATATTGTCTTCTATTACTGAGATGGATCGTATTAAGCCTGGGGATATTCTTGTCACCGACATTACAGATCCTGATTGGGAGCCGATCATGAAACGCGCGTCGGCGATTGTCACAAATCGTGGTGGTCGTACCTGCCACGCTGCAATCATTGCTCGTGAGCTAGGCATTCCTGCCGTTGTCGGTTGTGGAGATGCAACAGAGACACTGAAAGAGGGACAAAAAGTAACTGTGTCTTGCGCTCAAGGAGACATGGGCTTCGTTTACCAAGGTGAATTACACTTCGACGTCATCACTTCAGAAGTCGGCAATATGCCAGAACTGCCTGTTAAAGTGATGATGAACGTGGGTAACCCAAACCGAGCTTTTGATTTTGCCATGTTACCAAACGCTGGCATTGGCTTGGCTCGTTTAGAATTCATCATTAATCGCATGATAGGTATTCACCCAAAAGCGCTGCTCAATTACGCTGATATGAGTGCTTCAATAAAAGAAGAAATAGATCACCGAATAGCTGGCTACAAAGGCCCTGTTGAGTTCTATGTCGACAAACTAGTTGAAGGTGTCGCGACTCTCGCCTGCTCCTTCTCTAAAAAGCCAGTGATAGTTCGCTTGTCTGACTTTAAATCAAACGAATATCATAATTTGGTGGGTGGGCCATTATTCGAACCTGATGAAGAAAACCCAATGCTTGGTTTCCGAGGCGCCGCTCGTTACATCGATGACTCGTTCCGTGAATGTTTTGCATTGGAATGTGAAGCCATTCGACGTGTACGTAATGACATGGGCCTAACCAACGTGCAAATCATGATTCCTTTTGTTCGTACTTTAGAAGAGGCGCAGCAAGTCACAGAGCTACTCACAGAACAAGGCTTAGCTCGTGGAGAAAATGGTCTCAAAGTCATTATGATGTGTGAGTTACCATCCAATGCCTTATTAGCAGATGAATTTCTAGAATACTTTGACGGTTTTTCTATAGGATCAAACGATTTAACGCAACTAACACTGGGACTTGATCGAGACTCAGGACTCATCGCTGACAAATTCGATGAAAGAAATCCAGCGGTTAAAAAACTGCTTAAAATGGCAATTTCAGCTTGCCGAGCAAAAGGCAAATACGTAGGGATTTGTGGCCAAGGCCCATCAGATCATGCAGATTTTGCCGACTGGCTAGTAGAGCAAGGTATTGAGAGTCTTTCTCTTAATCCTGATACCGTCATTGAAACTTGGCTGCATCTTAACGAAGTACTAGAAAATACTTCGTTAAGTCAGAATGCCGTTTAACCACGGCGCTGTTACGTTATTGTAACGTCACTCTAGTTTTATAGCCTCGCTTGCGAGGCTTTTTTTAGTCAAGAAACTGAGGGCTAATCCTTGGCTGCTAATTTTTGATTTTTCTGGCAAATCAACACAAGCTCAATGGCTGAAATTAGAATCAAAGTATAACCTAGTGTTTCCGTGCCCTCTTCTACGATATTTTTTACAACTCGAATATAGTTGTCACCCATTACAGAAGACCAGAACGAGTTACGCCCCATCATTCTGGAAAACGCCAACACAGTTACCAGCCCTGCCAAGCATGTCCCATAGCAAGCTGTTTCAGAGTACGCCTTTAAAGACCCATAAATGGAAGAAAACCTACCCCATAAAAAAACGACTACCATGACCAAAATAAAGCTAACTATCGTTTGCCACGCTCCATCGTAGGCATATTTATCTAATAATGCATCAGATTCTCTAACAAACATCATTGCCAAAAGAGCGGCTAATAAAGTACCTGCGATTTTTAATTTTGGATCAATACGCGATGCATATAAAAACAACATGCAACTAGAAAAAGTCATCATATCTTGCATGTGCTCGGTGAGTGTATGCTCACCATAAACAGCCAATGTTTTGAAATGATATCCTTCTAGACCAATAAGGTAGCCAACCCCGGCTAAAGATATTAAATATAGAAAAGCACGGACTAAAAACATAATAAACCTGCAGAGTTAATTTCAGCAGGATATTAGGTAAAAAAAGTAGAAAAAACGATAGCTTAAGTTAATTGCCTCAAACAATCCCAAGTTAATGTGGAGTTGATATCATTTCAATCTAATTAAGATAAAAAAAGGAATTTCATCTTAATCAGACGTTCTATAATTATCCATTAACTCATCTTGCATTGTTTCAACATTCTCAGCAACTTCATCAGGCGATGTGAAATGTGCAATATGGTACATAGCATCCCCTTCTTGAACCAAAGGAATATTTTGTTTCCCAATAATAATGCCTCCATTTTTACAAATAACGTCGTCCAATATTATTCCATAAGGGTCTTTAATCTGAGCAAGAAGATCACCACTTTCTACCAAATCACCAAGCTCTTTTATGTGTGTAGTAAAACCACTGTCAGTGGCTCTTATCCAGCTACTACTACGAGCAATTCTTGGTTCAGACAACGACTTTTTACGCCTTGTTTTAGGCAACATACCAAGATGACGCATGACCTCAACAATGCCCTTCACACCGGCCCTAATAGATAGTTCATCAAACCTAAGCGCTTCGCCAGCTTCGTATAAAATCACTTTAGCACCAACATCATTAGCACACTCCCTTAAAGAACCATCTCTAAGGTTTGAATTTAAAATGACAGGAACGCCGAATGCTGTTGCGATTTCCAACGTTTCTTGGTCATCTAAATTAGCTCGAATCTGAGGTAAGTTACTGCGATGCAAACTTCCAGTATGCAAATCAATGCCGTAGTCTGCTTTTGAAACAATTTCGCTTAGAAATCGATCAGCAACTCTTCCTGCTAATGAACCGCGCTGAGAACCAGGAAAAGAACGATTTAAATCACGTCGATCTGGTAAGTAACGACTTTGATTTAATACGCCATAGCCATTAACGACAGGCACAGCAATTAATGTCCCGCGAATTTTATCCATATATTTACTCTGGATAATACGGCTAATTATCTCAATACCATTTAATTCATCACCATGTATCGCCGCACTAATAAAAAGAGTAGGCCCAGAACGCTTTCCCCTTTTAACAAATATTGGCATAGACATATTAGTATCTGTATAAAGCTTAACAATTGGTAACTTTATTTTTACAGTTTCACCTAATAAAATATCAACGCCGTCGATGGTTAAAATATCATCACTCATCAACCTTTACCTTTCGTTTTAGTATTGCCACTAATCGCAGATTTTTCTATGTGATTAATGATCATAGCGGCAACGTCTTTATTAGTAGCGGATTCAATACCTTCTAACCCTGGAGAGGAATTCACTTCCATAATCAGCGGACCATCGTTTGAACGAAGAATATCGACACCACACATATTCAGCCCCATAACCTTTGCAGCTTCAACCGCAGTCTTACGTTCTTCTGGCGACAATTTAACCAGCGATGCCGTGCCACCTCGATGCAAATTAGAACGAAACTCACCTTCAGCACCTTGCCGCTTCATCGCAGCGATGACCTTCCCACCAACCACTAAACAACGAATATCAGCGCCTCCAGCTTCTTTTATGTATTCTTGGACCAGTATATTGGCCTTCAACCCCATAAACGCTTCAATAATTGATTCAGCCGTCTTATTAGATTCAGCTAATACCACACCGATCCCCTGCGTCCCTTCTAGGAGTTTAATGACAACAGGAGCCCCGCCGACATTTTTCAACAAATCACCAATTTTATCTGGGTGATGCGCAAAACCTGTTTTAGGCAGACCCAAACCTTTGCGAGACATTAATTGTAGAGATCGAAGCTTATCGCGAGAGCGGCTAATAGCCACTGACTCGTTAATACTATAAGTCCCCATCATCTCAAACTGACGCACAACAGCAGTACCATAAAAGGTAACTGAAGCGCCGATGCGAGGGATAACAGCGTCATACTTAGGCAATGGCTTACCATCATAACGAACAGAAGGGTTGTTACTGGAAATATCCATATAACAGTGCATAGTATCAATCACATCCATCTCGTGACCGAGTTTTTCACCGGCTTCCACAAGACGTCGAGTAGAATAAAGGTTAGGATTACGAGATAGAATAGCAATTTTCATAGGTGTTCCTTGCACTAAAAGAAAGAAGCTTTATCGAAAAGCTTCTTATAAAAATATAGGTGTATCTTGAGCGCGAGAATAGTTAATAAGCTGATGCTAGGGAAGCAATATTTTAGCTAAATAGAAAAGATCTCACTTCAAGCTTAGTCTAGCAAGAGAGCGCTAACCACCCTACTCAACAGAGAAGTATCAGCACAATAAATTGCCATCAAAATGACCGTTAAATTGGTTTACGAACCAGTAGTTACATAACAGCTTAGCCTACTTATCACTTTATTGATCTGCTTAATCATAGGCTTTTATCAATGACAAAGCGCCCACAACCCTAGACACAAAACATGATTCTTAAAAAAGTCTAATTCTGTAGCTAGCAAAGGGACTGACAAGAAGCGGCCTTTGGTGCCAAGCAGGCCCACGCGATCGTTTGGTGCTGACGCGTCGAGGTACGAGACAGGCGCGAGTAAATGGAAGATAAGAAACGACTTTTGGTGCTTACGACGAGGGTCAGAGCCCTTAAACGGCGGGTGATGTGGTTGGTTGGATTCTATGCCACTATTTAAGGGGTCTGACCCTGCTCATCTGTTATAGGTATTTGATGTTAGAGGTTCTTGTTTTGCATTTGTGCTGACGCGTCGAGGTACGAGACAGGCGCAAGCAAATGGAAGAACAAGAAACG
>NZ_SJSB01000022.1 GCF_004352835.1 Marinomonas flavescens | reverse complement strand
GCTTACTGCCATGGAACATCAAATAGAGACAACTGAAAGGACTCTTTACAGCATCCTTGCCGCGCGGAGATCATCCTGAAAAAGACAGAGCCTTCATCCTGAAGGCTTGAACAATCCCTTGCTCTCTGTCTACACATAACCCTAGACCAGCTTCTTGTTTTACGCCAATAACAAATTTAAAAAAGTGAGTTAATTTAAGCCTGTCTAGGTGGTGATGGCCTGACGTTTACGTTCAGCCTAAAGTAAGTATTCCTACCCAATTAAAAACGGAAAGAACCCTAGAGCAAAAAAATCTCATTGTTAAGTCTTACAATGAAGAGTTTCCGTTATTAACAGTAAATGAGTTTGTATGTATGGAAGCAGCCCGATTTTGTGGACTAGAACCCCCTAGAACTTATCTCTCAGACAACCAAGAGAACTTTGTAATCGAAAGGTTTGATATAAATGCAGATGGAACGAAGTTGGGATATGAAGACTTCACCACGTTGCTGAAAAAGCCTAACGAGCCAGACGCGAAATATTCTGGTAGTTATGAAACATTGCTTAAAGCCACTCAGATTTATACTAATTCACAAGAAGAGGTCGAAAAAGTTTACTCCCTTATTGTGTTTAATTGTCTGATAGGCAACGGAGACGCTCATCTAAAAAACTTTGCCTTACAATACTCACCGGACATGTCTACTGTATTTTCTTCTCCACCATTTGATATTACACATACGCTTATTTATGACACTATTGATAACAAAATGGCGTTAAAAATGGCTAATTCTAAAAGCTTTCCAGATAAAAATATATTATTAAAGTTGGCTGAAAGTCGTGGCTATAAAATTCGAAACGCCAAATTAATCATAGAGCGATTGGCTCAGGGCATACTTGACTATTTAGCACAGTCTGATGAAGTATTGCTGTTTGAAGGCCTTCGAGACTCAATTGAGTCAAGCATCTCAAGAGTGATGGCTGTAAACCCAATTAACAAAAAATATCGACACTCCTCACGACGGAAGTATGACTAAATTCCCTTATAATCTTTGTTGTAAAAGGTCTCATTGGTATTTTGGCATCACCGTTTTATTTATCGAGAGCCTTTAGATTAACTAAAACTGAGACTAATTTAAAATGACAATAATACGTTAAATTGCACGTTGAGCCCCTTCCCCGAGACAGAGATAGCAAGTTCAAAACCATCTAGATTTTCACAGGTGTCTCGTCTATTTGGCTGTATTAGCACAGTGGTCATTGGCCTAAAGACCAACCTACAAATGACAGGTCAAATACCAGTGCAGGTGATGTTTTGGTCTTAGGCTTAGGCTTAGGCTTAGGCTTAGGCTTAGGCTTAGGTATTGTGGGCTGGCCTTTAGGCCAGTAACTGGAGATTGTTTGAACCCAATCATCGGTTAAAGTCCAAATGACAGGTGATGTTTTGGTCTTGGTCTTTGTCTTGGGTTTTGTAGGTTAGCCTTTAGGCTAATAACTGGAGATTTTGCGTCTCAAACACGGGTTAAAGTCGAAATCATTGGTGATCTTCTAGTCTTTGTCTTGGTCTTGGTCTTGGGTTTTGTAGGTTAGCCTTTAGGCTAATAACTGGAGATGTGGCGTCTCAAATGTGGGCTAAAGTCAAAACAACAGATGATGCTAACTTGTTAAAAAATCACTTTAATCACAGGTGTCTCGTCTGTTTGGCTTTATTAGCACAGTGGTCATTGGCCTAAAGCCCAGCCCACAAGAACAAGATCATTTGGTTGTTGAAGGTTCACTTTGATCACAGGTGTCTCGTCTATTTGGCTGTATGCACAGTGGTCATTGGCCCCTCTTTTTTTTCAAGGTAAGCAGACCTGCAAATGACAGGTCAAGTTCAAGGTCAAGTTCTAGATCCAGTGCATACCCCCCTCCAACTCCCCCTTGAAGTTAAGGAGAGCTAGGTCAAGGGCGTCAAGATTCTCACAGGTGTCTCGTCTATTTGGCTGTATTAGCACTGTGGTCATTGGCCGCTTTTTTTCCAGGTAAGCAGACCCACAAAATCAAGTACAAAGCCTGATGCGTTAAAAATGCTCGCCGTTTTCGTAGTAATCCTTGCCCTGTAAGTCATGAAACAATACGGTAATATCTTGGCCGCTTGCGACTAATGGTCGTACTAATTCTTCAATCGTACCGGCTACTTGCGCTTTCACTTCGTCACCACGGTCGAACCAGAGAATATCAAAGAACGGATATGATGGAGATGCACCGCCAACGACTAAATAGGTGGTCGCTTGATACTCTAAAGTAAAATGAGAATTCGGTGTGTCGGTGATTTTGGCTAGGGTTTCTATCAGCTTGTCCGCGATAGATTCGAGATCTTCAAAGGGAAGACCTCGTACTCGTAAATGTGGCATGGCAATAAACCTACTCTGTTTTTTCTGTCTGCATGGAGGAGTTATCAGTACTTGAATCCGTATCGTCATCAACATACTTAAATGAACGAGAGGCAATGACTTTGCCATCTTGAACCACTTGAGCCGTCCAAGTGCCGTCGAAACCAGGCATTAAACGCTTACTTGACCACACCCTCCAACGATCGCCACCAATATCAAAGGGGATTTCAGCCATAACATCGCCATCTAATAACCAACGATGGCTCACTTGGCTACCTGACATATCACGCAAATCAGTGAAAAAATAAACACGCTGAATTTCACCGTACTCAACATGGATTATCTTGCCAATATCGTCAATCGGTTCACGATCAATGACATCACTCGCGAAAACGGCGCGGGCAACGGTCCCTTCCGCCCAAGCTGGCAATACGATGGCAAATGACATCAAGCCCGCTAAAATGAGTCGAAACAAAGTGTGACGCATAATGAGATCCTATACAGGGTAAGAAAAGTGCATCGGCATAGAAGATCACCATGCAAAATAAGATTGATATCTTAAACGTAGCAAATTTATAAGAGAAAGGAAGCGAGACTTTTGTAATAATTTACAAGCCGTCTCGCCTCTAGAGAAGCGTCAGTTTACTAAAGCTAATAGATAGGAACAAAGAATTTTAAAAAATTTACTTTCCGTGGCGGTCAGCAAGAGGCGTAGAGAAGGTATATTCCATATCCCAAGGAAAACGAATCCATGTATCTTGGCTAACTTCTGTGACAAAAGTATCGACTAATGGCTTTCCGGCAGGTTTGGCGTAAATCGTCGCGAAGTGCGCCTTTGGCAACATATCTCGAACTTTTTGTGCCGTACGACCCGTGTCCACAAGGTCATCAATCAAGATAAAACCTTCACCGTCACCTTCCACACCTTTTAGAACACTCAGCTCACCTTGTTGCATGGCGGCTTCACCGTCGTTTGATTTGTAACTAACAATACAAATGGTGTCGATTAGTCGAATGTCCATTTCGCGACATAAAATGGCTGCTGGCACGAGTCCACCGCGAGTAATGGCGATAATGCCTTTCCATGGTCCCTGTTCTAATAAACGCCAAGACAACGCGCGTGCATCTCGGTGTAACTCTTCCCACGATACCGGAAAGTTTTTCGAATAAGGGGTCATCATAAGCTCCTATGCTTAATAGTTCAGTCGCAATGTTTATCTTAGATACACGAAGTCGCCGCTTTTATAAGCGCCGATATTGGCTTCGAATAAGTCTCTAAGAAAGGGGTTGTGCCAAGATATCCTCAGATTTTAGGTAAAAAAACGAGGAAAACACAAAAATTTATTTAAGTAGGCGATTTTAGCGGCATTGGTAGTCCTGCTGCAACAAAAGTTACCCGTTCGGTCAATTTTGCTAACTTTTGATTCATCATGCCAATCTCATCTCCAAAGCGTCTCGCCATGGCATTCATTGGCATAATACCCAGCCCGACTTCACTGGATACGATAATTAACTCGCCTTCAAAGCGCTTCACTATCGCAAGAAATGCCTCCGTTTCTTGCTCGAATAGGTCTTCATCTTCTGAACACAACAAGTTACTGATCCATAAAGATAAACATTCAACAATCACCGCATTGCCGGTGTTATTAAGCTGCTGCAAGGTTTGCGCTAGCTTAATAGGCTCTTCAATAAGCGACCAGGACGCAGGACGCCTGCGCTGATGTTTACGGACACGATCCGCCATTTCATCGTCCCAAACCTGCGACGTCGCCACGTAATACACAGGGCTATCAGTTGCTAAGATACGCTCTTCTGCAAACGCACTTTTACCACTGCGTACGCCACCCAAGACTAAGTGCTTCATGCTAATTCTCGGCCTCCCGCTGATTTTAATAATTCGACTAAGGCACGATCTAATATTGCCATTTCAGCCATCGCGGGCAACGCGACCCGAATCCAACCATCGCCTAGACGAGTATGTATGCCTACTGTGTGTAACATCTCGAAAACATCCTGTGCATAAGCGCGGCTTTCTAATTGCCAAGTAATAAACAAAGGACTAACAAGGCTGTCTTGGGAGTCAAAAATAGTATTGAATTTCGGCATCACGCGGTTCACAAAAACCTCTCGACGCTGAGCCAGATGCTGTCGAGCTTGCGCTTGCCACGCCACATCGTCGAATGCAGCGCCCACTAAATACAAACTGGGCGTCGCCACAGGCCAAGGGCCCATAAGATTCTTAAGCGCCACTTGCCAATGCACTGAACAAAAGGCAAAACCCACGCGCGCGCCCGCTAAACCAAAAAACTTACCCACAGAACGCATCACAAACAGTGAATCTGGCCAAACGGAAAAATCGTTACCCTGCAGAAAGCTTTGTTCAGAAATCGGATCGATAAAGGCTTCATCTACCACCAGATAAGCATTCATAGACTCCGCTTTAGCCAATACCGCCTGCAAGTCATCCAAGCGATACAACTGCCCAGTAGGGTTATTAGGCTGAATGACCACCGATACTTGCCACGCTTGTTCCAACAGTTCGTCTATTGTGTGGTAATAACCAATCTCATAACCCCACTTCTGCCACGCAAAAGCATGCTCTTGATAACCAACATGCGGCACCATGACTTTTTTGTGTGGGAGTTTTTCTGCTAACAGCGCCGGCAAAGACTCAATAATATGCTGAGACCCAGCGCCAATGGCACTCGGACGAACTCCGTAATAACGTTCCGCTTGCGCCATTAACATCGCTTGATCTGGCAGCTCATTCCATAGGGCTGGATCCAAAGCAGGAACCGGCCAAGGCTCGCGATTACACGCAGAAGATAGGTCTAACCAGTTTAAGGCCTGTGCACCCACTTTGCGCTGCCAATACGCCAAATCACCACCGTGTTTCGGTGGCACTAAATCAAAATGCATATTAACAATCCCCACAAATACACGCTTTTATCCACTAACCAAATGGCTTTTTCTAAATGTTGTGGCGTTGGCGCATCACCTTCGCCTAAATCCGGTCGCGTTTCGATTTTACCAAAATACGGTGCTTCACCGCCCAGTTTAACCCCAAGCGCACCCGCTCCCGCGGCCATCACAGGCCCGGCATTTGGGCTTTTCCAACGAACCTCTTCTTTTCGGGCTGAACGCAACGCCCGCGACCAATCCCCACATAAGGCATAAGTGTAAACCACCAAACGCGCGGGCAAATAATTCAACACATCATCAAAGCGTGCGGCAAACCAACCAAAATACAATAACTTACGAGTTTTGTAACCCCACATAGCATCCAAGGTGTTCGCTAAGCGATACACCAAAGCACCGGGCGCACCCAAGATAATAAACCAAAAAATCGGGGCAAAAATAGCATCACTGCCGTTTTCTAAGACAGACTCTATGCCCGCTTTGGCAACATCAGACTCAGTCAAATTATCGGTGTCACGACTGACAATGCGACTCACCGCGAAGCGAGCATCTTCAAGTCGCCCAAGACTTAGTGGCGTCGCAATCGCCAGCGCATGCTCCCGCAGGCTTTGCCAACCGATTGAAAAATATAAAACAATGACCGACAACAACACATCTAACCCATCTGGTAGTAGCCAATACAAAAACAATAAAACCAGCAAACACGGCAATACCGCAGCACACCAAGCCAACACCCCCGACACTCGCTGATTAAACGAATCCGCGCTCAAAGGTTGCTGAAGAACATGCTGGCAGTAATCCACCCAGCGGCCGAACCAAATTAATGGGTGCCAACTTTTCGGCTCGCCGATAAGACGATCCAACAGCAATGCCGCCACCAATATTGTGGCTGTTGAGGAGAAAAATCCAAGAGAGTCATTAAAAATAGAGGTAATCATGGTTAAGCGTCTTTTTTTACGTAAAAAGGCATCAATGTCGAGTAGAATTGTCGGGGAGAATTCTACCACCAAATTGACTAACTACGTGATGACTTGCATGCCAGCTTTTAACTTAATGATTCAAGGAACGACGTCGGATGCAGGAAAAAGCACCCTAGTCACCGCCCTATGCCGATTACTCCAACGCCGCGGCATTCGCGTTGCGCCTTTTAAGCCACAAAACATGGCACTCAACAGCGCCGTCACCGCAGATGGCAACGAAATAGGCCGCGCGCAAGCCGTGCAAGCCTATGCGGCAGGGTTAGAACCGCATGTGGACATGAACCCGATTCTCCTCAAGCCAAATACCGACACAGGCGCGCAAGTTATCATCCAAGGCAAAGCCATTGGCAACATGAATGCCGTGGGTTATCACGAATACAAAAGCATCGCTAAAATAGCGGCACTAGAGTCTTACCATCGACTCGCCAACCAATACGACGCCGTTATCATTGAAGGTGCAGGCAGCCCAGCTGAAATCAATTTACGCGCCCGCGACATCGCCAACATGGGCTTTGCAGAAGCCGTCGATTGTCCTGTTATTATCATTGCCGACATCGACAAAGGCGGCGTATTTGCTCACTTAGTAGGCACCTTAGACCTACTCAGCAAGAGCGAACAAGACAGAGTAATTGGCTTTGTCATCAATCGCTTTCGTGGCGATATCAGCTTGTTGCAATCAGGATTAGATTGGCTAGAAGAACGCACGGGGAAACCTGTCTTGGGTGTACTGCCTTATCTAAAAGGCTTTCATTTAGAATCCGAAGACGCCGTCGCCAAGAGTCCACAAAAAGAAAACACTCAGACCACACTGCAAGTCGTGATTCCTATTATGCCACGCACCAGCAACCACACCGACTGGGATGCGCTACGCTTACACCCTGATGTGCAAGTTACCTTAGTAGGCGCAAACGAACCCATTCCACCCGCAGATTTGGTCATTCTGCCGGGCAGTAAAAGCGTGCAAGCGGATTTAGCCTTTTTACGCCAAGAAGGCTGGCACGAGTATTTACAGAAACACCTAAGATACGGCGGAAAAGTCATCGGTATTTGCGGCGGTTACCAAATGCTCGGCGAACGCTTATTAGATCCCCATGGATTAGAAAACAAAGACAAAAACACCGAATCTCAAGGCTTCGGCTTTATCCCGATGGAAACCGTGTTAGAAAAAGACAAACAACTGAAACAACGCCACGGCTCACTGCTATTAGCGAACTCCCAAGCCCAATTAACCGGCTACGAAATTCACAGCGGTGTTTCACGTTTTCACGCCAAGATTCAACCCTTAGCCACACTAGAAAACGGCCAACAAGAAGGCTTCATCTCACCAGACAACGCCATCATAGGCACCTACCTACACGGCCTATTCGACCATCCAGACGCCCTAACCACACTACTCACATGGGCCGGCGTAAAAGCAGCGAAAACCTTCGATTACAACCAACTCAAAGACCAAGAAATAAACCGCCTCGCCGACAGCACAGAACAACACATAAACATCGACAAACTCATACAACAATGCCGAAACTATTAACCCCCGCCACGTGAACCAACCAATTCATTTACAAGTTAGCCTCATGGGTAATGCCTTGGGTCTTGGGTCTTGGGTCTTGGGTCTTGGATTTTGGTCTTAGATCTTGGGTCTTGTAGGTTAGCCTTTAGGTTAATAACTCATGAATTGATGAAACCAACCATCGGTTAAAGTCGAAATGGCAGGTGATGTTTTGGTCTTGGCTCTTGTAGGTTAGCCTTTAGGCTAATAACTCATGAATTGATGAATCCAACCATCGGTTAAAGTCGAAATGGTGGTGATGGTTTGGTGGTTGGTCTGTTCATTTGTGGGCTGGCCTTTAGGCCAGTAACTGGAGATTGTTTGAATTCAATCATCGGTTAAAGTCAAAACAACAGGCGATGTTTTAGTCTTGGTCTTAGCTCTTGTAGGTTAGCCTTTAGGCTAATAACTCATGAATTGATGAACCCAATCATCGGTTAAAGTCGAAATGAAAGGTGATGTTTTGGTTTTGGATCTTGTAGGTTAGCCTTTAGGCTAATAACTCATGAATTGATGAAACCAACCATCGATTAAAGTCGAAATGGCAGGTGATGGTTTGGTGGTTGGTCTGTTCATTTGTGGGCTGGCCTTTAGGCCAGTAACTCATGAATTGATGAAAGCAACCATCGGTTAAAGTCGAAATGGAAGGTGATGTTTTGGTTTTGGTCTTGGTCTTGGTCTTGTAGGTTAGCCTTTAGGCTAATAACTGGATATTTGATGTCTCAAATATGGGTTAAAGTCGAAATGGTGGTGAAAAAAGAAGTCATGTTAATCACAGGTGTCTCGTCTTGTTGGCTTTATTAGCACAGTGGCATCTGGGCTAAAGCCCAGCCCACAAATGACAGGTCAAGATCCAGGGCAAGTTGGTTGAGTCACGTCAATTTCTAGACGTCGGGTCTTGTAGGTTAGCCTTTAGGCTAATAACTGGAGATTATTTGAATCCAACCATCGGTTAAAGTCGAAATTATGGGTGATGTCTTATGGTTGAAAACATCACTCTAACCACAGGTGTCTCGTCTGTTTGGCTTTATTAGCACTGTGGTCATTGGCCTAAAGACCAACCTACAAATGACCGGTCAAGATACAGGGCAAGTTGGTTGGTCTTGGTCTTGGTCTTGGCTCTTGTAGGTTAGCCTTTAGGCTAATAACTCATGAATTGATGAATTCAACCATCGGTTAAAGTCGAAATGAAAGGTGATGTTTTGCAGTTGAAAAAATCACTTTAATCACAGGTGTCTCGTCTGGTTGGCTTTATTAGCACAGTGGTCATTGGCCTAAAGACCAGCCCACAAGTGACAGGTCGTCTAGATTCTCACAGGTGTCTCGTCTGTTTGGCTTTATTAGCACAGTGGTCATCAGCCGCTCTTTTTTTCAAGGTAAGCAGACCTACAAATGACAGGTCAAGTTCCAGTGCAAGATCATCTAGATTCTCATAGGTGTCTCGTCTGGTTGTCTTTATTAGCACAGTGGTCATCAGCCGCTCTTTTTTCCAGGTAAGCAAAAACACAAGAAACAGTGCAGATGATGACGTGTGCCCTTGTGGGTCTGTGTATCTTCTTGTTACCTAAGCCACTTCTCTCTCGGAGAATATCCGTTTACCTTCATAGCGTTTAACCACAAATCGGAAACGCAAGATCAGAATCACGGCTAATAAGCTCAATCCAGCGCCTAGCCCAATATAAAAGCCTCGTAAGCCGAGTGCATCCGCCCAAGGGCTATAATGCGACAGCCAGTATCCAAATGGGATGCTTAAACCAAACAAAGAAACCGCAAACGCAATCATCGAGGATCTAGTGTCTCTAAAGCCACGTAGCGCACCGGTAAAGACGGTTTGTAACATGTCAGGAAGCTGATAACAGGACGACACCAGCAGAATGCTCGCGGCCATGGCGACTATCTTTGTGTCGCTGCTGTAGATAAAAGGAATCACGTTGTGGAACAGCTGCGTGATCGTAAAGCAAATGCCGACGTAGCCCAGACCCAACCAAACAATAACCCGCAGGCGCTTTCTCACCCCGGCAACGCCTTCTTTTGACATTGCCTTAGCCACCACAATCGCGGTCACCGCACTCATCGCCATCATAGGAGTAAACAACACAGACGTGTACGACATCACAACCTGTCCAGCACCTAAAGCAAGGTCGCCAAAAGACGAGATCAACCAGGTCATCGAGGAAAACAACGCCACTTCAAAGGTAAAAGCTAACCCTGCAGGGGCACCAATGTGCAGTAGCAAAGAGAATTTTTGCACATAGCGCCAGATTAATTTAGTGAACAAGGGTCGCTTATTAAAAAATCGATCGTAAACAAAAAAGAAGGTCACCGACAAATACAGAGACAGGGTCGATGCAATCGCCGCGCCACGAGCACCCATATCAGGAAAGCCCAGATTGCCAAATATCAGCACATAGTTAAAACAGACATTTAATAACAAGCCAGTGGATGCAACAAACAACGGAAAACCAGGGCGCCCAGCCGCTTCAAATAAATTCTTATACGCGGTCATTAAAGCCAACATCGGCAGAGCGGGCGCAAAGATATAAAGATAATCGACTGCAACGCGTCGTGTTTCTTCTTGAGTCGCCATCATCTGCGCAAAATGTGGCAAGATGGTCACAGTAATAATGCTAGCCGCTAGCCCTAAAATAATAGAGACACCAACCGCTTGGGACATATAAATATTCACCAATTTTGGCTGACGACCATGCAAATGCCGCGTAACCAAAGGCGTAATACCAAACGTCACCCCGATCAA
The DNA here is from genome assembly GCF_004352835.1 of Marinomonas flavescens. Lineage (GTDB taxonomy): Bacteria > Pseudomonadota > Gammaproteobacteria > Pseudomonadales > Marinomonadaceae > Marinomonas > Marinomonas flavescens. The sequence goes on along the minus strand of NZ_SJSB01000022.1, from coordinate 43,176 downwards.
GAAGCAGCCTACCGGCAACCATAAACTAGAGGCCAAACCAACGGCGGCCAAATGCGTCGCACTGTAATGCCCAAGCATGACGGTATCGACTAGGCTAATCGACAATTCCAACGTCATGGTCAGCACCATAGGCAAAAGCAGGTGTAAAACCTCTTTTAACACAGACGGAGAAGAAAACGCTTTTGCCACACTGCCACCACTTAATTATGTCAATCCAAGAACGATGCAAAATATAAAGAACGACTAAAAAATAAAAACGAAAAAACAAGTCCAATATTACGCGACGTAATTTAGCATTTAGGCCTTTACATTGCACTGAGACGGACCCATTTCAGTGCACAAAAGAGACGCTTTTATTTCAAATTAAGCCTTTTGTTTCTCCCCTACCTTGCACAAGCACTAAAATGCCGACAAAATGCCCACGCTTACTCATTTTCAACCTTAAGATTAGAAACAACATGACCGTTATTACCACCTTAGGCCCACTACTTATAGCCCTACTATTCGGATACTGGGTGAACATCAAATTCTTATCACCACAACGAGTCGCCGTCGGTCTAGAAAAACTGATCTATTTAATACTCGGCTTAATTGGCTTTAGTATCGGTGCCTTGGACAACCTCGCTCAAAAGCTCATCGTCGCAGGGTTTCAGGCCTTCGTATTATTTTCATTGGTTACTATCATTAGCTTGATCGCACTTTACTGCAGCGGCCTTCGATTTGGCGGCGCGCATTCAGAAAACCAAGTTGATGTGCCTCAAGCAAGCAAAATGCAGGCACTAAAAGACGCCGCGCAAACACTGGCTTGGGTTATCGGTGGGGTCATCGTGGGGTTTATCGGTAAAGACTGGGCCATGGGCGTGAACCAGGCCGTTACTGGGCTCTTATATGTACTCTTGCTGCTAGTCGGCTGCCAATTGAGACAAGGCAATCATCGTCTCAAAAAATTACTGCTAAATAAACAAGCCGTCATCATCGCCAGCAGCACCATCGTTAGCACACTATTCGCAGGCTGGTTGAGTTCTTTCATCTTAGGCCTAAGCTGGCACCAAGGCTTAGCCGTCGTTTCAGGATTTGGCTGGTACAGCCTTTCTGGCATCTTGATTACAGGCCTTGGCGACCCCGTACTTGGCACCACCGCCTTTTTATTAGACTTAGGGCGAGAAATCGTTGCCTTAATGCTGATTCCTTTCTTAGCCAAACGCAGCAGCCATATGTCCGTTGGATACTCAGGCGCCACCGCCATGGACTTCACCCTCCCCATGCTCAGCAAATTTCATGGCCCCGCCATCGTCCCCGTCTGCATCGCCAGCGGCTTCATCATGAGCCTACTCGTCCCCATCCTCATTCCATTGTTTCTAGGCATGCACTAAACCGCCTAGAAACAAACAAAAGGCCTTCAACACCAAAACATCGCCTGTCACTTGTGGGCTGGGCTTTAGCCCAGATGCCGCGGAATATATGAGCCAGTCACACGAGACACCTGTAGAAATCGAGATGGTCTTGCCCTTGACCTGTCACTTTGTCACTTGATCTGTCATTTGTAGGTCAGTCTTTAGGCTGATGACCACTGTGCTAATAAAACCAAACAGACAAGACACCTGTGATTAACATGACTCTATTTTTCAACTAACCAAACCATCACCTGTCATTTTGACTTTAACCGATGATTGAATTCAAACAATCTCCAGTTATTAGCCTAAAGGCTAACCTACAAAACCCAAGACCAAGACATCACCTACCTTTTGGACTTTAACCGATGATTAGATTCAAACAATCTCCAGTTATTAGCCTAAAGGCTAACCTACAAAACCCAAGACCAAGACATCACCTACCTTTTGGACTTTAACCGATGATTAAATTCAAACAATCTCCAGTTACTGGCCTAAAGGCCAGCCCACAAGGGCAAACCATCACCTACCTTTTGGACTTTAACCGATGATTGAATTCAAACAATCTCCAGTTATTAGCCTAAAGGCTAACCTACAAAACCCAAGACCAAGACATCACCTATCATTTGGGCTTTAACCGATGATTGGATTCAAACAATCTCCAGTTACTGGCCTAAAGGCCAGCCCACAAGACCAAGACATCACCTGCCCTTGAACCTGTCCTGTCACTTGTGGGTCTTTCACTTGTTGATCTTGGCTTTAATAGCAACACAAAAAACCGTTGGCCTTCACAGGTTTTACTACAACCCCCTCCTTAATTATGTCATTATTTCGTAAATAGGCATTGTAAAGACAAGAACTTGCGCAAACACCGTCATGCTTGTGTAAAACTCATTGTCGTACCAGAGGAACACCGCTTATTCTCGAACCATGTCTTATGCTTTGCAGAATTTAATATTCCGTTAAAGCAGAAACAAAGTGTGCAGGTGAAGGGGTCACTTTGGTAGAGAGTCCGACATAAAGTTGGCATAAATGCCCTACCTTATGTTAGAACAGTACTAACGGATCTGATCCTGCTCAGCATAAGGCGCATTAAATGTTTCAACTTAGTTCTGCCTCTTATTGTGCTCGATAAAAACGGCATGCGACTCAAATTCCGTATATACAATTAATCGTTACACTCAAATTAATCGCACAGCGATAATCAACAATCAAATGGAACGCTTTTTTATGAAAAAAACTCTCATTGCGGCGCTGGTTATGTCCTCCGTTTCTTTTGCGTACGCAGCAGACACCACAGCTACGACACTTAAAACAAAAGAACAAAAGCTTGCTTACAGCATCGGCTCTATGTTCGGTGGCCGTATGTCACAGGATTTTAAAGACTTAGACCTAGCGACATTCTACCAAGGCTTTAAAGACTCATACGCTGGTAAAAAAGGGTTAATGACGAAAGAAGAAGTTACCCAAACTATCCAAACGTACCAAAAAGAACGTATGGAACAAGAACAGCGTGAAAAAGCAAAACTAGCTGCTGCCGATCAAGCAAAATCTGAAGCTTGGATCAAAGAAAAAGCGTCTGAAAAAGGCGTAATGTCGACTAAAGACGGCCTACTTTACAAAGTAATCACCAAAGGCACTGGCGCAAAACCTAAAGCCACTGATACCGTAAAAGTAGACTACGAAGGCAGCTTAATCGACGGCAAAGTATTCGACAGCTCTTACAAACGTGGCGAAGCAATCACCTTCCCTCTTAACCAAGTTATCCCTGGTTGGACAGAAGGTCTACAGCTAATGCCTGTTGGCTCTAAATACGAACTATACATCCCAGCGAAACTTGCCTACGGTCCAGGTGGAACAGGTCCTATCCCACCAAACGCAGCGCTTAAATTTGTTGTAGAACTTCACGCCATCGTAAAACCAGATGCGAAAAAAGACACAGCAAAAACAGATAAAAAAGACACTAAATAACCCAATTTAGCGTACTTAAATGAACCAAAAATGGCCATCACATGATGGCCATTTTTTTTGTTTGAAAACATAAATGAACTAACCGATACCTGTAAAAACCTAGATGCTCTTGACCTAGAACTTGGCCTGTCACTTGTAGGTCGGCCTTTAGGCTGATGACCACTGCACCAATAAAACAAAACAGACGAGACACCTGTGATTAACATGACTCTTTTTTCTAACTAACCAACAAAGCATCACCCATCATATCGACTTTAACCGATGATTGGGCTCGCTCTTGTAGGTCTGCCTTTAGGCTGATGACCACTGCACCAATAAAACCAAACAGACAAGACACCTGTGATTAAAGTGATTTTTTCAACTGACAAAAACATCACTTATCATTTGAACTTTAACCGATGATTGAGTTCAAACAACCTCCAGTTATTAGCCTAAAGGCTAACCTACAAAACCCAAGACCAAGGCATCACCTGCACTTGACCTGTCACTTGTAGGTCTGCTTACCTTTAAAAAGGAGCGGCTGAATACCACGGAATACATGGGCCAAACAGACAAGACACCTGTGATCAAAGTGATTTTTTCAACAACCAAAACATCACTCATCATTTTGACTTTAACCGATGATTGGCTTTAGAAAATCTCCAGTTACTGACCACTCTTTTTCTAGTTATTCCAGCCCACAAGAGCATAAATCTAATTTTTCAGTTCTAATTTCGCTAACTCTTCTCGCTCGGCCCATCGCAATGCAGCCCAAAAAAAGGCAATTGGAAAAGCAAACATAATCACACCAATATTATGCATAAACATAGCTTGCGTCAGCCCAAAATCCATGTAGCACATAGGAATTAAAGCCCCAGCAATCGCGTAAGAGCGAATACGCCAGTTATCTTTATATTGACGAAGTTTGCTTAAAAATAGTTTCAAAGGCACTAAATACATTGCCATTAATAAAATAAAACCAATGATGCCTCGTGTAGACAAAGCTTGAAGATAATCGTTATGAGCATGATTAAACGGTACTGCGTGCTCATTAATCATACCTTCTGCTGCTAATTCACGTTTAATGGGCTGCATTTGACTCTCTCCGACACCAAAAATAGGCGCACTTTCAAACATATTAATAGCCGCTTTCCACATATCAAAACGCAACCCTACCGATGTAGTAGTTTGAGAGCCTGCTAAATAGTGTTCTATATTGCTCACGGCTTCGCCTACGCGTTTTTGTATACCTGTCTGTGGAATCGCCACTGCAGCAACAATACAAATTAACGCGACTGAAAAAACGCTATATAAACGTTTTTTACCTAATAAATCGCGGCATTCCCAAAACAAAAACAACCCAACCATAGGTACCGCAATCCAACCACCTCGCGAGCCCGATAAAATAGAGGTGCCCACTCCGGCAAAACCAGCAGCAAGTGCAATAATCATCCATGAGAAGCGCTTTTGTGCAAAGAAAAAAATGGCCGCTGCCATACTTAGCATGCCAAGCATCATTCCTGTATCACCAAACATAATGGCCACCTGACCACCATCGGCACGAGCAAAGCCCATAAGCACCCTTTCATATAACGCCAAACCGAATGCCAACAAAGCACCAATAGTAACGCCATACCAAAGCCACTCTTGAGGACCTTTAGAACGTAGTAGTAGAAATATTACTGGGATCACTAATAAAAAACGAGAAGGCTTATCAAGACCTCTTGCCGCAAAAGAATCACATAAGGCAAATGCCATAAAACTAACACTGAATATGAAAAACGTCCAAATCAGTATCTTGTCCTGCTTATCAATACGGTGATTTATTGGCTTTAAAAATGGCACCCCAAGAGAACACAGAAAAATAAGTAACGTTGTTACATTAAACCCTCTAGGAATACCAATGGAAACTGCAAATGTCATTGCTGCCAAAAGCCATACAAACATAGAAAACCTTACCTGGAACTGCATTAATTCGTATTCCCTATAATTTACTATCGAAGTAATTTACCAGTTAATTTTCAAAATCATAAACACTGAATGGTTACAAAATAGATTTCCAAAATATGTAAAAAATCACTTACGTAATACAATTTGTCAACTTTTGATTATAACGAACAGATGAGCCAAAGCAAAATCAATATCCAAATAATACTGACATACATAATTAAATTTAAAGGTAAAAACTATCATTTATCCAATATCAACTTTAACCGACACAAAAACTGCCCTAATAATGAGCTGACACCTATGATCACCGTCCATACCTGTCACTAAAACGCACTATGTCATCTTCACCGAGGTAATTACCCGATTGCACTTCAATGATTTCTAACAGGATTTTCCCTGGGTTTTCTAGCGCATGAACCACGCCAACAGGGATGTAAGTGGATTCGTTTTCAGTCAGTAAAATTTCTTTGTCGCCGTTTTGTACTTTGGCTGTGCCGGATACTACGACCCAATGTTCAGCTCTATGATGATGCATTTGCACACTAAGCTTTTCACCGGGCTTTACCATGATGCGTTTCACTTGATGACGCTAGCCAAGGTCTACGGTTTGATAAGAACCCCAAGGGCGGTGCTCCGTGGTGTGAAACATGTGTTCTTCATGGCCTTCCGCGCTGAGCCGCATCCGCGACTTCTCTACGCAATGCTTCAATTTCACTCGTTAACTCTTCGTGCTCGTTGAGTTTTCTTTGTAGAAAATGGTGAGTGAGGGAGACACGTTCTTCTATGCCCTTGGGCGTCAGTAAATACAGATACCTTACTTTGTCTGAGCTCTTTTTAAAATTACCCGCTTTGACTAACCCTTTTTCAATCAAGGCTTTTAAACAAAAATTGGTTTTACCTAAGCTGATACCCAAACGCTTAGCTAGCTCTCGCTGGCTAAGATTAGGATTCTGCTGCAGCTCTTTTAAAATCTTGTAGCGGTATTCGTCAGACAGCATAGCAAGCAACCTTATTCTGATCACGCACAACGTCATTAGTCGCGTTATATTGACCATTAAAATAGGTAACTTTTAGCAAAAGCTTTTTAAGAGTAACACTTAACATTCGTACCATTGACGTTATTTTGTCTCATCTAGGATAAACCCGTTCATTGAGTGAACAATGGTAAAAACAGCCAGCTAAATCATACAAATAATGTGGTAAAAAACACGAAAATTAGACAACCAATCTAATTGCATCGATTTTGGGGTTTGCGTTTTTCTCGTCTATATTGAAACCATGTTTCAATCAAAATCACAGAAAGACACAAGGATTTGTATGCTGACTATAAAACACCACGGTGCAGTACAAGGCGTGACTGGCTCTTGCCATGAATTGTTTATTGGCGATGACCATTCCATCTTGGTCGATTGCGGTTTATTCCAAGGCGCTGAAACTTCTGGCTCTGGGGCGGGCTCTAATCAATTGGAAATCGAGTTCGACATAACCGCCGTGCAAGCGCTGTTTGTCACCCACGTACACATCGATCATGTTGGCCGCTTGCCTTATTTACTCGCAGCGGGATTCACCGGACCCATCTATTGCTCAAAACCCAGCGCCGAGCTGCTACCACTGGTCATAGAAGACGCCTTGAAAGTCGGCGTTACGCGTAATGCCAGCATCATCAGAGCCTGCCTAAAAAGACTCGCGTCGCAAATTGTTCCGCTCGATTATAAGCAATGGGTGTCTATTCCGCTTACCCACCACTCAAATGCCAGCGTTCAATTAAAACTGTATCAAGCAGGCCACATCCTAGGCTCAGCCTATGGCGTATTCAGAGTAACCAGCCCTACTCTTAAAACACGCAACAAACGCTACCACGATGTATTGTTTTCAGGAGACCTAGGCGCCCCTTATTCACCCCTGCTCAATGCACCAAAGTCCCCTTATCGAGCAGACCAAGTAGTAATAGAAAGCACCTACGGCGACCGCAATCACGAAAACCGCGCAATACGTCGTCGTAACCTACAACAAAGTATCGAACACGCGCTAAGCGACGCGGGCACCGTACTCATCCCCGCCTTTAGCATTGGCCGTACCCAAGAACTACTCTACGAACTCGAACACATTATTCATCAGAACAAAACCAAAACCATCAGCCACACACGCTCAGGCAAACCACTTAATTGGGAAGACATCGACATCATCATCGACTCCCCCCTCGCCAGTAAATTCACCGCCGTGTATAAATCCCTCAAACACTACTGGGACAAAGAAGCCAAAGTGCGCCTTAACGCCGGTAGACACCCACTCAGTTTTGAGCAAGTAACCACCATAAACAGCCACGAAAACCACCTGCAAACCGTCGACTATTTAAAACGCCAAACCAGACCCGCCATCGTCATCGCCGCCTCCGGCATGTGCGCAGGCGGACGTATGGTCAACTACCTAAAAGCCTTACTGGGAGACGCCAGAAACGACGCACTCTTCGTTGGCTACCAAGCCGCAGGCACACCTGGACGAGACATCCTACGCTACCACGACAAAACCAACGGCTACGCCACCTTCGACGGCGTAAAATACCCCATCAAAGCCAACGTAAAACAGATCAGCGGCTACTCAGCCCACGCAGGCCAAAGTGACCTACTCAACTTCATCAAACGTATGCGCGTCAAACCACAGAAAATCCACATCGTCCACGGGGATGAACAAGCCAAAGCGACATTAAAAACACAACTAAAACAAAAACACCCAGACATAAAAATAGTCATACCTGAAAACTAAAAACCTAAATACCGAACTGGTCTTGACCTTGCTCTTGACCTTGCTCTGTCACTTGACCTGGCCCTTGTAGGTCAGTCTTTAGGCTGATGACCACAGTACTAATGAAACCAAACAGACGAGACACCTGTGATTAACATGATGCTTATACAGCCAAATGGTCTGTCACTTGACCTGGCCCTTGTAGGTCAGTCTTTAGGCTGATGACCACAGTACTAATGAAACCAAACAGACGAGACACCTGTGATTAACATGATGCTTATACAGCCAAATGGTCTGTCACTTGACCTGGCCCTTGTAGGTCAGTCTTTAGGCTGATGACCACTGTGCCAATAAAACCAAACAGACGAGACACCTGTGATTAACATGATGCTTATACAACCAAATGGTCTGTCACTTGACCTGGCCCTTGTAGGTTAGTCTTTAGGCTGATGACCACTGTACCAATAAAACCAAACAGACGAGACACCTGTGCTTAACATGACGCTCTTGGCCTTGCACTTGACCTGTCACTAGACCTTGTGGGCTGGGCTTTAGCCCAGATGCCGCGGAATATATGAGCCAAACACACGAGACACCTGTGATTAACATGACTCTATTTTCCAACCACCAAAACATCACCAGTCATTTCGACTTTAACCGATAGTTGGTTTCATCAATTCATGAGTTACTGGCCTAAAGGCCAGCCCACAAAGGCACACCTCATCACCTGCTCTTGACCTGTCATTTGTAGGTCAGCCTTTAGGCTGATGACCACAGTACTAATGACACCAACCACACGAGACACCTGTGATTAACATGACTCTATTTTCCAACCACCAAAACATCACCCATCATTTCGACTTTAACCGATGATTGAATTCATCAAATCTCCATTTATTAGCCTAAAGGCTAACCTACAAGAGCCCACCTCATCACCTGCTCTTGGCCTGTCATTTGTAGGTCAGCCTTTAGGCTGATGACCACAGTACTAATGACACCAACCACACGAGACACCTGTGATTAACATGACTCTATTTTCCAACCACCAAAACATCACCAGTCATTTTGACTTTAACCGATAGTTGGTTTCATCAATTCATGAGTTACTGGCCTAAAGGCCAGCCCACAAAGGCACACCTCATCACCTCCTCTTGACCTGTCATTTGTAGGTCAGCCTTTAGGCTGATGACCACAGTACTAATGACACCAACCACACGAGACACCTGTGATCAAAGTGATTTTTCCAACCACCAAAACATCACCTGTCATTTCGACTTTAACCAATAATTGGGTTCAATCAATCTCCAGTTACTGGCCTAAAGGCCAGCCCACAAGGGCACACCTCATCACCTGCTCTTGGCCTGTCATTTGTAGGTCAGTCTTTAGGCTGATGACCACAGTGCTAATGACACCAAACACACTAGACACCTGTGATCAAAGTGATTTTTCCAACCACCAAAACATCACCTGTCATTTCGACTTTAACCGATGATTGGCTTTAAAAGATCTCCAGTTACTGGCCTAAAGGGCACACCTCATCACCTGTCACTTGACCTTGCACTTACAGGCCTGCTTACCTTAAAAGCTATCTAGCTTTTGTATCTTTGAAAGGAAGTGGCAACACATTGTCATCGTTTCGGATTCTCTGCTGCTCATTCGCATTCCAAACCGAATCACCGATGCCATCTGTTGGTTGAAAACCAGTAGGGGCTGCAATCAATATTTCACGCACTTTATCACAATCAAACTCATGGCAAGCCTTGCCAAGCTTATCCATAGTGTCGTCAAAAGCAGACAAGGATAAGAATCGCTCATTCGCTGTCATAATGCGCTCATGAAGGGTTTTCTCTGTATTATCACCAATCAATAACTCTTCAAACAACTTTTCACCTGGGCGTAACCCAGTAAATTGAATTTCAATATCACCGTTTGGGTTCTCAGAAGATTTCACTTCTAAACCAGATAAACGAATGAGATTTTTGGCTAGATCAACAATCTTAACCGGGTCACCCATGTCTAAGACAAACACATCGCCGCCTTTACCCATAGACCCAGCTTGGATAACTAACTGCGCCGCTTCTGGAATCGTCATGAAGTAACGAATGATATCGGGGTGTGTCACTGTAATCGGTCGATTTTCAGCAATTTGTTTTTTAAACACAGGAATAACAGAACCAGACGAACCAAGCACATTACCGAAACGAACCATACAAAAGCGAGTACCATTTGGCTTTTTCGCTTCTTCTTCCGCTAATGCCTGCAACGCCAACTCTGCCATCCGCTTAGTTGCGCCCATTACATTGGTAGGCCGCACGGCTTTATCGGTAGAAATAAGAACAAAAGAACTCACTCCGCTTTCAATAGCCGCCTTAGCGCAATAATAGGTTCCAAAGGCGTTGTTACGAACACCTTCCACCATATTATATTCTACCAAGGGAACATGTTTATAAGCCGCCGCATGATAAACAGTATTAACAGCAAAGGCCTTCATAGTTTGCATTAGACGGTTGATACGTTGAACAGAACCAATCAAAGGAACGATATTGACCTTAAAAGATAGTTTGCCTTGGATTTCATTCAATTCTTTGTCAATTTTATAAACAGCAAACTCAGACACATCAAAAAGGATCAAAGTACTTGGACGCTGCTTTATAATCTGGCGGCATAGTTCTGAACCAATTGAGCCACCCGCCCCCGTAACCATCACCACTTTTCCTGTGATATTGGCCCCCATCAAAGACGAATCAGGTTCTACTACATCACGACCTAGCAGATCATCTACCGCGACATCTTGTAACTCATTGATTTTGGCCTTTCCTGAAACGATGTCATCAAAGTCAGGTACGGTAAGTACCTCAACGGCATAAGGCAGCAACCGCTCAATGACTTTTTTTCGTTCAGATCGACTTGCCTTAGGAATCGCTAGTAATACTTTTTTGATATTAAATTTATTAATTAATTCTTCCATTTTATCAACATGGTAAACCGTAACACCTTGAATAATGGTGTTTACTAATGATGTATCTTGATCAATGTACCCTTTGATCCGACAACTAGACGCTTGACGTAAGGCCAACGCCAACTGACGGCCAGTAGCACCCGCACCAAATACCAAAACGGCTTCTGAGCCTTTTTTGGGGATTTGTACGATCAAAGCACGGACCAATAAACGGGACCCACCGCACAGCATGACAAAAAAAGGAAAGTAGATAATGGGCACGGTACGAGGTATAGGGGCATTAAAGAAATAAGAAAAAGACGTAATGCTTAGCGCAGAAATAGCGGCGCCAAGCAAAATAGCACTAAAGGCATGAAAGGTTAAATAACGTAACACCGCCCTATAAAGACCAAGTCGAACATTGACTAACAGTGTGACAATAATGGCACCAATCAACACCAACCAAAAAGTATCAGGAAGTGAGTTAAAGTTACCCAAACGAGCCCAATAAGCGAATATAAAAGCCAAAGAAACAAAAACTGAATCGACCACTAAGCTTATCACTCGCTTATAAAAGCGCGGTAAACTCCAAATGCAATTAAGCTGATTCATCATAACGTTTCAATATCCTTTGGTTGGTAATAGCTTTTTCACTCTAAAGACAACTTTATATAGAAGACCTATTGCAGCGTAGCAATGCATAGAAGCTAAAAACTCTTGCTGATAACAGGTAGTGTTGCGTTTTTAAAAATCTGTTGCATCGTATCACACGTTTTGCTCATTTCTGCTTCAGTTAATGTTGGATGAACCAAAAACATCAAACTCGCCTCACCAAGCTCTACAGTATTAGCTAAGCAAACCTCTGGGCGCCAAGGGGTATTATCAAAGGCTTTCTCTCGATAAACTTCAGAACAACTCCCTTGAAAACAAGGCACACCACTTGCAACAAATTCTTCAACAATACGATCACGCGTCCAGCCTGGCGCTAAGTACTCTGGTCGGATAAACATATAGTGTTTGTACTCAGCATGCTGACTGTATTGCGGTACACGAACCAAACGAATCCCTTCAAACTCACTTGCAACGGCATCAAGCAACGCCGCATTTTCTTGGCGCTTATGAGTCCAATCTTTCATTCGCGTTAACTGTATACGACCTAACACAGCTTGCATTTCAGTCATACGCCAGTTTGTACCAAAAGACTCATGTAGCCATCTAAAACCTGGAGCATGCTCATGATGATAAATAGCATCAAAACTCTTTCCGTGATCTTTATAAGCCCACATTTTCGCCCATAAAGCACGATCATTTGTCGTTACCATGCCACCTTCACCACCAGTGCTCATGATTTTATCTTGGCAAAAGCTCCAGGCACCAATATGTCCAATACTACCGACAGACTTACCTTTATACTTAGCACCATGTGCTTGTGCGCAATCTTCAATAACATAGAAACCATGGCGCTGACTTAACGCCATAATCTCGTCCATCTCAGCTGGCATGCCTGCAAGATGAACAACAATAACCGCTTTCGTTTTTGGAGTTAGAACAGCTTCGATACTTTCTGCCGTAATATTCTGACTATTAAGATCAACATCAGCAAAAACAGGCGTCGCGCCCGCTGTCACAATACTCGAAGCCGTAGCCAAAAAGGTACGAGGCGTTGTAATAACCTCATCTCCAGCCACAACACCTAATACTTTCAATGCAATATCCAATGCAACAGTGCCATTCATTAGTGCAACGGCATAATCTGTAGCTACCCAAGCCGCAAACTCTTTTTCAAACTCGCGACCTTCGGTTCCAGTCCAATAGTTCACTTTATTAGAAAGTAAAACGCGACTAACAGCATCGGCTTCTTCTTGAGTAAAAGAAGGCCAAGGGGAAAAAGGAGTGTTTAACATGTCTTACCTATTGAATTCCATGTGAAAATAATCGATATAGCTTCAACATAACGCTAAAAAGAAAAAAGCTAACTTTGCTTAATAACTACTGCAGGAGAGCCAAACGCAACAACATTAGCAGGTATATTCTTTATTACGGTACTCCCCGCCCCTATTAAACTATGCTCACCAATAGAGACTAATTGCTTTACTTGGCTACCGATACCGACCCAAGCACCAAGACCCACTTTCACTCCACCTGCAAGTGCAGCGTTAGGACAAATATGAACAAAATCTGCAAGTTCACAATCATGCTCTATTACCGCACAGCTATTAATAATAACGCCCTTGCCAATCGTAGCAAAAGCGTTAACAGTGGATCCTGCCAATACTACACAACCAGACTCAATATTTGCATAACGACTAACAATCGCATTTGGGTGTATCAAGGTAGGTAGCTCGAAAAAACTTTCTAGCAGGGTTGTAATTTTGACTTGCCGGATAGAGTTATGCCCGATTGCCACAACAACATGCAATCGATCGCAATCTAAAGACAAAAGATCATTAAACGTACCTGCAATAGGCCAATGTTCGAGCGTAGTTTTCTCAGGATAAGCATCATCATAAAAAGTAACCGTATACCCTAATAGTTCAGCAAGATCTGCAACTACTTTACCATGACCACTGGCTCCTAAAATAGCTAATGATTGAATCGGGACTTCACTCATGACCGGATCCTGTAAAAGGTTCAATAGTCACATGACTATTCGAGCTAATGCCTTCACGCACAAAGACCTTTTTGACCGTCAATAATAGTATTTTAAAATCCAGCCAGAAACTTTGATTATCCACATACCACACATCAAACTTAAATTTTTCTTCCCAACTTATCTCGTTTCGCCCATTAACTTGCGCCCAGCCAGTGATACCAGGTCGAACATTATGGCGACGTGCTTGTTCAGTGCTGTAAAGAGGTAAGTATTGTACAAGCAATGGCCGTGGACCAACCAAACTCATATCACCTTTAAGAACATTAAATAAACCGGGTAATTCATCAAGACTAGTAGAGCGTAAAAAAGCACCAAATTTCGTCATACGTTGATCATCTGGTAATAAGTTACCCGCTTTATCTTTACCATCAAGCATGGTTCGAAACTTCATCATTTTGAACACTTGACCATCTAAACCAGGGCGATCTTGAGTAAATAAAATAGGCGAGCCTAGTTTTACACGAACCAACACAGCGACCAGCAGTACAACGGGTGATAACAATAAAAACCCACAAAAAGCCGCTGTAAAGTCAAATAATCGTTTCATACAACCCCATTTCAATATTAAAAATCAGAGAACTTTCAATGTTTAAATTATACTTTAATTTATCTTGATAAATAAGAAAAACACAAGAAAACAGGAAGAGAAACTACAAACAAACCATCTCGCGCTTTATCTATGAATCTATCCAATTGATATTCTGTTTGATTTTTATTAAAAAGCTAAAAACGATTTATCAATCACACCAATTGAATATAAAAACCCTTAAATACGAAAAATATAAAAACAAATCGACCAAATAGAAAAGCGACGAAAGCATAAATATTTTCAAGATAAAAACCGAAAAACAACCACTTAACTATAATCAACAATAATTTATAAATACTACTTCCCAAGAAAAATATTTTCAAATAGTAAATTGATTTTATGTACATCAAATTTTTCCGAAGCTATCCGGGCACTTTCTTCTCCCATTCGCTGCACCTCAAATGGATTTTCGCTTAAAAATTTCATTTTTTTAACAAGTGCTTGAGCGTCAAATGCTGGCACAATAAAACCATTAACACCATTAATGACAGTTTCTCGACATCCTGGTACATCAGTCGTAATTACAGCGCGACCAATCGACATAGCCTCTTGTGTAGAGCGAGGATAACCCTCCCGGTAAGAAGGAAGTACAAAGACATGAGACCCAGCTATCCATTCAGAAACATTTTTGACATGTCCCGGATAAATAATAATGCCGTCGTTGATTACCTCATCAAGCTGAGATGATGTAAGCGCTGCAGGGTTATCTGGATCAAGCCCTCCCAATACGACAAATTCAACATGAGGATATTGATTTTTTACAATTCGAGCGGCTTCCAAATATTCAAAAATTCCTTTTTCAGCTAACAAACGCGCAATTAGAATAAAACGTACTGGGGCAGTGCTATTTACCGGACAGAATGGGTAATTTTTTAGGTTTAGGCCAATTGGCCCAATAACTTTTAGCTTATACTTATTTAGCCACGCAAACTTTGCAAGATCTTTTGGATCATCATTATTTAAAAACAAGACCTCATCAGCAAATTGATAGGAAAATGAGCAAAGCAGACCATGAATGACCTGTAATAGTCGTTTCTTAATAGAAAAGCCTGTTTTTCCAGGCGTATGCATATATCCCAAACCTTCTAACATAGCTATACGTCGCGGTACACCTGCTAATTTCGCAGCTAAGGTACCATATATTGAAGGCTTAACAAAAAAGCTAAATACAACATCTGGGGCGATTTTTTTTAATTTACGCGACAACAACCAGGTATCTTTCAAATCGATAATTGGATTCATACCAGACTTATTGAGTGAATACGCTATCGGTATAGCACCTAATGCTTTCAGCGCTTCTACAGAATCAGAAGTATAATCTAAAGCAAAGGCATAGACAGTATGGCCTTTACTCACCAAATGAATAATCAGGTCTCGCCTAAAACCTAAAATAGGAGCAACATTTTGGGATATAAATGCAATTTTCAAAAAAACCTCATATACACTTGCAGTAGAAGAATAAATAACCATTTAGGTAAAAATAAAAAAATAGTAAAATATACTGGCTAATAATAGCAAAATTACTTATTGGAGCAGACAATACCATACTTCGATGCCATTACCTCAACACTAAAGCTTTCTACTATACGCTCTCGATAGGCTTGTTTTGTTATCGGCCACTTTTCAGGGAGATTTTGTTTTTCATGTAAAGATTCTGATATAACATTCGCTAATACTTATAGGTCTTTCAGCGGAACAACCTTACCGTCAGCTCTCGCACATTTTAGTTATACAAGGCATATCAAACACAATTACTACATTTGAAAAATCAGTAACTCCGGTAATAAAAACCATTCATTTTTTAGCACATCCATTTTCAATTTTTGCAAAATATTCAACAATACCTGTTCTATCTAGCAAAACATTCCAATCAAGATCATCTAGATCAGGAACTTTAAAATTAAATTCTAATACATCTTTTTTTGTTTCTACACTGTCTAAACTTAAAAAAACAGCATTCCTAGACTTTTCAAATTCATCTACCCATTTGTAGCGGTTTGTAATAACACCCAATCCTGCAGCACAATATTCTATAACCTTAGTAGAGTCCTGAATATTTAAAGGAAAGACATCTGGAGTGTAGTTCAGACCAACTTTGGCTTGGGAAATAATTTGACGCGCTTCTTTGAGTGTTTTTCTTCCAAAACTAGTTATTTTTTTATGTTTTAGAGGTACTTCAAAGCCTACCACAGCAATACTTAAACCAATTTCTGCAACTTTCTCGATAATTTCAAAAACCCCATCTCTATAGCTACCACAATATACGACATCGAATTTTTTCACTTCATCATTGAAGGTTTCAAAGCCAGTTTTACTATACCCCATACTGCGTAAAAAATAGTTTTTGCGATCAGAAAACCACATCTTCTTACGTATTTCTTCATTCAGAAATATATATAAATCAGATCTAACATTAATTATTCTTTTGATTAAATCTTTTACTCTAGAAAATCGACTAACACTTAGGGAATGATATTCTCCAATAATAATAGAGGGATACTTACGCCAAAACGGATGAAAACCATGAAATAACATCACTGCATCATAATCAAATAGACTTTTATCTCCTTTTTTCAGGATATCACATTTAAGTCCGTGTTGACGAAAATAGTCCCGGTAAGCATAGGATTCTGGCAAAAAAGCTCTTTCCGTTACTTCAATGGCTATACTATTGAGCATATATTTATTACCTCCTTGACTACCTGAAAAAAAACTAAATCCTAAAGAATAACGGTAATGATCTTTATAATATAATTGAGATAACATTTCAAACATCAACGCCAAGCGGTACATAACAGTAAAACGGCGTCGAATTATTTAAAATTTAATTTAAGAAATACACCAACTATAATTTTTACCCAGTTTGCGCTCTGATACCATTCCATTTACCTAAAGTGCTATTTTAATAGAAAAGGAATCACACAAGAAAATAACATCTCATAAACTCATAAACTCATAAACTCATAAACAGTATATTAAATAAAAATTAAAGAAATCATAATTTATCTTTTAAAAGTCTATAATTTTTTATAATGCGAAGAATAAAAATTAACACTTGAATGAAATTAAATTTCTCAGTTATAAGCTGCACTCTAAAAGTTTCACTTAGAGATCCTGCTATATTTGAGCCGCTGAGCCCTTGATGATTAAAGTACCCTGCAGTAAAATCAGCAACCTTCACCTTTGCACCATATATATAAATTTTCTTTACAAACAACTGATCTGCAGCAATAGGAAATTGGTTTGAATATAGACCTACTTTATCATGTAAATTCTTTCTAAAAATGGTGCTCACTGCATGACCGGAGATTATACCTTGCATTCCGTACAGCCAAGCCCACGACTGCTTAAACTTTTTAACACCGTTGACTGTTGCTACACTAGATGTAACAACATCAACCGAGTTGCTAATTTCTTTCTTGAAATTTTCAATTGCATCAGGAAAAAGATAATCATCAGCACCGATAACTAAATAGAAGTCACCTTTTGATGCAATAACACCTCGGTTCAGAGCGTCATAGATACCAAAATCTTTCTCTGAACTAATAGTAATATTTAAATCGTTAATACTATTTAACAACTGAACCGTGCCATCTTCAGATTTTCCGTCAGCAACAACCCACTCATAATCTTGATCTGTTTGTGCTCGTAAACTTTCAATGAGTCTAGGAATATGCTCAATAGCATTGTATGTCGCTGTAATTACGCTAATTTTATTCATATTAAATCTTAGAGCTCATTTGAATATAATACAGTATTTACTAAAAAGGATACTTAGGAAGAAAAACGCAAAAAACATCTAAAAGAAATGAAAAGCAAAGTCATCATCTGGTCGATTCTACAGTTTCTTTGCTGTATCGCACTTATTAAGTGCGATTTAAGCCCAAATTAGAGAAAAACCACTCATAAGTATTTTTAAGACCTGATTCTAACTCTATACTAGCCTCCCAACCAAGCTGACGAAGTCGATCTACATTCATCAATTTTCTTGGTGCGCCATCAGGTTTACTAGGGTCTGTTGTAATCAGACCTTTAAAACCTACCACATCGGAAATCGTTTGAGCAACCTCTAGAATAGAGCAATCTGTCCCCGTTCCAACATTGATATGACTTTGCATTGGGTCAGTATGGCTCTCGTAAATACCTTTATCCAAATTCATCACAAAAATACTCGCGGTAGCCATGTCATCCACATGTAAAAACTCACGCTTTGCCGTGCCTGTCCCCCAAATAACAACCTCGCTCAAATTAGCTTGTTTCGCTTCATGAATCCGACGAATTAAAGCGGGTATAACATGGCTGTTTTCTGGGTGATAATTATCACCGGGGCCATAAAGATTGGTCGGCATAACGCTGCGGTAATCAACACCATATTGACGATTATAAGACTCACATAGCTTAATACCGGCTATTTTAGCAATCGCATAAGGCTCATTAGTTGGTTCTAAATAGCCATTTAATAAAGCGGACTCAGCCATAGGTTGCTCTGCGAGCTTTGGATAAATACATGAAGATCCTAGAAACAAAAGCTTTTGTAAGCCATTAGCATAAGCTTGCTGAATGACATTCGCTTCTATCATTAAGTTTTGATAAATAAAGTCTGCAGGATAGGTGTTGTTCGCATGAATACCACCTACTTTAGCTGCCGCTAAATAAACTTCATCAATTCTTTGCTCTGCAAAAAAAGCAGCAACCGCTGCTTGATTCGTCAAATCTAACTCGCTAGAAGTGCGTGTAATAATATTTCGATAACCATTCGCTTCTAACTGACGAACAATAGCAGAGCCAACCATGCCGCGATGACCAGCAACAAAAATATTTGAATCTAGGTTTACCACTTAAATCTCCTGAGCCATAGGTACTTCATAACCGTTGGCTTTCATAAAGGCATGCTGCTTAGCAATTTTTAAATCTTCTAATACCATTTCAGCACACATTTCTTGAACAGTAGTCGTTGGGACCCAGCCTAGCTTGTTTTTTGCATTACTAGGATCACCTAGTAGTGTTTCTACTTCAGCAGGACGGAAGTAACGTGTATCCACTTTTACGATCACATCACCTACTTTTACACTAGGAGCGTGACTACCTTGGATAGACGTTACAACAGCAACTTCGTCAACACCTTCACCTTTGAATTCAAGTTCAATGCCTAACTCCAGTGCACTCCATTGAATAAACTGACGAACAGTATATTGAACTCCAGTTGCGATAACAAAGTCTTCTGGCGCTTCTTGTTGAAGCATAAGCCACTGCATTTCTACATAGTCTTTCGCATGGCCCCAATCACGAAGTGCATCCATGTTCCCCATGTACAAACAATTCTCTAACCCTTGCGCTATGTTCGCTAAACCACGGGTAATTTTACGGGTAACAAAAGTTTCACCGCGACGAGGAGACTCATGGTTAAACAAAATACCATTGCACGCATACATACCGTAGCTTTCACGATAATTAACAGTAATCCAATATGCGTATAGCTTAGCAACCGCATAAGGAGAGCGAGGGTAAAATGGTGTTGTTTCTTTTTGAGGCGTTTCTTGAACCAAACCATATAACTCAGAAGTAGACGCTTGATAAAAGCGCGTTTTCTTTTCCAAGCCTAAAAAGCGAATCGCCTCTAATAAACGTAACGTCCCCATGCCATCTACATCAGCCGTATACTCAGGAGACTCAAAAGAGACAGCAACATGAGACTGCGCCCCTAAGTTATACACTTCATCTGGCTGAACTTCTTGCAAAATACGTGTTAAGTTAGAGCTGTCTGTCAAATCGCCATAGTGCAATTTCAACTTTGGATTCGGCTCATGAGGATCTTGATATAAATGATCAATACGTTGGGTATTAAGAGAAGATGCTCGGCGCTTAATGCCATGGACCTCATAGCCTTTTTTCAATAAAAATTCAGCTAAGTAAGAACCATCTTGACCTGTAATACCTGTAATAAGTGCTTTTTTCATTTTTTAAGAATTCCTTTATACAAATCAATATACTGGGTCGCAACCAGCTTACTGTCGAAATTAGCTAACACTTTTTCTCTAGCATTAGTACTAAGTTCGGATGGCATGGGGTGATTCAACACCCAACTAATGCCCTCTGCTAAATCTACTGTATTGTATGGTTTAGCCAAATAGCCATTGCTTTTATGGTCAATTAAATCAGAATTTCCACCAATATCGAAGCCTACAACTGGCGTACCACAGGCAAGACTTTCCATAATCGCATTAGATAAATTTTCTTGTAGGCTGGGAACCACTATCACATCTGCCGCACTGTACAACACTCGCAAAGTCACATCATCGTGTAGTGTCCCTAGATAGTGAGTTTTTTGAGAAAAAACATTACCATTATTAGGAGCACTGGAACCAAACACAATCAGCTCTGTATTTTTTGAATCAACAGCCTTTAAGGCGTCACTTAATTGCTTGTAACCTTTTCTAGGATCACTTGTGGCTCCCATAGCACCGAATAAAATTAAATTTTTATCTAATGGTAGGTTCAAAAGCTCTCTCGCCTTTATTTTGGAAAACGGAGAATAAGCACTCGTATTTATTGGATTTGGCAACCGTATATGATTCTTATCACCCAAAACATCACTTTTTTTAGAGCAATTAGCAAGCCATTCACTTAAGCCAACAATCGTCATATTTTCAACTTTTCGATACGCTTTACGCTTACGTTTCAAATTATTGCTTTGCAAGGCGCTTTTTGCGATTTCAGGCAGAACATTATTCTCTATATCAAACTTAGCGTCGTAATGATAACCATCGGTAAAAGGCCACATATCATGGAGGCTCCACACAATAGGTGCTTTGATTTTCGCAATATCTTCAATACGCATCATACCTCCAGCAATCCAATGAAGATGGACTACATCTGGGTTAATCTGATTAATGCGCGACACGATATCTGAAAAAGGCAACCAACTTGGGCTAAACAGCGTTTGAGTTCGATTTTTATAGAATCTAACAGGGAGGCTATCTAATAGCGGCCTTAACTTAGCCAACCCTTTTCGAATTTTTGTAACAGGCCCATGCACTGTAAAATCATCGGATGATTTAGACTGCACTAGCATTTGGCTATCTACACCTTCAGCCAACAAAGATTGATGCAGACGATAAGCTGCTCGAGCAGCGCCGCCCAGAATATCAGAAGTATTTACGATTAAAACTTTCATTTTAAAAGCCGCTTAACTTTACTCACCACTAGATCAACTTTATTTAGTAATAGCCCTGCGAACCTTAATTTTTTTGCACAGCATAATGATTTTTCTAGATCTAAAGAGTGATTTTTTTGGAAAATTAAAGCATGCCCTACTCCAGACACAGATCCAATATAAGTAAGTCCCATTTTCGACATTACCTTTTTAAAAGTATGACGAAGAAAAAATGTAGAAGGTAAATGACACTTAATCACTGGATAAAAGCAATTTGCAAAAATAACATACCCACCTTCTTTTACATGGCTCGCCATATCGAAAGCAATTTCAACAGGGTTTTCAACATGTTCCAAAACATCTTGCGCTATAATACAGTCATAACTAACGGAAGAATAATTAGAAACAAAACTTACATTGGTATGGTGAGATAACTTCTGCTTAAAAAACTCTGTAGCATAAGGTTCAACTATATCAACTTTAGATTTTGAAATGCTTGAGACTATTTGTTCTGCTAAAACACCGGAACCACCACCATAATCAGCAATATTAAATAAACTTTTCTCATTCAAATATGCAGCTAATAATTTCCGATGGTTCTTGCTTTCTTTATCTTTTTCAGTAAACAAGCCATTCATAATCCAAACGGGATGACCATAAAAAGAGCCGATATTTTGTTCAGAGAATGGTTTTAAGTTATCTAAAGAACAATCATCCCAAATTCTATCCATTTCGGCCCAAACCCAGTCAACAGTAGGCAATGATTGGGGCAAAGATTGGAGATAGCTCAACTGAAAATCATTTAAACTATATACATTTAAATTTAATCCCCAAATTTCTATTTGCATAATTTATTCCATATTTTTTTAATAAAACTTTTTTTATGTGATTTTTTAATTTTAGCAACTGCTAGTTCCGATTCTTGTAGAGTACTTTGCCAATTTATTATTTTATTTTTTGCCAAAATAGGTTCAACAGCTCCTATAGATTTGGTATTGCCACAATGAACTCCACTACCATCATGTCCAATATTATCTACATAAGTTTGGCTTGGATTTAAACATAAACCATTATTAAGAAAAATTGTAGCATACCAATAAATAGCCCATGTATTTATCTTACCTTCTTTATTGGAAAGAACTTGCCCCCAAAAGTTCTCATAACCATCTAGATTGAACTTTATTATATCTTCCGTTGAAAAACTTTTAATTAGTTGATCTGTATCTTTTTCAAAGTGGCTCCAACGGTCTGCCCAAGTTGCCCATCCCCAACAGTTCATTGTCCGCCATAAAAAAGCACCACCTAAATCAGTAGAATCTATGGGATAATTCCAACCACTGATATGCCACACTTTCTTTTCATTTTCATAAAAACTAAGCGCATCATTCATAAAGTTTAAAAATGAGGGGCTGGTTACTAAATCATCTTCAAGCACAATGACTTTTCCATAGTTATTTACTATTTCAGTAACACCAGAAATAATAGAATCAGCCAAACCAATATTTTTTTTCTGTTCAAAAACAGTAACACTTTTAAAACCCGTGATATTAGAAATCAATTTACGAACTTGATTAACACTATTAAGAGCAGAATCATCTTTAGGAGCATCAGAGTAAATAAACAAATCACTCTCGCTAGCAAGATAATTAGATTGTAATGCCTGTACCGTTTTTTTTGTATGAGCAAGGCGATTATAAACAAATAAGACAATAGGAGCTAAAAACTTAGAATTTTCCAATATATTCAGCCTAATAAAAAATTAATTTATGAAAAAATCGCACGATCCATAGCGATAAAAAATGTTTCCATCCAAGAATCACTTTCTTCAAAAGACTTTTTGACATTACTAACAATATAATTATAATTTTCAAAAAGCTGTAACTTTGACTTTATAAAAGAGTGATAACTCAAATCATCTAAGACAACAAATGTACCTGGAAATCTTCTTTCTGCACCATCGAAGTCACCAAAATAAATTGACGGTAATCCTGATAAAATAGCATCACCTAGTTTTTCGGTAACATAACCATCATACTTCGAGTTCTCAATTACTAATGCAAAACTATGCTTTTTCATGGACTCAATCTTATTAGAAGTCTTTCCATTTATATTTTTTCCTTTTTTCCAACCATGACCAAATATGTTAATTTCATCATTTTCCGCTAAACTCTTTAACATTTTGTCTCGACGAAGAGGAACGTATCCTCTAGGGTCATTTTTAAAACTGCTCACAGTAACACCCCGAGCATTTTTCTCTGGGAATTCGAAAGAAAGCTTATTAATATTTCCAGTAACAGGAATATCATAATGAAATATTTTTTCAGACACAAAACTTCTATTATAACTTAAAACAGAATCCCATACATCATCAGTTAAAACCTCAAAATTATTAACAAAAGGACAATATATAGGAGATTCAACAGAAACTAGTATCTTTTTAATATGCTTCCCTAAAGACTTAGCCGTACAGTAAAGTGATTCATTTAAATCTAGGAAAATCGCAACATCGAATAATTCATGCGTCCCAACAATCATATGCCCCTTTGACAACAAACATTGACAATAAACATTGTAAGGATAGTACAAATGGTTACCATAATCTGTACCTCCGCTGTTATCTCTTAACTTTGTCACAGCAACACCATAAAAAGAAAAAAAAGCGATTCTCATTTAAAAACAACCTTTAAAATTTTTCTGAATATTTTTCCAGTCAAAACCTTAATAATTTTAATATTTAAAATAAAGAGCTGGAAAAAACCCATTTTTTCACCAAAAAAAACCAATCTTTTAAAGTAAAAAAACAAACCATAAGCACTTCCTCTTGTCAGGGAGGAGAAAAGCACTATTGAAAGCTTATCAATCAGTTTACTTCTAAGAATCAAATCGTTAGTTTCAATTATATGATAAGCATAGTATGATATTTCTCCTGCTATTCTAACATTCTCCCCTGCAGTTTTTCCAGCCTGATTATCATGCCTTCGAATTTTAACAGTAGCCTCATTTAATTGATAAATCTTTGATATTTTATTATTTGTCAACAAAACATAATCGAATCTTATCCCAGAACCAAACCTATAAAAATAATCGGAATTTTCCAATATACTTCTTACAGGTAAACACATACCAGATATATTTAAATTGAAATTTTTTGCAAGGTCATATTCTATAAATTCAACTTTGTCAAAACTTCCACCATATATTTCTCTTACAAAAGCAATATCTTTAGATTCTTTAAAAAAAACAAATGTACCAAGATAGGCTATATCTGTTCTGTTTCCATTTTTAATAATATTCTGCCTCATCCCCTCAACACCAGGCAAAAGTAAATCATCATGAGCTAAGATAAAAATATAATCAGTTTTAACAGTCTTTATAACTTTCATAAAATGCTCAATAGGACCAAGCAGCTCATCTTGAACTTCAATATCGATATTGCTTATTTTGAGACCTTCAGCAACTTCCAAATCTTCTAAGAAAGAATCGCCTTTATTTATACTCACAATAACATTATCAAAAAAACAAGAATATTTTTCAATACTAACCGCACATTCCCGCCAATATTCACCACCATTATAAACGGGAACCAGTAGAGATATCGTTACATCATTCATTTATACGAAACACCTTTATTAAAAAACTCATTTGATATGATATTGTATATATCGAATTAAATATTAAACAACATACTAAAAAGGTGACCACGGTTCATCTAACGATATACAATCTTCTAATTGTTTTAACAATGCAACATACCTAGTCAAGTTTGAACTAAAAGTACAAATGAGTTTATAGCTATAAACCATACAATAGACTTCTGTAAGCAATTGAAGCGTATCCTCTTCTTTTTCATTGATATTTCTAGCATTAAAATCAGATTGCTGAAAACCTTCAACATAACCAGAGCCATTTAAACAAGTATAATGAGATGGTAATATAGCTCTCAATTTTTCGAATTTTCTCACATCATCAGTAAACACAATAACTGGGATTATATTTTTAATAGATAAGATTGCATCTACATATTTTTCTATTGCAATTTCGAGCATCTCCCCTGTTGAAATTTTATCTCCAGCTCGTATATGAACAGCAATAAATTTATCTTTTTTTACATCAACAGGTTTAAAGCAAGACAAACCATCTGTAATTTTTTTCAAATATTCTTTCTTGTAAACAAGATTTTTTAAAACGTAACTTCTCTTTAACTCGTAAAGCGCCGAAAAAACATCTTCCTCTCTTACATCTAAAAAAGAACTCCAAAATCCCGCTTCTCGAATTTCAAAAAAAATATCTTCTGTAAAAAAACATGGAATGCCAAAAAAACCATATAAAAACTTATCGACATAAGCTTTTTTATTCCAAAGGCTTTTCCTAGCACCAACCAAAAAAGATTCTTTCAAATTATTTCTATATATATCAAAAAACCTTCCTTCCCCTTTATAATATGGCGAATATAGCTGATTAACATAAAGATCAATTGATTTAAAATCACAATAAATGGCTATTAATATAAAATTATTAATTTCGCTAAAATAACCTCTTTGAGTAAAACTAAAAAAAAACTTACTATCCATATATAACCCTAGTAAAATAATATTTAAATTCAAGAATACTGAACCATTTCATTAAATTCAGAGCTCCTTTCCAACAACTCAGAGAACGTACCATTATCAACAACACAACCTTTTTTTATCAAAAAAACCTGATGGCATTTTTTAACTGTTTTTAAACGATGTGCGATCATAATAATCGTTTTATTTCCAGTAAAGTCAGTGATAGAGTCCATGATTATTTTTTCAGTTATACCATCGAGAGCACTTGTAGCTTCATCAAAAACTAATACTTCTGCATCATGATAGAGTGCCCTTGCAATTCCTATACGCTGGCGCTGCCCACCCGATAATTGCACGCCACGTTCACCAACTTTGGTATAAATACCATTTTCTAGCCCCTGTACTAACTCGTCTAAATGTGCCAGAGATATAGCATTATGAACTTTTTCATAGTCGATTTCTTGTTGCGGTAAACCAAAGGCAACATTCTCTGCAATAGTACCACCAGATAAAAAGATACTTTGTGCAACATAGCCTATTTTATTTTGCCAAGCACGCTGATTATCTCTAGTTATTTCAATATCATCGACATATACTCCACCCTCTTGAGGAAATATAAGCCCCATAATAATATCTACTATTGTACTCTTTCCTGACCCTGAAGCCCCCACAAGTCCAATCATTTGATTTTTTTCGATCTTTAAATTTAATTTTTCTAGAACTGGTTCATTTTTATTTGGATATCTAAATCGAATATCTTTCAACTCAATTAAGTGTTCAAAAGAAAGTTTTTCTTCTGGCAAAAATCCATTAGGTTTTACAAGAAGTGCTTCACGAGCAGATTTAACATCATCTCTAATAGAAAAAAACGCTGACAAATTACCTTTAATCATAGTTACACTACTGTAAACTTGTTGAAATGCTGGAAGTAACTTAAAGCCAGCTAATGCATATACTGATAACAGTGGAAGAACCTGACTTAAATCACCTTGCCCACGAATAAGTAATATCAATACCAATACAATAAGACCACCAAAAGCGATAACCTCAATCAGGTAGCGGGGCACTTGACTCAGTGCCATATTTTGCCCTTGCCCTTTTGCTAAATCTTGTGATGTAATTTTGAAGCGATGTTTAAAGTCGAACTGACGCCCTAAAAGTATTACGTCCTTTATACCACCAAATGCCTCACTCATGAGCTGAAACCTTTCCTCTGAAGATCGACTTATTGCATTTCCATTTTTCTCAAGACGATTTTTCACAGTTTTATATATAACAACATAAGCGACTAAAAAAATCATAATACCTACAAATGCAATTAATGGATCAAGCAAAAAAATAGATAAAGATAAAGATAATGCAAGAACTATCCGAGCATTTAGAAGCATAAAAGGTTGTAAAACTCCACCAGTAAAACGATTTGCCTCCACTGCAATTTGTTTTGTCAATTCCGCAGTAGAACTTGAAGTATGAAACAACCATGATTGATGAAGGTAGTAGTCATAGAGCACTTGACCGATCTCAGCCCCAACTCTAGATGCGAATAGAGAGCATCTCCAAGTTGTAATAATTGAAACTATCGATGAAAGCAAGAGAGAGAAAAATACTAACGCTCCAAGATATACTGTGAACTGGTTTTTTGTTTCAGACCCTATATATGTATATACTTGATTTATTATAACGTTTGTATCTATAATCTCTGGTTTAGAAACAACAGCCATAAACGGCAAAATTGAAGCAACGCCAACTAACTCAAAAAAGGCCATTAGTATAACCAGCACTTGAAGATTTATAAACTGCCTCTTTTGTTTTACACTAAGTAAATAAAATAAACTCTTAATAAAAAAATACATATAAACTACACTTCCACTAAAAATAAAACTAATAATCCCTTGAAAAGACACTTAAATTTGATTTTTCTTAAAAAATTCGAGTCATAAAAACAAAAATACTCTCATAATAGAACATTTTATTCATGCTAGGCTTTTATTTAGAAAGCCAAGTAAACCTAATGTTTTATAAGATTATTTATAGAATTTTTTATTATACTTTCCAAAAATTCCATTTAATTAACACTCAAGTTATGAGCACTTGGTAAATCAATTGAAATTTTCTCCACTAAAGTTGCTGTCGGCAATTTTTACTCGTCCTTCAAACATAGGCAATGAATTTAATGGTAGAAGCTCTGGAAAACTTAAATAAGTACGAATACTTTTTTATAACTTCTGAATATATACCTCCACATAAAAAGAAAAAATTGTCTCTTCTGCGTCAGAATCAATAATTTCTATTTTTATTAACTTTGAGTTTTTTCATAGAAACACTCATAACCAATATCAGATAATAAACTAATGATATCATTAGGATAGCAATCAAACTTTGCAGACTATTTCCTTAGCATTTCAGTGAAAATGATTGGTTTATATTTTTCAATAACTTTCAATCCTCCTTTGAAGGAAAATAGTTCAATCTCTTTAAAATCATACTTTATAAAATCTATTTTTGTCAATTTACTTTCTTCAAAAAAACATCTAACCTTTTAACATTACAATCAACCTCTTCTGACTCTATTAGAGTCATCCATCAATGCAGCACTAGCATTAAATGATCCATCTTTATAAAAGTAAATTATTTGCTTTCACCAGAAAGACCAAAATCATACAGATTTATATTATTATCACCATTAACAATCTTATTAGCCATAAAGTATTCATATGTATTTTTATAGACTAAAATATCTGCACATCTAATCCAGACTATATTTTATTTAATGAAATTAAGTAAAAACCAATGTCCCGGGACTAAAAAAATCCGTCAAAGTTGATTTGTAGTTGTTTGACGAAAATCAAGACTTAAGTTTTTTATCAGAACTTATTTTTCTTTATCCTTAAATTTATTTATTTCTGACTATTAAACACATCAAAAAAAAAAAAAAAAAATAGATTTGATTGTTAACTCGATAATCACTCTATTATTAATATTTAACTAATTTTTCAGTGATAAATACGCGCAAAAAAACACGCCTTGTTCTTTTAGACCAAATGATTCTCTAAGCATAACTATTCTTAAGAAAATATCACCAAAAAAAACAATTAAATACTTCACGTATTTAATTATTACTAAGTTTCATGATCTCTTTTGAATGTTTTTCAGTATGTAAAAAGAAAAAATTAGTTTCAATCGTATCATCTGTCATTTCTTTCAACTCATTCAATAAGCCATTTGATACGAAAAAACAACGATATCCCATCTCTGAAAATAAATTAATGATTTCATTGGGATGATAATTAAATTTAGCGGCCCACTTACGAAGCATCTCAGTAAACACTATAGGCTTCTGTTTACTAATAGTTTCAACTGCCCCTTTAAATGTTAATAATTCAGCACCTTCCACATCACATTTAATAAAATCTAATTTATCCAAATTATTATCTTTAAAGAAATCATCTAATTTTTCAACCTGACATCGAACCTCTATATTTTCTCTATCTTCATTCATAATTGCACTTGAAGCATTACCAGAACCTTCCTTATGGTAGTAGAAAGTAAGTTCTTGTTTTTTATCAGACAACCCAATATTATAAATATTAATCTCAGATCTATTTAATTTTGCATTCACAACTAAACTTTCATAACTTTTTGGAATTGGTTCAAATGTATAGATATCCAAGTTTTTTTTAGCCTTTGACAACGCGATTGAATACCACCCCATATTTCCACCAATATCAAATACAGTGTCATTGTCATTTATTAATTGAAATATCATATCGGAATCTTCTTTTTCATATTGCCCGAAATTTAATATTTCAATAGGTGCGATTCTTTCATCAAACCGATTGCAAATCATCTTGATACCTAACTCTCTAGTTGTCATCACAACACTATTGTCAGAAATTTCTATTAGTTGAATGTCTTTATTTTTAATAAATTCGCTATATTCAAACAATAAATTATGATTCTCGGTGTACATCTTAGATATATATTGAGATTTGCTTATCTCATCGTTTAAGAAGCTACTTTCTAAGCTTTTTATATTCATTTATAACTCCTAATTGTTTTTCTAAATCCATTTTCAATTGTTATTACAGGCTTCCAATTTAAAGATTTTAACTTAGATATATCTGCAATATAACCTTTAATTGGACTTTTTAAGTAATGTTTATCATGATCTGCAAAAGTTGCATTCAATTTTTTTTCTGGAAAAAGAGTCACCAGAATCGAAGCTAATTTTTTTATAGAGATTGACTCCTCTGGATTAGACATGTTGTATGCATGATTATTTTGACCATCCAAAAGGATTTTAAAAAATGCTATTGTTGCATCGGAAATATAACAAAATGATCGAACAGCACTTCCATCGCTTTTTAGCTCAATATTTTCATTGTTAACTATGTTTTTTACAAAATCTGCGAAGACCCTGCCATCATCAAGTTTCATTCCTGGTCCATAAGTATGAAAGGGACGAACAATTTTTACAGGTATATGATATTGATGCCCGTAGCTGATACATAGAGTTTCTCCCATTCGCTTACTTTCTCCATAACATGCTCTTACAGATGTCGGATCCAAGTAGCCATATTTATCTTCATTAATTACCTCTCCATCGGGCAACTCACCATAGACTTCACTACTACTAAAGTAGAGGTATCCTTCTATGTTATTTTTTATCGCTAATTCAAGAGTGTTTTTTGTACCTAAAACATTTGGTAAAATAACACCGACAGGATCTATACTATAATATTTTGGAGAGGCGGGGCTCGCAGCATGAATTATGTAGTCAATTTTTTTATTAATATCAATTTTATCAGCTACATCCTGAATAATTATTTCTAAATTCGGATCCTCAAGGTATTCGCTAAACCTATCAATAGTATGTTTATTATTTCGAGCCAATACAATTACGTGACACGGAGAATATTGTAAAATGCATTTATTCAAAAGCAATAATGTCTCTACGATATAGGCAGGTAAAAAACCATTTCCTCCCGTAATAAGAATTGTTTTATTTTTAAATCTTAACCACTCTATTGAACTCGATTCTATTTGTTGATAATCGTCATCTAGCACTATTATCTCCTAAATTTAAGTAAAGGCTGAATAATATAAAACTTGAGAGCCCCTCTTTCCTACCAAATAAATCGATAAAAACTTTTATGTGGTTTTTTATAAAAGGCTAAATTTATATAATTAACAATAATTTCAAAACAATCTAATAAATTTTATAAGAAATTTAATATTGATTACTTATAATTTAATATTTCTCAAAAAAGATACAATTGAATTTTTATCAATACCTATATTATCTCTTAAATAAGCCTGATCTCCGACTAAAGTTATAAGCTCATCATTAATACCAAGCCTTTTAAAAAAGACATCAACATTATTCTCTGCAATTATCTCAGCGATCAAAGAACCCAATCCACCATTAACTTGATGTTCTTCAATTGAAACAACATATTTATACTTTTTTATCTCTTGTAAAATAATGTGGTGATTTATTGGCTTAATAGTATGGAAGTCAAATACGGATACATTTAATTCATCTCCAACTGTTACAGCTGCATCCAATACTTCATTAACTACACCTCCAGTTGCAATAAGTAGTATATCTTTCCCTTCTTTAAGCATTTTTGGGATACCAATTTCGTAGCTTAAAGAATTATCACTATGCTCATTAGTATTTGCTTTTTCAAGCCGTAAATAACTAGGCCCTTTAATATCAATAAGCTGTAAAACAGCATCATAAGTATCTTTAGAGCAAGAAGGTGCACATATAGTCATATTAGGAAGAGCTCTCATGATAGCAATATCTTCTGTTGCATGATGAGACATTCCTAATGCACCATAAGTAAACCCCCCTCCTTGTGAAACTAAATTAACATTTAAATCGTGATAGCATGCATCATTCCGGATTTGTTCAAGACATCTCATAGTTACAAAGTTGCCTATAGAATATACAAAAACTATTTTACCCGCTTTTGCTAAACCAGAAGCAATACCTATCATTGATTGCTCTGCTATCCCTGCATTAAAATATTGTCCTGGAAATTTCTTTTCAAATTGTTCAAATGAGCCAAAACCTAAATCACCAGTCACTAATACAATATCTTTGTTACTTGATGCCAAATACGTCAGTGCTTCAATAAACTTAGCTCGCATAGAAGTCTCCATCTATTTCGTTTAATGCTGCTCGTAACTGCTCATCGTCAGGAAATTTATAGTGCCAAACTACTTTATTTTCCATATAAGATACGCCTTTGCCTTTTATAGTGTTGGCAATAATTA
Source organism: Marinomonas flavescens (assembly GCF_004352835.1). Classification (GTDB taxonomy): domain Bacteria; phylum Pseudomonadota; class Gammaproteobacteria; order Pseudomonadales; family Marinomonadaceae; genus Marinomonas; species Marinomonas flavescens. Next base: position 10,975 of record NZ_SJSB01000022.1, on the reverse strand, counting down.
CTTTTACACGTCCATCATTATCTTTATTATTTAATGCTTTTAAAATCTCAACGTGATCATGTCCGTCTACTTCAAGACAATAGCATCCAAATGCGTTTAACTTACTATCAAGGGGCTCTAATGCTACCGTATTTTCCGTATCGGTAAAACTTTGCAAACGATTTCTATCAATAATAACTGTTAAATTATCAAGTTTATGATGAGCAGCAAACATTAGAGCCTCCCAATTTGAACCTTCCATCATTTCTCCATCGCCCACTATTACACATGCTCGGGAATTTCTATTATCTATTTTAGATGCTAAAGCTAACCCTGTGGCGACTGGTAGCCCATGGCCTAAAGATCCTGTTGAAAACTCAACACCCGGGATGCCTTTATGAGATACATGCCCACTGAAAGGCGTTCCATTTTGGTAATGCTTATCTAATTCATGAACGGGGAAAAAGCCCTTGACAGCCAGAGTAGCATACAAGGATGCACCTCCATGACCTTTGCTTAAAATAAAGTAATCTCTATCATCAGAAGCTATATTAAGTGGAGATATATTCAAAAAATCATTGTATAACACCGCTAAAATATCAACCATGGATAAAGCAGAACCAATGTGAGAACTCTTTCCTTTATTGACCATAACGAGAGCATGTTTACGAACTCGATACGCTAGTTCTGTTGAATTCATCACTTATTCCTAAAAATTCACACCAAAAAACTCTTCGATCTGTTCAGCAACAAACTCAAAGTGATCTTCATTTAAAGCAGGAAAGATACCAAGCCAAAAAGTTTGATTCATTGTTCGATCAGTATTAGCTAGCTCACCTACAACACGATGCTCTACTCCCTGAAAATACGGCTGGCGAGTCAAATTACCAGCAAACAACAAACGACTACCAATTTTACTTTGATCTAGGAACTTCAATAGATCCAAACGAGACACACCAGACTCTTCTTTCAGGGTCACAGGAAAACCAAACCACGATGGTGTGCTATTTGGAGTAGGCTCCGCAATTTCTAAAAAGTCACTCAATGTTGATAATAAACGAGTTCTTAAATAGTCGTAGTTTGTATTACGCTTATCAATAAATTCTTGCGCACGATCAAGCTGAGCTAAACCACAAGCAGCTTGCATATCGCTGATTTTAAGATTGTATCCTAGATGAGCATAAACATATTTATGGTCATACCCTTGAGGTAGGGAACCAAATTGCTGACCGAAGCGATTACCACAAGTATCATCACAGCCTGGTGCACAGTAACAATCACGCCCCCAATCTCGAAAAGATTCCGCAATCATTTTTAATTGTGGGTTATTGGTAAATACCGCTCCACCTTCGCCCATAGTAATATGATGAGCGGGATAAAAACTAAGCGTTCCTATATCACCAAAAGTACCTACCATTTTACCGTCATATTTGGCACCTAATGCATCACAGCAATCTTCTACCAACCAAAGACCGTGTTCATCACATATTTCTTTTACTTTTCCGACATTAAAAGGGTTACCTAAAGTATGGGCCAGCATAATTGCTTTAGTTTTTGGAGTAATTGCCGCTTCAATTAACTTTACGTCAATATTATGAGTAGCCATATCCACATCAACAAATACAGGAACAGCACCAAATTGAACGATAGGGTTTACTGTGGTAGGAAAACCTGCGGCAACACCAATGACTTCGTCACCTTTTTTAATTGCTCTATTTCCAAGTTTAGGGGAGGTTAAAGCACTAAATGCGACCAAGTTTGCTGATGAACCAGAGTTTACAGAAAGAGCAAAATCCACACCTATAAATTCAGCCAGTTTTTTTTCAAACTGCTCATTAAAGCGCCCTGTCGTTAACCACCCATCAAGAGAAGCATCCACCATATTTTCTAGTTCGGCAGAACCGATCACTTTACCTGATGGAGGAATAACACTTTCACCAGGGATAAACGCTTTAGGTGTATAAACCTCAGCTGCATACTCTTTAACTAGGCTATTAATTTGAGCTCGCAACTCATCTGCTTTAACTGACATATTCAATCCTGATTTAACTTTATATGATGTGCTTTAATAAGAAGGAGTACACACCTCTCATGCACGGTAAGTTTTACTGACTAATGAGAAGATGTCATATCTTTCATATAGTCATTGATTTCTTGCACACATGCTACGCGCATATTGCCTTTATTCAAAAATGCTTTATGCCATGTAATAATTCGGCTAAGAGTATGCTCTAAACGCCATGTCGGTGCCCAATACAGTCTTGACTTAGCCTTTGAAATATCTAGTTTCAAAAACTTGGCTTCATGAGGCTGTGGATTCTCATCTAATTCCCAGCAGGCATTTTCACCCCATTGCTCTACCATGGCATTTAATATCCACTCGACTGATCTTGCGTCATCGTCTTTAGGACCAAAATTCCAACCTTCTGCAACATCAAAACCTTGCTCATTACCATGGCTTTCGTATAGGTGCTGAGCCAAAACTAAATAGCCACTAAGCGGCTCCAAAACATGTTGCCAGGGACGTGTCGCCAGTGGATTACGAACAATTACAGCGTTTTCATTTTCAAATGCTTTTAATATATCGGGAATTAGACGATCTAATGCCCAGTCTCCACCACCAATGACATTACCCGCTCGAGCGGAAGCTAACTTTGCACTACTCGCTGTAGAAAAAAAAGATTGACGGTAAGCACTGGTAATTAGCTCTACACAACCTTTACTATTGCTGTAAGGGTCAAAACCGCCCATAGGCTCATCTTCCCTATAACCCCATTCCCATTCTTTATTTTCGTAACACTTATCTGTCGTCACGTTAACAATGGCCTTAAGATTGGGGCAATGGCGAGCAGCTTCTAATACATGAACGGTACCCATCACATTCGTTTCATAAGTTTCAACAGGCTCTACATAAGAGAGACGAACCAAGGGTTGTGCTGCCATATGAATGAGAATTTCTGGATCAAAAGCACACATGCTATTCTTGATCTGTTCTCGGTTACGGATATCACCAAGGTCGCTTTCCATACCGGTCGCAACATTAGCGACATGAAAAAGTGCTGGAGATGTTGGAGGCTCTAAAGAAAAACCCTTTACCTGGGCGCCCATGCTTTGTAGCCACAGACTAAGCCAACTTCCTTTAAAACCAGTATGCCCAGTTAAAAAAACACGTTTACCAGACCAAAATTCGGGATCTACAAAAGCTTTCGTCATATTGCTAATCCCATTTTTTCCAAGGTGCTTTTCCAGATTCCCATAAAGCTTCTAAATGAAGTTTATCTCTAAGAGTATCCATAGGCTGCCAAAAGCCTTTATGTTCATAAGCCATTAGCTCTCCTTTTTCTGCGAGTGTCACCAATGGTTCTTGTTCCCACGTTGTATTATCACCCTTGATTAATTCCAAGACCTTAGGTGATAGTACAAAGAAGCCGCCATTGATCATGCCGCCATCACCTTGTGGCTTTTCTTTAAAGCTGCGCACGACACCGTCTTTCAGATCTAATGCACCAAAGCGACCTGGAGGGTAAGTCGCTGTTAGTGTAGCTTGTTTCCCATGTGCCTTATGAAATCGAATAGAGTCAGCGATATCTACATCAGACACACCATCGCCATAGGTAAAGCAAAACGCCTCTTCCCCTTTAAGATAATCCGCCACTCGATTAAGGCGGCCTCCGGTCATAGAGCTCTCCCCAGTGTCAACTAATGTTACTGTCCAGGGCTCTGCACGCTTTTGATGTACTGTCATCTCATTGTCTTTCATATTGAAAGTTACATCCGACATATGTAGAAAGTAGTTCGCAAAATACTCTTTAATGACATAGCCTTTATAACCACAGCAAATAATAAAATCTGTAATACCATGATGAGAATACATTTTCATAATATGCCAAAGTATCGGTTTCCCACCCACTTCCACCATAGGCTTTGGCTTTGCAACTGTTTCTTCACTTAAACGAGTGCCTAACCCGCCAGCTAAAATGACTGCTTTCATTTCAAACATCCTATTTAAAAGCTTTGCACAAAGGCGTCAGAATAAAATCTATTTTCATCTAACCCACAGGCTAAAAATTGCTCTTTCGCCGATTTAATCATGGCATTTGAGCCACAAGCGTACACTACTGTATCGTCAAGGTTATGCTGTCTTGCTAAAGCAATATCTTGTACATACCCAGTATCACCAGACCAATCATTTGTTGGCTGGGACAGTACATTATAAAAATCAACGGTCAACTTGTTAAAGCTAGCTTGCCAAACAAAATCCTCTGGCGAACGGTTCCCCCAGTACACCATAATTGGGTGTAACTGTTGGAAATCTGAATCATGTTCAAGGCTATTTAATATCGATTTAATAGGAGCAATACCTGTTCCTGTCGCAAGGAAAATCAATGGGCTTTGAGCATCTCTTAAAAAGAAAGTACCCTTTGGCCCTTCAATTCGTAGCAGATCATTTTTCTTGACTTTATTAAACCAATAATCAGTCATTTGACCGTTTTCGAAACACTTAATGAGCAGAGTTATTTCTTTATCAGCACTTATACTAGCAATAGAGTAGCTACGACGAATCGTATTCCAAATCACATCTAAGTACTGCCCTTCAACAAACTGGAAAATAGCTGTAGGAGGCAATCGCAATCTAATTTCAACAATTTTCTCACTCAGATAAGAAATATGGCTCACACGTGCAGGTAAAGTTTTTACTGTAATACCATGTAAGGCACTTAGATCTGTAGAGTCTATTTTGATAGATGTTTTCGCAGCGCAGCAACAGGTCAAAATTTTATTGTCACTTTTCTCTTGATCACTGAGTGCCAATTGAGCTCGTAATTCGATCACTTCACCATTCAGAAGCGTTGTTTTACACACACCACACTGGCCATTTTTACAACTATATTCAAACACTAAGCCTGATTTAAGCGCAGAGTCTAATATAGATAAATCATCTTGCGCTTCAAATTGTGTGCCTTCTGTCGTGTCAATCAACATATTTTTATTTACCAAACATTAGTATCTAAAGCCCATTTGGTTTTCTAAAAACCATTGATAGTTTTTAGTTAAACCCTGTTTTAGCTCAACATTTGAACACCAACCCAACCTTTCCAAGCGAGACACATTCATAAGCTTCCTAGGTGCGCCATCAGGCTTAGATGCATCAAACTTAATTTCACCATCAAAACCAACTACCTTAGCAACCGTTTCTACCAACTCACGGATAGTACAATCAACACCACTTCCTACATTAATATGACTTAACATAGGCTCAGTGTTTTCGTCGTAAATCTGCTTATCTAGATTCATCACATGGATAGAGGCTTCGGCCATGTCATCCACGTATAAAAACTCACGCATGGGCTTGCCACTGCCCCATGCAACAACCTTTTTATCTCCGTTAACTTTCGCTTCATGAAAGCGACGAATAAGAGCGGGGATAACATGGCTGTTTTCTGGATGGAAATTATCACCAGGGCCATAAAGATTCGTTGGCATTACACTACGATAGTCTCGGCCATATTGTCGGTTGTAACTTTCACAAAGTTTTATGCCAGCTATTTTCGCAATGGCATAAGGCTCATTAGTTTCTTCAAGAGTCCCTGTTAATAAAGCAGACTCTGACATAGGCTGTTCTGCTAATTTAGGATAAATGCATGATGACCCTAAAAAGAGTAATTGTTGAATATTAGCCACATGAGCGCTATGGATAATATTGCACTCAATCATCAGGTTTTCATAAATGAAGTCAGCAGGATAGGTGTTGTTCGCATGAATACCACCTACTTTAGCTGCAGCTAAATAAACTTGATCAATACTCTCGTTGTTAAAGAAATCTGCTACAGCTTGCTGGTTTAGTAGATCTAGTTCTGTACGAGAACGAACGACTATTTCAACATCTGGATTTTTTTCCAGTTGACGCACAATGGCAGATCCGACCATACCCTTATGGCCAGCGACAAAGACTCTCTTTTTAATTTCGTTCATGACTAAGCATTCTCGATAGATACAGCAACATTAAAACCATGTTTCTTCAAAAGTGCATGCTGCTTGGCATTCTGCAAGTCAGTCGCGACCATTTCCGCACACATTTCTTCTACTGTAATTTGTGGTGTCCAACCAAGCTTATCTTTGGCTTTTGATGGGTCTCCTAAAAGTGTTTCCACTTCCGCAGGGCGGAAATAACGAGGGTCTACTTTTACGATAACATCACCCACGTTCAGTGCAGGCGCATTGTCACCTGTGATAGCGGTTACTGTAGCGATTTCATCAAGACCTTTGCCTGTAAACGCTAGCTCAATACCCGCTTCTTTCGCAGATAACTTAACAAAATCGCGTACAGAAATTTGTTTACCTGTTGCGATAACGAAATCATCCGCTTTATCTTGCTGCAGCATCATCCATTGCATGCGAACGTAGTCTTTTGCATGTCCCCAGTCACGGAGTGCATCCATGTTACCTAGGTACAAACAGCTTCCTAACCCTTGTGAGATATTGGCAATCGCTCGTGTAATTTTACGAGTTACGAAGGTTTCGCCACGGCGTGGAGATTCATGGTTAAAAAGAATGCCGTTACAGGCATACATACCATAGGACTCACGGTAGTTAACGACTATCCAGTAGGCATACATTTTCGCAACAGCGTATGGCGAGCGAGGGTGAAACGGCGTTGTTTCTTTCTGTGGGATCTCTTGTACTTCACCATAAAGCTCTGAAGTTGAAGCTTGGTAAAATTTTGTTTTCTTTTCTAGCCCTAAAAAGCGAATCGCTTCAAGTAAACGTAGTGTACCCATTGCATCCACATCGGCCGTATATTCAGGGCACTCAAAAGAAACAGCTACATGTGACTGAGCGCCTAGGTTATAGACCTCATCAGGCTGAATATCTTTGATGATGCGAGTTAAGTTAGATGAATCAGTAAGGTCACCATAATGTAAAAAGAACTTTTGGTTTTGCTCGTGGTTATCCTGATAGATATGATCAACACGCTCAGTGTTTAAGGAAGAAGAGCGACGTTTGATACCATGAACTTCATATCCTTTACCTAATAAAAGTTCAGCAAGGTAAGAACCATCTTGTCCTGTAATACCTGTAATGAGTGCTTTCTTACTCATGTTTACTCCGTGTTTTAAAATTTTATATGTATTTTTTAAATTGTCAGTGTATTAACGAACACTAACGAGTATTTTATCTACAATCTGGTTCGCACCTTTTTGACTCTGACTCTCAACATAACACCTCAATTCCGGCGCATTGCCAGATGGCCTAAGGTGAACTATGTCGCCGTTATTCAGTGTCATTCTCAATCCGTCGGTTTCATCAATAGAAACGACTTCTAATGTTTCATCTTGTTTCGCAATTGCTTGAAGTAGTTCAGTTTGCTTTTCTTTACTGGCTTTCAGGTCGGCAATCAGTTGCTTGCTGACATCCGTAGGGATGTCTTTAATGCGGTCGCTGGCGGTAAAGCGGGGAGCAAACTCTGACGTTAGCTGACTAATAGCTCTTTGCTGTTGATGAGACATAGCAAGTATAATCAAGATAGGTAAAACAGAATCTCGTGTTGGTAAAGCATGTAAGGTTTGGTTGTTTACCTGCATATCAGAACCCACTAAGAAACCGCCGTTGGCTTCATAACCGACAATACTAAACGCCTCTAAAACAGAGCCTTGAGCGTCTTGTTCTAGTTGCTCCATTCCTGCGATAACATACGGGGAGCCGATTTTGGTTCTCAGCGTCACTCGTTTAGGGTTTTGCAATTCGCCCCTTAATTCAAGAACGGTATTAACGTTTACCGGTGCGGCAATATGGGTTGCGGCTAGATAATCGGCACAGAGCACACCAAGAATATCGCCCCGTAGCCAATGACCATTTTCGTCGCTGATGAGTGGACGATCGCCATCACCATCGGTAGAGACAATGGCGTCTAAATTATATTGCTTTGACCAATCTAGTCCTTTTTGCTTGTCTTCTTCAGAAACAGCTTCGGTATCAATCGGTACAAAGGTTTCGGTCCGCTCAAGCGAGATGACTTCTGCACCAAATTGCACTAATAATGCTTTGATCACATCGCGGGCGACACTAGAGTGTTCATACACTCCAATGCGCTTGCCTTGCAACATATCTGCTGGAAACAAACTGGTATATCGCGTTTTGAATAACTCAATGGCATCGTTACTTACGGCGGGCAATATGGCTTGCTCAACTTGCATTGCCAAATCCGCAGGAATAGACACATCGCCATTCATGATACTGGCTTCGTCGGCTTTGCTGATCTCGCCGTCAGGTCGGTAAAACTTAATGCCATTACGATCAAAAGGAATGTGACTGCCGGTGATCATCACCGCCGCCATATTATTTTGCATGGCATAAAACGCTAAAGCTGGCGTCGGTAACGCGCCACAATAGATGGCTTGGGTGCCGCTGGCTTCAATCGCCGCTAAACAAGCCTTGGCTATTTCAGGGCTACTAGGGCGTAAATCGATACCCACTGCAACCTGTTCAGTTTGCGGACAAACATTCTCAAGAAATGAGCACACAAACGCGAAGCAAAGATCAGGCGTTAAGTCTTTTACTAGCCCTCGCACGCCACTGGTCCCAAAACTCACACCAAGTTCATCGCTCAGTGTTTTAACGTGTATTTTGTTAGTGTCTGACATTATTTTGAGCGCCCGTATCTGTCACTAAAACGCACTATGTCGTCTTCACCTAAGTAACTGCCAGATTGCACTTCGACTAGTTCAAGAGGAATCTTCCCAGGGTTTTCTAACGCATGAACCACACCCACAGGGATGTAAGTGGATTCGTTTTCTGTCAGTAGAATTTCTTTGTCGCCGTTTTGTACTTTTGCTGTGCCAGATACCACGACCCAATGTTCAGCTCGGTGGTGATGCATTTGCACACTAAGCTTTTCACCCGGTTTCACCATAATGCGTTTTACTTGATGGCGTTCGCCAAGGTCTACAGTTTGATAAGAACCCCAAGGGCGATACACAGTGGTATGGAACATGTGTTCTTCTCGACCTTCCGCTTTGAGGCGTTTAACGATCTTCTTCACGTCTTGGGCGTTGTCTTTATCCATCACTAGTATGGCGTCGGCAGTTTCTACAATGACGAGATTGTTTACCCCAACGGCGGCGACTAAACGAGACTCTGAACGAACTAGGCAATTGTTTGAGCCTTCTGACATGACATCGCCAAGTAGGACATTTTGGTCGGCGTCTTTGTCCGCATAATCGTACAAAGCATCCCATGCACCAATGTCACTCCAATCGCCTGCGTAAGGGACGACTTTTGCGTTTTTAGTGGGTTCCATTACGGCATAGTCGATGGATTCTTCTGGGCAAGTGGCAAAAGCGGCTGCGTCTATACGAACAAAGTCCATGTCTTGACTGCGAGCTTGGTAAGCGATGGAAACAGCTTCTGCTATGTCGGCTCTATGGAGCGCCAACTCTGATAAATAGGTCTTGGCTTTAAACAAGAACATGCCACTGTTCCAAAGGTAATCGCCTGAGTCTAAATAAGACTGTGCGGTGGCTTCGTCTGGTTTTTCGACAAACTCCGCGACGGCAAAATCGTCGCCAGCACGAATATAGCCATAGCCGGTTTCTGGGCGAGTCGGCTGCACGCCAAAGGTCACTAATGCCCCTTGGTTGGCAAGCTCGGCCGCTTGCTGAATGGCTTTTTCAAATGCGCTGATGTCTCGGATCACGTGATCAGCGGGCAACACGAGCAACAAGGCATCGTCTAGATTTTTATGTTGAGCTTCTAACGCAGCAAGTGCAATGGCCGGCGCTGTATTGCGACCCTGTGGCTCAAGTACAATACTGGCCTGAGTGACGCCAATTTCTTGTAATTGCTGGGCGATTAAAAAGCGATGATCTTCGTTACAGACAACAATCGGTGCGCTGACATCAAGCGCTTGAGTTCTTTTCGCCGTTTGTTGTAATAAGCTGTATTGTTCATCGGTAAGAGGCAGGCATTGCTTAGGAAAATGCTCACGGGATAAAGGCCACAAACGACTGCCTACACCACCAGATAAAATAACGGGAATAATTTTCAAAATAGGTCCTTTATAAACAAACTATTACTCAGTAGGAATGCCACTATGCATAACCAATTACTAACCCGTCAGTTGAGAAACATGTGTTATCTCTTTGCGCAACTCTTCAATTTCACTGGTTAGCTCATCGTGCTCTTGCAGCTTCCTATGGAGAAAATGATGCGTGAGCGACACTCGCTCTTCTATGCCTTTGGGTGTTAATAAGTACAAGTATTTGGCTTTGTCTGAGCTTCTTTTAAAATTACCTGCTTTGACCAGCCCTTTTTCAATCAAGGCTTTAATGCAAAAATTTGTTTTGCCCAAGCTAATGCCTAAGCGCTTTGCCAGCTCACGCTGACTCAAGTCAGGATTGCTTTGCAGCTCCTTTAAAATTTTGTAGCGGTATTCGTCAGACAGCATAGAAAGTAACTTTATAGTCGATCATTAGGATAAAGGGAAAGTCGTAGCAAAAAGGAAGCCAAAAGCGCCTTATATTTATTTAAAACAGAATCTGTTCATCAAGTGAACGATGATAAAACATACGAATTAATGTTGCAAACAATGAGATAAAAATTATACGTCAGGCTATCACCACCTAGATGCGCTTAACATTCCATGGCAGCAGGTGATCAAGACTTTCGTGAGCCTACCGCTTTGGAAGCTCCTCGAAGAGTGTCACTAGATTGTCATAGGGGATGAGACCGTTGGCTTTAGCAGTTTCGATAACACTGTATAGTGTGGCACAGGATCTGACGCTATTTCCTGTGTTGGCAAACAACCAGTTTTTACGACCAATCACGAAGGGCTTGATCGCACGTTCTGCTCGGTTATTGTCGATATTAATATCACCATCTTGGAGATAAGTGGTGAGTTTGTCCCATTGATTCAGGTTGTATTGGATCGCTTTTCCAAGCAAAGAGGTCGGCAGGACCTGTTGTGCAGATTTGTCTAACCATATTTTATAATCCGCCA
>NZ_SJSB01000021.1 GCF_004352835.1 Marinomonas flavescens | reverse complement strand
GATCAAAGTGACATGGTGCTGAGAGGAGGATGTAAACATAAGCCTTATGTTCCTGTTGAGAAAACAAAAGACTTTATGGTTTTTGGAAGGAATTACTATGTGGGGTTTAACCGACGCTTACGGCTGAACTCCTGCTAAAGCATTCCGTAAATAGTATTTTTCTAGTAGCTGGGGAAATAGAGCATCAGAGCCACTATAATTTAAAATATCCGGTAACGACACAGCTTCAGGCTCAGGCAAATTCAATTTACTTTGATAAGTTAACATACCAATTCCATGATTGGCTTGAAGTGCTAAAAGGTACATGTCATTAACTTTTGCATAACGAGCGAGCTTTTCTGCGATGTAATGGCGGTTGAAGCCCTCAGGAAGGTTCTGTGTAAAAATGGGATGAAGAGAGCCAGAATAAAATCCATCTAAACCCTGCTGAGTCATGGTAAGAGAAATATTCTGGGCTGTTTGTATAGGTTGGAAGTGGTGTCTAGTCCCATGAGTTAATAGGCCTACGTTACAGTCGGCAACAAACACTTCAATAGAATTGATACTCTTTGGTAACGTTTCAAGCAAGCTCATTATTGGTCATCCTCAGAAAAAAGAGCATCTATTTCGTTCCATTTTGGCAATTTATGATCTTTTTCAGCCACTATAAATTGGAGACCAATGGCGTCAATAACTCTCTCAAGTATGTCAAATGATCCTGTGAAACGACCATTTTCAATTTCAGATATGGTTGTTTTATGAACACAAGTTTTTTTAGACACGTCATTTTGAGTAAGTTGAAGCGATTTCCTTTTCTCTTTAATAGATTTTCCTATTTGCTCTCTGCTAGCCATAATGCACCCATTAATTATAAGTTAGCTATATGGCTAACATTGTAGCAAATAGTTGGTAAGTTAGCTATATGGCTAACTTTATTGTTATATTTACAGATTAAAAGCTAGAAAATATGTGATCAAGTAAACTTGCTCTGACCTTGTGTTTTTGTTTACCTTGAAAAACCGCGGCCAATGACCACTGTGCTAATAAAGCCAAACAGACGAGACACCTGTGAGAATCTCGACGCCCTTGACCTAGCTCCCCCTTAACTTCAAGGGGGAGTTGGAGGGGGTTATGCACTGGATCTAGAACTTGAACTTGACCTTGACCTATCATTTGTAGGTCTGCTTACCTTGAAAAAAAAGAGGGGCCAATGACCACTGTGCTAATAAAGCCAAACAGACGAGACACCTGTGATTAAAGTGATTTTCCAACCACCAAAACATCACCTGTCATTTGGACTTTAACCGATGATTGGTTTCATCAATTCATGAGTTATTAGCCTAAAGGCTAACCTACAAGACCCAAGACCCAAGACCCAAGACCCAAGACCCAAGACCCAAGACCCAAGACCCAAGACCCAAGACCCAAGACCCAAGACCCAAGACCCAAGACCCAAGACCCAAGACCCAAGACCCAAGACCAAGACCAAAACATCGCCTGTCATTTGGACTTTAACCGATGATTGGGTTCAAACAATCTCCAGTTATTAGCCTAAAGGCTAACCTACAAAACCCAAGACCAAGACCAAAACATCACCTGTTGTTTCGACTTTAACCGATGATTGGTTTCATCAATTCATGAGTTATTAGCCTAAAGGCTAACCTACAAAGACAAAGACCAAAACATCAATTTTTCAGTTACTGGCAGCTCTTTTCTAGGTATTCCAGTGCACAAGGGCTACCCCACAAGGGGTAGGTTGAGGTCAGTAAATTTGGTTCGGTTTTATTTACTTTTGGAATTCGTAGACGGAGCCAAGGTTGAGGATGTTGGTGAGTTCGTCGAGTGCGGTGCGGCTTTCGATGAGCAGTTGTGGGTCGGCGAGGTCGGCTTCGCTGAGGGTGTCGCGGTAGTGTGCATCTACCCAGGTATTTAAACGATGAAATAGTGTGTCATTCATCAGTGTGGCTGGGTTGAGTGCGGCTTGTTCTGCTTGTGTTAGCGCGACGCGAAGGCGCAGGCACGCTGGGCCGCCGCCGTTGCTCATGCTTTGCTTTAGGTCGAATACCTTGATTTCATTGATGGGTGAGTTGCCTGCTATTAGGCTGTTCAAATACGCCCATACTGCTTTATTATTCTCGCATTCTCCTGGTACAACTAAGACCATGTCGTTGTCGCCACGGCTTAGCAGCTGGCTGTTAAACAGGTAAGACTGAATGCAATCTTGTACAGAAACGGCTTCTGTTGGCACTTCAATTAGATGAAATTGTGATGTGCGGTCGCCCCATGCAGCCAGTAAGTCTTGCTTCATTTTGGCTGTGTCGAGGAAGGCTTCTTGATGATAGAAGTGCGCATTACGATTGCCAACGGCGATGACGTCGTTGTGGAATACACCGGCGTCGATCACATTAGGATTTTGCTGTGCGTAAACCGCTTGAGAAGGGGTTAAGCCATGGCTACGAGCGACGGCTTGTGACGCTTCCAAGGTGTGACGAGCGGGGAATTTTTGAGGGCGCGGTGCGGCGGTATTAAATGCCGACATGCCGTATACGAAAAACTCGATGCCTTGTTCATTGTATTGATCGCAAAAACGAGTGTGGTTTGCTGCGCCTTCGTCCCCAAAATGATCAACACTGGGCAAAGCTTTGTGATGAGCAAAGTGTTTTTCATCGTTAAACGTGGCGCTTAAGATCGCGCCAGTGGTTTCGTGTTCAATAGAACGATGAAACTTGTTCACAAGATTGGCGGGCGTAAAATGCACTCGACCATCGTTGGTATCGCCACTTGGCGATACAGTTGCGGCATTGGCGGTCCACATACAAGACGCCGAGCTCACCGCAGCCAATAGTTTTGGCGCTTCTTTTGCTGCTTGCGCTAGAATTTCTGCATCAGACCCAGAAAAGCCAAGACGACGAAGTGTTGGAATATGTGGTCGCTCGTGTGGTGCTAATACGCCTTGTACAAAGCCTAAATCCGCTAGGGCTTTCATTTTGACTAAGCCTTGTTTCGCGGCGGCTTTTGGATTCGATGAGCGCGCTGAATTGTTTAATGAGGCGACATTACCAAAAGAAAGGCCGCTGTAGTTATGGGTCGGTCCCACTAAGCCATCAAAATTGGCTTCTGTCGCATTGTTCATCATTTTACCTCGATGTTCTGAATTCTGTATGGTTATCTTATTGCTAAGCGCTGCTGTCGCGCTCTTTGTTAATAGAGCGCGATTTAATAAGGCCGCTGGTTTATTGATCGTTTACAGGGTTAAGCCTGGGCCTAACTTTTCTGGCATACATAGGCTGTCCGCTTCGATGCTTGCCACTGGGTAAGCACAGTAGTCTGCGGCGTAGTAAGCACTTGCTCTATGGTTGCCACTGGCGCCAGTTCCGCCAAATGGAGCGGCACTAGAAGCCCCTGTTGTTTGACGATTCCAGTTGATAATGCCCGCACGGCTGTGCTGTAAGAACCATTCATACTCGCTTTTATCATCCGACAAGATGCCAGCCGATAAGCCGAAGCTTGTGTTATTGGCGATTTGCATGGCTTGGTCTAGGGAATCGTAACGAACGACGGTAAGCAATGGGCCGAAGTATTCTTGGTCAGGCAATGCGTCAAGCATGTCGGTCGCATCAATAATACCCGGTGTCACGAAGCCAGTGTTGGCATCGCCACGGGTCATGCTGAGCAATGGTTTCGCGCCTAATCCGACTAACTTGTTGTAAGCCTGTAGTAAACCATCTGCTGCTTGAGCAGAGACAATTGGGCCCATAAATGGCGCGTCTTCTGCATCGAATCGGTCGATACGAAGGGCTTTAGTCACAGTAATCAGCTTTTCTAAAATCGCATCGCCAACGGTGCCCTTTGGCAATAGCAAACGGCGTGCGCAAGTACAGCGTTGTCCCGCGGAAATGAAAGCAGATTGGATGATTTCGTGTACCGCCGCGCGCTGATCGGCGATTTTATCGGAGACCAATAATGGGTTGTTTCCGCCCATTTCTAAGGCGAGGATTTTACCCGGATGGCCAGCAAAGTCTTTGTGTAAGATATGGCCTACTTGTGGGCTGCCGGTAAAGAATAGCCCATCTATGCCTTGATGATTCGCTAAGGCTACGCCGGTGTCGCGTTCACCTTGAACCATGTTAAGAACACCGGCTGGAAGGCCTGCTTGTTCCCATAATTGAATGACCAAGTCAGACGTAGCAGGTGCTTGTTCGCTCGGCTTAAAGACCACGGTATTGCCTGCAATAAGCGCGGGTACGATATGACCGTTTGGTAAATGGCCTGGGAAGTTATAAGGCCCAAATACCGCGACAACACCATGTGGACGATGGCGTAAGCGTGCTGTAGCGCCTGGCATAGGTGAACTTTTTTCGCCGGTGCGTTCGTCGTAGGCTTTTTGAGAAATCGCGACCTTGCCAACCATAGCAGCGGCTTCCGTGCGGGTTTCCCAAATAGGTTTGCCTGTTTCGCGGCTGATCACGGTGGCAATGGCTTCGCTGTTTTCTTTTACCAGCGCCGCAAAGGCTTCAATAATAGTAATGCGTTCTGCTAACGGGCGATTGGCCCAGCTAGGAAAGGCATTGCGTGCCGCTTTGATGGCTTGATCTACTTGGCTTTCGCTGGCGCTATTGGCTTCCCAAACGAGGCTGGCATCAGCAGGGTCGATAGAGCGAGACAGTTTGCCTTCGCCTTGAATCCATTGGCCGTTGATGTAATGAGCTTGTTTCATGGTGGCTCCTAGTAAGTAAATGATGAGTTGTCGTTACGTACTTAAATTGACTAGAGAATGCGTGCTAAAGGCGAGTGAGCCTTTAGCACGGGCAGTTTATCGGCTTGAATGGGGCGATAGCTCAACCACGCAGACGGGCTCTTTATTCGTGATGGCTAGGTGCATCGCTTCTTCTTGGGTTAGTGTCATTGTGCTGCCCGGTGGCGTTGAGCGTTGGATCAAGATGCAGCGGTAGTCTTTTACCTTGGTGTTGGAAACAAGGTAATGCACGCCTTCACCAGCGCCTTTAGGCTCACCGATGGTGGCTAAACATAAGCGGCTATTGCGCACGGCACGAATGTCTTGCACGCGCGCTTCTATGGTTGGGCCGCCGTCAAAAATATCGACGTAATTTTCGTAGCGAAAGCCTTCTTGTTCGAGTAATCGGCGCGCAGGTACGGTGCTTTTATGCACGTGACCCAGTACTTCTCTGGCTTCTTTAGGCAGCAAATTTACATAAACCGGGTTGTTCGGCATCAATTCTGCAATAAATTGCTTACTGCCTAGGCTGGTCAATTCATCCGCTCGATCAAAGTCGATGGAGAAGAAGTGACGACCTAGACCTTCCCATAATGGAGAGATGCCATTTTCGTCACTAACCCCTCGCATTTCGGCAAAAATTTTGTCGGTAAAACGTTCAGGAAATTGCGCCAAGAACATAAAGCGTGATTTTGAGAGGAGTTGGCCGTTTTTAGAATGGCGGTACCCTTCTTCTAAAAATAGAGAACACACTTCACTGCAACCTGTGTAGTCATTGTTTAATACCAAGGTCGGCATCATGTTATGCACACCAAGCTCTCGAGAAGAGTGGGTGATAGTACCAAGGTGGTAGCTGTAGAATGGCTCTTCTAGGCCCACGGCCGCAAGCAGCCCAGTGGTGCCAACGATGTCGCCGGTTTCTGTGTCTTCTAGCACCATAAGATAGTCTTCATCTCCTGGCTTTTCGACACTTTCTTTTGCGAAAGAGCGTGTTGCCGCGTCTATTTTACGTTGCAAAATTGTTTCGTCGGCGACCAAAGAGGTAAAGCCCACCCCAGTTTTTTCCGCAAGTCGATACAGAGAGGCAAGATCCTCTTGGCGAATAGGGCGAATGACCATCATGATAAAAATCCTCTTTTAAATATATTCATACCACTTAAGGCACTGCTAAAGTAAAACCCATTGAATGCGGCTGCCAGATGAAATCTGAAGACGTTCTTGAGTGTTTGTTTCTATTGCTAATCCCGCTACTTGCGGTTCAGCTTTGGCGGCGATCACTCGAAAGTCTTCTAAGTGGCCGGCCGAGATAAGGTGCATTTTGCCCTGTAAAGCGTCTGGTTGAATCAGTGCTTTACCAATGCGTTGTTGGCTAATGGTGGTTAAATTTTCGGCGCGTGCTTCCAGTGTTGGACCAGCATCAAAAATATCCACATAACCACGGAATTCAAAGCCTTCATCGAGCAATATGTCGGTGCTCTTTTCTGAATCTTCATGCAAAACGCCAATGACGTCTTGTGCGGCTTCAGGCAAGGTTGGAACATAAATCGGATAGCGTGGCATCAAGTCAGCAATAAAGTGCTTGTTACTAACACCTGAAAGATAGTCTGCTTTTTTGAAATCCATGGTGAAAAAGTGTTTGCCTAATGCATCCCAAAAAGGTGAGTAACCATGGCGATCGCTTTCGCCACGAAGCTCGACGAACAAGCGTTTGGTAAAGCGTTCTGGGTGGCGTGCAATAAACAGCAAGCGCGCCCGTGACAGTAAGGCCAACGCGGTCGGATTCTGGTGTGCTTTATCCACCACAAGAGACATCAGGCGACTGGTGCCGCTGTAATCGTGACACAAAAATAGGGCCGAAATACGATTGTGGATTTGCAGTTGAGGCGATGCGTGAACCACCTCATCAATGCGATAGCTGTAAAAAGGAGTATCTGTTCCTACCATGGCTTCTAAACCACAGGTTCCAACAATATGGTTAGTGCTGGCATCTATCAGTACAAATAAGTAGGATTCATCGCCTGGCTGCACAACATCAGTTTGCAATGAACGGCGTGATGACGCTATTTTGTCATTGAGTCGTTCACGGTTGGCGGGAAAATTTGTCATGCCAATGCCGGCTTCTTGAGCTAATCGCTCTAAAGCTGGAAGGTCACCAAAATCCACTGGTCGCACGAGATACATAAAAGAACCTTGCCCTATCGATACGTAAAGTACGATCGTTCACTTAGATTACAGAATAGAGGGTATTATTCCTCAAGTCTGCACGCTTAAGTAGATGTAAACTTTTCAAATAGCGACCTAATGTTCTAATTAATGGATAAAATAGGTCGATTTTTAATAAAAGGATAAAGAATGAAGTCTGGAATCTATCGACATTATAAAGGCGCAGAGTATTGGGTTGAGCGTGTGGTTAAGCACAGTGAAACAGAAGAGAAGCTGGTTGTTTATCAGGCGTTATACGGTGAATTTGGCTGGTGGGCGCGACCATTAGAGATGTTCAAAGAAAGCGTTGTTATTGGTGGCGAAAGCATTCCGCGTTTCGAATGGGTAAGAGCTGAGAAATAATCGCCCACCAATATTGCTCAAGGTGTGCATGGCTTTATTCAGGCGTATGCATCCAAGGAGATTCTCGCATAAAGTGAATGATTTTTTCTCGTAACCAGCGATGAGCAAGGTCGTTATTAGAGCGTTCATGCCAAAAAATATGAATGGGATGACGACCCTTGTATTCATCAGCCTCAATCACTTCTTTAGGGATGGGCAGCACTTTTATCGGGTAGAAGTTTTTCTTCTCGCACATTACATCGGTGAATAACTCGCCTATTGATCGTGAGGCAACCAGTGCCATGCCGCGCTTTATCGCTTGCATTGTCACCATGAGGCTGTCTGTTTCTAACGAAGGTTCTATGTCGTAACCTTGTAGTTTTAATTTGTTGGCGGTGTTTTGGAAGGTCGATTCTTGATGGTTGCGTAAGTGATGCGTGACGGTTTTGTGAGCCAGTAATTCTTCAAGAGAAATTTCATCTTGATGGAACAATGGATGCGCTTCGCTTAAGACAATACAGGCTTCCATATAACCAATTAATTTACTGCGAATATTTCCCGGTGTTCCCTTAATGCGCATAATGCCGATATCGGCGTGACCTGACATTAAATCGTCGAACTGAGAACCTTCCCCCCAGCCACTGGTCGATAAACGTATTCCCGGTGCATCATAGTGTAACGCGGCTAACAACGGCTCAATAAAGTTTTCTAAATCACCTTCATCAACGCGTAACCGAAAGCGGCGCGTTAGACTTTTTAGATCCAACACACTTGGTGTCATCAGTTCAGATAAAGAACTTAAAATAGGCAGTATCAGGTCATTTAACTCTGTGGCCTTGGCGGTAGGGCTTAAACCGTAGGCTTGGCGAGTAAAAAGAGCGTCTTTAAACAAGTCTCGAAGCTTTTGTAAACTTTTGCTCAGTGCTGGTTGTGTGACGCCAAGGCGATCAGCGGCACGCGAAACACTGCCTTCTTCCATGATAGTGACAAAGGCGACCAGAATTTTAATGTCGAGTTTTAAAACGTCATTTAACTGCATAATGCTCTCAATCTGAGGTAAAACGAAGTGTGGATAAGGTGAGTTACCATTATCCACACTTTAAAACTACGCTCTATTGTTCGGCGTTTGAGGCGTCATTGCTTGAAGATTCAAACTCTGAGCGTGGACGATATTTTACACGGAATAAAATAGCGTAGAACACAGGAACCGCGATTAAAGTGAGGATTGTCGCGAAGCCCAAGCCAAATGAAATCACGACAGCCATGCCTTCAAAGAAAGCATCATAAAGTAGCGGGATCATCCCTAATATGGTGGTAATCGCCGCCATACAAACGGGCCTTACACGACTCACAGAAGATATGAAAATAGCTTCGTACATCTCTGTGCCCTGGTCTCTTTCGAAGTTGATTTGGTCGGCCAACACAATGCCGTTTTTGACCACCATACCAGACAAACTTAAGAACCCAAGGAGTGCCATAAAGCCAAAAGCTGCGTTCATCGCTAATAAGCCTGTCGACACCCCGATGAGTGCAAGTGGGACACAGAACCAAATGGTTAACGGTACACGAATCGAGTTAAACAGCAGCACAGTGATGATAAACATAAACAAGTAGCCCATTGGCAATGCCTTGAATATATTTGCTTGTGCATCGGTACTGCTTTCGTATTCACCGCCCCAATCTAGCGCATAGCCAGGAGGCAGTTTGATCGCCTCAATTGGACCACGCACGCGGCTAAATACGGCCATGGCCGTTTCATTGCCAAGAATATTCGGATCTGCCATGACAGTAATAGTACGCTTACGATCGCGACGTTTGATAATGGGATTTTCCCATACGGTTTCAAAGCCAGAGACCAAGGTCGAGAGCGTCACATAGGAGCCAGATGCTGGGCTGTAGATTTGTAAGTCACGGATTTGATCAATCGATACCCGTTCGCTTGGTGGCGCTCGCTGTATGATAGGTAACAAGTCTGTGCCTTCGCGGTACAAGCCGATTTTAGAACCACTAAAGTTGGTTAATAATACATCGTCTAAATCTGTTTTACTGATGCCTAAGCGTCGAGCTTGAGCGTCGTTAAACAGCGGACGAAGTACTTTAACCGGTTGGCGCCAATCGTCTTTGATACTTTCTAGGCCACCGTCTTTGCGGTAAATTTCTTGGATTTGAGCACTGTATTGACGTAACAGTTTCGGATCTGGACCACTGATACGTGCTTCAATTTTAGCCCCTGTTGCTGGTCCTAATTGTAAGCGTTCCAGTTTTACTTCCAGCCCCGGATGCTCTTTCTTCATCTTGTAGTAGAGATCTTTTAGCAGCACAGGTATGTCTTCTTTGTTCTTAGTACGAACAATGAACTGTGCGTAACTTGAGTTGGTCTGTTCTCCGTTATAGGTCAGCATGAAGCGCAATACGCCTTGACCTGTTGTCGAAGTGACGTACTCAATACGCTTGTCTTTTAGCAGTTCTGACTCGATATTTCGGACGGTTTTATAGGTGTCTTCAATATGCGTGCCTTCTGGCATCTGTACACTCATGTAAAACATAGGCGTTGATGATGGCGGGAAGAACGATTGTTTTACAAATTGGAATGCCCAGCCAGCGGTAAACAAACACACTAGTAATAAGGCGACAGTAATCCAGCGGAAGCGAATCGCTTTGTCTAGTAGCCATTTATAGCCAGAGAATAAAAAGCCTTTGTATGGGTCTTCTCCAGCGCTATCTGTTCCTGCGGCAATGCTTTCCTTAAAGAATAAATCACAAAAGAACGGCGTTAGGGTGATCGCGGTGATCCAGCTCAGTAGCAAGGAAATCATCAATACATAGAACAGCGAACCAACAAATTCACCCACAGAATCTGGTGATAAACCTATCGGTGCAAAGGCAGTTACCGCAATAACGGTGGCACCAAGTAATGGCCATTTTGTTTGCTTTACTACCGCGCTGGCGGCGTCGATTTTGGTCATGCCTCGCTTGAGGCCAATCAAAATCCCTTCGGTGACTACGATGGCGTTATCCACCAGCATGCCGAGGGCGATGATTAATCCTCCCAGAGAGATACGCTGCAAGTTAATACTGAAGTAATCCATGACAATAAAGGTGCCAAGAATCGTCAGTAGTAATATAAGGCCTATGAGAATCCCTGAACGAATGCCCATGAAAACCAGCAGTACCAGAATAACAATGCCGACGGCTTCAACGAGGTTTAGCAAAAAGTTCGAGACCGAACGTTCTACTTCTCTCGATTGAAAATAAATCGGGTCCATGCTGATGCCAACAGGTTGTTGGTATTTCAATTCATCAATGCGTTTTTCTAGCGTTTCACCTACTTTTACTACGTTAACATTGGCAGAGAAGGAAATGCCAAGCAGTAGAGATTTAGCACCATTAAAATCGACGATGTGTTTTTGAGGATCAACATATTGGCGTTTAACGGTCGCAATGTCTTTTAAGCGAATAAGCTTGCCATTGATAGGCGTGCCGACAATCAAGTTCTCTAGTTCAGAGATGTCTTTAAATTCGCCGGTTGGGTTAATGCGAATATACTCGCTACCTACTTTCACCTTGCCCGCGTTTGAAACCCCGTTTTGGTTTGCTAACAAGGCTTTAAGTTGGCTTGGCGCTATGCCCATATTGGCCATTTTTGAGCGTGAGATTTCGATGGTGACTTGCTCGTCTTGCTCGGCTGCCACAGTGACTTTGGCAATACCATCGACTAAGACAAGTTCTCGTTTCACGTAATCAATGTAATTTTTTAGGTCTTTGTATGGGTAACCTTGGCCATGAACGGCTAGCATCACACCATAAACATCACCGTAATCATCAAGTACCGCAGGCGCGCCAACCCCAGTTGGAAAGGTGCCAGACATGTCGCGCACTTTCTTACGAACTTCATCCCAAATCTGTTTCAGTTCTTTTGCACGATACTGATCTTTAATGGTTAGGGTGATCTGTGAATAGCCTGCTTTAGAGGTGGACTTTATTTTGTCCACATAAGAAAGGTTCTGTAATTCCTGCTCGATAGGGTAGGTAACTTCTTCCTCAACCTGTTCTGGTGAAGCACCAGGGTATTGAGTGATGATCAAAGCATCTTTGATGGTAAATTCAGGGTCTTCTAATTGCCCGAGGTTGGTGAACGCGATGGCGCCACCAATCAAAAGAATAAAAGTGACCATCCAGCTGGTCACTTTTTTCTGAATAAAATACGCTGCAATATTCACTTATAAGCCTCGCTCACGCGTCCAAGGACGAACTTTCATTGAGCTGGTTAAGCTGTCTACACCCGCAGCAACCACTTGGTCTCCTGCGTTTAAGCCAGAGGTTATTTCGATCATGGTGCCTTGCAATGAACCAAGCGTGACTTTTCTTGATGCCACGGTTCCTGTTTCTTTATTGAAAACCCAAACCGTGCTGTCTGCTTCACCGGTTTGTGTGTTTTCTTTTTGAACAACGGCTTCAACAGGGACAACTATGTGTTTAGTCACGCCTAATAATTTGCTGAGATCCATGTCGACGTTAGCCGTCATTCCAGGCAGCAAGGTGCGTTGTTTTTGATTATCACGAATTAGGTGTAGTGTGACATCGTAGGCCATGGTGGAATCATCTGGCATGGTGTTGTGTTCTTTATAAGTGCCATGGAACACCTCATTAGGCGCAACATCGACAATAATATTGGGCTTATAATCAATTTTCGTCGATTTGATGCTAACCACTAAGCTTTCAGGTACTTGGAACTCTACATCCAAATTATCGATGTCTTGAATGTGCATCAGGGGCTGAGTGGCACTTACATACTGATAATTTTCTGTTTTAGTCGACGCAATAACGCCGCTAAACGGTGCGTATACTTTCGTGTATTTAAGCTGATTTTTTGCGCTTTGAAGAGCGTTATTGGCTTGTGCTAGCGTAGCTTGAGATTCGTCAAATTGAGATTTACTGGTTGCGTTGCGTTTGAGCATGGTTTGAATTCGATCAAATTGTGCTTGAGCCAAATCTTGTTTCGCTTGAGCCAATTCAACCTGAAGTTGGTAATCTGTAGGGTCTAGAGCCGCGAGCAATTCGCCTTTTTTTACCCGTTGTCCTGAGACAACATTGAGCTGCATAAGCTGCCCACCGACGCGAAAAGCTAGATCTGCTTCTTCGCTGGCTTTTAACTCAGCAGGAAAACGACGAATGTTAATAGCATCCGTAGAGCCGATGGTCAGCAGTTTTACAGGTCGGATAATTTCCTTCACTTCGCTTGTTTCATCTTTATCAGAAGAACAGGCGGTGAGAAAAAGAGCCATAGTCAAGGTGACGGCAAGGCCACATTTTTGACGTTTAAAGCGGTTCATTCATTGCTCCGTAAGTACAAAGTAAATATTTCAGATAACTTTATTTTATATCTCTACGGGACAACTATACATTTTCAATTACATATTAAAGATATATCCAAAGGTGATATCTAGTACTTATTTTTGTTACAAATAGTTATGATAAAGATTAAATTCTTTTTAATCAGTAGGTTAATAAAAATACAAGAGAGCATTTTTGTAGCATTTTGACATATTTTAGGCACTAAAACCCCTTACTAATCACGCTTTATGATTTCATTTTGTTTTATCAAGTTGCTCTAAAAACGTCTCAAGTACGAGGTTTGCCCGTGCACCTTTGCGTGTAATGGCTGAAAATTGCGTAATGTAATGGCATTCGTTTGGCAAAATAGCCCGCATACGACCTTCTTTAACCCAAAGATTGGCAACATGGTCGGGTAAAAAACCAATATAGCGTCCCGTTAAAATCAGGAAGGAAATACCTTCGCGATCGGTGGCTGTCGCCGTTGGGGTTAACGGGTTGTGTTGTGCTTTGGTATCGGGTGTTTGGGCGTAGGCGGGTAAAACGGCGTCAAAATCTTTTAGTTTGGCTTTGGTGATGTTTTTTTCCGGCTCATTAAAAAGCGGATGCGTGTCGCTGCAATAAAGCAATGAGCGTTCTTCATACAGAGTGCGATAGTCTAAGCCACTGAGGATCTTAAGATCTGGGACTATGCCAACATGCAAACGTCCATCAAGTACGCCGCGTTCTACATCGTTCGGCGGAATCATACGAATATTGATTGTCACTTGTGGCCCTTTGTCTTTTAGTGCCGCGAGGGCTTGGGTAATGCGAGTGTGCGGGAGCGTAACGAGATTATCCGTAATACCAATGTTTAATTCCCCTTTTAAATGTTGATGAAGGGCGTTGATATGGGTGCGAAAGTCTTCTAGAGAGGACAGTAATTGGAGCGTATGCTCATACACTTGACTGCCTTCGTTAGTCAGAGAAAAACCAGATCGACCGCGCTGGCACAGGCGAAACCCCAGGCGAACTTCTAGGTCTGACATGGCAATACTGATGGCTGCTCGGCTAATATTGAGGTCAACTTCAGCGGCAGAGAATCCTCCGCATTCGACGACCGTTTTAAAAATCCTCAGTATTCGTAAATCGGCATCGCTTACTTGGCCTTGTAATTTGCTCATGACTGTTTGCTCATTGCTGTTTTCTCTCGATAGGGCTTTTTTAGTTAATAAAGTGAATTATTTAGTTAACTAAACACTTAACTAAAAGTTAATAGAATTGTCTTTTATTAATCTATGCTCCTTGGCATAGTGATGTCAATCAAGTGTGTCGCAAAGAGAGCAGAGGCACTTAAATACGACTTTACATTAATTTCATGGAGCGCATATGAAAACGATCGGACATTTAATTGGTGGTCAGCCATCTATCGAAGCGTCACGTACTCAAGACGTATTTAACCCTGCGACAGGCGAGGTCTCAAAAAAAGTGGCTATTGCTTCTAAGTCTACGGTTGAAGAAGCAATTGCCGCAGCACAAGCTGCGTATCCAGTGTGGCGTGATACTCCGCCATTGAAACGCGCGCGGGTTATGTTTAAGTACAAAGAATTATTGGAAAAAAATGCGGATAAAATTGTCGCTATGATCGGTGATGAACATGGCAAAATTTGCCATGATGCCGCTGGTGAGTTACAGCGTGGTATCGAAAATGTGGAATACGCTTGTGGCGCACCAGAATTGTTAAAAGGTGAGTTTTCGAAGAACGCAGGTCCGAATATTGACTCATGGAGTGAATTTCAGCCATTAGGTGTGGTAGCGGGTATTACGCCGTTTAACTTCCCTGCGATGGTGCCTTTATGGATGTTCCCTATGGCGATTGTCTGTGGCAATACCTTTGTGCTTAAGCCATCAGAGCGTGATCCAAGTACGGCTCTTTATCTGGCTGAATTATTGGAAGAAGCGGGCCTTCCTGCCGGTGTCATGAACGTTGTTAATGGCGACAAAGTAGCGGTTGATACCTTGCTGACAGCTAAGGATGTGAAAGCCGTTAGTTTTGTTGGGTCTACTCCGATTGCAGAATACATTTATGCAACAGCCAGTGCCAATGGTAAGCGTTGTCAGGCATTAGGTGGGGCAAAAAATCATGCCATAGTGATGCCAGATGCTGATATGGACAACACGGTTAATCAATTGTTAGGCGCCGCTTTTGGTTCTTCTGGCGAGCGTTGTATGGCGCTTTCTGTTGCGGTTGCAGTGGGACAAGACGCAGGCGATACGCTTATTGCCAAGATGAAAGAAGCCATGGTGTCGCTTAAAGTGGGCGAATGTTCCGATAAGAGCAATGATTTTGGTCCGGTGATTACCAAAGAGCATAAAGAAAAGGTGGTTGGTTTTATAGACAGTGCTGAAGCGCAAGGCGCCACAGTGGTAGTCGATGGTCGTAACCCTGTGATTAAAGGCTATGAAAACGGTTTCTTTGTTGGCGCTACCTTAATCGATAATGTGACCAAAGAAATGGACTCTTACCAACAAGAAATTTTTGGACCTGTGTTGCAAGTGGTACGAGTCGATACCATGGAAGAAGCGATGCAGTTGATCAATGATCATGAGTACGGAAACGGTACCTGTATCTTTACTCGTGATGGGGAAGCGGCGCGTTATTTCTCAGATAAAATTGAAGTCGGTATGGTGGGTATTAATGTGCCGCTGCCTGTTCCCGTTGCTTACCACAGTTTTGGTGGTTGGAAGCGCTCATTGTTTGGCGATCTACACGCTTATGGCCCTGATGCGGTACGTTTTTACACGAAACGTAAAACCATTACTCAGCGTTGGCCGTCGGCGGGTGTTCGTGAAGGTAAGAGCTTTGCTTTTCCTTCGTAAGTTAACAAACTAGGACTGAATTATTCACTCTTGTATTATTCGCTCCTAGCTTCTAGTTTTTTGAGATTGATTGCTTGAGCTGAGGTTCTTGAGTTCAAGCAATCAATCTCAGTTCCTTGTTTTTTTAATCGCTAGAAACGCTTTTCGAATGGTCGCTTACTACTTGGTAGCGGCCATTATGTTTGGCTTGATAAAGTAGACGGTCTGCCCGTTTAAAAGCGTCTTCGAGTGGTTCTTCGTGTTTAGCCTGAATAAGACCAAAGCTGCAACTAATGGGATGCTCCCAATTAGGTACGTGTATTTGTTGAGGCATTTCTGCACACATTGTTTCTAGGCGTTTTTCTATCATCTCTATGTCTGAATTGGGCATGATAAAAAGAAATTCTTCCCCTCCCCAGCGGCTACAAATATCTGTATCTCGTAAGGCATTGGATAAGTAGTCAGATATTTTTATTAGCACTTCATCCCCTACACTGTGACCTAGTTTGTCATTTATTTGTTTGAAATTATCGACATCGACTATGGCGATACAAAACGGTCTATTGCGTTTGATTAACAGATCAAAATAATATTGCAGCATGCGCAGGCCAAAACGACGATTAAATAGCTGGGTAAGCTCATCCCTCTCAGCGAGTTTCGCTATTTGTAAATACTGGTTCTCATAGGTATAGCGTGACACGACAGCCATGCTGATAAAAGGAATGCTGGCTATAGCCAAATTGGCGATATAGAGAAAAAGATAGAGTGACTCTAGTTGAGGCTGCTTTGCTTCAAAGCACATAGTTAGCCAACCAAATACAATAATATTAATGGAGGCAATGACAGTAGATAGTGTGATGGATAGAGCGGGAACTGCGACCACTAGTAACGTCATGGGCCAAAGGTAATACTGGAAGCCGGAAGCAGAACCTAAGGTTATAGTGGCTAAAATGGCATGAGCGAGAATTTCAAACGACATGATTGCTGAAGAAACATCATAGCGTGAGTGTTTATTCGACCAAAGCGAAATAAGCCATGCGGTCACACTGAAGAGATTAAACCAAGCTAAAGTTGATTGATCTAAGTAGAGAAATAAGAAGATAAAAGCAAAATGGGTAAGCGCACCAATTATCGAGATGGTATTGAAAATGCGCGCTTTTTGTTTTTTATAGCTGAAAGCGCTTTGTGCGATGGAAATAAATTCCATCTCATCATTGTTGGCCACGATTTTACCTTGTTTTATTATTCATGATATTGAATGCTAAGTTTACGTTAGCTTTGAACGAAATGCCTAATAAACAGTACGACTAAAATGCAGCGGACTGTAACTAACATAGTGTAATGAGTAAGCTATTTAGGAGGCAGAAACTTACAAGAGACATATGTTCCTCTTACTATTTGGCTCTGAGTATCATTGGATTTGTTCCTTCCCATATTTTGGACGCTTTATGAATCACAATAAAGACAGTGTTGTATGGCTTTTCAAAGTGTTATCTATTTTGTTTTCAGTCTTTTTAGTCGCTTGTTCAGGACAGGCTTTAAAGCCAAAAACGGCTCCGGTTAATAGTGATAATCGTCTGAGCATTTATGTAGAAAATAACACGGCTTATTTGTCTGGCGTGTTAGAGTCAGATTTACCCGATAAGTTAAAAGACATGATTCGTCAGCACCCAAATGTCACGGATATTGTGCTGGTGGATGTGCCAGGGACCGATGATCAGCAAGCAACGATGGAAGGCGCTCGGCTGATTCGACGCTTTGGCTTAAACACCCACATAGCTGCGACTGGTTACGTACTTTCTGGTGGTGTTGATCTATTCTTAGGAGGGGTAAAAAGAACCATAGGAGCAGGCGCGGGGGTTGGCGTACACGCTTGGTCAAACGCAATTGGTACGGTCGCAAGTAAGCTAAATAGATCGAATCCGATTCACGCTGCTTATGTTAATTTTTATCTTGAAATGGGCATTCCTGAACGTTTTTATTGGTTTTCTATTCAGGCAGCACCCGCCAATCGCGTGTATTTTTTATCACCAGAAGAAATGTACGATTATAGATTAGTGACCGAATAGGCTTTATTTAACGAAACCGGACGAGGGGGCACTATGGAACAAATAGAGTTATTTGCCATTGAAAGTCCTTGTCGTGGCGTTTGTGAAAGTACAGCCAAAGGATTTTGCAAAGGCTGTTTACGCAGCCGTGATGAGCGTTTTAAGTGGTTTTCTTTGTCTAATGAAGATCGCCATCAGGTGTTGGATTTGTGTAGGCAGCGTCGACAACGTTTATTAAAAGCCCGGCAAGAACGTCTTGAATTAGCGTCTTCTAAATCCTTACCTTATGGCATGGAAGAGGAGGGTGTTGAATCTGAGCAAGAGGCAGCACAAGACGTATTTGAGTTAACAAGTGAGCCCTTTCATTAAGAGCTCACCTTTTTGCATCTTACATGCGACATTAACGATCAAAGATAGCGTCTAATGCTTCAGACAGACGCTCCACGCCAATCACTTGCATGCCTGGTATCGGCTTTTTCGGACAATTAGCTTTGGGTACCACGGCTTTAGTAAAGCCATGTTTCGCCGCTTCACTGATACGGTCTTGTCCAGAAGGAACAGGACGAATTTCTCCTGATAACCCTACTTCGCCCATGACCACCAAATCGTGAGGCAATGCTTGATCTCGAAAACTTGAAACAACCGCTGCAATAGCGGCTAAATCAGCGCTGGTTTCCAGTACTTTTACGCCACCAACGACGTTCAAATACACATCTTGGTCAGAGGTTAATAAGCCGCCATGCTTGTGTAATACCGCGAGTAACATAGCCAGACGATTGTGGTCAAAACCAACGGTGACACGCCTAGGGTTGCCAAGGGCAGAATCATCAACAAGGGCCTGTAATTCTACTAATAATGGCCGAGTTCCTTCCCAGACAACCACAACCAAACTGCCTGCCGCCGGATGACTGCTGCGATTTAAGAAAATAGAGCTAGGATTTTTAACTTCTTTTAGGCCATTTTCTAACATGGCAAAAACGCCGAGTTCATTAATTGCCCCGAAGCGGTTTTTCATGCCTCGTAGTGTACGAAAACGAGAGTCTTCTGAGCCTTCGAGTAAGACGGAGCAATCCACCATGTGTTCAAGGACTTTCGGCCCAGCAAGCGATCCATCTTTGGTGACGTGGCCAACAAGCAGTACAGCCGTTTGCGTTTGTTTAGCAAAACGCGTGAGTACGGCAGCGCTTTCTCTCACTTGTGAAACACTACCAGGAGCGGACTCTACACCATCCAAGTGCATCACCTGAATGGAGTCAATCACCATGACGCGTGGTTTCACTTGTTGAGCAATGGTTAAAATGCTTTCCACATTGGTTTCACTAAGCATTTTCAAGTTCTTCGTCGGCAAGCCAAGACGTTGCGCACGCATGGCGACTTGCTGTAAGGATTCTTCGCCTGTGACATAGAGAGCGTCTTGCTGTTGAGCAAGCCAGCACATGGTTTGCAGCAACAAGGTACTTTTACCCGCTCCTGGGTGTCCGCCAATTAATACCACACCGCCGGGCACTAAGCCGCCGCCTAACACACGGTCAAACTCGCTGGCTCCTGAGCTAAAGCGTGGAACATCGCCAAGATCGACCTCTGATAAATCCTGAACTCCCGTAATGGCGCCTGCATACCCTTGATAACGAGGGTCTTGATTAGCCGATACGCGCGCCGAAGTCTTACTTGAGGTTAAACGGATTTCTGACAGTGAGTTCCAAGCGCTACAGGCTTGGCATTGGCCTTGCCATTTGGCGTAATCGGCACCACATTCATTGCATACAAACGCTGTTTTTGCTTTAGCCATAGGAGAGTCTTATTGATTGTCAAAGCCCGCATTGTTCGCGGGCTTTTTTTAGTCGTTTAAGTGATGGCACTAAATGTTATAAAGATTATTTAGTGATGATGTCACTCGTCCAATTGATAGAGTATAGGTCGGTACGGCGATCTTTTAAGTTATTTACCGAGCCTTCACTGCGTGTGCGTTTTAATTTGTCCAAATCCAAATCAGAAAACATGATCATCTCTGTGTTTGGTGTGGTTTCGGCCATGATTGCATCGTGCGGATAAGAGAAATCCGAAGGTGAAAACACCGCGCTTTGTGAGTATTGAATGTCTAGGTTTTCTACTTGAGGTAAGTTGCCACAGCTGCCACAAATAACGGAGTAGCATTCATTTTCGATAGCACGCGCTTGGGCGCAATTACGCACACGTAGATAGCCGTTTTTGGTGTCTGTCCAGAATGGCACAAACAAAATATCCATGTCTTGCGTTGCCAATAGGCGCCCCAGTTCTGGAAATTCCACATCGTAACAAATCAAAATACCAACACGACCTGCATCAGTATCAAAGACTCGCAGATCATTACCACCTTGAATAACCCAGTCACGGCGTTCGTGCGGTGTGATATGGATTTTTTTCTGTTCTTCAACGGTACCATCACGACGACATAAATAACTTATGTTGTAAGTGGTTCCATCTTCCATTAATGGCATGGATCCGGTAATAATGTTGATGTTGTAGCTGACGGCCATTTGTGACATTTCTGTCTTAAAGCGTTCTGTGAAACTAGCAAGAAAGCGAATCGCTTCCGTTTGGTTTCTTTGATCTGGGCTTAAGCCAATTAATGGCGCGTTGAAAAACTCAGGAAAAACCGCAAAGTCACTCTTATAATCAGAGACGGCATCCACAAAGTATTCGACTTGTTTTAACATCTCATCGACACTTTCTACTTCCCGCATTTGCCACTGTATTGCACCGATACGAACTTGTGTTTTACGGGATTCAATGACCGTTGTTTCCGGTTCGTAAAAAATGTTCTTCCATTCAAGTAGCGTGGCATAGCCTTCAGATTTTTCGTCTTCAGGCAGGTAGCTTTTTAAGAGTCGCGTCACTTGGAAGTCATTGGACAGCTGGAAGGACAAAATAGGGTCGTAAATTTTACGTTCACGAACCGCTTCCAAGTAGACCGCTGGCGACATTTCGTCTGAATGTTTGTGGTAATTAGGTATGCGGCCGCCGGCTAAAATAGCGCGTAGGTTATGTTGGCGACAAAGCTCTTTGCGAGCCTCATATAAGCGTCGACCAAGACGAAATCCGCGATATTCTGGATGAATTAACACATCCAAGCCGTACATGGCATCGCCCGTACGGTCATTCAAAATGGTTTCTTTGCGACCAATTAAATCGTCATACGTGTGCGGGTTACTGAAACGCTGATAACTCACTTGTACAGACAGCGCGATACCGACAATTTTTTCGTGGTCTTCAAGACAAATTTGTCCTTCTGGGAAGTCACCAATGAGCTTGTTTATAGTGTGTTCTGGCCAAGCGCCACCGATGTCGTCGTAAATTCCGTCCATGAGTACTTTGACTTGATCATAATCGTCGTTAGTCAGATTACGAATCTTTAAATGCATATCTTCAGACATGGTGACCTCTTATCTTGTGTGCCGCAGCATAGCGTATTGAGTTGCTTAGTTTGAGCTTTTTGGTTTGAGTTTCATAGTTAATGCGGGCGATTGACTGTATATAAAGTAGCTTACCAGAAAAAAAGAAAACCCCGCCGAAGCGAGGTTTTTTATTTAAACTATTTTCTAGCGTGAGGCTAGAAGAACAAGGTTACTTAGCCTTTATTGAATTCAGGGTACGCTTCCATACCACATTCAGAAAGGTCAACACCTTCGTATTCTTCTTCTTCAGTAACTCGTATGCCCATTACCGCTTTGATGATTAACCAAACGATCAAGCTTGTTACGAATACCCAAACGAAGATGGTTAATGCGCCGGCGATTTGACCAAAGAAAGTCGTACCGCTGTTAGTTAGAGGAACCGCTAATAGACCCCAAAGACCAACCACACCGTGAACAGAGATAGCGCCCACTGGATCATCAATTTTCAGTTTATCTAGAGTAAGGATCGCAATAACAACAATCAGTCCACCGACAACACCAATTAAAGTGGCGCTTAATGCAGATGGTGTAGAAGGCTCTGCAGTGATAGCCACAAGGCCAGCCAATGCACCGTTTAATAGCATAGTCAGATCGGCTTTACCGAACAAGATACGACCTAGTAGAAGGGCGGCAACAGCACCACCAGCGGCCGCAGCGTTAGTGTTCAAGAACACCATAGCTACTGAGTTTGCACTGGCAATATCGCCAAGCTTAAGAACAGAGCCACCGTTGAAACCGAACCAACCCATCCAAAGGATGAAAGTACCTAGTGTTGCTAATGGTAGGTTAGCACCAGGGATAGCGCGGACTTCGCCGTTAGGGCCATATTTTCCTTTACGAGCACCCAGTACCAATACACCAGCAAGTGCTGCAGAAGCGCCTGCTAAATGAACAATACCGGAACCTGCAAAATCAGAGAAACCAATGTCGCCAAGGCTGAACATACCGAATACAGATTTACCACCCCATGTCCAAGATCCTTCCATTGGGTAAATAAAGCCTGTCATAACAACCGCAAACACTAGGAATGACCAAAGCTTCATACGTTCCGCTACAGCACCAGAGACGATCGACATAGCCGTCGCAACGAATACTACTTGGAAGAAGAAGTCAGAAGCCGTAGCGTAAATAGATCCGCCTTCGAAACCGCCTTCACGACCGGCAAAATCAGCCAGTGTTTTATTAACGTCTACATCTTGGATGCCCGTTAGGAACCAAGTGCCGCCGTACATTACTGCGTAGCCGCAAATAAAGTACATGATGCAAGCGATTGCATACAGTGCCACGTTTTTGGTAAGAATTTCTGTGGTGTTTTTAGAGCGCACAAGGCCCGCTTCTAACATGGCAAACCCAGCTGCCATCCACATTACTAAGGCACCCATTACTAGGAAGTAAAAGGTATCCATCGCGTATTGTAATTGAAAAATTTGATCTTGCATGTTTCGCCCCCCTAAAGGCTAATTAGATACGAGCGAGCGTTAAACTGCGTCTTCGCCAGTTTCGCCGGTACGAATACGAACCGCTTGTTCAAGGTTAACGATAAAGATTTTACCGTCGCCGATTTTTCCAGTATTAGCTGCACCAGAAATGGCTTCTACCACTTGGTCAGTCATGTCGTCAGCAATCGCAAGTTCGATTTTTACTTTTGGTAGAAAATCCACAACGTATTCCGCACCGCGGTATAGTTCTGTATGACCTTTCTGACGTCCGAATCCTTTCACTTCTGTCACGGTAATACCTTGTACACCGATTTCAGAAAGTGCTTCTCGAACATCATCGAGTTTAAATGGTTTGATGATGGCAGTTATAAGCTTCATACCCACAGTCTCCTTTAAAAGTCTGTTTTGTTGTCGTATCGCAGGTAATAGTCTTTATTCAATATGCGTGCCACATTACCAAAACCCTTATGGCAAAAGGGCTGTGCTGTTAAGTTGTTGTAAATGAGGAAGCAAAAAGGTCGTGCCGCGGTCTTTTTTGGTGCGAGTGGTAGGGCTGCTTTTAGGTGGTTTTGCATCTATGTGGTGCGTGTTTTCTTGTTTACTGATCTATTAAGCATTTTTGTTATCTATTTGCTCTTAAACCGAAATGTCTGTGTGTATTCATTGATAGCGGTGCTTTTTATCTCTACATACATGCGGGTAAAGTGTGTCTGCTTTATTTTACTGCACAAAAATCACGCGTATAGACGTTATTACGAAGAGTCATTCCGCGATTTAATGGCATTATTTAACTAATTATCCAAGACAGAGATAGTGTGGGCTTCTATACTATGAGGTAAATAGAATGAAGTAAGAGGGGCATATGATCGATCAGTTTATTAAGCAATTAGGTTCAGGACTAGAGCACACAGTCGACATTTTGGGAAAGTTACCAAAGGAAGAAATTCAGACACAATTACATCAGGTCGCAAAAAACACGCTGACTAAGATGGATTTGGTGACTCGTGAAGAGTTTGAATTGCAGGCGGCTATGCTGGGTAAATATCGTGAACGTTTGGTTACGTTGGAAGCGAGGATTGCAGAATTAGAAAAAACGGCAGACGCCTCAGAACCTAAAAAAGCCCCAGCGAAAAGAGCATCTGCTAAACAAACCGTGGCGAAAGCAGATACTGACGAAAAATAGTATTTTTATAGGCTGGCTAACCTTGTCGTTATGACTGCCAGCCTTGTAACCAATGCTCAGAAGATTTCAGGTCATGCCAAGGAAGGGTGTACTGTTTTCGTGTTAGCACGGCTTCAAGAATGCACTCAATCACGTTTTCTTGTTCATCTTTGATGAGTTTGGTGACAATGAAATGCTTCTCTTTTTGTTTGGGTGACGTCGATGTCCATTTAGACAGCGGTAATTTGTTTGGATTAATTTGGTTCATCGTGTGCTCCAGCAATAGAGTAGGTTTGTGTAAAAACAAACGTTGGTTAATGGGTTATACGTGTAAATCTTCGAGCTGGATGGCTCGATTCAATAAAAGATCAAGGAGTGATCGTGAGCTTAGCAACTATCTATGGCCGTGCCCGAGTTGGCGTGGCGTCCCCACTGGTTACGGTAGAAACTCATATATCCAATGGCCTACCTTCGCTAAATATTGTTGGCTTGCCGGAAGCGGCGGTTCGAGAGTCAAAAGACCGCGTACGCAGTGCAATCATTAACAGTTGTTTTGAGTTCCCAACCCGCCGCGTCACCATCAATTTAGCACCCGCAGATTTGCCCAAAGAGGGCGGTCGATATGATTTAGCCATTGCTATTAGTGTGCTTGCAGCCTCCGGTCAATTGGGCGATGTGAATCTACGTGTTTTTGAATTTATTGGTGAGCTTGCCTTGTCTGGTGAAATACGTGGCGTGCCTGGTCTGTTGCCGTCGGCGATTGCGTGTCATGAATCTGGTCGGCAGCTTATTTTACCCGCGGACAATCAGTATGAAGCGGCGTTAGTTGAAGGGGATTCTGTGTTTGCATCCCAATTAACGCAAGTTACTGCGCACTTACTAAAGTTATCCCAATTACCCACTTGTGTTAATGACCCCATAAAGAAAACGATCGTTACTCATAAAGATATGAAGGATGTAAAAGGCCAGTATCAAGCCAGAAGAGCGTTAGAGGTTGCGGCGGCTGGAGGTCATAACCTCTTATTTATTGGCCCTGCAGGAACAGGGAAAACCATGCTGGCATCGCGTTTGCCTAGCATTATGCCAGCGATGACCGAGAGCGAAGCCTTGGAAGTCGCCTCTGTGCAATCTGTTGCAGGACGTAAAATGGGAGTGGATTGGCACTGGTCAGAGCGCCCATTTCGTTCGCCTCATCATTCTAGCTCGGCTGCTGCATTGGTAGGAGGCGGTTCCATACCTAAACCGGGGGAAGCCTCGTTAGCCCATTGCGGTGTTTTGTTTTTGGATGAGCTGCCAGAATTTGATCGCAAGGTATTAGAAGTACTGCGCGAACCATTAGAAAGCGGAGAAGTGCATATCTCTAGAGCGCGTGGGCAAGTGACGTTTCCAGCGCGGTTTCAGCTGGTGGCCGCGATGAACGCCAGTAATGAAGCTTATACCGGTGGACAAGATTATTACCAATCTAGTGCGAGTCAGAAATACCTTAAAAAGCTTTCAGCGCCTTTCTTAGATCGAATTGATTTGCATGTGGAAGTCCCTCCTTTGCCTTCGAGTGTGTTGGTTAATGCTCAAGAAGAAGGTGAAAGCAGTGTCGCGATTCGACAACGGGTTGAGCAAGCTGTGGCGCGTCAGCGGGCCCGCCAGGGTGTTCAGAATGCGCAATTGTCGGGGCGCCAACTGGAGTCGATTTGTGCGCTTAATGAAGAAGACAAAGCGTTTATGCAACAGGCGTTGGAAACCTTAAAGTTATCTGCCCGTGCCTACCATCGTGTATTAAAAGTGGCGTTAACCTTGGCAGATCTAAATGGCACAGAAGTAATGAGGGCGCATTTAATGGAATCGCTAAGCTATCGAAAGATGGAAAAAACCTTAGTAGGTGCTGTGACAAACTAGAGTTAGCATTAAAACCTGTATTAAATCATCGAGGACTACTATAAGCAGGATTAATTGCTTTTTTCAGTCGTGATCTTTTTATTTACATATTGATACCATTTACCTATCCGGTACAATCCCTTCTCACTGGAGGGAGATGAGCCTATTTTCGGGTATTTTCTATTCAGTTTCTTATAATAATGACATATATGGTGCTATTGGCATTGCATGTTTTTAATGTGTGATACCAGTAATACATCTATCGGAGTAGTGGGTTATGGTTATCCAGTTGTTTCCTTTGTGGGCGGTATTGTTATCCGCGTTGGCGTATTTTCAGCCTTCTTTGTTTGTTGATCTTAAGTCGCAAATTATCCCTTTATTAATGATTATTATGTTGGCCATGGGATTAACGCTTAGTCCTAAGGACTTCAAAGAAGTGCTTAAAAATCGCAAAGCAGTCATGGTGGGGGTTTTATTACAATTCCTAATTATGCCTATTGCGGCTTTTGGTGTGGCTTTCTGCTTTGGGTTTAATACTCAATTGACAGTAGGTATGTTGCTTGTGGGCAGCGTAGCTGGCGGAACGTCTTCTAACGTCATGTGTTATTTGGCAAAAGGTGACACCGCCTTGTCAATTTCCATGACGGCCATTTCAACTTTACTTGGCGTGGTATTAACACCTTTCCTTGTGTCTTTGATGATTGGAACGAGTGTTGATGTACCCGCTATGTCGATGTTGTTAAGCCTGGTTAAAATAGTCTTGGTGCCGGTGGCAGCAGGTGTATTGATCAATGTTTTCTTTTCTGACTTTGTCCGCAAAGCAGAAGTGGTTTTACCTTATATTTCGATGTTTGCCATTGTATTGATTATTGCCATTGTGGTGGCTTTAAGTTCTTCGCGCCTAGCAGAAGTCGGCCTGATTGTTGCGGCGGCGGTTATTATTCATAACGCAATTGGTTTAACGTTGGGTTATTGGGTTACGTACCTATTGGGCTTCGACAAACGTGTTTGTCGAACGATTGCTTTTGAAGTTGGCCTACAAAATTCAGGGTTAGCGGCTGCATTAGCGATTAAGTTCTTTAGTCCTGTTGCTGCATTACCAGGTACTTTGTTCAGTGTTTGGCACAATATTTCAGGCTCTTTGTTGGCAAGTTACTGGAGCCGACGTCCTGTTGAAGAAACTAAGTCAGAGACGAACGATTAATATCGATTTCTACGGTAATAACTTAGCATAATAAAAAGGGAGTGATGAAAATCGCTCCCTTTTTTGTAGACGTTTATTTGTCTCAAGAAAGCACTAAGCTTGTGCGAGGAAAGACAGAGTCAGGTACACTAGACGCTGATTTTTATAGTGGTAAAACCAGAGTGTGTCATGAGTGAATCCTTACCTTCCATATCCCAGCGTTTACGAAATCTCAATGAGCGACAACTTGATGCGGTTAAAAAAATTGATGGACCATTATTGGTGCTCGCTGGGGCTGGGTCGGGTAAAACCAGTGTAATCACCACTAAAATCGCCTATTTAATACAAACTTGCGGCTTTAAAGCCAATAGTATTATTGCGGTAACCTTTACGAACAAAGCGGCTCGCGAAATGAAAGAGCGGGTTGTTAGTATGCTCTCCAAACAAGAAAGTCGTGGTCTTAGTATTTCGACGTTTCACCGCCTAGGCTTAAACATCTTAAGAAAAGAGTTTCGTAAAGCGGGCCTTAAAGAAGGTTTTACTTTATTTGATTCGCAAGATTCCCTGTCGCTGATTAAAGAAATTCTAAACAAAGAATTTAACGAACAAACCGACGCTGCGGCTTTCTGCCAGACCACTATCTCTAATTGGAAAAACGATTTAACCACGCCACAAGAAGCCACTATGAATGCCGATACGGAAGAGTTTCTGTTGGCGTCGCAAGTGTATGTGCAATATCAGCGTTATTTACGCGCTTACAATGCGGTGGATTTTGATGACTTGATATTATTGCCAGTGAGCCTCTTGATGGCCGACGAGCCATTGCGTGATAAATGGCAGAAAAAAGTGCGATATTTGCTGGTGGATGAGTGTCAGGATACGAATGCCAGTCAATATGAGCTGATTCGCTTGCTGGCAGGTTACCGTCGTTGTTTCACCTTAGTAGGAGACGACGACCAATCTATTTATGCTTGGCGTGGCGCTCGTCCGGAAAATCTTGAACGCTTATCGGTCGATTACCCTAATTTAAAATTGGTGAAGTTGGAGCAAAATTACCGTTCTACTAAGACCATTCTTAAAGCGGCCAATACCTTAATTGCCAATAACCCCCACGTTTACGATAAAGCGTTGTGGAGTGACTTGGGCGAGGGCGATCCGATTCGAGTAATGGTAACGCGCAACGAAGACGCCGAAGCAGAGCGAGTGGCCGCGGAGATACAATCTCGCCATTTACGTCATGACATTCCTTATCGGGATTTTGCGATCTTGTATCGTGGTAATCACCAAGCACGGCTACTGGAAATTAAGCTCCAAGCTTACCGTATTCCTTATAAAATGAACGGTGGTACTTCGTTCTTCTCGCGAGCTGAAATCAAAGATTTAATGGGGTATTTACGTTTGCTGGTAAACCCTGCTGACGATAATGCCTTTTTGCGTGTTGTTAATTTACCTCGCCGCGAAATTGGTCCTGCTACATTGGAAAAAGTGGGTAATTTGGCGACTCAACGAAACGTGAGCCTATTTGAAGCATCGGGTTATAAAGAGCTCGAAGAGTCGGTATCGGGTCGACCGTTGAAGAGTTTGCATGAGTTTGAGCATTGGATGTCAACTTTACGCAAGCGTCTGGAAGGGGCTTCTCCTGTGCCAATTATCGAACAAATGATTTTTGACATGGATTATTATAGTTGGATTCAAGAGCAGTCTAGTTCGCCTAAAATGGCAGAGCGTCGCATCGAAAACGTGCGATTCTTACTTGAATCGATTCAACGCATGATGGAAACCGCGTGGGAAGAAGATGAAAGCGCAGGCTTAGATCAAGCCATTAGTAAGCTATTGTTGATTGATATGCTAGAGCGCCAAGAAGAGGAAGAAGACGAAGATAAAGTTCAGCTTCTGACGTTACACGCATCTAAAGGCTTAGAGTATCCGCATGTATTCTTGATTGGCTGTGAAGAAGAATTGCTGCCACATCGCAATAGCATCGAAAATGATGATATTGAAGAAGAGCGTCGTCTGGCGTATGTGGGCATTACACGAGCAAAACGAACTTTATGTATTACGCTTGCCGCAAAACGTCGACAGTATGGCGAAGAAATTGATTGTTTACCCAGCCGTTTCCTAGATGAATTGCCAGAAGAAGATCTTGTCTGGGAAGGGCGCAGCGACGAGTCTGAAAGCGTTAAAAAAGAGCGCGGTCAAGCCTCGCTATCCGCTCTTAAAGCCATGTTGAATTCTTAATAGAACATAGTAAAAAAGAGACCTAAAAGTCTCTTTTTTACTAACCTACAGAAATCGCCTACTGGCTTTTATCTATCATGTATTGAATCGTGTGTTTTAGCTCTTCATCGGTACAGTTCGAACAAATACCTCTTGGTGGCATAGCGCCAACACCTTTAATGGCGTCCTTCAGTAGAGTGTCCATGCCTTTAGCGATATGAGGCTGCCATTCTTTAATATTGCCGACACGAGGTGCGCCTGCTGCGCCAGTAGAGTGACAAGCGATGCAATACGTATTGTAGATTTTCTCGCCGGCTCGGCCTGTGTACTCCTTCGCAGGTGCCACGTTAGCGACTGGCGTTGCTACGGCATCTTGTTGGCACGATTGCCCTTCAATACAGACTTTTCCGACTGGCGCGATGCGAGCTTCAATGGCATTGGTGCTTTGCTCATTGGCGTGAGCCATATTGGCCAAGAACAGTGCGCTGCCAATCAACAGCAGACGATGAAGAGATAGTGAAGGAAATAGCGTCACAAGAAATCCTTATGTCATAAATAGTCGAAATATAGCGCTAAGTATACCGTTAAAGCGCCAGCAGACCGTAAAAAAATTACGCTAGTTTGACCCGCATCTGACCACTAAATTGATTAAATTAGAAACGGTTCATCGAAGCACAGGCAGGCACAAAACGAAGACTTAAAAAATAAATGGAGAATATTCCAGCTTTCTGGCGTTTAACACTAGAATCCTCAGTGTTTTCCTTTAGAATACGCCTATTAAATCCACTCACTGTGGATTGATTAAATGTAATGCATCCGTAGCTCAGCTGGATAGAGCGTCGCCCTCCGGAGGCGAAGGCCGGAGGTTCGAACCCTCTCGGGTGTACCATTTATCTAATTTATTCAATGAGTTATATCGATTAACTCTACTTAGTTATATCTAATCCCTTCTTTAGTACCAGCATCATAATTTAAAGTGATATTAATTAAGCGTCCTTTGCCCTATGAGCCCAAAATAGTAGCTTTTTTCACTTGTGACCAAAATATGACCAAAATATGACCAAATTATTTTCTGATCATTTTGGATATCAAAATACCCTTCGCTATTTGTGATTATTTATAAAATGATTTACAGGGGAACACCACCTAGGTGCCATTATGACTTTTTTAAAAGATCAATATTTTATTGGATAGTACGGTTTTTAACTATATGATTTTAATGATAAAAGCTAAGTAGAAGCGGCTGATTAAGTTGTACAGAATACCGTCAATCTTGCCAATATTTATTCTTTTTTGTTTTGCCTATGCCCGGGTTTAAACTATTGGTTGGATCTATTTTTTTATAAAATCGCTCTAAGCCTTCTTTAGCTTTATAAAGTTGCCCTACATTATGCTCTGCAGGGTATTCAGCCCCTTTTTTATCAAAAAAGGCCAGTAACTGATTTTTCACTTCATCCGTGTCTACACCAATTTTTAAAATGTAATCTTGGTGCATTACGTGGCACATAAAGTGTCCATTGTATAATTTAGCCTCAAAAAGCTTATCTAGCTCTGGGGGGAGTGTTTCAAACCACTCAGTTTCATTTCGGCGTAATGCGATATCAAGAGCCATAATGTCACCAGATTTAGGGTTTAAGGTGTGGTATCTTTTTGCGGCACCTCCAGCAACAAATCTATTTAAAAACGCTTTTTTTCCTTCGTCCTCACTGCATTCTAAATAGTCACCTTCATGGTTTTGAAAAAAGACGCTAAGATAGTTCTGAGCTTCTTCGACACCATCATCAGACATGTGAAGCATCAAATGATGTTCATATTGATTTCGATAATGTCGTATCCTCTTGGGTAAATGATTTGGAAATAAAGTGGCTATTGTTTGCAATACTCGATCTGAAATATTTAGAGGCAGAAAAGACCACTGTGAAAAAAAACGATCAATACGATTTTTCAATGAAAAAAGTTTAGGCATTATTTCACTGCCTAATTTATGTATGACTAAAAATGAATCTTTTCCATATTTATTGCATACATCGAAATAGTCACGATGTATATATTCAGCAGAAACGGGTAAGTTTTCGAAGTTGCTTAGAATGTCTCGTCGTAGACGAGTTAATGTTGCTGTTTCATTACAACCAATGTAATAAACTTTTTCTTTTTTTTGCTTAGGAAAGGTGTCTAATCGAACAGCAAATACAATAAGCTTTCCAGCACAACCTGATGCTTCGAAGAGAAGTCTTGGGTCGTTGTTAAATCGTGACGGTGTGTTTGAGTTTATATTACGCACTCGTTTTTGATATTTATTATCGCTTGCAGAACACGAAGTGTGTTTTATATCATCTTCTGTGTATGTGTTGTTTTCAAGGGAAAGTAATATTTCTTCTGGGCTTTCACCTAAATCAATACCGAGATGATTGATTAGGTTTAAATTTTGATTTTCATCTATTTGAGCGTACAAAGACATTTCAGTATAGGCTGGTCCTCGTTGAAGTAAGGATCCACCTGAATTATTACAAATACCTCCTATAATAGAAGCGCCAATGCAAGATGAGCCAATAACTGAATGTGGCTCACGATTATATTTTTTTAGTTTATTTTCTAATTCATACAAGCAACTACCTGGAAATGATATTACTTGTTTTCCATTATTTATAATTTGTATCGTTTTTATTTTTACCGTACTTATAATAACAGTATCTCGATCGTATTCACCGTATGGTGTAGAACCGCCTGTTAAGCCTGTATTCGCAGCTTGCATAATCATAATGACATCAAATTGCACACATTGTTTAGCTACTTTCCAAAGCTCAGTAAGGCTATTAGGGATGATGACAGCTAACGCCGTTCCCTCCCCAAAACGAAAACCTTTATAGTAATTTGTAGTTTTTTTTATATCTGTTATTACATTTTTTACATTCACTATTTTAATGATTTCATTTAAGAAATCATTAGATTCTGATTTTTTTAGTTTCATAAGACTAATGATCCCTTAAAATGAAATTTATTGATCGAATTTTATAAAAAAACATTAGATATTTTTATTTAGTTTTCGACTCGTCTACTGCTACTAGGAATTCATCAAGTAGATCCTGACCAAGTTCTTTTCCTTGGGCGTTGATCACTGTTCTAGCGGATGCTCTCATTTTTTCCAATTCTTCAGGAGCAATGCTATTAACTTCCATTTTTGTTTTTAGATAAGCTAAAGATTTTTCAGCTTGCTCTCTACTGTCTTTCCTTTCAGATGTTCTAGATGTAATTGCTGCTTTTTTAATAATAGTTTTTTCATCGTTACTTAGCTTATCCCAAAAAGGTTTACTTATTAGCATAACCCAAGGACTATAAACGTGATGTGTTTGGCTAAGATACTTTTGTACTTCATAAAATTTGCTAGATTGAATGGTACTATAAGGATTTTCTTGGCCATCTACAGCTCCCGTTTCTAAGGCTGTAAATAATTCTGAGAATGCCATTGGAATTGCATTGGCCCCCATGTCATTAAAAAGTTCAAGGTACATAGGATTTTGCATGACACGTAATTTCACACCATCTAAGTCATCCATCGTTTTGATTGGACGTTTTGAATTAGTTAAATCACGAAAGCCATTTTCCCAATAAACTAAACCAACAACACCATGCTTTTCTAATCCGTCTAGTAGCCCTTGTCCAAATTTTCCATCTAAAACTTTGTCGGCTTGAGATGCTTCATCAAACATGAATGGCAAATCCCAAATGGCAAAGCGTTTATCTATCCCAATTAATGATGATGTTGCTGTTATCATCATTTCCTGTGCGCCGCCAATGAGCGCATTTTGCATTTGATTTTCATTTCCTAATAAAGCGTTAGCAAAGCCTTTGACTTTAAATTTCCCATCAGATAAACGACTTACCTCTTCCTTGAATGTTTCTACTGCACGACCTTGTTTACTATCTTGATTAAGGCCATAACCAAATCGAATAATTCGAGAGTTAACATCCTGAGCGCTAGCACTAATAGATCCTATTGTTAGAGTGGTTCCAATAGCTATAGCTAAAAGAGATTTGAACGATAAATTTGATTTTTTTATTTTTTTCATTTCATTTTCCTTTTCT
The DNA here is from genome assembly GCF_004352835.1 of Marinomonas flavescens. Taxonomy (GTDB): domain Bacteria; phylum Pseudomonadota; class Gammaproteobacteria; order Pseudomonadales; family Marinomonadaceae; genus Marinomonas; species Marinomonas flavescens. The sequence goes on along the minus strand of NZ_SJSB01000021.1, from coordinate 21,920 downwards.
GGGTTTAGTAAAATAGTTTAGCTGGTATTGTTACAATTTCTGGGAATATTATGAATAATATTATTATAAAAATATATGTAAATAAGAATGGCAGGATGCCTTTCGTTATTTTTTCTAAAGGTTCTCTTGCAACACTTGATACAACACTTAATACCGTTCCAACAGGAGGTGTTATTAATCCTACACAACCTACCATAATGAACATTACACCAAAATAAATAGGATCTATTCCTGCTTTAATAACTAGGGGTATAGTGACAGGAGCAAGAATTAATATTGTTGGTGTTAAATCCATTACCATTCCAATAAATATCATTACGATAACAATGGTTGCCATTAATGTTCTAGGGCTATCCATTATTGGTTCTAGTAAGCTAATGAGCTCTGCTGGTAAATCAGCTAGAGTCACCATATAGGATGAAACGATAGCGGCAGCACAAAGGAACATAACAATGCTTGTTGTATAGGCTGCTTGTATGAACAAAGGAACTAGATCTGGAATTTTTATTTCACGATAAACAAAAAGGCTAATAATCATTGCATAGCCTGCTGCAATAACAGCCGCTTCAGTAGGTGTAAAAAGGCCGCCACGTAATCCACCAATGATGATGACAGGCATAAGCAAAGCAAAAAATCCATCTTTAGTTACTTTTAGTCTAGTTTTGAAGCTTTGGCGTGGCTGAGGCTCAACATCGATTGATCTCATGCTCCATTTCCAAGCTAAAACTAAGCCAAGGCCCATGATGACGCCTGGCACAATACCAGCCATAAAGAGCTTGCTTATAGATTGGTTCGCAGTAACACCAAAAATGATAAAAGGCATACTGGGAGGGATAATGGGGGCAATGATACCGCCAGCAGCAATTAATCCCGCTGAACGACCAACTGGATAGCCATTATCCCTCATCATTGGTAGTAGTAGTGTTGCTAAAGCGGCAGTATCAGCAATAGCAGATCCTGACAGACTTGCTAAAATAACCGCGGCAATTATTGCAACGTAACCAAGTCCACCTTTTCGATGACCAACACAACTTATTGCAAGATTGATAATACGTTTTGATATACCTCCAGCATTCATTATTTCACCGGCAAGGATAAAAAAAGGAACAGCCATTAGAGGAAAGCTGTCAGCACCATTAATGAGGTTTTGAGCAATTAACTGAGCATCAAAAAAATCAAGATGCCACATTAATGTAATGCCAGTTAATACAAGAGCAAATGCTATCGGCATGCCTAAAAACATGAAGCCTGACAGGCTTAATAAAAATATACCTAAGGCCATTAGTCATTTTCCTTAACTTGGTCTGAATTTGATTTTACTTCTCCAGGTATATGAGATTTATTATTTTTAGAGATAATAAAAAATAAATTCCTTAGAATATAAAATCCCATACCAAAAGATGCAAAAAGACCAGTTGAATACAAGATTGCGAGAGGATATTTCATTACCGTCGAGTTTATATTTAAACCAATATTATATTGTCTCAAACTTCCTTCTAAGAAGAGATACAAAGCATAAAGCATAAGGCAATGGCTCAATATCGCGCATGCGACTCTTAATTTTGCTGGAATTTTTTTCTGAATTAGGTCAAAACCAATATGTGAGTTTCGACCGACAGCCAGCGTAGATCCCATAAATATGAGCCAGACAAACAAAAGGCGAGATAGTTCTTCAGAGGCGGCAATACCAGAGCCAAATAAATATCTTAGTATTACATTTATGAATACCGCAGAAAACATGACGGCTAAAGCTAAAGCCATCATGTATTCAATAGTTTTTTCAATAGTTTTTATTATGTAATCCATTTTCTTACCATTATTATTGTAATTTAAAAATGTATTTATTAATGGGAATGTCTAGGTGGCTTATCTTTTGATATTACTTTCAAATGTAAGGTTGCAGGCTCTAAGCAGCCACCTGTTGAGAGTTGACCAACAAGTTGGCGATACATTTCTTGCCAAGGTGTTTGAGAGGCAGGAAAGTTTGGAACCCATTCTTCACGACGTTTAGCCATTTCATCATCATCAATTAGAAGATTAACTGAACGATTATTGAGGTCTACTAGAAGTTTGTCATTGGTACGAAGTAGCGCAATACCACCACCAACAGCGGCTTCAGGAGACATATTCAGAATAGATGGACTAGCAGATGTACCACTTTGACGGCCATCTCCTAAGCAAGGTAAGGAAGTGACACCTTTTTTCATTAATTCTGAAGGTGGATCCATATTCACGACCTCGGCACTGCCTGGATAACCAACTGTACCTGCGCCACGAATAACTAAAATACATTTTTCATCAATGTTTAGTTCTGGATCCTCTATACGAGCATGGTAGTCCTCAGGCCCTTCGAATACGATTGCACGGGCTTCAAAAGAATTTTCTGCACCAGGTTCTGATAAATAGGTTTTCTTGAAAGCATCCCCGACGACTGACATCTTCATAATGGCACTGTCAAAAAAGTTACCGCTAAGGACAATAAAGCCAGCACGATGTTTTAATGGTGATGCACACTCATAAATCACATCAGAATTGTGAGTTGGGCTAGCTAGTGCAATTTCACCGATCGTTTTACCGCTAACTGTTTTACAGTTTTCATGAATGTAACCTGATTTTTGTAGCTCATGTAAAACGGCAGGAACACCGCCGGCACGATGAAAGCCTTCTCCAAGGTGCTCACCCGCTGGCATGCAGTTCACGATTAGAGGAATATTTTCCCCAACTTCCTGCCAATCATTTAGAGATAGATCAATGCCCATGTGACGAGCAATTGCGATTAAATGCGGTGGACAGTTTGTTGATGCACCAAGCGCTGAAGCGACAGCGATAGCATTATGAAATGATTCTTTTGTCATTATTTCTGATGGACGAACGTCATTAAGAACAAGTTCACATATTCGCTTGCCTGTTGCATAAGCCATTTGGCCACGTTCTCGATAAGGTGCTGGAATACTGGCGCAACCTGGTAATGACATACCTAGAGCTTCAGCTAAGGCATTCATAGACAAAGCGGTGCCCATTGTATTGCAGTGGCCAATAGAGGGAGAGGCAGCTGTCGTCATTTCCATAAAACCTTCGTAATCAATTTTGCCTGTAGCAAGTAGTTTACGAGAGCTCCAAATGACGGTACCTGAACCGATTAATTCTCCTTTATGATGGCCGTCAAGCATAGGGCCACCTGATAATACGATTGAAGGTAGGTCTGTTGTGGCTGCTGCCATTAAGCAGGCTGGTGTCGTTTTATCACACCCTGTGGTGAGTACTACTCCGTCTAATGGGTAACCATGCAGTATTTCTACTAGACCTAAATAGGCTAAGTTTCTATCTAGTGCTGCAGTAGGACGACGGCTTTGTTCTGCAATGGGGTGCACTGGAAACTCCATCGGAATACCACCAGCATCACGAATACCATCTTTGATTCTCTGAGCGAGTTGAATATGGTGGCGGTTACAAGGAGTGAGATCACTGCCTGTCTGCGCAATTCCTATTATAGGACGACCTGATTGAAGCTCCTCACGAGTAATACCTTGATTCATGTAGCGTTCTACATACAAAGCAGTCATATCTGCATGACTAGGATCATCAAACCACTGTTGGCTACGTAAATGAAGTTTGTTTTTATTATTCATTTGACTGTCTCTTTATTTTTTTAGTAAACCGCGATGAGTTAGATTGCTGATAAGTGAGCTAATCCCAAACGCCCAAGGTTTTGCATTGTTGCTATGGGTTACAGTGTTGTAGAGCGTGCCAAGTTTTGGTGAGCTAATCATTACCGAATCACCTAGCTTATGTGTAAAACCTGCGCCAATATGATCACGATCTTGAGTTGGAGAGAATAGGGTCCCCAAAAATAATAAAAACCCATCTGGATATTGATGATTTTCGTTAATAGTTTGGTTAACAAGGTCTAACGGGCTACGGCTAATTTTATCCATTGAAGACAGGCCTTGTAGAATATAGCCATCTTCGCCTTCTACTTTCAGTGTTACATCACAGGAATGTATATCTTCCAAGCTAAAATTATCATCAAAAAGACGAATGAAAGGGCCAATTGCACATGAGGCATTATTGTCTTTGGCTTTACTAAGAAGAAGAGCGCTACGACCTTCGAAATCGCGTAGATTCACGTCATTTCCCAATGTGGCTCCTTGTATTTTACCTTTACTATTTACCGCTAAGACAATTTCAGGTTCTGGATTATTCCATTCAGACTTTGGATGAATACCTATAGGGTTTCCAGATCCGATAGCAGATAAAACAGGGGCTTTGGTAAAAATCTCTGCGTCAGGTCCAATACCTACTTCTAAGTACTGAGACCACATTCCTTTTTCAATCAATAGCTTTTTAAGCTGAGCCGCTTTTTTTGATCCAGGTTGAATAGAGCTAAGATTATTACCAATTACTTCCTGCACTGACGATCGTATTGCTTCAGCTTTTACAGGATTTCCACCCGCTTGCTCTTCGATAACACGTTCAATCATACTGGACGCAAAAGTTACTCCAGCAGCTTTAATCACTTGAAGGTCAGCAGGCGCTAGTAAGTAGGGCAGATTTGGATTAGATGTTTTATGGGTGTTTTCTAACAGTACATCAAGGCTGCATAACAGAGTCCCTGAAATATTATTAAGTTGATCTAAAGGGTTATCTGATTCTAAAAACTCACTCAACGTCGAAAAGTGCGCAGATAAATCGAAAACATTATCATCGCGTATGGTTACTAAAGAAGGCCCTGAGTGATTTCCTGGTACCCATGCTCTGCCAATTAACGTTGATTGGAAAGCATCAGCTGGGAGCGTATTTTTTCTTGTAAGCCTGGTCGACATAATTTCTATTTCCTTTTCTAATTAAATCTACATTAAGATGACATACTGATAAAATCCAATGAGATGTTGTTACTGTGTGATAACTATTAGTTATCAATAAAAAAGGATCTATATTATGTCTAATTTTTCAATGACCACTTTTTGTAACTGGATAAAATTTCGGCACTTATATTTATTAGACTCACTTGGTAAAACAAAAAACATGCATGTAACCGCTCAGCATATGAATTTGAGCCAACCTGCTGTGAGTAAAATGCTGAAAGAAATTGAGAGTTTGTTTGGTTTTGACATCTTTGAGCGACAGCCACGAAGCATGATTCCAACGACTTTAGGGGAGCATGTTATAAAATATGCCCATACAGCATTGAATAGTGCTGAGGGGTTTGTTGAACAAATGAAAAGTTTGCATAACGGAGGATATGGCTATCTAAAAGTTGGTGGTATTTTTGCTGCAACCTCCGCTGTTTTGCCTGAAGCTATTTTGGAAATTAAGCAAAGACACCCTTTATTGAATGTGGAGGTTGTCGAGCAGACAAGTGGTAACTTGATGAAAATGCTAGAAGAAAAAACATTGGATCTAGCGATCGGCCGTTTCTCAGAGCAAGGTCAACAGCAAAGTTTTGATTTTATACCTTTAGCGCCTGAAAATTTTTGTTTGGTAGTGAACTCGAACCATCCATTAAGTGGAGGGGAAGCCATACCGCTTGATAAACTCTTTGAGTGGCCTTGGCTTTTGTATCCTAAAGGAACCCCGATCAGGAATAGGATGGAGGAATCATTTGCCAAGGCTGGGGTTGCATTACCGCAAAATATTGTTGTGACGATATCCGTACAAACGTTTTTAGAGCTATTACAGCGAGGCCCAATGATAGGCATGTTACCAACGACCATGGTACGGCCTCATGTAGAGAGCGGAGCTCTTTGTGTCCTTAATACACCACTGGATTTAGTGCCGGAGTACTACGGAATTTTGACTAGGAAAGGGGATGAATTAGTTGGCCCAGCGTTGGAGTTTGCAAACATCCTTCAACACAATGCACAGCGGTGTATGGAGAATAAAAAGTAACCATTCAATATCTTTTAGTTATCGATTAATTAAAAAAGACCATTAGAAAGTAATCTGTACAAGGCGTAAGTTATCCTAAACTGTAAAAAAATATAGGAAAATTATGTCTAATTATAGCGGTTACAATTTTATTGGAAGTGCACGAAGTGCTGAGGGTGATGTTGTCTTAAAGAGTAAAAATGCAACAACAGGGCTAGATTTAACACCGTCATTTTATCAAGCGACGCAGAGTGAAGTTGATGCTGCTTGTCAACTTTCCGCATTAGCTTTTCCTTTTTATAACAAGCTTCCAGCGACTCGTCGTGCAGAATTTTTAAACAAAATTGCAGATGAGCTTGATATGCTCAAAGAAGATTTTGTTAGTTTAGTAGAGCAAGAAACGGCCCTTGATAAAGCTCGTATTAAAGGTGAATGTGGCCGTACTAGTAATCAGATGCGCTTGTTTGCAGAAGTACTATTACGAGGGGATTACTACGACGCAAGAATAGATAGAGCAAAGCCTAATAGGCAGCCTATACCACGAACAGATATTCGACAGTGCCGTTTGGGTCTGGGCCCTGTTGTGGTATTCGGCGCGAGTAATTTTCCTTTAGCATTTTCCACTGCAGGAGGTGATACTGCCTCCGCATTAGCTGCTGGCTGTCCTGTCGTTTTTAAAGCGCATAGTGGACACATGGGAACTGCCGAGCAAGTCGCTCTAGCCATTCTTCGAGCGGCTAAGGAAACCTCAATGCCTGAAGGCGTTTTTAGCATGGTGTTTGGTTCTGGAGTAGGTGAAGCATTAGTTAAACATCCAGCGATGAAAGCTGTTGGGTTTACTGGGTCTCTACATGGCGGTAAAGCGATTTGTGACATGGCTGCTGCTAGACCACACCCAATCCCAGTATTTGCAGAAATGAGTAGTATTAACCCTGTTGTATTGTTGCCTCAGGCTCTTAGTAAAAGAGGTGACACTATTGCATCACAGCTTTCTGACTCAGTTGTTTTAGGTGTCGGCCAATTTTGTACAAATCCTGGTGTTGTAATAGGCGTTCGATCTCCTGGCTTCACCACTTTTGTTAATAAACTTACTGCTGAGATGTTGAGTAAACCGAATAAATCAATGTTAAATAGCGGCACTTTGAAGAGCTATCAAAAAGGTTGTGAGACGTTAATTGCCCATCCAGGTGTTAAGGTTTTATCTGCTGCACAGGGCTCAGATAATGAAGCTACGAACTATTTATTTCAAGGCGATGCAGAATTATTACTCAGTGGTGATAAATTGCTTCAAGAAGAAGTATTTGGTCCTGCTACTGTTGTTATTGAAGCGAAAGATCAACAGGAATTATTAGATTGTATTAGCGCAATGCATGGTCAACTAACAGCTACAGTCATCGGTGAGTCGGATGAGCTACTAGAATCTACTGTGTTAATTTCTTTACTTGAAGAAAAAGCAGGGCGAGTTCTTATTAATGGTTATCCAACCGGTGTTGAAGTGTGTGATTCTATGGTTCATGGTGGCCCATTTCCTGCCACATCGGATTCACGAGGTACATCTGTAGGGACGCTGGCCATTGATCGTTTCTTGCGCCCACACTGCTTCCAAAACTATCCAGATTCACTTCTGCCTGATGCCTTAAGGAATTCGAATCCACTTAACATTATGCGGTTAGTCGATGGTGTTAAAACGGATAGTGCTATTTGAATTCTTTACGGATTACCGCCGCAGATTAAGGTATAGGTTTATCCAGTGTGAAAATGTTTTTAGACACTGGTGCTGAGGTTATTAGATCGGATATAAGCCTGAGTAATTTGGAAGAAAACTTGATGTAAAAGTGCTTCATTTATATCTGATCTCTAAACCTACTATTAGGACTTTAGAGAATCAGATAGGCCTTTAGATATTGCGGATTGTGATGAATGGAATCCGTCTTTTGACCTTAACGCTACGTCAATATCTCGTCTTATTAGAGTCTTTATTTCTGGAATGATCCAACTTATGGGAGTGAAGCCCAGTGAGGTGTATTTAAAGAGTGGACAGATAATGAGGCTGGGTATTGATGGCTTTGGTAAGCAGATGCAGCAGGTGGTTGCGAGTAAGAAATGACAGTTGGGTTATTTGAATTATGGAAAGTTGAGCATCAAAGATTTATGCCTGATTTACATGCATAAAGTATTTGGCGGTCTGTGCAATATCGTCAGCTATGACATTAAAAAGAACTTTATAGTTAGTATCTTTTATCTTTTCCCACCAAACTTGCAGTAATACCATGATTATCCAGCGACCCAATTATGTTTTTTTGTTTCTCTAAAAGTGCCTTAAAAAAGGTCACTTCCAATCGCCAAGAATTGATTATGAACTCCTCTTTATTCAACTCCCGACTCGTTCAATTTAATTGATTATTAGATTGATTGCAGTTACAATAAAACGGTATTGATTCTCATTTATCTTATTGGTATTGTGATTAATAGGAAGTTGGATCTGTGTAACCCAATTCATGAAAATACTACCTAATAACGTAGAGTTGTTTAAAACTCTTTTGTTTGAGCTAGCTTTGCTTAAATGAAAAGGCAATCTGGCGGAGAAACATACTCGTAATTGGCTGAGTGGAAATCGAAGTGCATACTGCTAATCGAACAATGGTGTCTCGTTCAACAAAAACAATTTGGAAAAAACCTGAGCTCTTTTTAGGGGAAAATGAGTTGTTTGATGAGGGAGGGCTGAAATGAGCGATGATGCGGTCGCACCTGTGACACGGGTCATGGTTACGTTCGAACTATTAATCACCTACCTGTAAAGAAGATCCAAATGAAACTACTCCCTATTACACGCCGTGAATCGCTTAGCTTTTTAGCAGGTGCGGCAGCTTTAATATTGACCCCAGCAGGCTTGGTTTTTGCAAAAACAAATAATACGACTATTAATTTTCAGCTCTCATGGCTGCCTTCCGTTCAGTTTGGCGGCTCATATGTCGCTCAGGAAAATGGCTATTGGAACGATAAAGGTTTGGATGTCAGTCTTGTCTCTGGCGGGCCGAACGCACCTGTTGAACCGTCCGTTGTTGTAGGGACATCTTTATTGGGGATTACTGCTGCTGATTACGCATCAGCGGCCGTAGCAGAGGGTGCACCATTTAAAATTATCGCTGTTGCGATGCAAAAAAACCCTTTCACCATTGCATCTTTGCCAGGAAATTCAGTGAACTCGCCTGCGGATCTAGTTGGTAAAAAAATCGGTATGGCTGTTGCTAACACTCCCATTCTAACGGCATTTTGCGCGTTGAATAATATTGATATCAATAAAATCGATATCGTTCCAACACAATATGATCCTGCACCGTTGGTAAACGGTGAAGTTGATTGTTTACTGTGCTGGCTTACCGATTTGCCGGTTGCGATGACAGTGGCAGGCGTCGAAAATGTCACCATGTTACTGGCCGACTACGGTTACGCAGTGCACAGTCAGACGTATATTGTTACTGAAAATACACTTAAAACACGGCGTGCTGAGATTATTGCGCTGATGAAGGGTGAAATCCAAGGCTGGAATACCTATTTTGAAGATACAGATGCCGTTGCTGAGCTTACTGTTGCCAAATTTCCAGATCTTGGTCTAGATCTCGAAATTCAGAAGCTTCAGGCTGCAAAACAGGTGGATTTGATGTCTTCTGCATTGACTGAAAAGTTTGGGTTCGGTTGGTTTACTGATAAAACAGTTGCTGAAAATATCGCCACATTAGGTCTGCTTGGCCGTGAAGTATCCGCAGATCTTTGGGATCGTTCAATTCTTGATGAGATATACAGCTAATATAATTATGATAAAAAACACTGGTCAAAGTACTACATCCGAAATCGGACCGCCCGAAGTAGTAATATGGGCAATTAATAAAACGTATGGACATGGAAATAACGCTGTTCGGGCTGTATCTGACGTAGAACTTATACTTGAACCGGGTTCGACTACGGCACTTGTCGGTCCTTCGGGGTGTGGAAAATCAACGTTGTTGAGAATGATCGCTGGATTGGAAGAGGCATCATCCGGTACGATTCGAATCGGCGGTGAAATGCCTCACATCGTTGCACGTAAGGGGCGGCTATCTGTTGCGTTTCAAGACCCGTCACTTTTGCCGTGGCGCACAGCGGCATCTAATGTGGCATTGGCGCGTCGTTTGGCGGGCCTTCCCAAAGACCCTGAAAAGGTGCAAAAACTTTTATCGCTTGTTGGCCTTGATGGCTTTGAAAATAAACGTCCAGCCGAATTGTCGGGCGGTATGCGTCAACGCTGCGCTATTGCGCGGTGTTTGGCGACTGATGCACGATTGTTATTGCTGGACGAACCTTTTGGCGCGGTGGATGAAATGACTCGCCGCCGCCTGAACCTTGAATTACCACGTGTCTGGGAAGGGCAGGGGACGACCACCCTCTTGGTAACCCATTCGGTGACCGAGGCTGTTTTATTATCAGATCGAGTGATCGTGATGAGTCATCGGCCCGCACACATCAGCGCTGATATCCCTATTCTTATAGAGCGACCACGGCGCGCCTCACATCTTTCAAGCCCAGAGTTCGTAACGCTTGTAACGCAAATTAATACGGCCTTGGGGATTGTTGACGAGCCTGACGAGCCTGACGAGGGGCCATTTATCGTGCCAGAGGTAAGATAGGAATGACACTGGGAAATACCTTTTTATTTCTACGTAATGCCATTCGTTTGAATTTTGGCCAGTTACGCACCTTTTTTGGCCAGTTACGCACCTTTTTTGGCTTAGTTGCATTGTTGGTGGTTTGGGAAGCGATTGCTCGTTTTGCCTTTACTCAATTTTATATCGTTGCTCCGCCAAGTGCGATTGTCGTACGCATTATTGAGGATCAAGCTTTGTTTGGCCGTGCCTTGAGTACAACCATTTCTGAGGCTTTGCTTGGTTTTTTGTTTGGTAATCTGGCGGCGATCGTTCTTGCGATGATAGTTGTTGTGGTGCCTCGTATTGAACGTCTGGCTCAGGCCATTGTATTGGTTGTATTTTGTTTGCCCTTGGTTGCAACAGGTCCGATCTTGCGAGTGATTTATGGGCCAGGTTGGGGACCTCAAATTACGTTAGCGGCCTTGTCGGTTTATTACACTACGTTTGTACCTTTGGTCGTTGGTTTGCGCGCTGTTCCGCCAAGTTGGTTGGACCTTATAGCAAGTTACGGGCGGGGCAGCTGGACAGTAATGATCGTTGTGCGTGTTCGCGCTAGCCTGCCGTATTTGATCGCCAGCCTTAAAATTGCGGCGCCAGCTGCGTTTCTTGGTGCGATCGTTGGGGAGTTTACCGGTGCAGACCGAGGCATTGGTGTTCTGAGTATTCAGGCTATGCGGACTCTTGATGTGGATGGCACATGGGCGTTAGCTACAATTGCGTCTGTAGTGGCTATCATCGGCTATATACTGGTCGGTTGGATCGGTCGGGCGCTGTCAATTGGTGATCCGCCAGTCTTACTTGTTACACCAATGGCGAAGGCCCCGAAAAACCGGTGGCTGAAGTTTAGTTTGATGATTGGTGCGCCTATCTTATCAATTTTGGTCATCCTTTCTTTGTGGCAGTTTTCGATGGATAGGTTAGAGCTGTCTCGTTTTTTTGCGAAACGACCAGGCGATGTCTGGGCATATCTTGTTACGGGTTTACACGCGGCGGCGAACCGCGATGAATTATTCTCTGCACTTCGAGAGACTCTAGTTGTGATGGTGCCAGGTTATCTGTCTGGGCTTGCTTTGGGAGCTGGGTTAGCTGCGGTGTTTTGCATGCTGCCAGCAGTCGAAAAAATCGTTTCGCCTATAGCAATCGCACTGCGTTCTATTCCTATTGTCGTCACCGCGCCGTTATTGGTTATGGCGACAGGTCGCGGTTCACTTGGAATGGTGTCTATTGTCGCTGTTATGATCTTTTTCCCCACCTTAGTGTCGTGCTTGCACGGATTGCGTCAGGCGCCGGGACAGGTTATCGATTATTTCGACAGTTTTCGTGTGCCACCACTGACTAAATTATTTTTGGCGCAGGTTCCTTCAATGTTTCCGTCTTTGTTTGCCTCTGCGCGCATGGCTGTTCCAATGGCTGTTTTGGCAGCAACTGTGGCGGAGTGGCTCGCTACTGGAACCGGCATTGGAAATCTTATGGCGCTGACAAGTTCGACAAGTAACTACAACATGTTGTGGAGTTGTGTCACCGTTCTCACTCTCGTTTCTGTTGCGGGTTACTCGCTTGTCGCGATGCTTGAGCGCCTCGTCCTTTCCCGCTTTGCCCCTGAACAGGTGACAATATAACAAATTAACCCTTAGGCCTTTCTAAAACGCTTCTACTATACGCTGATATACGCTGATATACGCTGATATACGCTGATATACGCTGATATACGCTGATCGGCGTTTAGAGTCGGCTCTACTTATTTCCAATTGCGTATTAAGCCGCCGATATTAACTTATAAACCAAATTATATAACGACTAAAAATAGTGGTTTGAGCTTTGCTGAATTAGTAGACGCATTGATATAGTAAAGCAGATTTTTCAGTAAATAGGCCTACTAATACTTAAATTCAAAGGAGCATTTTTGTACCTAGGTTGTTCTCATATTGTGACCATAATAAACACATAAAAGGATCTTAATCCGCATTTATAAAATACTCGAATCTATAAAAGTATATTGATTTATAAGGTTTTATGCGGATTTAAGGTATATTAAGTACACGTGTGCAGTTCCCTCCGGAGGCGAAGGCCGGAGGTTCGAACCCTCTCGGGTGTACCATTTATTATAATGTTTACCATCGATATACCCCCCGTATTTACTGGATTTCATAGAAAATCCTTCCCCCCCTTCTTTGAGTCTATACAACACATTTTTTCTTCATGGGACAAAACTTGGGCCATATTGTGACCAAAATGATGTTTTGGCTATTTTGGGAGTTAATTATCTCTTCGCTTAGTTCTCTTCTTTTTGAATCACGTTTTTGTCATCCAACTCTTTTGTTTGTGCGTAAAGTCTATGGTGTTCTTTTTTAGTATTACGCATTTTAAACAAAGGGGGTTGTATGATCAGGGTTCATCACTTGGAGCAGTCTCGATCACAGCGAGTTATATGGTTGTTAGAAGAGTTAAAGCTGGACTACGATGTTGTCTTATATAAGCGGGACCCTGTCACTATGGCCGCGCCAGAATCGTTAACTAAGGTTCACCCACTTGGGAAGTCCCCTGTGATCACTGATGGGGCGTTAACGGTGGCTGAGTCGGGCGCTATCATTGAGTATTTAATTGATCGATATGACAAGGATAGATGTTTGAAGCCTCTCGATGGTCAGGCATTGTTGAATTATCGCTATTGGCTGCATTTTGCTGAAGGGTCTTTAATGCCTTTATTGGTGATGAAGCTGGTGCTTACCAAAATGGCGACCAGCCCCATGCCTTTTTTTGTTAAACCGATAGCCAAATCTATTAGCCAAAAAATCCAATCTGCTTTTATTGAGCCTAGGTTGACCCCGCAGTTGCAGTTTATTGAACAAACATTAACGAAACATACATGGTTTACGGGTGAGTCATTAACAGGCGCCGATATTCAAATGAGTTTTCCTTTGATGGCGGTGAGTACCCGCTTGGATATATCCCAGTACCCTAATATTTTCCGCTTTTTAAAACAGGTTGAAGCGACAACGGGATATAAAAACGCGATGAAAAAGCAGGATATGTTGCTGGGTTATAAAGGGGCAGAGATAACGCTCTAGTCATACTATTAAGGTTTTGTTTGATGGCGGACAAATAAAGCGCCTTGAGAAACCGATGACCAACAGCGACAATGTTGCTCTATTCATAAACGTTTACATTTTATGCTGTCACCTTTAGAAGCCTATCAAGAAAAATCGCATCATCAGGATATTCATTTTGATGAGCATCAGCAAGTCGCATTATTGGCATTGAACCGTGTTTATCTTGGCCTTATTTCTCCTGTGCTACAAAGCGATAAAAGCGCCACTGTAGAAGCCATTAAAGGCGTTTATATGTGGGGAGATGTAGGTCGCGGTAAGACCTTTTTAATGGATCTCTTCTATGAATGTTTACCGGAAGGGGTGGGCTTACGGTTGCATTTTCATCACTTTATGGCGCGCTTGCATCGAGAGCTTAATATGGCATTCGGTCAGAAAAATCCACTGCAAGGCATTGCCAAGCGTTTAGCTGCTGAGTGCAAAGTACTTTGTTTTGACGAGTTTTTTATCTCAGACATTGGCGATGCTATGTTATTGGGAGGCTTGGTTGAGTCGCTTTTTGACGAGGGTGTGGTGTTGGTGGCAACGTCTAATATTCCCGTGGAAGGTTTGTTTCAGAGCCAATTACAAAAGCAGCGTTTTGAGCCATCGATTGCATTGTTACAGAATCATTTGGAAAGTATTCATTTACATGGCGAAGAAGACCATAGGATGCGGCATAAAGGGACCGATCCAGTGTACTTTGTCCAAGATGACAATGCTTTGGAATTGGCTTTTTTAACCTTATCTAAAGGAGAGGTATCATCTTCACCGTTGGTCGTGTGTCGCCGTTATATTAAGGTGAAAAAGTCATCAACGAATATCGCGTGGTTTGATTTTTATGATCTCTGTGATGGGCCTAGATCGTCTTTAGATTACATTGAATTGGCGCAGCGTTTTTCTTGTATTCTAGTCTCAGGCATTCCACCGTTAAGCAGTGAACCCTATGAGCATATTAAAGCACGTGGGACGGAAGATGGTTCGATTGGATCGGGTCAAACCGGTGAGCGAGAAGTAAGCTTGGGTATTAATGACGATGCAGTAAGGCGTTTTATTAGCCTAGTAGATGAGTGTTATGACCATCAAGTGGTGCTGTATTTAAATGCCGCTGTGCCGCTTGAATCCTTGTATCTGAATGGCGCGCTGTTATTTGAATTTCGACGAACTTACAGTCGTATAACGGAAATGCAATCCCTTTATTATCAATCAATGCGTGCTCACTGAGTGACTCGCGTTTAGTTATCGCTTTTCTTCAGTTTTTATGACTTGATAAAAGTGCTATCCATGACCAATATAGCTATTAAGACAATCACATAATGAGAAGGAGAGCGATCATGTTGTATGAAGATCGCGTTGATGCGCTGGTCGCACCAAAAGGTGCGTTAGAGGTGTTATCGCAAGGCGAAATATCTCGCATGTCTGATGATACGGGTTCATTGCATATATTATTTCGTCGCTGTGCGTTAGCTATTTTAAACTGTGGCAGTGACACTGATGATGCGAATGCTGTAACCGAAGAGTTTAAAGATTTTGATGTCTGTATTGTTCAACAAGAACGAGGCGTCAAGCTGGAATTGAAAAATGCCCCAGGCAGTGCATTTGTTGATGGCAAAATGATTAGCAGTGTTCGTGAAATGTTATTTAGCGTTTTACGTGACATTATTTTTACTTACCATGAATACAATTTAGCAAGCGGGTTAGACAACGCAAGTTCTGAGAAAATCACCAATGTTGTGTTTGAGCTGCTCCGCAATGCCAATGTGTTCCGTCGTATTCAAAGCCCAGATATGGTGGTGTGTTGGGGTGGACATTCGATCGCTCGATACGAGTACGATTACACCAAGCGAGTAGGGCATCAGCTGGGTTTACGTGAATTAAATATCTGTACCGGTTGCGGACCGGGGGCAATGAAAGGTCCTATGAAAGGGGCTGCAATTGCGCACGCTAAGCAGCGAGTTCATACCGGGGTTTATCTTGGTTTAACGGAGCCAGGAATTATTGCCGCAGAATCGCCAAATCCCATTGTTAATAAATTGGTCATTATGCCGGACATTGAAAAGCGCTTAGAAGCCTTTGTTCGGACTGGTCACGGTATTATTGTGTTTCCTGGTGGCGCAGGCACTGCAGAAGAAATTTTGTATATACTAGGCATTTTATTGCATCCTAAAAATGCCGATATGCCATTTCCGCTAATCTTCACTGGACCAAAAGAAAGTGCAGATTATTTCGAGCAAATTCATGCCTTTATCGGGGATGTATTAGGTAAGGAAGCACAGGATAGATATCAAATCATCATTGAGGATGAAGTGGCTGTTGCGCGCGCGATGAAGCAGGGTTTAGAAGAAGTTCGTCATTATCGTAAAGCGCATCAAGATGCTTTTTACTATAACTGGAAGCTTTATATTCCTGAGGAATTTCAGCGCCCATTTGAGCCTACTCATGAAAACGTACGTGGCTTGAACTTGCACTTTGGTCAGGAAACGCATTTGTTGGCGGCGGATTTACGTCGTGCTTTTTCATCAATTGTGGCAGGTAATGTTAAAGCGCAAGGCGTGGCTTATATTAAAGAATTTGGGCCGTTTGAAATTCATGGTGACAAAGTCATGTTGGAAAAATTAGATGCCTTGTTACAGGCTTTTGTTGCCCAACAGCGTATGAAACTACCCGGCAGTGAGTACATTCCTTGCTATAAAGTGGTCACGGACTAATAAGATAGAAAGCAAAAATAAAGGGCCATTTGATTTGGCCCTTTATTTTGTCCAGTTATTTTATTGGTTAGCCAACTAACTGCTAACCAAACCACAGGAAAAGACTTATTTATCAAGTTGCTGCTTTATCCATTGCGCATGTTGCGTAATGAGCTGGCCTGAAATAGTCACCTGATTAGGGATATTGGGTAGGTTGTCTATGTCCCACCATGCGGCTTCTTCTATTTCCCCCGGAGCGGGTGTCAGCTCTCCGCCATCGTAGTCAGCAAAGAAACCGACCATTAATTGATGTGGAAAAGACCAAGGTTGGCTGCTTGCATAGCGAATGTTTTTTACTTCTATGCCGACTTCTTCTCGCACTTCGCGAGCGACCGCTTGTTCTAGTGTTTCACCTGCTTCAACAAAACCTGCAATGTTACTGTGCATGTCGGTTTGCATTTGTGAGCCTCTGGCAAGCAGTAGCTTATTGCCTTTTTTGACAGAAACAATGATGCAGGGAGAAATCCGAGGATAGTGGCGTAGATTGCACGTTGGGCAGATTTTCGTGTGTTCTGTCGTGTGTTTACTGCGCATTTCAGTGCCGCAACGACCACAGAATTGATGATCTCTGTCCCAGGTGGAAAGTTGGTGTGCGCGGCTAAGTAATAGGTAATTTGCTTCGTCTTGTAAAAAAAGCAATTCACGTAGGCCAATTTCGTCAAAACCTCTGGGTTTATTTTCAAAACGGCAAACAAATACATCTTGACGAGCGCCATCCGCAGAGCGCCACTGTCCGCAATATACCGCGCGCATGTTTGCATCGGGCTGAAAGGAAGTAAATGGAATGAGAAAGCGTTCTTCTGATTCGATTAAAACTTGGTTTTTATACAGTAAAATATAGAGCGCATCTTGATGAGGTGCGGGATGTGCGTTAATGCCAATTTCTAACATGAGAATGCTCTGTTGCGTGCTAAATGATTACGCTAACGCGAACCTGCTTTAGACGCAACAAAGTCACTCTGATTAATCCCAATTAAGGATGACTTTCCCTGATTGGCCAGATGCCATGGCATCAAATCCTTCCTGAAACTGCGAAACAGGGAAGTAGTGCGTAATAATTGGGCTAATATCGAGACCAGACTGCAGCATGGCAACCATTTTGTACCAGGTCTCGTACATTTCACGACCATAGATTCCCTTGATGATTAACCCTTTGAAAATAACTTGGTTCCAATCAATGGTGGTTTCTTTACCTGGGATGCCAAGCATGGCGATTTTACCACCATGGTTCATGCATTCGAGCATAGAAGAAAACGCAGCACCGTTACCTGACATTTCGAGGCCTACATCGAAACCTTCTGTCATCCCCAGCTCTTTCATTACGTCTTTGAGTGATTCTTTGCTGACATTGACGGTACGAGTTGCGCCCATTTTTTTCGCTAGGTCGAGTCTAAAATCATTGACGTCAGTAATAACCACGTTGCGCGCGCCAACATGCTTGGCAATGGCAGCAGCCATAGCGCCAATGGGACCAGCGCCAGTGATTAAGACATCTTCACCGGTTAAATCAAATGACAATGCGGTATGAGTTGCATTACCAAAAGGGTCGAAAATAGCGGCCATGTCATCACTAATATCATCAGGGATTTTAAAGGCGTTACCCGCAGGGATGACTAGATACTCTCCGAAAGCGCCAGTACGGTTAACACCGACGCCTTGTGTTTCTCGACACAAGTGACGCCTTCCTGCACGGCAGTTACGACAATGTCCGCAAGTAATATGCCCTTCGCCTGACACACGATCGCCGATGTTAAAACCATTCACCTCAGCGCCTATTTCCGCAATTTCGCCAACAAACTCATGACCCACTGTCATAGGAACAGGGATGGTGTTTTGCGCCCAATCGTCCCAGTGGTAGATGTGCATATCGGTACCACAAATAGCCGTTTTGTGGATCTTAATAACGACATCGTTATGGCCGCATTCTGGGTGTGGAGCGTCTGTCATCCAGATGCCTTTTTTAGCATGAAGTTTGGCAAGGGTTTTCATTATAAGACTCCTTAAATAGGGTTCAGGGCACGTTAAATAATATTCAGAGCGCGACCTGTTTTGGCAAAAGCTTCAATGGCATGGTCGAGTTGGTCTTTGGTCAGTGATGCTGACATTTGAGTGCGAATTCTCGCTTTACCCATTGGAACCACGGGATAGGAGAATCCAGTGACATATATGCCTTCTTTATAGAGAGCATTGGCCATGTCTTTCGCCAGTGTGGCATCACCGAGAATAACAGGAATAATGGGGTGATCACCTGGGACTAAGTTAAATCCTAAATTGCTCATTTTTTCTCTGAAATAAGCGCTGTTTTCTTTGAGCTTTTGTCGAGACTCTCCGCCTTTTTGAATGAGCTTTAGAATTTCTAATGTGGTGGCCGTGATGACGGGAGCCAGTGAATTAGAAAATAAGTAAGGGCGAGAGCGTTGACGCAACCACTCAACTATAGGTTTTGAGGCGCTAGTGTAACCTCCAGAGGCGCCACCTAACGCTTTGCCTAGAGTGCCGGTAATGATATCTACGCGGCCTATAACATCGCAGTATTCATGGCTGCCTAGGCCATTCTCTCCTAAGAAACCGACCGCATGGGAATCGTCGACCATAACCAGTGCGTCGTATTGATCCGCTAGGTCACAAATGGATTTCAAATCGGCAATGATGCCGTCCATGGAGAATACGCCGTCAGTGACGATCAACTTTGTTTTAGCGCCTTCGGAGTCTGCTTGTTTTAGGCGCTCTTCTAGTTCCTGCATATTGTTATTGGCATAGCGGTAGCGTTTGGCTTTGCATAAGCGAATGCCGTCAATGATGCTGGCGTGATTTAGAGCGTCGCTGATGATGGCATCGTCACTGTTTAGCAGGGTTTCAAATAAGCCACCGTTAGCATCGAAGCAAGATGAATAAAGAATGGTGTCTTCCATTTGCAAAAACTGGCTGAGCTGCGCTTCTAGTGTGGTGTGAATGTTTTGTGTGCCACAGATGAAACGTACAGAGGCCATGCCGTAGCCGAAAGTATCTAGGGCTTCGTGAGCGGCTTTTGTCACTGCTTGATGATTAGCAAGGCCAAGGTAGTTGTTCGCGCAGAGATTAATTAATGGTGTGTTGTCTGCGGTTGTTACCTGGCTTGCTTGTGGAGAGATCAATGGTCTTTCTTCTTTATAAAGCCCTTGCTCTTTTAATTCCTGAAGCTGGAGTTCCAAGTTTTGAAGAAATGTAGATCGACTCATAATGACTTCCTCTTATTCTGTGTTATGTATCAAATAAGTGTAGAAGGCTTGCCGTGTATCTTATAGATGCAGTGGCCTATTAAAATGACCATAACAGTTTGTTAGTTGGTTTTATTTGACGGTTAGCAGTTCGGCTGGCTTTTTGACAAAGCAGTCACGTAGAATAAGCGCAAATTTTAAGCAGAGAGAAGATCGAATGTTATCTAAAATACGTAGCAGTGTGTTGATCAGTACCATGGTGGCCAGCGTTGGGGTAAATGCTCAGGATTATTTGCCCATTCTTCAATACCATCATGTGAGCACAACAACCCCGGCTTCTACCTCGCTTACACCGGCTCAGTTTACCGAGCAAATGGATTATCTTAAGGACGCCGGTTTTCAGGTGGTGGACTTGAAAGACGCATTAGAAAAGTTGAAAAAGCATGAGAGCTTGCCGAATAAAGCGGTAGCAATCACCTTTGATGATGCTTACCGAGATATTTATCTGGGTGGCTTCCCTATCCTTAAGGAAAGAAACTTCCCGTTCACTGTATTTATCAACACACAGCCTATTGGGCGGAACCACCATTTTCTGACATGGAAAGACATTAAAGAGATGGAGTTGTCTGGTGGCGTATTTGCCAATCATACGATCAGCCACCCTTATATGCTGCGCAAAGCGGAAGATGAAACCTATGATCAATGGTTGGCTCGGATGTCACATGAAGTCGACACCGTAGAAAGTGTGCTGAATAAGCAGCTAGGTCATTCTCCAAAAATGCTGGCTTATCCCTATGGCGAGTCAGACGGTACGATACGCGCGATGATGAAAGAGAAAGGCATTATGGCATTTGGTCAACAGTCTGGAGTCGTCAGTGCGGATTCTGATTTTGAAGACCTGCCGCGTTTCCCTGCTTCTGGGCGTTTTGCTAAGTTATCTACGTTAAAGGTGAAGTTGGCATCGAAGCCTATGCCTCTGCTTAATGAAGACAGTGGTGGGGATTTTGCGACTGATAAGCCTGTGTCTATTCGCTTAACCTTTAAGCTGGGTAAGTATCGCCTGAAAGATTTAGCTTGTTATGTATCAGGGCAGGGTAAGGCATCATTGAACTGGATTAAAAAGAACGAAGTGGTTGTCACTGCACCCAAGGCATTTAATGTAGGACGAGGGCGAATTAACTGCACTATGCCGGATTACAGCGCTAAGCATTATTACTGGTATTCCAACGTTTGGATCCGTCCAGGGGCAGATCAGGGCTATGTAATAGAAAAAGTGGGAAAAAGTTAACTTTTTTTCAAAAAGATGTTGCACTGAAATCTCAAATCAGTATTATACACCTCGCTCGCAACGGAGGGGTGGCAGAGCGGTTTAATGCACCAGTCTTGAAAACTGGCGTAGGTTAATAGCCTACCGAGAGTTCGAATCTCTCCTCCTCCGCCATCTTCCTTTTAGGAAGGTTGTTGTGTTGTAAGCAAAGATAAAATTAGTTCCTCGATAGCTCAGTTGGTAGAGCAAATGACTGTTAATCATTGGGTCACTGGTTCGAGTCCAGTTCGAGGAGCCAGATCGGAGTATAGCGCAGTCTGGTAGCGCGCCTGCTTTGGGAGCAGGATGTCGGGAGTTCGAATCTCTCTACTCCGACCATTAATTTTATCGTCACCTAGTAATGGTGGGCGTAGCTCAGTTGGTAGAGCTCCGGATTGTGATTCCGGCGGTCGTGGGTTCAAGCCCCATCGTCCACCCCATTACTCTGATAGTCGGGCCGTTAGCTCAGTTGGTAGAGCAGTTGACTTTTAATCAATTGGTCACTGGTTCGAATCCAGTACGGCCCACCAACTATCATACAGATTCTGACTCTGTAGAACCTGATTCATTCCTCGATAGCTCAGTTGGTAGAGCAAATGACTGTTAATCATTGGGTCACTGGTTCGAGTCCAGTTCGAGGAGCCAATCGGAGTATAGCGCAGTCTGGTAGCGCGCCTGCTTTGGGAGCAGGATGTCGGGAGTTCGAATCTCTCTACTCCGACCATTAGGTTTATGCGTTAAAGAAAGAAATTATGAGCGGGCCGTTAGCTCAGTTGGTAGAGCAGTTGACTTTTAATCAATTGGTCACTGGTTCGAATCCAGTACGGCCCACCATTCTTCTCATAATTCATTATCAATTTTATTCTTCCTTTTCTTGTTTAATTCCTTGATCTTTCTCTAGATAACTTCAAACTCTATCGTCTATCGTCTATCGTCTATCGTCTATCGTCTATCGTCTATCGTCTATCGTCTATCGTCTATCGTCTATCGTCTATCGTCTATCGTCTATCGTCTATCGTCTATCGTCTATCGTC
>NZ_SJSB01000020.1 GCF_004352835.1 Marinomonas flavescens | reverse complement strand
CACGGTAAATCGTAGTTCTATGACAATTCAGGGTGAGTGCAATATTTGCCACTGATATTTCTTGCCCTAAAAGAGCGGAAATCTGGTATCTTTTGCCTTCGGTCAACTGCTGATAATTCATGTTGGTACTGCTTTATCTGTGGTAAGAAGAAGTGTATCAACTTCAGCAGTTGGCTTCTTCTACACCTGATTTGCAGTGTCGCACTTATTATCTGAATTTAGGCACAACTACTTTTAATTATTTTAAGAATAAATGTGCTATGAAGCATATGAATAAGTTCCTCTCATGAGATACTTGTTTTTTTGCTTATGAGTCATTAACTTGGTTTTTCTTATAGTAAACTCATCCAATAATATTGTCAGAAAGAGGAAGGAGATTTTTTAAGGTATGAACACATAGTCATTTCGTACAAATTTCCATGGCAAAAAGGATAGTCGTCAATAGGGCTATTATTGCCCCCATGATTTCGCTAAAAAAATATTTTTGATTAGATACCAGACTTAATGATGTTTTAGATTCAATGAGCATAGCGAATTAGAATATTGGACTAGATCCCTTAAATCCCCATTATTTAGGAAAGTAACATATCGAGGCTTAGTTAAAAATGCCGGTAAATTGGCGATATCATTTGTGCGGGGAATGTAGTTCTAGTATTGACTACTAGAATAGTTTTATTTTGTCGAGTTGGAACATGAATAGACTTGTTTTGCTAACGACTAGATATGCTTTAATAAGTTAAAATCGAAATAGTGAATTGTATTTCCATCTGATAGATTTTCTACTAGTTGGTTGTTTTAAGGGGAATATATTGATGTTTAAGCGTTTTATTTCAATTTTTTTGTCTGTATTTATTTTGTTTTCTTTATCTGAGGTCAGCTTTGCGGCTGATAACTCAACTGATCGTCAAACAACACCAATTGCAGAACAAGGTGCTGAGTTATTTGGCTTAAAAGTGAATAATCTGAGTAAGGAGAGTCTTGAAAAACGCCTTGCGACAATGGGGTTGCAGCCTTATCCATCTTATAAAAAGGATGTAGCGACGTACAGTTTGGGCCCTGATGGGATTCTGGGCGTCAAAGAGCTGAGCATTGCCTTTAATGATGACGACTACCTTATAAAAGCAACGATGTCAGGTGTGGTGAAAAGTAGTGAAAAGCGTCAGTCACTTGGGCGTTTACTGGTAAAAAAATACGGTACGCCTAATATTGGTTTTGTACGCAATGGTTATGGGCGGGCAAAATGGGTTTTTAAGGATGGAACCTATGTAGAGCTCCACAATACGACCTTTAATGTATTGGTTATCTACGTGGACCAGCAACCGAAGGTGCCTTCAGAGTCCGGACAAATTGACGTAGAAGCTTTGTACGAGAAAAATGAACAATCTAAACCTTAAATAAAGCACTCTCTAAAATATTGAAATAGTAGAAAAATGATAATACTGGATCTAAATGTACGTTTTGCTCACTTCATGCAACCTCACTTGCATGAAATATCTCTGGCGATAGTCGCAACTTGTCTCGTTATTTATGGGGATAAAGTTAATGGTTTCTTAAAACGAGCGATTTCTTCTTGGATGTTTGTTGCCCGGGTGATGGCCTTTATTTTGATGTGTACTTTTGGTTATGGCCTACTGACATTATGGAGTCAACCATTGGTGTATTGGCTAATTTCTCAGGTCGATTATCTTTATAGACCTCTTCTGGTTGTGAGTTGTTTTTGTTTATTAGGCGTTTTAGCAGAGCGAAAGCGTAATTTATAAAATAATTCATGAAACTTTCTCTCTTTTCTTGTTATCAAATTACGGAATTTTGCGATCATTTTTAATTTTGAAGGATCGGATTTGATGGTAATGTAGTAAACTTTCTAGCCTTCTTTTTTAATTTCGTTATTTCCATAACAAAAGCTACTAAATACCCGTTTTTAAAGGTTTTTTGTAGTCTTGTTTCAGTTTGTCTTCCTCTCAAAGTGTCTTTAAACTTGCCCCATATTGATGAAACAGCGTCTTTTTTCGGGGGCAAAAAATGACAAGCACTTGGCTACAAACTCTTTCGCAAGTTGAATCCATGATTCCTTTATTAGGAAAACTTGGTCGTGAAAAAGCAATAAAAGTTCAGCTTACAGGGCAAACCTTAATGGCTGATTCTGTTACTGGGCTGATGGCGCTTTTTGATAAGCATCCAGAATTGGATCTTGTACAGGTGTATCAGGTACTCGAAGAGATACTCAGTAGTGATGTAAGCCAAACGGTTGTTGAACTAGAAGATTTGCTTGCTGAAGCAGATGTTGCTTCATTGTTAGCGGCACAGCCAGATACCGGTGTTGAAACACCTGTCGTTCTATATGGCTTTGGTCGTATCGGTCGTTTGTTAGCTCGTCGTATGTGTATGTTGGGTAACACAACACCGGGTATGAAATTAGCCGCTATTGTTGTTCGTAAGGCGTGTGATAATGACTTGGCTAAGCGTGCAAGCTTGCTAAAATACGATACTGTTCATGGAACCTATGAAGGTTTAGTAAAAGTTGATGAAGAGCATCAAGCTTTAATTATCAATGGCTCTCCTGTGAAAGTGATTTACTCATCAGATCCTGCTTCTGTCGATTACCAAGCTTACGGCATCGATAATGCCTTACTTGTTGATAATACAGGTCGCTGGCGTGACCGTGATGGTTTAAGTGTACACTTGAATCGTCCAGGTATTGAGCGAGTAGTATTAACGGCACCAGGTAAAGAAATGAAAAATATTGTCTTTGGTGTCAATGATAGTGATGTTACTGCTGATGATCGTATTGTATCGGCGGCGTCTTGTACGACGAATGCAATCACTCCGATTTTATCAGTATTAGAAGACACATTTGGGATTGTGTCTGGTCATGTTGAAACCGTGCACGCTTACACCAATGACCAAAACTTAATTGATAATATCCATAAAGGTGATCGTCGTGGTCGTGCTGCGGGCATGAATATGGTGATGACTGAAACGGGGGCAGCAAAAGCTGTTTCTAAAGCGATCCCTTCTTTAGAAGGTAAATTGAGTGGCAGTGCGATTCGTGTCCCTGTGATCAATGTGTCTATCGCTGTATTGAGCTTAAATCTAAAAACAGCGTCATCTGTTGAAGAGATTAATGCCTTACTTAAATCTGCATCAGATAGTGCGGAACTGACGGGTCAAATTGGATACAGTGCAGAAGCTGATGCAGTAAGCTCCGATTTCATCGGCTCTCAGCAGGCTGGTATATTAGATTCATTATCGACAAAAGTGCGTGGTAACCAAGCGACATTGTATGTTTGGTACGACAACGAATACGGCTACAGCTGTCAAGTGGTTCGATTGATGGAAAAACTGGCACAAGCCAATTTATTGAGTGAGCAGTTACTTTCAGATCAAGCGGCGTAGTCGCTACTCATTAAGCTAGCATCTTAAAAGGCTAAGGGGTTAATTCTCCTTAGCCTTTTGCTTTATCCAATGAATGAAGTTGGCCGCTTGAGGATTGTTAAGAGTTCGTTTCGGGTAGGTGAGGTAATAGGCCTCGCCTAAAGGTAAGCGAATATCAGACAATGGAATGAGCTGCCCAGTTTCCAGCTCATGTTTTATCATCATATTTTGTCCTAACAACAAGCCTTTGCCTTTCACCGCCGCATCAATCGCCATACTGGAAAGATTGAAATGAGGCCCTCCTTGTGGGGCAACTCTGTCAATGCCAGCCACCTCGAACCAATCACTCCAGTCCGGCAAGTTATGGTTATGGTTTCCCCAATCTATATGGATCATTGGTAGCTCTAGTATGGACGACATGTCCGACCTGTCGTTAAGAGACTTCAGCAACAAAGGGCTTGCGACCAATGATACAGTGTCTGTGAAGAGCAGCTCCTTAGTGAGTCCTGAATAGTGTTTATTGCCAAAGCAAATACACATATCGGAAGCGGAGCGGTTAAAGTCGACAATAGCGTGGCTCGCTTCCACTCTTACCTCCACGTCTATATGAGACTCCATCCAGCTTAATGTATGAGGCATTAGCCATTTACTGGCAATAGATGGGAACGATGTAATGGTCAGGACATCTAGATTACTGAACTGTTTTATTTGCTGCTGACCTAAACGAATCTTTTCTAGCGCTTCATGGATGAATATTAAATAGCTCTGACCCACGCGAGTTAATGTTACGCCCATTTTGGAACGCTCAAATAAGGTAACTTCCAACAGTTGTTCTAGACTGCGTATTTGCTGGCTCACTGCTGCTGGCGTGACAAACAGCTTTTTTGCGGCGTCGGCAAAGGTGCCTGACTCTGCGGCGGCTTCGAATGCTAATAACGCACCTAATGGAGGGAGCTGGGAGGAGGGCATAAATAGTCAACCTTACTAGCGAATAATAGAAAGTATCTAAAGAGTTATTGTTAAGTACAGCTTAACGATATCCTTAAAATATATCGTTATTAATTAGGCTGTCCATAAATTATTCTTTTGTTAAACCCTAATTAATGAGAAGAGGAGCGCCTTGATGGAACTTAGTAAGATTATTCGGATGTCGGACTATCCTATTACGGATATGGCTTTTCACCAGCAATGTAAGCAGACATTAGATGCCCACGGCGCCTTGGTGTTGCCGAATTTTTTATCGCCAGCTGCGATTGCAAGCATTGTAGAAGAAGGTAGAGAGAAGCAATCTTTAGCGTATTTTTCTAAAGATGAGCACAATGTGTATTTGAAAGCGGCCGACCCAGCGTTTGCGTCAGATCATTCTCGAAATAAGTTTGTGCGTTCATCGAAAGGTTGTATCACGGATGACCAAATTTCAGCCGACTCGCCATTAAGAAGCCTTTATGATTCTGAACCGTTTCGAGTTTTTCTCGCAGCGGTACTGAACGAAGAGCAGCTTTATAATTACGCAGACCCTTTGTCTTCGATTAACTTGCATTATGCCAGTGAAGGCCAAGAACTTGGCTGGCATTTTGATGAATCCTCGTTCGCCATTACCTTGTTATTACAGAGCCCTGAACAAGGGGGAGATTTTGAATACATCGAAAATATGCGCGATGCAGATGCCGGCGAAATGAATTATCAAGGGGTTGCTGAAGTATTAGCAGGGCAGCGAGAAAGCAAAAAACTAAACGCAGATGCTGGGACATTAACCTTGTTCCGTGGGCGTAATGCAATACACAGAGTGACGCCAGTAGTCGGTGATACGACGCGTATGCTGGTGGTATTGGCTTACAACTCGAAGCCAAATGTTGAGCTATCAGAATCTGCGCGGATGACTTTTTACGGGCGCCTTTAAAGTGTTTGTGATCTTGCTCGAAAAGGTTTTTTTAAGTAAAAAAAACCGGACAAAGTCCGGCTTAAACAAAAGTAACTATCTACTGCCTGGCCATATTCTGTGGGAAATACGGCAAGACAGCACTCAAAGCATGCCTGTGGGGGCATGGATTGAGCAAGGAGTTAAATACAGTTAGGGCTGTATTTAAGGGTCATACTAGGTCGCTGTTCAACCTAAGAGATGACGCCATTTTAGTTTTTTGATGTGTATTTTCAAACGATATAAATTGGTTTATAGCATTAGCATGGCTAATGCTATAATCGTTTAGTATTGATAAAATGAACTTCTAGACATTCTACGTTTAATTCTAATAAGACTATGTTTTGTAAGGAAAAGCTTAGTGCTAAATTGAGTTCTTTGATGTTTAATTTTATTTAATGAATGTTTTTAAAAATATTTGCAGTAGCTGACGTGTCTTTAATACGAGATTATTATGAAAATTATTCCACTGTATGGATTAGAGACTTTTGCTATTGCTGCGCGCCATTTAAGTTTTACAAAAGCAGCGCAGGAATTAAGCCTGACTCAAGGAGCGGTAAGTCAGCAAATTCGACAATTAGAAGAGCGTTTAGGGCTAACGCTTTTTATTCGCCATCATCGCCGCTTGGAGCTTAGTGTGGCGGGCGCTCGGTTAGCGGTTCAGGTGAATCACAGCTTTACCGAGATCAGCACACTGATTAGTGATTTAAAAGAAGAGGAGTCGTCAAATATATTAACGATCTCAGTCATGCCGTCGTTTGCGACCAAGTGGTTAATTCCTCGACTGGGTAGTCTGCAGGAAAAATACCCTGATCTGCAGTTGCGGATTCAAGCCGACGATCGGGAAATGAATTTTCAACGAGATCGTATTGATGTCGCCATCATTCATAGTTATATGCTTGGCCGGAACAACGGTTATGTTGTACCGCTCATGAAGGATAAGGTATTTCCTGTCTGTAGCCCGGCATTTGCCAACGATAGAATGCTGCAATCACCCAATCAACTTGCGTCTGTTCCATTGCTCAATGATGACTCAG
Source organism: Marinomonas flavescens (assembly GCF_004352835.1). Lineage (GTDB taxonomy): Bacteria > Pseudomonadota > Gammaproteobacteria > Pseudomonadales > Marinomonadaceae > Marinomonas > Marinomonas flavescens. The sequence goes on along the minus strand of NZ_SJSB01000020.1, from coordinate 51,374 downwards.
AATGGCGTTTTTCTAGCCCGTATGCAGAATGGGATAAATGGCTGCAGTTGGTGAAAGCACAAGGGGTTAAGCCTTCACGTGGTATCAGTTTTAACCGCGGTGATTTGGCTGTGCAGGCTGCAATTGCTGGTCAAGGCGTTGCGTTGGGAAGAACGCCATTAGTCATGGATGATATTCAGCAAGGGCGCTTAGTTCAGCCGTTTCCAGAATCATTGGACGAAGGGAACGCTTATTTATTTTCTTGTCCTGAAGTGCAGCGTCAGCGCGAGGCCGTTCAGCAATTGCTGGCTTGGTTAGTCGAAGAATGTTTCGCTTATTCATCGCTAGATTGCCTAACAACACCAGATGACCTTATTAAGCTAGGTATTACTCCAGAGTAGTTTTACCGACATCGCTAAGCACATAATAATGACCATGGGACGAATTAATTTGGTCCCTTTGGTGATCACGAGTCTAGAGCCAATTTGTGCCCCAAACCACTGGCCTAATGCCATGGCAATACCTAGCGCCCAAACGATATGCCCAGTGAAAGCAAACATTAAGAGTGAGGCGCCGTTGCTAGTCGCATTCAATATTTTAGTGTGAGCGGTAGCTGCTACTAAAGTGAACCCCATAAAGCATAAATAAGCAGTTGAAAAAAATGCCCCTGTACCCGGACCAATAAGACCGTCATAAAAACCAATACTTGTCCCAATTAACACTGCGAATTGCACGTGTGTCAGTGAGATTTTGCTAGCGATATATGGTTGTAATTTGGGCATAAAGAAAAAAAACAGAGCGACGGCAATTAAGATAATAGGCACAGCTTTGAGTAGTAATCGACTGTCCAAATAGGAAACAAGTAGCGTTCCTGTGATACTGCCTATCGCGGTCATTATAATGGGCAGCCACATCTCAGACAGTTTAACTTTTTTTGTTTTAATAAAGTGATAAGAAGAGGATAGGGTGCCTGCACAGCCTTGTAATTTATTGGTGGCCAATGCCTCTACGGGGGAAAGTCCAGCTGCCAAAAGAACAGGAACCGTAATTAACCCGCCTCCACCGGCAATAGAGTCAACGGTACCGGCCAAGAATGCTGCGGCAAATAGGGCAAGGTAAACCCATAATGAAACATCGAAAATCATAAAGTCCATGTTGGAGACAATTCCTAGTAAGCTACAGAAATGAGACGTTGGCAGGCTTGGTGTTTGTTACTTAGGAGTAGACCAAAAAAAGTCCACTTAGACAACATCTTAAGTGGACTTCGATGGTATTCAGTGAAGGTTAAGCTGCGTTTTCAAACCTTTCTTTAAGATAGCTTTCCAAAGAGGTTGTTTGCTCTGGTGTAAATTCAAGCCCCAACTTTGTTCTGCGCCATAGAATGTCTTCTGCAGTATGCGCCCACTCATGCTCAATCAAGTAGTCTACTTCTGCTTGATATAATTCACCGCCAAAGTGTTTGCCTAGCCCTTCCTGTGACGTAACCTTATTCAATAATGTATTGGTTAAGGTGCCATATGCCATGGTAAAGCGTCGTGCCATATGAGCTGTCAGGAACGGATATCTTTTCTGAATTTGCAAAGTAAAAGCATCAAGAGACATAGACAAGTCACCGCCTGGTAAGGCTTTTGAGTGTGTCCATGCTTCTCCCATAGAAGGGAAATAAGGCGCCAAGTGCTTCATAGCAGATAACGCTAATTTACGGTAAGTGGTTATTTTTCCACCAAAAATACTTAATAATGGCGCTTTATTATCCTCATCATCTAAGTGCAATGTGTAGTCACGAGTTACGGCAGAAGGGTCTGATGACTCATCTTCTAATAACGGACGAACACCTGAGTAACTCCAAACAATGTCTGCAGGGGTTAATTGCTTTTTAAAATGCTGATTGGCTACGCCAAGAATATATTGGGTTTCTTCTTCAGAGATTTTTACTTTGTCAGGGTCGCCATGATATTCCACATCCGTTGTGCCTATCAGTGTGTAATTTTCACGATAAGGGATGGCAAAGACAATGCGTTTATCTGTGTTTTGCATAATGAAAGCATTAGAGTGCTGATAAAGTCTCGGCACAACAATATGACTGCCCTTGATCATGCGAATACCGTAGGGCGGTTTTAGATCCATTTGTGTTTTGATAAAAGAAGATACCCAAGGTCCAGCGGCATTGACGAGTGCATTCGCTGTGATGTCTTGAGATTCTTTCGTCATTTGATCTTCAAGCGTAATGTGCCATTTTCCATTTACACGTTTGGCTGATGTGCAGCGCGTACGAGCATATATGTTGGCGCCATTTTGTTGGGCGCTCAAAGCATTGATCACGACTAATCTTGCATCATCTACCCAGCAATCTGAATACTCAAATCCTTTAGTAATGTCCTTTTTTAAAGGGCTGTCAGCGCCATATTTAACGCCTTTAGATCCGGCCAGCGTTTCCCTTTTACCTAGATTGTCATATAAAAATAAGCCAATGCGAATTAGCCAAGCAGGTCGTAGATGAGGTCGATGAGGCATTTGAAAGCGCAATGGGGTAACAAGGTGTGGCGCTATTTTTAATAGTACCTCACGCTCGGTGAGTGCTTCTCGAACCAAGCGGAATTCATAATGTTCAAGGTAGCGTAATCCACCATGAATCAACTTACTACTTGAGGAAGACGTCGCATGAGCAAGGTCGCCCATTTCACACAATCCAACATTTAAGCCGCGTCCTGCTGCATCGGCAGCGATGCCTGTTCCATTGATGCCGCCGCCGACGACAAATAAGTCAAAATGTGTTTGTGCCATGCCTTGCCTCATTAATTATTTCGGTTTTTACGTCTTCATTTTCGAAAACGAACATTAATGTTCGATATTAGACCCTGATATGCACGATGGCAAGTCGTTAATTAAGGTTTTTAAAAGGTATTGAGGCAAAAAATAAGCAAAGAGAAATAAAAGCAGCCGACTAGAGGTAAAGGCTGCTTTTATTATGGAGAAGTATTAGCTTTGTGAAGAGCACAGCTCTAGACGTACTTGGTGTTCTTTCATTAATTCAAGAATTGGTTTTGGTGGCTGCTCTTCGGTAAATAAGCGATCCACTTGGGTTATATTCCCCAATCTTACTACTGCATTTCGTCCAAATTTGGCGCTGTCAGCAGCCAAAAAAACATTACGTGAATTAACGATAATGCTTTGTGCAACACGAACTTCTTGATAATCATAGTCAAGCAATGAGCCGTCATTTGGGTCGATACCACTGATGCCGATAATGCCGTAATCGACTCGGAATTGACTAATGAAATCAATGGTCGCTTCACCCATAACGCCACCATCGCGAGAGCGGACGGTACCGCCAGCAATAATGACAGTGAAGTCTTCTTTGCCGCTAAGAATAGCCGCGACGTTTAAGTTGTTCGTGATGACCTGTAGACCTTGATGGTTTAGTAAGGCTCGTGCAACAGTTTCTGTTGTTGTGCCTATGTTGATAAACAATGAGGCATTATTAGGTATTTCGGCGGCGATTCTTTTAGCAATTTGTTCTTTGGCTGATAGTTGCAATATTTGTCGTGTAGCGTAGGCCACATTGGTTGTACTAGAGTCGTAACTTGCACCGCCATGGTGACGACGGATCTGTTCCGCTTCGGCAAGCGCATTGATGTCGCGGCGAATGGTTTGAGGCGTCACAGCAAATTTGTTGGCCAATTCATCAATCGTCACGTAGCCTTTTTCTTTAGTAATCGCGACTATTTTCTCTTGGCGAGTTTGTTGCCCCATCTTTATACATTCTCCTAAAAAAGTTTACTGCTTGCTAAAGAAGCCTAGATTGGTTTTTAATACGTCATATTCATATCTGAACATCAATGTTCAAAATGACAAAAATACAAGTTCACTGGTGTTGTTTTCGTTGCCAGGGGACTGAGACATAAAAGAGTACTCTCTATGAAAAAATATATTCTTGCAATCGATCAAGGAACTACAAGCTCTCGTGCCATTTTATTTGATGAATTAGGTCAACGAGTTGGGCAGTCTCAACAAGAATTTCCACAGCATTTTCCGCACGATGGTTGGGTGGAACATGATCCTGAAGATATATGGAGCTCCACGTTAAGTGTGTGCCAGTCTGTACTTAAGGATACAGGTATCGATGCCAAATCGGTAGCCAGTATTGGTATTACCAATCAGCGTGAAACCACGCTGCTTTGGGATATAGAAACAGGTGAGACGGTTTATAATGCCATTGTTTGGCAAGACCGGAGAACCAGTGAGTTTTGTCGCATGCTTCATGACCAAGGCTTAAGTGAAACAGTCCAAGATAAAACAGGCCTGCTTATAGACCCTTACTTTTCTGCGACTAAAATTCGTTGGGTATTGGACAATGTTGAAGGTGCTAAAGATAAGGCAAAAGCTGGAAAGTTAGCGTTTGGCACTGTTGATAGCTTTTTATTGTGGCGCTTAACCAAAGGGCAGTCTCATAAAACGGATGCGACTAATGCGGCACGTACCATGGCATTTAATATACATACTCAAGAGTGGGATCAGGAATTGATTCATTCTTTAGGTATTGAGGATGTCCTGTTACCAGAAGTGATGGATTGCAGCGCTGATTTTGGCGTTATTGACGAAGAATGGCTCGGTGCGAGTATTCCTGTTAATGGCATGGCTGGCGATCAGCAAGCTGCGCTAGTTGGGCAAGCATGCTTCAAACCTGGCATGGTGAAAAGCACTTATGGTACTGGCTGCTTTCTTATATTAAATACCGGTGATAAACCATTACGTTCAGAAAATAAGCTTTTAACAACAGTAGGTTATCGACTAAATGGTAAAGTAACTTATGCTTTAGAAGGCAGTATATTTGTTGCTGGAGCCGCTATTCAATGGTTGAGAGATGGGTTAAATCTGTTTAAAGACGCGAAAGAGACGCAAAGCTTGGCGAAACAAGCCCTTAATGGCGATTCTGTGTATTTAGTGCCTGCGTTTACTGGCTTAGGTGCACCTCATTGGGATCCGGATGCTAGAGGCGCGATGATAGGGCTAACGCGAGATACCAGCGTTGCGGATATCGTTAGTGCTGGATTGAGGTCTGTGTGTTATCAAACCAAAGATCTAGTCGGTGCTATGGCGCAGGATGGCGCGACGTTTCGCTCGTTGCGAGTAGATGGCGGCATGGTGATTAATGATGTCATGGTGCAATTCTTGAGCGATTTATTAGAAGTAGAGGTTGAACGTCCTAAAATTACGGAAACAACCGCATTAGGCGCCGCGTATTTGGCCGGATTGCATGTCGGTATTTATACCTCACTCGAGGCCATTACAGAATTATGGCAAGCGGAGAAACATTTTGAACCTAGTATGGAGAAAGGTACGGGTGAAAAATTGTATGCAGGATGGCAAGAAGCGGTGAATCGAGTTCGTACCCGACCTGAATAAGCCTGTAAGTGTATTGATGCTCTAAATGCTCTGGGTGACTAAGCCTAAACAATAAAGCCAAAATAAGAGGTGTCTTATTTTGGCTTTTCTATTGCTATGATTTATACCAAACATTTGACCTTAGCGTAGATAACGGTCTATTTCGGTGCAAATTATTCTGCGTCAGCGATTGCTCTAATGCCATATTCTTCATCAAGAATGCGACCAATCACATTATCACCCGCTAAATGATGGGCATATTGCATGTGTAGGCAACGTACTTGATCCCAGTTCCTAATGCCGCCAATGCCAAGCTCTTCGAACAATGGTTTAAAGCCTTTCTCTTCAAGGATGGCTTTGTGCTCGTCGTTCATTGCTGCCCAGCGGCGAGCAATGTAATCACGATGAGAGTTATGATGCGCTTCTCGCAATACTTCATCGTCTTTAATTCGTTGCTCTAGTTCTTTTACAACACCTTGGCTTTCGATTTTAGCCAACGCTTTATCAATCGCTTTACTCGATAACCAATACAATGTCGGGAAGGGTTGATTAAACACCCATGTTTCCATTTCGAGAACTTGAGGGATTTGATTTGGAGAGTAATGAGCAATGGCACTGATACCACTAGGCGTACGGCCAAGTTGGGTGGTGATAATATCAATATCACGTTGAGAAAGAGGTTGGGTCATAGCGGTCTTTTAAATAATGAATGCAGGAAAAGAGGCGGCGAATTTCTGAATCCATTCAGCAGCGGCCTCATTATAGTTAAGGCGGCGGCCTTGTGTTTTTGCTTGACGTCGATAATGTTCTATTTGAGAAAGCTGTTCAACCATACGAACACAGTAACATTCGTCTTTGATTGGGAATTCAATTGCAATTCGGTATTCACCTACTTCATTACAGCACGAGACGACGCGTCCAGTGACACAAAAATTAGGATCAATTTCTTGAAGGGTAATACGCACTGAGCGCCCACGTTCGAGATGTTGGGCGGCAAGGTAGGTAATTCCGACGAACCCATCCCTTTCTTCCATTAAAGTCGGAAAGGCTTGATCCTCTATGAGAGTTATCTCTAAAGGAAGTTCTTTCGGATGTGCAACAAATTCCATCGCAACGAGCCAGTTAATTCAAGTATTAAAGTTATCGGCCACAAGGGCAGAGTGTTTAAAAAAGAATGCGAATTGTACGCTTTTCGTTCGGGCTGTACAGACGAATTTTAAGATGTCAAAACAGACTTTCATAACCTCAGCTTATAAGAAAGGTATCTCTCTTGAGACGCTATTTATGAGTAATTCATTTTCACTGCTTTTGTCACTAAAAACACCTTTTAAATCATATGTTTCTGTTAATTATGTCGTGAACTGGGTGTAAATGTCGTTATCGGTCAATATGTCGTTTTGCAGTGTATGTACTAGTTTCCCTAGTTCTAAAAGCGCATTTAGGTTTTTTTGATCCCAAATAACAGCATAATTCAGTCTAAAGTGATGAGAAAACTGATTAGAAAGACCGAAGGCTAGACCTGGTAGTAAACCGATTTGCTCAGTTAGTGCTTCTTGATGAAGCTGCATAGCATTAATGGTTTCAGGGAGAGTCACCCAAAGCAAGAAACCACCACATGGGTTGGAAACTTCTGTGCCCTCAGGAAACGTTTCAAGAACGAGGGCTCGACAGCGAGCTAAATTAGCTTGGTAGGCTTGTCGTGTTTTTCGTAGATGACGATCGTAAGCGCCGTGTTCTAAAAAGTTGGCGATGGCAATTTGAGTGATAGTAGGAATGGCAAGAGACTGAACATAAGCATAATGCTCTATCTCATTACGAAACCTTCCGCCCACAATCCAGCCGATTCTAAACCCCGGCGCTATGCTTTTTGAAAAGGAGCTGCAATAAACAACACGGCCTTCTTGGTCGTCAGCTTTTAATGCTTTTTCACGTTTGTCTTGATAGCTCAATTCTCCATAAACATCATCTTCAATCAAAATAATGTCATGCTTGTTAGCAATTTCTAGCAGTGTTCTTCTGGCTTCACTGGAGAGTGTTGCTCCGGTTGGATTTTGGTTGTTTGGGGTCACAATGCAGGCTTTGATGTCCCATTGTCGAGCGGCTTGTTCAAGCAGTGTCAAATCTATCCCATGCTGTTCTGAGCAGGGGATTTCTATTGCTTTAAGATGGAGTACTTCAATGGCTTGTAATACGCCATGATAGGCAGGGCTTTCTATGGCAATAGTGTCGCCTGGTCGTGTGATTGCTTGAAGAGCCAGCATGATGGCATTTTGGCACCCGAGTGTGATGGTGATGTCATCGGGCTGAAGGCGACATCCTGTATCAAGCATTCGGATGGCGATTTGTCGGCGTAAGTTTAATGAGCCAGGTGTAAATTCATAGCTTGCACAAATCTCTGGCTCTGTGCGCATCAAGCGCCCAACGGAGCGCTGTAGTTGTTTAAGTGGTAAAAAGTCACTTTGTGGAATGGCTGCGCCAAATGGCGCGATGTTTGCATCTTGAGATGCATGTAATAGCCGGTTTAGTAGCAGGTGTATATGGCCATCGTATTTTTTTGGGGATATTTGCGTTGCTTCCGTCGTAGGCTGATTGGTTTGAACAAAATAGCCTTTCTGCGGACGCGCTTTAATGATGCCTTTGTCTTCTAATACGCTATAAGCTTGCATAACAGTAGCAATGCTGACGTTGAATTGTTTACTAGACTTTCTGACGGAAGGGATGCGTGTATTGGGCAGAAAAGTACCTTCGGTAATGTGTTTTTCTATTTGTTCTGCCACTTTTTCGTAAAGAAGGTGATCCATAATGATAGGCAACGTCGGTTAGCTATTGTGACCTGAATTTAACAGATCCTTTTGTGGAAGGAAATTAACGTTCGATTTCTAGCAGATGTTTGTTTTTAGTGTCACAGCACAAAAAAGATAATAATTCGCTTGGTATAATCTGTCTAATAGGTCAGTTTTCTGCCAATATGTAGTCTGTTTTTAGTATGAAGTACACTCAATTTTTAGAGGTTGGTTATGTCATTATCTGTTATCCAGAGGATCCTGTTGGGCTTTGGCGTTCTATTGTTACTATTGTTGGTGATTGCCGCTTCAGGTTTTACAGGGATTAACCAAGTAGAGAAGAATCTGGATGAAATAACGGGTCATGTGGCGAAAATCACGGCCTCCAGCAATGAATTAAGCCATGACTTATCATTAGCTAATTCAACGGTTCTACAGTATTTGTTAAGCAAATCACCGTCAGCATTAAGTGGCTTAAAAAAATCCTTCGAGGAGCAACAAACGGCTCTCAATACCTTGTCAGATACGCTGCAAAAACAGGTGAGTAATGACACGGAAATGTCTGGGCTTTTGCAAGACGTGAATAATGAGGTTCAGCTTTTTTATAAGTATACAAAAGTAGCGTTTGCGAACCATCAACTGATGCTTACAACACAAGCAAAAATCCCAGATGAGAAGTTTGATCTTAAGGATGACTTGTCTTATACCATTGATGACCTTAAGGCCATAGAAGAGGGCGATGGATCACAACAATCTAAATTTGCGGCTGCTTATATACGCAGTCGTTTAGAAAGTCTTCAGGTATCGATTGATGATTATTTTGATACTAGAAGTCTAAAAGATCTGAAAAATATGATTGAAACCATGTCAAAAGTGTTTGTCGGACTTGATGATAAATTAAGTTATTTAAATAACGGAGATATTAAAGAGTCTATCGATACGGTAAGTCATGAAATTCAAGGTAAAGACAGCGTGATTAGTCATTTCTATGATTACATGCGCTTAAGCCAAGAATCAGAAGTATTGGCTAAACAGCTATCAGGTAGTATGAACAAAGTAGATGCGTTGTCTGAAAAGCTACTTGTTAGCACAACCGCGATGCGTAACCAAGCAGAGCTAGATGCTAAAGAAACATCATCGTTTTCTACTATTATGATAGGTACTGTTTTACTCATCTCTATCATTATTGCTGTTTTAATTGCTATCTGGGTGAGCCGTAGTATTCGTACTCCCTTGAATGAAGTAATGAATGTGCTGGGTAAAATATCGGAAGGTGACTTCACACAACGCAGTAATGTGAAAACGAAAGATGAGTTTGGCGACTTATCCCGCTGGGTTAATAACCTAGTAGCAAAGCTTCAAAAGGTCATGGTGGAAATAGATAAAGCTTCTAATAACGTCTCAGAATCGGCACAAAATAACGTTCGCTTGTCTGGTGAAACGAAAATTTTGATGCGCTCACAAAACGATCAAACATCCAATGTGGCAACTGCAATGACCGAAATGGCGGCAACAGTTCATGAGGTTGCGAAAAACTCAGAAATCACATTAAGCCAAATTCAACATGTGGATCAGCGAGCAAGTGAAAGCCGCGAACAAATGAGCCGTAATGTAAAAGAGGTTGAGCGTCTTGTTGAGCAGCTTGAGCTATCCACAGAAGTGGTAAATCAACTCGATGAATATTCGCAAAATATTGGTCGCATTTTGGTGGTGATCCAAGAAATTGCTGAACAAACTAATTTGTTAGCCCTAAATGCCGCCATTGAAGCCGCTCGAGCGGGAGAACATGGTCGTGGTTTTGCAGTTGTTGCGGATGAGGTCCGAACCCTTGCTACACGAACACATAGCTCAACAGAAGAGATTCAAAGTGTTATTAATCAGCTGCAACAAGGGGTGAAAAAGACAGTTTCAAGTATGAAAGAGAGTCGTGATAGCGCCTATTCTAGTGTTGAAGATACTCGAGCTGTCGGCCTTGCGATCAATGAACTACAAAGCGGTATGACAGAAATTCGTGACTTAAGTACTCAGATCGCCACGGCCGCAGAACAGCAATCGCTGGTGGCTCAAGATATCAGTAAAAGTGTTCATGAAATCTCTGATATGTCTGACCAAGCAACACGCAGTGCCGATCAAAGTGAAAAGGACAGTGAGGGACTTTCTGATTTGGCAACGTATCAAAAGCAGCTACTGGCACAATTTAAAATTATTTAATGAATGAATATTTAAAATATAGACTCCTGACTTTAAGTGTTTTTCATGTAATATATCGCCATTATTACTTTGTGGAGAAAATATATGGCTGTTCAAGTTGGGGATATGTTGCCTAATGGTCAGTTTCAGGTCATGGGTGTAGAAGGCCCTGAAAGTGTTGACGTGACTGAATTTTTCTCAGGAAAGCGAGTGCTTATGTTTGCTTTGCATGGTGCGTTTACACCGACTTGCAGCGCGAGCCATCTACCTGGATATATTGTTCATTACGATGCGTTTAAAGAAAAAGGTATCGACGAACTAATGTGTTTATCTGTGAATGATGTTTTCGTTATGAAAGCATGGAGTGATGCTAACAATGCCGAAAACCTTGTGATGGCAGCTGATGGTTTAGCCGAATTTACCTGCTCTCTTGGTTTAGAATTAGATCTATCAGCAGCAAAGATGGGTGTTCGCAGTCGTCGTTATGCGATGCTAATTGACCATGGAATAGTACAGAAACTTTGGCTTGATGAGCCAGGTGAATACAAAGTCAGTTCAGCTGAATATGTATTGACACAAATCTAGAACATAATGTTGAAGTAATCGTAAAAGCCGCTATTTGAAGCGGCTTTTTTGTTTTTAGTTCAAATCATTTGTTGTCAAAATTATAGCGACGATGCAAACTCGAAAATTATTGAACCTGCACCATACAAGAGAGTAGTATCGTTTTTATACTTTATTCTCCTGATTCCCTTATTAGGTAGAGCTTTTTAGTAGTTTATCCACGGTTTCTGAGACATGCTCTGCGCCAGCTAAAACCTCATTGATGATGTCGGCTGCTTGGCTGATTAATTGTGCACTGTCGCTCGAATAGTCCCGAATGCTGCTCATGCTATTTTTTACTTTGCGGGTAAGTTCGCTGTTTTGTGCCAACACACGTTCGCTGATGTCAGAGGCTAATTCCTACATTACAGCTAAGTAGTATAAAAAAATTTTAGTGTGATTGATGCTGGTTTTTTGTTTAGAAAGGTGACTTGAAAAAGTGATATTGATTAGGAAATGATAAAATACCGACTTTTTAGAAATCCCGGTTACTTATCATTACAAAACAAGATGTGCTTCTAGGTCTATGTCACGTTGCATAGGGTCGCTAGATAATCTAATCATTAAATAAGCCCTATTTTGATCGAACTGCTCATAGGGTGCGGTTTAGGAATAAAATAGTTTCACTCATTTCTTAAGGGATACCATGTCGATATTGTCTTTGATTAAACCACTTCCATACCATTTTCAACGACAAGGTTTTCTTGATTTTCATGGTCGCGATAGTGAATCTATTGCAGAGCGATGCAGTGGAAACATTATTGAGAAAGGACTTTTTTGGCAGGATGAAGCTGCGGTTATTTCTTTTAATTTCAATCAAATAGGTCAGGTACTTATTTTATTAGATATACCAAGAGAAGTGACAGACGCTGATAAAATAGCTTTGTCCGAATTAGCGGATCATATGCTGGGTTTAGATCAAGATGTTGATACTTTCGAAGCGCAATGTATTACACAAAACTCGCCTATGTCATCGTTAGTGAAGCAACAAATGGGATTGCGTATTCCACAGAGCGCTTCACCTTTTGAAGCCTTTAGTTGGGCTATTATTGGTCAGCAGATTAGTGTCAAGGCTGCTATTTCAATACGTCGGCGATTCATTCAAGCCTTTGGAGCGCAACACTCAAGTGGGTTAATGTGTTATCCAACGGCTAAATCATTGAGCCAGGTTGTCCCTGAGGATTTACAAGCAACAGGTTTTTCTAAAGCGAAAGCCGCTGCGCTTTTGCTTTTGTCTGAGCATCTCCGTCAAGGAAAGTTGATTTGGCCTTCTCAACCTGATCGACCAGCAATCGAGTCATTGACAGAGCAATTGCTTGCCTTGAAAGGCATTGGTCCCTGGACGGTTAGTTATGGCTTGTTGCGCGGCTTTAGTTGGCTTGATGGTTCGTTACACGGGGATGTGGCTGTGCGCCGCAATCTATCCACTTTACTTAAGTCGTCAGTGCTGTTAGATGCCAAGGCAACGGAGCAATGGTTAGCCGATTATTCACCTTGGAGGGCGCTAGTTGGCGCTCACCTGTGGGCCATGGATTCAGAGATAAGTTATTGATCTATCATGCGCTGAAACATAGGCTCAAACTGGCTAATATTCTGTTGCACATAATCAATAAAAGAGCGCATGGTTGGGGTTGGATGTTGGCCTTGAGGGCTGACTAGACACCAAGATCGTCGCAATGGAAAATCTTTGATAGGCAGTTCGACTAAACTGCCTAGTTTTAACTCGGAAATAATGGCTAAACGCGGTAAAACAGCAACGCCTAACCCCGCCAGCACGGCATGCTTAATGGCATCATTTGAACCAAGAACCATTTTATTCTGAAAGCGCACTCGCTGTTTTTGGCAATGTAGTTCGAGTGTTAAGCGACTACCAGAACCTACTTCTCTAAGCAGCAATGTTTGCTCTAAAAACATCGATAATGTGACCTCTTCCTCTTGTAGTAGAGGGTGGCCTTTAGGCGCCACAGCAATCAACTTATTACCTAAAAAAGGTATGCTCAGCATAGGTTTATCGTTTGGCACCATGCCCATAATCGTTAACTCATCGCGATTTTTTTCTAATCGTTCAATGGCTTTTTCTCGATTGACCACCTCCAGCGAGATAGTGACGTCAGGGTTTAGATCTGAATAAGCGCGAAGTAAATATGGCACTATGTATTGAGCCGCGGAAACGGCAACTAACTTTAGCTCTCCTGATATCAATCCTGTCTCGGCGGCAAGGTCATTTTGAAATCGTTGAACTTCATTGAAAACAGAAAAAGTACATTCTGCTAAGCGTTTCGCGATGGCCGTGCTGTAAAGCTGACGGCCGACGTATTCGAACAAAGGTTGACCGATGGTTTGCTCTAATTGGCGGATTTGATTGCTTACCGCGGGCTGACTTAATCCGAGCATGTCACCAGCACGACTGTAGCTGCTTAGCTCATAGACGCTTTTGAATACTTGTAGCTGCCTAAAGGTTAACCGATTGGCTATATTTTGGACGGGTGATGACATTTCTTCTCTCATTTTCTGTTTATCTATCACGTATACCTTATAGATAACCTTTGAAATATCAATTTTTACTTTTGTCTTTCTTTGCGTAGGCTAAATGAACACCAAGTTAAGGAGTGACCCATGTTGAAGAAAGTGTTGATCGCTAACCGTGGTGAAATCGCGGTTCGTATAATACGTGCATGTTCAGAGTCCGATATTCGTTCTGTTGCCATTTTTACCGAGCCGGACCGTTATGCATTGCACGTTAAGCGTGCGGATGAATCCTATTCATTAGGCGACGACCCTATCGCTGGTTATTTGGATCCCTTACGCATTGTAAATTTAGCATTAGAAACCGGCTGTGATGCGATTCATCCTGGCTATGGCTTTTTATCAGAAAATGCAAATTTTGCCGCACTATGTGAGCAAAAAGGTATCGTGTTTATTGGGCCAAAATCCACTGTAATCAATAAAATGGGTGATAAAACCCAAGCACGAGATAGCATGCGTGCGGCGGGGGTGCCTGTTACTCCTGGCTCGGAAGGAAATTTAAAAGATCTTGATGAGGCTTTATCTTTAGCGGATAAGTTTGGTTATCCCATCATGATTAAAGCCACTTCAGGTGGCGGCGGGCGTGGAATACGTCGTTGTGATACACCAGAAGAGTTGGTTAGTCAGTATCCTCGCGTTATTTCTGAGGCGACTAAGGCTTTTGGTTCTGCAGAAGTATTTCTTGAGAAGTGTATCGTCGACCCTTGCCACATCGAAGTACAAATTTTGGCAGATTCTCAAGGCAATGTGATTCACCTTTATGAGCGTGATTGTTCGATTCAACGCCGTAATCAGAAATTGATTGAGATTGCACCTAGCCCGCAATTAACACCAGAGCAGCGCCAATACATTGGTAATCTTGCCGTTACCGCAGCCCAAGCAGTGGGTTACGAAAATGCGGGGACTGTTGAGTTCTTGTTGTCTGGCAATGAAATCTACTTCATGGAAATGAACACGCGTGTTCAAGTAGAGCACACGATTACTGAGCAAATTACAGGCGTAGATATTGTACGCGAGCAATTGCGTGTTGCTTCTGGTTTGCCATTAAGTTTTCGCCAAGAAGATATCAGCTATACCGGGTACGCGATGCAGTTTCGGATCAACGCCGAAGACCCTAAAAATGATTTTATGCCAAGTTTTGGACGTATTACTCATTATTATGCGCCAGGTGGTCCAGGTGTTCGAGTTGATACAGCTATTTATACAGGTTATGAAATACCACCTTACTTCGACTCCATGTGTTTGAAGTTGGTTGTATGGGCACTAACTTGGGATGAAATGTTAGCTCGTGGTCGCCGGGCGATCGATGATATGCGTTTGCACGGTATCAAAACAACAGCCAACTATTACCAAGAAATTCTCAAACACCCTGATTTTATCAAAGGTGAGTTCAATACGGGCTTTGTACCAGCCCATCCAGAGCTATTAAATTATTCCGTAAAACGTAACCCAAGCGATATTGCGCTTGTATTAGCGGCGGCTATTGCCGCACACGTTGGTCGATAATCCGCAGGAGGAAGTAACATGAGTCAAGTTAACAAAAGAAAAGTCGAAATCACGGACGTTACTCTGCGTGATGCACATCAGTCTCTTATTGCGACACGTATGCGCACAGAAGATATGCTGCCTATTTGTGAGAAATTAGATCAAGTCGGTTTTTGGTCCCTAGAAGTATGGGGCGGCGCTACTTTTGATGCCTGTGTTCGATTCTTAAAAGAAGATCCATGGGAGCGTTTACGTCAACTTAAAGAAGCGCTACCGAATACTCGTCTACAAATGCTATTGCGCGGTCAAAATTTATTGGGTTACCGTCATTATGCTGATGATGTTGTGGAAGCCTTTGTACAAAAAGCAGCGGATAACGGAATCGACGTATTCCGTGTGTTTGATGCATTGAATGATTTGCGTAATATTGAAACAGCGATGAAAGCGGTTAAAAAAGCCGGTAAACATGCTCAAGGTACGATCTGTTATACCACTAGCCCTGTTCATACCGCTCAATTGTTTGTTGAACAAGCGAAAGCGATGCAAGCGATGGGTGCAGACTCTATTGCGATTAAAGACATGGCTGGTTTGCTAACGCCTTACGCGACATATGATTTGGTCAAAGCCATCAAAGAAGCGGTGGATTTACCGCTTGTTGTTCATAGCCACTCAACTTCTGGTCTAGCGCCATTGTGTCAGTTAAAAGCAATTGAAGCGGGCGCTGATCGTATTGATACCGCGATTTCTTCTTTTGCGGGCGGCACTAGCCATCCAGCGACAGAGTCTCAAGTTGCGGCCTTGAAAGATACGGACTATGACACCGGCTTAAATCTGGCTCTATTGTCTGAAATTGCTGACTATTTCCGTGATGTACGTAAAAAATACCATCAGTTTGAAAGTGAGTTTACTCGTGAAGATGTGTCGGTACAGATCAATCAAGTACCGGGCGGCATGATGTCTAACTTGGCAAATCAGCTGAAAGAGCAAAATGCCCTAGACAAAATTCGTGATGTATTTGACGAAATTCCTCGTGTCCGTGAAGACCTAGGCTTTCCTCCATTAGTAACACCGACATCGCAAATCGTAGGTACTCAAGCTGTCTATAATGTTTTAGCTGGTCAGCGCTACAAGACGATTACTAATGAAGTAAAACGCTATTTATTGGGTGGTTACGGTCAACCACCAGCGGCTGTGAATGCTGATGTACAGAAAAAAGCAGTAGGCAATGAGCACGTTAATGAAGGTCGCCCTGCAGACTCATTAACTCCTGAGCTAGCTAAGTTGCGTAAAGACATTGGTGAGTTGGCTAAGTCAGAAGAAGATGTACTAACGTTTGCTATGTTTCCAGAGCTAGGACGTGAATTTTTGCAGCAACGTGCTGATGGAACGTTACAACCAGAAGTATTACTACCGCCTGAACAAGCGGGCAATGCGACTGCGGCTGCTGGTCTGGCGACTGAATTTAAAATTGATGTACATGGCGAAGTCTATGACGTTGCTATCACAGGTGTGGGTGACTTTGGTGCCGGTAAGCGCAAACTTTACCTGTCCCTTGATGGCATGCCTGAAGAAGTCGTATTTGAATCATTGAATGAATACGTTTCTGAAGGTGGTAGTGGTCGTTCTAAAGCCACTGAGCCAGGTCATGTTAGTGCTGCTATGCCGGGCAATATCATCGATGTATTGGTAGCCGAAGGTGACACAGTGAAAGCAGGGCAAGCAGTACTCGTAACGGAAGCCATGAAAATGGAAACCGAAGTACATGCTAATATCGCAGGCACAGTGAAAACGGTTAGCGTTAAGAAAGGTGATCGTGTCACGCCAGGTGAAATGTTGATTGAAATTGTGTGATCTATTTCAGGATTAACGCTTTTTTATCACGTTATAAAATGAGTTTTCAGTCTAAATAGACTCAAAAAAGGTCGCTTCCTTTGTTAGGAAAGCGACCTTTTTACTGTGAAAATACGGGTTATCAATCACGGACTATCAATCGCGGGCTATCAATCACGGGTTATCAATAACTGAATTATGCGTCGAACATTTCGGTACTCACATCAGCCTGTTGTGCCGGATTGTAACGAGAACCAAAGACGTTATTTTGGTTAATTATGTCATCCAGCAGCATCATTTTTTTGCTATCCAAGGTAAGTTGTCCCGCATGAAGGTTATCTCGCATATGAGAGATCGAGCGAGTACCAGGAATCGGCACAATATGTTCGCCTTTCATGCGGGTCCATGCCAAGGCCAATTGCGCTGGCGTACAGCCGATGTCTTTTGCCATAGCGAGAAAATCCTGCAACAAGTCTATGTTTTTAGGATAGTTTTCCACACTAAAGCGCGGCATTTTTTTGCGGATGTCGGTGTCTTCTAGTGTCGTAACATCGGTCAGTTCACCACACAAATAACCACGAGCGACCGGGCTAAAGGCTACAAAAGTAATGTCGAGGGTTTTCGTTGTCTCCAATACAGCAATTTCTGGATTGCGAGTCCAAAGAGAGTATTCGGTCTGTAATGCAGTAAGCGGAGATTCTTTATGAGCACGTTCGACTACCTCAGCAGACACTTCAGACAAGCCGATGCCACCAATTTTACCTTCTTTAACCAGATCACCGAGCGCACCCACGCTTTCTTCAATCGGCACATCTGGGTCCATGCGATGCAAATAATACAAATCGATATGATCCGTTTGTAAGCGCTTTAGGCTATTTTCACATTGGCGACGTAGGTTTTCAGGGCGACCATTGATGATGCGTTTACCATCGACCATTTCCATGCCACATTTGCTGGCAAGAAAGAACTCGTCGCGACGATCTTTTAATGCGTTGCCAACCAGCATCTCGTTTTTGCCAGCGCCGTATAATGTCGCTGTATCAAAGTGGCGATAACCCATTTCAAACGCCGCTTGCAGTGCTTCAATACCCGCGTCTTCTGTCAGCGGTGCGCCATAAGCATGGGAAAGATTCATACAGCCTAAGCCAATCGTTGGGTTGCTTAGGTGGGGATGTTTAGGCATAGGTACCTCGTTGTTTTAGCCGTTTTAATCACAGTCGTACTGCTTGATTAGCAACAGGACGAGGGATTATTTTGATGGGGTATTTTGCGCTTAGAATGATGATTGAGCAAAATTATCATGGTGTACATGACCATCTTGTCGCCATAAAACGCAAATAGGGAGCCGTAGCCCCCTATATCGTATAAGTGATTTACTTAGTCTTCCAAGCATTGCTCAAGGCGATACAATGTTTCCATTGATTCGATAGCTTGAGTAACGCAAGAGTTAGGATCGCGACCTTCTCGGATGGCGGTGATAAATTCTCGATCTTGCAGCTCAATACCGTTGTTAGAGACAGCGACATCAGATAAGTCAATCTTGTTGTCGTTGCCATCATAAAGGTCATCATAACGAGCAAGATAGGTGCCGTTGTCACAAATATAACGGAAGAAGGTACCAAATGGACCATCATTATTAAATGACAGAGACAGGGTGCAAATGGCCCCTGTAGGCACTTTCATACCAATGCTCATGTCCATTGCAATGCCAAGTTCCGGGTGAATAGGGCCTTGCAGTGCTTGTACTTTACTGGCGGTTTCGCCGGTTTGATATTGGAACAAGTCAACCGTGTGGCAAGCGTGGTGCCAGAGTAGGTGGTCTGTCCAAGAGCGGGTTTGGCCTAATGCATTTTTGTTCGAACGGCGGAAGAAGTAGGTCTGTACATCCATTTGTTGAACCGTGAGTTCACCGGCTTCAATTTTGTTGTGAATCCATTGGTGAGACGGATTGAAACGACGAGTATGACCTGCCATGGCAACTAGCCCGGTTTCTTTCTTAACGGCAACCACACGGCGCGCGTCTTCAATGCTGTCTGCCATTGGAATTTCAGACATGACGTGTTTACCAGCTTCTAAGCACAGGATAGTTTGGGCGGCATGAAGTTGTGTTGGAGTGGCTAAAATTACAGCATCTACATCGTCACGCGCTAGGCTTTCAGCCAAGTCTGTTGTGTAGTGTGGAATGCCACGTTCTGCGGCGAATGCTTTAATCGCATCTATTTTGGTGCCAACAACGGAAACCACCTCGGCGCCTTCAATAGCGGCAATAGCATCCATGTGTTTCATGCCAAAAGCACCGGATGCTCCAGCGATACAAATTTTCATTAGTCTACTCCTGAGCGTGCGAGTGTAGGGTGAGTAAAGCTAAGTCCGAAGAGGAATTATGATGCGCATATCTTATCGATTTGAGCCTTCATCTTGTATCTTAGCTTTTGCTTTTTATCTGCTTACAAATCTAGCATTGGTGTGAAAAAGGGGATAATCCATAAACCGCATATGGTATTCATTTTTTGCAAAGAAGTTATTTTAAATGTCATCTAAAATTCTCTGATACTTCTCTTAACATGCTTAAAAAATGGGATTGTGTCATCGTAGGAAGCCAGCTTTTACGTACACAAAGGCCGATTGGTCGCCTCGTATGGTCTAGTGGGAAAGTGATTTTTTTGAGTAATCCAATATTGATTTCTCGTTCAACTTGACTGGCTGTGATTAACGTCAATCGGTCGCTTTCTATCAATAACTCACGTATCAGAATTTGTGAGCTGGATTCAACAATACGTGTAGGCAAATCAATATTAGCGTCTTTAAATATGTTCTCAAAGGCATTGCGAGTTGGGGTCTCTTTAGCGGGAACCACCCAAGCGTATTGAGTTAGGTCTTGTGCTGAAACTGTTTCTTGTTTCATTAATGGGTGGTCGTTTCGAGCGACAATTGACAGTGACGGTGCCCATAGCTCTTCTTGAATGACGTCGTCAGCTGGTGCTGGATAACGCAATGCACCTAGCATTATATCTATGTCACCTTGACGTAAGTGATGCAATAAATCAGGGTAAGGACCGTCTGTCATATTAATATTCACGTCTGGATGACGTTCGTTAAAACGTAAAATAGATTTTGGTAAAATCGTAGTACGAGCAAGCGGCATGCAGCCAACAGTAATAGTACTGACATCACGAAACTGCAGAGCGTTAATTTCGTAAATACCTTGGCGCAACTCACTAAAGGAAAGTTTTGTTGCTGTAGATAGATTTTGTGCTGCTTTGGTTGCGCTAATACCCAGGCTACTTTTTTCGAATAGTGTCACACCCAGTAATCTTTCAAGGTCTCTTGCCGCTCGGTGTACGGATGATTGTGAAATACCTAGATTACGGCTGGCAATGCTGAAGTTTTGTGCCTCGCATACCGCCACTAACGCTTTTAATTGTGTGGTACTGATAAGGCCAATAAGGTTTTTAGATGGTACATCTTTGTTCGTATTTTCTTTGACGATCGTAAGGGTTGCAGCTTGTAAGTGATTAATAGCACGCGATACACGGTTGTACCAAACATCGCCAGATGGTGTTGCATACATACCATCGGAATGGCGTTCAAAAAGTGCTGCACCCAGTTGGTTTTCTAATTTTGCAATGGCTTGAGTTATTGCAGGTTGTGATAAAAAAATGCTATTGGACGCACGAGTAATGCTCTTCTGTTCGGTTACAGCCAAAAAAACTCTTAGATGACGTAGGTTGGGAATAGGCATTTCCACAGTGCGATCCTTCTCTATATTAGTTTTAAAGACTATATCAAAATCAAATAGCTAAAAAATAAAAAGAACGTTGTTTTTAGTTTCTAGATGTTATTTTTAGAAAAATTTTCTAAAGGCACTTTCTATTTTTCAAATAGAAAAAATCAAAGGGAAATGAAAAAAATATTAGATTCATACATTGATTGTTTGGTTTATTTCGTTTTTCAGAAGGTTTTCTTGTGTGTCTGAGTGTATTTTCCTAATTGTATGTACTTCTGTTCATATCTTCGATTTTTCGCCCTATTATCGGCGATAAAGCGGGTGAACAAGAGGTTTGCTCTAGTACCTAGATCAGCATCATCGTATTATCTTTTTACTTAACAATATTTCTTATGCACTGCTTAGTGTGAATCTCAGCTTATCGAGGAAACTTGTATGTCTACCATTATGGTATTGAACGGCCCGAACCTGAACTTATTGGGTACTCGTGAGCCAGAAATGTACGGCCATGAAACCATCGCGGATGTGGAAGTCTTGTGCCGAGATACTGCCGCGGCGTTAGGACATGATATTGATTTTCGCCAATCTAACCATGAAGGCGTGCTGATCGATTACATTCATGAAGCGGGTCGTCGTATTAAAGAAGGGGAAGTGCTAGGTGTGGTGTTTAACCCAGCCGCTTACACACACACTTCTGTCGCATTGCACGATGCGATTAAAGGGGCCGATGTGCCTGTGATTGAAGTGCATATTTCTAATGTACATACCCGCGAAGCTTTTCGTCATCATTCTTACATTTCACCTGTTGCTTTGGGCATTGTGGTCGGTATGGGCGTACAAGGTTATGCCTTGGGCATTCAAGGGCTAGTTCATAAGCTCAAAGCCTAAACAGATTTGCTATTGGGTTAATGCAAAAAAGACCGTATTGATGAAGTGACATCAATACGGTCTTTTTCGTTTGAGACTGTGCTGTTTTTAATAGCTTAGGCAAACCAATGTCGGGTGCGGTTAATAAACCAAACCAATGACAGCATAACCGGCACTTCTACTAACACACCGACAACGGTCGCCAGCGCAGCACCAGAGTGCAATCCGAATAACGAAATAGCGACAGCGACGGCCAATTCAAAAAAGTTAGACGTTCCTATAAGGCTGGCAGGAGCCGCTTCAGAATGAGGCAATTTGAATTTTCTTGCTAACCAGTAAGAGACGGCAAAAATACAATAAGTCTGGATCAGCAGAGGAATCGCAATCAATAGAATCGCTTGTGGTTTTGCCAAAATAGTTTCAGATTGAAAACCGAATAACAAAACCACAGTGGCAAGCAAACCGACGATAGACCAAGGCTTCATGGTACGTAAAAAAGCATCGAGTCTTGAGTGGTCATTGTTTTTATCTAATGCTTTACGGGTGAATAAACCCGCTAAAAGAGGCACTAATACATATAAAACCACCGCAATCAGTAAGGTGTCCCAAGGCACACTAATGTCAGTCGCGCCGAGTAAGAAACCGGCGATAGGCGCGAATGCGAAAATCATGATCACATCGTTAATAGACACTTGCACCAAGGTATAATTCGGATTCCCCTTAGTCAGCTGACTCCAGACAAACACCATAGCAGTACAAGGAGCAACGCCCAACAAAATCATCCCTGCTATGTATTCTTTCGCGGTTTCTGGATCGACCCAAGATACGAACAATACTTTAAAGAAGAGCCAGCCCAACAGCGCCATAGAGAAGGGCTTAATCAGCCAGTTAATCACGAGAGTCAGTAGAATCCCTTTTGGATTTTTGCCAACGTCTTTAATGGATGAAAAATCGATTTGCACCATCATAGGGTAAATCATCAGCCAGATAAGCACGGCGATCACGAAGTTAACATGGGCGTATTCTAAACCGGCGATCACTGAGAAAGCATCGGGGATTAGACTGCCGATCAGAATGCCACCGATGATACCCAATCCAACCCAGATGGTAAGATAACGTTCAAACAATCCCATGGTATTCGTCCTATATCGATTTTTGATTGACTCGTTTACTAAGTTGTTCTGCGCTTTCGACACGCTCAGAATAACGATCTACAAGGTAGTCTTTTTGATCGCGAAGCAAGAGCGTGAACTTCATCAGCTCTTCCAGTACATCGACAATACGGTTGTAGTAAGCAGAGGGTTTCATACGACCATCTTCTTCAAATTCTAAAAAGGCTTTTGCCACAGATGACTGATTCGGAATCGTCACCATGCGCATCCAGCGACCTAAAATGCGCATTTGATTGACCGCGTTAAACGACTGAGAGCCGCCACTGACTTGCATAACCGCCAGGGTTTTTCCTTGTGTCGGGCGTACGCTGCCGATGCTGAGAGGCATCCAATCAAGTTGGCTTTTCAATATGCTGGTCATCGAGCCATGACGCTCTGGCGAGCACCATACTTGACCTTCAGACCACATCATTAATTCTCTAAGTTCTTGTACCTTTGGATGGCTGTCGTCTTCTGAATCTGGCTGTGGTAAACCCGCTGGGTTGAATATTTTCACGTCGGCACCAAAGGACGTTAATAAGCGAGCGGACTCTTCAATCACTAGGCGGCTATAGGAGCGCTCACGCAGCGATCCATAGAGCAATAATAGGCGCGGTTTGTGGGTGCTTGGTGTGGCGGAAAACTGCTCATGGCTAGGAATGTTAAGTTGCTCATGATTGATGTTTGGTAAGCTGTTTTCAAGTGACGGCATTACTCTTCTCCATTGTGCGTAAGTGGTGTTAGCAGCAATTATTGACGGATGATTTGCAGGACAACAGTTTGTCCAGCGCGGCTTGGTAGTAGTCTTTGTTATGTTGAGCGGTTGCGTTTATTACCGTTTTCGCCCAGTCCGGCAACTCAGGATGCAAACGGTAATACACCCATTTGCCACGCCGTTCGTCTTGCAATATGCCGCATTTACGCAGTTCAGCAAGGTGACGCGAGGTCTTGGGTTGATCAAGCTCCAGCGCAGCCATTAGGTCGCAAACACAGGCTTCATCTGCTTGCTGGATCAGCATGATGGACTTCAAACGAGTATCGTCGGCGAGGCACTTATAAAACTTACAAGGGTTCATATACATATCCGAAAAATAACATATGTGTAATTTCGTATATATTGAAAGAAAAGTCAACAAGAGAAATGTTTAGACGGGTTTGTTCATTGGTAGAGATGCTTCCATGTACAACATCTCGCTCCCCGTGCAAGCGCGAAGAATTGCTCTGGACTAGGGTAAAAGATAATGGGAGGTTAATTATTCGCTGCTATAATCCCGGTGTTGATCCTAGAAAAGTGAATAGTGATGGCGTATGACAGAGGGTTAGAAGAAAGGCTGTGTGAGTACTTTCAAGGGCGACCAGATTTAGACATTAGGAAGATGTTTGGTGGTTTGTGCTTTTTACTGTCTGAGCATATGTGCTGTGTCATCGTTGGTGATGAGTTGATGGTGCGTGTTGGCCCAAAGGATTATGAAAAATATTTAGCCAAGCCTTATGCAAGAGAAATGGATTTTACGGGCAAGCCGATAAAAACCATGGTGTATGTTGCGTCTGCGGGGCTGGAGTCTGATGAGGAATTAAATGGATGGCTTAGTGTTTGCATGTCGTTTGCTGAGTCTTTACCGCCTAAGCGGCCAAAACTAAAAAACAGTCAGTAGCATTAGAGCAAACTAGATCGTGTGATGAACATAAAATTCCATATAAAAAGGGCCTATGATTAAGCCCTTTTAAGATCAGTTACGATTTCTAATGACCGTTTTACTCTCCGAACGCGTTGCGGGTCAGGTTGATTGGTAAATCATCTTTAACCACGACGTTGTCTTCTATACGAATGCCGCCATAAGGC
The DNA here is from genome assembly GCF_004352835.1 of Marinomonas flavescens. Classification (GTDB taxonomy): domain Bacteria; phylum Pseudomonadota; class Gammaproteobacteria; order Pseudomonadales; family Marinomonadaceae; genus Marinomonas; species Marinomonas flavescens. The sequence goes on along the minus strand of NZ_SJSB01000020.1, from coordinate 27,005 downwards.
TTGAAGCGTTCGATTAGCTCTAGATCACAGCCATGCTGAGGAATATCCGCCTGCATTTTTTCTAACAGCATTGGTACGAAGTAGAGCCCCGGTTCGATGGTGATGACCATGTCTTTTTTAAGCGTCCGAGTGAGTCGTAAGAAAGGCGAGTTTTTGTCTTTTCTTGTTGTGCCCAACTCATCAATTTGAAAACCGCCTACATCGTGTACCTGTAAGCCAAGTAAATGACCAATGCCATGTGGAAAGAATACTTGTGGAATGGCTTTCGCCATTTGCTCATCGACACTTAATCGGCAGATTTTATGGTCATGAAGAATATGAGCAATACCCACTAATGCCTCTTGATGAATGGCACGATAATCTACACCTGACATGGCGCTGGAGGCTAAACGTTGTTCCATAGTGTCTAAGCTGTTTACCAACGCGCTAAATTCGTCATCATGACGTACAAAGGTGCGGGTAATGTCACTGGCGTAGCCATGTTCATTGGCGCCTGCATCGATAAGCAGAGTCAGCGGACGAGCCGAACGGTTAATGTCTTTGTGCTCGTAATGTAATACCGCGGCGTGTTCATTAACGCCAACGATGCCTGGATAAGGTTCTTGGGCTGCCGTCTGTTGGCTGGCTTGTAAAAACGCCAAATGAATGTCTAATTCACTCATGCCAGCTAAAAAAGCCTCTTTAGCGGCAAGATGGCCTTTTACAGCTCGCTCGGTTGCTAAGCACATAGCATTGATTTCGAAGGGTGTTTTAACGGCTTTTGAAAAATCGACATAGGCGTTTAGGCCTTCAATTGTTTGTGCAAAAGACTGAGGTTGAGGCCCTAACCAAGCGCATTTTTGAGGTAAGCCAGAAAACCATTTGTCGTCTACCCGAGCTGGAGAAATATCCCATTCGTCTTGCCACTCACCGGCAGGAACAGGATTAGGCGCATGCCAAAAATCGTCACGAATAGGCCAAACAATACGTGGCTTTTGCCCGGCTTGAATAATGAGATAAGTGTCGGTATTTAAGGTGAATGGTAACCATTGTTGAGCGCCTGAATAAGCATGAAAAGGCGCAGTATGGTCGTCTTGGAAGTAATAGGTTTTTTGGCCAGAAGCGAGAACAATAGCATCGAGGTTAAAGTGCTGCATTGCTTTGGCGTAGCGAGCTTGTAGCGTCGCGATATGTTCTTGATAAGATGATGTATTCATAGATCGGAACTCGTATTGGTAAAAGGAAGCGTCAGCCAGCCAAATATCAAAAAGGATTGGCGGACAAATTAACAACATTAAGGGGGGAGATTCCAAGCCATTAGGATACATCAAATAGGGGGCTTTGTTTCAGCTCCTTGATACTCTTTTTTGAGTATTTTAAAGTCTCCACATAAACACGTTATTTTATATGGATAGTTGGCTGGTGATAGTACTATATAGAAGAATATAAATGACCAAAATAAAGGTGGTGTGGAATATGAAATCCGTACTTGTGTGGGATTGGCCTATCAGAGTCAGCCATTGGCTTATGGCGTTTTTATTCACGGGGCTGATTGTTACAGGGAAACTTCAAGGTGATCTCTTTCAATACCACTTTTATTTAGGTTATGGCTTATCCAGCGTGATTGTTTTTCGCTTGTTATATGGCCTATATGGCTCTAAATATGCGAAGTTTAGCCAGTTTCTTAAAGGGCCTAAAGCGGTCTTTTCCTTTATGAATAGCATGTTAAATGGCGAGTCTCGGGTCTATCTAGGGCATAATCCAGCCGGTGGGTGGATGGTTGTTATTTTGCTTCTAACATTAACATTTCAATGGGTCTCAGGTTTATTCACCAGTGATGATATTTTTTGGTTTGGACCTTTAAACCAATATGCGTCCAATGACTGGATAGGCCAAATGTCATGGATTCATCATGCTTTACCAAATATATTATTAGCGCTTGTCGGGCTACATATTGCCGCTGTTTTGTATCATGAGTTATGTCTAAAAGAACGTCTTACATTGGCAATGATTACGGGTAAAAAGCGCACTGATATAGCCTCGAATTTTAATATCAAAACTCCGCGTTGGGGGGTTATCTTTTCAATGATAATCGGTTTTTCATGGCTCATTTGGCTATGGACATTACCTGTTTAGTTTTAATTGTCTATACAGGTTTATTGTTTGCTGAATGATACTAGCGATATAATGATGTTACTTAATTGATAAACAGATGGAATACGCTTTGTCTGATCAAACTACAACGATATTAGAACACTTATTTGATGGCTTGCCAGATGTGCCACAGCCTATTTACGCAAAATTAAAGCAAGCCATTTCGCATAAAATTTCCGTGGGTGAATGGCAAACGAATCAACGGGTTCCATCTGAAGCTGAGATTGTTAATTTTCTTGGCGTTAGTCGCATGACTGTAAACCGTGCATTACGCGAATTAACCGCTGAAGGATTGCTGATTCGCCACCAAGGACTGGGGACATTCGTCGCAGAAAAAAAAGCGCATTCAGCCTTGTTTGAAGTGCATAACATTGCTGAAGAAATTGCCGCTCGTGGTCATCAGCATGTATCAAAATTATTAACACTGGAGTCTGCTAGAGCCAGTGTTGAAGAGGCCATGATGTTAGGTGTTCGAACTAATCATGGCATTTTTCGTTCTGTTGTTTTGCATTATGAAAACGATATCCCTATTCAAATTGAAGAGCGTATCGTTAATGCAAGTCGAGCACCAGATTACGACAAACAGGATTTTTCCCAACACACTTCCTACGAATACCTGATGACAACAGCGCCAATGACAGAAGGCGAACATTTGGTTGAAGCTATTTTACCCAGCGAAACAGAATGCGAGCGTTTGCAGATCGCTGCGAATGAGCCCTGTTTACAAATAAAACGTCGTACTTGGGCGGGTGAGGATATTATTACTGCTGCTCGTTTAGTTCACCCAGGCTCTCGCTTTCAGTTATTTGGGCATTTTGGGCGCGGCTGATTCGAGCAGAGCAATATTGTTAATGGTCTGCTATTTCGATCAAAATACCGCAGCCACTGATAAACTGAATAGCGTCTAGATTAATAGCGTGCTGGCTGAGAAGCATCAAACTTTGTGAAGGAATCAAGAGTGTATTTGTTTCGCCTGTCTCATCTGCCTGAAACGCGACAATCGAATCTTCGTTGGCATAAAACCCTGTAAACAATGTTGCCTCATGAGCTAGTGATAAGAACGCTGGGGCAAAGCAGGCTTGTACGGACGAGCGACAATCACTGTCTCGCACCATGATGTTCAAATCTTCAATCACGCCATTGATTAGTCTGGCGTGGGTTTCATCGCCACCGGAAAATCTCGCCATATCAAGCGGCGTAGTCAGCTGATGCTCTGTGGTTTCATCGTTTTCAGAGCTCGCATTACGATGGCTAAGCAGCATGCCATTACCAGACAATAAAACCAGAGTACGGTGCAAACCGCTGAAATCTGAAAACAGGCCATCATCTTTAACAGACGCTTGGCTAATGCGAAAACGCAAGCCTTGCTCATCGTCATGACGCTGTATTTCAAGCGTTTCTCCTAAGCCATTTTTCCATGGCATTCGCAGGTAACTATCTTGTTTAATAATTTGATAGTGAAGCGGAGTATTAAGCGTCATACATCACCTTTTTAATGATTTGGATAAAGGCACATCGGCTGGCTTCTTCCTCTTCGTGGTGGAAGTTTTTGATGCGCTGTTGGCCTGCCACGAATACGTCTTTTACTAGGTTTTTATTGGTCGCGAATAACCAGCGATTAAGTAAGTCTTTACTCTCGCTAGCGGCGATAAACGGCTGGCTTTCATCAAGCACCATAAAGTCTGCGCGATGGCCAACGGCCAAGCCCAAAGACACATCACAGGCTTGATTGCCGCCTAATAATGCTTGCTGGTAGAGATTGTCGCCAACGCTGGTTTGCTCTGGTCGGTATAACCGGTTGCGTTGCTGATCGCGTAAGCGTTGGCCGTATTCTAGAGTACGTAACTCTTCGACGATCGACAAACTGACATGGCTATCAGAGCCAATTCCCCAACGACCGTGTTCTTTTTCAAATTCAACCGCAGGGAAAATTCCGTCACCTAGGTTGGCCTCTGTGGTCGGACAAAGTCCGGCAATCGCTTGGCTGGCGGCGATGGCTTGGCGCTCGGCATCCGTTAAATGAGTCGCATGCACCAGACACCAGCGATCGTTCAAACCGATTTCGTTATGCAGCCATTCCACCGGACGCTGTCCGCTCCAACTCACGCTGTCTTGTACTTCTTTTTGTTGCTCTGCGATGTGAATGTGGATCGGACTTGTTTTGTGAGGCGTCGTATTGAGTGTCTGCAACACGGTGTCAATTTGTGACTTAGTGACCGCGCGTAATGAATGAAAGCAGATCCCTAACTTATGAGTCGCGTGATTGGCTAATTTTTCCGCGCACGCCTGGTGCAAGGTTAAATAAGAATCGGTGGAGTGAATAAAGCGTGCTTGCCCTGCGTTGGGGGCTTGCCCGCCAAAGCCTGAGTGGCTATAGAGCACCGGCAGCAAGGTTAATCCCATGCCTGCGTCATCAGCGGCACTGATGAGTTGATTCGACATTTCACCGAGCTGTCCATAATGCTTACCACCGATGTCGTGGTGTAAGTAATGAAACTCTCCGACTTGGGTATAGCCTGCTTTTAGCATGTCGATGTAGAGCTGCTTCGCAATAATGTGCGCATCGTCTGGAGTGAGTTTTTGGACGATTTTATACATCAGATCACGCCAACTCCAAAAACTATCGTTTGGGTTAAGGCTGACTTCTGCCGCGCCTGCCATGATCCGCTGGAAGGCGTGAGAGTGAACGTTGGCCATGGTCGGCAACACCGGCCCCGACAAAGTAGTGGCCTGATCGGTTGCTGCGCAGTTTGTTGAAAATGAATGAAATCGACCGTTTTTAACAGAAAAAAGCACATTATCCGCCCAACCTGATGGCAGTAAGGCGCGTTCCGCAAAGAAGTGTTGAAGGTCAGAATTGGCTTGATTAAGGCTGTTCACTGTTAATTCCTAGGTTAATTAGAATAGTTTGAGTGTAATAGATAAAATAATGTATATACAAGTTTGTTTTTGTCTGTTTTAAATCGACTTATTTATCAGCTGAATAGAATCCTTGTTTTATAAGGGGTTGACGCGTTTTTTGGTGCTTTTCGTCCGAGTCTGAGTGTATTTTTCCTATGTTTTGTAGAAAAAAGACTTGCAACTATAAATGTTAGATTTTATCTTTATATTAATTGTATATACATGTATGTTCTGTTTTATCTCAAGATGCCTAATTGGCTTTCTTTTAAAAGGTGCAAAAATGACTAAACAAACGATTACTCAAAAACGCTATCGTGCTGGTGTCGTTAAAGCTGCAACGGGTACAAAGCTGACGGCTAAATCTTGGTTCACCGAAGCGCCAATGCGCATGCTAATGAATAACCTAGATCCTGATGTAGCAGAAAACCCAGAAAACTTAGTCGTTTATGGTGGCATTGGTCGCGCCGCTCGTGACTGGGAAAGCTACGACAAAATCGTTGAATCCCTAACTGAGCTAGAAGATGACGAAACCTTATTGGTTCAGTCAGGTAAGCCGGTCGGCGTGTTTAAAACTCACAGCAACGCGCCACGGGTGCTGATTGCAAACTCAAACCTAGTGCCACATTGGGCTAACTGGGAACATTTTAATGAGTTGGACGCCAAAGGTTTGGCAATGTATGGCCAAATGACGGCGGGCTCTTGGATCTACATCGGTAGTCAGGGCATAGTACAAGGTACCTATGAAACTTTCGTTGAAGCGGGTCGTCAACATTACGATGGCAATTTAACCGGTCGTTGGGTATTAACAGCAGGGCTTGGTGGTATGGGCGGCGCTCAGCCATTGGCGGCGACCTTAGCCGGTGCGTGTTCATTGAACATTGAATGTCAGCAGACCAGCATCGATTTCCGTTTACGTACACGCTATGTGGATGAGCAAGCGACGGATTTAGACGACGCACTAGCGCGCATCAAAAAATACACAGCAGAAGGCAAAGCCGTATCGATTGCGCTTTGTGGTAATGCCGCTGAGATTTTGCCTGAAATGGTAAAACGCGGAGTACGCCCCGATATGGTGACCGACCAAACGTCTGCCCATGATCCTTTGAACGGTTATTTACCGATCGGCATGAGTTGGGATGAGTATCGTGAGAAGGCAAAAACACAGCCAAAAGAGATAGTGACGGCCGCGAAGCAATCTATGGCGAAGCATGTTCAAGCGATGTTGGATTTTCAAAAAATGGGCATACCAACGTTTGACTACGGCAATAATATCCGCCAAATGGCGATGGAAGAAGGCGTAGAAAATGCGTTTGATTTCCCAGGTTTTGTGCCTGCGTACATTCGTCCGTTGTTCTGTCGCGGTATTGGTCCATTCCGTTGGGTAGCGTTATCTGGTGACCCAGAAGATATTTATAAAACCGATGCGAAAGTAAAAGAAGTGATCGCTGATGATAAACATCTTCATCATTGGTTAGACATGGCGCGTGAACGTATTCAGTTCCAAGGTCTTCCTGCGCGTATTTGTTGGGTTGGTTTAGGTCAGCGCGCGAAGCTTGGTTTAGCATTTAATGAGATGGTTCGCAGCGGTGAATTGTCAGCGCCTATTGTGATCGGCCGAGATCATTTGGATTCTGGTTCAGTAGCAAGCCCAAATCGAGAAACAGAAGCAATGCAGGACGGTTCTGATGCGGTATCGGATTGGCCATTATTGAACGCTTTGTTGAACACAGCCTCAGGCGCTACTTGGGTGTCTTTGCACCACGGCGGTGGCGTTGGCATGGGCTTCTCACAACATTCCGGTATGGTGATTGTGTGTGATGGCAGTGATGATGCGGCTGAGCGTATTGCTCGTGTTCTTCACAATGACCCAGCAACAGGCGTTATGCGTCATGCAGATGCGGGCTACGATATCGCGATTGACTGCGCGAAAGAGCAAGGCTTGAATTTGCCGATGATTACGGGCAACCAAACAAAATAAAAATCCTAGGCGTTGGTGCGAACAACATTGCAACGCAGAGAATTAAAATTAAGGATCATCATGTTTGAATTAATGATTAAACCAGGTCAGTTGACGCTAAATGAATTACGCCAAATAAGCCGTCGCTCGGTAAAGTTGAGCTTAGACGAAAGTTCGTTTCCTGCGATCCACGCAAGCACTCAAGTGGTCAATGACGTGATTGCAGAAAATCGTACCGTCTATGGGATTAATACTGGTTTTGGCTTGTTGGCAAATACCCGAATTGCACCAGAAGATTTGGATCAATTGCAACGCAGTATTGTCTTGTCTCATGCGGCGGGAATAGGCCAATTGATGGACGATAAAACCGTGAAACTGATCATGGCGCTGAAAGTTAACAGTCTAGCACGAGGTTTTTCTGGTATTCGTTTAAAAGTAATCCAAGCCTTGCTAACTCTGATCAATAAAGAAGTGTATCCATGCATTCCAAAGAAAGGCTCAGTAGGCGCATCGGGCGATTTAGCGCCGTTGGCGCACATGAGTACGATCTTGCTAGGAGAAGGAAAAGCCCGTTACCGTGGCGAAGTAATCTCAGGTCAAGCCGCTTTGTCTATTGCAGGACTTGAGCCGATTGCCTTGGCGCCAAAAGAAGGTTTGGCGCTGTTAAATGGTACTCAAGCATCGACGGCATTTGCCCTAGAAGGGCTGTTTGAAGCAGAAGATTTGTTTGCCTCAGCGGTGGTTTGTGGCTCTCTTTCTGTGGAAGCTGCACTGGGTAGCCGTAGTCCGTTTGATGATCGTATTCATCAAGCTCGTGGCCATCAAACACAAATTGATTCGGCGGCCGCGTATCGCCATTTGTTGGGCGAAACCAGTGAGCTGGGAGACTCTCATCAAGGTTGTGAGAAGGTTCAAGATCCGTATTCTCTGCGTTGTCAGCCACAAGTTATGGGTGCGTGTTTGGAACAAATTCGCAGCACAGCGAAAGTCTTGTGTGTTGAAGCCAACTCGGTGTCTGATAATCCATTGGTATTTGCAGAAAGTGGCGACATTATTTCTGGTGGTAATTTCCACGCCGAACCTGTTGCCATGGCGGCGGATAATTTGGCTTTGGCCATTGCCGAAATTGGCAGTTTGTCTGAGCGTCGTATGGCGCTATTGATCGACAGCAATTTAAGTAAATTACCGCCTTTTCTTGTGGACAATGGTGGCGTGAACTCAGGTTTTATGATCGCTCAAGTTACCGCAGCGGCATTGGCGAGTGAAAACAAAAGCTACGCACATCCAGCGTCAGTCGATAGTTTACCAACGTCGGCGAACCAAGAAGATCATGTTTCCATGGCGACATTCGCGGCACGCCGCTTGAAAGACATGGCGGAAAATACCCGTGGTATTTTGGCGGTTGAGATTTTGTCTGCGGTACAAGGATTGGACTTCCGTGCGCCATTGAAATCCACCAAACGTCTTGAAGAAGTTCGTGCCACATTGCGTGCGCGTGTGCCTTTTTACGATAAAGACCGCTATTTTGCAACCGACATTGAAAAAGCCAATGACCTGTTATTAGAAGCGGTGCATAACGAGATCATGCCAGCCGGTTTATTGCCAAGTCTGGCGGTTTAGGAAGAAGAGAAAGATATGACAAACGATACGCCATTAATACTAGATAGCCTGTGGCGCGGCGCGCACCTAGCGACGATGAAAGAGGGTCGTTACAGTGTGATTGAAAACGCCGCCATTGGTGTGGTTAATGGTCGCATCGCTTGGTTGGGCGAAGCCGACAAATTACCCGCTTATCAGACAGAACAAGAACACTCTCTCGATGGTGGTTGGATCACGCCTGGTTTGATCGATTGTCACACGCACTTGGTGTTTGGTGGTAATCGAGCGGGCGAATTTGAGCAGCGTTTGAATGGCGTGAGTTATCAAGACATTGCCAAACAAGGCGGCGGGATAGCGTCGTCTGTGAATGCTACTCGTGAAGCCAGTGAAGCCGAATTGATGACCAGTGCAACGCGACGTTTAAAAAGCCTGATGGCGGATGGTGTGACCACCGTCGAAATCAAATCGGGCTATGGTTTGTCATTAGACAGCGAATTAAAAATGCTGCGAGTGGCAACGCTATTGGGGCAGCAATTTCCAGTGACCATTAAGCGAACTTGTTTGGCAGCTCATGCCATGCCGCCAGAATATGACGATAAAGACGCCTACATTGATTATCTATGTGAGACACTATTGCCGAAAGTGGCCGCTCTGGGTCTTGCTGATGCGGTCGATGCGTTTTGTGAAGGCATTGCCTTTAATACTGAGCAGGTTGAACGTTATTTTCAAAAAGCCCGTGAGCTAGACTTGCCGGTTAAGATCCATGCGGAACAATTGTCTGCTTTAGGTGGCACGAGGATGGCGGCGTATTATCAAGCGCTGTCAGCGGATCACTTGGAATTTATGGAAGAGGCGGATGTAAAAGCCATGGCTGAATCAGGCACTGTGGCTGTGTTGTTACCAGGGGCGTTTTATACACTGAAAGAAACCCAATTGCCGCCGATGGATTTATTACGTCAATATGGCGTAGACATCGCTATTGCCACGGACGCGAATCCAGGCACATCGCCCGCGTTGTCGTTACGTTTGATGATGAACATGGCGTGCACCTTATTTGGTATGACACCTGAAGCGGCACTTGCAGGAGCAACGATTCATGCGGCAAAAGCCTTGGGGATCAGTGACTCCCATGGCACTTTAGAAGTGGGCAAAGTGGCCGACTTCGTCTGCTGGGATGTGGAAAGTCCTGGTGAACTTTGTTATTGGTTAGGTGGGCAATTAGTAAAACAACGTATCCAACACGGAGTATCCCATGAGTAATGTAGAGCTTCAGCCTATTCATAATCGGATTGAATCGCCTTTTGAGTTCCATCAAGGGGATTCGCCGCTGTTAATCAGTATGCCTCACTCTGGACTGCGCTTAACAGCGACAGAAGAGGAATCACTGACCGACAAAGCGAAACGCTTGCCGGATACTGACTGGTACATTCCAGAGCTTTATGGTGATTTAGCGGCACGGGGTGTGAGTGTGATCTCAGCGAATTACTCACGCTATGTCATTGACCTTAATCGCCCTTATGACGATGCCGCGTTATACGCAAGCAAGACAACGGGCTTGTTTCCAGAGATCTTGTTTGATGAAACCCCGACGTTTTTGGCAGGAAAAGAGCCAACCGATGTCCATCATGCGCTATGCAAAGAACAGATCTGGCGTCCATATCATCAGCAAATTGAAGATGAGTTAGCGCATATTAAAGCGAAATTTGGTTATGCTATTTTGCTGGATGCACACAGCATCGCTGCCGAAGTGCCTATGTTGTTTGAAGGCAAATTACCAGACTTTAACTGGGGCACCAATGCCGGTGAGTCTTGTGATCCTGCGGTATTAAAAAGCGCTCAAGCGTGTTTATCAACAGACTATAGTCAAGTCGCCAATGGCCGTTTCAAGGGGGGCTACATCACCCGAGGCTTTGGTCAGCCAGCGGAAGGTATTCATGCCATCCAACTGGAGCTTTCGCAAGCCACTTACCTCAATGATGAATTGGTAAAGCAAGGCCAATATCTACTGGATGAACACAAACTACCCGTGATCCAGAAACAGCTTAGTACGCTGGTGGACGCTTTGTTGAGCGTTAAGCTTTAGTTAGCTTTTATCTCTTTCTATTATGAGCTGAATATTTTTATGTTGAGCTCTCTCTCTATTGTTAATAAACGAAAACGCCCGTCTTGTAAAAGACGGGCGTTTTTATTGGCCGTCGTTGACGGTAGATAGATTCATCTTCCACCAGACCTTCTCGCCAAGGCGAATTTGGCTTTTTGGTTAAGTGGGTTTTCTATATTTTCTAAAAATAGGTCTTGATTAGGGCCTTTTTCAAAAGCTTACAATTCTGAATAGTGATGTTGTTAAGGCTGTACTAGGCTTACATACAGTGTGTTTTTTGATGCGACGCTATTGTGTGTTTAGCGGTATAAAGAATAAAAGCCATGACCCGTTTAACTGGCTGATTTTCACCGTATTGAGTTGATCTACCAAAGGTTAATAGAGCGATTTTTTAGGATAAGGAAGCTTTGTGTGGAAGATTCAGATAATTTTTTGAGATTAATTCTAGACTCGATTGCAGAGAATATTGCGGTGATTGATGTGTGTGGAGATATCCGTTTTATTAATCGCAGTTGGGCTCAGTTTGGTGATGATAATGCTTGCTCCATCGCGCAGGATTGGAGCAAGGTGAATTACCTCTCAGTCTGCGATAGTGCCGCATTGGCAGGGGATGAATTTGGGATTCAAGCAGGGGCAGGGATTAAAAGTGTTATCGATCAAAAAGAGGCGTATTTCAATTTAGAATACCCTTGTCACAGTGCTGACGAACAGCGTTGGTTTATCATGCGAGTGTCTCCTTTTGCACTCAAGAATGAGCGTTTTTTTGTCATTTCCCATCTGGATGTCACCGAGAGAAAACTGGCCGAAAAAGCGGTGGAAAAGCTGGCGCGTCGAGATGGCTTGACCAATATTTATAACCGACGGGCGTTTGATGAGATCTTGAGTGAACAATGGCAGCAATGTTTAACCCTGAAGCAGCCGATAAGTTTGGCGGTGATCGACCTAGACCATTTTAAATTGCTCAACGATAATTATGGTCATCAAAGTGGGGATGATTGTTTGGTCGCGGTTGGCGCGCTATTAAAAAACTTTGCTCGGCGCACGGGCGATGTCTGTGCTCGCTATGGTGGAGAAGAGTTTACGGTTATTTGGAGTTATACGACCTTGCTGGAAGCCGAGTTACTGTCCAAGGCGTTGCTGGAGGAAATTCGTCAGCTAAAAATACCCAATGAACGCTCGCCTATTGCGCCGTATTTGACCGCCAGCATTGGTTTAGTGGAGATGACACCGAATCGACTTTTGGAGCCCAGAGACTTGATAGCACAAGCGGATGATCTGCTTTATAAAGCCAAAGAAAGCGGTCGAAATAAAGTGGTCAGTTTTATTGTCTCTCCGTCCGATTCAGTTTCTGCCCTTTTAGAAAGTAAGAGCCAGAACTAGAACAAGATTAGACGGTTTTTTGTGTCATAAATCGCCCATAAAAAAAGCAAACCAAATTCATGGTTTGCTTTTTTTTGACTATCTAGCTTCAGCTAAATAATTGCAATACTTGATGGCAGTATTACAGAACAGTCATAACGTCGGCTAGTGCTAGACGAGATTTTGGTAATGCGGCATTGTAGTCGCTTTCTGGATCGTTATAACCCATCGCTAATGCAACGTCGCACTGGTAGCCTTCAAGTTCAGGGAACAATTCACTGATAAGCTCGTGATCAACGCCTTCCATAGGTGTGGAGTCGATGCCCATGCGAGCTAGCGTTGTCATTGTGCTACCCAGCGCAATGTATGTTTGTGCTCTTGTCCAAGGAGCGTTGATGCCTTTATCGTCTGTGTTCATTTCAACGAAAGCGAAAGCGCCAAAAGCTTGTTCTTTGTTTTCTGCTTTAGTGCGGCCCGCTTGGATGTCGGCGTCGATTACTTTTGAGTAATCATCACGTGTGTACTGTTTTTTCTGAGCGAAAAGAATAGTGTGTGACGCGGCTTTAGCGTGTTTTTGGTTGAACTGGAATTTGTTTGCAAAAGTATCGTGGAAACGTTGTTTCGCTTCGTCGCTTTCAATCACAATGAATTTCCAAGGTTGTGAATTGATAGAAGACGGAGATAGGCGAATCGCTTCGTAAATAGTCTCTAAATCCGCTTGTGAAATGCGTTTAGAGGCATCGTAATGTTTTACAGTGTGACGTTTTTCTAATTCAGTAATGATCTGGTTTGACATGTTTGCTTCCCTAAAAAGAAATAGCTTGGCGTTTACCAAGTAAGATGGCGCTATAGTAACGCTTCTTTATCGAATGAAAAACATGGTTTTTATTGAATTATTATCAATTCTTATTTGATAATCTTTTCATGACATTTTTATGGAAAAGGCGGAACTATGCAACTTGAAGATCTCCGAGTGGTATTGAACGTTGCGGAGTTCCGTAGCATTACGGCCGCGGCGCGACACCTCGATATGCAAATGGCCACAGCCAGCGCCGCGGTGAAACGAATTGAAGCGTCATTAGGGGTGGAATTGTTTGTGCGGACGACACGGCATTTGCGTTTATCGAGTGCTGGGGAGCGATATTTGCCACAATGCGCAGAGGCATTATCGTTACTTGAGCAAGCTAAGCAAACTATCCATAACGATCTAGATATTATTAGTGGTGAGATTCGTATTGCTGTCTCATCCGATTTAGGTCGCAACCTTGCGATTCCTTGGATTGACGATTTTATGGTGCAGCATCCACAAGTGACGCTGAGAGCACACATCAGCGACAGTAATATCGATTTCTATCGGGATGCCTTGGATATGGCGCTGCGCTATGGGCCGCCTGCGGATTCGAATTTGTATGGTTTTAAAATTTGTAATGTGCCGCGCTTGCTGGTGGCCAGTCCAGACTATATTGATCAGCACGACATGCCATTACAGCCAAAGGATCTCTTGAGCCACAAGGGGTTGTTTTACCAGCTGCAAGACATTCTAAACGACACATGGCGCTTCTCTGATAACGAGCGTAGCTACAAGGTGAAACCTAAAGCGTATTGTGCTGCAAACGATGGTGATCTAGTGAGGCGTTGGTGTATCGCAGGAAAAGGTGTAGCGATTAAATCCTCGCTAGATATTACTAATGATCTGCTAACGGGTCGTCTTTTGCCATTGATGCAGGATTATAAAGTTGCTCAAGGCGAGCTTTGGTTAATTTGTTCTAGCCGCCAGTCAATTACACCGACAGTGCGCCTCCTTAGAGACTTATTTCGAGAACAAACCAAAGTTCTGCTCACGCAATTGGTAGAAAAAGGCTTTATCGACAGCAGCGCATTGGAAGAAACCAAAGATAAATAGCCTTTTCATTACAGAGTGTTAGGAGACATTGATAGCGACGATTCTTAGTTCTTCAAGCAGCCAGTCGCGAAAAACCGTGGCAGATTTAGACAGCGGTTTGCCTTCAGGAAAGGCAAGGAAGTAATTGTCTTCTGTGGGTAACTGAACCTTGAAAGGAGAGCATAATGTGTCTTCAAACTCTTCTCCGATAAAGAAATCTGGGTAAGCGAGCATCACGCCAAGTCCAGATATTACCATTTGGGTTGCGGCGGTTAGGGTGTCTACCTTGTGGCATACGACCTTGCTGTCGTCCATGTCGATGCCTACTTTTTCAAACCATTGAGACCAAGAGTGGCTACTGCCCATGACTTCAATGAGCGGTAATGAAAGGAGGTCATTAGGCGAGTCGATATGTTTGGCAAGGTTGGGCGAGCAAAAGGCCTGCACATTGGCTTGCAGCAGAGCCTCTAAGTTCAGTCCGGGCCAGCGACCATTGCCATTCATGATAGACAAGTCGTAGCTGCTTTCAGAAAAATCGCTTTCCCAATTCGAGTGCATTAATTGCAGCCTAATCCCCGGATAACGTGCGCAAAACTTATAAAGGTGATGGGTTAGCCAGAGCGACGAAAAAGCGTAATTCACATTCAATACTAAGCGGCCTTTTCCAATGGGAGAAAAAATATCTGCCGTTTTGCGCTGCAAATTATTCAACACGCCTTGTACCACAGGAAGATACGCGAGCCCACTATTCGTGAGGCTGACTTTTCTGTGTTTGCGAATGAACAAGGGATCGCCCAAATGATGCTCGAGTAGCTTAATCTGCTGGCTAACAGCGGATTGTGTCATGTTGAGTTCACGCGCCGCCGCACTAAAATTCAGCAGGCGAGCAGCCACTTCAAAGGTTTTGACCCAATTCATGGGAGGAAGGTCTGTTTTCATACTGATCCATCACAATTGCTTATCAACTTTGTCAAAATATGTTGTTTGAATAAAAAATACAATAGATCTAGCATGGTCCTATGATTTTAGTCGATGAATTTTTTGCCCTCAGGAGCGCTCCATGACAGCCAATATTAGCCATTCAAATAGCCGGCTTACCAATAGACGAATAGCGTCAGTTCAACAGGAAGAGCACAGCTTAACGGTTACGTGGGATGATGGCTCAGAGTCTCTTTATCACTATATTTGGTTAAGAGACAATTGCTCTTCTGCGTTTCATTCTGATACACAAGAGCGAGATTTTGACTTGTTGAGTGTGAGTGAAGACATTCATCCGTTGAGTGTTCAGATTGGTGAGATGAGTCTGGATATCACCTGGTCAGAAGGCGGCCATAAAAGCGCTTTTTTATGGTCGTGGCTCCATGAATATGACTATTCTCGTGTGAATCAAGTACGCCATATTAGTGGTTATCAAAGCTGGGATTCGTCCTTTCTTCAGAGCATTCCACGAGCCCATTATGACGCCGTGATTAGTGATGATAAGGCGCTGTATCAGTGGATGGTGGCGCTAGATAAGCTTGGCTTAACCATTATTGAAGGCATGCCAGACACCACTGAATCGACTGTGTCGTTGGCAACTCGTATAGATTATTTGCGTCAGACAAATTTTGGCACCACGTTTGATGTAGTATCTGTTGAGTCTCCCATTAATTTGGCTTACACCTCGATTTCCTTACCACTTCACACGGATTTGCCCAATCAGGAAACCCCACCGGGTTACCAGTTTTTACATTGCCTAGCCAATGAATGCGAAGGCGGAGAGTCCACGTTTGTTGATGGCTTACGAGTGGCTGAAGAGTTGCGTGAACAGTGCCCCGATCACTTTACGTTATTGTCCGAGCAAGTCATTCCTTTTCGTTACCATGATCAAGAGCAGGATATTCGCCAACACCATAGCGTGATCAACGTCGATGATTTCGGCAATATTGTCGAAGTGAAATACAACGCACATATCGCCGCAGTCTTTGACTTACCCAGTGACATTATGCGTGATTATTACCTTGCTTATCGTAACCTGATGGCACGTTTTCGTGATGAGCGCTTTAAAATCGAGCTTAAATTGCAAGCGGGTCAAATGGTGGTGTTTGATAATCGTCGAGTATTGCATGGCCGTAACAAGTTTGAAGACACCAGCGGTCGCCGCCATTTACATGGTTGTTATGTTGATCGTTCTGAATTCAAAAGCCGCTTACGGGTGCTTGCTCAACAGCATGGGTCGTAATGGACGTGGTTAAAACGCTACGAATGCACCAAATCACCAATATTGTCGGATGGAAATAGGAATTTCAGGTTGAAGTCTATAGCGTGATGTAGGAATGTATAACGATAGTAAAAATACAATGATTTAAATACGCTGGAATAATATCGAGGTCGCGATATGGCAGATTTTCTTGTTCTTGGTGCGGGAATGGTCGGTGTAAGTAGCGCTTTGGCGCTGCAGGCAGAAGGGCACACAGTGACGATAATAGATCGGACTGATGCAGGCTGTGAAACCAGTTATGGTAATGCTGGTATTATTCAGGTTGAAGCGGCAGAGCCTTACGCTTTACCAAGAGATTTATTAACGTTGTTTCGGTATTCGTTAGAAATCAGTAATGATGTGACTTGGCGAGTAGGTGGTGCATTGAAAATGGCCCCCGCTCTTTGGTCGTATTTTCGGCATTCATCCCCTCAGAAACATGCGAAAATCTCTCACATTTACTCTCAATTAACGGGTCGCTCTACAGCAGATCATGCTGACTTAATTCGTGATTCTAAATCAGAGCATCTTATCGAACGTAATGGTTTAGCGATGCTTTATCGTGAGCCTGAGGCGTTTGAGAAAGCAACGAAAAAAGCGGCCTTTTTAGACAGTGAGTATGGTGTCACTTCACGTATTGTAGATGGTAAAAGCTATCGCCAAGAAGAGCCTGCTTTAACGGCAGATCCTGCTGGTGTGGTGCATTTTAACCAGAGTTGGAGCTGTCATTCTCCGGGTGATTTAACTAAGGCTTACTGTGACTTATTTTTATCTCGTGGCGGAAGGTTTGTTTCAGGTGACGCAAATACACTGAAACATACGGTTTCAGGCTGGCAGGTTTTAACCAATGAAGGTGATTTGCACGCAGAGAACGTGGTGGTTGCTTTAGGTCCTTGGTCACCTGAATTACTGAAACGTTTTGGTTACAAAATTCCGATGATTTATAAACGTGGTTATCATGGGCATTTTGATACACAAACTTCTCTGACTCGTCCCTTTCTTGATGTGGAAAATGGTGTGTTGGCTGCACCAATGACGAAAGGCTTGCGAGTAACAACAGGCGCGGCTTTGGTGCCAATGGACTCGCCAATAGAAATTAGCCAGTTGGTGCGCGGTGCTAAGGCATTAAATGAAATCATGGACCTAGGAAAAAAGGTTGATGAGCCACAGTGGATGGGAACGCGACCTTGTATGCCGGATATGTTACCGCTGGTGGGAGCCGCTCCCAACCATACTGGATTATGGTTTCATTTTGGGCATGGTCATCAAGGCTTTACTCTTGGTCCAACCACGTCAGATTTGTTGGTCAAAGCAATGGCGGGTGAATCGAATGAGTTGATTGATGCGCTTTCTCCAATGAATAGGCTAAATCACTAGCATTAACATGGTTCTTTAGTAAGCAAGTAATAAAAAAGCGCGACAGGGTGAGTCGCGCTTTTTGGTATGAATAAGGGTAATTTTCTAGTGTTTTTAGCGTTTTAGAAAACCGCGTTCTTGTAAGAATCCTAGCATGTGCTCACGTTTCTTTTTCTGTACGGCTGCGGCAGTTTGCTCTGACCAGTTGCTAACTTTTTGGTTGTCGCCACGACTTTGGTAATACGCCTCCATTTGGTTGTCATACGCTTTGACATCAGCTTCGCAACGAGAAGCATCGTAACGGTCGGTATGAAGGATTACGTCTACTGGTAGGCGAGGTTTTACATCCGGCTCGGCATCAGGGTAACCAAGGCAAAGTCCAAAGACAGGATAAACCTGTTCAGGTAAGGCAAGCAGCTCAGAGACTTGTGCAGGGTCATTACGAATGCCGCCGATAAAAACAGCCCCAAGACCAACAGATTCCGCTGCTAGCATTAGGTTTTGTGCCATTAAGGCCGCATCAACCGTAGCCGCTAGAAAGTGCTCAGCGTAACCTTCAAGAGCGCCAAGACCTTGCTCTACACAGGCATATTCTACTCGACTTAGATCCGCACAAATCACTAAAAACTCAGGCGCGGATTCTACCCATTTTTGGCCGCCTGCTAAGGTGGCGATCTTCTTGCGGTTTTCGCTGTTGGTGACTTGTACTAATGAATAGGCTTGGATAAAACTAGAGGAGGCGGCTCCTTGTGCACTATGAATCAGTTCATGTAATAGCGTTGGTTCAATGTCTTTATTCAGATACTTACGAATGGATTTGTGGGCTAATTGAGCGTCAATAATAGGGTTCATAGTGGTATTACCTTGGGAATGATAGGGTCAGATAGTAATTAGACAGTCACCAAAATGGAAGGTCGTTATTATCTTTCGCATTTTTCTGCACAAAGAGAACAACATGGGGAAGTGTTGTCAGTGAGCTTGTTTGTACGTTGACCATTGGTTATGGTCGAATGACTTTTTATCATAAGATCAAAAAGGATTTTCCATTTTTTTGAAAGGGCTTATTTATGTCTAGTAAAGTGTATTGTGTTGCGCAGTTTTTACCCAAAAAAGGTCAAGAAAAGGCCGTGTTCAAGTTATTACAGGGACTTGAAGCCAATGCGCTACGTGAAGACGGCTGTATCCAATATCGCGTCACGCGCCAAATCGCCTGCCCTATGGCCACTGGAACCAGTTTCCCTCTTGTTTTTAATGAAATTTGGAAAGACATGGCATCGTTCGAAGCACATAACCAGCGTAGCGAATTGGTGGCATTTTTTGAAAGCCAATGTAAATCGAGCGATGGCCTAATCGAAGATTGGAATGTGTGCGTGTATTCAGATGAACCAGAAGATTTTGATGCGCCAAAATTAGGCTGATTTTTTAACCGCCTAATGATGCTCGACAAGTAATACTTGTCGAGCAAATAGCGATTAGAAACGGTATTCTGCACCTACGCTAGCTTGGTTAAAGTCCGTATTAGTACGGGTACTAGAGCTGTCGGTCGCACTTTTCGCGTCAAGATCCATGTCATACCAAGTGTACTGAGCGTTGACTAGGAAATTATTAGTCACTTTGAAGCCAACACCTGCACCAGCAAAGACGCCAGTATCGTTGGAGCTGTCATTGTATGAGGCAACGGAATAATCGGTTGAATACCAAAGCTGACCTGCTTTCGCGAACAACTCCACTCGATTGCCGACAGGGATGGTACCTTTCACAGCAGCAGTATAGCCGTCTGTTTTTGCACTAGTGACGTCATTGCCATAGCGTCCGAAATCGATATAACTGCCTTCTAATGCGAGGTATTGGTTAATGCGATAACCGATGACACCCTGTTTCACATCGTGGTTACTGTCTTGATCAAAGTTATCGTCGCCATCTAGTTTTAAATAACCGTAATTACCACCAACATAAAATCCGTGAGTGTTGGCTGGTGTCTCATCTGCGCTGGCTATTGTGCTAAAAGAAGCTAACGCGATAGTGGTTGCAAGTGCGGGAATGAAGTTCTTCATGTGCTTACTCCTCAGTTACTTTTTCAAATAATTAAACAAGCTGTATCGCTTGATTAAGATAAGTAACAAGGTGTGTGCCAGTTTTAGTTTGGCGGCGTTTTCTTCATCTTTCCTTCATTTTCTATGCGAAAAGATCAGCAAAACTGTCGCTTTATTAACATGCGAACGAATCTAATTTCTTAGATCCGAAAACGTTATCATGATGCCAAGACCCGTTTTTTAGGTTTCTATTTCGATTATGTGTAGTTTATTCATGTTGTTTGAAATAGTTACAACGGCCCAGCAAACGTCAGGGCGTCCAAGCAGATGGGTAGACGAGCTGATTTAGAGACGCTTACATTTGCTAGTCATTATGGATGCGGGATAAATCTACTTGATCACTTCGCTCTATGCCTTCCGTTATCTCTCTACATAAGGTGAGAAACTCTCGCATGCCAGGTGTTTGGTGTTTTTTCTTGTGCCAAAGGAAGTAGAAGTAGCGCTGTAAATCTAAATTAGGTGTTTCAATCGGTACTAGGCTACCTCGTCGAAAGGCGTCTTTTAAGGCTAGGCGCGAAATACAGCCAATGCCCAAACCAGACTCTACCGCGCGTTTGATGGCTTCGGTATGTTCCAGCTCTAAGCGAATATTAAGTTGAGCGTGATAATGATGAAAAGCATGATCAAATGTTTCGCGTGTCCCAGAGCCTTTTTCTCTTAATATCCAAGGCGTCTTAATTAGCTCATCCATTGTGACCTGTTCTAATGACGCCAAAGGATTCTCTGGAGAGCAGAAAACGACGAGCTCATCAGCCATCCATTTTTCCACTTCAATGTCCGGGTGATGGCAAGCGCCTTCTATTAAACCTATATCGAGTTCGTAGTTACTGATTTGTTGAATAATAGTACTAGTGTTGTGTACTTCTAATTTAATTTGGCTATCTGAATGTAAATGAAGGAATTCGGCGATTAATAACGCCGCAAGATAGTTACCTATGGTTAAGGTGGCTCCGACTTTCATCAAGCCATAACCTTGGTGTCCTTTTAGCGTGTTATTAATGTCTTCTGCTCGATCCAAAAGCTCTACGGCAAGGGGTAATATACGTCGTCCCATCTCATTTATTTTAAGAGATTTTCCTACTCGATCAAATAATTGCGAGTTGTATTGACGTTCGAGTTCGCCCAATGCCGTGCTAGTGGCAGATTGAGACATGAACAGTTTTTCGGCAGCTCTAGATACGCTACCCGTTCGCGAAACAGCGACAAATATTTCGAGTTGTCTTAAAGTGAATTTCATAAGGGCTATATCTATTTTATAGATGGATAATATCTAAATAATCAACTTAACAAATACTATAGTCGTTTATAAAATAGACGACAATGAAATGCTGACGTCTTTTTAACCCTCAGCTAAACCCTCTTATAGATTTAAAACAGGATAACCATGAGTGCATTTGCAACAGAACAAGTGTTGAGCGTCCATCATTGGGACGATAATCTTTTTAGCTTTAAAGTGACACGAGATCCGAGCCTACGTTTTGATAATGGTCAATTCGTGATGATTGGTTTGGAAACAGATACTCGACCTTTGATGCGTGCATACAGTATCGCTAGTCCAAATTACAGCGAGCACTTAGAGTTCTTTAGCATCAAAGTAGCCGATGGCCCTTTGACCTCTCGTTTGCAGCATCTGAAAGCAGGCGATGACATTTTAGTGAGCCGCAAGCCAACAGGCACCTTGGTAACACGTGATCTTCATCCGGGTAAACATCTTTATCTTTTATCAACAGGAACGGGTCTAGCCCCCTTTTTAAGTGTGATCCAAGATTTTGAAGCCTACGATGAGTACGAGAAAATCATCCTAGTGCATGGTGTTCGTCACGTTAGTGAATTGGCTTATGCGGACTTTATTGAAAACGAGCTGCCAAATAACGAATACTTTGGTGATCTAGTGAAAGAGAAATTGATCTACTACCCAACCGTGACGCGAGAACCGTTTCGTAACCAAGGGCGTTTGACCGATTTGATCAACAGTGGAAAATTGTTTGACGATATTGGCTTGCCACCGTTGAGCCCAGAAAATGATCGTGTGATGATTTGTGGTAGCCCGCACATGCTCAAGGACACAGCCGCTTTGTTGGATCAACGAGGATTTAACGAATCGCCTAAGATCGGTGTGCCAGGGGATTACGTTATCGAACGGGCTTTTGTCGAGAAATAAGGTTTTTACTTCCCCATTTATTCATCCTTTGTGCTCTAGTGCACGAAGGATTTTTTGTGTCATTATTTTAGCGTTCACTGTTGGCGTGGTTAAGCCTTGCTGACAGCAGCCTTGTTAACTTTAAGCAAGGTCCCATATAGATAGAGACTACGGATAAGCCAGTTAACATTTGTATGCCATTGGGTGACAAAGGCTTTTCTACTTGGTTTGCGAAAAGACGCTTAGGAGATTTTATGAGTTCTGATACAAATTACGTCCCGCCAAAGGTTTGGCAATGGAAGTCTGAAAATGGCGGTAAATTTGCAAGCACTAACCGACCTACAGCGGGAGCAACCCATGAAAAGGTGTTACCGGTAGGTAAGCACTCACTTCAGCTGCATTCTTTAGCAACACCGAATGGTCAGAAAGTGACGATTATGTTGGAAGAGTTGTTGGCAATAGGTATCGACGCCGCCGAATACGATGCTTATTTGATTAATATTGGTGAAGGCGATCAGTTCGGTTCCGGTTTTGTAGAGATTAATCCAAACTCAAAAATCCCCGCTTTAATGGATCACAGTACAACACCGCCAACACGCGTATTTGAGTCTGGTGCTATTTTGCAGTATCTGGCGGAAAAGTTTGACGCGCTTGTGCCGAGTGATTTTAAAGCCAAAACAGAATGCCGTAATTGGCTATTCTGGCAAATGGGTTCAGCGCCTTATTTAGGTGGCGGTTTCGGTCATTTTTATGCCTACGCACCGTCTAAAATGCAGTACCCAATTGATCGTTTTTCAATGGAAGTAAAGCGTGAGTTAGACGTACTTGATCAGCACTTAGCAAACAATGAATACTTTGCGGGTGAAGAGTATTCGATTGCAGACATCGCGATTTGGCCTTGGTATGGCAACCTAGTATTAGGTAATCTGTACGATGCTGCTGAGTTTTTGGACGTAGCAAGCTACAAAAACGTGATGCGTTGGGCAAAACAGATTGAAGCACGCCCAGCGGTTCAGCGCGGACGCATCGTCAATAAAGGGTTTGGTGACGGAGCCAAACTGCTAGAGCGTCATGACGCTTCCGACTTTGATGGTTTACTCGACTAATTCGACTCGATTGAATCGTTATTGATTAAGCAAAAGGGCTAACGTGGTTAGCCCTTTTTTATGGCTTTGAAAAACGTTAAAAGCTGAGTTTTCCTGCAATAAACTGCAAAAACGCGTCGATTCTAGAGGCAAGTGCTGTGTGCTTGTAATACACAGCTTGAATCAATTCTCGTGGGTTTGGTGTCTGGATGGCGTCTGGCAGTAAGTTAACTAGGCGGCCAGATTGAAGATCATTGGCAATCATAAAATGAGACAGCAGGGCAATGCCGTTGCCCTCTAAGCACAGCTGGCGAATGGTCTCTCCGCTGTTGGCTTTGATGCTAACCGCCAGATTGACGGGAGGGGTATTGGGTAGCTTGTTTAAGTTCGCACTATCAGAGAAGCCAATAATATCGTGCTGGCTTAGCTCATCCAGTGTGCTAGGGGTGCCTGAGCGCATGAGATATTCAGGCGCAGCCACTAAATGCAAAGGGCTGCGTCCAAGCAGTGACGCGTACAGTCCAGAGTCACTTAAGCCGCCGATCCGAATGGCTAGGTCGGTGCGCTTTTCGATCAAATCAATAATACTGTCATTTGATACCAGCTCTAATTCGATGTCTGGATAGGCGATTCGAAACGGCTTGATCAAAGGAACAAGCTGATGAAGAACAAAGGGGCTGGCAGCGTCGATTCGTAAACGGCCACTAGGGCGTATTTTTTGTTCAGTGAGGGCGAATTCCGCGCCCATTATTTGCTTCATTGCCTCACGAATCGAGCGAATAAATTGCTCGCCTTCTTGCGTCACTGTGACCTTTCGAGTGGTACGAGTAAAAAGGCTGCAGGCGTGCTCTTGCTCAAGGCGTGAGATGGCACGGGAAACCTTGGCGACTTGTATGTCGAGCGCATTGGCCGCGGCAGAAAAGCCCCCATGATCCGCGACGGCAAGGAGTATTTCTAAGTCTTCTGTCTTTGAGCGTATACCATTCATCTTGCATCACTCGTATATTGTTGCCGATTATGAAAAGGTGATTTGTTATTAATGCTATTTTTGTAAATATTAACAAGCTTCATACTCCACTCCAACAAAACTTGAACCTCATTTTTAATAGGAGTGCATTATTATGCCGCTTGCTCTTTGGGCACTGGCGCTCAGCGCCTTTGCAATTGGTACGACTGAATTTGTTATTGTTGGCTTGATCCCAACCATTGCAAACGATCTTTCTGTGAGCTTGCCAAGTGCAGGTTTGCTGGTCAGTTTATACGCGCTAGGTGTGGCCGTTGGCGCCCCTGTATTAACGGCGTTAACGGGTAAGTTAAACCGAAAATGGCTGCTGATTGGTTTAATGAGCTTGTTTATTCTTGGTAATATGCTGGCGTGGATTGCACCTAGCTATGAGGCCTTGATTACCGCCAGAATATTAACCGGCTTAGCCCATGGTGTGTTCTTTTCTATTGGTTCGACGATAGCGACTCGCTTGGTGTCGAAAGAAAAAGAAGCCAGTGCGATTGCTTTGATGTTTACCGGCTTAACGGTTGCCTTGGTGACAGGGGTGCCTTTAGGAACTTGGATCGGTCAGCACTTTGGTTGGCGTGCGACCTTTTTAGTGGTGTCTGCTCTTGGTTTAGTTGCCATGATTGGCAGCGCGATCTTAGTGCCTAATAACTTGCCTCAATCTGCCAGTGCGAGCTTGGTGAAACAGTTGTCTGTATTGGCGAAACCGCGTTTGTTGTTGGTCTATGCGATGACTGCGATAGGCTACGGCGGCACGTTTGTTGCCTTTACCTTTCTGGCTTCTATTCTTGAGTTGGTGAGTGGCTTTCCCTCTTCTGCGATTGGTTTAATCATGCTGGTTTATGGTGTGTCTGTGGCGGTTGGTAATATTTACGGCGGCAGAATGGCGGATCGCATGGGACCTGTGTCGGCTTTGTCCTACCTTTTTGTAGCATTAGCGGCGGTGCTTTTCTTATTTTACTTTACGGCGCCTTATCCATGGTTGGCGTTAGCAACGGTATTGATTTGGGGAGCCTTTGCCTTTGGTAATGTGCCAGGACTACAAGTCTATGTGGTGCAGATTGCTGAGCGAGAAGCGCCACATGCGGTAGACGTCGCCTCTGGACTGAATATTGCGGCGTTTAATGTTGGGATTGCGCTTGGTGCGCTTATTGGTGGCCACATAGTGGATAAATTCCAACTAATAGACACCGCATGGGTCGGCGGCGTTATTGTGCTGGTGGCATTTGTTTTAACGCGTTTTAGTGGTTACTTGGATAACCGCTCCGTGGCGGAACGAGTCGCTGCTTAAAGCATATTAGGTGCACTAAAAGAAAAGGGAGCGATGATGATCACTCCCTTTTTTGTTTATAAGCGAAGCTGGCAAACCCATCAGGTTGAAAGAGACCTGTCTCACCCCGACTGGGGGGAAGAGAATCCGAATCGTAATGGGCTGAGTTGATTGCTAGGCAGAAGTTAATGGATAAGCATCCTAAAATAAGCCAAATTCGTTTGGCTGGCATGGTGTCACTACGTGATGAATTGAGTGCGATTCTGACCAAGAAATGCCCAGAATACAGTTCTTTTGTATTAAATGTTTTGTCAGATATATTGTTATCTAGTACTTGGTCTGGCATTGAGTTGTGGTTGCGAGGTGATGCCACGCTGGAAGAAGGGTTTGAGCAATCTTGGGCGGGGGTGCAAGAGGTGTCTGGTTTATGGTTAACAGAGTCTAAATAGCCTACGGCTGATAAAAATCATGATAGGTTTATGCTGATCGTATACGTTAGTTCGTAGTAGCTCTATTAGCGCTAAAAAAATATAAAAGCCGCCATTCATTTGAAGTGCGGCTTTTGGTTTATTCGTAGAGGTGAGCTCTAGTATTGAGAGTCTTTTAGTACTCGCTCGCCATAAATACCGTTTTTAGGAATTGGTTTGTAGCTGGAGTTAGCAGCGCGCATTACACGAATACCTTCTGCACCTGCATTTCGTGCTGAAATAATATCGCCGTCAGCGTCACCATAATAGATTTTGATGTCGTGTTCTTTAATGTACGGTGTTTTTGTGTATTCAGTTCGGCTAGACCCTGCAAAAATCACATCATGCATATTTTTGATATCGAACGTTTTCTTTAGATATTTTGTGGTGAAATGGCATTTAGAACCAGTACGGCCGGTAATGAAGTAGATACTATCACCGCGATCTTGATGCATTTTAATCAATTCTTGTGCGATGTGTTTAGGCATGCTGAATTGATCCCAGCCACAGTTCGCTTTATCCCAAAATTTTTGGTTTGTTAAATAAGAATAACCATTAGGCGAAAATTCTTGCTGGCCGCGGTAAAAAACAGGCGAGCTAAATAGTGTTGTATCATCAATATCAAAACCAACGGCAAAAGGGGCTTTCCCTTCCAGTTCATGCTTGATGTCTGCAACTGAAATCATTTTCACATCCGCTGGCATGCCCGCAGTGGTCATATCAATGGAAGAGTAACCTTTGTGTGTTCCCGGCATTTTTGGATCTGCATTAGCAGATAAGCTAGCAATGCAAGCCACAATCAGTGTGATGGTGCGTAATGTATATTTCAAGGTGATCCCTCAGCGTTATTATCATAATAAGAATGATCGATTTTATCGCTAAAAAACCATATTTTCTATCATATTATTTTCAATAAAAAAAGCTCGAAAATGAAGGTGAAATAATAATTATATTTTTACTGCGCCGCCGCAGACGGTAGAAGCTATCATCAATTATTCCACTTCTATGTGTGTTGGATAATCCCGTCACTGACAGAAAATCAACCGATGAGACTTGCCTTTCACAAAGAAATTAACGATCTTACGTTTGATGTCACGCTCTAATTTTTTACAGTTGCGCTCTGTGCATTCTAGACCTAATCATGAAAAATAATTTATTGAAATTTATTGAAATTTATTGAAATTTATTGAAATTTAGTTTTATTTATTAGTATTTAATATTTTTATTATAAAAAACAAAGGGTTTTAGTGATTATAAAATTAATTAGGCTTATCAATGTCTATTATAGACCCTGAATTCAAGTCCGAAGTGCGACACTTTTCACTTCAAGTAACTAAGCACATTTCTTTAAACACTACGGCTGGTTGCTTGAACCCTAAACACTTCCTTGGACGATTATTTATTCGTCTCA
>NZ_SJSB01000002.1 GCF_004352835.1 Marinomonas flavescens | reverse complement strand
CAACTGCTGATAATTCATGTTGGTACTGCTTTGTTCTGTGGTAAGAAGAATCATACCAACTTCAGCAGTTGGCTTCTTCTACACCTGATTAGCAGTGTCGCACTTATTATCTGAATTTAGGCATACCTTTCAATAAACATTTTTAACACCCTCTTTTTTAACCTTTCAGACATTCCTTTTGAGCTATTCTCTCTAATGTATTTTGATTCGTAATCATTAACCAAGAATAAAACAATCCTTTCTTTTTTACCTATTTCGCTCGGTCATTAAACGGTCACAAATTTGACATAAACTTGCATTTTAATACCGTCATATAAGTATTTGAGAGAGTATGAGCCCGATTGAAAAAAATGTCTTACTGAATAACATTCTTAGTCATAGTTTAATCACGCCGGTTTTTCAGCCTATATTTGATTTAACCTCTGGTAAAGTCTACGGCCATGAAGCCCTTTCTCGTGGTCCAAAAAACACACCGCTTTATTCACCTGATGCGCTTTTTTCTTTAGCCACAGAAGAAAACCGCCTTCATGAGCTTGAGCTACTTTGCCGTGAACGAGCTTTAACTCGCTACGCAAAACTTTCCCTACCGGGTCGCCTTTTTTTAAACGTTAGCGCTTCTTTACTAAGCTCTCCTTACCACCAAAAAGGCATGACATTATCCATTCTTAATGATCTCGGTTTAGACCAGAAAGACATTATTATCGAGCTCTCTGAGCAACACCCCTACGATCATAATGGTTTATCTAGAACCAGTGTCGAGCATTATCGAAAAATGGGCTTCCAAGTTGCTATTGATGATTTGGGAGTCGGCTATTCGGGACTAAGACTCTGGTCAGAATTACAACCTGATATTGTTAAAATCGACAAACACTTTATTCATGATATTGATAAAGACGACATCAAGCGTGAGTTTGTTCGCTCCATCATCACAATTTCACAGCGTCTTGACTGTAAGTTGATCGCAGAAGGCATAGAAACACAACAAGAACTAGACCAACTTATTGAAATGGGAGTCACTCTTGGTCAGGGTTTTTTCCTAGGCAGACCAACAGAGAACCCGATTCCAAACACTCATCTTTATTTACAAAAACAGGCCCAA
Source organism: Marinomonas flavescens (assembly GCF_004352835.1). Taxonomy (GTDB): domain Bacteria; phylum Pseudomonadota; class Gammaproteobacteria; order Pseudomonadales; family Marinomonadaceae; genus Marinomonas; species Marinomonas flavescens. The sequence continues at coordinate 345,689 of NZ_SJSB01000002.1, read as the reverse complement.
CGGCGTTCAACATTTAACATCGATCACGCCGAAACAGTACAAACATTATGTCGTACAACACCAGCCGCATTAGCCAATAGCCCTTTAAATTTGGTGTCACAACTTTTTACTGACTACCCGACTTTATTTGCGGTTCCCATACTCAAGAATGAAAAACCGATTGGTGTCATTCGTCGACACCAGCTCCATGAGCTTTTCTCGACCACCTATGGACGATCTTTATACGAGCATAAGCCCGCAACGCTATTACTCAGTGACGACATATTAATCGTTGAGAGCACGGCCAGCTTATCAAGTGTGTCGGCACTAGTAACCAATCAAGAAGCGGATGCATTGAACAATGAAATCATCATTGTTCAAGAAGGAAAATTTATAGGTACTGGGCATTTACGTGACTTACTAAAGCGCATTACCGAATTAAAAATACAGAATGCGACCTATTCAAATCCGTTAACTTTGTTGCCCGGGAATGTTCCAATTCATAAAGAAGTCAGTTTGCGATTGGCCGCTAAAGAAGATTTTCACGTGGCCTATTTCGATCTCAACGATTTCAAACCCTTCAATGACTATTTTGGCTACGCAAAAGGCGATGCGGTGATCCAACTCGTGGGGAATCTAATCAAAGAACTGGTCAGCCCCGAGGGTAATTTTATAGGCCATATTGGTGGAGACGATTTTGTCGCTATTTTCCGCTCGCAAAATTGGGAGCATCAATGCCGCGCCATCTTAGATAAGTTTGCCCTAGAGGTGCGTCATTTCTACACCCAAGAGACCTTACAAGAAGGCGGTGTTTGGACTCAGGATCGCCAAGGTAATACGCTATTTCATCCGATTTTAAGCTTAGCCATTGGCGTAGTAAACCCGAACCCAGAAGAGTGTGACAACCATCATCTTGTTGCAGAACTGGCCGCCCAAGCAAAAAAATCAGCCAAACAAAAAGGCGGAAATGCCCTTTATATTCAACCTTATCAAAACACCTATTGCGAACCAATGTGCGCGGTGTGACAAAACTGTCATATGGCGCTCATGAATTTGTCATAAAGCCTCCCTACTCTAAGACTAAATCGTTTAAAGGAAGCTGTTATGCAAACCACTTTTCGTTCGGTCTTTATTTCAGATGTCCACTTAGGCACTAAAGCGTGCCAAGCGGATCATTTGCTAGATTTTTTACAAAAAATCACGACGGAAACCCTGTATTTGGTTGGCGACATTATCGATTTACAAGAGATGAAAAACCGCGCGCATTTTGTCGATACCCATACACGGATTATTGAACAAGTACTCGACATGGCTCGCACTGGCACTAAGGTGATTTATATTCCTGGGAACCATGACGCCTTCTTTCGACAATTCGCGGGACAAACACTATCAGGCATAGATATCCGTCTGAATGCCAGACACACCACCTCAGATGGACGTACCTTTTATGTGAGCCACGGTGATGAATTCGACCAAATGATAAAAATAAGCCCTCTTATGTTAGCCATTGGCGACCGCGCCCATGGCCTTATGCTTTCTCTGAATCAATGGATTAATGGCGTACGCCGCTTATTCGGTTTGCCCTATTGGTCGCTGGCTGGTTATCTAAAAACACATATTAACAAGGCAAAAGAGTTTATCGAGCGTTTTGAAACCGCTGCGCTGAAATCGGCTAAAAATCATCAGGTCGATGGCTATATCTGTGGGCATATTCACTACGCATCATTTCGCATCAAAGACGATGTGTTGTATTGCAATGATGGCGATTGGGTTGAGCATTGCACCGCATTAACCGAAGCACCAAGCGGGCAACTCAATCTTATTCATTGGTCAGAGCAGCCCAGACATCTTGCTACAGAACCACTAAATGACAATTGGGGGTTTACACCTAATGGCTCGCCAACTCCATCAAAGGCGACGTAACAAAATGCTCAAATTTGGAGTCAAAAGAACACTAAAATAGGATCAAGGCGTCAAAAAGCAAGGAAGCGGAATAGAAGGTATTGCTATTAAATAGCGCGCTATCTACTATAAACGAATCCAGAGTTTAGAGGTAAGTCCGCCATGACAGGCGCTCCAAAGTTAAATGAGCTTTTGTGTTTTTCCTTGTATTCAACGTCGTTGGCGATGAATAAGTTGTACCGGAAATTACTCAAGCCTTTAGGCATCACTTACCCACAATACCTGGTTTTAATTGTACTTTGGCAACATAGATCCTGCTCCGTATCAACCATTGGAGAACAGCTCTATTTAGACTCAGCCACCCTCACCCCGTTACTGAAAAGAATGGAGGTGGCCGGCTTTGTCACAAGGCACCGCGCTCAAGAGGATGAACGTCATGTCATCATCGAGCTAACCGAGCAAGGTGAAGCCTTAGAAACCAAAGTAGAAGGCATCATTCAACAGGCAGTTTGTGCTGTGGATCTTTCGTTGGATGAGCTATCGAATACCAAAGTAGCAATAGAAGCACTTCGACAGAGCTTACTTACACACTCTTAAGACGATTATAGAAGAGTGCCTTGTAACTAAGTTCTTATTTTTTAGCTATCAAATAGCGCACTATTTAATAGCTAGCTATTTTATTTTAAATTTCAACATTAGGAGACAGCAATGACAACATTAAATGAGGTTCTTTACACCGCACACGCAACATCAAAAGGTGGACGTACGGGAGAATCACGCTCCGATGATGGCGCTCTCAATGTTAAACTGAGCACCCCAAAAGCACTTGGTGGCGCCGGTGGTGAAGGCACCAACCCTGAACAACTGTTTGCCGCGGGTTACTCGGCTTGCTTTATTGGTGCGCTGCAATTGGTTGCATCACAACAAAAAGTCACGTTACCAACAGAAACCAGTATTGATGCGTCTGTTAGCATTGGGCCAATTGAACATGGTTTTGGTATTGCTGCAAACCTAGTGGTTAACATACCGGGATTGGACAAAACGCTTGCAGAAAAATTAGTGGATGATGCGCATCAAGTTTGCCCATATTCAAATGCGACTCGTAACAATATCGCCGTTACACTGAGCGTCAACGTTTAAACTTTTGTTTTGACGTAAAGGTCACATGACCTCCGCCTATCTCTAATAAGTCATGTAGGCGGCAACCTTTGCCTTGATAAGCCACTTGCGCCAGTAACAGCTCTGCTGTGGCTAAGGCATCGGTTAACGCGTCATGCCCTTGGTAATCAGGCAACCCATAGCGTGCTCTACAAGGCGCTAGACGAAACCCTCCCTCTTGAATTGGCTGATCGTTACGAGTTGATTTTGTTCTTTCGATTGCCAATGTATCTAGCCAACTCACCGACAGTGGTGGTTGTTTTAGCTGCTGCCACCATGCTTTTAAAAAGCCGAGCTCTAAGGGGGAATGGTGCATTACTAATACTTTATCGCGAAGCAATTGCCTAAGATAACGAATGACACCTTCTTCACGACGCCCATGATCCGCTACATCACCATCTGTTATTAGATGAATACCTATACTGTCTTCTACTTGAGCACCATCTAGCAATAGGTGCCGCGCGGTATCCAGTTGAATCTGCCCATTTTGAATCAATACCCAGCCAACACTCACAATATGATCATGCTTAGGGTCCAACCCACTCGTTTCAATGTCTAGCACCAAATAGTCCCATTCTTGCCATGGCCGCTTTTCACTCGACTTATGAAGTCGCCATGCTTTGAACCTATTAAAAAGAGACGTTAACACTAAGCGTAACCGCCAGCAAAGTGCTGCAAAGCAACCTCTTGTGCGTCTTTAATAATGGCAAATGTTGCTTTCAAATGTGTCCGTTCTAACGGACTTAAAAGACTAGGGTCAAGGTAAGCGCTGGCCTTACCTGATGATTGCCAGTGCCGGCGTTGTGCTTCTAATCGCAGCGCATTCAACTCATGCCAGGCATCCATCAAATTACGTGCGGTATCCGAACTAATGCGTTTTTCATAAATCGCCTGTTCTAAACGCTCAATCGTTCCCACTCGATACCTATCACAAGCCAATCCATACAAACGAGCAATGTCGTTGATCAGCGCTAACCCCTGATGCTTTAAGTCTAATTGATGCTTATGTTCACCCGACGACTCTAGTAAAAAATGTCGGAAAAAGCCCAATGGCGGTTTCGATGCCAAGGCACTGCGCGTTAATGTTGCCAAAAACAAACTATGATTTGCTACTTCTGTCTGCATACTTTTGAGCAGTGTTACAACAGACTCTTCATCGCCATAAACACAGCGCACATCAAAAAAAATACTCGCTTTTAAAAGGGCTTCTGGTGTCGAACTCGAGATCCATTTCGAAAAGACTTGTTGCCATTGTGATCGCGTCATTCGCCACTTTGGGTTGCTCGCCATAATATCGCCAGGGCACAAACGAATACCACAGTCTCCTAACCCATCACAAACAAAGCGAGCTAAGGCGGAGAAGTATGCACCTTCTACTTCAGTAGGTGCTCTTGATAGCATCAAACCATTATCTTGATCACTGCCTAGGGATTGGTCACTTCTTGCCTGTGAACCAAAGACCAAAAACTGAAATGCCATGGGTGGCTCACCCAACTCATTAATGGCAAGTTCAATAAGTCGTTGTGTTAAGTTATCACTGACGGCGGCCAGCACTTTGCCAATATCTGCTGGTTTCATATCCGTTAGGATCAAATTTACAATTAAGGTAGGCCACTGCTGGCAAACACGAGCCAAACTCTCTACGGTTAATTGTCGGTGAATTTGATTAATCAAAAGAATCGGACTGAGCTCTTGATGACGCAATAAATCAGCCGCCGTCATCATACCAACAGGAACACCCTCAGCAGACACGATAGGTAGGTGATGTATATTATGCTCGCTCATCAATGTTTGAGCCTCCATCACTAACGCCGTTGGTTCTAGAGTCGCGGGATCACCCGTCATAATATTAGCAAGCGTTACCTCTGCACTCATACCTAACGCCAATACTCGGGAACGAAGATCTCGATCCGTTACGATACCCACTAAATGCTTATCTTCAATAATGAGAATAGAGCTTACTCTCGCTTCCGTCATTCTAGCCGCGGCCACTTGCACCGTTTCATCCAAGGTTGCTTGAACGAGCTGACGAGTCATTATCTGCTCTATCGGTGTAGACAGCTGAAGTACTGGGGTATTCAAATCTGCGGATTGGCTGCGGGATAATTTACGGGATCGATGTTGGCGCGTATGTTTGAAAAATAACGCTAACGACTCGCTCTGTTCAAGCACCTTACAAAAGGCTTGTTTATCAAAGCGATATACCAAGCTGTCTTCCATCGCAATCACTTCCAGACCGTCTGGATTTTGTGCCAACACAGTCAATACACCAAAGCATTCTCCATCCGCAATTTGATCGACTAAAGCGCCTTTAGGCGTGCGTATCTCACAAGCACCACGACGAATTAAATGAACCGTCGCGGATTCGTCTATAAGAACTAATTTTTGCCCTTGGCGCACATAAGACAAGCTCATGCCTGTCAGCAAGGTTGTTATTTGAGCGTGAGAAAGATTGGAAAAAGGAGGGGTGTTTGCGATGAACTTTTGTACTTCTGGAACGTCAATGGCTGCCATTATCGTTTTGCTCTTGGTATCGAGTTAACCACATAATGCGCTTTTTCCAGTAACAATTGAATGGCACTTAGACTAATGTCTAGACGTTTACAAAGAAACTAATATTAGCGTCTCTCAATCTATTGTGATTTGGTTGCGTCCTTTTGATTTAGCCGTATAAAGCGCGTTATCAGCACGCGTCAGCAAGGCGTCGATATTGTCTCCGTCTCGGTATTGACTGATGCCAATACTCACACTCACTGTTAATGCTTTATTTTCAAAAGAGAGTGCTAAATACGTCACTGCCACACGCATTTCTTCCATCAAGGTTTGTGCTTCTTGCTGGTTTTTCCCTGTAAATATCACTAAAAACTCTTCTCCGCCCCAGCGACCAATATAACCATTGTCCGCCAATACTTCGGTCATTAGTTTACCCAAAGCCATAAGCACATTATCACCAATTTGGTGGCCAAATTGATCATTAACTAGCTTAAAGTTATCCACATCGATCATGGCAACACTGCAACTTTTCTGATGGTCGTTACGCTCAAATTCATGAGTTAAACGCTTCATCATCATACGTCGATTCGGCAGCTCAGTTAAAGGATCAACCAGTGCCGCTTGTTCCAGCTCACTGTTCATCTGCTTTAGAATTTTTTGATAATGGTCTGAGATCCGTGTGATTTTCTCAAGCTGACGTAAATGCTTGTCATAGCGGGCACTAATGCTCTTTTCCCGCTGCATCATCATATCTTGATAGGAGTCTGATAAGCGTGTGATGCGCTCGACTCGATTCCATTGATTCAGATTCATTTCCCATAAGCGACTTAACGCTTCACGAGCAGGATGACTGTCGTATTCTGAATTTTCCAGGATAGCTTTTACGTCGTCTTCTAATGCCGAGAAATCTATTTTCATGACCGTCCTATAATATTAAAGGGGAAAGTACAGTCTTCTTTAAATTCTTCAGCGAGTTCTGCAACTCGCTCATTCTCTTCATCATAGAGCCAATTAATAGCGACTTGACGACCAGTCTGGAAGGCTTCTTCCATCTCATCAAAAATATCCATCATGACTTTGATACTACTGGTATTGAGGTAAAACAGCGTCAGTTCTAGCGTTAAAGGCGCTGACGTTTCTTTTAGAAAACGACTAACCCAAGCCACTACATCGGCATACAATTCGTAGGAGTTCTCTGGGTATGAATCTCCATCCATATAAAGAGTGCCTTTCTCCCAATCACCTCGGATCGCTGGAGAAGACTGAGTACTTTCAATCAATAATTCGTTCATATATTTCTCAGATTTGTACACTTAGGCTGAAGTAGGCTGTTTCATCGTCGATCGGCTTTAATGTGGCTTCCATCGGTTTTGTAGATTTACGCGCCATGTCAATTAAGCCGAGCCCTGCTCCAGTCACCGCCTGTAGGTCACGAGGTTGTCGTAGTTGAGTTTTATACGCCGCTTTTAATTCGACTTTGTCCATTTTGGCAAACGATTCAATTCGTTTTTGTAACGCTACACCATCCTCTAATCGAACCGTGTTCCCTGCAGCAACACTATAACAGTCATTATTGTGGCTAACGATGACGGTCGCCGTTTGAGCCCCTTCGAGTTGTGACTGCGCCGCATAATGTCGAATATTTTGAGTGAGCTCAATATAGGCCGCAAAAACATCCAAGGCGGATGCCGGTGGCAGCTTCTCAGACTGTAAATAATTTTTCAGCGCATTACCGATTTCTTCAATTAAACTTCTCGATATAGGGCCATTAAAACACAGTAATATTTTATCTTTTTCGAAGCGCTCTCTTAAACCATAAAGGTCCGGCGTTGGCATAGTTTATCCCTCACGATTGGCTAATTCTTTACCAAAACGAAATGACAATAAAGTAATATCATCGCGCTGTGGTTGATCACCCATGTATTCATTTAATGCTTCAACAAATGCTGAAGCCTGTGCGCTTAAGGTTAGCCCTGCTGCATCTTGTAATAAGGATTCAAAACGACGATTACCGAAACCAAATTTTTTCTCTCCACCAGCTTGGTCCAAGAAACCATCGGTTGTCATGTAATAAGTCCAACCAGATACGGGTAAATCAATATTTTCGTATTCACCTAAACGCCTATCACCAAGCGCTCGTCTTGAAGGTTTGTACTGAATAATCTCTTTGCCATTACTCGCATACAAGCCAATTTTTGCCCCAGCAAATCGCATCGTTTGATTGTCTTTACTAATATAAACTAGACCAACATCGGCATTTGTGGCGACTCGGTCACCGCTCACATCTTCATTCAGCATTGATCGTAAAGTGCTATCAATAGAGCGTAGCAGAGCGGCAGGGTCTTGAATACCAACCTCCATAGTCGCGTGATCAATAGCAGCACGCAAAAGCATGGTCATTAATGCTCCCGGAACGCCATGTCCAGCACAATCTACAATGCCTAACAAACACCCTTCATCGGTGTTTTGAAAAACATAGAAGTCACCACCAACAACGTCTCTAGGACGCCACACTATGCTGTGGTGATCACCTAAAAATTGTTTCATCTGGCGATCAGGTAAAATAGCTTTCTGAATCAAACTCGCATAATCAATCGAAGCACCTATCTTGCGATGAGCATCGGCTACTTCTTGATGAGTTTCTTCTAGCTCAGCCGTTCGTTCTTTTACTTTACGCTCAAGATCTTCAGTATGATTTCTAACCTGAGCCGCCATGTTATTGAACGTTTTACTTAACTCGCCAATTTCGTCATTTCCCACCACAGGTAAAGTGACATTATAGGAACCACTTTCTATCGCTTTTGCGGACAATTGCAAACGACGAACGGGAGCAATGACTAATCGCTCTACTGCAAAACCAAAAACAGTGATCAACAAAACTAATACGAAAACAAAAATACCGACTGCTGGCAACAGCATATTCATATTAATCAGATTTACATCATTTAGATTCACATTGGTTACCACGAACCAATTTAGCAATGGAAAATACATAAACGACATAAGCTGAGTTGAACCATTCTGCTCAACCATCACAGAGATAACTTTTTCCCCACCTTTTTTCGCTTTCAGCATTGCCTGTTTTACGCTTTGCTTTGATTCATCGTTGTCTAATAATGCAAAAATTGAGCGAGCACCATAATTACCATCCAAGGTATCAAAAGCGATCAAGTTCTTATCTTGATGAGCCTCAATCCCTCCATCAGCATTGATAATAAAAGGCTGAACACCGGCGACAGGGGCTGTGGTAAATTTGTCTAGAAAGTGATCTAGGCTAAAACCAGTACCTACTAACCCAACAAATACACCATGATTTTTGACAATATAGTTGATCCAAATTTTTGTGAGTTTTAAATGCTCGTCTTCATCGACATTAATATTAAATAGCGAAGGCTGTTGACGTGTCTGAAAATACCAATCATCTCGGGGGGCACTGTGCGACAGTCGGTATTTTGGTGTCATACTAAAGGGGTTATTTTCATCTGAAAAATAGTAGTCTTTGGTCGCGTCCGTTACAAAGAACAATGAATGATCTTGAAACGAGCTTAAAAAGCCCTCGACATCTTCTGTAAAAGCCGCTTGTTTGGTAATGTTTGAAGGATCTTCCATCCATTCTTTTACCGTAGAGGTACCAGCAAAACGCTCCGCCAATGCCAACTCACGAGAGATGGGAGTTAAAATCTTTTGGTAATTTAATTCAGTAAAACTTTTTGCGTAGTTTTTAGCAGAATATATTTTACCTTCTTTAAGCAGCGCCCAACTCATTATAGCTGCAAACATCAGGGCCAAAATACACGTTATTATTAATGCAAACAGTGATTTGCTACGTAATCCCCAGCTGACCATAAGTAAAACATCCTAAGAAACAATAACGATACTAAAATGCCCATTTAGTAACTCTATTGAAGCAAATGTAAAGGTTAACTATCCGACTGTTTCTCTATGGAAAAGTCCTCACTCGGCTGAGGCCGGCCAAGTAAAAAACCTTGATAAAGATCGCAGTTATGGGCTTTTAACCAATCAAATTGTTCTTGCGTTTCTACGCCTTCCGCGATTACTTCCATGCCCAAATTATGACCTAGCCCGATGATCGACGCCGCTAATGATGCTTGCTTGTCACTTTCTTCAATAGCACGAGTAAATGATTGGTCTATTTTCAATTGGTCGATTGGTAACTGCTGTAGATAAGATAGAGAAGAATAACCAGTACCAAAGTCATCCAAGGAAATAAGTACACCTAATTTTTTCAGTGACTGCATTTTTTGGATAATATCTAATTGATCTCGAACCAACATACTTTCTGTTAATTCCAACTGTATCAACGCAGGATTTGCACCCGTTTGAGACAAAGCATCTTCTACTTCAGAGACAAAGTCAGCGTGACTGAATTGCAGAACACTGACGTTAATCGACATAATAAAATGACGATACTTAGGCTCTTTTTGCCATGTGGTAAGCTGCGCCATCGCCGTACGCATAACCCAACGTCCTAACGGCAAAATGAGCTTGGACTCTTCAGCAAAAGGAATAAAGACGCCCGGAGCCACCATGCCCTTTTCAGGATGAAGCCAACGTACCAGTGCTTCGACACCAACCATTTCTTGTTTGCCGTTCCACTGCGGCTGATAGTGCAAAACAAACTCGTCTCGCTGTAAAGCCTCTCTAAAGCTATTATCTAAGGTGACTCGTTCAAGAATTTTCTTATGCATTTGAGGCGCATAAAAACACACTTCATTTCGACCATGACCTTTGGCTTCGTACATCGCCATTTCTGATTGCTTAATAATTTCACTACTGCTTATTGAGTCTTGCCCGAAGATTGAGATACCAATGCTCGCCGTGATGGAACAACACTGTCCTTCTAACTCGAAAGGCTGCGCCAGTGTTGTCATGATCTTATTCGCCACATGTTTTGCACGGTACGCAATACGGTCGGGGTTTAAAGAAACATCAACGTCTTCAAGTAGCACAACAAACTCATCACCACTAAAGCGAGCAACTAAATCACCAGATCGGGTGGAATCCATTAAGCGAGACGCGACCTGCTGAAGTAAGATATCGCCTAAATGATGGCCTTTTAAATCATTAATATCTTTAAAATGATCTAAATCAATAAATAATATGGCACTGCGACGATGTTTCAGGTCGGTATTTTCAAGCAGATTCTCTATATCTTCAGTGATCATCCGACGATTAGGTAAACGCGTTAGGCTATCGTAATAATTAAGCTGATTAATGCGGCGCTCATTCGCTTTAGTTTCAGAAATGTCTTTAAAAGTCGCCACATAATGGGTCAGTTCGCTGTTGTCATCTTTCACGACAGAAATGCTTAACCACTCAGGGAATATCTCACCATTTTTACGACGGTTCCAAACTTCACCTTCCCAGCTCCCACTTTTATTAAGGCGCTGATACATTTCTTGATAAAAAGATTTTGAGTGACGACCGGAATTAATAATACTGGGAGCCTGTCCTTTCACTTCAGACTCTTTGTATCCGGTGATGGTTTCAAATGCCGCATTCACTCGAATGATTTTATTATTGTGGTCCGTTATTAAAATACCGTCTTGCGTCTGAAATGCCGTAGCCGCGATGCGTAGCTCTGACTCAACCGTTTTACGGTGAGTTATTTCACGAGACAAAAGAATATAAAAACCATTTGTGCCATCAAGATCAGAAGAGTGCGTAGTAGAAATATCAAACCAACGACGTTCATTTCCAAAGTCATAAAAGTACTCATAACCATTGGACTGCCCATGCTCTTTAGCTTCTGACATCGCTTTAGTAAAAATCGCCACAGACTCTTTAGGGAGCAATTCCGTATAATGCTTGCCAATCGGCCAGTCTGGCCTGCTATGCCACTCGTCCATTCTTGGTGAATGATAATCGGCTACAACGCCCTCATCATCTGCTTCATAAAATGAATCAGGAATGGCAGCCAAAATTGCTTTCATACGCAAAATAGAGCTGCTTAATTGAGCGGTACGTCGTTCGACTAATATTTCGAGCTCAGCTTTTCCCTCACGCATTTTTAGAGCTAAATACACCCACCGACCCAAAAGGATACTGGCTAGCAAAATAATGAAGAATTCACTAACAATACGCCATATAGGCAGCCACCCTTCTTTTGGGGAAAGCATCAAACGCCATTGAGCGTTAGCGACATCAATAGTGACACTAACGCTGTCCGTCATAGCGCTAGTATTTGAAGCAATAATGAGCGAAGGCTCTTGAGATACATTTAGCTTAACAAGTTGATAATCAAAATTATTCGTTTCTAGATCACTAAAACGAACAGACTCTAATAAAGAACTGAGACGAATAATGATGTTAGTGAATCCCCAAAAAGCAGGCTGACCTCCATCATTATCGGTTACATATACAGGTAAACGTCCAACGACCCCTCTCCCACCTTGAACTAAATCTAAAGGTCCTGACAGGGTGAGCTTATCAGTCATTTTCGCTTTTAGCGTATCAATACCTTGCTTAGTATCTGAAAATTGATCAAAACCTAATGACTGTTCATTTCCTTCTAATGGGAATACTTGCTGGACAACGCCATTTGGAGAGAGCGCGAAACTGGAAATTCCTGGGTACACTTTTTGTAAAGCAGCGGCAAAAGAAGGGAACCAATGGGTTTTTCCTTTCTCTTCAATCAGCATTGCGGAAAGGGCGTAATTGGCCGACAGACTTTTATCAATGGCCGTTTGCAATAATGACGCGTGACTTTGTGCAAGAGACAAAGCAATAGATTGATTGGCGTGTTTTTGCTTTAGTAGCATTTCTGCAGCAACAGAACTAAATACCAGCAGCGCCAAAATGAAAGCAATAATACCAGCTTGTTTAGGTCGCGCTAATAATAGCTTAGAAAATGTTCGATACATTTGTTACAAGCCAACTTGTGGTGAATTCATAAACGTATTGGACCTCAAATAGAGCTTAAAATTGCATCCTACTACACACATAGTTATTAATCGATATAAAGTCGTTTATAGAAGTAGACAAATTAGAACAGGTTATTTTAAGAGTAATCCCTCTTATTTGAAATGAATGATTTCCTTAGATATCAATAAATTAAAAAATAAATAAAATCTTACTTGACCAAATTTTAAAGTTACCGGTATCATAAAGTTCTAATTTACCGGTAACAAGTACCAGTATATTAAAGCCATTTTCCTAACAAAAATAATCATCAGGAAGAGATATTATGAGCAAATTCACGACTACACTAATCACCGCGACCCTTGCAGGCATTCTGTCTACATCCGCATTCGCGGCTGAATTCAATTACAAATTTCAATCATCTGACCCATCAGGTGATAAGAACTTTCAGATACAAAAAGAATGGACAAAGCGTGTAGAAGTTATGACAGGTGGTCGTGTTCATATTGATCTACTTCCCGTTGGCAGTGTATTCAAGCATACAGAAACGCTTGATGGCATCAAAATGGGCATTTTGGATGGGCAAATTACTGACACTAGTTATTTTTCCGGTAAAGATCCTGCGTTTGGCTTGATTGGCAACACCGTAGGAGCGTGGTCAGACGCAGAACAATTGATGCAATATATCAATTACGGTGGCGGTTATCAGTTAATGAATGAGCTTTATGCCCCTTACGGCGTGAAATTCATTGGTGGCTCTACTACCGGCGTTGAAGCACTAGTCTCTCGCGTTCCTTTAGACAGTGTAGCCGATTTAAAAGGGTTGAAAATTCGCGCCCCTGAAGGCCTAGTACAGCAAGTTTTCGCTGCGGCTGGTGCTGCACCGGTTAACCTACCTGGCTCAGAAGTCTTTACTGGATTAAGCAAAGGCGTTATCGATGCCGCTGATTACACAGTATTTTCAACCAACCAAAAAGATGGTTTGAATGATATTGCTCCGAATCCTGTTTATCCTGGCTTCCACTCTTTGCCATTGATCGATGTGTCTATGAGTAAGAAAAAATGGGACAAATTACCAGCGGATATTCAAGCAATCCTAACCGTATCTGTTCGTGATTTTGCACAAGATAATATCACTCAGTTACACATGGCTGACCAAGCTGCAGTGAAAATCGCCGAAGCTAACCCCAAGATTACTATCCACAATTGGTCTACGGCAGAACGCAAAAAATTCAGAACTATTGCTCGCACTCAATGGGAAGTATTTGCTAAACGCTCTCCGAATGCTCAAAAAGTATATGACTCCATTACTACATACTTAAAAGCGAACGGCCTACTTTAACCTGCTGGTTAATAAATACAGGGGGTCGAAACCTCCTGTATTTAAATCAAAAGTCATTACCTGCTTTGGTCACGCAAAAGAAAAACTTCTGTCTCTAATTTCCATTGGACAACTGCCATGAAATCCGAAATACATCCTCCAGAAATAGACTCATCTGAACAGCCCCGCAATGCCCTAGATCGCACTATAATAAAATTAGGAAATGCATTGAGTTTGTTGTTTATTTTTACCGTCGGTATTTCTTTCTATGAAGTACTGATGCGTTATGTATTCAATGCACCCACAATTTGGGTTCACGAAACGGCATCTTTCTTAGGCGGTTGTTTGTTTGTCTATGGCGGAATATATGCCATGGCGACCAACAAACACGTTCGTGTTGTTTTAATTTATGACCTTGTTTCTGATACTGCACGCCGTTGGCTAAACGTCTTTCATCATATTACCGGACTTATTTTTACTAGTTTGCTGATCTGGGCATCGTATCACATGGCCCAAGATGCATGGTTTTCACCACTTGGTAACTTGCAGCTAGAGAGATCTGGTTCTGCATGGAATCCAGCTTTTCCGGCATTGGTGAAAGGTACTATTTTACTAACCATGTGCATTATGTTTATTCAGTTTTTCCTACATCTTATTCAAGAGCTAAATGGCCTAAGGAAGTGTAAAAATGTTTGATTTATCCTCCATAGGGATAGGCTACGGCAGCCTATTGATGCTCGGTTCCATGATCCTACTTCTACTTACCGGTATGCAATTAGCCTTTGTAACATTACTTGTGGCAATGATTTTTGCAGTAGGCTGGTTTGGTGTTGGTGCCTTACCACTTATTACCAGTCGTTTGTACAGTTTCGTAGGTGGCTATGTTTTCCTAGCCGTTCCCATGTTTGTGTTAATGGCCGCCTTACTCGATCGATCGGGTATCGCCCGCGATTTATTTGACGCGATGAAGGTATTCGGTAAAAAACTACGTGGTGGCGTGGCGGTTCAAACCTTATTGGTAGCAATTGTACTCGCTTCTATGTCTGGCGTAATTGGTGGCGAAACAGTGCTACTCGGTATTATTGCGTTGCCACAAATGTTGCGTCTTGGCTATAACCGTAAACTCGCGATTGGTACCACTTGTGCAGGTGGCGCTTTGGGCACTATGTTACCACCAAGTATTGTGCTGATTATCTATGGCTTAACCGCCAGTGTATCGATCGGTGAACTGTTTAAAGCATCTTTTCTTCCTGCATTACTACTCGCATTATCTTATATTGCTTATGTTCTTATCATAAGTCGTATTCATCCTGAATATGCACCACTGCCTAGCGAAGAAGAACTTGCAGAAGATGCTGATGTTAACTATTTCAAAGCATTATTTTTCCCAATACTTTCTGTCGCTGTGGTATTAGGAAGCATCTATCTTGGTGTTGCTTCTGTAACAGAAGCTTCAGCCTTAGGTGTTGTCGGTATCATGATCAGTACTGTCATTCGTGGTGAAATGAGTTTCTCCATGCTTAAAGAAAGTGCCAAGGCGACCATGAGCACCTGTGGCATGATTATTTGGATTGGTATTGGTGCAACAGCATTGGTTGGCGTTTACAACCTAATGGGTGGAATCGACTTCGTTGAATCAGCTATTTTATCAATGAGTGGTGGTAGTGTGATGGGGACTGTTCTCATCATGATGCTGATCCTTTTTGTATTAGGCATGTTTCTTGACTGGGTTGGTGTTGCACTTCTTACCATGCCAATTTTTGTTCCTATCATCATGAATCTAGGTCTCGACCCTGTATGGTTTGGTGTGGTTTTCTGCTTAAACATGCAGGTGTCATTTTTATCACCACCGTTTGGTCCTGCAGCTTTTTACCTAAAATCAGTTGCCCCTAAAGATATCAGTCTAGGCGAAATATTCAGCTCTTTGCTGCCCTTTATTGGGTTACAAATTATGGTTTTAGCACTGGTCGTTTTCTTCCCTCAGCTGGCTTTATGGTGGAAATAACTAGCCATTAAGTCATGCCGTTCAACACGGCTTTTGAACGAGCGATCTTTGTCTGAATCAACACAGATCGCTAGGGGGCTGTTGCTCGTTCATATTGGCAGCCAAATGATCGAACAAGCTAACGCCAGCATACTTTCAAAATGAATTTTCAACTTGTCATAACGTGTTGCTGCTGCCATCCCAAATTTTAGTCAGCTTCGCGCCGTAAACATTCAGGAGACACAATATAATGACGGATTCCATGAAAGATAAAAAAAACAAGAGTCAGGCAGGTCCTGAGAAAGCCCCATTACGTAGTCAACAATGGTATGGAAAATTAGATAAAGATGGTTTTATCCACCGTAGTTGGATGAAAAACCAAGGATTACCGGATCACAGTTTTGATGGTCGACCAGTTATTGGTATTTGTAATTCATGGAGTGAACTCACGCCGTGTAATGCTCATCTCCGCGAGTTAGCTGAATACGTTAAACGCGGGGTTTGGGAAGCTGGTGGTGTGCCGCTTGAGTTTCCAGTGATGTCTCTTGGCGAAACACAAATGAAGCCTACAGCCATGTTATTTCGTAATCTGATGAGCATGGATGTGGAAGAATCAATGCGTGCTTACGGTATGGATGGTGTTGTTTTATTAGGAGGGTGTGACAAAACGACGCCCGCTCAATTAATGGGTGCTTGTTCTGTTGACTTGCCAACCATCGTCGTGTCATCTGGCCCTATGCTGAATGGTAAATATCGCGGTAAAGATATTGGTTCCGGTACGGACGTTTGGAAATTTAGCGAAGCCGTCCGAGGTGGAAAAATGAGCCTAGACGAATTTATGCGAGCGGAATCCAGTATGTCTCGTTCACGTGGTACCTGTATGACCATGGGAACCGCATCGACGATGGCGTGTTTGGTGGAAGCTCTGGGGATGTCACTCCCTGAAAACGGTACTTTACCCGCAGTAGATGCACGCCGTCAGGCCTTAGCTCATTTAACCGGTGGTCGTATTGTAGAGATGGTAAAAGAAGATTTAAAACCTTCTGATATTCTGACTAAAGCGGCATTTGAAAACGCCATTCGTGCTAACGCTGCAATTGGTGGCTCTACTAATGCAGTGGTGCATTTATTGGCAATAGCGGGTCGTTTGGGTGTGAAATTATCACTAGATGATTGGGATCACATTGGTGCGAACATCCCTTGTTTAGTGGATTTAATGCCATCAGGTCGTTTCTTAATGGAAGACTTTCATTATGCGGGTGGTTTTCCAGCGCTGATTCAACGCTTGAGTCATTTGTTTGATATGTCAGCCAATACGGTTTGCGGTGCTACCTTAGGTGAGATCACCGCAGGCGCAGAATGTTTCAATGAAGAAGTTATTCGTCCTCTTGATAATCCATTGCGTGCTCGAGCGGGCATTGCGGTGTTACGCGGTAATTTATCACCTCAAGGCGCTATTATTAAACCAAGTGCGGCGACTCCAGAATTGCTACAACACACCGGCAAAGCGGTTGTATTTGAAAATATTGAAGATTACAAAGCACGTATTGATACACCAGAATTGGATGTTGATAAAAACTCCATTTTAGTACTAAAAGGTTGTGGTCCAAAAGGTTACCCAGGCATGCCCGAAGTCGGCAATATGGCCTTACCTAGCAAGTTATTGGAACAAGGTATTACGGATATGGTACGCATTAGTGATGCGCGCATGAGTGGTACAGCGTTTGGTACGGTTGTATTGCATGTGGCGCCAGAATCTACCATGGGCGGGCCATTGGCATTAGTACAAAATGGAGATGAAATTACGCTGGACGTGGAAGGTCGAGGTCTTCATTTGCATATTACGGATGAAGAAATGGCGCGCCGTAAAGCGGCTTGGCAGCCAGAAGAAAGTCAATATAATCGTGGTTACGCGAAATTGTACATTGATCATGTTATGCAAGCAGATGAAGGGGCTGATTTAGATTTTCTCGTTGGCAGCAGCGGTTCAAAAGTGAGCAGAGAATCCCATTAATGCTAAAGCTTAAAAACAAACTATTTCAACAAACTCTAAAAGAAAATATCGAGTCAGAGGCTGTGGTCGATCTCGTAATATTTCTAGATTCTGATCAGGACGCTATGATTTCAGAGCAACACCATCTTATTGTTGGAGGGCGTTTATAATGACGACTCTTAAACCGATATTAGACTCTGGTTCTTTTGTACCCTTGTGCATTGCTGTCGACTGGGGAACAACAAATTTACGTGCTTTCTTACTTGATCAAAATGGCACTTCTCATGGCCAAAAAATCAGTGATCGAGGCATGTTAACGCTTAATGTTAATGAGTTTGAACCCGTACTTCGAGATTTACTGGAAGATTGGTTGCATCCTGATGTTCCTATTTATATGGCCGGTATGGTGGGAAGTCGTGGCGGTTGGCAAGAAGTGCCTTATCTAAACTGCCCAATTCAATTGGACAGTTTGGCTGACAATTTACGATGGGTAGAAAGTAATTTACCCTGCGATGTGGCGATTGTTCCCGGATTGCAAGGTATTGGCATTAGTGGTCATTTTGACGTCATGCGAGGTGAAGAAACTCAACTCCTTGGTGCGGTCGATTGGTTAAAGGAACAAAACCAACCAGATCAAAATGTGCTGTGCTGTATGCCTGGAACTCATTGTAAATGGGTGCCTTTATCTCAAGGTAAAGTGATGCAGTTTTCGACGAGTTTTTCCGGCGAGCTGTTTGCTCGATTGAATAACGAATCCAGTTTGGTCAAAGGTCTGCCAAAAAATACGCTTTTAAATCAAGACGCATTTCAAAAGGGCCTAGTTACGAGTCAACAAACCGGTGGATTGTTACACCATCTTTTTAGTGTGCGCAGTGATTATGTTTGTGGTGAATTGGCAGCTGATCAGGCGCGTGATTACTTATCAGGCATCGTTATTGGGCATGATGTAAAGGATATATTAGCGGCACAGCCGAACCCTGTTGAGACGACTGTACTCATTATTGGCAGCGATAATCTAAGTCATCGGTATCGAATGGCATTGTCTTTTCACAATGTCCGTACTCAATCGTTAGAAGCGAGTGAGGCAAGCATTCGAGGTCTAAAGCGCTTGGCTAATCAGTATTCGCCAAGTTGCATCCGTAAAAACAATGAAGAGGAATGATCGAATGAAATCTTTCAATGAATTAATGATTGAGTTTCCAATGGTGGCCATTATGCGAGGCATTCAGCCTAGTGAAGTGGTTGCACACACTCAAGTCTTAATCGACGCAGGATTTAGATTAATTGAGGTGCCTCTTAATTCACCCGATGCGTTTACGAGCATTCGTTTATTACAAAAGACGTTTGGTGACCAAGCGCTCATTGGGGCTGGTACCGTTTTAACCATGCCTCAATTGACTGAGCTTGTTGCTACTGGCGCAAAGTTAATGGTGTGTCCACATACCGATGTAGAGCTGATTAAAGCAGCCAAAGTTGCTGGTTTGTATGCTATGCCAGGTTTTTTCACAGCGAGTGAAGCGTTCGCTGCTTTGCATGCTGGTGCAGATGCGGTGAAGCTTTTTCCAGCAGAAGCATTGCCTAGTATTAATGTTATTAAAGCATTAGGCGCTGTGATTCCTGCTCAAGCTTGGTTGTGTCCTGTCGGCGGTGTGACACCAAATAATGTTAAAGAGTATTTGGACACAGGTGCTAGGGGGTTCGGTTTAGGGTCTGCTTTGTATAAAAAAGGACAAGAGGTAGCGGTTACTAAATCCAATGCAGAGTCCTTTATGGCGGCTTGGAAAAAATATCAAGCATAATATGCGCTAAATTGGCCAGCAGCGATTTTCAATGAGCATGGGCCAGCGGCTTTTATGCAGAGCAGTATGGTGTAAGGTCGTTAGTGGCTATGTTTAACATTCAGCATTCAGTTTTTTGAAGCCATGATAAAACCTATGTGCATTATCAAAAGGTTGGGGGTCTGATGAATGACTGGTTTATGAGTAATCTTGGGGATCCTATGCTGGCAGATGAATCATTAAACCAGATCAAGTTTGGCTTCTCTTCACAGTGTGATAGCAGCAAAAATGCGAATCACATGGCGGTGTTTTTTCGCCACGAATCAATAGGTGGGCAAATCAACATTGAT
Organism: Marinomonas flavescens; assembly: GCF_004352835.1. Classification (GTDB taxonomy): domain Bacteria; phylum Pseudomonadota; class Gammaproteobacteria; order Pseudomonadales; family Marinomonadaceae; genus Marinomonas; species Marinomonas flavescens. The sequence continues at coordinate 325,849 of NZ_SJSB01000002.1, read as the reverse complement.
ATCACCCGAGCCAAACGAGCCTTCAACCCCTTTATTTATTAAACGATGAAAGTGACCACGATGAGAGCGACAGGTTACTGCCGTGGAACATTAAGAAGATGTAAGTGAAGAGACTTTTTGCAGCCTCCTTGTTGCACGGAATCATCCTGAAAGAAGATAGAGAACAATCCTTTGTTCTCTATCTGCATATAACCCTAGACCCACTTTTCGTGTTACGCCAATCCTATATTGAAAAAGTAATAGATAAGAATTTAAGCCTGTCTAAGTGACGATGGCCTGACGCTGACACATGAAACATTACTTGATAGTAAATAGGTTTGGGCTGAAAAGAATTTAGCTCAAATCTAATTTGAAGCTGGCACCACAGAAAATGGGCAACTGTCAGGTTAAGTCTGAGCTAGTACAATTAAGGCGATTAGTTATAATAGCTAATATTTATGGTTTAGAAGATGTTCCATCTGGTGTTCTAGCCATTGTCCAAGAAGGAATACCACCTTCGACTGGATAACGTTTGGCTTTTGTTTCATCAATCCCTATACCTAGTTTATTATTTAAGTAAGCATAACTTTTTTCAATTTCAGGGCAACCAAAAAAAACTTCTCTTAAAGCGTCATTCATGGGTGTGTATTCTCGGATTCCAAAATTAGTAGCACTGACAGAAAGATGCATATTTTCTGCAACTCCAATAGGGGATATATCACCAGGGCCATGTCATGCTGTTTAGACAGAAAATATTTCACTTAAACCTGTTAGCATTAGTCTTGAGGTTTGGAGCGGTTACTTTGATTTTTGGCGGAACCATTATAACCGTCCCTCTTGCTACTTATTTTTCATACCGCAAAGATCAACACGCTCTAGGAGACATGAAGAAATGATTAAAAAAATTATTGTATTGGGCGTATCTGGCTCAGGGAAGTCATCTATCGGACAGCGACTTGCTGAGCAACTAGGTTACCCATTTTTTGATGGCGACGACTATCACAGCGATGCCAACGTCAAAAAAATGGCCACTGGCACTCCGCTAAACGATGCGGACCGCATGGGCTGGCTAGCTACGTTAAATCAGTTGCTGAAAGACAATCAAAGCGCGGTGATTGCCTGTTCAGGACTCAAACCTGAATATCGAAACATCTTGCGCAACGGTGTCGATCAATTCGCCATGGTGTACTTAAAAGGCGATATCGAGACTATTTGGCAACGTCATCAAAAGCGCGACGGGCATTATTTTACAGGTCGTGACATGCTCGAAAGCCAGTTTTCTACCTTAATAGAACCAACCGAGCAAGAGGCTATCATCGTAGATATTAGTCAAAATGCTGACGCAGTCTTTCACGAGATACTGCAACACCTACAAAATAAAGCTTCAGAAGATACTAATGATCTATAATGTTCAACTATTCCATTATTAGTAATGACCAAACCTCATTCATACTTTTAAGATTAGGGTTCATTGGTACATATAATTTTTTTCATCTCTCAAAATATACTACGACATAATATTATATAGACTAACTATAGAGACTTAATAAGATAATGAAAAAAAAGCGCCCAACCCTACAAAACGTGGCCGACCTAGTCGGAGTTACTAAAATGACCGTCAGTCGTTATCTTAAAAATCCTGATTTAGTTTCTTTTCCATTACAAGGTCTTATCCGTGAAGCTCTAGATAGTTTGGGCTATATTCCCAACCGAGCGCCGGACATTTTATCCAACTCGAAAAGCCATGCAATTGGCGTTCTTATTCCTTCTTTAAGTAATCAAGTATTTTCAGATGTCGTTCATGGTATAGAAGCAGTATTGGAACCCGCTGGATACCAAACTATGCTTGCGCACTATGGCTACAGTCGAGAGTCTGAAGAAGCTCGGATTGCCACACTGCTGTCTTATAACGTTGATGGTTTGATTATCTCCGAGAGTTTCCACACCGATCGTGTCCGAAAAATGATTGAAGTTGCTGGTGTGCCAGTCATTGAGATTATGGATTCTGTGTCGCCACCGATTGAGCAAGCTATTGGTATTAATAACGAAGCCGCCGCTTATGCCATGACAAAATTCATGATTAATAAAGGGCGTCATAAAATAGCCTACTTTGCAGCTCGCATGGATAAACGAACCCTGCTAAAGGTCAAAGGCTATGAAAACGCTATGCTTGATCATGGTTTTACACCACTATGCATTAAAAGCACCAACCCCTCTTCGTTTGCTTTAGGTGCCGACTTTTTAAAAGAGGTCCTTAAAAATCATCCTGATACAAACGGTATTTTTTGTACCTCCGACGATGTAGCCATCGGTGCACTATTTGCTTGTCAAAAAGCGGGTATCAAGGTGCCAGAAGACATAGGCATAGCAGGCTTTCATGGCCACGATATTTCCCGAGTCATGGTGCCATTATTAGCGACTGTGATTACCCCCCGAGAGGAAATCGGCCGTTTAGCCGCAGAGCACCTGTTATCAAGACTACAGGGTAATCCTATTAGCCAAAAAGTAATCGATTTACCCTTTAAAATAGAGGCAGGGGAAAGTATTTAACGTTACTAAAGCCAACGGAGCCTAGCTCTGTTGGCTGGTTAGAGAAAGCGACTCAGGCAAAAGAGCAAACGCATCGTTTTGAGAGATGACCGTCGCATATTCACCATGCAGATTCGCCAACGACATTGCATGCACTTCTTCAGCACTGCGTTCACGACCATCGAAATCTTCTTTGGCAAACGCAAAGCAAGCACTCTGAACAACATACGTAGTAAAGCCTAAATTACCTGCTGAACGCACTGTAGACTCGACTGAATTATTCGTACTAACACCCACAACTACCAAGGTATTTATTTCCTGCTCTCGCAACCAAGACTCTAATTCTGAATGGGTGAACGCATCGGGCACCGCTTTGTCGATAACCTTTTCACCGTTTAATGGCTGTAACGCTTCTTGGAATAAAACACCTTCCTGCTCCGGCCAGAAAAATGATTCTAAATCTTGAGACAGGTGTCGAACATGAACAATCGGGGCATGGTTTATTCGCCAGTGAGCGAGTAGTTCGGCGATTTCATGTTCCGCATTCGGATTATTGCGCTCTCCTGCTTGCGCCCAAGACATGCCTTGCTGCATGTCTACAATCATCAAACATGGCGTATTTTTCATAATGAATTCTCGCTTTTTTGAGTCTTTAACAAGGCTGTCAATTGATGTGATTGGCGGCGTAGAAAAAAGAGACAGATTAATAAAATCACACAAAGTAGAAACACCACATTGCTTAAAAAGTTAATCCTATCCGTCGCCTTATTATTTACTTTCATCGTCATCTTTAACTTATCAATCTGCCCTTCAAGGGCCTGATAATCGTCGGTTGATGCGCTTGATACCTGTAAAATGGCGATACTACGTTCGAGCTCAACGACTTTTTTTTCTAGTATTGTCGTTGCCTTATCAAGGTGCGATTGTTCAGCCATTGCAGGGAGCATAAAACCGCCTAGTAAACACAATAAAACGATGCGCTTTAACATGAATGATGCCTATATCCATTAGATTGATACCAGCATCATAACGGTATCAAAGCGAACATGGCTAGCTTCTCAACTTGCTCTTTTTGATATTTACTTTACTGAAAACGAGAAAAGGCTTGTTTTAGAAAATCGAGAACAAGCCTCAGTTTTTTTGAATGAGTCGCGCCAGGCGGAAACACGGCAAACACATCAATATCCGAGCATCGATAATCAGACAAAATCCGCTCTAATGAACCTTGTTGAAGGCGAGGTTTTGCATCGTAACTTGGAATCCGCCCTATACCATTACCGCCTTCTAAAAAGAGCGTACGAGCCGCTGCATTGTTGGTACTAACTGCCCCTACTACCGATATGCTGAAAGAACGATCTCCTTGGCTCAGGTGTACTGAATTAGCCGCTTGCTTATACACAACCCAATCGTGATCATACAAATCTTGTGGCTGTGTCGGTTTACCATGAAGACGGAAGTATTCAGGCGCCCCACACAAATACGTTTCAAAAGAAGCCAGTCTACTCGCCTGCAAACCAGAATCCGCTAGCGGTGCACCACGAATGGCTAAATCAACACCATCCTTTATGATATTCACCACGTCATCGCTTAACGACACATCAAGCTCAATAAGTGGATACAAACGACGAAACTCATTCAGTGCCGGAACAACCATTTGCAGACCCAAGTTAACTGGGCACGTGATTTTTAACTTACCGATGGGCTCTTGCTTGGCTTTTTCTATTTGCAAATTGGCTTCATGCGCTTGATGGGCGATAGTGCGACACCGCTGATAATATGCCTCACCGGTTTCGGTTAACGAAATCGAGCGCGTTGTTCGGTTAAGCAATACCACGCCCAATTGGTCTTCCAGCTTTTTAAGGTGGTAGCTGACCACGCCGCGAGAAATACCCATGGCTTTTGCTGCGGCGGTTAAACTGCCCTGCTCAATCACTTGAGCAAACACCACCATACTTTTTAACTGCTCAAAGGAAATATCCATACGTTAGCGCTCTTTAATTACAACGCAAGTATTGTATCAATTATTGAACCAATGATATCAATTTTGTCCCTATAGTCATGATTTGAATCTATTACTATACTAATCGCAACAAAATCGATACCAACATACACCCTATTAAGGAGTCAGACATGAGTACTAAAAAAATCCTAGTGGTTCTAACCTCTCATTCAGAACTAGGAAACACAGGTCATAAAACTGGTTTTTGGGTAGAAGAATTTGCCGCACCTTACTATGCGTTTATCGATGCTGGTGCAGTAGTCACTGTGGCGACGCCAAATGGCGGCCAAGCTCCAATCGATCCAAATAGCGAGACACCAGACGCTCAAACAGAGGCAACAAAACGCTTCTATGATGACCAAACAGCACAAGATGTAATCGCCAATACGAACAAACTAGGTGATATGAAACAAGAAGATTTCGATGCTATTTTCTATCCAGGAGGCCACGGCCCACTTTGGGATCTAACAGAAAATAAAGAATCTATTGCTTTGATCGAAAGCTTTTTACGTGCCAACAAACCTATTTCTTCTGTTTGTCATGCACCAAGTGCTTTCTTAAATATTAAAGACAGCGATGGTGAATACTACATTAAAGATAAAACCGTCACTGGTTTTACAAATAGTGAAGAAGATGCCGTACAACTAACGGATGTTGTGCCTTTCTTATTAGAAGACGAACTTAAAAAACGTGGTGCAGATTACCAAAACAGTGCGGACTGGAACGCCTTCGCGGTTCAAGACGGATTAATGATCACAGGCCAAAATCCAGCGAGTTCTGAACTTGTTGCGGAAAAACTATTGGCTGAATTAGCAAAATAACTTTGTTCTGACGAATGTCTAATAACAAATGACAAATGTCTAAGACTCCACCAAAGCCCACCTTATCAATAAGGTGGGCTTTTTATTGGCTTATTTACAGTGCATAGTCAAAGACAATGATGTCTTCTAGAATTGGGCCTAGCTCTGCTTTTAGTTCTTCATGGGCTGGATGTGGAATGTATTTATCACGAGACTCTCCATCACAAAAAGTCATAAAAACACAATGAGTGTAGCCTTTAGCTCGTCCTTCTGGGCTGTTATTTTCTCCCCACTCGACAGATTCAATTCCATCGATCTTATTCTTAAGCGCAACAAGATTACCAAGGCACTGAGTAATCGCATCGGCCGTTACTTCAGCCTTAAATTGGATAAATAATACATGACGAATCATTATAGTCTCACTTCAAATATCGTTATAAATAATAGTCCTATATTAACACTAGGTCTGTTTAGCAAATATTTAAAAAATGCGGTCAATTTAGACATTTTAATGTGGATTTATATCAGAAATCATCACTAATAAAAATCAATATAACGGCAAGATAACGGCAAGATAACGGCAAGATAACGGCAAGATATAAGAAGATACAGCATTCGCCCAAACTCGATATTGAGGGCTATTTAGATGCAAATAATCACTCATTATGTCAGGAGTTACACATCCACGGTCATCTAGAAAACACGCGTTTATATCAAGATAAATCACCTTTTCTCCATCCGCATAGGGCTGAATTAAACGGTTCACCTCGTCATTTAACACCCGTAGTTTCTGCGTTGGTTTGGCGCTTCTAGGAAAAATCGCTAATAGCAGGATATTTGTATTAGGCAACTTTTCAGACAATATCTGCAGAATTTGTTGAATCCCTAATGCTGTCTCAGCTGGTGCATCTTGCCGATGCCCAGTGTTATTAGTACCAATCAATAGCACCAACAACTTTGGGTCTATATCATCCACCGCGCCATGGGCTAACCGCCACAACACATGCTCCGTTCGGTCGCCATTAAAGCCAAGATTTAATGCATTCAGAGAAGCATAATATTCATCCCAAAATACATGACCTTCCTCTTCCCATCCTTGAGTAATAGAATCCCCCAGAAACACCAGGTCAACAGATTTCATGGCCGCTTTCTCGGCTAATTTTTGCTGATGTCTGGGCAACCACCAATCCGTCTCTTGCGGTGCCGCCTGTATAGACAAGGGCGTATTTTCAGATGTTTCATTCTTCATATCATCACTCGCCTTTTACTCAACGCTTATTATATAAAAACCGTTAAACACGGTATTCTAACGCTTCCTTTTATTGAATTTGAAAGCAATCATGTCTTTAAGCCTTTTCACCGTCAAAAAAATCATCGGCATGGCGCTGATGCCGATTCCACTCTCACTGATTATTATGCTGTTTGCGCTTCTGCTTATTTCGGCGCGACCGAAAATAGCCAGAGGCCTATTGATCATCGCGATTGCCTGCTTAGGTCTGACCAGTTTTGACCCTGTCGCCAATCGCCTGATTGCACCATTGGAAAACATCTACCCTATTTTTGATATCAAGCAACCTGTGGATGTTGTTGTGGTATTAGGCAGCGCTCATCAGCACTACCCCAATGATCCTGCTGTGATGCAGCTAGGACGAAGCGCCATTTACCGCCTAGAAGAAGGCTTGCGAATTTTAAAAGCCAACCCAGACGCTCAACTTTTTGTCTCAGGTTACGAAGGTCACGCAAAAATCATGCACGATGCCGCGATCGAATTAGGTGTCGCATCAAACAAAATAGTTATGTTTCCAAAACCGAAAGACACAGAACAAGAAGCAGACGATATGGCACCGAAACTAAAGGGGAAACGCGTCGCGCTCGTCAGTGAAGCCTCGCATCTAAGGCGCGCCCAAGGCTTCTTTACAAAAGCGGGTATTTCTGTGATTCCCGCCCCCGCGTTTCGTTTAAGTGACACTCGCAGCGAATGGCGCATAGGCGCTTCTGAAAACTACAAATCTCAACGCGCTTTTTACGAATATTTAGGACTCGCGTGGCAATGGCTAAAAACAAAAAAGGCCGAGTAGTTACTCAGCCTTTCGTTTTATCTCACCATGACTAACAGCCAATATCAGACCTGAAACAAGAAGTTCTTAATCAGGTCTTTGCCCCCTTCTGTGGCGAAGGATTCAGGGTGAAATTGAATGCCTTGAATTGGGTATTCTTTATGACGAACGCCCATCAGCTCAAAGTTACCGCCTTGGTGAATCGCTGAGATATTACCAAAGTCAGCGACTTGGAAATCGCCCACTGTCGCGGTCACTTCAAGCACCTCTGGGAAGCTTTCTGCTTCGGCGATCAAGGAGTGATAACGCATCACTTCTAACTGATCAGGGATATCGTGAAAGATGCCTTCGCCATTGTGAGTAATGGGACTGGTCTTACCGTGCATCGGTAATGGCGCTTTCACTACATTGCCGCCAAATACATGACAAATACCCTGCATACCAAGACAAACACCCATTAATGGGATGGTTTTACCGAATTCCAAAATTACATCCGCACAGATACCAAAGTAGGCTTTATCGTCTGGTGAACCCGGACCTGGAGAAATAATAATGCGATCCGGCGCCGCTTTACGAATGTCGTCTAAAGTGACTTCGTCGTTACGTTTTACGATCACTTCAAAGCTGGAAACTTCACCCTTGCTTTGCTCAGTCTCTAGCACTTCGCCAATAAACTGATACAGGTTGTAGGTAAAGGAGTCGTAGTTATCAATAATGTATACTTTCATAGCGTTTTTACTCCTGTCCTGCATCTTGTGCGGCATTGGCTTTTGGCGCGAAGCTCTCTAAAACACGACGTGTGCCGGCAAACTTACGTTGAATTTCTTCGTATTCATCTTCAGCATTCGAATCGTAGACGTTACCGCCACAGGTCTGCACGTAGGCTTTCTCACCCTTCGCAAAAACCGTGCGGATCGGAATTGCAAACATGCAATCGCCATTGAAGGAGAATTGACCAACCGCGCCACCGTAAGGGCCACGACCGTCATTTTCCAAATCATCGATGATTTTCATCGCTTCGATTTTCGGTGCTCCTGTTAAAGTACCCGCTGGGAAGTTGCTCGCCAGCGCTGAGAACATGTCGTGATCTTCCGCCATAATACCGACAATTTCGCTGGAAATGTGCTGTACATGACTAAAGCGTTTGATGTCCATTAGACTACGCACTTTCACCGTACCAAAACGCGCCACACGGCCAATATCGTTACGATGTAGATCCACAATCATGTTGTGTTCGGCAATTTCTTTTGGATCATTTAACAAAGCACGCGCCAAGGCGACGTCTTCTTTTTCGTCTACACCGCGTTTTGCCGTCCCCGCAAGAGGGAAAGTTTCCATCTCGCCTTGGCGAACACGGAACAATAACTCAGGACTCGCGCCGATAACTTTTTGCTCACCGAACTTGATGTAATACATTTGTGGCGATGGGTTCACTTCACGCAATTGCTCGTACAAGTTAATGGTGTCGCCTTCCATGTTGAACCACATTTTGAAGCCGACTTCACACTGGAAGATTTTGCCGTCGACTATGTCTTGCTTCACTTTTGCCACGGCATCGGCGTGATCGGATTTCGACATGGATTCACCGGCAGGCGTCACCACAAACGGACCATTTTCTGGCGTTTCTTCCGTCATCATCTGGTTTACTAGGGCAACGCGATTGGCACCCTCTTGCCCATCTTCGTAATAGAAGTAGACCACTTCGCCGGTCATCTTGTCGTAGATGAGGCCGTCTTTGTACAAACCAAAACGGAAGGCATCAAACATGTCACTCGATTGCAGATCCAAGCTTGGCTCGAAGTAGTTCATGCTGTCGTAACCAAGGTAGCCGGTTAAACCACCCGCAAAGCCACGCGATAAAATATTTTGCGGCACTATGTCTCGCAATAAATAGTACGGATTATCAGATTCGTACGACTCTATGCTGCCATCTCGCTCTTGGATAAAAAGCTGATTGTCTTGGGCCCAGATCAATTTCTCAGGGTCAAAACCAATGATTGAATGGCGGGAAATAAAGCTCTCTTCACCAAGGGATTCCAACATAAAACAATGATCAAAGTGCTTTTCTACCGTTTTAAACAAGGCAAAAAAGTCACAATCGGCACTGATGGTAATGTACTTAGGTTTGCGAGGTAGCGTAATACGCTCAGGTCTTTTTGGAGAGATACTCATGATTCTTTTAATTCCTTCAATGCTCGGGAGCCACGGGTCACCGTAGCAATGCCAACACCTAACTGTTTTGCGATGTCCCGCTGGGGTACACCTTCATCTAACAAGGCGATGATTTTTAAACGGCGCGCCATTTCACTGATCTCGTTTGGCGTCAGTAACACGGTTAAGCGCTTTTCTAACGCTGCGGCATCATCGACTTCGGATAAAAACTGGATCAAATCCTTCATAGGAAATTGCTCTTTTAATGCGTTATGAGCCACTTATAAAATAGCTATGTATTCATGTACTAGTACAATATAGTTTTCAGGAGAATGAAGCAAGAAGTCTAAACATATTTTGGACAATCTAATCGTAGAAGCCATCTATCTACTAAGCTATACTGAAACGGTGGCATAGCTTAAGGAGATCAATATGAAACAAGGTTCAACACTCAGCTTAACGGCTAAACAACAAGCCTACACAAATAAAAAAGGCGACAATTTCGTCGAAAGTATGCGTTTAGAAGGTTACTCTGTAGATAAATCCTTATTTTCTCTTAGCGCAGCAGAACGAAAAGCTAAAAAAGAACAGATTTTGGCAAAATATCTAGGCTAACATCATGGTCGATAAATATGGCGTAGGGCAAGATCCGTACACCTACCCTAACTCCAACACTCTGATTAATAAGCTTCATATCAAAGATGCTAAACAGCTTTGTGAATTAGAAAACCAACTTTCTACTTTGGCATTAGCAGACATCGATTTTACCCCTGCTCCGTACAGTTTTTCCCATCTATGCTCACTCCATAACGCGCTTTTTGGAGAGTTATACGATTGGGCAGGAGTGCCTCGTTCGATTGCAATATCAAAACTTGATACACGTTTTTGTCAGCCCGAATTTATCGTGAGAGAAGCAAATAAGCTATTTTCTCAAATTCAAAAAAAACGCTTCTTTGAAAAGCTAGATTTCGATTGCCTCTGCACAGAAATGGCGGAATTCTATATTGAACTAAACATGATTCATCCTTTTCGAGAGGGAAATGGACGCGCTCAACGCCTGTTGTTTGAACATCTGGCAATCCACTGCGGTTATAACCTGAGTTTTGAAACCATCTCAAAAGAACAATGGATTGAGGCTAATATCATTGGCTGCCTTAATTGTGACTACTCGCCAATGAAAGATATTTTCATCTGCAGCCTTTCTCCGATAGAGTAAATCTGAATTCATCCAATAATTCCCCCTTTGCTCTGTAATAAAGACGCATTGACAGCGTCTAAATCAACAACAAAGCTTTCGTTGTTCTATATACTATTCACATTATCAATCATGAGGAAACGTAATGGGTATTGTCGTTGCTGTGTGTATGTGGCTCATTCTGCTGCTGTCTGTTCCGAATCCTCTACGGGGAAAACTAGAGAAAAGACAGGGTATGTTGGCACTGTTAAGCTTTTTAGCGGGTGTCTGGAATTTCGCTTTTTATGGTTCCTTTCATCTTGGTGAGTTCTGGGGAAATGCCGCGTTTATTTCTGGCTTCTTTATGATGTTCAGCAGCTTTCCTTTGCTACAAGCAGACACTTGGCCTGCTGCACTAAAAAGCCCAATTCAAACACTGCAGCGTTATCGTCAAGCAGTGCATAATGTCATCAATCACTTAGCTCTGTTTGCACTGGCTATCTATGCTGCTCTTTATACCTATGCTCTGGTACTACTGAATTTAGGAGCAAGCTAACAAAAAAAGAGAAACGTCCTTGTCGGCCGTTTCTCTTTTTTTATTTATCTTAATCTTCTCACCTAAAAGAGAAAATATTAGCCTCTTGCAATGATATTTTTATCTAAGGTAGGCTTTATCCACCATTTAAGTCCGAAGACAAAGAGCACAATCCAAGCAATTGCAATGCCCATGGATACAAGAGAGCTGGTAGGATGCTGAGAAAAGGTAAGTACTTGATACGTACATACCGCCCCAACATAGGCTACTGATGTACTCCAAGCCGTCACAACCCCAGTCCACAAGAGCCCACCTTCTTTTACCAAGGCACCAATCGCCGCGGCACAAGGCGTATAAAGCAGCACGAACACTAAATAAGCAAACGCGCCTTGCCAACCATTAAACAAAGACACCATTTTTTGATGACCTAGCGATAAGGTTTCTTCGTGCTGGGCATCACTCACTGCAGACAAACCTAATGGGTCAATCAAGGTATTCATTGCGCCGGTTAAGTTGCTCCAAAGAATCGCGCTAACCGCTTTCAAATTAGCAAAGGGCGATATATATTCTGCTTGATCATTGCCCCCAGCCACATTTGAATAAAGTGCATCCATGGTCCCAACGACGGCTTCTTTTGCCAACACGCCAGTAAACACACCAACGGCAGCAGGCCAGTTGTTGTCGCCCATTCCTATTGGTGAAAAGGCAGGTGTAATCACCTGGCCGACTTCTGCCAAGGCTGATGGTTTACCACCCTCTGCGGCCGAGCGCCAAGATGGAACGGAATTTAGTATCGTTAATATTGCCGAGACCACAATAATGGTTTTACCTGCACGAATAACGAAACCACGTACTTTATGCCAGCTAGACAACACAATATTGCCCCAACGTGGTCGATGATAATGCGGCATTTCGATAAACGAGCTGGCGTGTACATCTTTAAATAGCTGCTTTCTAAAAATCCACGCGGTTCCCACAGCCATCAGAATGCCTAAAAGATACAAACCAAATACCAGCGAGCCCCCATTGTCACGGAAGAACACCGAAACGAACATAACATATACCGCCAAACGTGCACTACATGACATAAATGGAGCCATTGCCATGGTTAGCATGCGCTGCTTAGGGTTAGATAAGCTGCGCGTCGACATGATCGAGGTGACGTTGCAGCCAAAGCCTAATAATAAAGGAATAAAAGCCTGACCAGGTAATCCAATCGACAGCATAACTCGATCGATAATAAAGGCCGCACGAGCCATATAGCCACTGTCTTCTAAAAAGCTCAGGCATAAATACAAACACGCTATGACAGGGACAAAAGTAGCAACCAGCTCAGCACCACCACCTAAACCGTTGGCAAGAACAATAATAATCCAATGAGGCACACCAACTTGCTGCATCCAATGGCTTGGAAAGGACACAAACCAGTAAGCGGTAAAAGAATCTATCGGATCAATAAACAAGGTACCTAAACCGATGGCTAAGGCAAACATCGCGTACATTGCCAATAAGAAAATAGGAATACCTAACAATGGATGCAATACAATACGGTCTACGAATTCCGTTGTATTGTGGGCTTTCGCTTGTTGTTTCATCACACCAGACAACCATGTTTTAACGGGCTTTGACTGTGCAACAATAGGATTGGCTTTTAGTGTTTCAACGAGCGCTAACACTTGCTTTTGTAGATCTATTACAGAAAGTCCATGACCATCAAGAATGGTAATACCCATGTTTTCGGCGAGCATTTCTAAGTCCGGCATGATGCGCATTTTTCTTGCGAGATCCGTCATCGTCATCACCACTATCATGGGCCGACCTAACTCAATTAACTCTTTTGTTAACTTTAAATTACGCTTTAGATTGGTCGCATCAACGACGTTAACAATGACATCGTACTCGCCTTTATTCAGAAAATGACGAGCAACCGATTCGTCAATACCACCAGATTCAGTGGCAAAACTGTAAATTCCTGGCAAGTCAGTCATGTCGACTCGCTGACCAGCAACAGGGAAAAAGCCCGTTTTACAATCTACTGTCACGCCAGCCCAGTTTCCGACTTTTTGACGCGTTCCGGCGAGCTTATTAAATAAGGTGGTTTTGCCTGTATTCGGGTTACCCACTAACGTAATGTGGTGACTCATTCGTCATGACCCTCACATTGCTCATCACACAGATGAATATACTGAGCATCGTCAGTATGAATAGCGATAAGAGTGGCACCCACTTTAATTTGAAGAGGGTTTCCAAAGGGGGCTTTCATCATAAGTTTCACCGTTTCACCGGGATCAAAACCTAATGCACTGAGTTGAATTTGTTTGTCTTCATGTGGGTGTGCCACGAAATGAATTTTAGCAACTTTACCTTTCGGTAGCTCTGACAGAAGCATGGTCCCTCCAAAATGAACACGATAACAATTATCAATACAATAATTGTGACTATTATGTCCCAGATGGCTAGGTTATCGCCAGAGGGAAAATGCGGTTAATTAGTGAAAACCATTACATGAATAGTAAGAAGCGTCATTGTAGATGATATCAACTATTGTTTCATCGAGACTGAAAAGGAAAAAACAATGACATTTTAGCTCTCAACTCACGCTTAGGAAGTGCTTCAATTTAAAACAGCAATGTCGACATCGATCACACCATGCTTAGTACTGGCAATTCGCTGAAAGGCGGATTTACTTAAATCGATAATACGGCCACTTACAAACGGACCGCGGTCATTGATTCGTACAATAACACTTTTACCATTGGCTACATTTGTCACTTTTACCTTGGTTCCAAAAGGCAAACGCTTATGAGCTGCTGTCATGGCTTTTTGGTTGAACAATTCACCACTGGCTGTTTGTCGTCCTTGGTATTTTGTGGCGTAGTATGTGGCTTCACCCGACTCTTCGAAGCCTACCGAATCAGCACGAGTAATCGCTCCGGTCGAACAAGCAGTGAGTATTAAAGACAAAAAGACCCAATAAATGGGCGTAATGTTTCTCATGAAATTATTATCCTTTTTTAACAAGCGCTGCCTCTCTCATCCAAAACTAAGTCATTCTGAAAGTACGATACCAGATTCCTTGAGTGAAAGGGTGCCAAAGGAAATGTGGATAGATTACTGACAGCAACGAGTCTTATCATATTATCGCGATATTTAAGGTATGCTCTGCAAAACATAGCGCCATTGCCAATTGTCTTGGATTGAGAACATGCCCACACCGACGACCAAACCAAACTTCACATTTGATAACAGCCCTAAAGTTTGGACCTTTCTCATTCTTCTCATCCTTTCTTTTGCTATTTCTGCCTTTTTAGAAGCCTTCAATTTACCTGCTGCTTTACTATTAGGACCTATGATCGCTGGCATTATAGTCACAGTACGAGGCGCTGGCTTAATGTTACCTAACCCTTTATTTGCTATGGCACAAGGCACACTTGGCTGGATGATTGCGGGGCATTTACCGACGAATATTTATCAAGAAATCGCCAAAGAATGGCCAATTTTCCTACTTGGTACTTGCTCTACTATTGTTGCATCAAGTTTGCTCGGTTGGCTGCTAAGTCGAACAGGCTTACTGCCAGGAACCACGGCAATCTGGGGCTCTTCTCCTGGCGCCGCGTCAGTCATGACCATAATGTCCGAGTCCTATGGGGCTGATATGCGCCTGGTCGCGTTTATGCAATACCTACGTGTTGCATGTTGTGCTATCGCAGCTACCGTTGTAGCGAGTATGTTCAATGTCGATACGACTGTATCGGTACAATGGTTTGCTCTCTCTTCTTTTTCTGATTTTATGATTACTGTAGTGATGAGCTGCATGACCGTTTTTATTGGCGCTAAGTTACGCCTTCCTGGTGGCCCTCTTCTGCTATCCATTGCGGTAGGCATTTTTATTAAGTTCTCTGGCGTATTTTCAATTGTATTGCCTAGCTGGTATTTGGCCATTAGCTTTGGATTACTAGGATGGGGAATTGGCTTTCGCTTTTCACCGTCAGTTCTACGCCATGCACTACACGTTTTTCCACATGTTATCTCAGCAATTATTGCACTGATCTTTATTAATGGCTGCTTTGCGATGCTATTGGTTTACTTCGCTAATATTGACCCACTGACGGCCTTTCTAGCCACCAGCCCAGGCGGTGCCGACTCGGTAGCCATTATTGCGGCTTCCACTAATGCAGATGTCGCCTTTGTCATGTCGATGCAGATCATGCGCTTCTTATTGGTTCTGATCGTCGGCCCTATGTTAGCTCGCTGGCTATCCGTTAATAAAGCCACGAAAACAACTAAACAGTAGGCATAAAAAAACCACGCTATACGTGGCTTTTGCTCTCACTTCTATCCTTACTTTTAGCATTATTATCAGCTAAAGCAAACTTATTCAGCGAGGTTTTCAGGGCCAAAAGAATGAGGCAAAAGTGCCTCTAATGAAAATGATTGGCGTACTTCAGAATCATTACAGACATGAATCAAAGTATCTTGTGAAGCAAACTCTCGAATCTTCTGACGACAACCACCACAAGGCGTTACCAATTTGGAACCACTGCCCATGACATAGATGTTTTTAATTTGGCTCTCGCCATCTAATATCATCGCGGCAATGGCGCCAGCTTCAGCGCAAGTACCTTCTGGGTAAGCCGCATTTTCAACATTACAGCCAGAATAGTATTGACCATTGACCGTTTCAATCGCAACACCCACTTTGAACTTCGAGTAAGGCACATAGGCCTTACTCATTGCATTTTTCGCAAGCTCAAAAGCAACGCCGTCTATCACAACATCTGGCATAGTCTAGGCTCGCTCTTTGACATAAGGTCGGCCAACGGCTTTTGGCCCAATCGCTTTACCAATAAAGCCTGCTAGCAGAAGAACAGTCAAAACATAAGGAAGTGACTCAATCGCTTGTACCGGCACTTCACCTAATCCTGGAATTACAAAACCTTGTAAGCGCACTGCAACAGCGTCTAAGAAGCCGAATAACAAACACGCAAACATAACAGGAACAGGACGCCATTTACCAAAGATCAGCGCAGCCAAAGCCATATAACCTTTACCCGCACTCATATCCTTCAAGAATCCAGCATTGTGTGCCGTAGACAAGTATGCGCCAGCAACACCACATAAGATGCCACACACTATTACCGCGCGGTAACGAATCCATGTAACTGAAATGCCTGCAGTATCAACTGCTTGAGGGTTTTCACCAACAGCACGAAGTCGCAAACCAAAGCGTGTTTTATAAATTACCCAATAAGTAACAGGCACCATAAAGAAGGCAAGATAGACAAGAATATTGTGCCCACTTAGTAAGTGCGTATATATCTGCCCTATGACAGGTACATTCTGCATCGCATGTGCGAATGGTAATGTAATATCTAAGAAGCGCTCATTGCCTGTTAAGGCAGGAGTTTGTCCTCCTAGATTAAACCAATGCAGCCCTAAAGTGACTGTCATCCCGGCAACAATGGTATTGATGGCAACACCAGAAACGATATGATCACCTCGGTGTGTAATACAAGCAAAGCCATGAATTAATGCCAGCATAACCGAAGCCATAATACCAAAAATCAAACCAACCCAAGCAGAACCAAACACAGCAGAAGCAGCGGCAGCAGCAAATGCACTGCCTAATATTTTCCCTTCTAAACTGATGTCTACAATACCTGCTCGCTCAGAATACAAGCCAGCCAAGGCTGCAAGAATAAGTGGTGTAGAAACACGCATTGTGGCATCTAACATTTGAATAAGCGTATCGTACATTTTATTTCCCCTGTGCCGCTGTGGCTCTGCGAATAAAGAAGCCTTCGATGCGATCTTTAAACATGTGCTCTAAAGCCCCAGAGAACAAGATGACCAAACCTTGAATAACCACCACAATATCTGGTGTAATTTCTGGCATATCAAATGCGACTTCTGCACCACCCTGATACAGAGCACCAAATAAAATCGCAGCCAATAAAATACCAAACGGATGATTTCGCCCCATCAGAGCCACTGCAATACCAGCGAAACCGTAACCCGCAGCAAAATTCAGCAACAAGCTATGGTTAACACCCATGATTTCATTCAAACCAACAAAACCAGCAAGAGCACCAGAGATCATCATGACCCAAATAGTCACTTTCGATGTATCAATACCTGCGTATTTAGCGGCAGTTGGATTCGTCCCCAAAGTACGTAATTGATAACCCCAACGAGTATGCCAAATCAGCAACCAAACACCCACACAACACAATAATGCCCAAATAAAAGCGCCATTTAATGGTGAATCACCAATATCGATTCCCAAAGGCATCAATAAAGAATGCAGATAAGGCATCCATGCATTTTCTTCAAACGTCCGGCTGTTCAATGACAAACTATCAGGTGACTTAAGCCAATTCACCATTAAATAAACCATTAAAGATGAGGCAATAAAGTTAAACATGATGGTAGTAATTACAATATGACTACCACGCTTGGCTTGTAGATACGCAGGGATATAAGCCCAAGCAGCGCCAAACACAGCCGCGCCAATAATAGCTAACGGCGCAATCACATAAAACGGCATAGTATGATCAAGGGCCAAACACACTAACCCTACCCCCAAACCACCAATATACGCTTGACCTTCACCACCGATATTGAAAAGACCCGCTTTAAACGCAACAGACACAGCAAGACCCGTGAAGATAAAGTTGGTCGCGTAATACAAGGTATAGCCGATGCCTTCGTTATACCCAAAAGCCCCGTAAAGCATATAGCCTGCGGCTTCGAACGGGTCTTGACCGATGGCATAAATAACCAAACCAGAAATCAGAAATGCCAAACTAATATTAAGCAGCGGAATCAATGCTAGATTGACCCAAACAGGAACCTTTGCCTGACTCATGCTGACTCTCCTTGTTCATCATCACTGTAGGCATTTGCCATCATTAAGCCAAGTACACGCTCGTTGGCATCCTTTGCGTCCAACTCACCAACAACAGCGCCATCAAACATCACAAGGATACGGTCACTCAACGCCATAATTTCATCCAATTCAACCGAGACCAATAGAATGGCTTTGCCTGTGTCTCGTAAACTTACAATTTGCTCATGTATGTTTTCAATTGCTCCAATATCTACTCCACGAGTAGGCTGGCCAATTAACAACACATCTGGGTTTTGTTCCACTTCTCGAGCAATAACGATCTTTTGTTGATTACCACCCGAAAAATTCGCCGTTTTTAAATGAGGATTTGGCGGACGCACATCCCATGCAGCCATACGATCTTTGCATTCATCCACCATCACTTTGCGATGCATAAATACTTTGCCATTGTAAACATCAGAATTATGGTACCCCAAAACGGCGGCTTCATAAGCCTCAAAACCTGTCACCAAGCCCATTTTATGACGGTCTTCAGGGACATGTGCCATTTTCATATCACGCATTTGCGACGCATTTTTAGGCGAGTTCGCGTTAATTGTTGCACCTGCGAAATGAATCTCACCTTCGCTCATTTCCGTGATACCAGACAGTACATTCAATAATTCACTCTGGCCGTTACCGGAGACGCCAGCAATACCTAAAATCTCGCCTGAGCGAAGCTCTAAACTGACGTTTTTGAGTCGCTTGACACCTTGAGCATCAAATTGAGAAACGTTCTTTGCCGACAATAAAGTATCGCCGGGGGTTGCATCACCTTTGTTCACGGTCAAACGCACTTTTTTACCGACCATTAATTCGGCTAATTCTTCTTTGTTTGTTTGCGCTGTTTCTCTATGAGCAACCATTTCACCTTGACGCATCACAGACACATTGTCCGTGGAAGCCAAAATTTCCCGCAGCTTATGAGTAATCAAGAGCACGGTGACGCCTTGCTCCTTTAAAGAGTACAAAATACGGAACAAATGGTCCGCTTCTTGTGGCGTCAATACACCGGTAGGCTCATCTAAGATCAAGATACGAGCGCCACGATATAACGCCTTCAAAATTTCCACTCGTTGCTGTAAACCAACAGGAAGGTCTTCAACGACCATATCCACATCTATATCCAAACTGTACTCTTTGGCCAGACGAGTTAATTCCGTACGAGCATCGTGTATACCCTTACGTAACACGGCACCACCTTCGGCACCCAATATCACATTTTCTAAGACGGTGAAGTTTTCCACCAACATAAAGTGCTGATGCACCATGCCAATGCCGGCTTTGATTGCCTCTTGAGAATTACGAATATTGACGATTTCTCCGTCCACTTCTATGTGGCCAGAATCCGCTTCGTAAAACCCATAAATGATGCTCATTAGGGTCGATTTACCTGCCCCATTTTCACCAATAATACCGTGAATGGTACCTTTGGGGACCTGCAAGCAAATATCTTTGTTAGCTTGAACAGCCCCAAAGCGCTTACTAATGTCGCGCAATTCAATTGCGTATGGCGTTGTTGTGTTTGTCATATTTCAATAATGATTCGTCAATTTATGTTGGAAGCAGTAAATACACTTAATACAAACAATATTGTACTTACTCTGGCAATGATGCGATTACGTCTATCCTAGATACGCTCATCCTTATCGAAGGATAGCAGGTAGACCGAATAACAACTCGCACAACATATTGTTGGCAAATCTATTGCTTCGAAGGAAGGCATCAAATGCAAAAAAACAGCCGCTCACTCATCGTGAACCGCTGTTTTTTTATTTCACTTTCTAATCGTTGCAACTACCGTTTTTAGAGTAGTCATGCACCTGTATTTTACCGCTAATAATATCAGCTCGAATGGTCTTCATTTTCGCAACCATCTCAGGAGTAACTTGCTTTTCGTTGTATTTATCCAACGCCCAAGACACACCGTTATCAGCAAGGCCAAGCGTGATAAGACCTGGTTTCCAAGTACCTTCTGCAGCCGTTTTATAAGTGTTGTAAGCGGCTTGGTCTACGCGTTTAACCATAGAAGTCAGCATAACGCCTGGATGAAGGTAGTTTTGGTTTGAATCCACACCAATCGCATACTTGCCGGCATCAGCGGCGGCTTGGTAAATACCAATGCCTGTTCCACCAGCGGCGGCAAACACGACATCAACCCCTTGGGAAAACTGACTTTTCGCAAGCTCAGACCCTTTAGTTGGATCCGTAAACGCAGCGCCAGTAGAGCCAACCATGTTTACAATCACTTTATCGTTTGGTGCAATGTATTTCACACCCTGCTTGTAACCGCAGCTAAATTTACGAATCAGAGGAACATCCATTGCACCGATAAAACCAACCGTATTGGTTTTCGTTTTCATGGCTGCTAATGCGCCTACCAAGAAGGATCCTTCTTGTTCTTTAAAAACGATCGACTGTACATTTGGTAAGTCGATAACGCTGTCAATGATACTGAAATGGATATTAGGAAAGTCTTTCGCTACTTTTTCAGTGGCTGCAGACATACTGTAACCAACCGCAACGATTGGTGAGTAACCGCGTTTTGCCAAACGACGAAGACCTTGCTCTACTTGTGCTTCATTTTTTGGTTCAAATTCACGAATCTTTTGACCAGTGTCAGCCGTGTATTTTTTAACGCCGTTATAAACACCTTCGTTAAAAGACTTATCAAATTTACCTGCTTGGTCATATACGACTGCTGGCTTATCATCTGCGGCGTGGACCAAACTTGCTGACATAGCCAGCGCTGTTACGGATGCAAGAAAGACACCTTTCATTCCAATTCCTCTTTCTGTTTTTTTTAATTATGGCGTCGACATGTAAAAAACTGTCTAGCCGGTCAAAATAACTCTATTCGCTGATTATCGCAATCTAAACGCACCAAAAACTCGGTGTTTTTTCAAACTACTCTTTACTGAAAAAAAAACCACTAAAGTTCGTATTTAACACTCAATCTTATTTTCAGCATTTATCATTGTCACTAACCAACTGAGCAATAACCATGCCTATACTAACCAAATGGTTAAGTTTGGCAGTGCAAACAATACACAGTACTGCGTTGACCTTGTCGCACTTCCTTTAAAGGCACGCTACAAACGACACAAGGCTTATCCGCACGACCATAAACAGCAAGCTCTTGTTTAAAGTATCCAGGCTTACCGTCGCCTCCGACGAAATCTTTTAGCGTCGTTCCGCCCTGTTTTATCGCTGCTGATAGCACTGTTTTAATGCACTCAACTAATTTAGCATATCTGGCTTTACTAATATTTCCAGCCATACGGGTCGGACGAATACCTGCCATAAACAAGGCCTCATTTGCATAGATATTCCCTACGCCGACCACAACTTTACTGTCCATAATAAAGCTTTTAATCGCCACTTTACGGCCTTTTGATTTAGCGTAAAGGTAATCAACATGAAACGAATCAGATAATGGCTCTGGCCCTAAATGACTCAACAACTCATGCTGCAGCCAATCATTGGTCGTCCAAAGAATAGCGCCAAAGCGACGCGGATCGGTATAACGCAACCAATGTGTCCCGTTTTGAAGGCAGAAATCCACATGATCATGAAACAAAGGCGGCGTTTCAGGTTCAACAAAATACAAACTGCCTGACATCCCAAGATGAATAATCAAGGTACCTGACGCGGTGTGAATGCCTATGTATTTACCACGGCGAGTCAAGCGAGTAATAATTTGCCCTTGCATCTCTTCAGCCAACGTTGGCGTGATTGGCCATCGTAGTTTAGGCTGACGAATATCAATCCGAGCAATGGATTGCTCAACAAGCAGTGGTTCAATTCCACGCAAGGTAGTTTCTACTTCTGGTAATTCAGGCATAGGGACCTCGACAAAGATGCACGGTGAAAACAATGCTGATGATATATTCAACGGACTCTACTATATAGTAGATACAAAAAAACCGACTCAATGAGTCGGTTCTTTTATAAAGATCGAAAATTATTTAATTTTCGCTTCTTTGTACATTACATGCTGACGTACAACAGGATCAAACTTTTTCATTTCTAGTTTGTCTGGAGTATTACGCTTGTTCTTGTCAGTTGTGTAAAAGTGACCAGTACCAGCAGAAGATACCATGCGAATTAAATCGCGAGCGCCTTTAGAAGCCATGATTCAGTTCCTTATACTTTTTCGCCGTTGGCACGCATTTCAGTAAGAACTGTTTCGATGCCTTTTTTATCGATAATACGCATACCTTTAGAAGATACACGTAAACGGATGTAGCGGTTTTCACCTTCGACCCAAAAACGGTGCCAATGAAGGTTAGGAAGAAAACGGCGCTTAGTACGACGCTTTGAGTGAGAAACGTTATTACCTGTAACAGGGCGTTTCCCAGTAACTTGACATACGCGAGACATAATTAAATACCTTTTGCTATCCAGAAAGATTATTGGAAGTGTGCTTCACTTCCTCAGGCGGAGCATGATTCCTTATGAATCAAAAATATCCCGTACCGAGGAATAGCGGCGCGCATTCTCCCATAAGCAAGAGCCCTGAGCAAATATTTTGTTAAAAAAACGATCAACTTTCAAAAGTTCGTCGTTAAAAAAGCAAAAAAACACCAAATAAGCCGATGAAATCATCAGTACAACACTTTAAGCTCATCGCCACATCATCACGATATCATGCCTCTTTCAGCAAGCGACACTGGCACGCCATCTCCCACAACAAAATGATCCAACAAACGCACATCGACTAAATCCAACGCCTGCTTGATTCTAGATGTAATCGAAATATCGGCCTGACTCGGCTCGGCCACACCACTTGGATGATTGTGCGCTAGGATCACGGCGGCAGCGTTATATTGCAAAGCGGCTTTCACCACTTCACGAGGATAAACCGCCGCCGCATCAATTGTGCCCATAAACAGCTCTTGATAACGAATCAGTCGGTGCTGGCTGTCTAAAAATAAAACAGCAAACACTTCACGCTGAGAGTGACGCAACTGTGCGGACAGATAATGCCGGACATGCTCAGCACTGCTAAACACGGTTTCACGCTTCAACTGCTCTTGCAGATGACGCTTAGACATTTCTAAGACCGCCTGCAACTGAGTATACTTTGCATCACCGAGCCCAAAGCCTTTACAAAAATCTTCTCGACTGGCGGATAGAAGGGAACGTAATCCGCCAAACTGGGTCAATACTTGCCTAGCAAGCTCAACGGCGCTGATTCCTTGAGTGCCAGTACGAAGAAAGATAGCCAACAACTCTGCATCACTTAATGCCTCAGCACCTTGATGAATGAGTTTTTCGCGTGGTCTTTCTTGCTCTGGCCAGTGTTTAATACTCATGATCTACTCCTTGATCCATGTTAATCTTGCACCACTTTAAAGACAGGCGTCTCACTGCTTTAATTATGGAAAACACACTTTCAGTTTTCCTAATAAAAACGGAGATTAACGTTAGCGGCTTCCTGCCTTACGTTATTGCTTTTATATACTAGTCTAGCCTGTAAATCGGCTATCGATTTGAATTGAGAAGTTTTATATGTCAAACCTAGCGAAACAAAATATTCTATTAGGCATTACGGGCGGTATCGCTGCGTACAAAAGCATCGAGCTCATTCGCTTATTAACAAAAGCAGGCGCAGAGGTTCAAGTTGTGCTGACAGAAGGCGCAAAAGCGTTTGTCACAGAAATGACTTTGCAAGCCGTATCAGGTCACGCCGTGCGCAGTACTTTATTAGATCCTAATGCCGAAGCCGGAATGGGACACATTGAGCTGGCTAAATGGGCCGATTTAATCGTTCTCGCCCCTGCTTCCGCAGATTTTATGGCGCGTTACGCACAAGGCATGGCCAATGATTTATTAAGCACGTTATGCCTCGCTACCGAATCCCCTGTTTTGCTCGCTCCAGCAATGAACCAAGCCATGTGGAAGCACCCTGCCACTCAACATAATACGGCGTTATTAGCTAAACGAGGCGTATTGAGCATTGGCCCTGCCGATGGTGCCCAAGCTTGTGGTGACATAGGTCCTGGACGTATGAGTGAACCTCGTGACATTTTTGAGGCTATTGATGCTTATTTTAACCCCTCATTTATGACACAAGACCTGGCTAACCAACATTGGGTAATTACAGCAGGTCCAACCATGGAAGCTATTGATCCAGTTCGCTTTATTAGTAATCACAGTTCAGGGAAAATGGGCTATTCACTCGCTCAAGCGGCACTTGATCGTGGCGCAAAAGTGACGCTAATTAGCGGCCCAGTGCAAGTTCCTGTACCGGCAGGTGTCACGCTTATTTCCGTTAAAAGCGCCGATGATATGCTCGCTGCGTGTGAAACAGCAATGGCTCAACAAGCCGATGTTTTTATCGGTGCTGCTGCCGTCGCAGACTTTAAAATGAAGCAAGCCTGCGATCAAAAAATGAAAAAGCAAAGTAATACGGATGAATTGCAGCTGACCTTGATCAAAAATCCTGACATCATTGCGACGCTCGCCAAAGATAAGCGAGCAAGAATCATGGTGGGGTTTGCTGCAGAAACACAGAACGTCATCGAATACGCGAAAGGTAAACTAGACAGCAAAGGGTTAGACATAATCATCGCAAACGATGTGTCTCGCTCCGACATTGGCTTTAATCAAGACGAAAACCAAGTCACAGTCATTACTAAAAACGACACTTGGTTTCCGGCCAAAGCAGCAAAAACAGCATTAGCCACGGAGTTAGTGAATCTGATTCTACAATACACTCACTCAACCCATTAAATCCCTACTTACAAAATAAAGTGAAGACTATGAAACAAGCTATTCAGTTAAAAATTCTTAGCGACAAAATCGGCAAAGAAATCCCTCTTCCAACTTACGCAACCGAAGGTTCTGCTGGACTTGACCTTCGCGCTTGTCTAGATAAAGCGATTGAATTAGCTCCGGGCGACACCACATTGTTACCGACTGGATTGTCTATTTATATCGAAGATCCTAGCTTGGCGGCAATCCTTCTGCCTCGTTCAGGGCTTGGTCATAAACACGGAATTGTACTTGGTAACCTTGTTGGCCTAATCGACTCAGACTACCAAGGCGAGCTAATGATCTCTTGCTGGAATCGCGGACACATATCTTTCACCATAGAACCAGGTGAACGCGTCGCACAATTGGTACTAGTGCCTGTTGTTCAAGCTGAATTTAATATCGTGACTGAGTTTGAAAGCACCGAGCGCGGCGAAGGTGGGTTTGGTCACACCGGCACTAAGTAATTTTTAGACACAAAACAGTACGAAAAGGTGAGTTTTTCTCATCTTTTCGCACTTTCTCTACTGATTCTCTCACCCATATTTCAGAACCGTAACTAAATTTAGTTTTTAAGCCCTCACTTCGTAATTTTCATACAAATTTCTATAGTTAATCGCTTTGGTTCAGGCTATTATTTCAACCCTAAGTGGTTGCTTACACTCGTCACTGACCATGAACAATCATCGTTTGACGCAGCAACTCAATAAATTATTTTAAAAATGGCTATTTACTGAGCCATCAAGACCCTACTTGTTTAGATCAGGGTATTTTATCGCTAACAGGAGTAAGTTGATCGTGGCTTTTACGCGTGAATCCGCTTTAGACGTTGCCGAAGTACTAAGTGAATCGCTTCCTTATATCCAGCGCTTTGCTGGCAAAACATTTGTTATAAAATATGGCGGCAACGCCATGACTGACGAAGCGCTTCAAGCAGGATTTGCACGCGATATCGTTCTGATGAAAGCCATTGGTATTAACCCAATTGTTGTTCACGGCGGTGGTCCACAAATCGGCGACATGCTGAAGAAGCTAAATATCGAATCCAAATTTATTAATGGAATGCGCGTTACCGACTCAGCAACCATGGATGTTGTAGAGATGGTTCTTGGCGGCCAAGTTAATAAAGACATCGTCAATATGATTTCTCAAGCTGGCGGAAAAGCCATTGGCTTAACCGGTAAAGACAGCCATTTTATTCAAGCAAAAAAACTGTTTGTTAAGTACCAAGCTGAAGGCATGAGCGCACCGGAACAAGTTGATATTGGGCATGTTGGTGAGGTTGCTAGTATTGATATTAGTGTCTTAAAAGTATTAGAAAATAGCGATCTGATCCCTGTTATTGCCCCTATCGGCGTAGACGCTGAAGGCAATTCATACAATATCAATGCAGATTTAGTCGCGGGTAAAGTTGCAGAAGCCGTTGGTGCTGAAAAATTAATGTTACTAACCAATATTTCTGGCGTACAAGATAAGTCAGGTAATGTGTTAACAGGCTTAACAACCACTCAAGTTGACGGACTTATTGCCGATGGAACTATCTATGGTGGTATGTTACCGAAAATCAGCTGCGCTTTATCTGCTGTAAATTCAGGCGTAACAAGTTCGCATATTATTGACGGACGCGTACCTCACGCGACTTTGTTAGAAATATTTACAGACATAGGTGTAGGCACCTTAATTTCTAATACAAAGTCGGCTGAATAGCCTTAGTACTGCATACTAACAATAATTGGTTTGGGAACTGGACAGTCAAATGAGCAACAAGAAAAGCGATCGTCGAACACAGATACTGCAATCTTTAGCTCAAATGCTAGAAAGTAGCCCTGGCGCTCGTATCACGACTGCGGCATTGGCCAAGCAGGTTGGTGTATCAGAAGCGGCTTTGTATCGCCATTTCCCAAGCAAAGCGAAGATGTTTGAAGGCTTAATCGAATTTATTGAAGAATCGCTTTTTTCTCGCATCCATAGAATCGTAAAAGACGAAAGCGACGTGTTAGCTCGCATTGAGATGATTCTGACGTTGATTTTAGGCTTTTCAGAGCACAATCCTGGGATGTGTCGACTACTAACAGCCGATGCCCTCGCTGGTGAAACAGAAAGACTAAGAATTCGTATCGCACAATTGTTCGACCGAATTGAAACCCAACTCAAACAGGTAATGCGTGAAGCCGATTTAAAACAAGGTTTGCGACCGGTTATGGGAGTGGCACCTTGTGCTAACTTTTTACTGGCAGTAATTGAAGGAAAAATCCGCCATTACGTGCGCAGTGAATTTAAGGTGAGGCCGACAGAAGTTTGGTCTGAGCAATGGTCGGCATTAGAAAAAACACTTATGCTCAATCGCTAGCACTGGGACAAAAGAGCCCCAGACACTGAGCTGAACATGGTTCGATTAAGATTCGATACCATACTGCTGACGATAAGCTTTAACAGTATCAAGATACTCCGCAAATTCAGGGGTTGCTTGTTCTGCTAAGTAAGTCATTATGTCATTAAGCGAAACGATACTAACGACAGGCATACCGAAGTCACGTTCGACTTCTTGAATGGCAGATAATTCGCCTTGACCACGCTCTTGACGGTCTAATGCGATCAATACGCCAGCGGGTGCGGCTTTCGCATCTTGAATAATGGCCATAACTTCTCGAATGGCAGTGCCTGCAGTGATAACGTCATCAATAATCATGACGTTGCCAGCCAAAGGAGCGCCAACGAGTGATCCACCTTCTCCGTGGGCTTTTGCTTCTTTACGGTTAAAGACGTAAGGAGTATCCACGTTATGGTGATCGAACAGAGCAACAGCGGTGGTGGTTGCAAGGGGAATGCCCTTGTAAGCAGGACCGAATAAAACATCAAATGGAATATTTGCTTCCATTAATGCGGCCGCATAAAAGCGACCTAACTTTGCTAACGCTTGGCCGGAATTAAATAAGCCAGCATTAAAGAAGTAAGGGCTTACACGGCCAGATTTAAGTGTAAATTCGCCAAAACGCAACACATTTTGCTCGATGGCGAACTCGATAAACTCTTTTTGGTAAGGTTTCATGCCGACTCCAGATAGATTTTAAAAATAGAACAAAGCGCCGCCAAGAACGAGCGAAGCCATGCCAACATTGGATAGGCGCTAATATAACACACGGCTAGGAATTGTAGGGACCAGAAATGAAGGTCATCAGTCTTAATGTAAACGGTATAAGACAAGCTGCCGATCGCGGCTTTTTTGAATGGATGGTTCGCCAGGACCCGGATGTTGTTTGTCTACAAGATATTCAGGCAGACGAAAGAAGCCTAAACGACAGTGTCTTCTTCCCACCTGGATACAACACTTACTTTTTTGACTCGATGGAAGACCCCGAGCAAGCAGGTGTGGCCATTTATTGTAAAACCATGCCAAAAGCTATCATGACTGGCATGGGGTTTCCTGAGTGTGACTTTGAAGGACGCTTTATCCAAGCGGATTTCGAAAAGGTAAGCATTGGCGCTTTCCTAACACCTCATGGCTCCAACCACGAAGACATGCTTCAACAGCATAAATATCGCTTTATGGAAGGATTTAAAAACCATTTAATAAAAACTCGCCGCAAGCGTCGTGAATTCATTTTTTGCGGAACAGCCAATGTTGCTCGGTCGCCCATTGATGTTAGTAGCTGGTTCGTAAATCAGCGTAACTCCGGCTTTTTAGCGGAAGAACGCAAATGGATTAACGAAATTTTCAACGAGCTCGAATACATTGACGCCTTTCGTCAGGTTAATAAGCAAGACAAGCAATATACCTGGTGGCCAGATTACGAACGCGCCTGGAAATTAGATGAAGGCGGTCGTTTGGATTATCAAATCGCGACACCCGGAATTAAGCATTTAATTCAAGGCGGTAGCGTCTATAAAGGTCAGCGTTTTTCTGACCACGCCCCTTTAATCATGGAATACAACATCGATTAATCTATTGAGCAGTGTCGAAAAATATATTGAACAAAGAAAAAAGCCCTCAATCGTTGGATAATCTGACGATTGAGGGCTTTTCTATAACAAGTATTTCATTCTGAGGGCTTGATTGTGAGAGTGACACCATCCCCCTAAAACAGTAATGCTTATACGGATTCTGTGGTTTCAGCTGGCTCTAGTGGCTCAACCGATACACTCACTCTAAGCTGGTGCATATCACCCGGTTTAATGTCATAAGCATCATTCATGGCGTTAGCGGTTTCAACGCAAACAAAACGACGATAATCTTCGTCTTCCATGTCGCTGCGTTTTTTGGCAAGTTCAGGGCCAGGATTCCACAAAACGGTGCTTTGGCTACCCTTGCTACGAACAATAATTTTTCGCTGCAAGCTTGCATCGTGAATTTCACAAACATCAGGCGATTCTAAATAGACACTGTCAATATATTCAAACGGAGACACTATGCCTTTTTGCTGTTTTCGCTCTCCTTTGTCTAATTTGTCGATATAGATAACGCCATCAAGACCATGTACCTGTGTGGTTTTATTATCCCCTACATGAAAATAGGTATGCAGAGCTTCGCTAACCGGCATGGATTTTTCTGATAAATTTGCGGCAGAAAAGTTAATACTGAAACCATCGGCAGAAAAACGAAAAACTTGTCTTAGTTCAAAAGCTTGTGGCCACATTTCTTCAATCAATGGATGCTCTTCAGACGCCAATCGAAGAACTATTTTCACATCGTCATTTTTAAAACGCCCAACCTCAGCAAGCTCCCAACGAAAATAACGTGCTAAACCGTGAGCAGGATAGTCACTGTGTTTTTCGTTCGCTCCAAACCAAGGCCAACAAACCGGCACACCGAAATGGCGGCGACCAAATCGAGTTTTGGCCCCTTCATTTGAAGATTGAAACAACACATCTTCTTGACCAGTAGGTATAAAACTCACTAAATGACCGCCCCATAACGCGATACGCGTCTTAAACCCTGGCTGATCAATAACAATTTCATCACACTCTCTCAGACTTGCTGGCAATATATCACCGCCCAGCGCTTCCAACTCGCGAATCAGTTGGCCATTCATTCAAGACTCCATAAAATTAATCCAGTACGCACATATTAGCCTCAGCCAATACGATTACAATAGTTTGTGCTTATGCTGACCATTTAATCATTCCGATCAGCGCTTTTTAGCGAATAAAACTTAACCTATTTTGCTTTTTAAGCTATAAAGCCAATCAATACGATAGCGCCTTCTACTGAAGCCAAGCGTCATTTTTTTGTTTTTGCTATTATCGACAATCTAGTCAGAGCCAAGTTTTATGAATCAACTTAATGAATCCAAAATCGTCATCGGCAGTGAAGAATGGTGCGCCTTCTCCTCTCTTAACATTCCGGCGGTAAAAGCGCGCATCGATTCTGGCGCAAAAACCTCTTCTTTGCACGCGATCAATATTCAGTATTTTTCACGTAACGGTGAGCAATGGACCAGTTTTGAGGTTCATCCATTACAAGACAACCGCAAAATCACTGTACATTGCGAAGCGCAAATCGTTGATCATCGCGTCATCAAAAGCTCCAGTGGCGATAAAGAAAAACGCCCTGTGATTCGCGCTTCTTTAGCACTCGGTGAAAAATCTTGGGTTGTCGAACTAACGCTCACTGACAGAGACAGCATGGGCTACCGCATGCTGCTAGGTCGCGAAGCAATGAATGGTCGTATTCTCGTCGACCCAGAGGGTCACTGCCTGCTAGGCGATCGAGTACAGAATGACTTAGCTTCTTTATACAAAGCGCCTGAGATGCGCACAGGCGGCCTCAAAATAGGCTTACTGGCTAGTAATCCTGATTTGTACAGCAATCGTCGTATTATTGAAGCCGCTGAAGCACGAGGACATGAAATTCAATTTTTAAACATTAAAAATTGCTACATGAAATTAGACGCAACCACACCGGAGATTCACTATCGCGGCGGCCGAGTTTTAAATGATTTAGATGCCGTAATTCCTCGCATTCGCCCTAGTAAAACATTTTACGCTTGCACCCTATTACGCCAGTTCGAATCCCTCGGTGTGTATTGTTTAAACAACTCAACCGCCATTGCTCAATCTCGCGACAAACTGCGTGCGTTACAATTATTATTGGATAGCGGTCTAGACATTCCTACCACAGGCTTTGCAAACTCTCCTTTAGATACTGGCGACCTAATTGATATGGTCGGCGGAGCGCCATTAATTATAAAACTACTAGAAGGTACACAAGGGACAGGCGTTGTACTTGCAGAAACACGTAAAGCAGCCGACAGTGTGATTAATGCATTTAAAAGCTTAAACGCAAATATTTTGGTGCAAGAGTTTATCCAAGAGTCCAGTGGTAAAGATCTACGTTGCTTTGTGATTGATGGAAAAGTTGTCGCGTCTATTCAAAGAACCGCCGCTGCGGGTGAGTTTCGAGCCAATATTCATCAAGGTGGGCGAGCGGAATTGATTAAAATCACTCAAGAAGAAAAACGAATTGCGATTAAAGCCGCTAAAGCAATGGACCTAAAAGTGGCTGGGGTGGATTTGATTCGCTCTAACAAAGGCCCGCTGTTATTAGAAGTTAATTCATCACCTGGTTTACAAGGAATTGAAACGGCGACGAACCAAGACATTGCGGTGCGCATGATCATGGCGATTGAGAGGCAGCTCGGAGCGCTAAAAGAAGACTAATTAGAGCTAGGATTAGCTGACACCAATAAGCCCATCAGAATCTCTTTTGATGGGCTTATTGGTACGCTAATCAACCCATTGTTTGATTACGCCCCGCATTTTTGGCTTTATATAAAGCCTCGTCTGCTCGCATTAACCAAGAAGACACCATTTGGTCTTTAGGACTTAATTGTGCAACACCTAAACTAATGGTGACTTTTATGTCTCCCTTATCCGTATTGATTGTCAGTGCCTCGATTTTCTTGCGCAGTTTTTCACTGAAGCTCATCGCCCCTGCTAATGCAGTATTAGGCAAAACAATAACGAATTCTTCACCACCATAACGGCCAACAAAGTCCCCTTTACGGGAAGAGGCTATCATCAATTTTGCCACTTCTTTCAGCACAATATCCCCCACTGGATGACCGTAATTATCATTTACATGTTTGAAAAAATCCAAATCGGCCATGACTAAAGAATGAGGCGCTTCTTGCTTCTGCTGATAAGAAGAAAAAATAATGTCGAGCGCTTTCTCTAAGCTTCCTCGATTGTGTAATTCTGTCAGAGAGTCCGTTTTACTTAATTGTTCGAGCTGTTTGTTTGCCGCAGATAACGCCAACTTATGACTTGCAGCATCCGTTACATCATAAACAGTAATACAGACATGCTCGATAGTGCCATTCACATTACTTATTGGACGCAAAGTAATATTTTGGTACATGTAATCAGCTAGCCCTGTGATTGGGCGATAACTATTAAAAGGAAAGAGATAGGCGCGCTGCTCCCAAGAGATAAAAATGGATGTTCTCAAAGCCATTACATTATCTAATTTACGTTTGAGCCATTCTTCATCTATATCTGGAAAAAGACTGAATAATGACTGATTCCTTGCCGTAGACGAACTCTTGCCACTGTGGTTTTCCATAAAACTGTTCCACAAGATCACCTTGTAATGCTGGTCTACTATCACAAGCCCTAGATCAATATGGTTGAGTGTATCAAACAGCCAATGAATTTCTGCCATTTCTTCCATCGAGTTTGTCATTGCTAATCCTCAACCAAATAGGATAATAAATCTTCTAGTACGGGAACGGATTCTTCTGTAAACAGTAGAAGTAAGTCACAACTCACATTGTAGTTTTCAAGTTCGTAGACAATTTCTACCGTTAATGTGCGCCGCCATTTCGATCTTTTCTCGTTAATCAGATTCGCCATGGTAACGTGTTGCCCCAATAAAGCAGGATGTCCAAAACTAAAGTCGATGTTCAATTGCTTGCCGAGTGCATCCATGAAAGGCCCGACCAACACAGAAGAAACCTCCATCAGCAATTCAACTTCCATATCAAAATCAATATCACCTGAAACCTTAAGTAACTTAGCAATATCAGAAAAGCTGGTATCGTTAAAAATAAGCAAGGCTTCAAAGGCAACACCAGAACCAACAAAGCCTTGAGATATGGCAGAATATTGATTGTCTTTTGCACCATAGCTTAGGGCCATCTGTAACTCACTGACCTCTAATATATTGACCTTTGGCACAGGTAACTTAACAAAAACATTCAACATATCGGCCAACACACTGGCCGCTTTTCCCATCGCAATATTGGATACTTCTTGAAGACATTCTGAAAATGAAAAGTCATCAACAACAGAATGGTTAACGTTAAGAGCTTTTTTATTGAGATCTTCTTGCTTCATCAACCCTAACGATAAGAGTGACTGTTGCATGAGGTCAGGTTGGATGGGTTTTTTATAAAACTCTCTAGCCCCCAATTCTTTGACGCGCTGTACCGCTTTCAGCTGCACATCACTAGACACGACCAGCACTTTGGGCGCATGTTCAACGCTCTGCAACGCTTCCAGCGTTTGATATCCATCTTTTACTGGCATGTTCAAATCAAGAAAAAGAATATCAATTTTTTTCTTAATAATTATGTCTAAGGCTTCCTGTCCATTTTGCGCATAATCCACAGTAATATCCCAACTAGCCGGCAATGCCTTTGCTAATTGTTTTCTGGCGACACTGGAATCATCGCAAATCAGAACATTCGTATTCATTTATGCCTTCTCCAACACTTAATAATAACGATTTACTTGTGACTGTGGAGATCAAAAAAACTCTGATAACATCACGAGGCTTGATATTTTCCCTACATTAGGAAACCTTCTACACCATAGACAGCAATGCTTTAACGATCAGGTGTTCGTCATATTTTTCTGCTTTCTGGGAAATTAACGGTGTTTTTATTACCTCTACCCCTAATGCAAACAATTTATGCTCATCTATAACACCATAGTCGTATTCATCGTCTAAAAGTAAATAATCCAGTCCACCAAAGGAAATGTCTTGTAGTGATTTTGTATCAACGAGTACCGTAGAAACCAATCGCTCAACCTGCGTCATTAACGACAAACCAAATTGCTCTGGATCAAAACCCAAATTTGGTATGTAAACTTTAGGGTTTGGGTTTTGACAGATAGCACGACCGACGCCCTCAGGCATCAAGTTAGCTAACAAACTGCTATAAAAACTACCGGGTGGATAACAGATCAAATCAGTACTTTCGATCATATCTCGACGGTCATCGGCAATTCTTCTATTGATAGGAGACACCGTTTTTAGCCCTTTGTTCAGCCACATGCGCTTTATCGGACTTTCCAATACCGCATTTTCTTTACCCGTAATACGATGCTGCCCAAGAACCAACTCTCCCGTCTCAAGCTCTACGCCTAAATGATAAGGCGAATCTAAGATGGTTTTTACTTCACCGAGTGTTTTCGTCAGACGAGAAAACAGAAACACGATAGGGTCTAACTGCTGCTGGTTATTTAGATAACCACCGGAAATAATAAGGTTACCAATACTGGCTCCACGCAAATCAAACGTAGCGCTGATTTTTTCTTGTATCACACTCAACTGAGTTTGAATTAACGCTCGCATCGGATTAGGTATTGGTTTAATCAGGGGGTGTTCACCCGCCACCAGCTGTTCAAGTTCTCCCCTAAGCACATCTAGCGAAAGTGACATCTCAAAGCGATGGGTGAATAACGCATACACCTCTGGCTGCCCCATAACGGTTTCGTCTGCCAATGCCATTAACCGACTGCGTAAGTCCCCAACCGCTGGCATATCAAATTCCGCTCTTAAGCGAGCTGAACTGCCACCAGAATCAAAGGGCGTTACTAAATGAATAGAGTGATGGGTATATTCTTTAAGTACTCGGCTGATTTTATTCAGCGCAGAACCGCCACTAAAAAACAATACTTTGGGCCCTTGCTCTGGCAAGCTCTGATAGCGATGAACGCGAGTAAAATCTGGCATTTTCATACGCCGCCAAATGCGGTAAGTACTGGACATATAGACCTCAGAAACATGGAATACGCACTACCTTAAATAACCTCGAACATGACAACAAGAGGAAAAATGTTAACGTGTTAATCAGTAGTGTTTATGGATAACTCAGAAGAGTGATGGCTCTCTTACAGCCGCATTATCGGCATTATCAAGATTCGTGTACACCGCGTCTAGTATTTGGTTTTTCAACCGACCTAGCGCACAATGAAAAACTTATCCTATTCAGGCAATGGAACGTATTTTATGGCAATGACAGGGCTTCTTGCACTACTCGACGACATTACTACTTTACTTGATGACGTCGCCGTCTTTTCTAAAATTGCAGCAAAGAAAACAGCT
Organism: Marinomonas flavescens; assembly: GCF_004352835.1. Taxonomy (GTDB): domain Bacteria; phylum Pseudomonadota; class Gammaproteobacteria; order Pseudomonadales; family Marinomonadaceae; genus Marinomonas; species Marinomonas flavescens. Next base: position 290,647 of record NZ_SJSB01000002.1, on the reverse strand, counting down.
GGCGTATTAGGGGATGATCTGGCCTTAAATGCGGAGCAAGTCTCTGGCGTCAAAGCCGACCGTGAACTGCCTGTTGTTTGGGCCGTTGCTAAAGGCTCTTTTATTAACAAAGCAATATTAGTGCCTCTTGCTCTCGCGATTAGCGCTTTTATTCCTTGGCTTATCCAACCATTATTAATGGTTGGTGGAGTATACCTTTGTTATGAAGGCGCAGAAAAAGTTTTGCATGTGTTTCAACATCGCCATGACGATAAGAGTAAAATACACAAGGAAATTGAGAAAAAAAAAAGCCTCTCTGACAAAGAACTACTCTCATTAGAAAAAACCAAAGTTCGTGGCGCGATTCGTACTGACTTTGTTTTATCATCTGAAATCATTGTCATTGCGCTTGGCACAGTAAATGGTCAGCCCTTATTAATTCAAGCGATCGTCGTAAGCATAGTCGCGTTACTCGTTACCGTCGGTGTGTACGCATTAGTCGGCTTAATCGTTCGTCTTGATGATATTGGCCTACATCTCACTCGGTCCAAAACAGCACTAACAAAGACGATCGGATCAGGCATATTAAGAAGCGCCCCTTGGGTGATTCGCCTACTTTCTATCGTAGGTACCATTGCGATGTTTTTGGTCGGTGGAGGGATTTTTGTACATGGTCTACCTGTGCTACATCATCTTGCCCAAGAAGCCGTTTCTGGGGAAATAACACAACTGCCCATTATGAACTCTATGATTAATATCGGAATCAGTTTGCTTGTTGGCGCCCTACTAGGAACCGCCGCAACGTGGGGGATTTCTTTATTTCAAAAGGGCGATGCACACTAAGACTAATGCATCAGCCCTTTGACAGTATTATCGATTCGTCAGTAGATATTCTGCAAACTCGGCAAAGCCAAAACCGCCTGGTTGCTGAGTTTGAAATTGCGGTGGATATTGCATAACGGGTAAATGTTGAGCGATATTTGCCACTCCCACACTCAATGGAAAACGCGCAAACATGCTTTCGTCATTTGGCGCATCACCAACATACGCAACCTGCTGACGACCAGCGTCTTCACTAAGACCATAACGCTCTTTCAACACTCTTTCAGCCATTGCAAACTTATCATAACCAACACGGCTAATATTAATATGAATGGAACTGACTTTCACATTGAGGCCTTGCTCTAACAGGACTTTTACACAAGCGTCTTTTTCTTCAATCGCGGCAGGTTTTACATCTTGCGCATAATCAATTGCCACATCCGTTAACCGATAGGACTGATCTCGGGCAAGGCGGAGAGATGGAAAAGCCGTTAGTGCTTGTTGAACCTTTGCCAGAATATCCGCTTGATCTGCTCTCATTTGTGCTTCATCACGCCAAAAGGTGTAATCCAACACACCGTCTGTATTTGCAATAAAACAACCGCCACCTTCCGTAATAACACCTTCAACAGGGAGTGTACGAGCGATCATGTCTGACCAACCAGCACAGCCACCCGTCACAGGGATAACCCTAATGCCTGACTCAGTTAAGCGTGTTAAAGCCGCTAGAGTTTGCTCTGGTAAACGCCCATGCCATGTTAGCGTGTCGTCCACATCTGTCAGAATAAATTGAACACCCTGACAAGCTTGAGTTGTTAAGTTCTCAAGTGATTTGATTGACATATATATCCTAAGTAACTAATTCCACTTTAACGCCAGCAGACACTAAAAGCTGCTGCCTCTGTAACGTCATTTCATCACTAAAAAAGCGGTCGATCTTAGAAAAAGGCTGAATCCGTGCCATGGCTTTACGATTCCACTTATGCTGATCTGCAACCAGAAATGCATGACGGCTTTGCTCCACCAGCACTCGACTCACTGCCGCTTCTTCTGGATCAAAATCCAAAAGCCCTTGCTCTTCATCTAAACCACCACACCCTAAAATGCCATAATCAAAATAGTATTGGCGTAACCCAGCTAAGGTTTCTTCTCCTACTAAGTCATGATGTTTATGACGTAATTTTCCAGCTAAGACACGTACTTGAGTATCTGACCGCATACCAAAAATACTCGCCACGGTGAGATTGTTAGTAAAAACTTGCAGCTTTTGATGATTCAACAAGGCCCTACTCACATACTCAACGGTCGTACCAATCCCTAAAAACAGTGAAGATCCATCAGGAATTTCCCGTGCAACGCTTTCTGCAATGGCCATTTTGGCTGCAACATTCAGAGTATGACGATGCTCAAACGATAGGTTTTCAATACTAGAAACCGGCGAAATGCCACCATGTGTACGCCTTACTAGATTCTGCTCTGCAAGCTGATTAATATCCTTACGGATCGTTTGAGAAGATACGTCAAACTGCGCCACCATATCTTCTACTAGTAGACTATCTACTTGCTGAACCCAGTTTAATATTTGACTCTGTCTATCGTTTAAGCTCAAACCCATTACCCTATTCGACTAAATTAACGCGGCAAATTGAGTTGGATCATCGGTAATAATGACGTCCATACCCCATTCCCAATGATTCGCCACTAGCTGTGAATCATTAGCGGTATAACACATCAGCTTATAACCTTGCGCTTTCACTGCTTGCGCCTGTTCTTTGGTTAGCGAGGCATAGTAGCAATTCAGACTATATGCATGAATCTGCTCTAGCTGCGTTTGCCAGTCTGCTGGAATATCTTCATAAAGCTGACCAAGATAACGCTGCGGATCCAGATCAAAAACCATACGTAAAGCAGCGTGATTAAAGCTAGAAATTAAGAGCTTATCGTTATCAATCCAGTATTCTTTTAGAGCATCTAATACTGTTGGCACTATATTTTCTATATCAGCAGTATCGTGCTTTATCTCTAGATTTAATCCCATACCAAGTGATTGGATACACTCTAATGCCTCTATCAAGGTCGGGACTTTTTCCCCTTCGAATTCAGAACCAAACCACGCACCTGCATCTAATGTGCTGACGACAGCAGGATCGGCTTCTCGAGTAACGCCAGAGCCACTGGTGCAACGATCTAATGTTGCATCATGGAAAATAATCAAGCCGCCTTGAGCGATCAAATAGACATCAATTTCAACCCATTTAACCCCAGTTGCCGCAGCGGCACGAATAGAAGCCAGCGTATTCTCAGGGCCTAACAAAGAAGCACCACGGTGCCCCATTACCTTTGTTTTTAAAATGTCTTTTACTAAAGCCGTTTTTGTTTGCATAAAAGCCTCACAAACGTTGTTGGGTAACAGCATCAAACAGGTGCCAATGCTTCGCAGGCGCAATTAACCACATATAACTACCAATTTCAGGCAAATGAGGTCCAGCCAATCGTATAACCATAGGTTTGGGTTGACCGCTACCGTCTTCAAGTAAGCCGTGGATTAATGTTTCAGCGCCTAGAGACTCTACCGCTTGCACTTGCAAAGAGAAATCGGCATTTGCCTCATCACTTTGTTGTAAATGTTCTGGGCGGATGCCCCATATCACAGAGCCACGATGAGCATGAGACATAGGTAAGCGAGTCTTATCCGACAAAACAATGCCTTCTTCAGTCATCATGGCATCAAACAAATTCATCGAAGGAGAACCAATAAATTCAGCAACAAACGTCGTAGCCGGTTTATCGTATAGTTCCATCGGTGTACCAATCTGCTCGGCTTTACCCTTGTTAAGCACAACAAGACGATCTGCCAATGTCATGGCTTCTACTTGGTCATGCGTTACGTAAAGAGTTGTCGTTGCTAATTTACGTTGCAACTGACGAATTTCAACGCGCATCTGTACGCGAAGTTTTGCGTCTAAGTTAGACAAAGGTTCATCGAATAAAAACACTTTCGGATCGCGTACCATGGCACGACCCATAGCCACACGCTGGCGCTGTCCTCCTGACAATTGACCAGGACGACGGTCTAACAATTCGTCTAAGCCCAACATATTAGCAACATCCGTTACTTTGGCTTGGCGCTCTTCTTTGGGCACACCACGATTTTTAAGGCCGTATTCCATATTGGCGCGCACCGTCATATGTGGGTACAGCGCATAGTTTTGAAAAACCATCGCAATATCGCGGTCAGCAGGCTCTTTGTCGTTTACACGATTGCCTTTAATCAACAAGTCGCCTTGAGTAATTGTCTCAAGACCTGCAACCATGCGCAGCAATGTCGATTTACCACAACCTGAAGGGCCAACAAGAACGATGAACTCACCTTCTTCTATGACTAAATCTATACTTGGTATCGCTTGGTAACCATTTGGGTAGGTTTTACCTATGTTCTTTAATACTAAATCGGTCATTGCTTACTTCTCCGCGTCAACCAAGCCTTTAACAAATAATTTTTGCATTCCTACCACAACAGCTACAGGAGGAAGCATCGCCAATAAAGTTGTTACCATCACATAATTCCACTGAATGTCGCCATCAGGAACGGATAACATACTTTTAATACTCATCACCAAAGTGTAATAAGTATCGTCTGTGGTGATGATCAGCGGCCAAAGATATTGGTTCCAACCGTAAATAAACATAATCACAAACATCGCCGCGATATTAGTACGCGACATAGGTAACAAGATGTCGAAAAAGAAACGTATCGGACCCGCGCCATCAATCCGCGCCGCCTCGACCAACTCCCCAGGAATCGACATAAAACACTGACGAAACAAGAAAGTCGCCGTGGCACTGGCGATCAAAGGTAAAATCAAACCACTGTACGAATTCAGCATGTTCAAATTAGCAATGACCTGATACGTCGGCACAATGCGCACTTCCACCGGCAACATCAGAGTCATAAAAATCACCCAAAAGATCGCCCCACGAAAAGGAAACCGGAAGAACACAATCGCATAAGCAGAAATAATTGAAATTGCGATTTTACCAATGGTAATGCCAAGCGCCATGATCAAGGAGTTTAACAACAGGTGCCACACTGGAATTTGCAGTGTACTGCCCGCTTCAGCAAATAACACATGCGCCCAATTCTGAACGCCGTGATCACCAAACCACAGAGGGACGCTACCGGAGTTAAACGATCCTTCTGGTTGCGTTGAACCCACTAAAGCAACCCACACAGGCAAAGCAATAATCAACACACCGAACACTAAAATAAAGTGGCTAAACATTTTTAGCCAAGGGCGATTCTCTATCATTAGTATTGCACCTTACGCTCAATGAAACGGAACTGTATGACCGTCATGAGACCGACAATTGCCATCAACACAATAGACTGAGCAGCTGAACCGCCACTGTCTAAACCAATAAAACCATCTTTAAATACTTTATAAACTAAGGTATTTGTACTGCCGTCTGGACCACCTTGGGTCGTGGTATCGATAACACCAAACGTATCAAAAAAGGCATACACCAAATTAACAACCAATAGGAAAAAAGTCGTAGGCGATAAGAGAGGAAAAACGATATCCCAAAAACGTCTGAAAGAGCTGGCACCGTCAATCGCCGCGGCCTCAATCAAAGAGCGTGGAATCGCTTGCAACCCAGCCAAGAAAAATAAGAAGTTATAGCTGATTTGTTTCCACGTGGCAGAAATCACCACTAGAATCATTGCTTGATCGCCATTGAGGAAATGGTTCCAATGCAGACCGATACGGTCTAAAAATAAAGCAATGGGACCAATATTAGGATCAAACAGTATCCACCAAAGCACCCCTGCAAGCGCTGGAGCCACCGCGTATGGCCAAACCAATAATGTTTGGTACACCATTTTTCCACGAATAACTCGATCAGCCATCACAGCCAACCAAAGCGCCACACCGATTCCTAAAAAGGCCACTGAGAAACTAAATACCATGGTGACGAGCATGGACTTGTAATACAGAGGATCGCTAAAAAGATCGACGAAGTTTTCGAGACCAACAAACTGCTGACTCAAACCAAAAGCATCTTCACGATAAAATGCTTGAAGAACCGCTTGACCCGCTGGCCAAAGAAAGAAAATCGCCGTGATAATTAACTGTGGTAACACCAGTAAGTAGGGCAGCTTTTTTTGAGGAAAATAAACAGACATAACGTCACTCGAACAGAAAACTAGAAATCAAAAATCCCTATCTGCACAGCAGATAGGGATAGCAACAATAAAGGCAATTAGTTATGCGTTTTTTCAAACTTACGTAACAGAACATCACCACGTTTCACAGCAGTATCTAAAGCAGCTTGAGGTGTTTCTTTACCACTCCAAACACTTTCTAACGCGCCATTAATCACATCACGAATCTGAACAAAATTACCCAAACGTAAACCACGAGAGTTTACCGTTGGTTGCGTTGCCGTCATTTGAATAACAGCCGCTTCTGTTCCTGGATGAGATTGATAGAAGCCTTCTTTCTTAGTTAGATCGTAGGCAGCGTGTGTGATTGGTAGATAACCCGTGAACTGATGCCATTCAGCTTGGATTTTCGGAGTAGATAAGAACTGAAGGAAAGCCGCGGCCGCTTTATATTGCGCTTTGTCTTTGCCTTGCAAGACCCACAAAGAAGCACCACCGATAATGGTGTTATCAGGTTGTTTAACTTCGCTTGCCCAATAAGGAAGAGATGACACACCAAAATCAAACTTGGCATTTCGAGTCATACCACCATAAGCAGATGATGAGCCTGTGTACATGCCACACTGCTGGCTATAGAATTTTGGTGCGGAATCACTGCGACGACCGCCGTAGCTGAAAATACCGCTCTTCTGCCATTCACGCATTTTAGTAATGTGCATAACTTGCAATGGGCCATTAAACAAAAGTTTAGTGTCTAGGCCGGTGAAACCATCGTCATTTGACGCGAATGGTACGTTATGGCGAGCACTTAAGTTTTCAAGTTGTACCCAAGATTGCCAACCTGTCGTGAAACCACATTTCGCGCCACTAGCTAATAATTTTTTAGAAACAGTCTCAACTTCTTCCCACGTTTTAGGTGGTGCGCTGATGCCTGCTTTTTTAAACATCTCTTTGTTGTAGTAGAGCACTGGAGTAGAGCTGTTAAAGGGCATGGATAGCATGTTGCCCTTCACATCTGAGTAATACCCTGTAACAGAGCTTAAGTAAGCTTTAGGATCAAAACCTGTTTTAGTGTCTTTCATGAGCTTGTAAACTGGGTAGATCGCGCCTTTAGCCGCCATCATCGTTGCCGTACCCACTTCAAACACTTGCACGATGGCAGGTTGTTTGTGCGCACGAAACGCAGCAATCGCAGAAGTCATGGTTTCGGTATAGGTCCCTTTGAAAACAGGATCTACTTCGTATTTGCTTTGGGAGTCGTTAAACTCTTTAACAATTTCATTCAACTTTTCACCATTAGCACCGCCCATGGCGTGCCACCACTCAATTTGAGTTGCGGCGAAACTGGTACTAGCAACAGACATACCTAAAACGGCTGTCGCGATCATTGATTTACGCATTTTGGAGTTCCTCATATGATTATTTTAGTAGTTGAGAAAGCACTGTAGTGACTCAATGTTTCATTTTTATGATAATTTGGTTTCAAATGAAAGAAAAAAGTACAAAAATGTACAAAAATGAAGATTAATTAAATTTTAGCGGCCTAAATGGTGTCAAAACGCTTGAGATGAAAGCGATTCTTGCAAGGCGATATGATTTGACCGTAATTGCATAACGGCCTCTTGAACAACCGTTATGTCTTCTTTGTTTGCGGCTTGTTCGATGATTTTTGCACTCGCACTCATCGCAATACCCGAGACTTCAGCACTTGCTCCCTTGATACGATGAGCGACCTGAGCAACCTTGGCCCAATCTTCTATGGCGGCATAATCAATTAATTGCTGCACCAGCCCAGCACTTTCTTTAATAAACTCCTTGGCGACTAAATCCATGAGCATTTTATTATTGGCTAAACGATTTCTATAATCGATCACATCAAAAATCAGCATCCCTTTTCCCTTCGTTCGGCTACGCTTCTGGTAACCACTTTTCTAGCATACTTTGCAGCTTATCTTTCGCAATCGGTTTTGCTAAATGATCATTCATACCCGCGTCGAGACACAAATCCCTATCTCCCTTCATGGCATTCGCACTGAGCGCAACAATAGGCACATTCGATGATGTTGCTCCCTCCTGCATTTGCCTGATTACACGAGTCGCCTCGTAGCCATCCATTATCGGCATTTGGCAATCCATAAAGATTAGATCGTAAGACGCCGCCTGCGCCTTCTCAATAGCTTCTTGGCCATTCATAGCCACATCCACATCGACACCAAACATGTTTAATAAACCACGTACCACAATTTGGTTTGTTAAGTTATCTTCTACCACTAAAATTCTTGCTTCCATATTATCAATGCTCTTTTGTGGCTCTTCTGATGACGAGGTATTGACCGTCATCGTTGGCTCTACCTGCGGTGGCAAGGTCATATTTGCTAACTGCTCTTCTAACCGTGAGTAAAATACCGGCTTAGCAATGAAGCTTGCATCAGAATATTTAGTTATGTCTGAGTAAGGCTTTAAGACAATAAAACGAATGTCATGTTGCCGGCACAACTGCTCTAACTGAGCGACTTCTTGCTCAGAACAATCATCCAAAACAAACTTATCCACTAAAATACCCGTCAGCGAATCTATGGGCATGGTCAACAATGACCCAAGCTTGTCATGTAAGGTATATTGAACACCAAAATGCGCCAATAATTGGCCAACATATTGCCGCCCAGTGTCATTAGAGTACACCACAGCAACCGACACATCATAGCGAGGTCCGCTCAGCGCCTCGTTCTCACACTCAAGAGAAACATTAAACCAAAAAGAAGCGCCGTTCTCTTTTTGAGCAGAAAATCCTATTTCTCCACCCATTAATTCGATCATTTCTTTACTGATCGCCAGCCCCAATCCAGTACCGCCATACTGTCGTGTTGTAGAATTATCTGCTTGCTTAAAACGCTGAAATAAACGCGCTTGTTGAGATTCTGAAATGCCGATACCTGTGTCATCAATTCGTACATGCAGTGTTTTCTGGCCTTCCTTTGAAGGACGAAGCTCAACATACAAATTCACCTCTCCTTCTTTCGTGAACTTGATCGCATTACCTAATAAATTCATAAGAATTTGCTTCAACCTTAAGCGATCACCAATCAACACAACAGAGGGCACGTAAACCGCAGGAACATTGAAAGCAATGCCCTTTTCTTCTGCTTTCACCACGAGAAGGCGAGATATTTCTTCGATCAGTTCACGCAAATCAAATGGCATTAACTCTAATGAAATACTCCCCATTTCAATTTTAGATAAATCCAAAATATCGTTAATAATTTCCATCAAGGATTCAGCACTTTGGCGAGACAAATCAGCCAACTCAGTTTGTTCTGGGCGCAACCCCGTATTTTTCAATAAAGACAAACAACCAATGACGCCATTTAATGGCGTTCTAATTTCATGGCTCATATTCGCCAAGAAATCGCTTTTCGCTCTGTTGGCATCTTCCGCGGCTTCTTGTGCCTTACTGTGGGAAAATTGGGATTTTCTTAAGGACTTATTCGCCAGCGATAAATCCTTTGTGCGTTGACGAACACGACTTTCAATCTCTGCCGTATGACTGCTCACCATCAATAAAAACCAACCCAACATAGCGGCTAAAAAGAAGCCCCCTGCTAACACAAAACGAACGTCCCAAGGCTGACGATAAAAGACCCCTTCACTCACCTGGAATAAACGCCAATGCTTAGCACCAACCTTCACATCCTTACTCACAGCGATGCCAAAATCATCGCTATTAAAACGTGTTATTAGCGTCTCTGCTGATAAACCAGCTCCTTTACTTTTGGCAAGTATCGCAGGAGATTCTCCGCCACCGCCCATATCAACCAAATACAATTGAGTATTTTTTAAAACACCTCTATCAACAATGGCTTGCGTTAAGAAATCCAAACTCAATGCCGCTGTAGCCACCCCTTTTAACCGATCTGAACCCTCATGAAAGAACGGTAAATAGAGCAATACCGCCATATTGCTGCGTATCAATTTAATGGGAGCTGTTGGGTAAGGCTGTTTGAATTTAATGGCCTGATCTAACGCATAACGACGATTTTTTTGCGAATAAATATCATAACCAAACGCCGCCTCACGCCCTTTGCTAGGATTCATAAACGTCACGGCAATATGCAGATCTCGTGGTGTTGCAGGAATAAATTTTCCCTTGTCATTTTTCTCTTTGAGGTAAAATCTAAAACCAGAATAATTTTTTTGAATATCGGCTTCAAAATCGGCAACATCATCCTGATCCACCACCATATTCAAAGACACGGCATAAATAGATTGGTCACGATCTAACACACTGTCCGTATAACGCTTGAAATCTTCTGCGTTAATCTTCGAACTTCCTCGAACAAAACCCACAATGCCATAAAGAATGTCTTCCATGTTCTCAATGCGATTGTTAAGCGACAAATCCAATAGCTCAACATTCAAATTGAATTCTTTTGTTTGTTTGGCTAATTCAAAATGACGCACGCCAAACGATAAAGCCACCGTTACCAATATGACAAATAAAAGCCCCATCACTAGCTGAAAGGGACGCCTAAGTTTATTTTTTGATAAGTTCGGAAATACCACAACAAACCACGGCACCACCACTAAAATGCCAATGAGATCTCCCGTCCACCAACTTAACCACTCTCCCCATAATTGGCTTCGTTCAATAAACCCTACAAAATATAACGCGCTCACGGCAATACTGGCGCTCACCAAGGTAGACACAAGCGCCGTTAAAACAATAAAACGCAGTACTAAAGTAGAACGGTAAAAAGCAAACGGAAAAGACACATAACGAAGAACCAAAAAGCGCCCGACATAGGCTTGGAGCATAGCGGCAAACGCAATCACACAAAACAAAGGGAAATGAACAGCATGATGAAGATATGAAGAGGCAATAAAACTAAATAATATAGAACCAAAAAACACACCGAACAGCGCCCACCGATGAAATAGCAGAACACTGATTAATGCAAACCCAGAGGCTGGGAACACCACAGTGGCATACCCTGGAGGCACCACTTCTGACAAACCTAACAATCCGAAAAGAACGTATCCAATAGTGGTTAAAACGAGTATTTTTATTCCTTTCCGCATAGTGTCTCGATTCATTCTTCTGGTTGAATTAACCCAATTAAACAGACCCGGCAATGTCATTCAGCCATATTTCACATCACAGGTTCAAGTCAAAGATAAGGTTTCTATCAGTGTAGACACAATCTCTCGTTTATATATCCCTAAAACCGTTATTCAATAAAATAAAAAAAGGCCTCATACCAAATGAGACCTTTCGCCTTTTACCTCACAAGAACACAGTGCTAAAAAGTACGCTTAGAGCTGGAACTGATTCACCGCTAACGTTAACTTTTCAGACAATCCATCTAATCGCTTAGCCGTCGCTACCGTATTTTTTGCGGCTTCTGAACCTTCTTCTGTATTAGCCGCAATATTCTCTATTTTATGAGCAATATCGTCACTCGCATTACTTTGCTCTAAGAGTGCATTACAAATGTAATTAATGGCTTCTTCAACCTGCTCAGTACTGCTTCTCACTTGCGACATAGAGCCACCTGCTTTTTCAGCCAGTAAGACCCCTTTTTCGACCTGCGCCACTTCCGCTCCCATACTATTGGAAACCGCCGTGGTCACTTCTTGGATTTTCGTCACGATAAACGTTATTTCTTTGGTCGATTCCGCTGTACGCTGAGCCAAATTACGAATCTCATCCGCAACAACCGAGAAGCCTCGACCTTGCTCGCCTGCTCGGGCTGCTTCAATCGCAGCATTCAACGCCAGTAAATTGGTTTGATCAGCCACGTCCCTAATGACCTGAATAATATTCGTAATATCACTAGAGCGCTGTTCCAAATCTCGGATCAATGACGACGAATCTTGCGACAGTTGAGAAATTTTGGCCATTTCATCCGTTGCCGATAACACCACATCGCCCGCTTCTGCCGATAACTTGCCAGACTGAATAGAAAAGCCCTGCGCATTTTTAGCCTGTTCTGCCACCTGACTAATACTGACAGATAGTTGCTGCACCGTGGATGCCACAGAAGAAGCCGCATCGCTTTGGCCGATAGAGCTTTTGGCACTGTGTTCAGAAGCATCAAATAGCTGAGTCGCCGCAGCAGACACTTCGTTTGAGCCCTCTTGTACATGGCACAACATAGCGTGTGTTTTCTCAACAAACTCATTCATTGAACTAGCAATCGCAGCCAATTCATCACGCCCCTCTACTGGTAAACGCTGGGTTAAATCCCCCTCACCAAGTTGCTTAACAACGGTTTGAATATGGAACACCCTTTTACGCAAATCACTCGCCACAAAACGCTGAATCGCCACCACAAAAATGCCGCCGGCTAACAATGGCGTCAGAATCAGCCAAAGAATGCTGTTCATCAGATCAGAAATTACCGTATAAGAAAGCTGCCCTTTGGCTTGATTATCGTTAATCAACTGATCAATACGATCCATCATAGGCACCAGTTGCAGCCCATAAATAGCATCTGGAATTTGCAGCGCATCTTGTGGACTATCTGGAGCTATCTTAATCGCACTGTTAAATTGCTTATCATATTCTGCCCACAATGTCGTAATCTCGCCTAACAGCGCTCTGGTTTCTTCAGGACTGATGGCCTTAACACCATCTGCTGATTCGGTATCCGCCGCCTTGTCATTAGTACCTTCAAGGCTGCCTTGAGAGCTGTCTTGACTCTCAGAAGACCCATCGCCTTCAGTACTGTTTTTCTCAGCCGGTAGAGTGTGTTCAATTTGCGCTAATAAGGTAATAATTTTGGTATTGGCTGCATCGAGAGCGGTTTTGGTATTCGGTAAGATAGGATCGTTTTTCGCCACCGACAACGCCGTGGCCTTAATTTCAAATAAACTCTGAGACGTCGCCACTTGACCCTGATAGTCATGAAAGCCCACTCGTAAACCAGAGAGGGTATACGCACTGAAAATACCCACTAAAATAATACTAACCGCAGTAATGGCAGAGAGTAGCCACATTTTTTTATTAATACTCAAACTTACGCCTCCGAAAAAGAAGAACATCCCACGCCCAAAGCGCGCTTTCTGAATCGGCAACATTACAGTAACAATGTTAAGGAAATGTAACAGTGGAACACACCAACTGTACTTACAAAAACAGGACTTTTATTAGAATGATTGGCAATATAAGTCTTTCACAATACGTTAGAAGAGGTGATTAAAGCTTGGCTGTAGCAGTGCGAACAAATGACTCGCATGGCGCTATCCCCTAAGTTTTGGATATTTTAGTAAAATTAAGATGATGTAACAGATAGACACCTCTCACCATCAGAATAAAGTAAACAAAAAAGATTACTAAAACCCTTTACAAGGTAAACATATTTGTTTACTATTTTGCTATTATTTGGACAAGGAGACAAGGTGAAGCAAAGTGAATTCAGACGGCAACTAGAAAAAATGGGAGTAGAGGTTAAGAAAGGCACAAACCACTTAAAGCTCTACTACGAAGATAAACGATCGGTAATGCCAAGACACCCAAGCAAGGAAATACCGGAAGGAACAAGATTGGCAATACTAAAACAATTAGGAATAAAATAACCCATAAAGGTTATTTTATTCCTAATAATTAGTGTTAGTACCAATTCTAAGCCGCATACGCAGCTTATATATATTTAAAACGCGCATGCGCACTATTAAATTGCCATTTAAAGGAATTACCATGAAATACCCAGTCACAATTGAGAAAGACGGAAATGGCTACAGCGTCAGCTTTCCTGATATTCCAGAAGCATTAACCTGTGGCGATACCTACGAAGAAGCTCTAGCCGAAGCAGAAGACGCCTTGGTTACCGCTTTTGAGTTCTATTTTGAAGACGAACGCTCAGTACCGCTACCTTCTAAAGTAACCGGTGAATCCGTGAGCGTGCCTTTAAGCGTTTGGAGCAAAGTGCTTTTACTAAACACGATGCTTGAAGAGCATGTTTCTCAATCGGAACTGGCTAAACGTATAGGTAAAAAGAAGCAGGAAATGCAACGTATTATCAACCTTGGCCATAATACGAAAATCGATACTCTAGTGACCGCACTAGAAGCATTAGGTAAGAAAATCAGTTTCTCTGTCGTCTGAGTTCACTTTTTCGCACCTTGTTAAATAAGCCCCTCTAGAAAGGGGCTTTTTTACGATTAAACTAAAGGAATTTATAATGAATTTATCCTCGACAGATGCGACCGCAGTAGCAAATGCCTTACAGGCATCCGATATTACTGCCATAGCGAGTGTTGTTGTGGCTGTTTGCGCTTTGTTCATTACCATCTGGCAGGCTTGGTTTCGAGCAATATGGTCAATAGATCACAGCGTATAAATTGAACAGGACATTCACTATTAGTAATAAAACAGCCTGAGAGGTTTAGAAGATAAAACTGGGGAGTACAAAGAATGGTGCCCAGAGACGGAATCGAACCGCCGACACGAGGATTTTCAATCCTCTGCTCTACCGACTGAGCTATCTGGGCAAATACTGGAAGAACGACCTTAACATAAGGTTCGTTATTTTAAAGTAAAAAAAAGGCCATCTGAACTAACAAATGGCCTTTCTTTATAAATCATGGTGCCCAGAGACGGAATCGAACCGCCGACACGAGGATTTTCAATCCTCTGCTCTACCGACTGAGCTATCTGGGCAAGTGCGGCGTATTATAGATGAGTCTCTTTATTCGTCAACACTTTTTTTAAATCTTTTAACAAAAACTTAGAAAAGCGCTTAGGTCTGTTATTATCTCCCCATATCAAGGAGATAAAATATGCTGCACGTTGTTTTGTACCAACCAGAAATTCCACCTAATACAGGTAATGTTATTCGTTTATGCGCCAATACTGGCTATCAGCTTCATTTGATCGAGCCATTGGGGTTTGACTTAGAAGATAAAAAGTTACGTCGAGCAGGGTTGGATTATCATGAATTCACTCGCTTAAAACGCTATCCTGATTTTCAAAGCTTTGTCGATCAAAATGACATCGGGACTATTTATGCGCTGACAACTAAAGGCAGTCGCCCTCATAGTGAAGCGGCTTTTAATGAAAACGATGTGTTGGTGTTTGGTCCTGAAACTAGAGGGCTTCCTACCGAGTTCATTGAAGCGTTACCAAAAGAGCAACGCCTTAGATTGCCGATGCAAGCGAGTTCTCGTAGCCTGAACCTTTCTAATACCGTTGCTGTAATGGTCTATGAATCATGGCGTCAGTTAGGCTATAAGATGCCTCCCAGTGACCAATAAACAAACAGAGGCAAGATGAATTCGATTGGATTACTGTTAAGACGCAAACACACTCGCCGCCAGTTTCGTAGCAAGGTGCATCTTCATGATAAGAGAGATTTAAAGAAGCGCTTTATTCTGCTCGCGGCGGTTGTCGGTTTACACTGTATCGCAATGGTGTTCTTTGAAGATCTTAATTGGTGGCAAGCGTTTTGGCTAACAATGACCTCTGCGACGACCACAGGCTATGGTGACATCTCCGCTGTTACCTTTTGGGGACAGTTTTCAACCATTGTGTTGATTTACGGAATGGGAATCACACTGGTCGCTCAGATCGCAAGTGATTATATTGAACTGCGAATAACCAACAAAGAAATGCGCATTAAAGGCCGCATGGAGTGGAATACTATGCAAGATCACTTGCTCATCATTAACACCCCAAAATACGACACAGAACGCTATCTAGACCTGCTAGTCACTCAGGTAACCAATACCCCTGAACTAGCAGAAGTGCCTATTCAAATTCTCACCCCAGACTTCCCTGAAGGCTTGCCGTTAAAGCTTCGTTCGCAAGGCGTTGTTCATCAAACAGGTGAGGCAACCACAGAGGGCATGTTACTTTCTGCTGGTGCAGATAAAGCGAAATACATCATTGTGCTGTGCTCAGACTATCAAGAGCCGCATTGTGACAGTGTCACTTTTGATATCCTACACAGAATACAGACACTTCACTCATCGGCCTTCATCCTTGCTGAGTCCATTGACGATAGTAACCGAGCACGTTTCAAGAAAGCAGGAGCCAATGCGGTCATTAGGCCAGTTAGAGCGTATCCAGAAATGCTCGTTCGATCTCTTATTGCTCCAGGTACGGAACAGGTTCTTGAAAACTTATTCCGCTATGAAGGCGATCATACGATTCGTTTGGATATTCGCTTAGAAGGGTTTACGTGGGCAGACATAGTCACCAGACTCATTCAAAACAATATTGGTACGGCGCTGGGCTTTGAAAATAACAATGGGGATATCATTACTCATCCTGCGACTTCTGAAAAGATATCCGCTCGGTCACTGATATTGCTCGTCGGAGATGAGCAAGTTTTACCGAGTAAAGAGCAGATCGCCAGCTACTTTACGCCTAATTAAGGATTCGTTCTTTTTCTGTTATATATGAGCAGAATTTGAGTGTTTTCAGACTTTTTAGACATAAAAAAACTAGGCAATGCATAGTTTTTTTATGCTTATCTATTTTATAGCTGGCCAGTTAAGACCAGGTATTTTTCCATTAGCTGTTCTTCCGTTTCTTTACGATTCGGGTCTAATGGAATGCAATCAACGGGACAAACCTGCTGACATTGCGGCTCATCATAATGACCAATACATTCGGTGCATTTGGATGGGTCAATGACATAAATTTCGTCACCTTGAGAAATGGCCTCATTCGGACATTCTGGCTCGCAGACATCGCAATTTATACATTCATCGGTAATGATCAGAGACATTATTCTTCTCTCCTAACAATCAGCAAGGCAATTCTCGCCAAACCAAAACAAGCGGTTAACGTTTCACCGAGTTATAGTGCTCTTTCAGAACACGTGCTACTTCAGGGTTCACAAATTGACCAAAATCACCATCTAAGGAAGCAATTTCACGCACTAAAGTAGACGAGATATAAGAATACTTTTCAGAAGGCGTTAGGAAAATGCTTTCTACATCAGGCGCAATCGCACGATTCATATTGGCAAGCTGAAATTCGTACTCAAAATCAGAGACAGCACGAAGCCCTCTCACAACAACTTGGCCCTGTACTGAACGTGTGAATTCAGTCAGTAAGTTATCAAAACCAACAACCTCAACATTCGGCAAATGGCCTAATACTTTTTTTGCTAAAGCAATACGCACATCATGAGAAAGCGCTGGCCGTTTTTTAGGGCTCGCCGCTACAGCTACGATAACCTGTCTAAACAGTTTTGACGCACGTTCAACCAAATCAGTATGGCCGTTGGTAATGGGGTCAAAGGTACCCGGATAAACTGCAATCGCACTCATAGCTTTCATCCAAAAATTTATTAAAGGGAGAATACCTTGGCTAGCTGATTATTTACTGTCCATTTTGTATTCCCATTGAGGGGTCGCATCATATAGGAATACGACCCCTTTCTCAATTCACTAGCGTCATTACAGATATGCATTAAGCTTATAAGACCCAACGCTGTCTGATTAAATAACGTATGGCGATAGAAATTGTTTCAGTAATGAAATCGCCAAGAAGATAAAAATTGGAGATAAGTCCAAGCCACCTAATGGAGGAATAACACGCTGACAGGTGCGATACAAGGGTGCGGTAATTTGCCCGACCAGCATGGCGCCTGGATGATTTGCTCCTGGCGCAACCCAACTCAAAATAACAGAGAGTAATAAGGCCCAAAAGTACAAATCAAGCAGATGGTAAATCGTACCTGCCACAGTATAAATTGCATAATGTACCGGCGTACCGGCAAAGCCAAGCATAGTAAAAATGATTCCAACGGTTACCAGTTGTACCAATAAAGCCAACACAAGGCAGGCGGTATCAAGACGGCCAAAAGAAGGGATTATCTTACGTAATGGCAATAACAATGGACTGGTCGCTTTAACAATCCCTTGGCTAATCGGGTTATAAAAATCGGCGCGAGTCAGCTGCAATACTAAGCGTAGCAATACGACAAATAAATAAAGGTTCGCAATGGTTTTAATCAAAAAAACAAATGGATCTGACGTCATGAAAAAATTCCTCGTTACTCTGTTTGACCAGAAAATTGGCTAGCAAGCTGCTTAGAACGGTCCACACAAGCCGTCATGGCATCATCGACTATTTTGTCAATGTTTGCCGCTTCAAAAGATAATAATGCTTGTTCTGTTGTGCCGTTTGGTGAAGTGATATTTTTGCGTAACTGGCTAATGGGCTCATCCAACTCAGTTACCATTTTTGCCGCACCCAGCATGGCATAAGTCGCTAATTGACGGCATGCCGCTTCATTCAGGCCTTGTTCTTGCCCACTTTTGACCATCGCTTCTAAGAATCGAAAGAAATAAGCCGGTGAGCTACCAGACAACGCCGTCACCGTATGCATGTGCGCTTCTTCCTCTACCCAAACCGATTCACCGATACTGGAAAATACATCAGAAACCCACGCTTTTTGCGTGTCATTTGTATGTGCATTAGCAATCAGGCCGGTCATGCCAGCGCCCACTTGAGATGGCGTATTCGGCATGCTGCGAATGATAGAAACAGATTGTCCTAACCATTTTTCAATCGCCGCTAATTCAACGCCTGCGGCGACAGATAAGAAAATTTGCTCAGGGCGAACCTGATCAGCAAAACCTTCGATAACACCTTGAATTTGTGCAGGTTTAACGCACAACACAACCGCATCTGCTTTTGCGACTGCTGCGTTATTATCTGCCAGCATTTCAATGCCAAAAGTAGCGCTGTATTTATCACGTTTTTCCGCTGTACGGGAGGTCCCCATAATTTTTGACGCTGGGTATCCCGCATCAATCATACCGCCAATAATGGCACTCGCCATATTACCCACGCCAATAAAGGCAATACTTGGTTTCATTTCAAATCCTAATTAATCTATTGTTAACTCGTCTAATTGACGTGTTTATTCACCAAAAGACGGCCTAGCCATCTTTCTAAAATCACTCTGCTGGTTATCATTTTATAATGCGGGGTAATCTCTCGCACCAAAAATAGCCGTTCCCACTCGGACCATTGTGCTACCCGATGCAATCGCGGCAGGTAAATCGCCGGACATTCCAATCGACAATGTATCTATCATGCTATCAGTCACCGCCAATTCAAGGAAGGCTTGATGTAAGGGCGCATACACCTTCATTTGAGCTTCTAGGCTTTCCTGTGGTGCTGGTATCGCCATTAATCCACGTAGCCGAAGATTTGGCAGTGTCTGAATAAGAGCAACCAATGTTTTTAAGGCTTCTATTGAAACACCTGATTTACTTTCTTCACCACTGATATTCACCTGAATACATACATTAAGAGGTGACATGTTTTCTGGTCTTTGCTCGTTTAAACGACGCGCAATTTTCTCACGATCAATGGTATGTACCCAATCCATATGTTCCGCAATTAGGCGCGATTTATTGGACTGGATTGGACCAATAAAGTGCCATTCAATGTCTGTTAAATGCGCCAAAGCTTGACGTTTATCAACCGCTTCTTGGACATAATTCTCACCAAACAAGCGTTGTCCAGCTTGATAAGCCACTTCTAGTGCTTGCAATGGTTTAGTTTTACTAACAGCTAATAGACGAACACTGTGATCTGGCCGATGATACTGACGTGTTAATTCCGCAATTTGTTGAGAAATTTCAGCGAGTTTAGCCTCTATGCTCATAGCAGCTTGCGCTCCTTTTTTATTCGATAAGGCAAACAGGAATGGTTTATGGCACCTTTTTATCAGACTGTAAAAAGGTAAAGGGGAATAATAGCATTATTATTAAATATCGGATAAGAAACTAAAAAGTATAAAACTCTGAGCTTGTTGCATAAATAACACCGTGAAACTCAATACGATAGCCAAAATCAGTTGCTACCGAGCTGGATGCATAAAGAGTAGCACGGTGCAAATCATCCAGCGTGGAATGCTCTGGGTAATAAGCCATTCCAATGCAAATACCTTCGGCAATCAGACGGTTTGATTCACTGCCAGGAAAACGAATCGCTTTTAGCAGTTTTTCTGTGACAATTTCAGCGTCTTTCATATGACGAATGCGAATTCCCATGACAAATTCACCGTCACCATAGTACGCAACCAAGTCATTATCACGAATGGTACTTTGAATAATACGGGCTAATTCCTTTAAGTTTTTATCGTCACCCGGCTCTAATTTGGCTCTAAGTTTTAAAGAAATAAGGGCTACTCGAGAAAAATGACGACGAGAATCTTTCAAAACCATGGAGAAATTATTTTCAAAACTGAAAGAACTTAACAGTCCAGTTTTAGGGTCATAGTGCCCTTTTTCTAATAAAATTTGATCTGAATTTTCTCGCAACCCTGCCGCTTGTATAAGTTGAGCGCCATCGTTAAGAACCAGCTCCATAAGACCATCATGCTGTTGTGACGTAGTCTTTTGGAATACTACCATAAGGTAAGTAGCGCCTTTTAACTCATGAACATTGAGCATAAACGCTCTGCTGAAACCATTGCTCGTTAAAAACACCTGCCATAAAGACCACTCTGATGATTGATCAATGTTTGACTCTTTACGGATGGGACAAGAAGGGCTTTTTGAAAAGGTGGCTAATGATTTGGGTAGTACTACAATATGCCCTTCCGATCGCAGTAGCTGTGCACTTGTCTGGTCGTGACTAACGAGAGACCATTCATCTTTATCGGCGTCTTTTATCAACAAGACCCCATAAGTTTCGGCTGAAATTTCCTGACAACGTTTGAGAATTTCTTCCCAAAAAAAGGCAACAGATTTACCTTCTGCAATCGATAACAAGCGCTTAGTATGTTCAGCATTTAGTTTTTTAAATTGATCGCATTCTTTTTCAAGCTCATCAAGACGGCTACGCAATAAATGAATTTCGTCATGCTCTACAAGATGTGAATCCATATAAAAAACCACAATAGTTGATATTAATAACTAGACTATCAAGTCGGCCATAAAAGTAAAGATTTAACAAAACAATTGAGCCAACGCGCTGCTCGCATTGACTCAATTTATATCACACTAGTTGGTAAACTCGTTGTCCTGAGATAAAAGTAGACATGACACGCCCGGTAAAACGCTCGTCTAAATAGGGCGAGTTTTGGCCTTTAGTTTTACGGTTTTCTAATGTCCAATCCCATGATGCGGTGCTGTCGAACAAAACAAAATCTGCAAAGCTACCCACTGTCAACGTACCAGCCTCTAAGCCAAAGCAAGAAGCAGGCCCATAGGTCAGACACGACAAGACGGTCGGTAAATCTAAATCGCCTTCGTCCATTAATGTCATCGCTAGAGGCAATAAAACTTCAACATTCGCCATACCAGGTTCAGTGGCGGCGAAAGGGGCTATTTTAGCCATTTTTTCGTGCGGTTGATGGTCTGAACAAATAGCCGTGATCACACCGGCTTTGATACCCTCGATCAAGGTTAAACGATCATCTTCACTGCGCAACGGAGGCAACACATGGTAATGACCATTAAATTGATTAAGTACTTGGTCGCTTAACAGCAAATTATGCACTGCAACATCGGCCGTGACATCAAGACCAGATGCTCTCGCATCAGCAATCATCTCGACAGACTTACCACAAGATAGCCGTGCGAAATGCGCACGAACGCCGCTCTTCTCAACTAATAACAAATCACGCATTAGCGCGATGGTTTCTGCTGTTTCAGGAATGCCTGCCAACCCATGCATGGTGGACATCAAACCTTCGTGGGCACAACCACCTTCTGACAAACTGCTTTCATCTGGGTGGAAAACCACCAGCAAATCATGCGTCGCTGCGTATTCTAATGCGCGATACAGCACTTTTGTGCTTGCCATTGGTCGGCGATGGTTTGACAAGGCCACACAACCTGCGTCCGTTAATGACACCATATTACTCAAATGCGCGCCGTCCAAGCCTTGCGTAAGCGCGCCCAGCGGAAACACATTCGCCATACCTGCTGCATCGGCTTTATCTTGGATGAGTGCTGCGACGGCAGGCGTATCTACAATAGGATTCGTATCTGGCGGGCAAACCAAGGTCGTCACACCACCAGAAACGGCAGCACGGCCTTCTGTTGCGATATTACCCTTTTGAGAAAAACCAGGCTCACGCAATGCCACGGCCAAATCCACTAAACCAGGCAACACCCAAAGCCCAGACGCATCAATCACTTCTGCATCTTCAAAGCCATCTGGAGCGTCACCAATCGCGGCGATTTTTTGGTTTTCCACATACAGATCAGTAACAAGATCCACACCTTGGCTAGGATCGATAATACGACCATTCTGAATTCGTAATTTCATGTTATTTATCATCCCCTACCGCTTGTGCTTCACCACGTTGCAACTGACCACTCATGGCCATCGACAACACCGCCATACGAACCGCAATGCCGTTGGTCACTTGATCCAAAATAACGGAATGTTCACCGTCAGCGACTTCTGAGGAGATTTCTACTCCACGGTTAATCGGACCTGGATGCATCACAATCGCGTCAGGTTTTGCCCATGCTAGAGAGTCTTCAGTCAATCCATACAAGCGATAGAACTCGCCTTCACTTGGCAACAAGGCGCCTTTCATGCGTTCTTTCTGGAGGCGTAACATGACCACTACGTCGACATCTTTCAGGCCTGCTTCAAGATCGTGACAAATGATGGCACCCATTTCGGTGAAGAACTCAGGCACTAAGGTTTTCGGCCCCACTAAACGCACCTCTTCAACACCTAACGTCGTCAAAGCATGAAGCTGAGAGCGAGCCACTCGAGAGTGCAAGATATCGCCAACAATCGCGACTTTAAGCCCTTCAAATGCCCCTTTGTGGCGACGAATCGTCAGCATGTCCAACATGGCTTGTGTTGGGTGTGCATGTCGGCCATCGCCCGCATTAATAATCGCCACATTAGGCGTGCAGTGTTCTGCGATAAAATGCGCTGCACCACTGTCTGAATGTCGAACAATAAACATATCACTCTGCATCGCTTCTAGATTTTTAAGCGTATCTAAAAGTGATTCTCCTTTAGAGGTGGCAGACGTTTCAATATTAAGATTAATAACGTCCGCAGAAAGACGTTTAGCGGCTAATTCGAAGGTGGTACGAGTACGAGTGGAATTTTCAAAAAATAGATTTACGACGGTTTTACCGCGAAGGAGAGGGACTTTTTTAACCGACTGCTCACCCATCGAAAGGAACGAGTCCGCTCGATCTAAGATTTCCGTCAAAATGGTTTTATCAAGACCATCCAATGTTAAAAAATGTTTTAGCTGACCGTGTTCATTTAATTGTAATGCCCGAGGGTCGGATCGCATCATGGTTTGCTTTCCTCAAACTGCAAAGACAAAATCGTCTTTCTCTGTGTAAGATAGGAAAATGCCCAGCATAGAGTATTCCATAACCGGGCATGTGTGACGCTAAGCAGTGACCTCACTAGATAATTTAAATGTAATATCAAGCGTTTCAACCACCTTGCTAACCACCTTTATCCAGTTGCTAATTGTCGTATTTGTAGACTGAAAAATAAAGCACGATAGACATATTAATGCGCTTCAATCACAGAAACTGTAAGGGGTGAAGGCCCAGATAGCTTAACTCTTTGGTCAGGATTAAGGTTTAACTGCTCACCGATCACATCCGCTTGAATTGGCAGCTCATGTTGACCTAAATCGTAAAGAATCGCCAAGCTGATACTAGCAGGTCGGCCAAAGTCGAAAATCTCATTCATCGCTGCTCGAATTGTTCGGCCTGACATCAACACATCATCCACCAAGATAACATGACGGTCTTCAATGGCAGGAAGCGAGGTTTGGTTTACTTTAGGATTTAAGCCAGCGCGGGTAAAATCATCACGATAAAAAGTAATATCGAGCGTCGCCAAAGGTTCATCTGTCTCAACGGCTGACATCAATTCTTTAGCAACCCAAACACCACCAGTATGAATACCTACAACAATCGGGTTTTCTATGCCCTTTTGTTCACAGTAGCGGGTTAATTGTGCCTTCATCGACGCAAGAGACTGTTCTAAATCTAACTTCATTTCTACTCCACTATATATTGATATCAACAGGCGATTAATGATGAAAATTTCTGTTTGCTTGCCGATACGTGGTCGCTATTCTGACAATTCCATGAACCAAGTTTCTAAAATCATTTGCGCTGCCAACCCATCAACTGAGTTTTCTTTAAAATTGCGATTACCACCACGCGCAATCACTTGGCCTTTTGCTTCATAAGAAGACAAGCGCTCATCCATCATATGGTAAGGACGGTTAAAACGTCCATGAAGTCGTTTGGCAAATTTACGAGCACGCTGGCACATTTCATTTTCTGAGCCATCCATGTCCAATGGCAAGCCAACAACAAAGGCATCTGGAAGCCATTCATCCACGAGCTTAGTGATCTCATCCCAATTGGGAATGCCTTCTTTGGCTTTTAATGGAGCCAGAGGCGTTGCGCTGCCAGTGATAGATTGCCCAATGGCAACCCCCATTCGAGTGGTACCAAAATCAAAGCCCAATACCGTATTAACGGTATTGGGCTTCTGGTTATTACTTGGTGACGGTGTTGCTGTCATTAAGCATGTCCTATGTCCGGTGAAAGTCTTGCCATGTCAATTCCCAACACTTTAGTCGCGGCGGTAAATTGCATGTCACTTGGTGTATTGAATAATACGTCTAAATCGGCCTCGCATACCAGCCAATCATTATTCGCAATTTCAGTTTCTAATTGTCCAGCATCCCAACCAGCGCACCCGAGTGTGATACGAAACGCCTCTGGACCATTGCCTTCAGAGATTCGCTCTAAGGTTTCTAACGACGCTGACAATGATATTTCATCGGTGATTTTCAGCGTATTACTCCACGATTTATCGGCGGTATGTAAAATAAAACCACGCTCTGCTTCCAGAGGGCCACCATTGTAAATAGGTTCGGAGGTAAGACTAGGACAGGCGATTTGCATGCCTAGATGATCCGCTAACTCAGTAAAATCAATATTGGATGGACGATTAATGATAATACCCATCGCCCCTTCTACATTATGTTCGCAAAGATAAACCACAGTATGTTCGAAGTGTGGATCGTCAAGATGTGGCATTGAAATTAGAAAGTGATTTTTAAAAGAATCGAAAAATGATGTCATACTAATTTGCCCTCTTTATTATGAATACGCAGTGAATTCACGTCATTAAAACGCCTCAGAATAAGGCTAATGTACATAGAGCGTCTCGGCTAAAGATATATGGCCGACAGTTACAGTATAGGACAAGCTTTAAAATTACCCATCCAGAACACGTTATTTATCTCGATTTCACTTCAAAATGCATTAATCAGGCGGTAAACTGAAGTCAGCATATAAACACTCTTTTATAAAAAGCGCTTATATACAAATACCGCTTACCGATCCGAGGCACAAGTAAAATGTCTTTTAAATCATCGCTTACTAGGTTGAATACACCGACGCACGTCGCTGCATTTGGCTGCGCGACCGCGATAGATTTAGCAGATTGGCAACGTCATTATCTTGCTGAGTCCATCGACTTACGCCTCTTTTTTCACAGTGGCTGGTCTTCTTAACGCCCTGCTTTGTCGCATGATTCCATTATTAACAGGTAACAACGCTCGCCGTTGTCGTACTTGTCATATTGCCTTTTCTCGCCTAACCGCGGGGACAACGACATGGCCTTTGGCCAACAGGAAAACACCATGAAATTAGAAGCCATAGATTACACCAGCGCCACGGCACAAGAAGATTTTGTTAAATCCCTTCACGACACCGGTTTTGGCGTTTTGAAGAATCATCCCATCCAAAAATCCTTAGTTAGCGCCATTTACCAAGAGTGGCAGACCTTTTTTGATAGCGAAGAAAAGTACGACTACCGCTACAACAAAGGCACTCAAGATGGCTACTTTCCACCAGATGTGTCTGAGACGGCAAAAGGCCACACCAAAAAAGACATCAAGGAATACTTTCATTATTACCCTTGGGGTCAGTGTCCAGAAGACAAAAAAGCCTTACTCGCTCAGTATTACGCAGAAGCCAACAGCTTAGCCGCTGAGCTCTTAGCGTGGGTTGAAAAGCACACGCCGGCCGACATTGCTCAGCACTACTCTCAGTCGCTTTCGAGCATGGTGGCTAACAGCGACCAGACACTCCTTCGCGTGCTGCATTACCCGCCATTAAAAGGCGATGAAGAACTTGGCGCTATCCGCGCTGGCGCGCACGAAGACATTAACTTGTTGACGGTACTGCCTTCTGCCAATGAACCCGGCCTTCAGGTACAAGCGAAAGATGGCAGCTGGATGGATGTCCCTTGTGACTTTGGCACCTTGGTGGTGAACATTGGCGATATGCTACAAGAGGCTTCTGGAGGCTACTTTCCGTCTACCTCACACCGTGTGATCAACCCAGAAGGAGCGGATAAAACCAAGTCGCGCATTTCATTACCACTCTTCTTGCATCCAAAACCGGAAGTTGTGCTATCTGAACGCCACACCGCCAAAACCTACCTGCATGAGCGATTGGTTGAGCTCGGCGTTATTTAACTGTTACGCCGCACCTATCGGCGGCGTCCGTTAGCTCTACTAGTAAAGAAAAGGCGCGCTAAATACCATTTAGCGCGCCTTTCTTGTTAACTCCGACCCAATCAGACTAGTCTTGATAAAACACCTATAACAGCGCTTTGACAGATAAACTCACGCCAGATAAGAGCAATAACACCAAAGCGATACGTTTAATTACTTGAGGAGAAATATTCGGCGGGTAACGCTTCGCTAATAGCGCGGTAATAAAAACACACGGAAAGCCAATGACACTGATCCAAATCATCGGTAACGTGATTTGCCCACCCACACCCATAATAACAATGCGTAATAAGCAGGAAATAAAGAAAACACTTAATAAGGTGGCGCGAATCACACTAAGTGCAATAGGCTGACGATACATTAAATAAGAGATTGGCGGCCCTGATGTTGCGAACAAACCGCCAAAGATGCCAGAAATACCACCAAATATAAAATACACCCAAGGTCGTGAGGGTTCTGCGTCCTTTTTGGGTTTCATTAAGCTCATCAAACATGCAAAAATAATAGTGACGCCAAGCAGTAGCTGCAACCAATGCAACGCATTATTACCGAAGTAACTCAGCAGATACACTCCGATCGCAATCATGGGTGTACAAGCAATGAAGTACATAATTAAGTTCTTCACATTGACCTGTTTCCACACACCACCATATAAGCCAATGGCCGCATTCACCATACTTAATGCACTAACCGAAAAAGCAGCAACTTCTAGCGATGCTAAAGAAAACAACCCTGCGCCACACATCACAATCAAGCCAAAGGCAAAGCCCGTTATACTCTGAATGTAACTCCCTACTATGAAAACGAAGAGAAGCAATATTGAAATATCATGCATAGAAACACGCTCAACTGACAAATGTTACGGCTAAAAATAATTGATTAGTACGCATTAAATCACAAACATTTTAAAAAGGTTAAAATAAGTCACTTTATAATCCGCATTACTAAATATTTTTTACTTATAACATGTAGATAGCAATGATTATGAGCAAATAAAAAACACGATGACGTGATCTTTTTAACCAATCAGACGTCGATGTTAAGCACAAAGAATTGTGTAAATCATCAGCAACAACTGTCATAAAGCTATGCTTTCTATTTTAATTTCTTATTACTGCCCCCACCTTATTCTTAATACTTATATTTTATTTTAAATTTTATTGAGAACAATTATGAAAGATCAAATCGATATACAGTTTGTCTCTGACATCATGTGCCCATGGTGTGTTGTTGGCTTAGGTAATCTTAATGAAGCGTTGGCACAGCTAGACGATAAAGTCTCTGCCAAAATCACCTTTCAACCCTTTGAGCTTAACCCAGACATGCCTCAAGAAGGGCAAGATTTTAATGAGCATATTCAACAGAAATACGGCATTTCTAAAGAGCAATCTGACCAAAACCGTCAGACAATCAAAGAACGTGGTCAAGAAGTCGGCTTTGACTTTGCCTTTAAACCAGAAAGTCGTATGTGGAACTCATTTGATGCCCACCGCTTATTATATTGGGCAGAGCATGAAGAGAAACAAGCCGCACTGAAACAAGCGCTCTTCAAAGCACACTTCACTCATGGCCAAAATGTTAGCAATCATGATGTGCTAGCGAGCCTTGCTGCGGCCGTGGGGTTAGATCCAAAGGCCGCTAAAGGCATTTTAGAAAGTGGTCAGTTTGCAGAAGAAGTACGCCAGAAAGAAGCTTTTTGGCAGCAAAATGGCATTACCTCAGTTCCAACAGTGATCATCAATAACAAATATGCGATCTCTGGTGGCCAGCCTGCCGAGGTATTTAAAAAATCACTCGAAGATATCATGGAAAAAGAGAAAGCTGGTTCAGCTTAACGATTTAATACCCACGCCCCGCTGATCTCGTAATCAAAGGGGCGTATTTTTTATTTCAGAATAGAAGAAAGCTAAGGGCGATGTCCTAGTTTCAATTTCTGGCGAATACGACTTAACGCCACAGGAGTAATGCCGATATAGGAGGCGATATACTGCTGCGGAATTTGATCTTTTAGCTCTGGATAGGCGACACAAAAATCCAAATAGCGCCGCTCGGCTGAATCCTTCACAAAAGTACTTTCTCGCTCTTCTTTGGCAATGAAAATGGTTTCTAAGAAAAGCAAATAGCATTCTAAAAAGACTTTGTCATGGCGCATTTGTTGGTAAAATTCCGCCCAGTTGTAAGACGTAATGACGCTGTCTTCCAGCGCCTGTATACCAAACAACACAGGAGACGTCGTGACCATAGATCGCGTCGATCCGATGATTTTTGGCCCTTTTACAAGGGTCTGGGTAAACTCTTTTCCCTCATCAGACACGCTAACATAGCGCACTAATCCTGAGTGCAAAAAATACCATCGATCAACGCACTCCCCTTGCCGAAATAAATACTGCGTCTTCGCAATTAAATGCACTTCGATTGGCGTGGTCAGTGCCCGCCAATCGATCTCATCCCCTAAGCGATTAAAGTAAGAAAACACATCATTTTGCAGCTGAACTCGATCCATCAAGACTACTTCTCTGTTTGATTCTTTCGTCAATTAAAGCCAGTGCGAGCAATAGCAGCAAGACTCCCATTAGAAAACCCGCATTTAATAGCGAGGCCAAGCGTGACTGTGAGATCGCCGTATAGCAAGCTACCCAGACTGGAATCGTATAAGAAATCGCCAACAAACGGCTCGCGCCAACCTGCACCACCAAGCGTTGTTGTAACACAAAAGTCAGCAAGGTCGTAAAGAACGTCAGGTACAAGGCATTCACCCAAAAACCACGACTCGACCACATTACATGGCCAAGATCTCCCCATAGTAACGCCACCGGTAAAAGCCATATTGACCCAAATAACATAATCATAAAGGCACCCGGTAACGCTCCCAGAGAGCGCCCCCATTTTTGCACCGACACCACATGCAGCGCCAACAACACACAAGCCCCCAGAAAAATAGAATCTCCTGCATACCATTGAAGACTTGTTCCTTGCTGGGTCGCGAACAAGACGCTCATGGCGCCTATTGTTCCCAAGACAAACCCCAGCACTCGTAACCATGATGCACTTTCTTTTAACCACACTTTTGCAATCAGTACTCCCATCAAAGGAATCAAGGTATAGAGTACCGAGGTATGCAAAGGCGTGGTGGATTGCAGCGCCACAAACAGCCCCACAAAAAAGCCCACCAGCGTGCCACTGATAAACAAATACTGACGCACTCTCTGCCAAGATTGGAACAGCTGTCGACACTGCTCAAGCCGCGTCAGCTTACCGCGACGCCAGCTCACCCACAACGCCAAGCTCATCACAGCCAACGCCAACAGAAAACGAAAGACAGACGTCGCTAACGGGCTTGCGTACGCTGCCATATTGCCAGACACCACAAAAGACGACGCCATTAACCAAGCCCAGAGCAGCAAGGTAAAAAGGCCACTCATGACTCTAGCCTATTTTCTGCGGCCAATTTTGGGCTAATAAAACGATCAAAAAGGTGCTCTGCTACCACAAATTCAAGGGCAATCGAAAACACCTCAGCCAACACACGCTGCAGCGTTTCCGCGGAGTCGATCCGTTGCATTTGCATGTCTCCCTGAGTGGTTATTTTCAGCCGCTCATTTTGCAAGAAAACGGTTCTTTGTGGTGTTTTTAAACTCGCCATTAAGTTATTCACAAACACAGCGCTGGCGTGCTTATGTGAATAAAAATGACCTAATTCACAATCTGCATCGCTGTAAGACGCCAGATCAAAACAATAGAGCGTAAACAGAGCCTGCTCTTGTTCAATCTGTAACGCGTATTCACGCATTCCATAAGCCGTCTCATAGGTCGCTATTTGGTAGCGATCTTGCCCTGCCGTTTGACGCAAATTAGGCGTCAGCTGCAAGGGGGCAATAGGCCCATGGCCACCAAAGCCAGTGTCGATCAAATAGCGCATGCCATCGAGTGTTAACAAAGTCACTCTATGGGTTCTCGGAGCACTGATATCACGGTTATTAAGCACTCTTGCCAATACTAGCTGAACCTCATAGCCCAGCGCCTTGAGCAGCTCAAAAGTGAGCTTATTGTGTTCAAAGCAATAACCGCCTAACTCTCGATTGACAAATTTATGGCTAAGCGAAGCAATATCAAGGGGCAATGCGTCCCCAAGTACCACCGACAGGCTGTTAAAACTGTGACGTGCTACATGGCGGCCCTGTAGCTGCTGAACAAACTCTAAAGAAAGTACATTAGGTGGCGTCAGCCCTAAATCAGTTAGATAATCTTGCAATGCTGGTACTAGCTTTGTCATGCCGATGTCCTCTATGGCGATCTTATTAATGCCAAGATTAACGAAAAAAAACACCGATGGAATTAACCTAGGTTAATTCCACAACACTATTCCCTAGTAGGTATAGCTGTTTATTCGCCCATCCATTATGGTCATGCCGTTACTCGTTCTTGTTGCTTGAGAGTGGGACTAAGGAAAGACACCAGCAAAAAAAAGACGAGGTAAAAATGGTCATTCGATCTCACCGCAGTGCGCTTATAATTTTGGCGCTGGTTAGCTTCATTTGGGGCTCTGAGTTCACCTTAATTGATATGGCGATGGAGATCATCCCCGTCAATACCTACAACGCCATCCGCTTTGCCCTCGCCGGATGCGCCTTACTGCCACTGCTTTGGTTCTCCAAAGAAACACTCCATAAAAGCCAGCTTCGCCCACTGCTCTACAAAGGCGCAGTACTAGGGATTCTGCTATTTATTGCCTTTTATGCCCAAACGGAAGGGCTAAGACATACCAGTGTTTCAAACGCCGGATTTATTACTGGTTTGGGTACCCCATTGGTGCCGGTACTCGGCTTTTTGTTGTTTCGTGCCAAGGCGAGTGTATCCGTTTGGATCGGGGTGATGCTGGCCACACTTGGCCTCTATTTTCTCACGGTAGGCGACAAACTGGCCTTTAACCAAGGTGATTCTCTCGTCCTTGTCTGCGCGTTTGCTTTTGCGATTCATATTTTATTAACCGGCAAATTTGTGAACCACTTACCGGTGATTCCCTTAACCATAGTTCAGCTTTTTGCCGTTGCGATATACAGTACAATCAGCGCGGTGTATTCCTCCGAACCGGCTTTTTATTTAGCGGGTAATGCACCATTAACCTGGCAACAAAGCCTTTTCACACCCATTGTGCTGGGTGCTATTGTGTTTGCAGGACTGTTTGGTACCGCCTTCGCTTATTGGGCTCAATCCGCCGGACAAAAATTATTGCCTGATTATAAAGTCGCCTTGGTGTTTACCTTAGAACCTATTTTTGCGTGCTTAACCGCATGGCTGGTTCTCGATGAACAACTTGGCCCTATGGGATTATTAGGCGCCGCAGGGATTATGAGCGGAATGATAGTCGCTGAGGTAGGTGATAGGATTTTTACAAAAGAAGTTTGTGTTTAACTTACCTTGTCATACACGCCACTCCAAAGTATCCGATGGGCGCTCATCAAAAAGCCGACGATAGTCTTTCGCAAACTGACTCAGGTGCCAAAACCCCCAACGTACTGCGATGTCGCTCACGGACTGCGTATGATCGGCATTAATCAACTCTCGACGCACACCATTCAATCGGCTGATTCGCAAATACTGAATCGGACTCATGCCCAGAATACTTTCAAAACTGTACTGCAATGTACGACGACTGACGTTGGCTATTTCACATAATTGAGTGACAGTTACCGGCATATCTAAATGATGATCCAAAAAATGTCGGGCACAATCCACTACGCTTTTCCGGTGCACATAACTCTGTGTTTTCACTGGCTGAGGCGTTTCCACTTTGAGCACCTCTAATAAAGCCATCATCACAATATCATGTTGCAATCGAACCGCGGCCCCTGCGTTCTGGTTCGATAAAAGCCGCGCTAATAAAAAACGTACTTCTCCCAAGGTTTTATCTGGTACACCTAGTCGGCCGTGCTCTGTTAGCTCTTGCCAATTCAAATTCACACCGTGGATATTAGCCACTTTCATCAAAGCTTGATGGTCCACGACCAAACCATATAAGTTGTAATCTTGTGGCGTAGTCAACTCAAAGTGACAGTCGCCAGGACGGCACATAATAGTATTGTGTTGAATGGCTAACCCATTGATACGACCCTCAGCTTGATCCGCCAAGGGAATGCCTAACCACACAGAATCTGGCCAAACAACACACTTTTGTTGCAACGCCTGATTCGTATGTTCACGAAATACCTGCAACCCTTCAAATGGCAATTCAACAATGCTGCCATAAAAACGACCTCGGCTTGTTTGATCGTATTCCTGTTGCCAATTGGTCAAATTACTGGCGTGTAAATCGGCATCACGAGCTTCACTGACATTAATAGCGACGCTCTCATTTGGTGCGTTTATGCATTTACCAAACATAACTTATTCCTAGTGAATAACGAAATAACGCAAAACTTTCATTTAAATATTTCATAAATAATTGATAAATATAGATTTGTTCTTTTTGCCAATATTCGATAACCACTCATGGTGGTATTTATTAAGCTCTATATAAACAACATTTATACCTTTTTTGATTCATCTTATTTGACCCTATTAATACTGAGTCAGAACAAAATAACAACGAGAGTTTGTTTATGACAAGTCCCCATTCTGCTTTTCAATTTCGTCATATGGTTGGCGAGCGCACTTTTGGCTTTACCGATCTTGCCGATTTAATGGCAAAAGCGACCCCTGCTCGTTCTGGGGATCGACTCGCGGGCGTGACTGCTCACAATGCAGAAGAAAGAGCCATTGCACAAATGACTTTAGCGGATGTGTCGCTCTCTTTGTTTCTCGAGCGCCTACTTATTCCCTATGAAGAAGATGAGGTCACGCGGTTAATCATAGACGATCACGACACACTCGCTTTTGCACCGATTGCCCACTTAACCGTTGGCGGATTCCGTGATTGGCTACTGAGTGATTTAGCCACACCCGCTATGTTAGAAAGCATTCGTGCCGGGATAACGCCAGAAATGGCGGCGGCTGTCAGCAAGATTATGCGCAACCAAGATCTCATCCTAGTCGCCAAGAAATGCCATGTGAAAAGCGCCTTTAGAAACACCATTGGCTTGCCCGGTCACCTCTCTACACGTTTACAACCCAATCACCCTACTGATGACTTAACGGGCATTGCCGCTAGTATGTTGGATGGCTTGCTGTACGCCAATGGCGACGCCGTGATCGGCATTAACCCTGCGACCGATAATGTCCAGCAAGCCTCACGCCTGATCCGCATGATGGATGAAGTCATTCAACACTACGAGATCCCGACTCAGTCTTGCGTACTCACCCATGTGACCAATACCATAGAATGCATTGACCAAGGCGCTCCTGTGGACTTGGTGTTTCAATCCATCGGTGGCACACAAGCGACCAATGACAGTTTTGGCTTTAACCTCAACACCTTAGCAGAAGCTCAAGATGCCGCACTGTCATTGAACCGTGGCACCGTTGGCAACAACGTTATGTACTTTGAAACTGGCCAAGGCAGTGCTTTGTCCGCCAATGCTCACCATGGTTTAGACCAACAAACTTGTGAAGCGAGAGCCTATGCAGTGGCTCGTAAATTTAACCCTCTGTTGGTCAATACTGTGGTTGGTTTTATTGGCCCTGAATACTTATACGACGGCAAAGAAATCACCCGCGCCGGTTTAGAAGACCACTTCTGTGGCAAGTTGCTTGGGTTACCTATGGGGTGTGACGTTTGCTATACCAACCACGCCGAAGCTGACCAAAATGACATGGACAATTTACTCACACTACTCGGCGTGGCTGGCTGCACTTTTATCATGGGTATCCCGGGCTCTGACGACATTATGCTGAACTACCAGACGACCTCATTTCACGATGCACTCTATGCCCGCCGAGCATTAGGTTTAAAACCCGCACCAGAATTCGATGCTTGGTTAGCGAAAATGGAAATATTCAAAAATAACGAGCAATTCACACTCAACCATCAACTGCCAGATGCCTTTTATCATTCACTCAACCGTATGATCGGAGGCCACTGATGGACAAGCCAGACCATAATAAACCTCATCTCAGCCCCACCCATCCTCACAATGAGCCCATGGAGGCGGTCACCACAAATGCATGGAGTAAGCTTAACGCTTTTACCGATGCCAGGGTCGGTCTCGGTCGCGCAGGGATCAGTGTGCCAACCAAGCATCTGCTGGCTTTTCAGCTGGCCCATGCACAAGCCATTGATGCGGTGCATACACCACTCGATCTAGCCAACCTAGACAATCAGCTCAAGCAACAACCTTGGTCGCCGAGCCGCGCCCCCTTGCACTTACACAGCCGAGCAATAGATCGCGCAACTTATTTGCAGCGACCAGATTATGGCCGTTTATTGGACACAGCCTCAGCCGACCTACTTGATACTCATAGAGCAGACAACCCACAGGGCTATGACCTTGCTATTGCCGTGGTAGATGGCTTATCCGCTCTCGCGGTAGAACAAAATACCTTGCCTTTTTTGACAGCTTTGTTTGAAAAACTTCCAGTGAAAAATACCGCCGCAGAGACACTGTCATCCGATGACTGCTGGACTCTAGCGCCCATTTGCTTAGTAGAACAAGGGCGCGTTGCCATTGGAGATGATATCTGCCAACGCTTAAACGCAAAGTGCGTGTTGGTGTTAGTCGGTGAACGTCCAGGGTTAAGCTCTCCTGACAGTCTAGGGCTTTACCTGACGTGGGATGGCAAAGTGGGCTACACAGACGCGTATCGTAACTGTATTTCGAATGTTCGCCCTGCCGGTTTGAAATACCAAGAGGCGGCCAGAAAAGCCTATTACCTACTCACAGAAGCCAGAAATCTGAAGCTATCAGGCGTGAAACTAAAAGACCGCTCCGATGACGAACTCGTATTAGACAATAAAGAAACAACCAACTTTCTCGTATCCAAATAGAGCGCTGTTAACCCAGCATTCGAAATGCTCAAAAATATCTAAAAAAAACGTGTACAGCGTTAGAACATCACAAATGACTTTTAACATTCTGAAATAAAGGAATACTTATGTCTGAACAATTAGATAAAGAGTACTTGGCAAAACGCCAACTAAAACGAGGCTCAGCAGGCTGGATTTTGCTAGCGGGCTTAGGTGTCTCATACGTTATTTCTGGCGATTTTGCAGGTTGGAACTTTGGTATTGCTGAAGCTGGGTGGGGTGGCTTTGCTATTGCTGCTTTACTAATGGCCGTCATGTATTTCACTCTGGTTTTATCATTAGCAGAAATGTCTGCGGCCATTCCTGCTGCTGGAGGTGGTTATAGTTTTGCGCGTCAAGCGATGGGGCCAACCGGTGGTTTCTTAACAGGCTTAGCTGTACTTATTGAGTATGCTCTTGCTCCTGCGGCTATTGTGATTTTTATTGGCTCTGCGGTTGAAGCCTTACTTGGGTTTAATGGCCCTTGGGTCTACGCAGCATTTTATCTTGTTTTTATCGGCATCCACTTAGCTGGTGCTGGTGAAGCATTAAAAGTCATGATGATTATCAGTAGTTTGGCTGTCATTGCGATTCTCGCTACAGCAGTCGCATTGGTTGGGCATTTCGATACTAGCCGTTTATTTGATATTGCAGTCACCGATGCCGCTGGTGCAACAGAGTTTTTACCAATGGGTTGGCATGGTGTATGGGCTGCTCTGCCGTTTGGAATGTGGTTATTCTTAGCCGTTGAAGGTGTTCCCTTAGCTGCAGAAGAAGCAAAAGACCCTGCGAAAGATGTGCCTAAAGGTATTATTGGAGCTATGATCTTCTTGCTGTTCACGGCCTTATTGGTCGTCTTCTTACTCGCTGGTGCAGCTGGTGCAGATGTAATTGGAAAGAGCTCTGTTCCCTTAATTGATGCATTAAATTTCGCTGGCTATAACTCATTAGGAACCACTGTAAATATACTTGGGCTTGCTGGCCTAATCGCTTCTTTTTTCTCAATTATTTATGGCTATAGTCGCTTAGTATTTGCCTTATCGCGCGCGGGCTATATTCCTCAAAGCTTATCTGTTACGAACAAACGTAAAGTCCCTGCTCGTGCTTTGATCGTACCTGGTATTTTAGGATTTATTGCCTCTTTAACAGGAGAAGGCGACTTGATACTAGCTATGGCCGTAGTGGGTGCGACCGTTTCTTATGCCTTAATGGCACTAAGTCACATTTTGCTACGAATCAAGCAACCAAACATGCATCGTCCATATAAAACTCCCGGCGGTATTTTTACCTCATCAATTGCCTTTTCTTTATCTTTGCTGGCTCTGTCTGGTGTGTATGCGTATGACCCTAGAGCGTTCGGCTATACGTTAGTTTTATTCGCTATAGGTGCAGCCTATTACTTCTTCTACAGTAAAAACCATCTTGTCGCAAAAACACCTGAAGAAGAGTTCAATATGTTAGCTGAAGCTGAAGCTGATTTAACAACTCCTTAATTTTCTAGCTACTCAATTTTTTAACTATCTAGAAAGCCTGTTCATCTCTTTGAGCAGGCTTTTTGTACCGCAGTGAACGAACAAAACACCTTTAAATGGCCTTTCATTGTCATTTGTTACGTTTAATACACAATAAAAACTATTTATTGAAACAAATATGAAACAATAATGGTCTATGCTTAATACTATCGTTGGATTCTCTTATATTAAAGGAATCGCATTAAAGGCAAAAATCATGAAAATGAAAATGAAAGGCCAGATCGAAAGTATCTATCCCAGTAAAGCGCATAAGATAAAACACAAAACCTCAAAAAAATCGAAAAAACGAACGTCGAAAACAGAGCAAGAGTTAAGTAGCAAAACGGCACTATCTGAGCAGAAAGCACAACCTAAGTCGCTACCACAAGAAGACACTATCAAAAACCGTGCTTCCAAAAACTCTCAACCACTTGAAAGGGCAGATAAACGCCAGACGATGCAAGACATCATTAGTCGCATGATGGAAGGTGAACTATCTCAAGGAGAAGCGTTGAAAATGCTACGCATTCGAGTGCTTGGCTTAAAACAAGAGGATTACGCGCAGCTCGTGGGAGTGTCTCGAAAAACCTTATCAGAAAATGAGAACAACAAAGGCAACTACAGTGCAGAGGTGGTAAATAAGGTATTTCATCCATTCGGTCTAAAAGTAGGGCTTGTCGCTATTTCGTCTAAAGCAAGGTAACAGCGACACCCCAAAGACAAAGGAAACTAACCAGCAAAACGGTCCATTCGCTTCGCCAAATTAAAATCTTTTTCAGACACACCACCCGCTTCATGCGTGGTTAATTGAACGTTGACCTTATTATAGGTATTGGACCATTCTGGATGATGGTTTTTCTTTTCGAAATACAGAGCACTCATCGTCATAAAACCAAACGCATGCTGAAAGTCTTTGAATTGAAAGAGTTTTGTGAGTTTCCCGTCTTTAATAACCCAAGGAGACACAGTCTCACTGTTCAATAATTTAAGCGCATTTGAAATACCGAGTTCACTAAGCTTTTGTACTGTCATAGCATCCCCCTATTTATCTAACTAATCATTAAATAGTAGTCCACTTTTCGCATCAAGCAAAGGCTAACTCCCGGCGTAAAGTAATCGCGTAGTAATAGACATATCGAAATACGACATACAGCACAACTAAAGACGCGATAAACAATTCAACGACAGCAAGCACGCCTAACAAATGAACAAGAACATTGCTTACTCCCCATATAATGCACTGCTCTTGCACTTTAAAAAGTGCGGTGGCGCCCACGGCCAAAGGAAAGGTAAACGCAGCATAACCCGGGCTAAAAGGAAGGCTCATTAGGCGTAATCCAAACCGGTAAATCACAGCCGTTTTAATCAAGGCTGTTACAAGTAGCGCGACAACGACACTTTTAGAAGGATCGTCAATGACCGTTAGATACCCTGCCAAACAAATACTCGCTGGTGCCGCTAAAATAACAAAAGTTGGTTTTGCCTGGTCCGGTAAGGTCCCACAACATGCTAGACGATAAATCATGACAGGCAGTAACATCAGATAGAAAACAATACCAAACCATAAAACCCCTACCGCAAAAGGCTGAAAAAAAGCAGAAGGGCAGCTGATTGCAGCCACAATAATACCCACTGATGGCACAAACCAACTTGGCACCATGTCAGTTATCGTAAAACTTTTGCACCTATGGTAAATAAACGTCACTAGAAATAACACATGCAGTGCAATAGCAATTAGCCATAATCCAATCCCCAGTTTCGGCATAAAATCCTCAAGAGAAATGGTAATCATCATTAACGCCATAGCAAACGCTGGAACCACACTGCCGACAACAGGATGTTTTAAATCTTTACTTAAGAGTGATGGCTGTAATACAAATTTACCCAATAATAAAAGCAATAACATTGCCCCTATCAGGGCAGTAATATATTTCACCGAAGAAGGAACCCAGCTTAAATAGGTCCAGCTACAACCTAGACTAGCAATGCCAAGAGCAAGGCCTGCCATTGGTGTTGGCGCAAAAGAAAGTATATAACGAGTTCTTTTTAGCATAGCTTATTTCCTACATCAGCCCTTATGAATAAATAGATCTTAAAGAAAATAATGCAGACGTAAAATCTAAATATTCTGTTCGGTAAAACTAAACGCGATAAAAATCGAACGCCAACACATTAGAGTTTTTTCCGCCATTGCGCGCCTAATTATTAATATCCTTTAGGCTTAGTTACTACTGGGCAATTTACCACTATATTGGTGCGTGTAATCGTCACTAAACCTTGATCTTCTGCATCTAAAATAGCCTCTTCTGAGGTCAAATCATATGCCGTAGATTCCTCTTTCCACGCCA
The DNA here is from genome assembly GCF_004352835.1 of Marinomonas flavescens. Lineage (GTDB taxonomy): Bacteria > Pseudomonadota > Gammaproteobacteria > Pseudomonadales > Marinomonadaceae > Marinomonas > Marinomonas flavescens. Next base: position 251,366 of record NZ_SJSB01000002.1, on the reverse strand, counting down.
CCACGTACATAAGCCACAATGGCGAATAATGACTGTTCTCACTTTGGTAGCCGACTGGAGTAGGGACAGACGCAAATACATTGCGATCTTGCTCACCATTAGGGAATGCGTAAACACGTTCTAAAACAGTTTTAACTCTAGGTGGTTTAGGGTAATTAGGCACAGCATCCGCTAAACGAGGCGCGTAATTTGCATTTTCGGCTTTAGCAAGCGCACGATCCGATACATCCGTCGTAATATAGAAAACCGTCTCTCCATTATGCCAAGCTTTGAGCAAAGGAAGACTCACCATCTCCTGATGACCTCCTTTCTCACCCCCCTGATAAGCGCAGGCAGATAATAACAAGGTAAATAATAAACCACTTAACACTTTGTATATCATAATCAGATATGCTCCTTAGCATGTAGATTCAGCTAAAGATAAACCTAGCCTTTTTCTTTTAATTTTGCGTATTTATACACGGTATTTCGGCTGACATTCGCGGCTTTGGCCGTTTGCGAAATGTTGCCCTTATATTCAACTAATAAGCGAGGAATCAGAGTCTCTAATGACTCATAAGTTCCATCCGATGTTGCGGGTAATTCATAGCCTTCTGGACTATTTTCATGAATATCATCGAAGAAGTCATCTGGTAAATGCCATTCCTCCAATACCTCTTCATCAGCCATCGCCATACCAACTTTCAACACATGAATCAGTTGGCGCATGTTGCCCGGCCAAGGATGCTGAACCAATAATCCTAGCATCTCTGCCGATAACTCAGGTCCCGGCTCCTCTTGGCGTAAACGGTTATGCAGATATTGGATTAGTTTGGCTTTGTCTTTGCGAGCTCGCAAAGCAGGAAGTTCTATGTTCAATCCAGAAATCCTGTAATACAGATCTTGACGAAAACGACCTTCGTCGACTTCTTTTTTTAGCACGCGGTTAGTCGCGGATATCAGCTTAATATCCACCGGATAAGTGTCTGTAGAACCCAGCGGCGTCACCACTCGCTCTTGTAGCACTCGCAATAATCGGGATTGCACCGCCATTGGCATTTCACCAATTTCATCCAAAAATAACGTACCACGATGGGCACGTCGAATAAGTCCAATAGAACCTTTATTTTGTGCGCCAGTAAAGGCGCCTTTTTCATAACCAAATAGTTCAGATTCAACCAGTTCTGACGGAATAGCCGCACAGTTTACCGCCACCAGCATGCTGCTGGCTCTAGAGCTATGATAATGCAAACTGCGAACAAAAATTTCTTTCCCTGCGCCTGTTTCCCCATGAATTAAAATCGGAATATCTTTTTCCATGATCTTATGCGCTTGTCGAACCAAACGCTCAACATCTTCGTCACCATGCTGTAATTCGTCTAAGGGAATGACATTATCAGGAGTCGACTTTTCGGTCATGATGAGATCTTTAGTATTTTTTTTCAGTAGGTTAGAAGGTGCGACATATTCTGCCCGTTGACGAAAATCAGGCACCCGCATAATTTGTTGCACCGGAGGGATCACTTTTACATAAAACTGATAACGCCCTAATGAACGTAGTTTAATAGGTAAGCTGGGCGGATGATGGCGAATTTCACGCATCTCAATATCAAAGACCTGATTAATATTTAGCAGCCCTAAATCTCTCGCTAATACCACTTCTGCACGACGATTTGCAGACACTATAGTGCCACTTTCATCAAGTACTAAAATACCCGACCAATGACTGTCTAAACTGACCACGTTAGTATTAAATGTGACAATGAAATGATCTTGTTGAAACGCCGAAAATATAAGGCGATTTTCTACACTTAAGGACATGAGTTTAACCATACCAAAAGTATGATCTTGAGGCAGATAAGCATCCGATGAAATATCTAATACACCAACCAAGTCGTTTTTAGTATTGTAAATTGGTGACGCTGAGCCAACCATAAAACGATTGGCTCGCAAAAAGTGTTCATCACGACCAACTTGAATCGCTTCACCGGTAATTAGCGCAGTACCAATGGCGTTCGTACCTACGCCTATTTCACTCCATTGGTTACCTCCGACCAGACCATGTTCGGACGCTCTACCAAAACGTGGTTGTCCCCAAGTATTAAGCACGTGCCCTTGGCAATCCGCTAACACAATCATACAAGCAGAATTACTCAAAATATTCTCGTAGTAAGGCAACACTTCATTTTCAGTCGTTTCGAGTAAACTTCGATGCTGATCAACTAAATCACTTAGTGTGCCTTTTGGTAACGCTGCAAAATCGGGACGGCTACTATGGTCCAGCCCGAACTGTTCACATCGATACCAAGAGTCCTGAATATGGTCTTTATGGTTCTGCTTTTGCTCATCATTCTGTCTTGAGATGTTCTCATCTGAAGCGACTTGAGACTGCTTTTCTTGCTGCTCTTTGTTCTCCATTCATGGCTCCAAAGTATTCAGGCGAAACAGCAATAAGCCATCCATTTGCCTAGACAGACACTTTTATTTTGCACAGAGTCGTTGTTATATTTTTTGTATCTAATGTGCATAAAGTGTTCATTGTTTCAATCCACTGTAAACACTTTGAACGCTTATGAACAGTTATATTTCATAACAAAAAATCAAATACCTAATCATATAAAAAAATAAAATCCTTAAAATTCAAATAGATAAAAACAAAACAATTTAGTTTCTTGGTGCTGGCATGGGATTTGTAAGACTGTAAGCGTGATGCGATGTTCGATTCTGCACTTGTTCACTTAAACACTGAGTGGACACCTTAATCGTCAACTTATTTCAGCAAGCTATCTCATCACAAAAGAAAAATGCACGACAACAACAATAACAAAAAAGGGTACTCACAATGTCTTTGACGCTGCAAAACGTGTCTCGCGTTGTTGACGGTGAAACTTGGATCGATAACGTCAATCTGACACTCGAACCTGGCTCCTTCAACGTCCTGCTTGGCCGAACACTTTCAGGAAAGACAACGCTAATGCGATTGATGGCGGGTCTAGATAGACCCAACACAGGAAAAATACTGATGAATGGCGTAGACGTGACCGGTATGGCGGTTCGTGAGCGTAATATTTCTATGGTTTATCAGCAATTCATCAATTACCCAAACCTCTCTGTTTACGAAAATATCGCGTCACCACTGCGCCTTGCCAAAATAGCCAAAAACGAAATTGATAAACGCGTTCGTGAAACCGCAGAAATGCTGCGCATTGACCCCTTTTTAGATCGTTTGCCATTGCAGCTCTCAGGCGGTCAACAACAACGTACTGCCATGGCGCGTGCACTCGTCAAAGACTCGCAAATTATTTTATTTGATGAACCTCTTGTTAACCTAGATTACAAACTACGCGAAGAACTACGCCAAGAACTACGAGCGTTATTCAAAGCCCGTAACTGCATCGCAGTCTACGCCACCACAGAACCCAATGAAGCATTAGCCCTTGGCGGCAACACCGCGGTTATGCACGAAGGGAAATTACTGCAAATGGGGCCTACGGCTGAAGTTTACCATCAGCCAAAAGACATCATTACGGCAGAAATGTTCTCTGAGCCGCCAATCAATGTTGTTCCGGGGCGGGTCAGTGAAAACGAAGTCACCTTTGATGAAACGGTGCATTTTCAGCTCAACAGCGATTTGCGACAGCTGACCCCAGGTCAATATCAGTTTGGTGTGCGTGCCTCGCACATTGGCTTAGTTCCCCATTCAGACGACGATCTAGAGCTGCCGGTTAAAGTCGATTTGGCCGAAATCAGTGGCTCCGAAACCTTCTTACACGTTCACAATCCACACTTTGATCTCGTGCTCCATTTGTCTGGCGTACATGAGTATCAAGTCGATCAAGACATCAAGGTGTACTTCCCCACGCACAAACTCTATGCCTTCGATAGCCAAGGCAAGATGGTGCATTCACCAGCGCGAATGAGGGATTAAGATCATGGCTGAAATCACACTCAATGCACTCGCTCATAGTTACAGCGAGAACCCAAGCAAAGCTGAAGACTATGCTATTCGAGAGATGTCTCACGTCTGGGAGCAAGGCGGTGCCTTTGCTCTGCTTGGCCCTTCTGGCTGTGGTAAATCCACACTTCTTAATATTATTTCTGGTTTGCTGAAGCCGTCAGATGGCGAAGTCTTATTCGACGGAAAACGCGTCAATGAGTTAAAACCAGAAGAGCGAAATATTGCTCAAGTTTTCCAGTTCCCTGTGGTGTACGACACTATGACGGTGTTCGACAATCTAGCTTTTCCTTTACGTAACATTGGTGTACCCGCACACAAAGTCACCTCGAAAGTTCATGAAATTGCTGAAATTCTCGAATTGTCGGATCAGCTTAAACGCAAAGCTAAAGGCTTATCCGCCGATCAAAAACAAAAGGTCTCTATGGGCCGCGGTTTGGTACGTGATGACGTGTCGGCGATTTTATTCGATGAACCTTTAACCGTGATCGACCCACAATTGAAATGGAAACTACGTCGTAAGCTCAAGCAAATCCACGAACAATTTAACATCACCATGGTTTACGTCACCCATGACCAACTGGAAGCCTCGACCTTCGCCGACAAAATTGCCGTAATGTACAACGGACAAATCGTACAATTCGGCTCTCCTCGTGAGTTATTTGAGAACCCTGCGCACACATTCGTTGGCTATTTCATTGGCAGTCCAGGGATGAATTTTTTTGAAGCTGTAGTTCAAATTGACGCTCAAGATAACGCCAACATTATTTTTGGTGAACATGAAATATCCATTCAAGAAACTATGTTGGAACAAATTAAAAAGATGGGCTGTGAAAAAGTCACCCTAGGTATTCGACCTGAATTTGTTCATGTTTGGGATGGTAAGAACGACGATGCTTACCAAGTCGAAGTGGACTATGTAGAAGACTTAGGAACTTACAAGATTCTCTCTTTTATTTTTAACGGTCAAACCATGAAAGCTCGCCTTAGTGAAGATCAAAAAGTGCCTTCTGGGCAAATCTTCGTGAGCTTTCCGGAGCAATGGACCAAGGTGTATGTGAACGAGTACTTGGTGGAGCCCAGTACGACAGCATCTACCTCGGCTCATAAGGAGGTAGAACATGCAAACTAAAGTCGAAAACAACAAGGCGTGGTTTCTCGTCTTACCGGTTTTTATCATCGTTGCCTTCTCGGCCATTATTCCGCTGATGACGGTAGTGAACTACTCAGTACAAGACATTTTTGACCAGAATACCAGCTACTTTGTTGGTGTGGAATGGTTCAAACAAGTCATGCTAGATAGTCGCTTGCACGATGCGCTTATCCGTCAATTTATCTTCTCTTTCACTATCCTGTTAATCGAGATACCTCTCGGTATTGGCGTAGCACTGATGATGCCAACAAAAGGCCGTAGTGCGTCTTTATGTTTAATTTTGGTAGCGCTTCCTTTATTAATTCCTTGGAATGTTGTGGGCACTATATGGCAAATTTTCGGCAGAGAAGATATTGGCTTATTTGGTGCCTTCATGAGTTTTATTGGTGTCGACTACAACTATGCCTCCAATCCTATTGACGCCTGGTCTACAGTTGTTTTGATGGACGTTTGGCATTGGACACCTCTTGTAGCACTACTTTGCTATTCCGGCTTACGCGCTATTCCCGAAATGTATTACCAAGCGGCGCGAATAGATCGAGCATCACGCTGGGCGGTATTCCGCTATATCCAACTACCGAAATTAACCAGTGTATTAATTATTGGCGTGCTGCTGCGCTTTATGGACTCGTTCATGATTTATACCGAACCCTTTGTCCTTACTGGTGGCGGCCCTGGTAGTTCAACCACTTTCTTAAGCCAAGCGCTGGTACAACAAGCCATTGGACAATTTGATCTTGGTCCAGCTGCGGCCTTCTCTCTGGTGTATTTCCTTATTATTTTATTGGTGTGTTGGGTGTTCTACACCACCATCATGAATAATCAAAAAGACAAATAGGAGCGGATCATGACGCAATCATCTACACAAGCCGCAAAACAACCAACAGCTAGACTATATGGTACAGCTACTACGCCACAAGCCCCGGTTTATAGCCGTGCAGAACACAAAGCGAAGAATGGCACTCTACGTCGTCGATTCGGTATGACACTGTATTTAGTACTGCTTTTGCTGCCTATATATTGGCTAGTGAATATGTCCTTCAAAACCAATACAGAAATTCTTAGCGGTTTAACACTCTTTCCTGAGCATTTCACTCTCGACAACTACGCCAAGATTTTTGGTGATCCTACTTGGTACATGGGTTATGTGAATTCCATTACTTATGTAGGAATGAACATGGTGATCAGTTTATTGGTTGCCTTACCAGCGGCATACGCCTTTAGCCGTTATCGGTTTGTCGGCGATAAGCACATGTTTTTCTGGCTACTATCAAACCGAATGGCACCACCCGCGGTATTCTTACTGCCGTTCTTTCAACTGTATTCTTCGGTTGGTTTGTTCGATACACACATAGCTGTGGCCTTAGCACACTGCCTGTTTAACGTGCCTTTAGCTGTGTGGATTCTTGAAGGCTTCATGAGCGGCGTACCTCGAGAAATCGATGAAACAGCCTATATTGATGGCTATACATTCCCTAAATTTTTCGTGCGTATTTTTATTCCTTTAATTCGTTCTGGCATCGGCGTAACGGCGTTTTTCTGCTTTATGTTTTCTTGGGTCGAATTACTACTAGCACGCACTTTGACCTCAGTTGAAGCGAAGCCAATTGCAGCCATAATGACTCGAACTGTCTCCGCCTCAGGGATGGATTGGGGGCTGCTCGCAGCCGCCGGTGTACTAACCATTATCCCCGGTATGTTGGTCATTTACTTTGTTCGCAACCATGTAGCTAAGGGCTTTGCCCTTGGTCGAGTGTAAGGAGAATTATTATGGCTTGGATGTCTTGGACACTACCAACCGCGCTCTTTTTTATTGGCATTGGGGTCATCTTGATAGGTATGACCGCATGGCAAATTGCTTCTCCCTGTGTGGAGCGTCGAGGTTTTTTACCACTCGATACCACGCGAGGCGATCGTTTATTCATTGGCCTGCTTAGCAGTGCCTTTATTCACCTAGCATTCATCGCGTTAACGGATGTGAACATTGCGGTAGCAACAGCCCTTTGCGTCATTTGGATGATTATCCTAATGCGTTGGGGCTAATCCGCTCGTACGACCAGGACTATACGGCACGGACGCCGCTAGAAAATCAAACTATGTTGAGGTACATCATGCACTACAATAAGAAAAAAATTGCACTGGCAGCCTTACCCTTCGCGGTTATGATTCATTCTGCCTCGCTGTTGGCTGATCAATACTCAGACGCAGCAGAAAAATGGGTAGACAATGAATTTACTGTCTCAACACTCACCAAACAGCAACAGATCGACGAAATGCACTGGTTCACAGAAGCCGCAAAAAGCTTCCGAGGCATGGACATAAATGTGGCGTCGGAAACGCTCACCACTCACGAATACGAGTCCCAAGTATTGGCCAAAGCCTTTACTGAAATCACAGGGATCAATCTTCACCATGATTTAATTCAGGAAGGGGATGTCATTGAAAAACTGCAAACGCAAATGCAGTCTGGTCGTAACATTTACGATGCTTATATCAATGACTCTGATTTGATTGGCACCCATTTCCGCTACGGTAAAGTCGTGCCTATTTCTGACATGATGAAAGGTGATGGTAAAGCGTACACCTCACCAACCTTAGATCTAGACGATTTCATTGGCCTGTCTTTCACTACTGGGCCGGATGGAAAACTTTATCAACTTCCTGACCAACAGTTCGCCAATCTATATTGGTTCCGTGCCGATTGGTTTGCGCGCCCTGATCTAAAAGCAAAATTCAAATCCATTTATGGTTACGACTTAGGTGTCCCCGTTAACTGGTCCGCATATGAAGATATCGCTGAATTCTTCACGGATAAAGTAAAGAATATCGATGGCAAACGTGTATATGGTCATATGGATTACGGTAAAAAAGATCCATCACTTGGCTGGCGTTTCACTGATGCTTGGTTCTCTATGGCGGGCGCAGGTGATAAAGGCTTACCAAATGGATTACCTGTGGACGAATGGGGTATCCGTGTAGAAAGCTGCCACCCTGTTGGCTCAAGTGTTTCTCGTGGTGGCGCAACGAACGGCCCTGCCGCGGTTTATGCTACCCAGAAATATGTTGATTGGTTACGTAGTTATGCACCACCAGAAGCGCAAGGTATGACCTTCTCTGAGTCAGGCCCAGTTCCTGCTCAAGGTAATGTGGCACAACAAATCTTCTGGTATACCGCTTTTACCGCAGATATGACTAAAAAAGGCCTACCTGTTGTCAATGAAGATGGTACGCCAAAATGGCGCATGGCACCGTCTCCTGTTGGACCATACTGGGAGCAAGGCATGAAAAAAGGCTATCAAGACGTAGGTTCTTGGACCTTTATGAAGTCTACCCCTGAAAAACGCCGTCTAGCGGCTTGGTTATACGCTCAGTTCACTACGTCTAAAACGGTTTCATTGAAGAAAACGTTGGTTGGCCTAACGCCAATTCGTGAGTCAGATATTAACTCCCAGGCAATGACAGATGCTGCTCCCTACTTAGGTGGTCTAGTGGAATTTTATCGTAGTCCTGCTCGTACTGAATGGAGTCCAACCGGTACTAACGTTCCAGATTATCCAAAACTGGCCCAACTTTGGTGGCAATATGTTTCACAAGCAGCAAGTGGTGAAGCTACACCTCAAGTGGCTTTGAACGGTTTAGCCGCAGCACAGGATAAGGTGATGGCACGACTAGAACGAGCCAAAGTACAGCCTATCTGTGGACCTAAGTTGAACAAACCTCGTGACGAAGCCTATTGGTTAGCACAACCTGGTGCACCAAAACCAAAATTGGCTAACGAGAAACCTCAGGGTGTTACCGTGGCTTATGATGAACTGCTCAAATCTTGGAAGAAAAAATAGACATCTAGAGCAGTCATAAACACTGTGTTTGTTGCTGCCCTACTCTCATTGAAAAAGCGCGATTCTGCATTTAAGCGTCGCGCTTTTTTTTACATTAATAAGCCACTGTGTAAATTAATTCCACGCCCTAAAGATCAAACTTTTTTTCTAAATCATCCACTAAGGATTCACTAATATTATCGGCGTCTACATGCTCGTCTTTTTCATTCCATTGGTGAATGGCGCGCTCAATGTTTACATAGACGGCTTTAAAATAACCATAAAGTGGGGTGTAGTTTTTTTGCACTAGCTGAGTCACTTCTTGATTACCTTGGTAAACAATCACTTTATGAGAAATCAAAGGTCGGCTTAACGCACGGCCACCATTTTTATACCGACGCAAGTAGTCAATAGTAATCACCAAATCACCGACATGAGGCCCTGGTTTCGAAGCATAAATGCCTTCTTCCATGAGGTGTTTATGAATGGCATAAGCAAAATCTTTACTTAGCTTATCTTGAGAGGAAAACTGTTTACTACCTGGAATAGCTTCGATGGATTCGGTCAAATTCACCGTGAGTTTTTTAATATAAAACGCGTGGATAGTGTTGGCGTCTGGTGCTTTATCAACCTGCCCGGCGCAGCCTACCAAGGCAACAAAAACACACAAAATAACATTCCTTATTCGCATTTTATAATCCTAATTATGACAGTCAGTGGTTATATTATCGATTTTATAAAACGATAACACCGATTCGAATAGTGTAAACATTTAGTATGTTATGCATTTATTTCCTTTTTTAAAAGCCTTCTTTATTTTGTCTCTTTGAAGCCCCTATAAAGAAGGTTTCAATGTCACATTTTCGATGTTAATTTTTCAAAAAAACTTTATGATCAGACGGATTACATCCGCTTATAGAGAAGCCCGTTAATGCTAAGTGATGATTTCATTGATTTACTCAAATTATTGGTACGGCAACCCAGTGTTGTCGGTGCAGAACACTCCTTTTTTCGAGTGTTGCAGCGTGAATTAGAAGAGCGTGGCGCTAAGGTAACTTGGTACGAAGGCTTATTAGTTGCTCAAGGCAGCGACCCTATGAGTGCGATGTTTTCAGCACACATCGATCGTCATGGTTTGGTTTGTACTGGACCAAATGAATTTCAATACGCGGCCTTTGTTTCGGCTAATCGTACCGATTTACTTAATAATTCTGTCTCTGAAGAATTAATGAGTAAAATCACTGAGCGTTTTAACCATGAAGATGTCTACGCCTATGATCCTTGGTCAGGCATTTATCGGGGCAAAGGCGTCATCAAGCACGCTTACATATGCGAATTTCGCAATAACTTAATTTTTGAAATCGATGGGTTAGAAGACGTTGTTGCTGGTACGCCCATTGCGTTTAAGGACAAGCTAGACGTTCAAGAAGATCGCCTTGCTGGGCAACTGGATAACGTTATTTCAGCGGCCGCTTTAGTCCATTTATTTAGCCTTGGCTTTAAAGGCACAGCATTTTTTACCGCACAAGAAGAAGCAGGTAAAAGTTGGCGTTATTTATTGGAATGGTTTCGTCGTTTTGGCGGTTCAACCAATCGCTTATTCGTTGTTGATACCAGTCCTTTTCCCAGCACTGAAGCGGCAAATAAGCAACGTCTAGTGCTGCGTGAAAAAGACGCCAATGCCACTTTTAATAAAGAAACAACTCAACTAATTGAGAACCTCTGTACGCAACACGGTATGAGTTATTTATACAAAAACCGTTACGCGGAAGCGGAGAATAACAAACGTGAAGCCAATGGTTTACCAGCCTCATCGATTGGCAGTACTGAATTAGGGCGTATTATTGCGGCCTCGAATGGCTTAGTAGATGGTACTACGATTCAAATTCCAACCACGGGATATCATACCATGCATGAATCTGCGTCTAATGAATCCGTTGAAGCCTTTATCAAGATTCTCAAGATAGTGTCTAATACCTAGCCTGCCATATTTATCCGTCTTGGCGACAACACAAGCTTGTGTTGTCGTGCCTGCTCTGTGTTTTGTTAAGAAATTATTTTAGGAAATGCAGATATCCTATTTTTTGTATCATCTATTCACCTTTTATCGCTAAAACTATCTTTATAATATGAAGATAAACTGATCTTTAAATGATGAGAGATAATGTGAAAATATTAGTAACTGGTGCAGCGGGCTTTATTGGACATGGTTTAATCAAGCCACTTTTACTTCGAGGTGACGACATTGTCGGTATTGATAATCTCAACGATTATTACGACCCTGCATTAAAGCTGGCTCGCCTAGATGACTTAGCCCATTTTGGTGAGTCTCATCACGCTCAAGATCATTTTCGCTTTATTAAAATGGATTTAGCAGATCGTGAAGCCATGTCCACGCTATTCGAAAATGAAAAATTTGATGCCGTAGTCAATTTGGCCGCTCAAGCTGGCGTGCGTTACTCAATCGAAAACCCTCAGGCGTATATTGACTCCAACTTAGTTGGCTTTGCTAATATTCTTGAAGGCTGTCGTCAAACCAAGGTCAAACACCTTGTGTATGCGTCTTCTAGCTCTGTTTATGGCATGAATAAAAAACAGCCTTTCAGCACAGAAGACCGAGTCGACTACCCCATCAGTCTTTATGCCGCCACTAAAAAATCCAACGAACTAATGGCACATTCTTACAGCCATCTTTATAACATTCCAACCACTGGCCTACGTTTTTTTACTGTCTACGGTCCTTGGGGACGCCCAGATATGGCGGCTTATAAATTTGTCAAAGCCATCTTCGAAGATAATGTCATTGACGTGTATAATCACGGACAGATGAAACGTGATTTCACCTACATTGATGATATTGTGGAAGGCATTGTGCGCGTGATCGATACTGTGCCAACACCGATGGAAAGTGATATTACCGCCACGACGGCACCTTATAAAATTTTTAACATTGGCAATAATCAACCCATTGAGCTGCGACGCTTTATTGACGCGATTGAAAGCGCCTGTGGAAAAAAGGCCAAAGAAAACCACTTGCCGATGCAAGCAGGTGATGTACCTTTAACCTTTGCAGACATTGACGAGCTGATAGAAAGTACCGGTTTCAAACCAGAAACCAGCGTAGAAGATGGAATGCAACGTTTTGTCGATTGGTATCGTAACTTCTACCCTTCGACTCATTAAACATACAGACGATTTAGGAAGATATTTTGACGACTAAAAAATACAACATTGCCGTCGCAGGGACAGGTTATGTAGGCTTATCAATTTCTATGCTACTCGCTCAACATCACAAAGTGACTGCCGTAGACATTATCGCCAGCCGAGTGGCAATGCTAAACAAAGGACAATCTCCTATTAGCGACACGGAAATTGAAAACTTCTTAACCACTAAAGAGCTAGATTTCGTTGCCACCGAAGATAAAATACTGGCCTACACAAACGCTGACTTTGTCGTTATTTCAACGCCAACTGACTATGACCCTGAAACAAACTACTTTAATACTAGCTCAGTAGAAAGCGTGATTTCGGATGTGTTGGCCGTCAACCCAAACGCGGTTATGGTGATCAAATCCACTATTCCTGTTGGCTATACTGCCGAAGTGAGAGCCAAATTTAAAACAGATAACATCTTGTTCTCTCCAGAGTTTTTGCGTGAAGGTAAGGCTCTTTATGACAACCTTCACCCTTCGCGTATTATTGTCGGTGAAGACTCTGAGCGCGCGCGAGTGTTTGCTGGTTTATTACAAGAAGGTGCCATCAAACAAGATGTACCAACCTTGTTCACTAATTCTACTGAAGCCGAAGCCGTAAAGCTTTTCTCTAATACTTATTTGGCGATGCGCGTTGCGTACTTTAACGAGCTAGATTCTTACTGCGAAGCCTTTGATTTAAGTTCTAAGCAAGTCATTGAGGGAGTAGGGCTAGATCCACGCATTGGTTCACACTACAACAATCCATCATTTGGTTACGGCGGCTATTGCCTACCGAAAGACACAAAGCAACTGTTAGCCAATTACGACAACGTACCGAATAACCTGATTCGCGCCATTGTAGACTCAAACACAACACGTAAAGACTTTATTGCCGATGCCATCATCAAGCGCAACCCTAAAGTTGTTGGCGTGTATCGTTTAGTGATGAAAACTGGCTCAGACAACTTCCGTGCTTCTGCGATTCAAGGTGTGATGAAACGCTTAAAAGCCAAAGGTATAGAAGTCATCATTTTCGAACCAGAACTAGAAGAAGAGACCTTCTTCCACTCTACCGTTTACCGTGACCTTACTGAGTTTAAAGCCGCTGCGGATGTCATCATGAGTAACCGTATGACCGATGAACTAACCGATGTAAACGACAAGGTCTATACCCGCGATTTATTCGGTAAAGATTAAGTTTATCTAGCACATCAATAAACACAGAAACCTAACAGGCTCGGCTTGTTAGGTTTTTTATTAATTTAAGCCTTCCTATTTCTTCTATTAACGAAAAAATCGTCTTTTCATAAATAGCGTTCATATTTGATAAGTAAAGTCGCTAAACTCTGTTAAAATCTGCTTTGAATCGCCAGTGATTCACCCTGACTGTACTGGACACCTAACACTAGGACTCTACCTTGACCAATAACGATATTTTACGCCGTCTTCGCTATACCTTTGATTTGAAAGATTCTTATGTAAAAGACATCTTTGCTGAAGCTGATCACACTGTGAGCCGTGATCAAATCATCGCATGGATGAAAAAAGAAGAGGAAGAGGGCTACACTTCTATGGTTGATATAGATATGGCTGCTTTTCTGAATGGCTTTATCAATGTGCGTCGTGGCAAACGCGAAGGTGAGCAACCTGCTCCAGAAAAACGCCTAAACAATAATCTTATCTTTATGAAGCTACGCATTGCGCTCAACTTCAAAGCAGAAGATATTCTTGAAATCATGCAATTGGCTGAGTTCAACATGAGTAAGCACGAGCTAAGTGCCTTCTTCCGCAAACCAGATAACAAACATTATCGTGAGTGTAAAGACCAGATTTTGCGTAACTTCATCATGGGATTGCAGCTAAAGTTTCGCCCTAAAACAGACATTTAATCTGTTATTTTTAGATAAAAAAACGCCCATCAGGGCGTTTTTTAATAAGAATGTCTCGCTCGTTCGCTTTACAGACGATGTTTACGCAACACCTTCTGCAAAGGCTTCGATACGATTCTCTTCCACTGCATGACAAGCAATTAGATGGCTGTCGTCTTCCGTTCTCAAAAGTGGTGTTTCACTACGGCAACGATCATTCGCATAGGAACAACGTCCATGGAATGCGCAACCAGAGGGCGGATTTAATGGTGAAGGCAATTCACCTTCTAACTTAATGCGTTTACGACGTTTTTCGGGGGACAACTGCGGCGTACTAGAAAGAAGCGCCAAAGTATAAGGATGCTTCGGATTGTTAAACAGCTGCTCACAAGAGCCCTGCTCAACCACTTTACCGAGATACATGACCATTACATCATCGGCAATGTGCTCCACAACAGATAAGTCATGTGAAATGAACACATAGCTCAAACCGAATTCTTCTTGCAAATCCATCATCAGATTCAAGACTTGTGCTTGAACCGATACATCCAACGCAGAAACCGGCTCATCAGCCACAATAACATTGGGGTCCAACATTAGGCCACGAGCAATCGCAATACGCTGACGCTGGCCACCAGAAAACATGTGTGGGTAACGATCATAATGCTCTGCTTTCAAGCCGACTTTTTCCATCATAACAATGGCTTTGGCTTTACGCTCAGCTTTAGACAACGACGTATTGATTACCAAAGGCTCTTCCAGAATCGAGCCGATTTTCTTGCGCGGATTCAAAGAACCATAAGGGTTTTGAAAAATGATTTGGATTTTCTGACGCAGTTTTTTCTGAGCACTTTTACTCAAGCTTAATAGATCTTGGCCTAAATAACTTAACTCACCTTCCGTCGGCGTTTCTATCATGGTCAGCATGCGACCCAGTGTGGACTTACCACAACCTGATTCACCAACTACTGCCAATGTTTTCCCTTTTTCTAAATTAAAGCTAACACCATCTACCGCTTTCACCACGGCTTCAGCCTTAAACATGCCTTGTTTAACATGATAATGCTGCTTAAGCTTCGTCGCTTTCAGGATTAACTCGCTGTCGATTGGTTTTGACGTACTCATGCGGCTGGTCTCCCCTCACTGTTCAATGGCGTATGACACTTCACTTGACGCTCGATTGGACCTTGGTTATCCGGCTCAACCTGACGACAATGGTCTGTCGCATAAGGGCAACGCGGGCTCAACAAACAACCTTGAGGTCGATCGTATTGTCCTGGCACCACACCAGGCAAGGCTTCCAAACGCGCTTTACCAGCTGCCGATTCGGGCAAAGAAGCTAACAACGCTTGGGTGTAAGGATGTTTAGGCGAACGGAACACCTCTGAGGCAGGGCCAGACTCAACAATTTGTCCTGCGTACATCACGATGACACGATGCGCCACTTCAGCGACTAAGGCCAAATCATGAGTAATCAGCACTAGGCCCATTTGCTTTTCGCGCTGTAATTCAATCAACAGATCAATAATCTGAGCTTGTATCGTCACATCTAACGCTGTGGTTGGTTCATCCGCTACCAATAACCGTGGATTACACGCAATGGCCATAGCAATCATCACACGCTGACTCATGCCACCAGAAAGTTGATGCGGATAGTTGTCTAAGCGAGATTCTGGTGCTGGGATACCAACTTGAGTTAGTAACTCAATCGCACGAGTTTTTAGTTCTTTCTTACTGCCACCCTGATGGGTTTTTAACGCTTCAATGATCTGATAACCGACGGTAAAACAAGGGTTCAAGCTTGTCATCGGATCTTGGAAGATCATGGCAATATCAGAACCCGTTAGTTTACGACGCTGTTTTTCTGGCATCGTTTGCAGGTCTTGCCCTTCAAACGTCAGCTTATCAGCCGTCACGTTTCCTGGAAAATCAATCAAACCCATAATAGCAAGAGAACTCACACTCTTACCTGAGCCAGATTCTCCAACGATGCCAAGGACTTCCCCTTCCTCAACCTTGTAACTAATATTATCTACGGCGCGAAAATTACCGAAGGTAACGCTTAAATTTTCAAGCTGTAACAATGACATCACAACCTCCTACTGTTTCAGCTTAGGATCAAGCGCATCGCGTAAGCCATCGCCCATCAGGTTAAACGCTAAGACAGTGATCAAGATCATCAGACCAGGAAAAGTCACCACCCACCACGCGCGCTGTACGAATTGCAGAGCATCAGCCAACATAGAACCCCACTCAGGAGTGGGTGGCTGAGCACCTAACCCCAAGAAGCCCAATGCTGCCATGTCTAGAATCGCACTAGAAAAGCCCATCGTCGCTTGTACGATCAGTGGCGCTAAACAGTTCGGTAGAATACAAATAAACATCAAACGCAGCGGGCTGGCACCTAATACACGAGACGAAGTAACGTAATCACGTGACATTTCACTCATGGTGGCAGCGCGAGTAAGGCGCACATAATTCGGTAAAGAAACGAGAGATATTGCCAAGGCTGCATTAAAAATACTTGGCCCAAGAATCGCAACAACCGCAATCGCCAACAACAAGCTTGGCATCGCCAACATGATGTCTACAATTCGCATGATAATCACGTCTACAACGCCTTTGCAGTAGCCTGCTACCAAACCAAATAAAATCCCCAATATCAAAGAAATGGTCACCGCGAATGCACCAACAGAAAGGGACAATCGAGCACCATAAATTAAGCGGGAGAAAATATCACGACCCACATCATCTGTGCCTAAAAAGTAAGTCCATTTACCTCCTTCCAACCAAGCTGGCGGAAGTAATAAAGCATCTCGCATTTGATCTGATGGCGAATGAGGCGCCACTACATTGGCGAAAATTGCCATTAGAAAAATCAATACAATAAAAACCAACCCAGCCACAGCGCCTTTATTACTGCTGAAATAGTGCCAGAACTCACGTAATGGCGTTCTCGGTGCTGGTGCTGTATTAACAATCTCATGACTGTCAGTTTCGTTATTATTCGGCGCATTGAGTGGCGCATTAGATTGAACGGTCATAAAACGCCTCCTTATCGGCTGTGTCGAATACGTGGATTAACAACGCCGTAGGCGATATCCACTAATAGGTTTACGATAATAATAATGGTCGCTACGATCAGAATCCCGCCTTGTACAACAGGATAGTCACGACGGCTAATAGACTCGATCAGCCATTTACCAATACCAGGCCAAGCAAATACCGTTTCGGTCAAGATAGCACCCGACAAAAGCGTACCAACTTGCAAACCAATCACGGTGATAACAGGGATCAAAGCATTACGCAGCGCGTGAATCACGATTACTCGCCAAGGCGCGATGCCTTTCGCACGGGCGGTACGAATGTAGTCCTCGTTTAACACTTCAAGCATTGAAGAACGTGTCATACGAGCGATAACCGCCATAGGGATAGTACCTAGCACAATGCTTGGCAAAATAAGATGAGACACGGCCGAAGAGAAAGCCCCTTTCTCACCAGATAGCCAAGAGTCAATCAACATAAAGCCTGTCGTGTTATCAATCCAATACACCACATCGATACGCCCAGACACAGGCGTCCAACCTAGGGTGACAGAAAACACCAGCATGAGAAGAAGGGCCCACCAAAATATGGGCATAGAGTATCCAGTGAGTGAAAAAGTCATCACCGAATGATCAAATATGGTTCCGCGCTTAACTGCGGCAAAAATACCCGCTGGCAAGCCGATTAAAATAGCAAAAATAGCAGCACAAATAGACAGTTCAACGGTGGCAGGAAACAAGGTCAAAAACTCTTTCATGACTGGCTCGTGAGTCACTAAAGAATTACCCAAGTCACCGTGCAAAATACCGTTAACATAATCGAAATATTGGACATACAGAGGTTGGTCTAAACCAAGTTGAGCCGCTAATTCAGCATGACGCTCAGCAGAAACACCATGTTCGCCTGCCATGACCTCTATAGGGTCTCCAGGAATCATGTGGATCAAAGTGAAAGTTAGCAGAGTAATACCAATAAAAGTCGGGATAACCAGACTTAAACGGCGAAAAATAAATTGAAACATAAAGGACTGGCTCTCTAGAAGTAAGATGTGACCGAGCTTGCGCTCGGTCAGCTCAGTGTTTGCCTGCGTCCTGGCAAACAAACACTGCGTATCGTCCGACTGGGGACTTAGTCTTCTTTACTTACATTGTAAAAGTAGAAACCACCAAGTGGATCAATTTTGAAACCTTTTACGTTTTTACGAACAGGAACATAAACCACTGAGTTCGCAATCGGCATGAATGGCGCTTGCTCGTGGAAAATAACCTGTGCTTCTTTGTAGTACTTGATGCGTTTATCGATATCAGAGGTGCGTTTCGCTTTGATCAATAGATCATCAAAGTCTTTATTACACCACTCAGAATAATTACCACCACCAACAGCATCACAGCTTAATAGTGTGTATAGGAAGTTATCTGGGTCACCATTATCACCGGTCCAACCAATTAGCAGTGAATCTGCTTCGCCCGCTTTAGCACGTTTAAGGTATTCACCCCATTCGTACGTTACGATGCTCGCTTTCACACCAACTTTTGCCCAATCTTCTTGGATGATTTCTGCCATACGACGAGCATTTGGATTATAAGGGCGTTGTACTGGCATTGCCCAAATAGTGGTGGTAAAACCATCAGGATAGCCGGCCTCTGCTAATAGCTTTTTCGCTTTAGCTGGATCGTATTGGTAATCCTTGATGGAAGTATTGTAAGACCACATAGTTGGTGGAATTGGGTTCTTAGCGACTTTACCTGCGCCTTGGAAAACAGAATCAATAATCGCCTGTTTATCTGTAGCATAGCTTAGCGCTTGACGAACTTTCACATCACCAAATGGCTTTTTCTTGACGTTAAAAGCAAGATAACCAACGTTCAAACCTTCTTGATCCAATAAATTAATGTTTGGATCTGCTTTCATTTGCTTAAGATCAGCAGGATTCGGATACGGCATCACATCACATTCACCGGCTTTCAGTTTCGCATAGCGAACAGAAGCATCTGGAGTGATAGAGAAGACTAAACGATCTACTTTTGCTTTGCCGCGCCAGTAATCTTTAAAGGCAACATAACGAATCACGGAGTCTTTTTGATACTGTACTTTTTGGAATGGACCAGTACCGACTGGATCTTGGTCAAGTTTCTCCGGTGTGCCCGCTTTCATGTATTGATCAGCTTGCTGTTTAGAGAAGATCGACGCAAAGTCCATCGCTAAGTTAGCGATGAAAGGCGCTTCTGGATGATTAAGAACAAATTTCACTGTGTAGTCATCGACTTTAACAATGTTTTTGATCAGTTTATCCATGCCCATGTCATCGAAATAACCGTACGAACCACCACCTACTTTATGGTATGGATTACTTTCAAGACGCTGACGGTTAAATGTGAACAATACATCGTCGGCATCAAAGTCACGTGTCGGTGTGAAATCTTTAGAGGTTTGGAACTTTACGCCTTTACGTAAATGGAAGGTATATACCAAGCCATCATCAGAGACGTCTACACTTTTTGCTAAACCAGGTTCAACTTCCGTCGTACCTAATTTGAATTCCATTAGACGGTTAAACATTTGTTTTGAAGAGGCATCAAAAGTAGTGCCTGAATAATACAATTCAGGGTTAAAACCTTCTGGGCTACCTTCAGAACAATAAACAAGAGTAGACACGGCTTGTGCCGACGTCGCCATCAATGCGCCTGTAGCAATAATTGCTAGCGGTAATGCTGCTAACCCTTTTTTCATTTTCATTCTCCATTTGGCATAATTATGATCGTGTTTAACACGTGGGAAGTTGAATCAAGGTAATCGTTTCTTTGTGATCGTTGAGTGGATAAGGCGACACTGAAATTGACATAAAACCACCCCGTTTAGACCTTAGTCCAAACGGGGTGTTCTGTCTCATCCTTGAGCCCCCTTTAGCAATTTATCGCGCCTTGTAAAACAAGTACGTTCAAAACAGCATCATTCAAGACTACTTAAGCTTTTCAGAATGACCAATCGAAATAATGATATGTCCTATGCGTGTAATGAATGAGTAATTTATGTGTACGTCCGTGTGACGCGAAAACAAAGGGTTTAAAGGTTTTTTATGCCGTAAGATGGCAGTGCACAATGGCCTGTTTTTTCACTAAAAAGATACAGAGATGTTGCTCTAACGAAGCAAATTTCATTATTTCATGAACAATTCAGCACAATAACACCCGCTCATGAAGCCATCACACAAGCAAAAAAGACAGGATATGAGGCTTTTATACAAAATATAAAAAAAGCCCTGTGTTATTGAAAACACAGAGCTTGTTTATGTCTCTATTCGTCGATTTTCTAGAGTATTGCTTTGCTCAGAAACAAGCTGAGTAAATACGGTGCTATGCTTTTTTATCTAACGCCTTGATTAATACAGAAGTATCCTGACGTCCACGCCCTTCTGCCATCAATTCTTGATAATCTTGATCTACCGCTTTTGTTAATGGAATTGATAAGCCCATTTTTTCGGCCTGCGCCAAACATAAACCTAAATCTTTATGCATCCATTCGATGGCAAAACCAAAATCAAATTCCTCTTTTGCCATGGTTGCCCCACGGTTTTCTAACTGCCAAGAACCTGCCGCGCCATGCTTAAGTGTTTCGACCAACGCTGGCATGTCTAATCCTGCTTTTTCCGCAAAGCGAACGCCCTCGGACAAACCAGACAATATACCGCCAATAAGAATCTGATTGACCATTTTAGCCAACTGTCCATTACCAACCGGTCCTAATAAAGACGTGGATTTTGCGTAGCAATCTAAAATAGATTGAGCCATCTCTAAATGAGATTGCTCGCCGCCCATCATCACGGTAAGTACCCCATTCACAGCACCAGCTTGCCCACCAGAAACGGGACCATCCATAAATAAAAAGCCTTTTTCTTGAGCGGCAGCACTCAGCTCTTTAGCCACTTCAGCAGACGCTGTCGTGTGGTCAATAAACAAAGTTCCCGGCTTTGCCATTTGAAAGGCACCATCTGTGCCTAAATACACAGCACGTAAATCATCATCGTTACCGACACAAGTAAGCACAATGTCTGCTTCTTTAGCCGCGAGCGCCGGTGTCGTTGCAAAACCGCCAGAATATTCTTCACACCAAGCTTGTGCTTTTGTCGTAGTACGATTGTAGACTGTGACATTATGACCTGCTTTGCTTACGTGTCCCGCCATTGGATAACCCATGGTTCCCAGACCGATAAAAGTAACCTTCATTTTTCTGCCTCCGTATTAGTTGTTATTTCAATACCTTTGATCATACCTTTTCATTGAAAAATTTCGAGGTACACAATTTTGATAAAACTAGCATACAGAGCAAAATACGCTGAATCGGAACGAATTTGACAAATATTGATGTATCTATAACCCAAAACGCCTTGTGGATAACTCTGTGAAAGGTTTTAAAAAGAACCCTTTATTTTTGCCTTCCGCTATTGACATAGATTCTCTGGGTTGATTTTTAAACGAATTTTTCAATTCGCCTAGAATTGCTCAAATAGCGCGATTACTGTCAAGTCTATTATCGCTCAATCTCACTACAATTTTTTCTTTAAAATCGACTTTATACTTTGAAAAAGGATCACATCAGAAAAATCGCTTATACTTTCATGTAATTATCCATATAAAACAATATCTTGGAAAAAACAAAATTCTACTTTTATACCATTATCCAATCACTCTGCGATTAATGAGTCTGTGCAAATCTGCAAAACTCTTTTTATATAAGCAAAGCGTCATCGCGCATTAAAAATGTTGGAATTTTCTTATCGCTGCATTAAAAAGGATGATGAGCTAATTTTTTTAGCTTGTTATCTGAACCCTGTCGCTACTGAGTCAATTGGGGATAAAATAATTTACAAGGTCTTTTTATCGTCATTCATGAAAAAAATAACGGTATGGATGCTAGGCCTATAAATGGGTTACAAGTGACGCCTTAAACAAGTATTACATTAGCCGACACAGGGAAAATATATTATTTAGAGGGTTGGAACGATTCGGAGAGGGGAATAGCATCATCGCTGGCTTGCGAAACGCGAATGAACACGCGGCAAGCCAGGCAGTACTTTATAACATTTAAACCACTGGAATTTCGCGATGAACGACCGGATGTATCGCAGCTCTTTCCCAATCGCCATATTCAATCACGTCGACGTCATGAAAAGGTTGGTTATAAACATAAATCCAACCCTTGCCGTAAGGAGATTGAACCTTCTTTCTGATAAACAAAGAACTATCTGGTGCATTTGGATCATACTCTTCAAGGCGATCCATTGCCTCTAATGTACTGTCCGTCACTTTGTACCATTCAACACGAACTCGCTGATTATCTTCATGGGTAAAAATAACGCCGGGGAAATTGCCAAAATTCCCCATTCGATAGCCCGTCAACCAGCCTTTTCCAATAGGTTGGCTATTAAGCAAGAGTTCGTGGTTATCAAAACCGGATCTGAGACTGCCGTAAACGGCTACTATATTTAAAGACATATTTCCTTTCATCCTGTCATACTTTTGCAGAGGATCCCCTTCCTTACTCCACATTTCAAGAGTCACACTTAACTCATAACGATAAATTAAACTTTCATGACAGATACCAAAGACAACCTTTAACTTTCTGATAATACAGT
Organism: Marinomonas flavescens; assembly: GCF_004352835.1. Lineage (GTDB taxonomy): Bacteria > Pseudomonadota > Gammaproteobacteria > Pseudomonadales > Marinomonadaceae > Marinomonas > Marinomonas flavescens. The sequence goes on along the minus strand of NZ_SJSB01000002.1, from coordinate 228,722 downwards.
TACTTAAAGAAACAAAACTTTCGCCTTTAACACCCAATGCTCAGTGTGTTTTATATTTGTTTCTTCGCAAATAAACGTATCTTTTCTCATCACTTTGGCCCTAGAATCACGCCCTGTTTGGCCATTGATTATTCTTGAATGAACATCATCTCTTTTGACGCTCTCCGCACTTTACACCTACCGAATGTTCGCTACATAAAACCAGAATCCATGTACGAACACTTAGAAGAAATTAAACAAGCTGACTGGCTTCTTTTCCCACAATATTGGCAGCTAACGGCACTGATTCATGGATTAAAAAAGCGTATTTTTCCAAGCTTAGCGTCTTATATGATTGGTCATGACAAGATAGAAATGACTAGAACCTTTCGTACTATCGTACCTAACCAACACCCTTACACGATAATTACCGCCAATACCCCTTACGAAGCGGAGAATATTTGGGACACCATGTCATCACCTTTTGTGGCTAAAATCCCAAAAAGTAGCATGGGTAATGGTGTTTTTTTGATAGAGACAATTGGCCAATGGCGTGAATACTTAGCAAAAACGGATGTGCTATATGTACAAGAATATTTGCCTATAGATAGAGACATTCGGATCATTTGGGTGGGTAATAAGATCGTCAGTGGATACTGGCGCCTACAATCTGATAATGGCTTCCACAATAATGTCAGCCAAGGTGGCCAAGTAGAAGTTGCCTTGATCCCGAAAGAGGCACAAGAGCTGGTAACGTATATCGCTCAATCTTTAGATATAAACCACGCGGGGTTTGATATTGCTATGCTGGGAGCCGTGCCTTACGTTATTGAGATTAATCGTATCTTTGGTAATCAGGGCATTACCAGTATTCAATCAGATGTAAACACAGAATTATTAAACTACTTGAATGAGCAACATCTATTATCTACCGCTCATCAAATGGATCAACTTAGCGGTTTTTAACATAATAGTGACGGTAACTTTGTTGTCATAATTCTCTTTTATGCTTTGACCCACTCAGTGGTAGATGGCTAATCTGACAAATAAAGTCCGTCCAAAAACACATTATTTTTCTACTAACGTACCAAGAATTCAAAACTCGAGAGATGATGATTAACCCGTCATTTTTCTAGAACAAGAGTAAGCAACAAAAGCCAATCATCATTTTTGAGCGCTTGATGATTGGCTTTTCCTTATTAGCTAGCCTGATAATTGCCATCTCCTCCTCGCGAGCAGATGACTAGGGATAATTAATAATCTTCAAAATAGGAAGCTAAGCTGGCTACAACCAGCCTCGATGTTTGAAATACCAATAAGGTGCAAACGCCGACGCAACCATCAAACCCAAAGCACCTGGATAACCAAGGCTCCAATTCAATTCCGGCATGATATGAAAGTTCATCCCATAAATACTCGCAACGAGTGTTGGCGGCAAAAATACCACCGACGCGATTGAGAAAATCTTAATGATCTTATTCTGTTCAATATTGATAAAGCCCTGAGTGGAATCCATCAAGAAGTTAATTTTATCAAATAGGAAGGTCGTATGTGACATTAAGGTGTCCACATCGCGCATAATCTCACGTAAGGTTTCAGAATGATCATGCTTGCTGCTGAGATGCCGTAGTAAAAAAGAAATATCACGTTGGGTATCCATCAAACACAAGCGGATTTTCCCGTTACTGTCCTCTAAGCGCGCCAACTTCTCAATGACGGTGTCCAGTTCTGTTTCATTTACTTCCAATACCAGATGACTGACTTCTTCAAGCTGTCGATGAAAATCTTCCAAGCTATCTGCATGGTTTTCGACCTTATGCTCAAGCATGGTAACCAATAACTGAGCAGGTGAATCTGCCGCAATTTGACCGCCTCTTGCACGCATTCTTAATAAACGAAAGTCTGCTATTTCACCGTCTCGAACGGTCACTAGTCGATCTTTTTGTAAAATGCACGCCACAGTGGACGTTTTGTGCCTGCCTTCGCTCTGAGTTAAAAACAAAGAATGAACATGAATACCAACTTGGTCCACAAAACAGCGGGCAGATGCCTCAATTTCTTCTACATCATCAGACTCAGGCAAATCAGTGCGCAGTAATATACGTAACTGCTTACGTTCTTCTTCATCTGGCTCAATAACGTCAATCCAGTCGGCGTCTTTATGCATACTGGAAATAGAGCCATCGTCTTTGGGGATCTCTTTGATCAACCCATTATTAATTTTAAAAAATCTTAACATTCACGTACCTCTGTAAACCGATACCTAATGGGTCTCAATGCTATGAAAAAAAGCGATTACCCTGTTTCAGCGTACTATCTACTTATGACAAAACGTACTGTTTGCTTAAGACAAAACGTACTGTTTGCTTAAGACAAAACGTACTATTTTATGATGACAAAACGTACGATCTATCTACTTCAATTTTCTTGATAACAGCCCAAATCAAAGGCGTAAGTTAAATAAAGGGATCGATAATTGCTATCATAAATTTTAAGAATAATAAAAGCGAAGAATAAACTCGATTTGAACAACTTAGATGCATGCCGATCAGAAACGCTAAATAAAGTGTTAGCAGCACCCTCTTCTCAAAATAATTTGGCACACTTGGAAGAAGAAAAGCATCAGATTCCTATATCAGAAAGTAAGATTGTAACTGACTTATCATGACTCTAGTGTTAAAAAGAGGCCTATTTAAATAACAACGAAGAGGTTCTCATGCCCCAGTCTTCACAAAGCGGCATATTCTATGCTCTGACAGCGTTTACCTTATGGGCTATAGCGCCTGTGTATTTCAAATTTATGTCATTTATTCCGACAACAGAAATACTCGCCCATCGTGTTATTTGGTCCTGTCTGATCGTACTGATATTGATCTTAGCCATGCGAAAAGCAGACAAGCTAAAACAAGTATTCACCTCTAAAAAAACGCTGCTAGCCATGCTACTTTCAACCGTTTTAATTGGTATTAACTGGGGAACCTTTATCTGGGCGATTGGCAGCAACCAGCTGCTAAGTGCCAGTCTTGGCTACTACATTAATCCGTTAATTAGCATTCTGCTTGGCATGATTTTCTTTAAAGAGAAATTAGATCCAGTGCGTAAAGCCGCGGTGGTATTATGCTTTGCCGCCGTTGCCTTTGAAGTCATTAAGTTTGGTTCTTTACCTTGGGTTGCACTTGTCTTAGCGATTACCTTCGGTTTTTATGGCTTAGTACGCAAAAAAGTGGCAATCGACAGTTTTACTGGAATGGCCGTCGAGACATTATTAATGTTGCCCGTTGCGCTGGTTTACATGTTCACTGTTCATACTTCAACTTCCAACATGTTAGAGAATCCAAGCCTCACCAATTGGCTACTCTTCGCGGCAGGCCCCATCACAATGATACCTCTCATGTGCTTTGCGGCAGCGGCTAATCGGGTGAGTTTAGTAACGCTTGGCTTCTTCCAATACATCGGACCAAGTGGCATGTTTATTCTTGCTGTCTTTTTATACGATGAGCCTCTAAGCCCTGAAAAACTCACTACGTTCGCCTTAATTTGGAGCGCTCTTGCGTTGCTGATTTTTGACTCTATTCGTCAACTTCGCAATGCGAAAAGAAAACGCTCTGTAGAAGGTATTACGAAAACAGAAACAATTTAAACGCCGCCATACAAGATAGAATTCGGATCAACCATTTGAATTGAGCCGGATTCACTTTTTTCAGAAAGTGGTAGCCAATAAATGATCCAATTAATAACCCAGGCAACGCCATCATACTTATTTTTACGCTTGTAGCCGTCATTAAACCTAAGCCAATATAAAGTGGAAGTTTAAGTAAATTGATAATAAAAAACGCCCAAGCCCGAGTGCTTACGTATGACGCTTTATCGAGTTTTTGCTCTAATAAAAATAAGCTAAATAATGGACCTGCTGCATTGGCAGTCATACTTACTACCCCTCCTAAAAAGCCCATTGTATAAGCCGCCAACGGCTTTCTCATAAACGTAGTAGGTCGTAAATCTAGATATAAACCCAATAAAATCATTGCGACGACAATGACGCCTAAAAAATTAACGAATTGCCCAGCATCAATGCCAGACAGAAAATGGCCACCTATAAAAATACCAAGAAAAGCCAATGGTAAAAGACGCAGTAAGACAGACCAATTAATATGGTTCCTGTAGCTAAAAACCGCCATCAAATCCGTAATAATATACAATGGCATTAAAATACCTAAGGCTTCCGGCCCAGGGAATGCAACCATTACAATCGGCAAAATTAACAACCCCATTCCACCAACAGAAAATTTTGAGAATCCGGTAATCAAACCCGCAATTAACAAGATAACAAACGATGTGTCCAACGTTTTCTCCTTCAATAAAACATGACTTCATTTAATGTCTGCTATGATACGATTAAAAATGAAAGAAAAATAATATCGTTTTACTATTAAAATGATCAGGTATTTTTATCATGAAGTTAGATCAAATCAGAGCCTTTATCGCCGTTGTTGAAACTGGTAGTTTTCGCTCGGCGGCTGACGCCATACACAAAGCCCAACCGAGCATCAGTGCTGCGGTTAAAACATTAGAAGCTCAATATGACATTCAGCTGTTTGATCGCGACAGCTATCGACCGACACTCACAACCGAAGGAAAAGCTTTTTTCCTACAAAGTAAAAAGCTCATGTCTCAGGTGCAACAATTGGAGAATTTAGGCCATGACTTGGCACAGGGAATCGAAGCGCCATTACGACTCTGTTTAAGCCAATCCTGCTTCTCTGATCCGTTTATGGCTCGCATCAAAGCATTTCAAGCAAGCTACCCAGAGCTCTCTATGGACATCACCACAGATCACCTCTATGGCGTTCATGAGAATCTACTGAAAGACAAATCTGAAATAGCCATAGGACCACGATATGGCTTGGATGATAGGCATGCTTTTACTGAGTTATTACAACTTGAAATTATCACCGTAATAGCACCTGAACTGCTAGCAACACTAACCCATAAAGACAATCGTTTAAAACCATCCCAGCTTTACCCTATCGCTCAAGTTCTGGTAAATAATTCTGCATTGAATCAAAGCGAAAGTGGCCATCGTTATGTATTACCAACGGGGAAACGTTGGTATGTGAATGATTATTTTTCCAAGAAGTCGCTATTGATCCATGGTTTGGGCTGGGCAAGAATCCCTCGTTATATGGTAAAGGCCGAATTAGAATCAGGTTCATTGGTTATTATTGATGTTGAGAATTTCACTTCGCACAGCCAACTGCCTATTTTTATGATTAGGCTAAGGCATCAGACATTGAGCTATCAAGCGAATTTATTTTGGGAAGCTATGAATCGTTACTCATAGCAAATGCTCTCTTGGCGCGCCTGTGCTTAGGATTCCTGTTCTTAAAAAAGTTTTAGGATAAATGAGGGACCTTAGAAAGGTAGATTATTTATGTTCAACAGAGATGTATATTTTCGTTAAGCCTGGCGCAATATAATGCTCATAATCGGTTGTATAGGCTCGTTTATACACACAGTTTTGCTCATTAAAATAACGTCGAACTTGCTGCCACGCTCGTAACGTTGCTTGAGGAAGAGTACCCACAGCAGAAAACATTAAATAGTTGCCTTCTTTAAGCGCGACTTCATTGATCTCGTTGCTTACGTGAACGTCATTTTTTTCGAAGTCTTCGCTACTAATTCCAGCAATCATGTCGAAATGATCGTATTGCTCTGGATCATTATTAAAAAAGACGCCATAGAATTGATCTTCCTCTTGTAGTTGAGGAACAATAACTTGATGAAAGGATTGCCATAAGGAGTGAATTTTCCCCGTATTAGTCGCTTCAGTTTCACTTTTAGTGCGGACCTTAAACCCTTTTATGCTAAGAGATGGTCTTCGTTGGGGGGTCATAACTCTCTCCGTGCGCTTATCTTAAATAAACTGTATTTTATCTATATAGACGGCTTATACCTATACTGAGTCTAGTCATAATTAAGGAAATTTATTCTAGATATTCGTACACCTATTTTGTGAAATAACTCACGGTTATAGAGTGCCATTAATTAGATAATTTCTATTAAATAAATGGCACTTTATTCTTACATTATTGACAGTAAAAACCTCGTAATAGCAGAGATCTTCTAGCCTCGACGCCAAGAGTGGTACTTTTCCAACCAGTTTAATATACGTTTTGGAGCATGTGCTCGCTTCCATTCACCTGCCGCATATTTATTTGATTCAGCCCATGTTGGATAGGTGTGTATCGTGCCTAAAATCTTATTCAAACCAAGGCCGTGTTTCATGGCTAAAACAAACTCAGCCAACAACTCGCCAGAGTGTTCACCAACAATAGTGACACCCAAGATTTTATCTTTGCCTGGTACCGTTAATACTTTAACAAAGCCTTTGGTTGCACTCTCTGCAATCGCACGGTCTAGGTCATCAAGACCATAACGAACCATTTCATAAGCAATGCCCTGATCTTTCGCATCTTGCTCGCTTAAGCCAACACGAGCGACTTCAGGGTCCACAAATGTCGCCCATGGAATCACTCGATAATCTGCACGAAACTTCTTAAAGGTACCAAATAAGGCATTTACCGCCGCGAACCAAGCTTGGTGTGCTGCGACGTGAGTAAACTGATAAGGACCAGCAACATCACCTACCGCAAAGATATTCGGAAATAATGTTTCAAGGTAATCATTGGTTACGATAGTGCGGTTTGTTTCAACCCCTAAATTCTCTAAACCGTAGCCTTCAAGACGCGCCTGACGACCTACTGCACAAAGTAGCGCATCAAATTCAATCACGGTTTCGATGCCGTCTTTTTCGACGATTAAACGCTTAACATCACCTTCTTTTTCACAACGAATCGCATTGTGTGATGTCAGGATAGTGACGCCATCAGATCGCATACTCTCTTGCACAAGTGCAGACACTTCTTCATCTTCTCTCGCCATAATACGAGTCGCACGTTCAACCTGCGTCACGTTAGAACCTAGGCGCGCAAAACTTTGAGCCAATTCAGATCCGATCGGACCACCACCTAATACAACAAGACGTTTTGGTGGCTCATCAAACTTAGCAAACTCTTCCCACAAGTTATCGCTTGTGTAGTAGCCCACATCGTTCAAACCAGGTAAATCAGGAACAAATGGGCGAGCGCCCGTCGCTAATACAATACTGCGAGCTGTCAAACGCTGAGTGCCACCATCGTTTAGCTTAATTTCTACGGTCCAAGGATCAATTAGCTGAGCGTACCCTTGTACAACATCGACACCTAACTCTGTATAGCGCTCAACGCTGTCATGCGGCTCTATTTTACTAATAACATCATGAACTCGCGCCATGACCTTTTTGAATGAGAATGTTGGTTCGCTGCTGTCTAAACCGTAATGTTCCGCATGGCGCATTTGCTGCGCGACCTTTGCACTCTTGATCAAAGCTTTACTTGGAATACAGCCATAGTTAAGGCAATCGCCGCCCATTTTATTCGCTTCGATTAACGTAACTTTAGCTTTCACTGTCGCGGCAATGTAAGCACTTACTAAGCCACCAGCACCGCCACCAATAACAATCAGGTTGCGATCAAACGTTTTAGGTTTAGTGAACTTAGCGTAGACACGACGAGCTTTTACTACATTTACTATCTTTTTAGCGATCAAAGGAAACACCCCTAACAAAACAAACGACAACAGCAAAGACGGTGACAATATGCCTGATAAACTTTCTAACTGACCAAGTTGCGTGCCAGCGTTCACATATACCACGGTGCCGACCAACATACCGACTTGGCTTACCCAGTAAAAAGTCAGTGCTCGAAGCCCTGTTAAACCCATTAATAAGTTAATTAAGAAGAAGGGGAATACAGGTACAAGTCGAAGAGTGAATAGATAGAAAGCGCCTTCTTTTTCGACACCTTCGTTAAACGCTTTTAAACGACTGCCGAATTTCGTTTGTACCCAATCTCGTAATAAATAACGCGAGACTAAAAAGGCTAACGTTGCACCGATAGAACTAGCAAAGGAAACAATGACGGTTCCCCAAAACAAACCAAACAAGGTGCCAGCGGCCAATGTCATAATGACAGCGCCAGGTAAAGATAAGGCGGTAACAACGACATAAAGTAATAGAAAAGCACTGCCAACAAGCAGCGGGCTTTCTTCTCGCCATGTTTCAAATTGCGTTAAGCCAGACTTCAGCCCATCGAGCGTTAATAAGCGATCAAGGTCGTAATGGAAAAACCCCACCACCAATAATACGATAATGACCACTAACCCGATTTTTTTCATTGCCGAACTCCAATTTACGTTAAGTTGGTTTGCTTACTATTAAGCATTAATCTTTATGATTTTTACCTTCTCTACGCCATGAATAAATCAGCATAAAAGTAAGGTTACCCACGTTAGACGCGACAACCTCAATAACTATTACAACGAATGTGAGTTATTTTTAAAACGTTTCGCAATTAAACTTAAACTGCCACCGCAAAGACAAAACACCAAGACCAAAATAACCAGTCCTTGTGCTCCTAATAGGCTAATCATAGCGGCAAAACTAGGCGGCCCTATCGTCGAGCCTAAATTACCAAACTGCGCAACCAAACCATACGTTTGCGCTTGCTCATTAGGGTTTCGTGCCAGTGCTGGAATCATTGACATAGCGGACCCTGTAACCATACCGGCAGACAACACCATCACACCTGCAACAATGCAAAAAAGCACAGGCGTCACCAATAAGAAATTCAGAGCAATCGCGCTAATCGCTATCAGCGAATAAGCCATAATAGCTACGTTTTGAGGACGCATAGTGTATTGAGACAAAGTACCTGCAAGAAAAGTTCCTATAATACTCATCAGAGGTAAACACGTTCGGACAATCGATTTTAAATGGTCATCTTCAATCAAGCGTGGAACGTAAGTCAGCAAGGATACGAACATGCAGGTATAAAATAAAAATACGGCCGCTGGTAGCAAGCACCTTGGGTTACGATACACGAGAGACATCTGCTCCAAGATTTTCGTTTGCACACTGCCTTTTTCATTTTCATAAAGAGGGTTATTTCTCTCAAGACGAAAGAAGAGTACGCCCGCCACACCGCCGATTAATAGTCCATGAGAAAAGAACAAGCTCCCCGGCCCATAATGACGAAGGATCATGTCGCCGAACAAACCGCTAATAGCAAAAGCCACCCCAAAGAAAGTACCCCATAACCCCATCGTGATTGAACGATGTTGTGGCGCACTTAATCGAGCAATCATGGTTGGTGCGGCAACGACAACACCCAATTGAGAAAAGCCCTCAACGACTCGGCACACCATCATGAGCTCGAAACTTGGCATCAAGGATTCCAAAAAAGACATCACCGCCCCTAACGCCAGCGCGCCAATTAACGAACGACGATAGCCAACACGCCCAACGATTACCCCAGCTGAAACACCAAAAATAAGCCCCACGACACCGACGACAGAAATGGCAGCACCCGTTAATGTTGCGCCTTCTTGGTAATACGCCAATAACACATCATAAGAAATAGAAAACTTAGCAAATTGCATAGCCGCAGAAATCCCAGCGACCCAAAGTAGTATTACTTCTAGCCAAGCTGTTTTTGTTTCGTACGGAGAGGTGTGCCCTGTCATGTAACTTCCTTATCAATAAACATATCAATCGAGTCGGACCAAACATAAATACTGATTTTTTGGTCAAGTTGGACCGCTATTCTAAGGCAAAAACAAAGCGCATGATGCCCTATCAGTAAAAAAGCACTACTTTGATTTCGGGCTTGGTGGTCTTGTACCTGCCAAGGTCGGCATAACATCACGAATCAAGTTGAGAAATTTTCTTAATCGGGCCGGATAATAACTAGCGTAGGGGTATACGAGGTAAACAGGTAAAGGATCGGCATGCCATTCAGGCAATAAATGCACTAATTTACCGGAAGCAATATCGTCGTTAATCACCCACGATGACGTTACCCCTATCCCAATTCCAGATAAAATAGTATTTCTGAGGGCATATAAGCTGTCCGTAATGAATTTCGGTGCAAACTCTAGCTCATAGCTAGAGCTGCCTTTCTGATCTGTGCTTTTTAATACAATTTTATTTCGATAAAAAGTACTCAAGGAAACCCAAGGTAAGGTATTCAAATCTTCTACTTTTTTGATAGGTGAATGCTTACTTAATACACTAGGAGATGACACGACAATTCGCGGCACTTCGGCAATTAGAATGGCCACCATTGCTGAGTCTGTGATTTCCCCCACATGAACCGCACAGTCAATTCCATCATTGATAAAATCAGGCGAATGGTCATTTAACATCCATTCGACCGTAATTTGTGAATGATCGGTAAGATATTGCACTAATGGTACGATCAACTGGTCTTGACCAAAAGCGTGAGGCACTCGAACCTTTAACATACCTACCGGTTCATCATTGGCGTTTTTGAGATCTTCTTCTAGTGCATTCCAATTCTCTATTAGTTTTTTCGCATGCTGATAACAGCGTTCACCATCGTCTGTCAGCTTCATCGCATGGGTGGTACGCATGATTAATTTTGTCCCCAATCTCGTCTCTAAAGACTGTAATCGACGACTAATCGTAGGCTGCGTGGTTCCCAGTTGAGTGGCGGCGGCTGACAAGCTTCCACTCTCGACGATACGCACTAAAGTCTGCATCATTTCTATACGGTCGATGCCACCATTTTTTATATTGCTCATACGGCATACGTATATCAGTTTTACCTAGTATGTGGCTACCAAACTTTTTTTCAAAAGATAAGATATCGCCATTCTCAACATCCTTTATACGCCCAATCAACACGAGACTTTATGATGCCCACGCAAGAAGCTTTTGCCTCCTCAACGCCCAAAATGGCAACAGAACCATCCAGCAAACTTATCTTCAGCCTTTCCGCAGGGGCAGGATTAAGTGTGGCCGCCATCTACTATAACCAGCCGATGATCGACAACATTGGGCAAGACTTTCAATCCAGTGTCAGCGCCACCGGACTTATTCCGACACTGACTCAAATAGGCTACGCCTTAGGTATCTTGTTTCTGATTCCGCTTGGCGATCGATTTAATCGTCGCCATGTGATTTTAACAAAAGGTTTACTGCTCGCTCTCGCTTTAGTGATGTGCTCTTTTATGCCCACATTGAATGGCATGTTAGTCGCCAGTTTAGTCATTGGCGTTATGGCAACCATGGCTCAAGACATTGTGCCAACTGCCGCCATCTTAGCCCCTGATTCTCAGCGAGGTAAGGTCGTCGGTACGGTAATGACAGGGCTGTTGATAGGGATTTTATTATCTCGGGTGATTAGTGGTGTGGTGACGGAGTTTGTAGGATGGCGAGTCATGTACCAAGCCGCTGCCGTCAGTATTCTCGCCATTTCTATGATTATTTGGCGTATTTTACCGAATATGGACACCCACACTGATGTTGGTTACCTCTCGTTAATGCGCTCCCTGTTAACGCTATGGAAACGCCATCCAACCTTGCGTCGTGCAGCCACATCTCAGGGCTTATTATCGCTAGGGTTTAGCGCTTTTTGGTCTACCTTAGCTGTCATGCTGCATCAACAATATGGACTCGGTAGCGCCACCGCCGGTGCCTTTGGATTAGCGGGCGCCGCTGGTGCGTTAGCCGCACCCTTAGCAGGAAGAATTGCCGATAAACAAGGGCCTGCTCGAGTCACACAAATTGGATCAGCGTTAGTCGCTTTTTCTTTTGCCTTGATGTTTTTAATGCCCTATTTATCCGTCAATAACCAAATCCTGCTGATTATCATTTCCGCTATTGGCTTTGATTTTGGCGTACAAGCTGTGCTGGTTTCTCATCAAACATTAGTTTACGGCATAGATCCTACTGCTCGCGGGCGCCTCAATGCGATCTTCTTTACTGGCATGTTTATCGGTATGGCATCAGGCGCAGCTCTTGGTAGCCAAGCTCTGATGATTCTAGGATGGAGCGGTGTTGTTGCATTGGCAACAATCGCTGGAATCTTAAGTTTGATCGTACGGATGACGGATCGCTCTTCTTAACCATCGATGCTAAAAAAGAACCAGACTAACCTAACTTCTTTTTTGCACATTGGAAGTAATATTTTACAAACAACAGAGAGAGTGATAAAAAAGTTGGCTTGCTATATGCATACAACTCATTCAAATGCATGAATGACGCTGTGCTTTTCTTTGAACAAGCCAACTCAAGAAGTGTATTTATGAAACTATCAGCGACTTTTTTACTGATCACCTCCGCACTAACTTTCAGTGCGTTTGCCCAAGCAGATCGCCTTGAAGATATCCAAAAACAAGGTTATATCACTGTTGGAACGACGGGGGATTACACACCATTTTCTCACTACGATGGTAAAACATTTACCGGTTATGATATTGACGTTGCAAAATACTTTGCCAAAGAAATGGGCGTAAAAGTAAAGTTCGTTCAAACCACATGGAAAAACTTAATCCCTGGACTACAAAGCGATAAATACGACATTGCCATGGGCGGTATTACTCGTCGCACATCACGCCAAATGGCCGCCGATATTTCTCAAGGCTATATGACGTTTGGCAAATGCTTCTTAGTGGCAACGGGGAAAACCGCGGCGTTTGACACCTTGGCTGAAGTAAACCGTCCAGACGTTAAAGTCGGCGTCAATATTGGTGGAACCAATGAAAAATTTGCCGAGCAATACCTTCCTAACGCCACCTTAGTTCGCTTCGAAAATAACCTTGATGTACCAAAAGCCGTCGCTAGCGGCAAAGTTGATGTCATGATAACTGAGACGCCAGAAGCACTTTATTACCAAGTCACTGATAAAAAACTGGAAGCTTCTCGAGCCGAAAATCCATTCACGAAAAGTCAGTTCGGCTATTTGATTCCAGCGGGCGAGCAGCGTCTTCTAAATACAGTCAATTTCATGATGGATGAAATGAAGTTAAAAGGCATTGATACTCAAATAATGCACGAAAATCACCTCCAATAAGTGTTCTTTTCCATGATACTGTCTGATTTATAGTGACTATATATCAGACAGTATCACTCTTCGCTTCACATAAAAGTACTTTTATTAGTAGTATCCTTGCTCGGCTTTTCTTATTTGCATTCATCGATGTAAGGATACTATTTTGGACTACAGTCTTTTCACCGTTTCTCTCTTGATTGGTACCGGATTTATTGCGGGTATTATCAACACGCTCGCTGGTGGTGGGTCTAATTTAACCTTACCTGCCCTCATGGTCATGGGCATGCCTGCAGACATTGCCAACGCGACGAACCGAGTCGGCGTATTTTTACAAAACCTCACTGCCGTTGCTGGCTTTAGAAAAGCCAAAAAACTCGATAACGCAGACATCATGCCGGTCATGATTCCGTCTTTACTCGGCGGTGTAGTCGGCGCGTTTGCAGCCAGCTACGCTCCTGAAACTTGGCTAAAACCTCTGTTATTAAGCGCGATGATTGGTATGACTCTGATCATGATTGTGCGCCCTGCTTTAATCGCGCCTCCAGAAGGTACCGTGCCTTTTAAAGTCTCAGAAAAACCCAGCGCTTGGATCGCGTTATTCATTGCTGGCGTTTACGGTGGCTTTGTACAAGCTGGTGTTGGCTTTATTCTGATTGCCGCTTTAGCTGGCACTCTGCGCTATGACTTAGTCCGCACTAATGCCTTAAAGATGGTGTGTACCATTGGCTTTACTGCCTTAGCATTAGGGGTCTTTATTTGGAACGATCAAATCCTTTGGGTTCCTGGTTTAATACTCGCTTCTGGTACCATGTTAGGCTCGCATCTTGCCGTGAAATTTGCCATTAAAGCCAATCCAAAACATCTGAAATGGTTCCTTTTCGTAATGACGGTCTGCGGCAGCGCCGCCGCATTATTGACCGATTAGCAATCGGTCAGCCTAATAACACATCAAAAAATACCCACTTCAAAAGTGGGTATTTTTTTATCTCAGAAAGTTGATATCAGAACACTGGAGAGTAAAAGCAAACGACCTCATTCATGGCGTTATACGCCCAACATCCAAGAAAGCAGGAACATGGCGATCGCTACCACAGCCGACATAAGTATGCCGTATAACAAATTCGATCGAGCAAGCTGGAAATTATCGATGCCATACTTTCCTGCTACCGATAAATTAATCCCTGATAATGGACTAATCGCGGTTCCCACTCCCCAAGAGCAAAGACAAACAAAGGCCAACAAGGTGTTATCAACGCCATGGGCAGGCACCACCGAACTCATCAATGAAATGCCCACAATCGGGTGTAAGCCCAACAAAGCAATGACACAAATCCCTATAAAACAGGCGAACGCTTCAACAAAACCAAACGAATCGAACAAAGACCAATTTGCCCCTAACGCACCCGCTAACGCCAAGCTCACGGCTTTTGTTAACAAACCAGCCGATAAAAACAAAGACACTTCATTCGCCATATTTGGCAAACGAATATGAGCATGATCGGTCAACCGTTGTTTGGTATATCGAGCGCCACTTTTCATAACCAAGAGCAAGATAACAGACACTGGGCTCAGCAAGGTCACGATCGACAGTATGGGTAATTGGGGCATGATAAAATAATGGAAAACTAAAACAGATATCGCCAAGCTAATTGGAAAAATTAACGATTGGAAAGCCAAGGGGAAACCTGAAAACGACGCCAGTGTGCCTTTTCTATTAAATTCCCACAGAGAAATTAGGCACGAAAATATAGCGATAGGGACGCCTATCATCGCCAACCGATGAAACTCCGCATTCGGTGCAATCGACAAGGCCACCGCCATGGAGGCAAAAAAAGGCGACCAAAGCCCAGCACTGGTCAGCGCTCGAACTAAGATTGAATATTGAGACTCAGACAAAGAGCCGGTGTTTCTCTGCAGCTTGTCACCCACTAGAAACACCGATGACATATTAATAACGGCACCTAAGAGATGAACGCTCGACCAAGTGCTAACTACGCCTTTCGTACCAATAATCGGCGCCTTTTGCTTTACCCCATCAGGCAATAAACCCAACAAAGACACCGCCGACAACATGGCTACAATGCCTAAATTACCTTCTATTAAGGCAAAAAAGTTCAGCTTTACACCATTAACATAGGCAACCAGTAACGCCACAATAGCAACTCCAAGCAGCAGCCGGATTTGTTTTTTGTTGCGCGGGTTTAAACGCGGCCACGCCATGATAAAAACAGACCAATAACAAAGCGCAGAAAGCGCATAAGCCCAGTTTGCACCAGGAATAATGGACAATAGAAACAAGCCACAGCCGATCGCCACACCATAACCAGAAAGCCTGTGCAGTGAAAACGCGGAACCATCCTGGTCACGAAACATAAAATGCCTTAATGAAAACGAGTAGGGGAAAATGATGTTAGATTGATTAAAATACCACTCTTTTGACGATCAATATAATATAACTTATATGCCTATTTAAAATTCATCGTAAACAAACTCTTCGAAAATACTGAACCTTTTTTCATAATCTATATAAGGCCATAGTTAAGATCTTGCATGATTCACTAATACAGTACTTCAACACCCTGACTGTGTAATTTGCTAAGGAGCCACTGTGAGGGTTTGATGTCGGTAATTAAGCAGTGGTAATCGCACACTCGACGCCAAACACAACGTGATTCAAGATCAAATTTGGTGCTGTCTAATACCAGAATACGATACTGTGAATTGTCGACAAGCGCTTCTAATGCCATGATATCGTCGTCTGTAAAATCAAAAAGTTCACCATTTTTATTCATAGCAGCGACAGAAAATATACCAATATCAGCACGATAGCGTTGAAAGAAGCGTACAGCATCACCACCCACCACATCCTGATCTCGTTTACGTACTTGTCCGCCCGCAATGGTTAATTCGCAATCTGGATGTTCACAAAGATTTCGCGCGGCATGCAAATTAGTCGTCATCACTTGTAGACCTTTTAAGCTATCTAAATTAGCGGCCACTTCAGATACACTGGACCCGGTACCAAGAAACAGAGACTGATAATTAGTAATTTTACTCATGCAAAGATCGGCGATGCGCAACTTCCCTTCTAAATTTCGAATTTTGCGTTGATCAAAGCTTATATTTTCCCTATGAGGAAAAGGTATCGCCTCCCCATGATTGCGCAAAATCAGTCCCTTATCTGCCAACAAACGTATGTCTGACCGTACCGTTTGAACAGAAACAGAAAACGCATCAGCGACATCATTGAGTGACCTGCGCCCATTTTTGTTCACCCACTGAACAATTTCATATTGTCGTTTATTCATTCAATGCACCAAAAAAATAGTATTCCATAGGTTTTTCGATAAAACGAAAGCGTTTATTTATTAAACGAAAGTTTGGTGTCATTTTAATGTCAAAGAGTCGCGCTATTGTTTGTTCTCACCCAAACAACAGAGCGTTCCACAATGAATCTTAAAAAAAGTCTACTTGCTTTTGCCTCAGTTTCACTTGCCGTACCTCTAAGTGTACAAGCTGCTGAAACACTCACTTTGTATACCAGCCAACCCAATAAAGATGCTCAACTCACCGTAGATGCTTTTGAAGCACAGAATCCTGATATCGAAGTGAAATGGGTTCGTGATGGCACTACAAAATTAATGACCAAGCTGCGAGCAGAGTTAAGCAGTGGCGTGGTAAAACCTGATGTTTTGTTGATTGCTGATAGCGTGACCATGGAATCTATGGTGGCGAACAACTACTTATACGCCTACAAAAGCCCTTATCAAAAAGACTATAAGCCCGCTCTTTATAATAAAGACGGCTATTACTACGGCACTAAATTAATCACCACAGGCATCGTTCGAAATACTCGAGCGCTAGAGACCCCTACCGACTGGGAAGACTTAGCCAAGCCTAGTTATAAGAATCAAGTTGCTATGCCGAGCCCTCTATATTCTGGCGCCGCTCTGATTCATTTAGCCACTCTGACAGAAGATGCTCATCTTGGCTGGAACTATTACCAACAGTTACACGCAAATAAAGTAATGGCACAAGGCGGAAATGGTGGCGTACTCAAGGCGGTCGCTTCTGGCTCTAAGTCGTATGGCGTTATTGTTGATTTCCTCGTGATCAGAGAGTCCCGTAAAGGCTCTCCAATTGAGTTTATCTTTCCAAAAACGGGCGTCAGTATGGTGACTGAACCCGTTGCGATTATGAAAGAGTCTAAACACAAAGAAGCGGCAAAGCGTTTTGTGGATTTCCTTTTATCTAAGCAAGGACAACAACTGGTACTCGAACAAGGTTACTTGCCAGCACGCAGTGACATAGGTGTCCCAGCCGGTTTTCCAAGTCGTGAAAGCATCAAGCTAATGCCGTTTGATGCAGCAAAGACATTGCGTAATAACGCGGCCAATAAAGCCCGTTTTAGCGATATTTTTGAAGGATAACTGTGATGATAATTCGCGCTATGGATAGTCAGTTACGCTGGCTATCATTTCTCTTATTCTTGCTGATTGCCTTACTTAGCTTATTACCTAGTTTGCGTTTGTTAACCGAGGCTTTCGTGAATATGAGCTTCACTACATCATCCCCTTTATCTGAGGTGTTACGGAGTGAAAGAACATGGCGCGCGTTGCAACACAGCTTTTATACCTCAGGACTTGCGACGTTAATTGCCGTTGTTTTAGGGTCTGGATTCGCATTCGTAGTATCACTCACTAACATTCGCCGTCGCGCTTTATGGGTGTTCTGCTTTATGTTGCCCATGATGATTCCGCCACAGGTCACGGCGTTAAGTTGGTTGCAGCTATTTGGCCCTGCTAGTCCATTATTAAATACATTCGGATTGGCACCCGCGCTAGGCAGTTCAAACCCAATGTATTCGCCAGAAGGTATCGCTCTTTTGCTTGGTATTCAAAGTGCGCCTTTAGTGTTTCTTGCTTTGCGTACACAGCTCATTAATCTACCTCAAGATATGATCGAAGCCGCTCGCATGGCTCGCGCTTCTCATCTTCGTATCTGGATAGACATCATTGTACCTTTATGTCGTAGCGCGATGGTGGCGGGGGCTGCTCTTGCTTTTGTGTCCTCTTTAGGCAATTTTGGCATTCCAGCCATGCTCGGAATTCCAATTAATTACCTTGTTTTACCAACGCTCATTTACCAACAAATGGCAGGGTTTGGTGATGATGTTCTAAGTGAAATCGCGGGGCTTTCCATGATCATTGCCCTTCTTGTACTCGCCGGTATGCTGCTACAACAATGGCTACAACAACGCAGCCAATACGCATTGATCGGTCACACCACACAATCCATATCGTTTAATCTAAAAAAAGCCCGTGCGCCAGTAGAAATCGTATTGGGGGGCATTCTTTGCTTCATCTTAGTCATCCCATTATTAAGTTTAATTATTAGTTCTTTTGTACCTGCGCTAGGGATGCCTTTGAATGGTGAGACCTTTACCCTGAATGCCTACATTGAGATGTTAAGCAAGCAAGGCTCTACCGCTCGAGCATTTAGTAATAGTGTATTTTTGGCTTTGGCAGCCTCTCTGACACTCATGCTCGTTTGTTTACCTCTCGGTTATTTATTGATGCGCCTACCGATGCGACTAAGATCGGTTATTGCCAGTCTAATAGAAGTACCTTATGCCATTCCCGGCATCGTCTTAGCCATCGCGTTTATCTTACTGTTCGCTCGACCTTTGCCTTTTATTGAAGTGAGCTTATACGGCACCTTAACGATTATCTTTCTAGCGTATTTATCCTGCTTTTTAAGTGTGTGTTTAAAGCCAATCATGTCGGCTATGTCGCAGCTTGACTCCTCCCTTGAGGAAGCCGCACAACTGGCTGGCGCAAAACCACTACAACGCCTTTTTCATATTGTTCTACCGCTAACAGCGCCTGCGTTTTTTGCCGGCGGCTTGCTGGTGTTTTTAATATCTATCAATGAGTTAACCGTATCGGCTTTGCTATGGAGTGCAGGCAACGAAACACTTGGCGTACTTATTTTTAATTTGGATGAAGGCGGAGACAGTGTTTTAGCCTCCGCCATCTCCGTGTTGGTTGTCTTGCTCGTCGCGTCCTTGATGGCATTGCTTAGTTTACTAGCACCACGTTTACCTAAAGGAATTATCCCATGGCACGATTAACTCTAGACAATATTTGTAAGCAGTTTGATGGGCAGACCGTCATTGATCATTTAAGCATGAACATTGAACCCGGTGCTTTTGTCGCGTTACTAGGTCCGAGCGGCTGTGGCAAGTCGACTATTTTAAGAATGCTGGCAGGCTTCGAACCCGTCAGTGCAGGAGAAATTCGTCACGGTGAACGCCTTCTATCCAGTAAGAAACAGCATACACCGACTGAAGAACGTAACTTTGGCATGGTGTTCCAATCTTATGCTCTGTGGCCACATATGACCGTGGCCGATAATGTCGGCTACCCATTACGTATCCAAAAAATCATCGGGGAGGAAAAAACCAGACGAATTAAAGACGCCTTAGCCGTCGTGGAGCTTGAGGAGTACGCCGACCGATTGCCAGCACAACTCAGCGGTGGTCAACGCCAACGAGTTGCATTGGCCCGAAGCCTAGTCACCGAGCCAGATGTCGTGTTATTTGATGAGCCTCTCGCGAACTTAGACCGTCACCTAAGAGCGACGATGGAAGAAACCTTTCGCGCGTTTCATAAACGCACTAAGGCGACCATTGTATATGTCACTCACGATCAAGCAGAAGCCATGTCTCTCGCGGATCATATCGCCGTTTTGAACAAAGGTGAATTAGTCCAATGGGGAACACCACAAGACCTTTATGCCACCCCTAAGAATACGTGGCTGGCTAATTTCATTGGTCGTGGCTCAGTGCTTAATCTCGTGGCAACCGAGCCACAGCAATATATAAGAGGTCATCAATTACAAGAATTACTCCGCCAATCTTTACTCAAAGGCCAGTCTGAACAAACCCCATTATCACAGAAGACAACAAGTCCGGTGCTTGTTCGTCCACAAGACATTCACTTTATTAATAATCCTTTAGAAGAAGGGTTTTCCGTCAAAGTTCGCAACTGCATATTTCGTGGCGAGCGTTATGACATTGAGCTGATATTAGCCGATGGCCAACGCCTACAGGCCTACAGCGACGTACCAATGGACCAGGATAGCCAACATACAATTCACCTTGAGCAAGCTTGGTCTTTGGAGACAGACGCATGAAAATCAGTATCGATATATTAAGTGGTGCAGGACGAAAAACCTCAGCTGCAATCTTAGTGACGTATCAGTCCGATTTATTTTCTAAACCGATTCGCTTTCTACTGGATGCAGGGGGCGCATTAGAAGCGAATGAAGATAAAGGCTGGATACAACCGAAAGATCTAGACGCCATATTCATTTCTCATGACCATCAAGATCATATGGGCGGCCTGATAGACATAGACAGTGACGTACCTGTTTTCGCTACGTTAGCAGTGCAGAAACAACTTCCGACACACCTCAATCTGAAAACATTACCCGTCAGCGGAACAACCTCTGTATGCGGTATTAATATAACGACAGGCTCGGCGGGGCACTCTTTTGGAGGTGTATGGCTCCATCTCGACATCGGGGATGGCGTATTTTACAGCGGTGATTTTAGCCTTGAGTCAACACTGTACCCTTTTACCTTTCCACCAATGGCAAGTATTGCCTTACTAGACGCCTCCTATGGATTGTATGACGAGTCGCTCGATCAATGTAAAAACGAACTAGCCACATATTTGAACGATGACAAACACTTGCTTATGCCTGTTCCCCAGACCGGCCGCGCTCTAGAAATTGCCTGTTGGTTAACGTCATTAGGGTTTGAGGATTGGACTCTAGGTGATGATTGTATTTCACCTAAAGACGCATTATCTGGTCCAAAAGAAGGCATCTTCACCAATATGCGATCTGTCTTAGAAAGAATCAAAAAACAACCATTCAACCTCTCAGCCAAAGCCATATTATGTGGTGATCCAGACGGTATGGGAGGCGAAGCCAAAGCCTTATTAAAACAACCAGAACGTTACCTCCCTATTTATACTGGTCACTTACCAGAACACGCTCGACAAGCGGTCAGCAAAGGAGATGCGCATTTTATTCGCTGGAATGTACACCCTCGTAGGCGAGATTTAAAGCGCCTAATCGATCACTTAGAGTGCCACACCTGCGCGCCACTTTTTAATGATATTAAAGACCTAAAAGAATGGCAGCAGGCTCTGGGGCCAAGCATCACATCAAATTCTTATATTGAGCAAAATAATGACATTAATAAAAAAACCTTTTGTGTTCGCACGTCACGCGCAGAGCACGTATAACGCCGCCCACTTGATTGGTGGGTCTACCGACAGTCCATTAAGTAATGTAGGAATACAGCAAGCCCAAAATGCGGCCGAGAGGCTGGGATTAATAATATGGAGCGCCGTTTTTACCAGCACCCTTAAACGCACTCAACAAACAGCATTTTACGCAGTGCCAAAGCAAGAAGTCATCCCCCATGCACAATTAACAGAGCGTCATTGGGGAGATCTTGAAGGCTGCTCTATCGATCTGCAAACACCTTATGAGATAACTCCTCCTAATGGTGAATCTTGGCAGGTTTTTGAAGATCGGATAATTGGAGCCCTTAATGACATATTAGGTCAGTATGAAAAACCGTTAATCATCGCTCATTCTGGAGTATACCGTGTTTTAAACAAGGTCATTAATGGCACACCTTATTGCCCAAGAGTAGATAACCTAACACCTATTTTTTTCGAACCCAGTCAAAATGATAATGGCTGGAGTATCACACCAATAAAAGGAAAGTTTTTATGATGCCAAACGCTGTGATTGTTGATCTCGATGGCACCCTTGCAGAATTTGACCACACTCAAGTTGCCCACTGGGTATTAGGGGAAGTCAAACACTGGACCCCATTTTTTGACTACATGAAGGACGCACCAGTAGTCGAAAATATTTTACGCTTAGTGAATATACTAAAGCAGCAAGGTCAACATATTTTGATCTGCAGCGGTCGTCCAGAATCCCATAAGCAACACTCTATTGAATGGATGGAAAAACACAAGATTCCCTTTGATGGTGTGTATTTACGCCCAGATGATG
The DNA here is from genome assembly GCF_004352835.1 of Marinomonas flavescens. GTDB lineage: Bacteria > Pseudomonadota > Gammaproteobacteria > Pseudomonadales > Marinomonadaceae > Marinomonas > Marinomonas flavescens. The sequence goes on along the minus strand of NZ_SJSB01000002.1, from coordinate 206,685 downwards.
CCGATTCAATGCCCGATGAGGACGTAAAAAAAGCGTTATTGGAGAAAATTCGTGAAGATGGATTCGAACCTTGGCTAGTACTAGATGACCGCGATGCCGTGGTTAAAGGCTGGCGTGACCTCGGACTAACCTGCTTACAATGCGCGCCGGGGGATTTCTAGCAAGAAAGCAAATGCGCATATACTCAATAATCTGTATTCAATCGCCTTGTCACAAAAATTGATGACAAGGCGACGTTACCTGAAGGCTATAAGTGTGCTGGAATGACTTTAAAAGCGAACAGTTGAGTGACTTCAGTTGCGTTGAAATTATTGTCCGAGATAAGGACAAGAGTCTGTTGGCCATCTGCTAATTTAGGGCCAAAGGTGATGCCTTCTAAGTTATCAAGTCGAGGTAAATTAGCCTGATTCAAGTTCAGCAATAAGCGTTTATGCATCGGTTTAAACTGACCGGCGACCAGTTTATTGCGCCCTTTCACATTCGTCGCGCCCTTCATGTCCGTTTGATAGATACGAATGTAATCATGATAATGACCCTTCTTATCCTGAATACCTGCGCGTTCTAATACCAATAAATGCTGATTATCCACCGCTAAAATTTCTGATACGCCATTATCTGCGTGTTTACCGGCACCTGGCGCGGCGGGCAATGAGTCGACCGGATAAACATACTCACCCAGTACGGTATTATTTTTGCCGTAACGAAGAACTCGTGAAAAAGCCCCCTTATTAAGTGAAGGTACTGGACCATCTTGTATTAAAGGCGCTTCCATCGCGACAAAATACGCCTTCTTATCTGGGGTATAACTGCTGCCTTCAAACGCTAAATTATCATAAAAGCCACGAGCTTTATTTTTAGGGTCGAACTTAAACGCCGCCGGTACTGGCAGTTCGTCTAAGTAATGACCATCCATATCTGCATCTCGAATAAAAGGACTAAAACCTAAAGAACGATCACCTTCGCTGGTATAACGGATTCCCTTAGTATCAGGATTAAAGCGTATGGACTCGAAATCTGGCACAACACCTTTATGATCACTAAGATAAGCGACCTTACTTGGGTAAAGGCTACCGTTCGGCTGTAAGAGCGGAATCATTTTTGTTAGCGTCATAGCGCCGACGTTATTGGCCGTGATGGTCATTTTTCCAAGATAAGCACGATCGGGACCTTTATCAGACCTGTCATCACTGATCATTAGCCATTGTTTATTTTTTGCATCGTAATCAATGCCAGATAATCCCCCAACAGTCACACCATCGACAGTGGCATCATTAGGAATGATGTACTCACCGATATAATCTAGCTTACTAATGGGATAATGCTCTTCCTTAGCGGCAGCAGAAGCTTCTATAGATACAACCAAACACCCAATAGCGAGCATTGAAAAATAAGATCTTCTCATTTTATTTCCTTCAAAATTTCAGATTATCAAGATGACTTGAAAAATAGGATAGGACTCGTCGAGGGTCAAGAATATTTACAAAGTCAACTAGTTAGGCTTGGCCTAATGAGTCGAGAAGCACTAAAAATACCTAACGTAATAGTGAATAGAGTTAGGCATTAAAAATACAAAAAAAAACCAAAAGACACCCAGTTTTTTATGAATTCATAATAGAATTTATCGCTCATGTTAATTGTGATAAATCTAATATTATGGAGAGTGCATATGAATTCTATGGCCTATTCTGAAGCTCAAGAAAACCTAGCTGAAGTAATGGAGAAAGTATGCGAAAGCCATACTCCAATAAATATTATTCGAGAGGATAAAAAGTCCACCGTTTTAATCTCTCTTGAAGACTATACCGCTCTGTATGAAATGGCTCGTTTGTTTGATAACTTTTCTAATTCGAAAGACATTCTTAGTGATATTGGAAAAAAATAAGCATAAACAACAAAGCCATTTAACTAATCAATCAGATTATGTTCTATCGCGTATTTCACTAGACCTGCTGACGAGTGAATATTCAGCTTACGTTTGATATTTTGGCGATGGGTTTCAACGGTGCGTACACTGATCTTCAAACGCTGCGCTATTTCTTTATTCGACCAGCCGCTGGCAACTTCTATCAATACCGAACTTTCTCTTGGCGAAAGCATTTCTTCTGCTGCGGTAGTCACCGCTAACTGTCCAAATAAAGCATCTGATGCCTTGGAGCTGAAGTAGGTACCACCTTGGTGAACAATGGTGATGGCTTGTACTAATTCCTCAGAAGGTACGTCTTTGAGAACATAGCCATTGGCACCAGATTGAATCAGCGACAAGATATATTCTTTGTCATTATGCATGCTTAGCATCAAAATCTTGATGTTTGCTTGCTCACTACGAAAGCGCTTGGTGGCATCAAGCCCATTAAGAACAGGCATAGAAACGTCCATCACTACCAAATCTGGCTGTAATAACTTCGCTTTTTCTAATGCTTCGAGACCATTGGCAGCGGTTCCAATAACATCAATATTAGCTTCCATTTCTAAACGCGCTTGTAGGCCATCCAGTACCAACATGTGATCATCAACCAGCAGTACTCTTATTCTTGATGGCTCAGTTGTCATCCCACTCTCTCTTATTGTTAGGTGCTAATCCATTATAGGCGGCTCTATTGATAAAATAGCACTGACTTTTGTGCCTTTTTCCTTTTGCGACTGAAAAACAAAATCACCTCCAATAAGCTCAATTCGCTCACGCATATTAATCAAGCCAATACCTGGTGACAAAGTTGATTGGTGAGAGCAACCTCGACCATCATCCAAACACTCGAAAATCACCCGTTGGTGAGATTGCCATACCTGTAGTATGACATTGCTTGCTTCAGAGTGCTTTTCAATATTAGTTAAGGCTTCTTGTGCAAAACGATAAAGTGCAATTTCAATCTCGTCGGGTAATTCAGCCATGACTTTAAAGCTATATCTTACCTTAATGGCGGTTCTTTCTTGAAATTGATCAATCAAACTTTTAAGCGCGGTATTTAAGCCTAGGTCATCAAGCACCGTCGGACGTAGATCATGAGACACTTGGCGAATATCATTGATCGTCTGGTTAATTAAGTCTTCCGCTTTAATCAGCTCAGCTTTGATAACCGCCTCATCATCACCTCGCTGTAGTTTATTACCAGCCAGCTCAATGCGAAATTTACAGGACACCAGCATTTGATTAATGCCATCATGCAACTCACGGGACAAACGACGCTTTTCAAGCACCTGTAGCCGCATGAAACGCTGCACCAAGGCTTTCAACTTTGAATCTGCCAATTTATGTTCGTGTAGATTAATTGCCAGCCCTAGTAGTATGACGAAGACTAGAGTGATACTCGCAACGACACTGACTAGAAAAAAGCTGCGTCGGATATTGGCGTTCATGGTGGCTTTGGCTTTGGCTAATTCTTGATAAACATCGTCTAAATACAGCCCTGTTCCTAACATCCAATGCCAACGATCGATCATCACGGCGTAACCGATTTTTTCTTCCTGATCCATTAATGGCGGTTTTTCCCAGATATAACGATGAAAACCTCCTCCCGTTTTCGCTTTTGCCATTAAGTGTTGGATCAAGTAATTGCCCAAGGTGTCTTTAAATAACCAAAGGTTTTGCCCAACCAATTCCGGCTGTGTGGGATGCACCAGACTGACGCCATTGCTGTCATAAATGAAGAAGTAGCCATCATCGCCATAACGCAAACCATTAATAATGGCTTTCACCTTTTTCTGAGCAGTAGCATTGTCCATTGTCGTGTCTTCTAAAATAGGACGAATCGCACTCATAGCAATCGCGATATGGCTTTTTAACGCCTCTTTTTTTGCATGGATTAGATTGAATTCATAGATGGAGAGTTCATCAGAAGCCAAATCTCGTGCTGACTGCTGATTCAAATAGATAATAATAACGGTCGATATAACCAGAGGAACAACCGCTAGCAGAATGATTTTACTTTTTAATCCCACACTAAGGCCTGTTTTATTATTCAATGTTTAGACGACCCCATCAATAAAAAAGCGGAGGCTCCATCTTCTGAAGGCCCCCGCTTTTTAGTGATTCAATCCTGTTGGCTTATTCCATTCCGTACCATTCAGGGAAGATCATAAGGCTTGCCAAAACTAAGACTTGGATCAGAATAAAAGGTATGACCCCTTTATAAATATCCGTTGTTTTGATCGAGCTTGGGGCGACCCCTTTTAAGTAGAATAAACTAAAACCAAAGGGAGGTGTTAAGAAAGATGTTTGCAAGTTCATCGCAATCAGAATCGCAAACCACACCATATTGATACCTAATGCTTCAGCAACTGGCGCTAGGATAGGCACAATAATAAAGGCAATCTCAACAAAATCGATAAAGAAGCCAAGGATCATAATGGCCACCATCGCCAAGATAATGAAGCCCCATTTCTCACCTGGTAGATTCAGCAATACCTCTTCGACGATCTGATCGCCACCGGTGTAGCTAAAGGCCATCGAGAACGCGGTAGCGCCCATCAAGATAGCAAACACCATAGCGGTTACTTTAACCGTTTCCATGCTGCTCGAATAAAGCATTTTCCAATTAAACTTACGGTATAACAAAGCCAAAACAATGGCACCAACACCGCCTAACGCAGAAGACTCCGTTGGCGTCGCAACACCCGTAAAGATAGAACCCAGTACGACTAATACCAAAGCAAGAGGTGGAATAATGGCTTTTAGTGCACTGATAATTTGCTGAGAACGTGTTTCGTCATCCAAATTCTCAGGCAACGCAGGCGCCATCTCAGGTTTTAAGTACGTAAGAATCAGGATATAAACAATATAACACCCAATCAATACCATGCCTGGCATGATCGCCGAATGGAATAAATCACCAACCGGAATACCGAGCACATCACCCAGAATGATCAAGATGATTGATGGCGGTATAATTTGCCCTAGCGTACCAGAGGCGCAAATCGTGCCACAGGCCAGTGACTTGCTATAATTGTATTTAAGCATTACTGGCAAGGAGATAAGACCCATTGCCACAACACTGGCGCCAACCACGCCTGTAGAAGCCGCTAATAAAGCCCCTACCAAGATAGTCGAAATGGCCAATCCACCACGCACTCGACCAAACAGCTTTGCCATAGCTTCTAATAACTGCTCTGCAAGCTGAGTTTTTTGTAACACAATCCCCATGAAAACAAACAAAGGCACCGCCATCATGGTGGTGTTTTCCATGTAGCTTTGAATCCTGAAAGGCATAAAAGCAAACATGTCAAAACCTTCAGCAAATACGCCGAAGATCAGTGCGATACCGCCAAAAGTAAAGGCGACAGGGAACCCTAGCATCAACATAGCTAAGGCAACGAAAAACATAATAATTCCAATCATAAGTAACCTATCTGTAATGAGCTGGAAGTGCGCTTAGTGTTGAATAGGAGGGTTCTTGAACCCATCTTCGCTAATACCACGAATGGCATTTATAGAGCGAATCATCATGCCCACACCACTGATGGCCATGGAGAAAAAAGCAAAAGGAATTACGGCTTTAATAATCCAACGATACGGTAAACCACCTGGGTCACCACTGCCTTCGCCTAAAGCAAACGCTTCTTGTGCATGGCCAATACCGTAATAACCGACCAGCAACGTGAACGGCAACATTAAAAAAGTACAACCGAACAAATCGATCCAAGCACGCTTTTTGATTGAAAGGTTTTCATAAATCAAATCAACGCGAACATGACCACCTTGTTGAATACCGTAGGGAATGCCTAATAAGAAAATCGCAGAGTACAAGTGCCATTCAAGCTCTTGCATACCAATAGAGACATCATTAAAAGCGTAGCGCAGCAAAACGTCATAAAAGACATTACACAATAACGCAATAAGCAAGACCGTTGAGATGCCGCCAAGCAAGTTAGAGAAACGGGCAATTCCTCTCTCTAGGTTGGTTAAAAACATGTAAAACTCCTAGAAAAGACGCACGATGGGGGAATCCATCGTGCGTCATCAGACGGGTTATTCAGAAATACTATCTAAACTTTCAAGGTAAGCTCGATCAGAAATATTCGTCCATACTCGTGCAGTTTTCATGTACGCTTTTTGTGAATCAAGAATTTCTTTAGTAAGAGGATCTTTCGCAGCCGCTTCAGCTAACAATTCTTCGTTGGCTTTGTTCATTGCTTTTAGTACTGGCGTTGGGAAAGTTTTCACTTGGATATTTGGGAAATCCGTTTTCATGGTTGCCCAGTTCACACCACTTTCATGGTAAGACTGAATGTACATGTCGTAAGCAGACAGTTTCATAGAAACACGAAGAATCTCACGAAGATCATCTGGTAAACGTTTCCAAGTACGCTCGTTTACTAAGTACTGCAACTCAGTTGCTGGCTCATGCCAACCCGTGTAGTAGTAAGGAGCAATTTTGTGGAAACCCATACGTAAATCAAGAGAAGGTCCAACCCACTCTAATGCGTCGATGGTATTACGCTCTAGCGCTGTGTAAAGCTCACCAGGTGGAATGTTCGTTGGTTTCGCACCCAATTTTGCCAGTACTTCACCCGCAAAACCTGGAATACGCATTTTCAGACCTTTAAGGTCATCCACTGTGTTGATTTCTTTTTTGAACCAACCACCCATTTGCATTCCAGTGTTACCGCCAGGGAAAGACAATAGGCCGAATGGCTTATACACCTTTTCCATTAGCTTCATACCATCACCTTCGTAAAACCAACCGTATTGCTCAGGCGCAGTCATACCGAATGGCATAGTAGTGAAATACAATGTGTTTGCCACTTTACCCTTCCAATAATAAGAAGCAGAGTGACCAATATCATATTGACCAGAACGAACCATATCAAAGATACCAAAAGGTGCTTTGTGCTTATTCGCAGAGTCGATGGTGATTTTTAGACGGCCGTTAGACATTTCGTCAGCCATACGGGCCATATTACGTGGCGCATCGCCGAAAATAGGGAAGTTTGTCGTCCACGTTTCTGCCATTTTAAGTTTATATACTTTATCAGCAGCAACGGAAGACATAGAGAAAGTCGTCATAGTTACTGCAGCCGCAGCAACCAGAGAGGTTATTTTTAAAGAGTTCATCTTTATATCCTGTTGTTTATTATTTTTAATACGGGATCACACAGACAGGATAATCACTCAGTACAGGTTTGTAAGCTATTCGTATGAATACGCAAAAAAATGTATTACTACGTAGATCCCGTACGTATTAATACTTAAATCATTCTTTTGCTTATCGATAGAAATCAAAAAAGCCGCGAATAAATCGCGGCTTTTGCATTCAGGTAACGCAATAATTTATCGTTGTTTGGCGCGACATGCCGCCGCGGTAAACAGCACATCGGTCGAGCTATTCAAGGCTGTTTCAGCAGAATCTTGCAATACGCCAATAATAAAACCAACAGCAACCACTTGCATAGCGACATCATTAGGGATGTTAAACAAGCTACATGCCAATGGGATAAGCAACAAGGAACCGCCTGCCACACCAGAGCTACCACAAGCCGACACGGCCGCGATAAAACTCAGAAGAATCGCCGTGGCAAAATCAACAGGAATGCCCAATGTATTCACAGCGGCAAGAGTTAATACGGTAATGGTAATTGCTGCGCCAGCCATATTAATCGTTGCGCCCAATGGAATAGACACGGAGTAAGTGTCTTCGTCTAATTCAAGGCGCTTACAAAGGTCCATGTTAACGGGAATATTGGCCGCTGAGCTACGCGTAAAAAAGGCCGTCACACCACTTTCTTTTAAACATTGAAAAACAAGAGGATAAGGATTTTGACGCGTACTTATGAAGACTAAAATTGGGTTAGTGACCAAAGCGATAAACAACATGGCTCCGATCAGTACTAACAATAAATGTGAATAGCCTAACAGAGCACTAAAACCGGTCGTTGCAATCGTATGAGCCACTAACCCAAAAATACCAAACGGTGCTAAACGAATCACAAAACCCACTACCATGGTGACGCTATCAGCAATATTTTGTAATAACTCTTTCGTGGCGACTGATGCATGACGCAAGCCAATACCAAAACAAACAGACCACGTTAAAATGCCTATGTAGTTCCCCTGTACAAGAGCATTAATCGGGTTATCGACCATATTGAAGAATAAAGTATGCAGCACCTCGCCAATGCCTTGAGGAGCAGATTGGGTAAAATCAACGGTGACTAAATCTAGTTGTGTAGGAAAAACGTAACTAAAAATAACCGCGGTAAAAGCCGCAATAAGCGTTCCGACGCCATACAACACTAAAACAGGGCGAATAAACGTTTGTTGATTTTGTTTGTGATTGGCTATCGACGCCATCACTAAAATAAACACTAAGACTGGCGCAATGGCTTTGAGTGCTTTTACAAAAAAACCACCAAGCAAACCTGCTGATTCTGCAGCACTCGGTAACGCATAAGCCAGAGCAATACCACATAACACACCAATAATAATTTGCAGCACTAAACTGCCACTCATATACCTCTGAAACAAGGACGGGGTCACCTTTGAAGCCATGGGAAGAAAGTCCATATAATTTTAAAGTGGAGCACCATAAATCATCAAGCCGAATAAATGAACCATTTGGGTGCGCTTTATTTTTAATTCTGCAATTCCCCCTAGATCCCGACAACAAACCCTGCCTCTTTCCGATTAAATCAAGCCTCTCGCTCTAATCTTGATCTAGATACAGGATATCCCCACTTGTTACACATCCGGCTCTTGCCAGAACAAACAAAAAAAAGCATATTGTTCTCAAACCATATATCGAAGGATTTCGAAATGTCGAACTTGTTAGAACAATTGAAATGGCGTTATGCCACAAAAAAAATGGACAACACAAAAGCTGTTCCTCAAGAAAAAGTAGAGCGTATTCTTGAGGCAATTCGCCTTACCGCGACTTCTAGTGGATTACAGCCTTACGAAGTTTTTGTTGTTACCAACGATGATATTCGTCAAAAAATCATGCCGCACGCTTGGAATCAAGCGCAAATCATCGATGGCTCTCATTTATTGGTATTCGCTGCATGGGATAACTATACGGTAGAACGCATTAACCACATGTTTGACCTAGTAAATGACGAACGTGGTTTTGTAAACCAAGGGTGGGAAGATTATCGTAAGATGATTCTTGATCTTTATCCACCACGTGATGCAGAAGTAAACTACCAGCATGCTGCTCGCCAAGCTTACATCGGCTTAGGAACCGCTTTGATTGCGGCTGCTGAAGAAAAAGTTGATAGCACACCAATGGAAGGCTTTGATCCAGAAAAAGTTGATGAAATTCTAGGCTTAAAAGAACGCGGACTGCGCTCTGTTATCCTCCTACCACTAGGTTACCGGGCTGAAGATGGTGATTGGTTGGTGGATTTGAAGAAAATCCGTCGTCCAAAAGAAGACTTCATCATTGAAGTAAAATAGTAACATCACGTCATTTGTCTTATCGGCGATTACGTTATAAAAAAAGCGCGTTACCCCTCTTGAAACTAAGAGAGAGGCAATGCGCTTTTTTTGTTTTTATTTATTTACTAAAAAACTAACAAACTTCTATCGCAAGGCTATCTAGCTCTAACCTAAGCGCTCGCCATATTTTTTTGTTCATTCAAAATCCGTTGCGTTAAACCTCGATAAACCACCGCGCCAAGCAAAGCCCCTAATAACCAAGCGTAACCAGACAACACGGACAACGCTTCGACCCAAACCGTTGAAACGGAAAAAACAGCGCCTACAACAAAAGCAATTAAAGCGGTATTGTTCCAACCCTTTTTATAAAAATAAGCACTTTTTTCGCTCTCATCGTACAAATCATTGAGGCTCAACTTCTGCTTACGCACAAAGTAATAATCCACCACCATAATGCCGTACAAAGGAGCTAGCGTTGCGCCTAAAGTATTCACAAATGCACCAATGCCCACTTGACTAATAAAACTCGTCCAGCAAGCGCCAATCACTAAAGCGAAAGCTGACGTAATAAAGCCCGCCTTTTTAAACGTCATGGTTTTTGGAGATAAATTAGCAATGCCATTCACTGCAGGAATAAAATTGGCTACCAAATTAATGCCGACCGTTGCGGCAAAAAAAGTAATCGCTGCGACTACGCTTAACAATGTACTGTCAGCACGCTCAACAATAGCCGTTGGATTTGTTAATTGATCTCCATACACAACAGCCGCTCCAGCGGTAATCAATAACGCTAAAGCTGAGAAAACCACCATATTCAATGGTAAGCCGACAAGATTACCAAGCTTCATTGACTTGTTGTCTTTAGCGTATCGCGAGAAATCGCTAAAGTTAATCATAACGGCGGCAAAGTACGAGACCATAGTCCCTACAATCGCAATAAAACCGTGTAGCTCTGAGCCAAATGTGGCCCCATCATGGCGAAAAATACCGTTCGCAGCACTCAATAATTTTCCATCGGATTTTTGCCACAATACAATGAGTAAACCGATCATCACGGCGTATACAAATGGACCCGCTAAATTCAAGAATTTGCCAACCCAACCCATACCGCGAGAAAAAATAATCATCTGTAGAAGCCAAACGACCAAGAAAGATAACCAACCAATACCCGTCATTCCAAAGTAGCTTTCACCGCCCGAGGCACCAGTTAATGTAACGATTAAAAGAGTCAACGCTGTCGAGGCAAAGTACGTTTGCACGCCAAACCAAAAGACCGCAACAATGGCTCGCAGCATGGCAGGTAACTTCCCACCTTGTGTTCCCATGCTAGCCCTTGCTAGTACAGGATAAGGAATTCCATAATCAACACCGGCCTTACCTGAAATATTCACCAAAAACATAACCAGCAAGCCAGCCACAATCAAACCAGCAAACGCCGTCCAGCCCGTGACTCCATAGGCAATAAACAAAGAAGCGACTAGGGTATAACCAAATAAGCTCTGGATGTCATTGGCCCAAATATTAAAAATCTCAAACCACTTCCATGTTTTCTCATGCGCTCCAACAGGGGCAAGAGAGTCATATTCTAACTCTGGTGGCTTATTCATTATTACTTCCCTCGACAAATTGAAATTATTGTTTCGAATTATGTCTTTATGAAAAGCATTTATCGTGCCATTTACTTATCTTCTCTATAAGCTGCGAAAATCGCTAACTATTATGATTTTTCGATAGCAAACGTTGCGGTCATTCACCTTAAGTTGATGGCAAATGCACTAATAGTTGGCAAAAAACGTGAGAGCGCATTATTTCGGACAAATAGAAGGAAAAAAAAGCGGACTCGTTATTCACGAGTCCGCTTTTTAAAACGTTGGCTGCAAGAAGATAATTAGTGCTTCGTCATACCTGGATTAGGAATAAAGTTAATCACTACTTCTTCGGCTTCTGGCGCGCTGCTGTGAGGCGTATTCACGCGCGTTGGAATTTCGGTTGGTTGCGCCTGAACTACCGTAGATTGCTCATCCGTGTAACCACACGAAATACACTCACGGTATTGCTTTTCAGCGTCATCATCACGCCATGCGCGTATCTTATCCATTTCACTACAGCGAGGGCAAACAGCCCCTGCGATAAAGCGTTTTACTGTCATAATATTGCCTATTGCCTCTTATAGAAAAGCAGCGAATCGCCACTTTTCTATTTCGTTATTCGCTGCGCTATGTGTGCCGTTATCGACAGCTAAGCGACGATGCCACTGTGTCTTAATAAAGCATCGGTACTTGGTTCACGACCACGAAATTCAGCAAATAATTCTGCTGCGGGACGCGAGCCACCATTGGCCAATATGGTATCACGGAAGCGTGCACCCGTGTCTTTATTGAAAATGCCATCTTCTTCAAATTTCGAGAAGGCATCCGCGGATAACACTTCTGCCCATTTGTAGCTGTAATAGCCGGCCGCATAGCCACCCGCAAAAATATGCGAGAAGCCATTCTGGAAACGGTTAAATTCTGGTGGCGTCGTGACAGCAACATCGCGACGAACCTCATCAATCACAGATTGAACAGAAAGGCCTTTTTTGTATTCCATGTGCAAACGGAAATCGAACAAAGAGAACTCCAACTGACGCATCATTTGCATACCAGATTGGAAGTTTTTCGCGGCCAACATTTTTTCTAGCAAAGCGTCAGGCAATGGCTCACCCGTTTCATAGTGACCCGCAATGTGCGCTAAAGCTTCCGGCTCGTAACACCAGTTTTCCATAAATTGACTTGGCAGCTCGACCGCATCCCACGCCACGCCATTAATACCAGACACAGAAGACACATCGACTTGCGTCAACATATGGTGCAAACCGTGACCAAATTCATGGAACAAGGTCGTCACTTCGTCGTGAGTTAATAGCGCAGGCTTGTCTCCAATCGGTGGCGTGAAATTACACACTAGATAGGCAATAGGAAGCTGTAAACGATTGTCGCTCAAACGGCGACGTGTTCGACATGAATCCATCCAAGCACCACCGCGCTTTGCTTCACGAGCATAAGGGTCTAAATAGAAGCGAGAAATGTCTGCCCCGTCTTTACTGATGGTGAATAGCTGTAAGTCTTTGTTGTAGCTATCGAATTCTTTTTCTTCACGAATATCCACACCAAACAACGTTTGTGCCACGTGAAACAATCCAGACAGCACCTTGTTCATTGGGAAATAAGGGCGAAGCTCTTCTTGGGAAATACTGTACTTATGCTGGCGTAATTTCTCTGCATAATACCCCATATCCCAAGCGTTCAATTCAGCCACGCCGTTTTCATCTTTAGCGAACGCGGTTAATTGAGCAAGATCTTGTTCTGCAGAACTTTTCGACTGCTTCGCAAGGGTTTGTAAAAAGTCGATTACTTGCTGACCGTTGTCTGCCATCTTGGTCGCTACCGACAACTCTGCGTAGTTTTCAAAGCCAAGAATGTGAGCCATTTCGTGGCGTAGCGCTAGAATTTCATCGATCAGAGGCGCGTTATTAAACTTGATATCACCACCTTGATCGGACGCTCGAGTCGCAAAGGCGCGATACATCTCTTCACGCAAAGCCGCGTTATCCGCGTAGCTCATTACTGGCATATAGGAAGGGAAATCCAGAGTAAACAACCAACCTTCTTTGTCTTTCGCTGCTGCCATTTGCTTAGCTTGTGCTAGCGCAGAGTCTGGTAAGCCGGCTAATTCACTTTCATCGGTAATTAGCTTGCTCCACGCTTGAGTTGCATCCAGTACATTCTCTCCGAATTGGCTGCCTAGTTCAGACAAACGCTGGCTAATCTCGCCATAGCGTTTTTTGGCGTCGCCTTCTAAACCAACGCCTGATAATTCAAAGTCACGAATAGTTTGTACCAAGGCTTCAGTTTGTGCGGCAGACAATGCGTTTGCGGCGTCACTTTCAGCCAAGGTTTTATAAGCTTGATAAAGCACCTTATTCTGACCTAGATCCGTGTAGTACTGGGTTAATTTTGGCAAACACGCATTGTAGGCTTCACGCAGCTCTGGGGTGTTTTTCACTGAGTTCAAATGACTGACCGGTGACCAGAAGTTAGCGAGATCGTCGTGCAGTTGGTCCAACGGCAACACCAAGCTTTCCCAAGTTGGATTCGTATTTTCACTCACACAGGCATCTATTGCCGCTTGAGTATTACTTAAGCGCTCTGTTAGCTCAGATTCAATGCTCGTAACATCAATTTTGGAAAAGATTGGTAAGCTGGTCGCATCCCATACGGACTGTGACATATCATGTTATCCTTCTATGCGAAAAACGCGCTAAGACCACCATGGTCTCTTGTGCATCGCGTTTCATAAAAATGGTTAAGGGCGCGCATTCGCGGCCTTATGTAAAGCAATCTATACCTAATAAGATATGTGGTATTTATGTTTTTTCAATGATGAAATCACTATCATGCCGATAGTTCATCTTTACTGCACACAGAACGTCCGATAAAAGAGAGACTTTACAGTGATTAAATCGTTTCGTGGTAAGACGCCACAACTAGGTGCGCGAGTTTGGGTTGACGACAGCGCTGTGATTATTGGTGACGTTGTCATTGGTGAAGACAGCTCCGTTTGGCCTTTGGTTGCCATACGTGGTGATATGCACCACATTCACATTGGGGCACGTACCAGCATTCAAGACAATTCTTGCTTACACATCACTCACGCCAGCGCCTATAAACCAGACGGCCATCCGCTAACTATTGGCGACGATGTTACTATTGGCCACATGGCCATGCTGCATGGTTGTCAGATTGGCAATAAGGTATTAGTTGGAATGAGTACCACAATCCTAGATGGCGCTATTATTGAAGATCGCGTTATTATCGGTGCGGGTTCGCTAGTACCGCCAGGTAAACGTCTTGAGTCTGGTTATTTGTACCTAGGATCTCCCGTCAAACAAGCTCGAGCATTGAGTGAAAAAGAGATTGAATACTTCCAGTATGCCGGTCTTAACTATGTAAAACTAAAAGACGAATACCTCAGTGAAGCAACTCAACTAAGTCAGAACAACAAAGAGAAAGAGACACAATGAAACGCAAAAGTAACTCTACGGCTGCTTGGATTTTTACCCTTATCGCTGTCGCAGGCATTCTCTGTGGGCTAAGCGAAACCTTTAGCAATTATTTCGAGGAACCACATCTGTCTGAACAAGAACAAGCCGCATTACAAATTAGCCTATTGCCAGAGCCGCGGGATTTACCAAATCTATTAAGTATCGCCGGAGTAAAAAAAGATAAATGGTATGGGCTTCTATTACAGCCAGCTATTTGTGATGCCATTTGCCAAGGCGAAGTATCTGCTTTTGAAGAGAGTGGCCAAGCGATCTTGCGACCTAGTAATAGGTTTTATAAAGAAACCTCCGCCATCGTTACCAAGGTGGGCTACAACGATAACCATGGCTTATTATTACTGATCAATAAACACCAACAACTGGCTGGTAGCATTTCACCCCCTTATACAAAAGAGAGTATAAACAAAGCATTCACGGCACTTAATAAATAGTAATTTTATATACTGAAAAAAAACTTTCTTCCGCCAGAACATTTGAGCTAATTCATAGTCTAAAAAACTAATATTCAATATAGCAGAGGCTTAAATGACAAACGCCAATCTTTCTTCGGAAGCAGGATACTCACATGCAGCGGGGATTTTTCTGAATGCCGAGTTTATGAATGATCTTCGGCTCCAGATGATAAAATTCGCCCGCGTACAGGTACGTGATGAACAACTTGCCGAAGATGCAGTTCAAGAAGCGATGCTCTCTGCATACCAAAATATTGAACGATTTTCACGTCAAGCAGCACTAAAAACATGGGTGTTCTCAATTTTAAAGAACAAACTAATCGATTTACTTCGTAAAGAGAAACGCCATACTGCGGCCAGTCAATTAGAAGACGGTCCAAATATAAATGGTGAAGAGTTGATTGAAAAACTGTTTAACGAGCACGGTCATTGGCAAAAAAATGAACGACCTCAGAAGTGGGACAACCCGGATCACGGCGTTGAAAACGCGCATTTCTGGCGAGTGTTTGATGCCTGCTTGAATGCTCTCCCAGAAAAATACAGCCGCTTTTTTATGATGCGCGAGTTCCTCGAAATGGACACCGCTGAAATTTGTCATAACGAAGAAGTTTCTGTCAGCAATCTAAACGTGACACTTTACCGTGCCCGCTTACGTTTGAGAGAATGCTTAGAAGACAGTTGGTACCAAAAGGAGAAATCATCATGATGAGCTGCCATCAAGCGACTCAACTTTTATCAGAAAAACTCGACCGTCCTCTCAATACAAAAGAAAAAGTCGCTTTAGGGGTCCATACAACTATCTGCCCTCCCTGCCGTCGTTTCTCACAACAAATGGAAGAATTACGTTCAATTTCAAAACGTTATACGCAAGATCCTGACGCCACATAACTTTTTTTTTAATTTTTCTCATTATATTGTGTAAGAAAAACCATTTCGTTCACGTCAAAGATAGGTAACACAAGTAAGGCGAACGGTTTTGCTTGTTACCCCTTTGATACACTATTAAAAAAATGAGGATACACCAATGAAAAATACAAAAGCATCTCTCGCTCTAGCTCTAGGTACTGCCGTTGCTATTTCTGCTGTGTCAGTACCGGCACAAGCCGCCAGCAAAGAAAAATGTTTCGGTGTTGCTCTAGCAGGTCAAAATGATTGTGCTGCAGGCCCAGGTACTTCTTGTGCAGGCACCTCTAAAACTGACTACCAAGCCAATGCTTGGAAAATCGTTCCTGCCGGTACTTGCATAGAAATGGATTCTAAAACATCCCCTACTGGCCACGGCCAATTGAAAGCTTTCTAAGTAAACGGACGCGCATTCTTATGTCTCGTTTCACTCCAAAAGTCGAAGGTGGGAAATTTCCTCCTTCGACCTTTTCATCCCTCTCTGGTATCAGTTTAAAACCTGCTTATTATCAAAGCATATTAAGCGACTTACCCGAGGTAGGATTTTTTGAAATTCATGCGGAGAATTACTTAAGTAAAGGAGGGCCTGCTCGCCATTATTTACATCAAATTCGTGAACATTACCCTCTCACCGTACATGGTGTTGGGTTGTCTATTGGCGGTGAAACAGCGCTTGATCTTGAACATTTAAAACGCGTTGCCACCTTGGTCGACGAGATTCAACCTGCTATTTTTTCAGAACATTTAGCATGGTCAACACACTACAGCCAGTTCTTAAATGATTTATTGCCTGTTCCTTATGATCGCCCAACATTAGATCGTGTATGTCGACATATTGAGCAAGTACAAGAGTGTCTACAACGACAAATTTTACTTGAAAACCCCTCAACCTATTTTTCCTTCACGCGCAGCAACATGAGCGAGACTGACTTCATCCGTGAGATTGCTAAACGCACAGGCTGTGGATTATTACTGGATATAAATAATGTGGAGGTATCTTGTTTTAATAACAGGACCAACCCTTATGACTATCTCAATGACTTCCCACTCGATGCGGTAGGACAAATGCATCTTGCCGGTCATACGGTAGACGGCAACACCATATTGCCATTGAAAATAGACAGCCATGATGAACCTGTATCTGATGATGTATGGACGCTTTATCAACATACATGTCGCCAACTTAATTCATTGAATCTTGCCAGTCCGACGTTAATTGAACGCGATGGTAATCTTCCCCTGCTGTCTGAATTACTAGCCGAAGCACGCTATGCCGATACCATTCGACAAAACGTACTAATGGAAAGTGAGAGTCGCTATGAACAACGAATTTAAAGCTGCACTGTTGACGGATGACACACGTTTTTATCGTGAAATCGACGCTCAAACGATGCAAGAAAAAGAAATTCGACTTAACGTATATCGTAACAACGTAGTCGTATCCTTGATCGATGCATTAGCCGACATATTTCCCGTGACTCAGGCCTTAGTTGGAGACGACTTCTTTCGTGCTATGGCTAAGCAGTACTTACTGGTTTCGCCTCCAGAATCCCCTATTATCAGCGAATATGGTCATTTTTTTTCAGATTTCATTCGCCAATTTGACCCAGCTAAAACGTTACCCTTTCTCGCTGACTTAGCAGCTCTAGAATACAATTTGCTGACTCTAACCAATGATGCAGAATACCGCACGCTAGATCACGAAGAGGTAGCAACGGCCTTTGCTCAGGCAGAAGATCCCTCTGAGCTGTATTTAAGTTTACCGCCAACAACACAATTACTAACGTCCCCTTTTGCCATTGGCTCACTTTATCAAGCCCATCGTAACGACGGTCGTTTACGCTTAAATCAGGTGGCAATTAATGAGTGTGAGTATTTGTTGATAGCCAAATCTCATTTAATCGCTCAACTGCATGTCATTAGCTATGAAGAAGCCCGTTTTTTCAAACAGTTGTTACAGAACAAAAGCCTAGAAGAAGCACTGCCTGACTCGAATGATTTCGACCTTGGGGCTACGTTAGCCAAATTAATAGAATGGAAATTAATTTCCTACATTGCTGTTCAGCCCATAAAAGCTGAGTAACAATAAAACCATGAGGGTAAAAAATGCTGTCTTTAATCTTATCTAAAAGTGATGCTTTGTTTCGTCGAATTCCTGAGTCGCTGGTACTTTTTATCGCGAGATTTGCGATTGCGGCAGTATTTTGGAAATCTGGACAAACTAAAATTGAGGGATTTGCACTGGATATTATAAGTGGGCATATTCAATTAGGATGGCCGCATTTAAAAGAATCCACCCTGTTTCTCTTTGAATACGAATACAACCTACCATTGCTTTCTCCTGCCATTGCCGCCTTATTAGCGGCGATAGCCGAGCATGTTCTGCCTATTCTGATTCTGACTGGTTTTTTCACTCGATTCGCCGCTCTAGGTCTGGCTGGTATGACTTTGGTCATCCAAATCTTTATCTACCCAGATGCTTACCCAACCCACGCCACATGGCTCGCTATTGCATTAGCGCTCATGTATCGCGGCGCAGGGGTTCTTTCTCTTGATCACTTAATATCTAAACGCTAAAAGCGTCTAGCTAGCAGGCAAAGTAAAGATAGATGTCGCTTCTTTAGTTTGCTCTGCTGCATCAAACAAATCATCGGTTAATTTACTCAAGCGAAGAGAGGTCTGACCGTTGTTCACCGTCACTTCGGCGATTAGCGTCGTATGATTCGCAATATCGTTCACCTCTCTTGCTTGCTGTTGAGCTAACTGAGAAAGTTCATCAAGACTTTTTAGTGATACTGCCGAGTCCGATTCTAGCTGGCTTAACGGAAGAACAACCTCTTCTATTTGCAAAACACCCAGGCGCATTTTCTCTTGCCCTTTGGTCATTTCATCAGAGATTTGAACAGATAAACCACCAATATCCGTTATAACTTTATCGATAGATTCAGTTACTTCTGCGGTACTCGTTGCTAGATTTCTTACTTCATCAGCGACCACAGCAAAACCGCGACCCGTTTCACCTGCTCGCGCCGCTTCGATAGAGGCATTCAGTGCTAACAAGTTAGTTTGCTCTGCCACATTACGAATACTGTTCACCAAGTTAGATACCGTTGAAGCACTTTCCTTAAGTTTGGCGACAGAATGAGAGGTTTCTTCAATATAGGTAGCAACGGAGGTAATATCTTTGGCTGCAGAAGTGATAACAGATTTACCATGTTGTGCTAAATGATAGGCTGCTTCCGCTTGGTTTCGAGACACGGTAACGTGCTCTGCCATGGTTGTAACACCCTCTGACAACTCTCCAACCGAACTATGGATATCATTCACCATTGTTTGCTGTTGATTAGATCCTTGCTGCACGTTTTCCATACTAGATCGTATGTTTTTGACCGCGCTGACAACCGTTTGGGCGCTGCGATCAATTTTATCTATTACCCCAACCAGGCTTGCACGCATGCTAATAACACTATCAACTAATTGACCAATTTCGCCTTTCTGCTTAATAGAAATGCTATGCGATAAGTCCCCTTTAGCCACACTGTCCAGCAAGCTAACTACTTGTCCCAATGGTTTAACAATACTTCGGGTGATCAACACAGACATCACAACACCAATGATCAAGGCTAAAATACCTTCACCAATCACAAACCAAATACCCGATTCAGATTCTGATAATATGCTCTGTTGTTTTGATTGAATAATAGCTTGCTGCCTTTCAGAAAACACAGCCGTTTCATTTAGAAATGTTTGTAAATCATCGCGTGTTGGACCCGCCATTAGCTTTCTAGCGTCATCTAATTCGCCAATTTCTAGAGCTTCTACCGTGTCTTGAAGTGCTTTTTGGTAAACCGCCCGCTGAGATTTAAGCTTCTCAACAATTTGCTTATCTTCTGGCAATTTGACGAGATTTTGCATTTTTGCAAGGCTCGTATCTAACATTCGGTTTCGTTCATCTATCTCTTTATAAATAGCGACTCGAGCATCTCTGTCTTCTAATACAAAGAGCATTAGAATGCGACTAGCAAGACTTTCTGCATTGACATTCAACTCGCCTGTCAATTCAACTAGCGCCGTATTCTCGCCCACGATATCTTTGATATTGCTCGACAATGACTGAAAACGTGTGGCTGAAAAACCAATCACCGACAGCATTAAAACAAACAAAATTAGATAACTTCCCCAAAGGCGTCCCCGAATGGTTGAAAAAACCTGCATATAACTCTCCACACCTTAAAATAGATAAAAACCAGTCAAAAAAACCTATAAACAAAGTAAATATTTCGATTGTTCTAAACATAGTATATGTCGTAACTAAGCAGGATTTCATTACAGATATCAACGAAAAGGAGAATAAAGTCATTCTAATGAATTATTAAGAATGACTTTATTTCAAAAAATAGAAGAAAAATGAAAGATTAGTATGAACTCAGGCAGACCGACGTTTAAAGGGTGAGCTGTAAGCAATTATGAAGAGCAGAGCGGCACAGACCACGACACTTGGGCCCGTTGGAGTATCCCAGCGATAAGAGGCCCACAAACCACCACAGACAGCCAGACAGCCAATAAAACTCGAAATAGTCGCCATTTGAATCGGCGTATTAGATAATTTACGCGCCGTGGCAGCAGGTATGATCATTAATGAGGTAATCAGCAAGACCCCTACAATCTTCATCGCGACCGCAATCACTAAAGCCACCAGCAACATAAGCAACAAGCGAATCGCTTCAACGGGATAGCCTTCCACTTTAGCAAGCTCTTCGTTGACCGTAACAGCCAATAGCGGCTTCCAAAAAGTAACTAATAGCGTTAAGACTAAAATACCACCGCCATAAATCCAATACAGATCGGTTTGACTGACGGCCAATAAATCACCAAACAAATAGGCCATCAAATCGATGCGCACATTATCAAGAAAGCTCACGGCCACTAACCCTAACGATAAGGATGAATGAGCTAAAATACCCAACAAGGTGTCTGTCGCAATAATTTGTTTTTTCTGTAGCGTCACTAAAATTGCAGCCAAGCCAACACATAAGACCACAATGGCAAGATTCAAATTAATATTGAATAGAAAGCCTAACGCCACACCTAATAAAGCGGAATGCGCTAATGTGTCGCCAAAATACGCCATACGGCGCCATACGACAAAAGCTCCCAGCGGGCCAGCAACCGCCGCTACGCCCAAGCCACCTAACAAGGCTCTAATTAAAAACTCTAACATGGTACCGTTTGCTCCAAAGCTATGCGGTTAAGACTTTTCTTGGTGAGAACAATGCGAATGAGCATCGTCATCATCAGATAAAATACTGCCTTGTTCATTGTGAACATGATCGTGTTGATGAGCATAAATAGCGATCGATTCATCTGCGCCAGGAATGCCAAATAATGCTTGATAAGCTGGGTGCCCAGTTACATGTTGAGGGCTACCTGAGCAGCACACGTGCTGATTAATACAAACCACAGTGTCGGTTTTTGCCATCACCAAATGTAAATCATGAGACACCATCAATACTCCGCAATGAAGCTCGTTACGAATACCTTCAATCAAATTATAAAGCTCGACTTGACCGTTTACGTCCACGCCTTGCACAGGCTCATCTAAGACCAATAAATTTGGATTGTTTAACAAGGCACGAGCTAACAACACTCGCTGAGTTTCACCACCAGATAACACTTGAACTTGGGCGTTAAGTAGATGAGCAATGCCGACTTTTTCTAACGTGGGAAGAATGTTTTTTTTATCCACATGACGTACCAGCGCCAAAAAATGCTTCACCGTTAGCGGCAGTGTCGGGTCAATATGCAGTTTTTGCGGCATATAACCAATACGCAGTCCTTTATCGCGAACCACTTTGCCTCGTGTCGGCTCTTGCAGCCCCAACAGGATACGAATAAGCGTACTTTTCCCGCTGCCATTAGGACCAATCAACGTAACGATTTCGCCGGCATCAATCGTCATGTCTATGTTGTCTAATAGCACACGACTGTCAAAATCAATGCCAATCTTATCGAACGAAACTAAACGCTGGCTCATACAGATGCCCCCGCCGTTTTACACACGGAACAAAGCCCAGTGAGTTCAATCGTTTCGGAACGCAGCTCAAAGTTTTGTTCAGCGGCTCTAGCAATTAAAGACGCGTGAATATCTTGGTAATCAAACTCCATAACGTTATGACACTCATCGCAAATCAAAAAGTAGCCTTTGTGCGCTTTATCCGCATGAGCGCAACCTAAAAAAGCATTCATCGATTCAACTTTATGAATCAAGCCTGCGGCCAATAAAAAATCCAACGCACGATAAACAGTTGGAGGTGCCGAGTTAAATCCTTCTTCGGCCAATTTTGCCAATAACTGATACGCACCCAATGGACGATGGCTTTCCCAAATTAACTCTAATGCCCGACGACGGACCTTAGTCAAACGCTGCCCTTGCTCGGCACAAAGCAGCTCAGCTGTTTCTAGCGCGGCATCAATACAATCATTATGATCGTGACCCGAATGTGGGTGATGTTCTTCACTCATTAGAAGACCCTTCCTGCATTACTGCTGTAACTCCACATCATAGAGATGCTGATAATGATCAATACAATAGCGGCAAAAAAACCAAAACCTCGGGACAATCTTTGTCGCCATATGCCTTGTTTGCCACCCATTAAAAAACTGCTGTCACGAACAATAACACTGACCGCAGCAAGAACTGCGACTGTTATCGCGGTTCCTAAAGACATCGCTAATGTGGCCAATATTCCCCAGTGAAAAATGTCAGCGCTCATCGAAAATAGCAACACCAACACGGCACCGCTACAAGGACGAATTCCCACGGCTAATACCATGGCAATGATACTACGACGATCGGCGGTTTGCTCTTCGACTGCGTGGTCGTGGTCGTGGTCGTGGTCGTGGTCGTGGTCGTGGTCGTGGTCGTGAGAATGATCATGACCACAACTAGATTGACCGCGCATCAACCGAGTGAACATCCATACCCCAATCAAACCGACTGCGGCAAAACTTGCCAGCTCAAAAAAACGACTAATCTGCATCGCTTGTCCTGCCAAGGAAAATATCTGCCCGACAATCACCATTAATAGTACTGCCATCAAACCTTGCGCCGCAGCACATAAAAAAGACAAGCTAATACCGCGGCGTAATGGGGCTTTACTCGCGAGCATGTAAGCCGAAATCACCGCCTTGCCATGACCCGGCCCGGCTGCATGAAAAATACCGTAAATGAAACTGGCTGATACCAAACTCCATAACACAGCAGGACTACCATCTTGGCTCAATTGTTGTACTGACTTAGCAAGCTGGCGGTGCCAACTCACTTGTTCAAATACAATCCAGTGAATAAACGAATCATAACCAAGAAAGTTTATTGCTGCGTAGGCAGGTGCGACGCAGAAAAGACAGGTAAAAAAGAAAAGAACGGCGTTTCTCGCCATGGTGCAACTCTCTTAAATTAAATATTGTTTGTTATGCTATAACAAAACAAAATCAAGAAGAAGCCCAAATAGAGAAACGCCTTTTTAGAAGCGTATTTAACAGGGGTTACTCACTGCTAAAAATGGTATCGACATAATCAGGGGTATAAATTATGTCACTTGTTTAGCCTACAACAGGTTTTAAAAAGCCCATTAAACCGCTCATAAATATTTGTGCCGCCATGGCCGCCAAAATAAGACCGGTTATTTTTGATAATACATTTAATCCTGTACGACCCAACATACGTTCAATCAAAGAAGCGGAATACAATAAGAACAATAGACACCCAAGTGCAAACAACAAACCGCACAGGCCAAGAATCATATCCCAACCATGAAGCTCAGCACCATAAACCAAAATAGTACCTATGGTAGCAGGACCAATAATAATAGGCACAGCCAATGGCACAACAGACACATCTTCTCGTTCTTCGCTAGGCATGCCTACTGCGTGATTTCTCGTACCATCTCTGACTAAACTCAACGCAGATAAAAACAGCAATACGCCTGAACCAATACGAAACGCATCTAAGGTGATGCCTAGGACAGAAAACAAACTACTGCCAAAGAAAAATAGCACAAAGGAAATCACCACAGACGCAATAATGGCTTTATTTGCCACTTGCCTTCTAACGGTAGACGTTTCACCTCGAGTCAGCGCTAAAAACATAGATAGCACAAAGAACGGGGCAAATAAGAAAAAGAATTTAATCCAAATCGAGATTAATAAGCTCATTTAGGGAAGTACCAGAAAAAGTAATCTGCGAATAAGCTGATTACCAGTTTATCTCAAGCCTTGCGAGGTCATCATTAAGGCCTACCTAATTTAGTACGCTTGTGGCGTCTTAAATATTCGTCTAGAAGTCGTCTCCGTAGACGCGATAATTCTAGCAAAATAACGCCAAAAAACGATGTTTAAATAAGCTAAAAAAAAGAAAACCGATATAAACGCAAAGCAGCTATATCGGCTATCATCAGCAACATCGAGCCATTAACGCTGGGTCAGAGCAAGCTTAACGCCAAAGCTCAGTAACAATACGCCCGTAACGCTATCTAATACTTGAGCTACTTTTGGTCGAGCCAGCCAAACTCGTGCTTTATGTACCATAACAGCCAGAAACGTCTGCCATGTCATCGCAATAATAAAGTGCAGCGACGCCATAAAAAGAGATTGTGCTAAGGCAGAATGATTTGGGTCAATAAACTGTGGCAAGAACGCCATGTAGAAAATAATCGGCTTGGGGTTCAATACATTTGACAAGATACCTTGGCGAAAACTGCTCCACGCGGTTAACGTTTTACTTGGTTTGGTGTCTTTAAAGGACATGCCCGTTGGCTTCATCGCACTGCGAATCGCTTGCACCCCCAAATACACCAAATACGCTGCACCCAGTAGTTTAAACGCCGTAAATAAGTTGGCTGAGCCTAATAAGATCACCGACAACCCAAGCGCTGATAGCGTCGCATGAGCAAACAGTCCCATGCAAATTCCTAAGCTGGTTAAGAAGCCCAAACGCCAACCACCCGCAGCGGCATTACGCATAACAAGAATCGTATCCACTCCCGGACTCATGGTCAGTACAGTAATAGCAGCCAAGAACGGCAACCAGTGAAAATGCTCTAGCATCTAGACTCTCCAGTTTAACGGCAATGTTAGCGGTAATAATCAGTAGGGATAAAACCCGTTAAGGCTGACAACTCAAATGGATCCAGGTTTCGATGCCTTGCTCTTTAGCATCGTAATCTGCTGGCGTACAACTTTCTGCCAAGGCGCCCGATAGACGCAACAAACCTTCTTCCAATGGCACCATAGCAAAGTAATACTCAGGATCACCAAATGCCATACTTAACGTCGTTTTTTCTAAATTAACCGTCTCCGCCAAGCGAACTTTAAGCGTCAACCATAGCATTTTGTTCTTCATACCAAAATCGGTAATGGTGACGGATTTGGGCTTTATTGCCTTACCTGCCACCTTTAGATGAACAAAGTAATCGTCTTTCTTGAGGTTTTGTAATCCCTCTAACAACTCGGTTCGTTCGTTACCGGTAAACTGCCCATCACCATTGTCGTCGTAAGCTTCAAGCAAGCTAACTGAGGTAAACAAATCCCAAGACCAAGTCGCGTTCAGGCTCTTTACGACGGGTGAGTCAACAACCGCTTGGTATTGAACATCCACCCAAATGTGCGGATGCGCCAACGCCGAGTTCGCGCCAAGTAGCGCAAACCATAAAACCCCAATCAAACGAAACACGTGATTACTCCATTAGCGCAGGTGCATAACGCACACGCGCTTCTAAAATACGCTGAAATTCTTTTGGATCATGCTGTTGTGCCAAACGCTCGGGGTCCCCTTTTGCGCCATGCCACGCTTCAAGGCGAGACAACCAAAAGCGCACCGCAGCCATACGTAACATATGTGGCCAAGCAAGAATTTCTTCAGCATTAGGGCGGCGCTCATGAATGTAGGTGTGTAGCAAGGCACGGTATTTTTCCATGTCCAACTCACCGGTATTAATATCAGAACACCAATCGTTCACCACAATCGCTAAGTCGTACATTACCCAAGAATAGCTGGCATTGTAAAAATCGATAATCGCCGATAGCTGATCACCTTCGAACAAGGTGTTGTTAAAAAACAAATCGCCATGAATCGTCGCTTTAGGAAGATCAGGATGCTGCGTGACAAACTCGTCAAAAGCCTCGATTTGTGACAATAAAAGCGTTGCCTGCTCTGGCTCTAATTCAGGGGCAAGCGCCTGACTGGTAGCTTTCCACCATGTTTCACCGCGATGACTTTCTCGTTTCTCTGGGAAATCTTCGCCGGCTATGTGCAATTGCGCCAAGGCAGACCCAATCAAACCGCAGCTTTCTACACTGGTGTTTTCTAGGCCATCACCGGGGAAACAATCCACAATAATGGCTGGGCGATCTTTTACCACGCGTAAACGCTCGCCATGAATGTCGATCAATGCCGCTGGCACATTAAAGCCTTTGTGCTTAAGGTGCGCTACCACGTCTAAAAAGTAAGGCACTTCGTCAAATTCGAACTCTTCAAATAAGGTAAGAACGTATTTGCCCGTGGTGGTGTTTAGAAAATAATTGGTGTTTTCGACACCACCAGAGATACCTTGGTACGAAACCAATTCACCTAAATAATAATCAGCCACTAGGGCCTTCATGTCAGAGTCCGAGAGGGAAGTGTAAACAGCCAAGTTTGCTACCTATTGATCGTCAAGGGGATAGAGCGATTAAGAAAACGCCTATGCTCCACAATAAGCAGCAAAAGGTCAATTCGAACAGACCGATATTGTTACTTTCTATTAGGATTTTATCGTATTCACAAATAATGGCGAAATACGCCATTTAAAAATGAATACCGAATTTAGACTGAAAAAATCCTCGTAAGTGCTTAGAATAGGCGCCAATAATCGCCGATTCATACAGAGGTTTCATTTTGGCTACCGATTCTAAGACACACACTTCACCGATGATTCTGGTAGACGGCTCGTCTTACCTTTACCGCGCATTCCACGCGATTCCACCGATGAGCACCAGCGACGGCCAACCAACCAACGCCACCCGCGGTGTGATCAGCATGATCCGCAGTCTTATCAAGAGCTACCCAGATTCTCCAATGGTCATCATCTTTGATGCCAAAGGAAAAACCTTCCGCGACGAGATTTACAGCGAATACAAGGCGCAGCGTCCGCCAATGCCGGATGACTTACGCCCACAAATCGAACCGATTCACCGCATGGTTGAAGCCATGGGCTTACCCTTGGTGATCATCGATGGCGTAGAAGCCGACGACGTCATCGGCACCATTGCCAAACAAGTGGGCGAAACCGGTCGCGAAGTGGTTGTTTCGACGGGTGATAAAGACATGGCTCAGTTAGTGACCGACAAGGTCACCTTGGTCAACACCATGAATGACACCGTGATGGACATTCAGGGCGTAAAAGACAAATTCGGCATCCCGCCAGAACTCATCATCGATTACCTCGCACTGATGGGCGACAAGGTCGATAACATTCCTGGCGTACCAGGCGTGGGCGAAAAAACCGCCCTCGCGCTACTGCAAGGCTTGGGTAGCATCAAAGAGATCTACACGCGTCTAGACGACATCGCTGCACTGGGTTTTCGTGGTTCGAAAACCTTGGCGAAAAAAATGGCCGACAACAAAGACATGGCCGAGCTGTCTTACACGCTAGCGACCATCAAATGTGATGTCGAACTGCCGTTTAATTCTCTCGAATTGCAAAACAAAGAAGCCGATAAAGACACGCTAAAAGAATGGTTTACCAAGTTGGAATTCAAACGCTGGGTGGCCGAACTTGACCAAGCGCCAAGCGTTGAAACCGCCAGTGACACGCTTAATACAGATGGCCAAGTAGCGGTACCCGTCGCTTCTACCCTTGAAGCAGACTACACCACGGTATTGGATAAAGAGACCTTCGCCGTTTGGCTGGAGAAAATCCAAAACGCGGAACTCACCGCCTTCGACACCGAAACCACTAGCCTAAATTACATGGCAGCAGAATTGGTCGGCGTGTCTTTCTCAGTAGAAGCAGGCGTTGCCGCGTACGTTCCCTTTGCCCACGATTACGAAGGCGCACCAGAGCAGCTTGATCGCGCTTGGGTATTAGAACAGCTGAAACCTTGGCTAGAAGACGACAGCCAAGCAAAAGTCGGCCAGCACCTTAAATACGACGCTAACGTCTTGAATAACTACGACATTGTATTGCGTGGTATTGCCTACGACACCATGCTGGAATCGTACGTGTACAACTCAGTGAGTTCACGTCACGACATGGATACCTTAGCGAAGAAATTCCTCGGACACACTTGTGTCAGTTTTGAAGAGCTTGCAGGTAAAGGCAAAAAGCAAAAGACCTTTAACGAAATTGATCTAGAACAAGCGGCTTTTTACGCGGCAGAAGACGCCGACATTACTTTGCGTCTTCACCAAGCCATTTGGCCTCAAGTCGAAAAAACACCAGAATTGGTGAGTATTTTTAAAGACATCGAATGTCCGTTGATTCCTGTCTTGGCAAAAATGGAACAAACCGGCGCTTTGATCGACCCAGAATTGCTACACCTACAAAGTGCTGAGATTGGCGCCAAGCTACAAGAATTAGAAATAAAAGCTCACGAAGAAGCCGGCGAGAGTTTTAACTTAAGCTCTCCGAAGCAGCTACAAGTTATCTTGTTCGAGAAGCAAGGTTTGCCCATCATCAAGAAAACACCAAAAGGCCAACCTTCTACTGCGGAACCTATCCTGCAAGAGCTGGCACAGAACTATGAACTGCCTCGTTTGATCATGGAACACCGAAGCTTGTCTAAGTTAAAATCGACTTATACCGACAAACTACCAGAAATGATCCAAAAAACAGGCCGCATTCATACCTCTTATCACCAAGCCATCACCGCGACCGGTCGTTTGTCGTCGACTGATCCGAACTTGCAAAATATCCCGATTCGTACGGCCGAAGGTCGTCGTATTCGCCAAGCCTTCATCGCACCAACAGGCTACAAACTACTCGCAGCCGATTACTCCCAAGTCGAATTGCGCATCATGGCGCATTTGTCACAAGACAAAGGCTTGCTCGACGCCTTTACCAAAGACGCCGATGTGCATAAAGCCACAGCAGCAGAAGTCTTCGAAGTCAGCCTAGACGAAGTGACCACAGAGCAACGCCGCCGTGCCAAAGCCATCAACTTCGGCTTGATCTACGGCATGTCTGCATTCGGTCTAGCGAAACAACTTGATATTAGCCGGCCTGAAGCCGCGAAATACATCAAACGCTATTTCGAACGCTACCCCGGCGTACAGCAATACATGGAAAACACCCGCGAAGGCGCGAAAGAAAAAGGCTTTGTGGAAACCATCTACGGTCGTCGTCTGTACTTGCCAGACATCAGAGCGAAAAACGCCATGATGCGCCAAGCCGCCGAACGCACCGCGATCAACGCCCCGATGCAAGGCTCTGCCGCCGACATCATCAAACGTGCCATGATCAAAATGCACGACTGGCTCGCCGACACAGACTTAGACGTGAAAATGATCCTGCAAGTACACGATGAACTCATCTTCGAAGTGGCCGAAAAAGACCTAGAAGCCGCCCAAGCGAAAATCACAGACATCATGGAAAACAGCAGCAAAATCGACGTACCATTATTAGTAGAAGCAGGGATTGGAGACAACTGGGACGAAGCGCATTAAGACGAAGCGCACTAAGACAAGTGCTACTCTAGTTTAGCGGACTAAAAAGGGGTCAGATCCCTTAAACGCCTGATAAAGTTGTAACTGACATTGGACTTATTTTTAAGGGATCTGACCCCTTTATTAAAATGCACGACTGGCTCGCCACAACAGAACTAGACGTGAAAATGATCCTGCAAGTACACGATGAACTCATCTTCGAAGTGGCCGAAAAAGACCTAGAAGCCGCCCAAGCTAAAATCACAGACATCATGGAAAACAGCAGCAAAATCGACGTGCCATTATTAGTAGAAGCAGGGATTGGGGACAACTGGGACGAAGCGCATTAGAACTTAATAGCGGACTAAAAAGGGGTCAGATCCCTTAAACGCCTGATAAAGTTGTAACTGACATTGGACTTATTTTTAAGGGATCTGACCCCTTTTTATAATTGCGGAGTAGATCTAAATGGATATTAACTTTCAAGAAATCAATCCAATTTTACAGTTCGTATTTTTCATATTAAGCCCACTTATTACCTTTTCCGCAGTCGCTATTGCCTACCACGCACTTTACAGACAAGCAAAACCTTCGATTGCTATCTACTACGAACCCAATCCAGATGTAGGTACAATCATTGATCTAGTTATTAAAAATAATGGAGGGTCAGCAGCTAGAGATCTAACTTTTTCTGTACCAATTCCAATAAAAAGATTTGGCATAGAAAAAGCAGATACAAATAAAAACGACAATTTCAATCACACTATTCGACATTTAACCGCTGGCCGTGAGTTAAGATACTGGGCTGGCCAATTTGCAGGCCTGAAAGAAGCAATACCGGTAGATTTAGAGGTCTCAGCTAAATATAGATTCAAATCGCCATTACGCAGGAGGCATGGTGAGGACATATCTATCTTAGATATACGCTATTTAGAAGGTGTTAATAGCTCAAATAGTGTTAGCACCGATATTTCAGATGCTTTAAAAGGAAGAAATAACACTATTTTTTCAAAAATACATAACTCCTTAAATAATATTACTAAAGAACTAGAAACACTTAACCAACCTGAGACTAAAAGGACTAAAAGGGGTCAGATCCCTTAAACGCCTGATAAAGTTGTAACTGACATTGGACTTATTTTAAAGGGATCTGACCCCTTTTTAATACTTTAGGCTAGAATAAGTATGATGGTTCTACATTCGTTGGTTTCTCTTCAAGGAGGAAAAGATGCCAAGAAAACCTCGGTTCTTTTTACCCGAAATTCCGGTGCATGTTGTTCAACGTGGCGCATCTCGTGACCCCGTATTCTTTGAGGATGAAGACTACAAGGCGTATGCTTTTTGGATGAAAGAAGCTGCCATCAAATACGATGTTGCTATTCATGCTTTTGTCTTGATGACCAATCACGTTCATATTCTTCTAACTGTTCAATATGGCGCTGCTGTTAGTCAGTTTATGCAACACATTGGCCGATGCTATGTACCTTTTATCAACCATAAATACGGACGCAGTGGTTCTATTTGGGAGGGACGATTTAAAAGTAGCTTAGTGCAATCGGACCGTTATTTCTTAGCCGTCATGCGCTACATTGAACTTAATCCCGTTAGAGCAAATATAGTAGGGCATCCCAGTTTATATCGGTGGTCTAGCTTCCTTCATAACTGCGGAACAAAACAGTTTTCGTTTATCACAACTCACCCAATTTATAACTCCCTAGGCATAAACAACCAAACGAGAGTTTGTAATTACCTGTCTATGTTTGAGCATCCAACTGACATTAAAGAATCTACCTCTATACGCAATGCGTGGCAGACAGGGACACCACTCGGTGATAACTACTTTAAAGGAAAAATAGAAGCGCAGTTGCAACAAAAAGTTGGGCAAGATCATCGAGGTCGTCCCCCTAAAAAGAAAAAAGGGATCTGACCCCTTTTACCCCTTTTACCCAGCAAAAGCAGACACCCAAGCATCTGGCGTTGGGCTTAGCCAGTAACCTAAACCACACACTAATACTAATAGCAGCGATGCCAGTGGCTCGCCCCAGTCGGTGAGTTTGAGTGCGGTGCCGAAGGAGCGTTTGATGCGCATGCCTGATAGTTCGATGCTGTATAGCTCGTCGAGTATCAGGTGTATGGTTGAGCCTATGAAGATAAAGGCTCCAATGCCCCATGCGGTTTTCGCGCTAAGGTCAAATACGTGAAAAGCAATGGGCACGGCGATAGCGGCAAACATGACGTTGGCCAGTAAGCTATGCAATGTTCCTCTATGTATGGTGAGTTGTTCAAATACCCATTGTATTGGGAGGCGCACAACGAGGTAGCCAGCAATGGCCCATGCGAGTACTTGCCAGTGAGGTAATTGGTGCACCCATACTGCGATGATCAAACCCGCAGCTAAGGCGCCAAACAGTCGAAAGACTAACCGAATAGCAATGGATTCATCGGCGTCGATATCGGGCAGCAGTCCTCCTAACGTTCCTGCTAAAGCATAAAAAATTGCTTCGTTCATATTAGCAAAACCCATAATAAAAGCACCGGCTGCCAATGGCGCACTGATTGCGGCAGCAACGGTAACATGGGTATTAAAATTGGCCATCTGGCGCTGTCCTTGTTTCGATGAAATAAGGTAGGGTCAGACTGAGCTGACAGTGGATTTTGGTGCGCGTATGCTACAGGAATCGGGGCATGAGGTCTGTGCATCAATCCGTAAAAGGTCCTACCCTTTCCAGTAAAGAGTAATAAGCGAGTTTCGAGGCTTCCTTACCTTCCTTAATTGAATAATCTTACTTTCTACGCTTGAAGGCAGAACAATCTGCGTTGATAGTCCATCGCATTTTAGAGGGAAACAGGTGGTTCAAGATGCTCATCCGTTTTCGCTGGGAAATGTTTTTTAAGCCATTGATTTTAAAGTATTTATTTTCAATCTAATTGAGATGTCTTTACAAATTTTAAAATTTATAGCTTACTAAAATTATTTTAATGTTGCTTTAACCATCTTTTTTAGCTGTAATCTCAACCTCTAGTAAAAGTAAGGTTTAAGGATTTCTAACATCAGAAATAGATTTAACTTTTTCATCCTTTACTAGACATTTATTATAGTAATTGGCATTAATAGGAGATTTCATGTCAGAGTTGCAACAGGATAGAACAACACTAAATACATTGAGTTCATTTGATGAAAAAGCAAAAACAAATGCACTGATTTCGTACGTTCTTATGGTTATTGGGATGTTTACCGGTATCTTTTGGTTAGCTGGTGCTATTTGGGCTATGGTAAAAATAGGTGATGCTCGAGGTTCAATTTTTGAAGACCACTACAGCAATATCATTAAAACATTCTGGTGGGGGCTTGGCCTCACTTTAATTAGTTTTATATTAATGTTTTTTTATATAGGTTATTTTATACTTATTGGCACTTTTATCTGGTCAATTATTAAAATAGTCAAAGGCTTAGCTAGGATAACATCTAATAAATCTTATAAATAAGTAATTTATAAATCTGCTAAGCCCCTGATTAAATATTTAATCAAACTAACGTAATCACACGTAGATTAAATTACTAATCATTCCACTATCACCAAACAAGATACTTTCTTCTTGTTTGGTGATTTTAAAAATCTATTTATTAATTTAAACCTATCAAGTAATTCAACTAAATAAAAACTAATATAGCCAACCCAAACTTTATTTCATTTTCACTCACCTTGAATATTTATAATCTAAATACATAAGATCGAATGTTAAATTTGGTTTACAACTGAATATCCTATACTCTTTCAAATCGTAGGGAATAAGCCCCCTTTTCACCTTTGAGGTAATGAATGGCAAAGCGTAAACGCGGTGTTTTCAGGAAAGTATGGTCGATCAGTTGGCGTGTTTTGATCGCCTTTGTTTTGATCTTGCTGGTTTTTCGATTCGTTCCGCCACCTACTACGGCGTTTATGTTGCAAAGTGATTATCCGGTGACTCAGGATTGGATCAATATCGATCAACTTCCACCGCAAGTACCATTGGCTGTGGTTGCCTCAGAAGATCAGCGTTTTCCTGATCATTTCGGTGTCGACTTTACGGCGATTACAAAAGCGTTGAGCCAATACGACGATGGCGAAGGTCTTCGTGGCGCCAGTACGATTACCCAGCAAACAGCAAAAAACCTGTTTCTTTGGCCGGGGCGAAGCTTTATTCGCAAAGGGTTAGAAGCTGGCTTGGCCATCAGTCTTGAGGCCGTTTGGGGGAAGAAACGTATCTTAGAAGTGTATTTGAACGTGGCGGAGTTTGGCAAAGGCATTTACGGAGTCGAAGCGGCGAGTCAGCATTATTTTGGCAAGTCAGCACGTCACCTGAGCGCCAATCAAGCCGCACGCTTAGCGGTATTACTGCCAAGCCCACGCAAACGCGATCCAAATCATTTAACGCCGAATCTTCTTGAAAGAGTCGCTTGGATAGAGCGACAAATGCAACAACTTGGTGCCGGTTATCTAACGCCAATTCTTGATTAAAGAGGCTTTTATACCTCTCGAATCAAGAGTAATTGTCGGCAGATTTTAATGGCTCGCGTGTTTAATCGCTTGTTGTAAGGTTTGTAAATCCACGGCCCCGCCAATTACCGTGGTATTGTCAATGGTCGCACCATTCACAGGCGTAATAATAAAGCCAGGCGTGCCTTGGAATCCGACTTGCTTTGATAACTGGTCATTGATGGTAATGGTTTTCTTATATGCGTCATTAGAGACTTTTTTCAAGGGCCCATTAAGTGCACTTTGAGCCACCTTTTGAATGTCTGCGTCCGTCAGCTTACCTTCGTTATGCCCTGTCCCAAAAATGCCATTGTGGTAATTAACATAGGCTTTAGCGCCTTTTTCTTGCCAAACTTCAAGGCCTGCAAACGCCGCTGTTGCTGACGTTTCCCAGCGAGATGCAAAGATAGGCCAATCACGGAAGATGAACTTCACATTAGGGTTCGCTTTCATCAATTGTTCAATTTCTGGGGCCATTTTGTTGCAGTAATAACATTGGTAATCAAAAAACTCCGTTACCGTAACCTTGGCATCTTTTGGCCCGACATGTGGAACGCCGTCCAATGTCATTAAGGCCGGATGTGCTTTGACTGCATTTTTACTCAACGACGCCTGAGCCTTTTGCTGCTCGGCTTGCTGCTTTTTCTGTAGCTCTTGACTCACCTGAATCAAAATCTCAGGGTGCTTTAGCAGGTAGTCAGTGGCAATTTTGCCAATCTGTTCTTGCTGAGTTGGTGAAAAACTTGCGTTATCACTAGCATATGCCCCAGTTGCCGTTGTCATTATCGCTGCGACTGATAACGCGACCAATGTTCGTTTTTTCATAACTACCACCCATCAAAATAATGTAAGTAAATCCTTATTTTTTTACAATATCTATGCCACTGCCGGAAATCAACGAGGAATCTAAATCTGCTAAAAAATCATTAAAGCTATCAACTTCTTTACATTAATTCTTTCTAAAACAAGAAATTAATCAGGCACAAAAAACCTTCTTCGTTGTTACTCTCTGTTTTTCTTTTGGCCGTTATCGATAACAAAAAACCAGAGTATTTTTTAAGACTGCTAACCTCTTTTAAATGCTAGAATGCGCCCTTATTTTATCCGTTGTTACGCTTAAAGGCAGGCTATGACCGTTCTTCTAATGACCCCTCCTATGACCCAGTTAAATACCCCGTATCCAGCGACGGCGTATCTCACTGGTTTTTTACGCTCTCGGGGCTATGAGGCGGTTCAGCGAGACCCTGCCATCGAGCTTTTTCTAGAGATGATGACCGCTCCAGCGCTGGATATTATTCGTCAGCATGTGGAAGAAAACTTCGAGTCGTTTGAAGACGATGAACTGCCCGATGTGATTTATACTTTCTTGTCAGAATTTGATCGCTATCGTCTTGGTGTTGAGCCTGCTATTCGTTTTTTACAAGGCAAAGACCCTAGTCTTGCACTGCGCATTATTTCTCGCCGCTTTTTGCCTGAAGGTCCGGCTTTCGACACCATCGAACAAATGGAAGCCGTCTCGGGCGATGTGTTAAAAGCCGCATTTGGTAACTTAGGTGTACAAGATAAAGCCAAATATTTGGCGACCTTGTTTATCAACGATTTGTCGGCAGTCATTACCCAAGGTGTTGATCCTTACTTCGAGGTAAGCCGCTACGGCGAGCGCCTTGCTGCGGCAAACCCAAGTTTCGACAACCTCTACGATACGCTTATGGGCGAGCCAAGCTTTAGTTCTGAAATTCTAGAACAGTTGGTCGAACAGTATTTGGAAGAAACCCAACCAAGCGTGGTGGCATTAACCGTGCCTTTCCCGGGCAATATGCTGGGGGCACTGCGTATTGCGCAAACCTGTAAAGCGATTAATCCAGATTTACCCATCGTAATGGGCGGCGGCTTCGTGAATACCGAGCTGCGCGCACTCAAAGATACTCGCGTCTTTGAGTTTGTGGATTTTATTTGCCTCGATGACGGTGAACGTCCTTTTATTACGCTATTAGAGTTCTTTGACGGGCAGCGAGAAATTGATGAGTTAGTACGCACTTACTTTCTCTCGGAAGACGGAAATGGCGAGCCTTATGTCCATTTGAACGACAATAAAGAACTGCACGACATTCCTCAAGCCGATGTAGGTACGCCGATCTACGATGGCTTGCCATTAGGCGAATACCTGTCGCTTTGTGAAATGCTTAACCCGATGCATCGTATTTGGAGCGATGGCCGCTGGAATAAGTTAACCATTGCCCACGGTTGCTACTGGCGCAAATGTAGCTTTTGCGATGTGAGTTTAGACTACATTGATCGCTACGATGCCGCAGGAGCTGATCTTCTGGTCGACCGCATTGAAGAGTTAATCGAAGAAACCGGACAAACTGGCTTTCACTTTGTCGATGAAGCCGCCCCACCAAAAGCCTTGTTCGCTCTCGCCAATCGCTTGATCGAGCGCGGCGTTGTGATCAGTTGGTGGGGTAATATTCGCTTCGAAAAAACCTTCACTCCAGAGCGCTGTCAGTTATTGGCGGATTCTGGCTGTATCGCTGTCAGTGGCGGTCTTGAAGTTGCATCAGACCGATTACTGAAGCTGATGAAAAAAGGCGTCAGCGTTGAGCAAGTCGCGCGCGTTACCAAGGCGTTCAGCGATGCTGATATTTTGGTGCACGCGTATTTAATGTATGGCTTCCCAACGCAAACCGAACAAGAAACCATTGATGCCTTAGAAATGGTTCGTCAAATGATGGCACAAGGCTGTTTTCAGTCCGCTTTCTGGCACAGATTCGCCGCAACAATACATAGCCCGATTGGAATCAACCCCGACGAGTACGGCATCACACTGGCCGAACGCCCTGACATTCTGTTCGCAGAAAACGACGTTGATTTTACCGACCCAACCGGCACTGAGCATGAAATGCTCGGCGAAGGCTTGCGAAAAGCTCTCTATAACTACATGCATGGCATCGGGTTTGATCAGCCAATGAACTTTTGGTTTGAGCGTCCTGTTGCACGTACGACGATGAAAAAAGATTTGGTTTCAAAAGCGGTTAACAGTGTCATTGCCAGCAGCTAGTCATATCGTTCAATAGAGAGGAGCTTCTGGCTCTCTCACATTTAACTTCTCTCCTTTTAATAAAATCGCACGGCAGGAACTTCTCCGTGCGTTTTGTTGACTAATAAAGATCTACTTTTCGCAACGCCTGAATAAATCAAACGGACTCTATTTATGACTATTAATGCGCGCCTTGTTATTGGCTTTGGCATCACCTTGGCACTGACGGTTATTTTGGCAGTGATTGCGGTTCACCGCGTGAACTTCATCGATACCACCATCACCCAGATGACGGACATTAACTCGGTGAAACAACGCTATGCCATTAACTTTCGCGGTAGTGTGCACGACCGTGCCATTGCCGTACGCGATGTGGTACTGGCCAGAAACGACACTGAGCTCGCGGCTGTTATGAAAGACATTACAAACCTTCATCTCTTTTACCAAGAATCCGAAAAAATGCTGGACCCTGCCAATATTCCAATGACGGCCCAAGAACAAAGCATATACAGCACGATTCAACGCATTGAAAAGCAAACCCTTCCGCTCATTGATCATATTATCAAAGCTAAACAAGCCAATGACCTAACAACTGCCAATGCGTTATTGCTCAACGAAGCTAAACCGTCTTTTGTTGAATGGCTAGCCGCTATTAATGCTTTTATTAACCTTGAAGAAATGGCAAATCAAGAAGCGACTATCGAAACCAGAATCGTCTCCAGTTCCTTCCAAAGTTGGATGATTGCTCTGACCAGCATCGCGATTATTATTGGCTTGAGTGTGGCGTATTTGATTGCGCGTCGCATTAAAGATGCCGTGGGCGGTGAACCCCAAGAAGCGGCGGATGTGATTTCTGAAATTTCAGAAGGTAACCTTACTGGCGTCATTTCTTCTTGTTGCCCAAACAGCATGATGTCGTCGGTACAAGTCATGCAGCAGCAGCTGATCACGATTGTAAACAGCATTATTTCTTCTTCAAGCGAGCTGTCTCAGCGCTCGGCAACCGTGGCGTCTGGCACTAAACAGTCTTTGGTGGCGGCGGATACCCAATTGGAATACACCAATTCGGCGGCGCATAAACTAATCGAAATGAACGACAGCATTCACTCTATTTCTGATCGTGTTCGTGAAACTGAGAGCAACTCGAATATTACCGCCGACCTGTCTTTAAAAGGACAAGCCGCGGTACAGAAAGTAGCGTTAGAAATTGAAAAAGTATCCGCTACGGTCAAAGCCACGGTCAACCAAGTCAATGTACTAGAAGAACGCACCCGCAGCATTGGTGATATTATTAACGTTATTCGTGGCATCTCAGAGCAAACCAATCTCCTCGCGTTAAATGCAGCCATTGAAGCGGCTCGCGCTGGTGAAACAGGCCGAGGCTTTGCCGTCGTCGCAGACGAAGTAAGAAACTTGGCTCAACGAACGGGTGATGCCACAGGTGATATTGAGAAGATGATTTTACAGGTGCAAGAAGAAACCAAAGCCTCCGTTGAAGCGATGGAAAGTACCGTGCCTCAAGTCCAAAATAGCTTAACACTCACCAATGAAGCCAATACATTACTAAACGACATTCAGCAACAATCTAAAAACTCATTAGCCAATGTATTAGAGGTAGTGGCAGCAACGTCGCAGCAAGTGGTGACCATCTCTGAGATTAATAGTCAGATCCAAGAAGTCGCCAATATGTCAAAAGAAACCAGCCAAGCGCTACAAGTTAACGCGGAAGAAACCGTGGCCTTACAACAACTTTCTGAGAAACTAAAAGACGATATCCATTACTTCAAAGTAAAATGACAGTCTGAATGAACCAACATTAAAGCCAGATGACAGCAATGTCATCTGGCTTTAATTATTCTACGAAGACACTAGCTGTACGATACTAAACTGAAAGAATCTTATCTTGTTGATAAACCAGCACTTGGTCCAACGGGATTGGTTTTGAGAAGTAGTAACCTTGTAGGTAGTCACAACCATAACCGAGCAATAGATCAGCTTGCTGTTGAGTTTCTACACCTTCAGCAATAACAGACACACCCAACGCATGCGCCATTGAAATAATGGCTTCACACAATGTCTGAGACGCAAGATCTTCCCCTAATTTTCGAACAAATTTTATATCGATTTTTAAATAATCAATGTCGTAATTCATAATATAGGCAAGAGAAGAATAGCCAGTTCCAAAGTCGTCTAAGGCTACTTGAATACCCTCTTCTCTAAAAGCCAGCAGCGCTTTGCGTGTACTTTCGTCTGAATTCATTAAAAGGTGTTCAGTGATTTCTACCACAAGACCGTTTAGCCCTTTTTTATCACCTTCGATCTCTTGCTTACACAGTAATTCGGCTAATAGAAGGCCTTCTTCACTTTGTTGTTTTGATAGTTGTATCGGTGACACATTGACGCTGATTTGTACCTCTTCGCCATACACTTCACGAATCGGTGCCAAAGCACGTTTCGCCTCCTGAACAACCCAGTGCCCTATATCGACAATTTGCCCTGACTTTTCGGCCGCTTGAATAAATTGATCAGGTGGTATCATTCCTTTTTCAGGATGCTGCCAACGGATAAGTGCCTCAAATTTTATAACGGCGCCATATTTGTTAATAATCGGCTGAAACAGTAA
Source organism: Marinomonas flavescens (assembly GCF_004352835.1). Lineage (GTDB taxonomy): Bacteria > Pseudomonadota > Gammaproteobacteria > Pseudomonadales > Marinomonadaceae > Marinomonas > Marinomonas flavescens. The sequence goes on along the minus strand of NZ_SJSB01000002.1, from coordinate 167,004 downwards.
ATAGAATTCTTGGTTAAGTATCGCTTTTCGCAGATCTTGGATAAGTTCCATTTTTTTGACAAGGGCATCTTTTAGATCCCAGCTAAATCGTCGAGCAGTATCCCGCCCATTCTGTTTCGCGGAGTACATCGCTTGGTCAGCAGCCCCCATGAGCTCCCTCATATTGTCGCCGTCGTCTGGGTACAGCGCCACACCGATGCTTGCCGTAAGGGTAATGTCCCCCTGAGATATGGTATAGGGTTCTTTAAGCGCTTCTCTAATATCTTCACACAGCACTAATACTCGACTCTCATTACAGTCCTCATCTCTGAGTAAAATGATAAATTCATCACCACCTAAACGGCTGATTAATTGAGCGGATGGCACATGCTTACTCAAACGCGATGCAACCACTTTTAGAACACAATCTCCCGCTTCGTGACCGCGAGTATCATTCACTTCTTTAAAGTTATCTAAATCCAGTAATATGATGCCAATTTTTTGATCATGAGGATTAGACATTAGCGTTTCTGACAAAATTTGATTAAACGCATCGCGGTTTGAAATACCAGTCAAACTATCCGTTTGCGCTTGACGTACTATTTTTTTCTCTGCTTGCTCCTTACGATCAGCCATATCAAGAAAACTGTCTTGTAAATCATCCATTTCCTTTACCCCGGTCGGTAAAGCAGCGTATATATGCTTATTTTGCCCTAACCGTGTGGCCAAATAAGAAAGCTTATAAAGAGGCTTAGAAATGGTATTAAGGAAAAAAAGCCTTAAGAATATCAGCATCAAAATAACCAATATGGAAAAGATACTCACAATAAAAGTATAGCGTTTATCAATCATGGATAACGGTTCATCCACAGCAATTCCAGTCATAAACGTCAGTAAAACTTGTCCATCCCAGCCTTTTACTTGATGCTGAACAAAAACACGGCGGATACCATCATTACCCCGAACGACTGCATTAAAACTCTTTGGAGCATCAAACACGGTATTTCTAGGGTAGCTGGCAATTGAGTTGCCATGATTATCTAAAATATAAGCGATACTATTTTTGGGTAATTGGTTGCTATTCAGCAATACACTCCACCAGTCGAGTGAAATGACAGCCACAGCTGCCCCAACAATATTTTTTGGGTTTGTGAGACTGTGAACAGGATAAGCAAAGTTAACCGTCAATATACCAAGAGTTCGGTCACGATGTACGCCGCTCGACGTAAAGCGGTCTTGCGTTATAGCGTTATGGATATAAGCGCGGTCGCTCAAATCAAGAGGTGAAGCAAGCGGAGTACCATTACAGGTTAATATTCCTGCTTTATTAGGAATTCCAATGTTTACATATCGCTCATATAACGGGGCAATCCCACTAATAAAGCGTTGGCATGTTTCGGAATCTGGTTTTTTAACTTGAGGAAGAGCGGCTAAAAGCGCTAAAAAACGCTCTGTTGATGTCATCAAACGCTTATGATTTTCTACCGCCTGGTTAGACACTATTCGGGCGCTTTTGAGAAGCTCATTTTCAACCATAGTTCGACTGTAGTCGAAGCTCAGATAAATGAAAAAGTAGAAAGGAATAATGATAAGTATAGAGAGGAAATATAATCGCCCCTTAAGTGTCTTCAGCATTGTAATCTCTATGTTTAATGATGCGTATTTGGCACTTCGTTACGAAAGAATAGTAAAGATCCAGTTATTTTATGACTCATTCCCCATTAATAGTTAACAGCTAAACAAACCCTTAGCGCCATCTCCCGTGCGATATATGCAACCAACATTCCTTGTTTACCTCAGTTAAAATTAGCACATATAGGTAAAATGGGTGCATTTGTTTTTGTAATAAATCGACAGTTCTTGCATAACCATTGGTTAGCCTAGCCTGACATTAGTTATTCTTCGACACTTATATCCCCTAACCATTTTACAAAGCACATCTAAAAATTACCTAGACATAGATCAATGAATTAATTGTTTGGTCGTTTTTTTTAAAAACACATTTCTTTACTGTTCTTTGATAAATTTGTGAATTTTCAAAAAAAAATCAAAATTCTAACTGCTTTTGTGCACATTATTTCTATAAACAAACATTTCCCCATCGCCGGTTTTTCATACTCATTTTATTTTTTCTGTCAGCTATTTATTTTTTTCATACACGTTTTTGATATGAAATCTTTTTACAATCAATGGTTTATTTTTTAATTGATTGTCATTCTTTTTTTACAGAATCAACTTTCTATCTGCTTTTGCCCCAAAACCAAATAATACGATATTGATGATTATCAAGCCTTTGAAAAGTGACCCTAACTTGACGGAGTTAATGCTATTCCTGCTAAATCGAGAAACGAAATTGAACTTTTCATAAACATTAAGAACACTGCTTTAAAAATTATAAGCATAAATTCAGCAGCCATACGCAAGGGGATTATCATGTCTGATGGCGTACTAAAGAAAAAATTGGGGTTAGTGGATTTAACTCTATTAGGTGTTGGGTCGATGATCGGCTCTGGTTGGTTATATGCCGCATTAACCACTTCTGGCTATGCCGGCTCTTTGTCTGGCTATGCTTGGGCATTGGGTGCGGTTATGGTGCTCTTAATTGGCTTAGTGTTTGCCGAGCTCGGTGCCAGTATTCCAAGAGCCGGGGGATTTGTTCGTTACCCAAACTTTACTCACGGCAACTTGGTCGGTTTTGTTATCGGTTTCAGTGCGCTATTAGCTTACACCAGTACGGCAGGTGTAGAAGTGGAAGCGGTTCGCCAATACGCTATGTATTGGTGGCCTGCACTGGGTCAAGCGTCAACCGGTAACCCAACCACTCTTGGCTTTGTCATGCAGATTTTACTGCTCGTATTCTTTTTTGCTCTGAACTACTGGAGCGTCAATGTTTTTGGTCGTATTAATACCATTGTAACGGCGATTAAATTTATTGTTCCTATCATCGCTATTGTGACCTTTTTCACCTTTTATAAAGGTGCAAATATGGACATCCCTGCAACACACCCTGGCGGTATTCATGGTGTATTCTCCTCCTTAACGGGTGCCGGTATCGTGTTTGCTTATTTAGGCTTTCGCCAAGCCGTGGATTTTGCAGGTGAAGCGAAGAATCCTCAGCGAAATGTTCCTATCGCTATCATTTTAGCCATGGCAATTAGCTTTGTAGTTTATATCTTACTGCAATTTTCTTTCATGGGTGCAATACCAACAGACCTATTGAATGCAAACGGCTGGCATGGAATGGAAACAATATTCCGTTCACCTTACGCTGATTTAGCTCGTTCATTAGGCTTAGTTTGGCTGATAAATTTAATCTTGGTAGACGCAGTTATTTCTCCTGCGGGTACTGGGAATATTTATCTAGCCGGTGCAAGTCGTGTCATCTTCGCTTGGGCAAAGAATGGCTACTTGTTCAAAGTGTTCGGTAAAGTAGATCCTAAGTCTGGTGTGCCTCGTGGTGCCCTATGGCTATCACTTATTTTAGCCATTGCTTGGACTCTGCCTTCTGAATTTCAGGTTTGGGGTGGATTAATTGCTGCGGTGACTTCTGCAAACGTTTTAACTTATATGCCAGGTCCAATCAGTGCCGCGGCCTTTCGTGCACGTCGTCCTGACTTGAAGCGTCCATTTTTATTGCCAGCCTTTGTCATAATCAGTCCATTGGCCTTTATTGCCAGTACGTTATTGATTTACTGGAGTGGCTGGAGTGTTGATGAGTTATTACTGCCGTTGTTAATCATTGCTTGGGTGGGATATGCCATCTTTGGTAAAAAAGACAGCGATCAAGGCGACATTAAACGCGCTATTTGGTTACTCGTTTACTATATTGCCTTGTTAATATTGTCATATTTTGGCACCTACGGTGGCAAAGGCTATATTAGCTCACCATTAGACAGCGTCTTGCTCACAGCCGTTGCTTTAATTACCTATTATTGGGGCGTATCGGCTTGTTACGACAAACCCCTTATTCCTGATGAAGCAGATGAACATCAAGTAGAATACATTGATGTTCCAGCGGCAAAAACCGCGTAATGGGCTGTTAACTGCCTGCTTAAACTAATGCGTTAAGAGAATTTGTTTTTCATAGATCTTATCAATATTGCTAACCGAAAATGGATAAGTAATCTTGATAAGACTTGGAAACAAAGGCAGATAACAACCCCTAATCACTCAAACTCCACCAAGCAGACTCGGGGAGAAAGCGACTTTTATGACGAGTGCTGTGCTGCCATTTTTTGCAATGCTTTCATTTCATCATGGCACTCTTTCATACTGACTTTGATACGGCGAAGTGCGATTTCGCAATCCTGAGCTTGGTGCCTTTCAAGTGCGAGATCGAGCTCTTCTAAGGCCTTATCTTCCACTTCCTCAAGTTGATCAATATAAGTGAAGGCGGTGGAATCACCAGAAACCTTAGACAACAATTTGGTATAAACCTGACGCGCTTTTACGAGACTACTACTCTCATTTTCTAATTCACCTTGTTCTTCGACTGCAAATTTCTGCAGGTCGGCCACCGCTTCTTTTTTGGCAACAATCATTCGATTAAAAAAGGCTTGATAAGTGCTGTTATCCAATTTGGATTTTGCCTCTTGGTAGAATTCAATACCGCCATTCATCACTTTTATAATGTCTGAAACATGTTTAATTTGATCGGTTTGGTTTTGCATGTATTCCTCCTAATTAGCCTTTCATTTATCTTGCTTTCGTATGAAATAGTTGGCGATGGCCGTCTTAAAAACAACCGTGTTTTTAGAAATGCACATAGGCTGCATGCTTCCTACAGAAAGTAGAGACACCTTTACAAGGTTTACTGTTTTTAACGCGCTAGAGAGAATCAAAAGAGATAATTTAAACTACTTAATCGACAATCCTTGATCTGACGCAGAGGCCCAATGCTCCACCTGTGCCACTATGAAAAAAGACATATATTGCTGATAACAGCGTTTTAGACAGGAGATGGGATGATGAGTCATAAACCAATTTCGAAATTTGATATTTCTACAACGGCGCCGGAAGGGTTCGAGCATGAACCTGATGCGACGAGTGGTTTTTGGCATCATAGCTCACTTAATTCTCTTCCGCCTGCCGATTTTATTGCCCCTTATTCTCGCCATAAAACCTTACCAACACCCGGAGTAAAATACCGTCATGCATGGATTATTGGCGGTGGTATTGGTGGTCTTGCCGCCGCCTTTTATCTCATTCGTGATGGCCATATGCCTGCTCAAAACATTACTATTCTAGAAGAAATGGATGTGGCAGGCGGCTCAATGGATGGTTCTGGTAATCCAGAAGATGGCTATATCATTCGTGGTGGCCGCGAAATGAATTGGAATTACGACTCCCTCTGGGATATGTTTCAAGATGTTCCCGCCGCAGAGTTGCCAGAAGGCTATTCTGTTCTTGATGAATATCGCCTTATTAATGACAACGACCCCAACTATTCTAAGGCGCGTTTAATACGCAATCGCGGAGAGGTTCTAGAGTCGAGTAATTTTGGCCTAAGCAAACCCCAGCAATGGGAACTGATTCGTCTGATGCTAAAGCGTAAAGAGGATTTAGATGACATTAGTATCGAGACGTATTTCAGTAAAGGCTTTTTAGAAAGCAACTTTTGGTTTCTGTTTCGAACTATGTTTGCTTTTAAAAACTGTCATAGCTTGTTAGAAACCAAATTGTATTTGCATCGTTTACTCGACTCGATTGACGGTTTTGCAGACTTATCTTCGTTGGTTTTCCCTAAATACAATCAATACGACACCTTCATCAAACCATTAACGGAGATGTTGCGCGAAAAAGGCGTCAATTTTCACTTTAATACTCGCGTTCAAGACCTTGATATCACCTTTTCTGGCGACAAGAAAACCGTCACCGCCATTCGTGCAATGGTGATGCATGAAAATACAGAAACAGCGAAGCTCATTAATGTCGGATTAGGCGATTTAGTCTTCACATTGACAGGTTCAATGACAGAACAAACGGCTTATGCCGATATGGATAGCGTACCCAAACTCACTTGCGATCAACATAATCCGGGAGAAAAAAGTGGCTGGACGCTGTGGAGGAATCTCGCGAAGAAATCGCCTGTTTTTGGTAAACCAGAAAAGTTTTATGGCGATGTAGAAAAATCCATGTGGGAATCTGCCACACTCACCTGTAAGCCATCGCCTCTTGTGGATAAGCTTACGGCCTTGTCCGTTAATGATCCGCACTCAGGACGAACTGTCACGGGTGGTATTATTACTATTACCGATTCTAATTGGTTGCTCAGCGTCACTTGTAATCGTCAGCCTCATTTTCCAGATCAACCTGACGACACATTAGTGATTTGGGTTTATGGCTTATTGATGGACACATTAGGCAATCATGTGCACAAAACGATGGCGCAATGTACTGGCAAAGAAATTCTCACTGAACTGTGTTATCACCTTGGCATTGAAGGTCAGCTAGATGAGGTTGTTGCCAATACGAAAATCCGTCTTGCTCTAATGCCTTACATCACATCACAGTTTATGACCCGTGCTGCGGGTGACCGGCCTCATGTGGTTCCTGATGGCTGTACTAATTTAGGCTTGATTGGGCAATTTGTTGAAACTCGTAACGATATTATTTTCACCATGGAGTCTTCCATCCGTACGGCTCGCATTGGTGTCTATAAATTACTGAATATTCCTAAACAAGTACCTGATATCAGCCCAACACAATACGATATCCGAAACCTAATTAAAGGCGCTCGAGCACTCAACAGCGGTAAGCCTTTTACTGGCGAACGCCTATTACACCGCCTGCTTGATAAAACGTATTTTGCCCATATTCTGCCACCACTGCCTGAACCAGAAGAAGCTAAGCAGTCGCATTTCGAGGCTGAGATGCATGAGTTATTTGGGAAAGGAAGTCCCTTGATGAATAAATTCAATGGTTGGATCACGGCACTGAGAGACAGTTTTTCGAACGTAGAATAAATAGAATCAACTTTTAAGGCATAAAAAAGCGCCGGACTGACGTGATCCCTATTAGGACTTCACCTCAGTACGACGCTTTTTCATTTAATCTGTGTTAATAGATTACGCGTTAGCTTTTTCTAAATGCACATCTATATTGTTGCCTGCATCTGGATCATTGTAGACACTCTCATTGAGCTGTCCTTCGCTTTTCGCAACAACGACAGAAACAACGGCGTCACCAGAGATATTGACCGCAGTACGGATCATGTCCAACAAGCGATCTACGCCAAGTATCAAGCCAATACCCTCAATAGGTAAGCCAACTTGTGTGAACACCATAGACAACATAATAAGGCCCACACCAGGAACACCGGCGGTGCCAATAGAAGCCAGAACGGACATTAAGATAACCGTTAAATAGCCCATCATACCAAGATCTACATTGTAGATATTCGCAATAAATACAGTGGCAACACCCTGCATGATCGCAGTGCCGTCCATATTTATGGTTGCGCCAAAGGGTACAGTAAACGAAGCCACTGAATTTTTCACACCCAGACGCTCAGTTACCGTACGTAACGTCACAGGAATAGTCGCATTTGAGCTTGAAGTACTGAACGCAAAGACTTGTGTACTACGCATCTTCTTGATGAAGGTAAAAGGGCTTAAGCCTGACATGACTTTCAGTACGATCTGTAACGTTACAAACAAATGGAACAATAGAACGCCGATCAATACCAACACATAGCCAAGCAGCTGCTCTAGTAGATCCAACCCTAGATTAGCAATGGCTTTTGCGATAAGACAAAATACAGCGTAAGGCGCAACAGCCATAATCACGGTGACCATTTTCATCATGATTTCATTAAGAGCTTCAACAAAACTACTGACTGATTCGGCTTTTTTACCAACCATTAATAAGCTGATACCAAACACAATCGAGAAGAAAATAACCGGCAGCATTTCACCTTTAGCCATAGCGCTAATTGGGTTTGAAGGCACAATATTAATGATGACGGATGACAGAGATGGCGCTTCTTTTCCAGAGAAGTTGGCGTTAGAAACTGCGTTCATCCCTTCGCCAATACCTAAGCCTGATGCTATAAATAGAGCCGTAGCAATCGCGATCGCTGTGGTTATTAAATATAAAATGAATGCTTTGGAGCCAATACGCCCAAGCAATCTAATATCACCAATGCCACATACACCAGACACCAATGAGAAAAACACTAAAGGAACAACCAACATTTTCAGTGCATTTACAAACATGCTACCGACAATGTGAAACACTCCATTGGTTAGATAACTGTTTACCCATGTACCAGAAACGTTAGACCCTGTTAAATTAATAATCAGTCCAACGATGATACCAAGCGCCATTCCCAACAATACTTTAACGGTTATATTCATAGCTCTCTCTCTGATTCTTATTAGTTGTATTAATTAGCGATGCCAAAATTCACAATACCAAGCGTCACTAAGGCAAATTTCACGATGCTAAATAGATGTGGAGGAAAATAAAAGTTGGGCATCATACATGGCATTACTGTGGATCAAAACCTCTTTTTTGACGATGTGAAAAAAAGAGGGCTGGTATTTAGCCATCACACCCACCAAATCAACCAAAATTATAAGTTGCTAATAAAAGGTATCTATTTAAGAAATGATTTAAATGTTCGATATAGTTGTGGTGTCAGTGCCTAATTTGTCAAACAGAGCCCATCAAGGCTTAGGAGATTTTGCATAAGCATTTATACTAAACACAACACTACCATTTACGTTTTCATTGGAGAGAATATGAAGCTCACAAACATGAGTGTGCGTCGCCAGCTTATGATTCTGATTGTCGGCTCTATCATTGGTTTGGTCGCTTTGGTCGGAGTGGGCTTGCTACAAACTAATAACGTTTATACCTCTTCCAATCACGTCAATGTTAAAACAGTGCCTTCTATTGAAGTCATGTTGAAAATAAGCAAAGCAATCAGCGAAGTACGCCGCTTATCATATGTACATGTGCTAGAAAAAGACAAAGACCAGAAGCTAAAAGTAGACGCTCAACTGAAAGTTCAAGTCGCTAATGTATATAAAGGATTTGAAAGTTATAAATCATTAGTAACTAGTGAAAAGGATCAAGCTTTACTCGACAATGAAATCGCGGCTTTTGAGGTTTATAACGAAAAAAGAGAGAAAGCCATTTCTTTATCCCGAAAGGGCATTCAAGCCGCAGCTACCAAGGTGCTGCTGTATACCACAGCGGAAGCCGAGCAGCTTACCCAAGCGCTCAATGAACACATCGCTTTTAACGAAGAAATTGGTAAAACGGGCGCTAAAAATGCGGTAACGGCTATTTGGCAGTCCGTTATCATCCAGATCAGTATTGCCTTGGCCGTTATCGCTGTGGTGTTTAGTATCGGGATGATGATCTTGAAAAACATCATGAAATCTCTGGGGGGAGAACCTAAAGACGTCGCTGAAATTGCGAATCAGATAGCCCAAGGTAATACGGGTATTGCCATTCAGCTCCATGAAAAAGACGATGGTAGTAGTCTCAAAGCGAGCATGAAAAAAATGGTCGATATTATCCAAGATATTGTCCAAGACCTTTCTGAAAAAATGGCGGCATTAGCCGAAGGCGACCTGCGAGTTAGAATTACAAAAGAATATATTGGCAATTTTTCCACCATTAAGAACAGCACAAATGGAATGATCGATCAGTTAAAAGACATTATTGTTGAAACCCAAAGTGCGATGGATCAAATGGCAGCAGCAAGCTCTCAAGTGAGTGTCACCGCTCAGGATCTTTCCAGTAGTGCGGCCTTAATGACAGAGAACCTTGAAAACACCACAGCCGCTATTGATAAAATCTCGACCAGTATCAACCAAAACTCCGAGAATGCTGCTACGACCAACGACATTGCGCTCAATGCCAGTAATAAAGCGGTGCAAGGCGGTGAAGCGGTTGACCAGACAGTTGCTATTATGCAAAAAATTGCTGATAAGATTGGCATTATTGAAGACATTGCAGAACAGACAAATCTGCTTGCACTGAATGCTGCCATTGAAGCGGCTCGAGCAGGAGAGCATGGTCGAGGTTTTGCGGTCGTTGCCAGTGAGGTCAGAAACCTCGCAGAAAAAAGCCAACAAGCCGCTCAAGAAATTAGCGATATTACCGTGAATAGCGTCAAAATCAGTGTGCAAGCCGGTCTTTTACTAAAAGAAGTGGTTCCGCAAATTCTACAGACCTCTGAGCTGATTCAAGCGATAGCCAGTGTCGGTATTGAGCAAAACACTCGAGTAGAGCAAATTCATCAAGCAATGCAGCAGTTAGATAACATTACCCGTCAAAATACCAATGGTAGTGAAGAGCTAGCAAGCACAAGTGAGCAGATGACGGTTCAAGCCGAACAGCTGAAACGTATGATGGGCTTCTTTAAAATTTACCAGTAAGCAGAACTGTCTTCGAGACAGTTACGACTAATTTAAAATAAAAAATATTAGGAATATCACTATGAGTCAATTACACACAGGGTCTTGTCTATGCGGTACGGCAAAGTTCGAACTTAAAGGTGAATTCAAAAAGTTTTTTCTATGCCACTGTAGCCGTTGCCGTAAAAGCTCTGGCACTGCGCATTGCTCTAATCTTTTCGCACCTGGTGCTGAGTTAACGTGGCTAAGTGGCGAAGACAAACTCAGTTTTTATAAGCTTGAAGATACCAACTTTGCCCGTACCTTTTGCTCTGTTTGTGGCTCTAACGTTCCAACAGACGCAAAAGCCCGTGGCATAGTCATTGTACCTGCAGGATGCTTAGATACAGATGTAGACCTTTCTCCACAAGCTCATCTATTTACCGGCAGCAAAGGTAACTGGGACGAAGGTTTTGAAAACGTTCCTGCGTTTGAAGGGATGCCAAGCTAGACATCATTTTTCAACATAGAGCACAACGATAGAATGAAAAGCCAAGGCAGTTTGCCTTGGCTTTTCATGCATCACGTTCGATACAAAAACAACACGCCCATTATCAGGCACTCATAATTAAGCACTCATAAGCGGATAATCTGTATAGCCTTTGCCGTCTGGCGTATAGAAGGTTGCTTGGTCTGGTGCATTAAAATCAGCACCTGCTTTTACACGCTCTACAAAGTCAGGATTGGCAAGAATACCAGTGCCAAACGCAACACTATCCGCTTGTTTATCAGCGATCACTTGGCTTGCTTCTTCTGGGCTATAACCCATATTTACCATTAAATGCCCTTTATACACTTCACGTACGGCAGGAACGACATCGGCTTTTTGAATTCCAAAAAAGTCCGCTCGCATTAGATGCAAATACGCCAGATTATAACCATTCAATAATTCAGCAAGATAGCGAACGAGACCAACAGGATCACTGTCTTTCATGCTGTTGAAGCTATTTAATGGCGATAAACGTAAGCCCACTCGCCCACTGCCCATTACCTCAGTGACCGCGTCTAGAACCTCGGTTAAAAAACGCGCACGATTTTCAAAAGAGCCACCGTATTCATCGGTACGTTGGTTGGCACTGTCGCGTAAGAATTGGTCGATCAAATAACCATTAGCACCATGAATTTCAACCCCATCAAATCCTGCTTCTTTTGCATTAAGCGCTGCTTGTCGAAAATCATTCACGATGGTTTTGATTTCGCTCACAGTTAACGCATGAGGCACGGTATAAGGTTTTTTGCCTTCAGGTGTATGGGTTTCATCATCGATGGAAATAGCGCTTGGTGCCACCGCTTCTTTGCCACCATTCAATAAAGGGTGCGCCGCACGCCCAGCATGCCAAATTTGGATAAACACACGTCCGTCGGCTTTATGAACGGCATTGGTTGTTAGCTTCCAGCCTTCGATCTGCTCTTGAGAATAAATACCCGGATCATTACCAAAAGACGAGGTGTTTGCCGATACCATGGTGCATTCAGTGATTAATAAGCCCGTGCTGGCGCGTTGTGAATAATATTCTGCCATCAATGCATTTGGCTGGTGCCCAATGGCACGAGTACGCGTCAATGGCGCCATTACAATTCTATTGGGTAAGGTTAAATCACCCAATGTCACAGAACTCAATAGCGCATTTTTAGCCGTTGTCATGATTCACTCCAATAAGGTTTCAGTATTAATACAAAAGATAATCCATAGGTGCGTCTGTTTATGAAGAATTCAATCACTTGCGTTTTTATTGCTAGGTTGTTGACGAAAAGACGCACGTCTCCAACATTTTAGAATGAGTAGCACATTATTTCCTTGACTTAGACGAGCCTCATCTTTAATTTTATAGCACAAATATAACACGTGTAACATTTTAATATGAAAAGCAGAATGGTTTATCAAACCGAGCAAACTCGGGACAAAATTATTCGCGTTTCTGAAGGCCTTTTCATCGAGAACGGCTTTGCAGATACGCAAATGAAAGACATTGCGTCCGCTATAGGCATGAGCCGAAATACGCTCTACCGCTATTATCAAGATAAATACGACTTGGGATTTTCTATTCTAGTCGTGGTTCTGAAGCGTAAACTTGCAATTTATGATCGGATTATCGATGAGATAGAGGCACAGAAATACCCCAGTATTCGAGACGGTATTAAGGTGCTAATGAACGCCTATGCCGACATTCAATATCAAGACGACGATCGCTTTATCGCTGAATTTGATGGTTATTATGCCGGCTCTCGCATCCCTGTAGAATTTCGGGACTCGCTTTCTCTCATCCTGCCGGGCAACGTTAATCGGCTTACTGACCTTATTGTATTAGGCCAAAAGGAAGGCAGCATCCGATCTGATATTTCTCCGCACCTGCTTTCTATTACGCTGTCCAACGCCGTTCCCACTTTTTTTCGTCGAATGTTACTCCGTCAAGATGCTCTATTAGAAGCCGAAGACGACGCGATTCCGCAACTCACACCGACCCTGATCCAGCTATTAGTGGATGGAATTAAACCGGTAAATTAATCATTGATAAAGGATGAAAATAATGACAAAAAACATTCAAACAATGCTTCAGACTCTTACATTAGAAGAAAAGGCCATGCTGTGTATTGGCAAAGACGTCTGGCATTTGCATGGTATTGAACATCTAGATATGCCCTCTATTATGATGACGGATGGCCCTCATGGCTTACGAAAACAAGTGGGTGAAGGTGATCATGTCGGCCTTAATGACGCCGTACCAGCGACCTGTTTCCCGACAGGCCCAGGTTTAGCGGCATCCTGGAACACAACATTCATAGAAAAAATGGGGGTAGCGTTAGGCAAGGAATGTCGTGCACAAGGCGTGTCTGTTTTGCTCGGCCCAGGCGCCAACATTAAGCGCAACCCACTGGGTGGTCGTAACTTTGAGTACTTTTCAGAAGACCCATTACTTGCTGGCGATATTGCGGCAGCTTGGATCAAAGGTGTACAGAGCCAAGGCGTTGGCGCCAGCTTAAAACATTATGCGGTCAATAATCACGAGCACTGTCGTATGACGGTGGACGTCATCATCGACCAAAGAACACTGCGCGAAATCTACTTACCAGCCTTCGAAAAAGCGGTAACAACCACCCAACCTTGGACAGTTATGTGTTCTTACAACAAGGTAAACGGTACGTTTGCAGCTGAAAATAAAATACTTTTGGACGATATTCTCGTCAAAGACTGGGGATTTAAAGGCATTGTTGTCACGGACTGGGGTGCAAATAATAATAGAGTAGAGGGCATTAAACACGGTCAACACCTAGAGATGCCTGGTTCTGGCGATTTGAATACTAAGAAGATCATCGCTGCCATCGAGAATGGTCAACTGACCACGCAAGAATTAGATAAATCCGTCGCCCGTATATTAGAACTCATTCTAAAAGCCAAGACATCGTTGAATGAAGAGAAAGTCGCAGTAGATTTAAATGCTCACCATAAGCTTGCCGCTAGCATTGCCCAAGAATCCTGTGTTCTGCTTAAAAATGAGAATTTTCTGCCTATTTCCATCGATAAAAAAATTGCTGTGATCGGTGAGCTTGCGAATAACACCCGTTACCAAGGTGCTGGTAGCTCGAAAATTAATCCTTTTACAGTTGAACAGCCTTTAGACGAGATCAAAAAGATTTTTGGTAGAGACAATGTCAGTTATACCGCGGGCTATCATATTAATGATATGGAAGATGCCGCAGAGCAAAAGCGCGCGATGACATTAGCAGAACAAGCTGATGTGGTTTTTTTGTTCGTAGGATTAACGCCAAAATATGAATCTGAAGGCTTCGACCGCCAACACTTAGACTTGCCCCAAGTACAACTCGATTTAATCAACGCCTTAGAGAACCAACTCAGCAAAACCGTTGTTGTTTTACAAAACGGCGCCCCTATTACGCTGCCTTTTGTCGACGAAGTACCTGCGATTTTAGAAGCTTACTTAGGTGGTCAGGCAGGGGCTTCAGCCATTGCAAAAATACTGTCTGGTGAGGTAAACCCAAGCGGAAAACTAGCAGAAACGTTTCCGCTGGCGCTTGAAGACGTTCCAAGTCAACCGTATTTCCCCGGAACAACCAAACAGGTGCAATATCGCGAATCCATTTGGGTTGGATACCGTTACTTTGATACCACTAAAACAAAGGTATTATTTCCATTCGGACATGGCTTGTCTTACACCACGTTCGACTATTCAAATGTTCGCCTCAGTGGAGATACCCTTCAGGGCCAATCCGCTCAACTCGATCGCCATAATTTGATTAAAGTGAGCGTCACTATTACGAACACAGGCGACCGCGCAGGAGCTGAAGTCGTACAGTGTTATGTTGGCCAAGCAACACCATCACAACCTCGTCCAAAAAAAGAACTTAAAGCATTCAAGAAGGTTTTTCTAGCTGCGGGCGAAAGCCAAGTCATTGAACTTGAATTAGATTATAGAGCTTTCGCGTACTGGAATAGCAAACAATCCGCCTGGTTAGCGGAAAGTAACGATTACACGATTTCTCTTGGTTCTTCCGTGGAAGATATCCGTGACGCTGTCATCGTAACGCTTAAAACCGACACTCCATTGGCACCGGCCAATACAGCATTAAAGACGTATTTCGAGCCAGCAAAACGCGACTTCCACGACGAAGCATTTATTGCCTTGTTGGGGCACAGTATTCCACAAGAAATACCTCTAACGCCTTATCATCTGAACTCAACCATTGGAGAAATCGCCAACACGTCATTAGGTAAACCGCTGTTTGATTCAATGTTAGCTATATTTAATACCATGATGGGCGCTGGAGCCAATGACTCTGCTGCAGAAGCCAGTAGATTGATGGCGCAAGCTCTCGTCGTTGATATGCCACTGCGAAACCTGCCAGTCTTCAATCCACAATATTACACAGAAGCACAAATAGTACAGATAATTAACGCATTGAATAAGCTTGAAAATAAGCAAAAAGACAAACAATAAAACGAAGAAAAGCCGTAGAATCTGCGAGCCGATTTTACTGCTTTTCCTAAATAAAATAGAAAAGAGTTATCCATTTAAAAACAGTCTTGAACCCGTCGAAAGACGGGAGCAGGATATTAGTTTTCCACACTTAAAAAGAATATAGGTCTATTTAATGAAGTGTCCACACTGTAAAGAAAAACTAATATTCTCATCCCTTAGAAAAAGCCTACGTACCCCACAGACGTGCCAAAGCTGTAAAGAAGGTTATGCACTAACCATCAGCATTGGGCGGATGTTTTTGTTACTTTTACCGGTCGCTTTTAGCTTGTTTATGATCCGGCCTATTAGTCTCTATTGGGGAATTGACCCAACCTTTTTCTCAGCCTTAATTATTATTTTATATGGAGTCTCTTGTTTAACCATCGTTAAAAGAGCGGTTAAGTAACCAATGTTTAGGCCGCTTTCAGAAACTTGCGCTTGGTCTTAGTCTTAGTCTTAGCCGACATATTCTCAATTCGCCGTTGCTGGGCAATGGTGTGCGCGGCATCATAAATACGTTGTAGTTCATCCAAGCTGACGTCAACAAATACATCCTGTTGCTGCAACACCTGGTGTAAATCTTCCGCATTAAAATGCTCAACCGCAGATACCTCTTGTTGAGCAGGATTCGCTGCTGACTTTCTGTTTAACCAAAAAAGTGGGTAACGACGCCAATGAAAGAGATTATTAATGACCATGGCTAAAGCCAAGATAATCAAAATATTGACGAGGAACACAATGACCGACTCAGAGACATTAATCTGCTTTAGGTTAACCACAAAATAAAACGCCGTGGCGCCGCCGGGTGGGTGTAGACAACCCAAATAATGCATCAATATCACAGTGGCTCCAACGGCAAGAGCCGCTGTCGTCATGCTGGAATCCAACACACTCGCAAAACCCACGCCAACAGCAATAGACAGAGCCTGCCCAGCCAATACCGGCCAAGGTTGCGATAAGGCACCATGGGGTAACGTAAACACCAAGAAAGCAGAAGCGGCTGTCGAAGCAAAAAATAAAATATGTACTTCTGTGGATAAACTCCACTTTGTTACCAAAGCAACCACAGCAATCGCTAAGCAAGTTGTGACACCAGAGACAATACGCTCCAAATGTGAGGTGCGGTTGGTTTCCACCCCTATAAACTGACAAAGGGTCTTAAAAAACGACATCACCATAGGAAAAAACTCACACAGAAATAACAAAAGAGAGGATTGGGTAGTCAATACACCAAAATAACGAGCGCATAGGATACGGAAGCTTTTAGAATCAGTATAATCAATATTAAGTAATCATAAATTCAAAAAAATTGAAGTAAACAAGTCAGTATGGACATAGAGCTAGCCAAAACCTTCTTAGAAATCATGCAGTCAGGCACTTTTGCTAACGCAGCCAAGCGACTGAACATCACGCAAACGACGGTTACCGCAAGGATTCACTCGCTCGAATCGAGCATGAATTGCCAACTATTTATCCGTAATCGAAGTGGCGCTCGGTTAACTCCAGAAGGCGAGCGTTTCGTGAAATACGCCAAGGAGATTATTGCCTCATGGCGTGCAGCACAAGAAATTTACCGAGTTCCTCAAGCCGATAATAAAACGACATTATCACTAGGGGCTGACAACAGCTTGTGGAATCCTATTATGGTGGATTGGCTGGTTCAGTTGGCCGATTTAGAGCATTTACATCTGCACAGTCAAATCGACACTACTGATACGCTTTATCGTGCTATTCGAAACTTCCAATTGGATGCAGCACTAGTGCACAGTGCTCGCTATTATCCAGATTTAAACATCGAACAAGTTGCGGAAGAGAAGCTCATTCATGTGGCTTGTTCACACACGCCCAAGCCAAATATATTCATCGACTGGGGGGAAGAATTTGCCCAGCAATTTGATCGCTGTTTGCCATTTAACCGCCAAAACGCCATGCAATTTTCTCTCGGGCCCATGGCTCTAAAAGTCATGTTAAAACAAGGCGGCAACGGCTATTTTCGTACACGAGTGGTCGAACCATACCTGCAACAGGGGCGCCTAAAGCGAATGCCCGACGCCCCTGAATTTAGTTATCCTATTTATCTGGTTTCTCATCGAGGGCATTTACCCCGTGAGTTTGAACAAGCAAAACAGCGCTTAAAAAACGTATTAAAAAATACCGACCAATGGCCGGTATAAATGGCGCCGTAAGCCTAAAGGAAATAGGTGACGGCGTTAACTTACCGCCTCGGGCTCAACAGACATTTTCATGCCCCTAGTTTCTCTACCAAAGTACACTAATACACAGATCAAAACTGCGACAGTCCCGGCGACTATTGCCATTGCCAAACCGTAATTACCACCATGAGCAGACGCTATATTAGTCTGTACTTCCGCATTCACTGAGGCCAATAAGTTACCTGTTTGATAAACAAAGCTTGGCAAAATAGCGCGTGCATTAGCAGGAACTAATTCATTTAAATACGTAGGCACGACACCCCACGCTCCTTGCACCATGAATTGCATGAGAAAAGCACCGATACCGATCGCAATCGAGCCACTGGCAAACGCCCATAATGGGATGATAGGCAACGCTAAGAAAGCAGCCATCATGATCGCTTTCTTACGACCTATTTTTTCTGACAAGGTACCGAAAACCACACCGCCTAGCATGGCTGCGATGTTGTAACAGATGGCAATAATACTCACAGTATGAGTGTCAAAGTGATGCTGAACTTTCAAGAAAGTGGGGTATAAATCTTGTGTGCCATGGCTGAAAAAGTTAAAACAGGTCATCAACAACACCATAAACACGCACACTTTCCAGTTTTCTCGAATAGTTGGCCATATCGCCATTTTCTCTTTACGAGCTTGTGCTGCCAACCACACTGGGGATTCAGGCACTTTGAAATAAATAAAAGGTAAAAGCAAAATGGGCAAAGCACCGATCAAAAACATACCGCGCCAACCGGCCCACGCATAACATAAACCAAAGACAATCGAAGCAAGTAAATAACCGGCAGGATAGCCCGCTTGGAAAACACCTGACATAAAGCCGCGAGAGCGATCAGGAATACTTTCCATGACCAAGGCAGATGCAACCCCCCAAATTCCTCCCATGGCAATACCATATAAAACACGAAACGCCATAAAAGCCGTTAACGATGGCGACCACGCAGTAAGAATCTCAAAAATAGAAAATAACACTATGTTTGTCATAAGAATCGGACGACGCCCATACTTTTCAGCTAATCGCCCAAAGATCAGGGCACCTATCGGCCTGACGGCAAGCGTTAGCATAATCGCCATGGAAACGGTGGCAATCGTCGTCTTAAAATTAGCGGCTAGATCACTAAGTACAAAAACGAGAATAAAAAAATCAAACGCGTCCAACGTCCAGCTCGCAAAACTAGCAAAAGCCACATTGCGCTGGGTCGAGGTCAAAGAGAACATAATGACTTCCTTACAAGGTACAGCCGAGTAGGCAGAGGGAATTAGAGAAGACAAAACACGAGGCAACAATGCTTTCAGATACACTGTTTTATTAATGCTAGATCAGAACATTAGAAGGGGATCTATCAGCCGCGGTATATTTGTCTTTATTTTTTCTACGCTGAAAACACGTTATATTCCGAGGTTGGATAGTTTGTAAATCGATAGATACATATAGTCTAATTGTTTCCCCAGATAATATCGTCTCGTAAAGATTGCTTCTTCCATCCAATAAAATGAACATAATCCTTACAATTGTGGCGGCACATAAGCGTTATTTTCTATTGTTGGTCTCACGAGTTAAAAAAAACTCACAATTCACATAAAACAAAGTCGCCTTTTTATCCAAAATGCTACACTAGCGACTTTCGTATCCCGTATACCATTAAGCGAGCAAGTTCATGAGTTTTGCGTCATTAGGCCTTCATAAAACACTGATTAACACGGTTACCGAACGTGGTTACAGTAATCCCACACCTATTCAGAACGCGGCCATTCCCGCAATACTGGCGCAAAGAGATGTCATGGCTGGCGCACAAACAGGGACCGGTAAAACAGCGGCGTTTGCTCTGCCTTTGTTGCATCGTTTATTAGCACAAAATGATATAGACCAAACCAGCGAAGCGGGTCTGAATAACCAAAAGTATAAAAAAATTAGTGTCTTGGTGCTCACACCAACACGAGAATTGGCACAGCAGGTATACAACAGCTTTACCATGTACAGTAAAGATTCATCGGTACAATCTGTTGTTGTTTATGGCGGTGCCAGCATCAACACTCAAATTAGCGCCTTAAATAAAGGCTGTGATGTTTTGATTGCAACGCCTGGCCGTTTACTAGAATTACTGACCAAAAACCTAATAAAACTGCATGAATTGAAAACATTGGTGTTAGATGAGGCCGATCGAATGCTCGACATGGGCTTCATTGTCGATATCCAGCGAATCCTAACGAAGGTACCTAGCGGTCGCCAAACTTTGTTTTTCTCTGCCACCTTTAGTAATGAGATTCTTGCGCTCAGTAAAACCTTATTGAAAAACCCCAAATTAATCGAAGTAGATCAACGCAACGCAACGGCGAGTAAAGTCGAGCAAGTGGTCTACCAAGTAGATAACAATCAAAAAAGTGCGCTGTTGTCATTCTTGATCGGCTCGAAGAACTGGAAACAAGTACTAGTCTTCACTCGTACTAAGCAAGGTGCGGATGAACTCGCTAAAGAAATGCAGAAGGATGGCATTGCCACTCAAGCCATTCATGGTGATAAGTCACAAGGCGCACGCGATCGTGTTCTCGCAGATTTTAAAGCAGGTAAAGTAAGAGCATTGATCGCTACAGACATTGCTGCCAGAGGCTTGGATATCCAGAACTTACAATATGTTGTTAACCATGAGCTGCCTTACAATGCAGAAGATTACATCCACCGCATTGGTCGAACTGGTCGAGCTGGCTCAACAGGTCTAGCGGTCTCTTTAGTATCCGAAAAAGAAAACTACCTCTTAGCCGATATAGGAAAGCTGGTTGAAGAAAACTTTAACCCTAGATGGTTCCCAGGCTTCGAACCGGACTTAAATGCGCCATCTGAAACAAAGAAGAAACGCGAGCCCTCTAAGAAAGCACTTCGTGCGCACGCTCTTGGCGTTGACCGTAAGAAAAACAAAAAGCCACAACGTCGTCGCTAATACACCAAGAGAGGCATCGCTGATTCCTCTCTTCTATCTCTTGATTGACGGTTTTCTTTATGGTTTCGGCTGAGAGGCAAGCTCCATTTTGTCATAACCTCGCAGGCGATAATTTACTAAAGAAAACAACCAGCACACCGACATAATACCAATCACTATAAAGCCTGCATTACCAAGGTTATCACTAATCTCGGCAACACCGTGCCAAAATTCGCCGGTCAGATGTAGCTGTCCGCCGATCAAACCCAATGCCTCGAAGCCGCCGATAAAAAAGGCAACAATTACGGATGTCGCCGTGATAGTTATATTGTAATACAGCTTACGCATTGGTTTCTCAAACGCCCAACCATAGGCTTTCACCATCAACAAATTATCTAATGAATCCACAAGTGCCATCGCAACGGCAAACAAAGCAGGGAAAACCATAATCGACCAAGCTGACATACCATTTGAAGACCCTGCAGCAGAAATACCCAACAGACCAACTTCTGTCGCGGTGTCGAACCCTAAACCAAATAAAAAGCCGACAAAATACATTTGCCAACTGTGATTGATTAAAACAAATAATCGACCATATAGGCGACTCATCAGACCACCCGATATCACATGATCTGTGCGTTCATGTTGAGGCTCTCCTCGTTTTAGCGCATTAAAGCGTTGCCAAACCTCATTCAAAATATACAAATTCACTAAGCCTAGCGCCAATAAAAACAAAGCGGATATGCTAGTGCTAATGATGCCACCAACATTCTGCCACCATCCGCTCTGCGTCGACAGATGACTAACAGCTAGTGCAATGGCTAGCGAGGCGAGAACAACAATCGTTGAGTGGCCTAATGAGAAAAATGCGCCCACTGCAAGTGGCTTTTGCTTTTGTTGCATGAGTTTACGAGTCACATTATCAATGGCTGCTATATGATCTGCATCCACTGCATGACGCAGCCCATAAGTCCAAGCTAATAACGCTGTCCCGATCAAAGACACATTGTCATGAAAGGTATAAAATGCCCATCCCCACGCAACGATGTTTGAGAGTACTAACGCCGACATCATAAAGAAGGCACGTCGTCGAGTTGAGTGTCGCAGAAATAGCATGAATGATCCCTTTTTAATTAATGATTAAAGGTTAGAGACGGCTTAAACGCTGAGCTGCTTCAATGAGAGTGCCTTCCTCTTTAGCAAAACAAAGACGAATCAATCGTTGACCTTTAGGCGCTTGCTGATAAAAAACACTCACCGGAATCGCCGCCACACCCACTTCATCTACTAACCATTCACAAAATTCCACGTCATCAAGATCGCTAATATCACGGTAATCTAACAACTGAAAATACGTGCCATCACAAGGCAATAAAGTAAAACGACTGTCTGCCAACGCATTTCTTAGAACATCTCGTTTTTTCTGATAGAACGCAGCCAATTCGGCGCTGCTCTCTGGCGCCTGCTCTAAGTGTTCAGCCAAGGCTTGTTGCAAAGGCGTCGCCGTACAGAAAGTCACATACTGATGAACTTTACGCAGCTCTACCATTAACTCTATTGGTGCCACCACATACCCTACTTTCCACCCAGTTAAATGAAAACTTTTACCAAACGAAGACACCACTAAGCTACGCTCACTTAACTTAGCGTGTTTGTGAACACTTACTGCGCTTTCACCAAAATGAATAAATTCATAGACTTCATCAGACAATACATAAATATCTCGGCTTTTAATCGCTTGCCACAGAAGCTCTAAATCGCCGGTAGTCCAACAGCTACCTGTTGGGTTATGCGGTGTATTAATCAGTACTAAGCGTGTTTTGTCTGTCAGCAGAGACGCAAACACTTGCCAATCAGGACGAAAATCTGGTGCTGTGAGTGTTACTCGTCGGCAAACCCCACCTGCTAATATAATCGCGGACTCATACAAGTCATAAGCAGGGTCAAATAGAATGACTTCATCACCCTGATGAACTAACGCAGTAATGGCATCAAAGATCGCTTCAGAAGCTCCACTGGTCACCGTTATTTCACCCACTGGACTCACGCCGCGCCCATAGTGTCGAGCAATCAACTCAGCAATCGCGTCCCGTAAAGCAGGCAATCCCGCCATGGGTGAATATTGATTATTGCCATTTAACAGAGCTTCAGATGCTCTAGTTAATAGTCTTTCATCTGGCCTAAAGTCAGGAAACCCTTGAGACAAATTAATAGCCCCCTTCTCGGCCGCCAAAGCTGACATTTTAGTAAAAATAGTGGTTCCCACATCGGGTAATTTGGAAGCGATAGTCACGTGATATTGGCCTTAAAACAGAATAAGATGTCTAGAATAATCCAGCTAGTTAAAAGACTTACAGACAAAAGATCAATAGATTCTCTTTCACTTATCAATGAGGATTCTGCATCCAGCCGTCATTCCCTTTTATTCCTCTTGAAAAAGGGCAGATGTTAGCCAAAACATCAATTATCGGAGATAATTTAATCGTTTCCCTATGATTTACGATATAGTGATAAATTGAGACGTCGATGAGAGCGGAATATCAAAAGTGAATGGCGTAATGGCTAAATAAGGTCAATTTTCTTCGCATTAAATCACTTTTTCCATAGTGTAAACCAAGCCTAGCTTGGCCAAAATAAGGAATATATTTTTGTTTTTTGTTTCTGTTAGTGACATCTATCATCTAATGCCTGTATAAGGAGCAGCATGAAAATCCCTAAGAGAATTCAACCGCTTCTTGAAGACGGTTTGGTCGATGAAGTACTTCGACAATTAATGAGCGGTAAAGAAGCCACCGTATATGTGGTTCGCTGTGGTTCGGATATTCGCTGTGCCAAAGTCTATAAAGAAGCCAGCAAACGCAGCTTTAAACAAGCTGTCCAATACCGTGAAGGCCGTAAAGTAAAAAACAGTCGCCGCGCTCGCGCCATGGAGAAAGGCTCCAAATTTGGTCGAGAAGAACAAGAAAATCTATGGCATAACGCCGAAGTCGATGCATTGTACAAACTAGCAAATGCTGGAGTACGCGTGCCAAAACCGTATGGTTGCTTTGATGGTGTCTTGCTTATGGAACTCATCACTGATGACGATGGCGATGTTGCACCACGCTTAAATGACGTATCCATGTCTGCTGAGCAAGCACGCGAAGACTTTGATGTCATCATCAGGGATATCGTACGCATGTTATGTGCTGGTTTGGTGCATGGAGATTTATCAGAATTTAACGTTCTAGTGGATTCCAATGGCCCAGTGATTATCGACTTACCACAAGCCGTTGACGCCGTTGCTAATAACCATGCGGAATGGATGTTAGAGCGTGATGTGAACAATATGCGTGATTATTACGGCATGTTCGCTCCTGAGATTCTAGAAACAAAATATGCGAAAGAAATTTGGTCTATTTATGAGTCGGGCAAACTAACACCAGACACAGAATTAACAGGCCTGTTTGATGAGCCAACCGAAGAGGCGGATGTAGACGCTGTGTTGCTAGAAATACAAGAAGCATTAGCAGAAGAAGAAGATCGCCTAGCAAGAATGAACGCAGACGACGAAGAGAACTAAGAAAATACACTGATACCAATATATTTATTGGTGTCAGTGCACCCCTCTAGACGCTAATTTAGATTCATTCTGTAAAATTCGATCCGAATCTAGTGAAGCAATAGATATCTCTGATTGAGGAGGTATCTCACCATTCAATTGCAACGCCTGATACCTCAACGCACATACCCGTAAAAAGGATGTGAAATTCGTTAGGTCATGCCCCGCCTTAATAGACTCTTGATATAACCGTGTTATTAACTGGGTCACACTTAGCCCATCTCTAGCACCAATTTCAGTTAATAATCGCCAATAGGCATTTTCTAGACGCACGCTTGTTACCATTCCGTCCATTCGAAGGGAGTGCGTGGTTGATGACCAAAGGTCAGCATCGGCATTAATAAAGAGTTTACACATAGATCTACCTCTTCGCTGATTAAGCAAAAAGTGTAGCGATAGAAGTAAGAAAGGGCAACAACGCAAGAAAGGACGATGAACTAGTCAAGAATTGCACCCTCAATAAGAAAGAAGATAAGAAAGCCGTTGCTACTGCTTTCTTATCTTTACGAGGTTATAGCAAGGCGATAAATTGCGCTAACCAAGCTGGATGAGCAGGCCATGCTGGTGCAGAAACCAAATTGCCACTCGTGACAGCTTGATCCACTGGAATGTCCGCATATTCGCCACCAGCTTGCTCAACTTCAGGACGACAAGCAGGGTAAGCGGAGCATTTCTTGCCTTTAAGTACACCTGCCGCTGAAAGTATTTGCGCACCATGACAAACCGTTGCGACAGGTTTGTTGGTGGTAAAGAAATGGCGAACCATCTCTAATACTGCAGGATTAAGTCGTAAAT
Organism: Marinomonas flavescens; assembly: GCF_004352835.1. GTDB lineage: Bacteria > Pseudomonadota > Gammaproteobacteria > Pseudomonadales > Marinomonadaceae > Marinomonas > Marinomonas flavescens. The sequence continues at coordinate 142,116 of NZ_SJSB01000002.1, read as the reverse complement.
ATTCAGGAGCACGACCACCAGGGATAACCAATGCGTCGTAGTCTTCAACATTAATTTTGTCGAAATCTGCGTTCAGCGCAAAATTATGGCCCGGTTTTTCCGTGTAAGTTTGATCGCCTTCAAAATCATGAATCGCGGTTTTGACGGTGTCACCACTCACTTTATCAGGGCAAACGGCATGAACAACATGACCAACCGCCATCAAGGTTTGAAATGGCACCATGGTTTCATAATCTTCGGTAAAATCGCCTGTAATCATTAGAATTTTTTTACTTGTCATCACTTGCTCCTGATTATTATTTTTGAACAGAGACCTGATAGTAACAACACCTAAAAGCAATCTGGTATTAAGTCATTACTACAAACATCTTAGCATCAGTATCCTGAATGAATACCGCGCATCAAACAATAAGACGCCTCGCTCGTGGCATGAGGCACCAAAGAAAACCAACAATACATAGCAAGATTAGCCTCTGTGGAAGTCGAACATGTTGTCCAACGAGTTCGCGTAGCGGTCAGGCGTTTGTTTTCCTAAAAAGCCAAGATTCCAGTTATTTTCAATAAATCGCAATACGGAGCTTTGATCAAGCTGTTGATGGTCTACTACATTATGTTTGGCCCATTTCGACACAATCAGGAATGGTAATCGTGGACCATAACCTGTTCCCGCCATATCCTTTGTCGCTTTGGGCGGCGTGACATGATCGTACCAGCCATCAGAATTATTCCATACCAACATAACCGCAGTACTTGGCCACACTGTACTTTGCTTTATCCGCGAAATCAGCTGTGTCAAAAAAGCTTGTTCATCTAAAGGCGAGGAGCTTCCAACATGGCCATTTTGCGAAGCTTTAGGGATCACATAACTCACCGCCGGCAAGTTATTGTTCTTTAAAGCGAGCCACATTTGACTCAAATCATATTGATGGTTGGCTTGATCCTGATACCCGATATTCGCCTCGGACTCTGGTGCCAGATGATGTGGATTAGCCGTTGTCTTAAAATATTGGAAAGGGTCATTATAAGAAAAGTAATCTTTTATTATTGAACCTTGTAGGCTCAATGAGCGGTCGACCAAAATTGCTTTGCCTTCTTTGGTTCGAGAACTAGGCATAAATCCGCCGATAAAAGCTCCCCAAGTAACCTGTTTTTGATTCAATAAATCGCCAATATTATTACCTGTCAGATGCACCTTATAATGATCTGAGCTTGCATCATCATAGAGCGGCTCGTTGTTACCTAGAAGGTAATCGTGGTAATTAACACCTGGTGACATTCGCGGCAAGACACCATGAGTAGTCCCTGCGATTTCGTTCAATAATCCCGACACAGTGGAAGAGTAGTCCGTGGCAAAAAAATGATCTGCCATGACATATTCCTGCGCATAATGCCAAAGCGCATGAAGTGTATTTCCGTCGTAATACCCCATAACAGACTGTGGAAAACAACCATCATCATTGATGCTATTGATTGGACCGCTGCTGTCCAACCAGATAAACATATTGTTTTCCCCATGGTTATACGAGGCTTTTTGGGCCAATGGACCATAGCCTAAATCGCACGTTGGCTCTGCGGGTGCAAGACGATACGGATTGGTTAAATTCGGATTTTGGGTCAGCACTGCCTTACTATATCCGGTCACTTGGGGCGTATTGTTAAGCGCATGAAAAGCCGCCTCGCCAGGCTTGTTTTCTGCTATTGGATAACGTCCAAAATAACGGTCAAAACTTTCGTTCTGTAACATCACTACGACAACGTGCTTGATCGGTGTGAGGGTCGGTCTAGATAACTCGTAATGCACCGAGGCACAGGGTGCATTTACACACAAAAGCGCTATCGAAAGGGCAATAAGAGATTTAATAACCACCATTTTTTCCTGTTCCAAAGAAGTCAAATTGATAATGGCGAATAAAAGGCTTCCACCATGGAAAGACCCCCGGCCCTGCATTTTTTATCAAAAATAAAGCGTTTTTTGATGGTGGCTCATAATAATTTGTCAGTAAATAATGCCCTGGCCCATCTAGTGTTATGTTCCGACCGTAATGAGTCCCGCCTTGAGCGACCATTGGAAGATAATCGGCTTCATAATGCCAATCGCTGCCTGCTTTCAAGAGTGCAAAATGGATTTTTAAACCAGGCATCCAAGACGTAGCGGGGAAACCTTGAGGATTTCCCGGCAGAGCATGTACATCCGTTTCCAAATGGATGTCTGCGTGAGTTTGTGCTCCCACCATTTTTGGCGACATCATGATACCTTGAATATAACTTGCCCCTACTTTCATACCATTGATACCTACATCAGGACCAAACACCACATCCAATGCCCACACCTTTGCGCTAAGCAAAACCAAAAAAAGATACATAGCTGAATGCATCATGACGAAACCCCTTTATGAATCTGACCCTTCGCATCCAAGGTAAAAGTATAAGTCAGTACAAACGGCTTCCACCAAGGAGCAACGCCCGTGGCTTTATCTATGTGTCGGAAAAAACCATTTTCTATGGGAGGTTGGTACTGAATACGCCACCGATATTGCCCTGCGCCATCTAGCATCATCACTTGGCCATATTCAGGTCCCGTTTGAGTTAAACGCATTGGTGAAATTATAGTTTTCTGCCAGATACCATCTAGTTTTTGTAACGTATAAGACACCTTACAAAACGAAATGAAATCATTCGTCACATAACCATTAGGATTATAGGCATTGGCTTTGGGACGGCTCCACAACACCAAATTTTCACCTTCCAGGCGTATACCACTGGAAAGATTCATACCATCTTTATCGATTGACCCCAACAGCGTATTCCCTTCACGCTCTTGCGCCTGAACCTGATGGCTCATCGTTATAAAACTCAGGGCTAAGAAAAATACAATAGAACGCATAATCCGTTCCTTTAATGAAACAGTAAAGATGGAAAAATACTCCATAAAGTGGCGACACTGAGTAGAATACAGCCAATGAAAAACAACAAACTGGTGACAATTTGTGCGCCTAAAGGCAAACTTTGTTTCTGCAGCCAACGCCATCCACTCACTAAATTAAACAGCAAAGCTATAGCCAATAAACCTACTTCTAAGACAATAACACCGCTGCCCAGTAAGGTTTTCAAGGACGCAAACAAGGTGCTGCCAAGACCTAATACAATGCACAACATCGCCATAGGTGCGAACTGATAACCAAAAATCGACATGCGCATCAATAGAGAATCTGAACGCTTCCTAAATAATCCACTCGCCAGCCATGAGCATATCAACAGAGGAAGTGCCAAGAGCAACGCACACCCAATCATAAAACCGCTAATCGAAATAAAATCGAGCCATAGATAATGTTGATTTAACGCAGAATTTTGATTCATTAACCAAGCAGGACCTGATTGAAATAAGCCATACCATTGACGAGACATAGCAAAATGTCCCAACGCTTGGCGAAACGAGACGTATAACGGAGTACTGCTCCACACAAAGCCAGCCACGGCCAGTCCCGGTGCAAGCCAGATGAACCATAATTCAGAAAAACAGGGAGCATGACGCTCAATATTAATTATCTCGCTGCCCAGCAAGCGCAGCTGTACCTTCAATCCCCCCCGTGAATCAGGATTTACGCAACGCGCACACTTAATACAATGACGCGATGTTTTCTTACTGCCAAGGTCAATACTAGTGGGGCATAAACCATTGTCACGATAACCTTCTGCTACAGCTTCAATGCGTTGATGATACTCATCCTTCTCCACCATACGGCGTTGTTTAGAGACCAAATTCGTCACACCCAATCGAGAGAAAACACCGAGAATGGAACCAATAGGACATAGATGACGACACCACACCCGACGACCTTGCTTATGCTCACTACCAAACAGCAAGCCACAACCAATGGCCAGCGCAAACATCACCGAAAACAACACTAAAGCAGTGTGTAAGTCGTCGCGAACATCGAGCGTTTGTGCCCATACAGTAATCAAGATAAAACTCATTGCGGCGGTCATCGGATGCTTAACAAAACGAGGCACAGGAATATGTGCTCCGAGATGACTGAACCATTCACTCATAGCACCCAATGGACACAATATTCCACACCATAAACGCCCGACAAATAACACAGACAATAAAGTACCCGGATACCATATGGCCCACAGCATCCATTCGCTGAACAGTTGGCTATTATTCCAAGGTGTTTGCCATTGATACTTGGGCACCGAATAGAACAAAGGCAGCACTAGCAATATACACAAGCACATAAGCATAAATACTTGCCAATAAAGACGACTACGACCGAGTCGTACCAAGCCTCCATCTAGCCATTTTTCTACTCGTGCCGGTTGAGATGAAAACATCATGACCCTCATAAAATCGTCCAAATTTTTTTAAGTAAAGGACAAGTAATGCTGTATATGCGCTTATAAATAGGAGCTACTATCGAAAAAATGAAGCGAGTCACAGACTCGCTTCAAATAGCATGACAACCCCTGCAGTTAAAAATCACCCATGCTTTATAATGTTATGACGCTACGACACCAGTTTCTGGATCTAGGATAAGCACATGAGCTTTATTATCTTTACTAAAGTTCAGCATGCCATTCAAAGCACCGGCATGAGCATCCATCGAATTTCCGGCGCGGCCTAGTTTCCAATTGTCCTCAATGAAACGCATTACCGAGCTTTGATCTGTCACTGAGTGATCAATAAAGTTTGTTTTTGCGTAAGGAGACACCACCAACAAAGGCAAGCGAGGGCCGTATCCGTGACGTCCAGTTTGCTCAGCAAAATGGTTTTTAGGTGGCATAACGTGATCGTAGTAACCATCAGAATCATCATAAGCAATGACAATCATGGTATCTTTCCAGGTCGGCAGTTTTTCCAATCGATTAATGGTATTAACTAAGAAACGTTGCTCATCAAGAGGGTTGGAATATCCTGCATGTCCATCTTCAATGCCTTTCGCTTTCAAGAAAGTCACCGCTGGAAGATGGCCAGAATCAGCCGCTCTCCAGAAAGTTTTTAAGCTGTATTGATGGTTGGCTTGATCATCGTCACCTACTTTCGCAATGCTAGATGGCGGGTAATGATGTGGGTTAGAAGTAGATTGGAAATATTGAAATGGTTCGTGATGAGGGATGTAATCACCTTTCACACCACCAAATTGGTTAGTGCTTTTCATGCCACATGTCGCAAAGCCATTTTTATAGCTGGTTGGATCAAAACCACCCTCAAACCAGCCCCAAGTAACGTGTTTTTTATTCAATAAATCGCCAACATTATGGCCACTGAGCACAATCCGTTTTTTCGGGTCTGTCGCATTCAAATCATGCTCATATTTTTTTGCCATGCTTGCATCTGAGTAGGAGCAATCATCTAATCGAGGATTATTATCGCCCACCAAATTACCGCCTTCGACTCCTGGTGTATGCTCTTGCATCACAGGGCCTGTGCGACCCACTACTAGATTTAATGCACCTGGAGTAGATGGACCAAAAATAGTGCCGTAAGAGTTATCACTCATAGCAAAGTTTTGTGCGTAATTCCAAAGCGCTGTCACGGTATTACCATCGTAATAACCCATTACCTGACGCTGACCTTCAGCAGAATGTTTATTGCCTGCTTTGGCAAAAAACTGATTCATCAAACCGCCGTTATAAGCATCTTGCTCAGCGTCGTATCCATGGTCTTGATCAAAAGGCTCTTGGTTTCGCACCATACGAAATGGATTGAGTTCATTGGGGTTATGTTTAAGAAGTTGTTCCGTCAATCCGTTCATCGCAGGTGTATTCGCTTTAGCATGAAAAGCGGGCTCACCTTTTGGATTTGTTGCGTTTGGATAGGTGCCAAAATAATGATCGAATGACACATTTTCTTGAAAAATCACTACCACATGCTTAATCGGCGTAGCCGTGTACTCTGATGCATTGGCTGCATGAACAGCAGTAGAAATACATAAAGGCAAAGCAAGTGCTGTGCACGTCCCTAATAAAGATGGTTTTGATAAGCGCATGGAAACTTCCCTGTAGACTCAGATTGAAAAGCACATAGTCAGTAGGAATACTGAATGTGATTCAGACTAGAGGGGGTTAATGACAGAATTGTGTCCGTTTTTTTACGAACAAGAAGATTTCAAATCTCTTACGTTTTATTAAGAGAAAAATGACTGTAGGTCTTTTTTTGTGCTCTATGTAAATGATTATCTTATAATTTTTGAGAATTGTTTTCCTGAATATCAGCAACTTTCAGTTACTAGACATTTCAATAGCTCAATAGTTTCCGTGAAAAACAACAACGCTTTAAATCGTTAATAATTTTTTCATCTATGTCACTAAAACTGACGCCTCACTGTTTTTGTACAAGAAGCATACAAGACGCCCTTTCTTAAACAGTCGGTTAATGTATAATCACGCGCCGTGTTTGGCCAAATGGGTCAGGCTGGTCGTGTTGATATTTTAATTTGGGTTCCCTCACCCCAAACAGCATTCAAGTCAAAATCAAAAAAAAGGCACCACAATGAATAATTTTACTCCTGAGCAGCGACGTAAGGCGCTAATCTATCTTGCAGCATTCCATCTGTTGGTTATCGCTTCAAGCAATTACCTAGTACAAATCCCTTTTACGGTATTGGGTTTTCACACCACATGGGGGGCATTCACTTTTCCCTTTATTTTTCTAGCGACAGATCTCACGGTTCGAATTTTAGGTGCACGGCTAGCCCGTCGCATTATTTTTCTAGTCATGATGCCATCACTGATTGTGTCTTATGCGCTATCCGTTATCTTTGCTCAGGGCCAATTTCAAGGCTACGAAGATCTAACCTCGATAAACTGGTTTGTCATGCGTATTGCCATCGCAAGTTTAGTCGCCTACTTATTTGGTCAGATCTTAGATGTGCAAGTTTTTAACCGTCTTCGTCAAATGAAGCAATGGTGGATCGCACCCGCAGCGTCAACACTGCTAGGAAATGGTTTAGACACGTTAGTTTTCTTTAGTATTGCTTTCTATCAAAGCCCAGATCTATTTATGGCGCAGCATTGGAAAGAGATTGCACTAGCAGATTACAGCTTCAAGCTGTTTATTAGCATTGGATTATTTATTCCAATGTACGGTGTTTTGTTAACCTATTTAGTGAAAAAAATCACTGCCGTGAAGCCTGATTTCCGATTAGTCGGCGTCAAAGTTTAGTCACCCATGAGAAAGGAGCGGCGAAGCTCCTTTCTCAGAGATTAAAGCCAATATAGCAACTTCCGCTCTTTTTGATAATTTACCAAAGATCCCCAAACCAATCTCGATGGCAAAGATAAAGTCGCAGGTCGAACTCTAGCTGATGGTAATCTGGCTCCATGTAACAACATAATTTATAGAAAGCCTTGTCATGTTCTTTCTCTCGTAAATGCGCCAGCTCATGTACAACGATCATCTTTAATAGTGGTTCAGGAATACGACGAAACAAAGAAGATATTCGAATCTCATTTTTAGCTTTGAGTTTATTTCCCTGCACTCGCGACACGAAGGTATGCAGCCCTAATGCATTATTGATTACATGAATTTTATCGTCGTAAACAACTTTACTAATAGGAGCGGAACTGCGCATAAATTGATTTTTCAATGCCATTGCATAATCATACAGCGGACGAGTACCGTTAATATTGTGAGCGTCCGGGTATCGTTTTAATAAAAAATCAGCCGTTTTTCCTGCCTCAAGCAAACCTTGCGCCTGCTGTTGAAGCTGTGCACTGTAGGCATTGAGATAACGTAAATTCGGTGCCTCTTGGTTACTCTGACTCATAATACTTTTCCTACAAAGCGAGACCGGATAAAGACCTCATTTTACCCGACTTTGGATTCAAACACCGACAAGAAATAAATACATTAAAAACATAACGACTGAGTCATGGCATCAGCATGTCAATTTCTTATCTGTATAAACACACGAATATGGAAATAATCTAAGAAAAAGTAAGTTTCTCAAAACGGCTCTAAGTCCACTCAAATTTTTATGTTAAATTTCAACGCACAGGCGATGTTTTGATAATTAACAAAATGTAGAACACATTATCTTGCCTTAATGACAGCGGCTTTATTAGCCGCTTTTTCAATAGAAAGGGTTTTCATGATTTTAAAGTACAGCTTACCTATATTGGTTATGTTCGCTGCACAAATGGCTTTTGCTGCTACTGCTGACAAAAAAACAATAGTATCTATCGACAAAAAAGGAGTGTCAGGCTCTTTCGAATTAGGAATACAAAGAACCTCAGGTACCAGTGATACTAACAATATCAACGGCGCAATACACATCGATCAAAATTTAGAAAATTGGCGTAATCATTATTCCTTTGAGTCTATCTATTCAGACTCTGACGATGTAACGACAGCAGAAATTTATCGAGGGTCACTACAAAGTGACTATAAGTTTAACGATAAAGAATTTTGGTACCTCCGCGGCCAAGCAGAGAGAGACCTTTTTTCTGGTTATAAATACAAAAGTAGTGTTTCAACTGGTTATGGTAACCGAGTTTGGCAGGAGGAAGATGGCTCTTTCCTAGAGGCCTCAGCGGGTATTGGTTATCGAAGAAACCAAATTGAAACAGGCACTGAGGAAGGCAGCCTTGATCGTGGTGTTATCACTCGCCTAGCGGTGAAATTAACCAAGAAACTGTCACCCACATCGGCTTTTCGACAATCTCTAACTACGCAGATAAATATCGAGAATTTAGAAACAGTGACCGAATCTATTAGCTCCTTACAAGCCAATATTGCGAATAACTTTGCAATGAAACTTTCGTATCGAATCCAGTATTCATCAAAAGTACCGACCGATACTGAAAAGACAGACACTGAGACCGCCGTTACCTTGCTGTATTCTTTCTAACAAGACAATCCCATCAATATAGATTATGTAACGAGCGATTACAGCGTCTAAACATCATGAAGCAAAGGTGTAACCTTTTGTAATCAAATAAATATTATTTCTAGGCATGTTATTTTCTCGAATAACTTGCTGCTCACAGGGAGCCGCCACACAACAGACACGCAAGGAAAAGACCTTTCCTTGTCCTGTGTGACAGTAGTGAATAAAGAAAGCAGTTATTTACTTTTGACTGTTTATTAACATGGAGACAACAATGAAAGCCAAATACCACCTCCCTCTTCTCGCCATTCTGGCAACACAGATGGCCTATGCCGATACAAATCCACAGAATAAGACGCAAAAACCTTGGCAGGGATCTGCAGAATTAGGGATGATTTTGACAACGGGGAACAGCCAAACAACCAATATCAACAGTAAGCTTAATATCGTTCAGCAATTAAAAAAGTGGCGTAATACTTATACCTTCTCTTCGATTTATGCCGACTCTGATGACACTAAAACAGAAGAGCAATATCGCGGAACAGTCCAAGGTGATTATATATTTAACGACCACCAATTTTGGTATGTTCGTGGTGCTTATGACAAGAACTTATTCTCAGGTTATGAATATCAAAGTTCAACCTCTACCGGTTATGGTAATCGCTTTTGGCAAGAAGATGACGGTTCCTATTTAGAGGCATCTGTAGGTCTAGGTTATCGAAATAACATAATTGATGAAAATAATACAACGGATGATTCAGAACGCACGCCCATCACACGTTTTAGCGCGACTTATGAGAAAAATCTCTCTAAAACCTCTCTATTTAGACAAGAGCTAAACACTGAGATAGGCACAGAGCACGGCAGTTCAATCACTGAATCTGTCTCATCGCTACAAGCTAATATCGTCGACAATCTTGCTATGAAAGTTTCATACCGGATCAAGTACTCTTCAGAGGTGCCTGCAGACACAGAGAATACCGATACAGAAACAACGGTATCCATGCTCTATTCTTTTTAGGCTAATTCCCGAGGCTCTTGGTGAAAGAGAAGAAGGTTTGACTACAGGTCGCCTTCTTCTATTAGCGCGCGTAATTCATCTTGAAGCTTTTCAATGTGCTCAACCAAAATATGTTGTTTTTGATCAGGGATTTGTGAAATATCTTGGAGTGATATCTGCTTTAGATCTATAAGCAATTGCGAAAAATGTTCCATGCTGCGCCTCTCCTTGAAAACAGAATCCACTACGCTACCTGATTTTTATTTTAGCTTCCGCCAACCACGGTTTAAAGTTTGTGTAAAAGTGGCTTTTCTGACAATAAAAAACCATCATTAATCCTGCTAATATCTTTTAATTACCAAGCAAATAAACGCTAATTTTTCAGTCTATGTCAGACAATCTACAACATCTCATCACAATTGATTTTTATGAAAAATCGAGTGAAAAAATCCTGTAATGATTTCCTACATTTCTAGACACTTTAATACATTTCTATCCCCTATTTACAGGGGGATCTGTGGTAAAATGGCTTGATCTGTCAAACCATTGTCATGAATACGAAATAGAAGGCAATGTGCTTATTTTCGCACCAACCTGAGTGACTTTTACTATGGTCAAAACAGGTTTATTGTATGACACAGAACGAAACAACAAACATGCAAAACGAACATTGGAAAATGTTTATCTAAGGAGAAAGGAAATGTCTTTAACATTGACTAAACGTACAATTTTTGGTGGCATCATCGCCGCTTCATCAATCTCTACTTTGGCACTTGCAGCCCCTACTGAAGGCTTCACCATTTCGCCAAGTATTGGTTACTACAATTTTGATAACGATCGTAAAACGGATAACGATACCGCTTATTCTTTAGGCCTAGGTTATCAGTTCAACAGCCCATGGGCCGTTGAATTTAATTACCTTAATGCAGACAGCAAAAAAAGCGGTCAGAAAGTAGGTGTTAATGAATATCGTCTAGATGGCTTATACAGCCTACCTGAATTCAAAAACACAAACCTTACTCCTTATCTAGCAGCGGGTGTTGGTACTGCAGACTTCAGTAAAGCATCTGACAGCAATAACGCATTTGTGAATGCTGGTGGTGGTGTGAAATACGCAATCAATGATGCATTGGCTCTTCGTGCTGATTTTCGTCTAGTAAAAGACGTAGAAGATAATCACCTAGACAACATCACAACCGTTGGCGTGCAGTACACTTTTGGTACTTCTCATAAGTCAGCAGCAAGCGATAACTCAGATTCTGATGCCTACGCTCAACCACAAGAAACCGCTGAGCCAGTTGCAGCAGTTACAGAGCAACAACCTGTAGAAGATAAAGCACCAATGGTCGAGCAAGCACAACCTGTGGAACCAACGCCAGCGCCTAAACCTGCGCCTGCTGTTGTAGCTCCAGTCCATGCGGTGAACCTAGTTGTTCCATTTGCAACAAACTCAGCAGAAGTTCAACAGAAGTTCTACCCTGAAATTGCTAAATTGGCGGCTTACTTAGAAGCAGAACCTAAAGCAACCGTTATGATCGAAGGCTATACCGATAACAAAGGTGCCGCTAGCTACAACAAAAAACTATCTGAAAAACGTGCCAAAGCAATTTCAAACGTACTGGTAACGACGTTTAACATATCTAAAGATCGTGTTTCTTCAATTGGTTATGGTGAAGAAAAACCACTAATGGCTAACGATACTGCAGAGCACAGAAAAGCAAACCGCCGTGTTGTTGCTGTCGTTTCAAAAAACGAAGCATAATCTCAATAATACTTTAGAACGACGTATTATTAGACACAGTAGTTTATAAGAATACGCCAGATGATCATCATCTGGCGTATTTTTTTATCTGGGTACTAGCAGTACCAAATCAGAGAGCACCATCGACTGGCTTAACCCACTCTCAGCGTAATGACATGATATTCAAGAAGTGAAAATGGTCTGTAAAAACCCCCTTTTTTCCTCCTATATTTCCATTCGAAAACCTCTATTAAAAACACATTGATCCTAATTTTTAGTCTAATAAGTCAGTGTCATGTCACGATTACGAAATAGTCATAAAAACCTGAGTTTTAGCTTATTTTTCAAGGGCTTTTAAGTATCTAAAAAACGCGTATTGTTGATCTTAGAGAAACGAAATGATTCATTCATTAGGAGATATAACATGTCTATTTCATTGAAGAAACGCACTCTTTTTAGCGGCGTGATATTAGCTACTTCTCTTTCCACTATGGCTTATGCTCAACAACCAAAAGAAGGCTTCACTGTCACACCAAGCCTTGGTTACATTCACACTGATTCAGACCGTAATCTTTCTAATGATGCCACTTATGCAGTCAGCGTGGGTTACCAAACCAAAACGCCATGGGCTGCAGAATTAACCTACTTACATTCAGATTTGAAACACCGAGGCAGTAGTGTTGATCTAGACCAATACCGAGTCGATGGTATTTATAACCTACCAGAATTTACCAATGCGAAATTTTCGCCTTATGTCGCAGCAGGTATTGGTAATACTTACTACACCAAAAACTCATCAGCGAATGGTAATAATACGTTTGTGAATGCGGGTGGCGGGGTGAAATACGCAATCAATCAAGATGTTTCACTGCGTGCAGATTTTCGTTTAACAAAAGACTTAACCAATACTAAATTCGACAATATTACCTCTGTTGGTGTGCAATATAGTTTCGGTAAACCGGCTTCTCTATAAAGTAAAACCGAACCTCTAAATTAAAACCGTACTGACAAAAATGCCCAATGAATGTCACTTCAATTGGGCATTTTTATAGGTACGCTATATAACTCACATGTGGCCAACGACAGATTAAGTGTTTAAGGCATTAAATAACGGCTCACACCCTCAGCAGCGCGGTAACCAGTCGCAAAACACGCGGTTAACAAATAGCCTCCTGTTGGCGCTTCCCAATCGAGCATTTCACCCGCACAGAAAACACTGGGCATATTTTTTAACATTAAATAGTCATCAACGCTGTCTTCACAAACACCACCAGCACTAGAAATGGCTTCGCTAATAGGTTTGGCTTTATACAATCGTACCGGAATAGCTTTTAAGCAACGAGCTAGCCCCTCAGGGGTCTGCCACGACGTTTTTGTATGGGATTCATAAAGCAAGGCAGACTTAATACCACTAATGCCAACCGTGCGTTTTAAGTATTTACTGAAAGACTCTTTAGGCTTGGTTTTTTGAAGCTTCATTATCAACTGCTCTTCGCTAAATGCAGGCAGCAAATCTACCAACAAATTCGCCTCACCAGACACGTTTATCGCGTCTCGTAGGTATTTGGAAAAAGCGTACACAAGGCTGCCCTCTAACCCATCTTTAGTGACAATGCACTCGCCTTTGCGAGTCACGGATTGGCCTTCTAGTGTGGTAAAAGTAAACGCCATGTCTTTAAGTGGGTTACCTGCAAACTTGTTCTGTAAGTGCTCACTCCATTCGCTGTAAAAGCCGCAATTAGCACTCTCTAACGGAGCGACTATCACGCCTTTGTCGCTCAAAATACGATGCCAAGCCCCATCAGAACCTAGTTTTGGCCAGCTTGCTCCACCCATCGCCAAAACAATGGCATCGGCAAACCCAGTGACATTGTCGCCATCATGTTCAAAGGTTGCGCTCTTTGGTTGCAGCGCTGTCATTTTATGACGCATATGAAACTGCACACCTCCCTCACGAAGGCGCTTAAGCCAATGTCGGAGTAATGGCGCGGCTTTCATATCGCTCGGAAATACGCGGCCAGAAGTGCCAATGAAAGTCTCAATACCAAGGTCGTGAATCCACTGACACAGGGCATCAGCGTCAAAGCCACTGATCGAAGTATCCAGCCACTGAGCTTTGTCGTAATAACGCTGAATAAAATCAACATAAGGTTCAGAGTGGGTAATGTTCATACCGCCTACACCAGCGAGTAGAAATTTTCGGCAAGCGCTTGGCTTAGCATCATAAACATCGACCTTAAATCCCGCAGCACAAAGACGTTCTGCAGCCATCAATCCCGCAGGACCAGCACCAATAACCATGACAGACTTCTGTTGTTGCACCGGGATCACCTTAAACCAAAAGAGCGCATGATAAAGAAAAATGGTCACTGCACCAATGTTTCATCGAAAATTCTCTTCAGACTTAACGCACCACGAGTAAGCATACCATCGTTATGCTCTGCGCCATTGCGGAACAGCATCAGGATAAGTAACAACATATTGCCTCAAAAAATCAGACTAACTCTTGGAAAAATCCACTGATTTTCAAAGCATTAGATTTTTTTACACATACAAACAAAAGAACAGGCTCATTTTTTGCAGATTGAAACAAACGTTGCAAACAAAGTTTTACTTACCGCTTCAAGAGGAACACTGCATGAAAAAACTGACTCGCTTATCTTTTATTGCCATCGCCGTTGCAATTAGCGGAAGCGCTTTCGCTGCCGATAAGGTAACTTTTCAACTTGATTGGCTGCCTGGAGGGGATAAAGCCCCAGTCTATGTGGGAATCCAGCAAGGTTTTTTTAAAGCAGTAGGGATCGATGTAAAAATCGCCAGCGGACGAGGCTCAACGGATGCCGTCACCAAGATTGCAACGGGGCAATCCGATGTGGGCAGTTCTGACATTGGTGCACTAATGGCGGCGAGAGCCCAAGACAAAGTCCCTGTTAGTGCCGTACTTTCGTACTTTACCGAAGCACCTCACGCTTTTTATGTGCTAGACAGCAGTGGCATTAACAGCATCAAAGATTTAAAAGGCAAAAAAATTGCCACCTCACCATTCACTTCTTCGAACGCCTTTTTACCTTTGGTGCTAAAAGAAAATGGCGTGCCAATAGACTCGATTAAATTAACCAAGGTCGATCCCGGCGCACTAGGCCCAATGCTAATGATAGGAAATACCCAAGCCATTATCGCTTGGGTCACTAACACCGCCTTATTTGAACAACAAGCGGCTCAAGCAGGCAAAAAAATCAAAGTATTGCCTTGGTCCGAAGGCGGCTTATCACTTTATAGCTCTGCTTTGCTAGCATCGGATAAATTTCTAGAAAAACGACCAGACGTCGCAAAACGCTTTATTAAAGCCTACGCACAATCGGTTAAATTCACTTTTGATCATCCAGACAAAGCAGGTCTAGATCTCCATAAAATGGTACCAGAAGTTGACGCGAAAATTGCGGCGGCACAAATAGCCAGTATTCATAACCTCGTTTATAACAAAATAACCCAGGAAGATGGATTTGGCGCACTCACACCAAAACGCATTGCCGCGACTTGGAAATACGTAGCCGAAGCCAATAACCTTAGCCCCGACTCGCTCGACCCTGAATCCATTGTTAACAGACACTTCATCCCAAAAAATAAATAATCCCACTACAGATAGTGAGCTGCTCTAAAAGCAGCTCACTAAAGAGAAGCTGATATATGAGCGAATCAACAGAGAAAAGCAGTCAAAATGCGTACGTTAGCATGAAAGACGTTGGCCATCGTTATGATCCAAACCCAGATGCTCCAATGGCCGTTCAAGACATCAATTTAGACATTCATCGTCATGAATTTGTGGCAGTTGTAGGACCTTCAGGCTGTGGTAAATCGACCCTCTTACGCATGGTAGCTGGGCTGCTTATCCCAAGCCACGGCGAAGTCTCCGTCTTTAATCGCCCCGTTACTGAACCTCGTGATGACGTAGGAATCGTTTTTCAAAAGCCAAATTTATTGCCTTGGCTCACCGTGAAAAAGAACGTGCTCTTTCCGTTGAAACATAAATATGGCCGAGTCAGTCCAGAAGATATAAAGCGCGCCGACGAGCTGTTAGCAATGACAGGATTAAGCGCCTTTGCCGAAAAGATGCCAGACGAGTTATCTGGTGGTATGCAACAGCGCGTTGGCATCGTTCGCGCGTTGTTATTAAACCCAGACATACTGCTAATGGACGAACCCTTCTCCGCACTCGACGCACTCACAAGAGAGCAAATTGGTTTCGACCTATTGGATATCTGGCGTGACCATCCAAAAACCGTCTTATTCATTACCCACTCGATCAGTGAAGCTGTGTTACTAGCGGACCGTATTTTGGTTATGAGTAAACGACCTGGCAGTGTTCTAGATTTAATTGACGTTGGCCTACCAAGGCCCCGTTCACCTGAAACCATTAACTCTGCACGCTTTTCCGAACTAACGAACATCATTCGAGGGCATATTTATGAGCCAAACGTCCACGCCTAAAAACGCTTGTCTACAATGGTTTGGTAAGCAAGGTTACCGCTTTGCACCCGCCATATTTTTCATTAGCTTGATTATTGTTTGGGAGCTCGGATGTACATTAGGCCACGTTCCCCAATACATTCTGCCATCACCTTCGTCGATTGTTCATGCCTTTTTTAACGTTGAATTCTCTCGTTGGATGACCCACTTGTGGGCCACATTACGCGTCGCTTTAATGGGTTTTGGCCTCTCAATTCTGATCAGTTTACCGCTTTCTATTGCGATGATTCGTTCAGAATTATTAAACCGCACGCTCTACCCTATGTTGATTGTGATCCAATCTACGCCAGTGGTGGCAGTTGCTCCCTTAATCATTGTCCTGATGGGAACAGGTGATCCATCTCGAGTGTTGATTACTTGTCTGATCACTTTTTTTCCTATGGTTGTATCCACCACAACCGGCATGCTGGAAACACCGCCAGAACTTATTGAGTTAAGTAAATCCTTACGTGCACCGCGTTATCGTGAAACGTGGCAAATTCGAATTCCTTATGCGATTCCTCATATATTCAGTGGCTTACGCATTTCTATCACTCTCGCCATTATTGGTGCTGTGGTAGCGGAGTTTGTCGCTGCTGAGCAAGGCTTAGGTTACTTTATCCAGTTTTCCACTTCGTTCTTTAAAATCCCTCAGGCATTTGCAGGCTTAATCTTTTTATCTGCCATCAGCTTGTTGCTGTTTAAATCTGTCCAATGGATTCAGATGTGGTTGTTTCCTTGGAGTTTGCCAAAGAAAAAATAGCATTGCTAAAAGTAGAATGTATTTAGAAGCCTTTTTAAACACACACGATCAGTAATAAAACATCGTTATCTAAAAGGACTCACTTATGGGCTTATCTGCTCAAGACGAACAGCATCTACGTCATAGTTTCAAATTAGCCGATGATGCCAAGCAACAAGGCATTCACCCTTTCTCTGCTGTATTAGTGGATGAAAGCGGTGAGGTTCTCATGGAACAAGTGAACGGTTACTTGCCAGACTTGGATATGACAGGGCACGCCGAACGACTCATTATGACTCGTGCCAGCAAGGCTTATCGCCCAGAGTTCCTCAACAAATGCAGCTTATTTATATCTGCCGAACCTTGCGCCATGTGCGCGGGGGCTATCTATTGGTCAGGCGTTGGGCGCGTTGTGTATGGATTAAGCGAAGAGCGCCTAAAAGGCATCACTGGCAATCATCCAGAAAATCCTACCTTAGCCCTGCCGTGCCGCACTGTCTTCGAATCAGGACAACGTCAAACAGAAGTGATCGGTCCGGTATTAGAAGACGATGCCGCCGCATTGCATAATGGCGTTTGGTAACAACGCTCAATTCTCTTCATTTTTGCCCGCGAAAGCGGGTTTTTTATTATTTATGCTTCACTGAATCAATAGATAGGCATATCTTAATAACGCTTAAGTACCAAAAAGCTTATATTTGGTACAAGCGCTTCAACCTACTTTTCTCAATGAGAACAACCACGGTTTACGTGTTCCAATAACCCAACCAATCATTGCTAGGAGAAGGGCTATCTATGAAATGTCAGTCAATTCTACTGTCCATTTTAATGCTCACCGTACTGAGTGCCTGCCAATCTGATAGTGGCTCTCGTGCTATGGGAACAGTTGAACGTGACCGCATCCGCTTATCTGCGACAGCCTCAGAGCAAATTACATTCGTAAACGTCCATGACGGCCAGACTGTCCAAAAAGGCGAATTATTACTGCAATTAGACACCCGCAGTGCCAATGCATTAGTCAGCCAGCGCAAAGCCGAACTCGTTCAAGCCAAAGCCGCTCTGAGTGAACTCATCGCCGGCACCCGACCAGAACAACTCAGTGCAGCACTGGCAGCCTTGGAGGCTTCTCAGGCAGACAGCAAAGAAGCAGAACTTAAATATCAACGTAGTGCCAAGCTATATAAAAGCAACGTCATAGGCACCGCCGATTTAGACGCAGCCAAAGCCAAACGAGACAGTTCGCATGCGAAAGCCAAGCAAGCTTATGATCAATGGCTAGAACTTAAAAATGGTGCGAGAAAAGAAGACATTGAACAAGCAAGCGCCAGAGTAAAAGCAGCGCAGGCAGCATTAGTCTGGCAGGAACAAGCCCGCAAAGACCTAGCGATCAAAGCACCTATCAATGGCATCATCGACACCATTCCTTGGCATGTCGGAGATCGAGTCTCATCTGGCACTCAACTCGTTAGCCTGATATCTTCAAGTCAGCCTTACGCTCGCGTCTACTTACCTGCCACCGCACGCACAAAAATCCACATTGGCGATACTGTTTCTGTGTTCGCAGATGGCATTAAGACACCGTTTCAAGGACGTGTGCGCAATATTCGTTCACAACCTGCCTACACACCTTTCTATGCGCTAAATGAACGCGATAGAGCTCGCCTGATGTATTTAACCGACATAGACCTTGAACATGCCGACCAGCTACCAACAGGGCTAGCGGTTGAGGTTCATTTGCCATGAACACCGACTCAACGAAAGAGCAACAGGTCGTTGAATACGCCATAGAGGCACAAGGGCTTACCAAACGTTTTGGCAACAACATTGCGGTCAATCAGTTCGACTTACGCATCCCTAAAGGCAGTATTTATGGTTTTTTAGGCCCTAATGGTTGTGGCAAATCCACCTGCATGCGTTTATTGACTGGACTGTTAGAGCCGACCGAAGGACAAATACGGATTTTAGGAGAAAATCTCGCTGGCCATGAAGAATCGCTTAAGCAGCGCATGGGCTACATGACCCAGAAATTCTCCTTGTACGAGAAATTAACCGTGCGAGAAAATCTCGATTTTGTGGGCGCGGTGTATGGTCTTTCTAGAGCTCGTAGAAAAATCCGCATCGAAGAGTTACTCACGCTATACGATTTAGAGCATCAAACCAAACAGTTCGCGGGCTCCATGAGTGGCGGTCAACGGCAGCGCCTAGCTTTAGCCTGTGCAACGCTGCACTCTCCAGAGCTATTATTTCTCGATGAACCAACCTCTGCAGTAGACCCTGAAAATCGCCGTGAATTCTGGGAAAGATTATTCGACCTTTGCTCGGTAGGCACCACCATTTTAGTCTCCACCCATTATATGGACGAAGCTGAACGTTGCCACGCCTTAGCCATCATGGAACAAGGCTATAAACGGGCAGATGGCTCACCGAAAACGCTAATGGAAACCATGCCGGCCACCGTTGTTGAAGTAAGTGGTGACGAATTACGTCAGCTAAAACAAAACCTTATACAGCACAGTGAGATCATGTCTGCGGCTCAAATTGGTGCTCATTTACGTGTTTTGGTCAAACAGGAGGTACAAGACCCATTAGGCTTTATCAAACAATTAAGCGCTGGAAGAAACGCCGTACTGGCACGCCCTAGTCTAGAAGACGTGTTTGTTGCCTGTACTGGAGGTCGTCATGTGGGCTAGGGTTTGGGCTATTTTCATCAAAGAGTTAAAAGAGCTATCCCGCGATAGAATGACCTTTGCCATGATCATCATGATTCCACTTACTCAGCTCATGCTATTCGGCTACGCCATTAATACCGATGCTCGACATATCCCCGTCGGCCTTGTCGATTTAAGCCAAACATCAGAAAGTCGAGCCGTAGAACAAGCCATTGTGGCCACCCAATCGGTCGATTTTGTATCACGTTACGCTTCTATCAAAGAGGCTGAAGTGGCGATCACTAAAGGCGATATTAGTGCTGTGCTTTATTTACCTGCAGACATGACTCGCCGCTTATTCAGCCACCCTTTATACGACCATCAGCAGCCTTATTCGGCGCTAACTCGCCCTATTGGACAATGGATAGTCGATGGTTCCGACACCGTCATCGCAGCAAGTATTCGCGCCTTGCGCAACCTGCCATTAGACGAAATAAATGGTCTAGCGACAGCACGGACAGCCCCCAGCTTTGAGGTTGTTCAATACTATAATCCCGAACAACGCACGGTGGTAAATACTCTCCCAGGCCTGCTCGCGGTGATTCTTACCATGACAATGATTTTGTTTACTTCTGCGGCGATTGTGAGGGAGCAAGAACAAGGCAATATGGAATTTTTGATTACTACGCCGGTGCGTCCGATAGAACTGATGATTGGGAAAATTGCGCCTTATGTCATCGTTGGACTCGTACAAGTGACTATTATCTTAAGCATGGGTCATTGGATTTTCGCAGTGCCAATAAAAGGGGGATTGTTGTCGCTGTTTTTTGCATCGTTATTATTTATTTTTGCCAGCTTAGCCCTTGGTCTCGTCATTTCAACAATCGCGAAAACACAACTCCAAGCAATGCAAATGACCATCTTCATTTTGCTACCCTCTATATTGTTATCAGGGTTCATGTTTCCTTACGATGCAATGCCTGTCGCTGCTCAATGGATCGCCGAAGCCCTGCCAGCAACGCACTTTATGCGTATGATTCGAGCCATCGTATTGAGAGATGCAAATATACTTTTATTGGGTAAAGACGCACTGTGGTTGGGGCTATTTACCATGGCTGGCTTAGCCATCGCGTCCTTGCGATTTAATAAAAAATTAGAATAGTCGATGATTAAACAACACGTCAGCACTTAGGCTTTAGGTGGCTCATTACCAGACTGTATCCCCGCTGTTAATGCTAAGCGCATGGCTTCTTCCACGCCGATGTCCAGCACGGTTAAACGGTCTCGAGAAATGTACAAGGTAATACCACCAATCTGATAACTCAGTGGCACATAAACGCCGACGAGATTTTGATCGCCAAAGAGTTTTTCGCCAGTTTTTTCACCCGTGATAAAACCGATAACCTGAGCGCCATTCCACTCTAGCGATACCACACTTTTCATTTCTTTCTTTTCGGACAAATTAAAGACCATCATCATGTCTTTAAACGCCCCATAAATGGACTTTACTAACGGAATACGCTCGAAAATATTTTGGCTTAACTTGACCAAATAACGAATACCATAGAGATTGACTAGCAGACCAATCAGCACCAAAGCGCCCAATGAGGCCAGTAAACCCAGCCCAGGAAAATATAACGAATCGGGAATAATCCAAGTGATAACAGGTTTGGCGATTTTTTCACCCGTCGCCAATAACCAATAAATCAAATAGACAGTAAGGCCGATCGGTAACACCGCGACCAAACCCTTTAATAATAAGGTAATCAGTTTATTCATTTTTCCATCGTCTCTTAAGTTTGCAACAGCATAACGCAAGCTTTATGCCATACCAATGCTTCATCCGCCACAGCGCCTGAGATTGACACAAAGATTGCCGATCATTGAGAGAGCTTATACTCTATCTCTCTGCAATTACCTATTCCTTCTGTTTATCCCTTATGTGCCCGTGCTTTACCAAAGCCGCCCCTGTGCCATATGATAGTTTCAAGATAACAATGAGTTAACGGCATCCTACCCACCAAGGATTCAATAATGAAATTAAATTGCGATATGGGCGAAGCGTTTGGTACCTGGAAAATGGGGCTAGATGCGCAAATTATGCCCTATGTAGACCAAGCCAATGTTGCCTGTGGTTTTCACGCCTCAGATCCTCTTACGATGGCCAACACTGTCGCCTTGGCGAAGCAGCATAATGTCAGTATTGGTGCGCATCCGGGGTATCCTGATCTAGTCGGTTTCGGGCGTCGCAATATGGACATTGCTCCCGCGGAATTAAAAGCCATTATTCAATATCAAATTGGCGCCCTTAAAGGCGTTTGTGGAAGTCAAAATACACAAATTGACTACGTTAAACCACACGGCGCCATGTACAACCAAATGATGGCAGACAACGCGATATTAGAAACCGTGATGCAAGCCGTTAGTGAGCTGGATGCCACGCTCCCCTTGATGGTTGGAGCGGTACCTGAAGCACCAGCAATCAAAAAGCTCGCTAAAAAATACGGACTAACGGTTTGGTTTGAAGCCTTTGCCGATCGTCTTTATACCGACGAAGGCCGTCTTACTCCACGCAAAGAGCCAAATGCCGTCCACGCGAGTTACGCCTTGATCGAGAAGCAAGTCGAGCAATTATGCGAATCCGGCACAGTCACTTCTGGCTCAGGTAAAACCCTTGCCATTCACGCGGACACCATCTGTGTACATGGCGATGGCGACCATGCCGTAGAAGCCGTAACCAAGCTGCGACAAATTGTTGATACCTTTAATCAACAAGAAAACAGGTAGAACAGACCATGACGCAAAGCCACGTTTCTCTTGAACAAGTCAGTGATCAAGCGTGTTTAATTCGCTTTGGTGATGACATTAACGAGCAAACTGCTGATCAAATTTTGTGGGTGACGCAACAGCTCAGATCATTACCAAGCGTACAAGACTTAGTGCCATCCTATACGACACTATTGGTGACGTTCGATCCTGATCGCACTCAAGGATCCGCGTTACATAATGACATAAACCGTATTATTTCTAGCCTATCATTGGACAGTTCACCCCGTCACCAAGACCGCCATACCGTGGTGATTCCTGTGTACTACGGCCACGAAGTTGGTCCTGATTTGGACGACGTAGCCAAGCATTGCGGGCTCACTCCCGACGAAGTGATCCAACGACACAGCGAACAAACCTATCGCGCTTATGCAACAGGCTTTGCGCCCGGTTTTTCTTTCCTTGGGAACACCTCCGCTGAGCTGCATATTCCTCGCAAAAGTACCCCAAGGCACAAGGTGCCAAAAGGCAGCGTCGCGATTGCAGAAAACCAAACCGCCGTGTATCCCAATGTCACTCCCGGTGGTTGGCAGATACTTGGGCGCACACCAACAGAGCTGATCGACTGGCAAAGTGACAACATAGGTCTGATTGCCACGGGTGATCAAGTACGCTTTAAAGCGATTTCAAAAGAAGAGTTCTTAGCACTGGGAGGTGTCCTCGATGGCTTTTAAGGTTCTCAAAGCAGGCATGTTGGCACTTATTCAAGACCTAGGTCGTTATGGGTATTTGTCTACGGGCATCACCACTGGCGGCCCAATGGACGAAATGGCTTTTCGCTGGGCGAATGCACTCTTGGAAAACTCACCCAATGCAGCGCAAATCGAAATCACCTTTGGTGGCTTGGCTCTTGAAGCGCAAGCGGATGCCAGCATTGCCATTACTGGGGCGGATTTAGCCGCCACACTGAATGATAAGCCCCTGCTTCCATGGCAGACTTACGCGGTGAAAAAAGGGGACTTACTGAGCTTTCAGCAACCGGTTTGGGGATTACGCGCCTACTTAGCGGTTAAAGGCGGTTTTCTCTGCGAGCCAACACTCGGTAGCGTCGCCACCGTCATACGAGAGCAACTTGGGGGGTTAAAAGGCAACGGTCACAAGCTCGAAAAAGAAGACATCATCCCCTACCAAGAAGATCAAACGTTCAAGCAAATGCGAGTGCCCAGAGCCGCGATCCCAAATTACGGTCAAAGTGAAATCCCTGTTATTTTGAGCTACCAGTCTTCATCGTTCTCCGAAGCGGATAAAGAAACCTTCTTCAGCCAAGAGTACACAGTGTCCAATCACTGCGATCGCATGGGCTACCGGATGGAAGGCGCGGCCATTGGCAACGACATTAAAGGCATCACCTCTGAAGGCATTGCTTACGGGGCTATTCAGGTGCCTCAAGATGGCCAACCTATTGTTTTGCTAAGAGATAGGCAAACCATTGGCGGCTACCCAAAAATAGGCTGTATCACCGCTTATGGGGGCGGCGTCCTGTCACAACAAAAACCTGGCGACAAAATTCGCTTCGTACTGACGTCTATTGAACAAGCCGAACAACAGCGTCAACTGCACATGAATCAGATTAGCCAATTGGGCTAACACACAAGCCAACCATCACTTAACTCAATAAGTGATGGTTGGCCTTCTCTATTCTTCTTAACGACTCTCTTTTCTCCTCTTTTTCCTACTTTATTGCCTTCGACATCATCGCAAACTTTATTCATTTATTGGCCAATAGCTTTTATTTATCACGATTTAATAAAATTACAATTTTTATAATTCATAAATATCTTTTAATATAGCTCCTGTTGGTAACGCACTTACTCTAAATCACTTAGGAGATACACAATGATCAATACACAAATCAAACCATTCAACGCCTCTGCTTTTAAATCTGGCGAGTTCGTAGAAATTTCTGAAAAAGACGTACTAGGCAAATGGGCTGTTTTCTTTTTCTACCCAGCTGACTTCACATTCGTTTGCCCTACAGAACTAGGCGATGTTGCTGATCATTACGCTGAACTTCAATCTCGCGGCGTAGAAGTATTCTCTGTCTCTACAGACACTCACTTCACACACAAAGCATGGCACGACAGCTCTGAAACAATCGGCAAAATCAACTACTACATGGTAGGCGATCAGTCTGGCAAAATTACCAACAACTTCGGCGTAATGCGCGAAGGTCAAGGCCTTGCAGACCGTGCGACTTTCTTGATCGATCCAGAAGGTACTATCCAAGCAATGGAAATCACTGCTGAAGGCATCGGCCGTGACGCTGAAGATCTTCTTCGCAAAGTGAAAGCAGCACAATACGTTGCCGCTCACCCAGGTGAAGTTTGCCCAGCTAAATGGAAAGAAGGCGAAGCTACTCTTGCTCCTTCTCTAGACCTAGTTGGCAAAATCTAAGACTTTCTAGTCAGACCCTAAAAGGGGTCAGATCCCTTAAATATATTAAGGGATCAACATCAGATTCGCCTTAAAGGGATCTGACCCCTTTTATTCTTTTATATACATTATTTTCGGAATGCGTATTTCAAGTCGTTTATTGGCTTGGTATGGATTTTTGCACCCGAAATTTACAGTAATCCCTCAGTCTTAACGGGTTAAACATTATGTTAGAAGCAAACATCAAACAACAGCTAGGCACATACCTACAAAATATCGTTAATCCGATTGAAATTACTGTGTCTACAAATGGAACTGAAAAAGCAGAAGAATTACTTGGCTTAGCACGTGAAATCACGGCGCTTAAAAGCGACAAAATTACCTTGACGGTAGACGAAAACCCAACAGGTCGTGCGCCACAAATGGCGATTGCACCTCAAGGGCAAGCACCGCGAGTGCGTTTTGCAGGCATCCCAATGGGCCACGAATTTACCTCATTGGTATTGGCTCTATTGCAAGCGGGTGGCCATCCATCAAAAGCCGCGCCAGCCACTTTAGAGCAAATTAAGTCTCTAGACACAGAATTGAACTTTGAGGTGTATATCTCCCTCTCTTGCCACAACTGTCCAGACGTTGTGCAAGCCGTTAACTTAATGGCGGTTCTAAACCCAAAAATTACTGCGACCATGATCGATGGTGCCTTGTTCCAAGACGAAGTCGAAAAGCGTGAAATCATGGCCGTACCATCCGTTTACCTAAACGGTGAATTATTCGAACAAGGTCGTATGACATTGGACGAAATTCTAAACAAAGTAGATACCGGTGCCGCGAAGAAACAAGCCGCCAGCCTATCTGAAAAAGACCCATACGACGTTCTTGTTATCGGTGGTGGTCCAGCAGGCGCAGCCGCAGCAATCTACGCCGCTCGTAAAGGCATTCGTACTGGTGTTGTTGCAGAGCGTTTTGGTGGCCAAGTCGCTGACACCATGGCGATTGAAAACTTTATCTCTGTCAAAGCAACAGACGGCCCTAAACTGGTTGCCGGTCTTGAACAACACGTTCTGGATTACGACGTTGACCTGATGAAAACGCAAAAAGCGGTTCGTCTAGAGAAAAAAGAATTCGTTGAAATCGAACTCGAAAATGGCGCCTTACTGAAAAGTAAAACCGTTATCTTGGCAACCGGCGCACGCTGGAGAGAAATGAACGTACCGGGCGAACAAGAATACCGTGGCAAAGGCGTCGCCTACTGCCCACACTGTGACGGACCCTTGTTCAAAGGTAAGAAAACAGCCGTTATCGGTGGTGGTAACTCAGGTATTGAAGCCGCAATTGACCTTGCTGGTTTGGTAGAACACGTTACCGTTCTAGAGTTTGGCGACACCCTTCGTGCAGACGATGTGTTAGTCAAAAAAGCCAACTCTTTGCCAAACGTGACCATCATCAAAAATGCCATGACAACCGAAGTCCTAGGCGACGGACAACGTGTAATCGGCCTGAAATACACAGACCGCACAACCGACGAGTCTCATCTTGTAGAAGTCGCTGGGATCTTTGTTCAAATCGGCCTAGTACCAAACAGTGAGTTCCTAAAAGACACTCTAGAACTGAGCAACCATGGCGAAATCGTGATCGACAACCGCGGACAAACCTCTATTCCAGGTGTGTTTGCAGCCGGTGACGTAACAACAACACCGTACAAGCAAATCATCATCTCTATGGGTGGCGGCGCGACAGCAGCACTGGGTGCTTTTGATTACTTGATCCGTAACTAATCAAATCTCTGCTCATAAAAAGCCGATCTTGTGAAAGCAAGATCGGCTTTTTTGTTTGCCCGCTAAGTGGTGGCGTCTTGGATGCGCCCCATTAAAAGCCTTGTTGTAAGCGTTAAATATACCCACTCTAATATACCCACTCTCCATTTTCTTCAACCAACACATTATTCTTGCCTTGAATCACTTGAAGCAAACCAGATTGATGGACTAAATAACGATAACTGCCATTTTTAAATAGGTAGCCACGAAACCTACAAGGAGTCACGCCATCAGCACATAGAGTGTGCCAAGTTTTACCTTGTAACGTTATACTGTTGCCCGATTTTTTAGAGACACCTTCATAAGTAACATCACGACATGAAACATGGCCTTCACTGCAATTTACATTAACAGTAATCCTATAATTATCAGTCGTTAATGTTGCTGCTGTCGCACTCACGCCAAATAACAATAAGCACAAGAATAAGATTTTTTTCACTCTATTTTCCATGGTTTATACCGCCTCATTTCGAGATAAAAAATGGTTGGCTAGCATTAGCCACGAAGGAGCGAATTGGATAAGTTCCATGGCGGCTGCCTGTAATGATCACGCGCCAATTATTACTCGCAAAAAAATGCTAGAAACCTTTTAAAGTCTATTATCGAACTTGAAATAGGCAATGGAACTGAAGAGAACTCGATTTTAATTGCACGGCTCCGGTATCCTTACGGCATGTTACGAGGCAGTAGAGCTTCTCATTCTCAACCAATCCAATTAATGCCGCATATTATTACTTATGGGGGCGTTTTCAACATTTAAGCGAGCATCACAACCAAAAATAATTTCTCCGTTACTTTCTCGGATCCAGTGCTTCCCGACAGCTCGCGGATCATTCGCAAACTTAGATTTTTTACGTTTAATAAGGCGCTTTATTTCTAGCTTGGCCGGTTTAGGCATTGTTTCCGTAAGTTCCAGCAACTCCATTTCAAATGTTGAATCTTTTTTCCAAGAATCCATTACAACAGCATTCCAAACCGTTATAACCGTTTTCATTACTGCCTCAAATTCTTCTTTTGTATGGCCAGTAGGTAAACCTGCAATGATGCTTTTTCCAAACTCTAGGAGAGTTTGAGATATTTTGTTATTCGGAATCATAATACCCACATTGATTAAATTGCTAACGCTACGTTAAGCGACTAATAATTGTTGGCTAAAACCAATAGGAACGAATGGAGCCAACTATTTTTTCTTGATTGAAACGCTTCTTATATACCGTAATCTCGCTCAACTTTTGAAATTCGAACTTTAAAAGATTCATACCATAACTTACGACCAGTTTTTTGAGCTTCTAAATGCTCTGCATTAGCCTTCCAAGCTTTAATTGCGCCTAAATCAGACCAATAAGAAACGGTTATGCCAACCTCTTCTCGTGCTGACTCCACACCCAAAAAACCTGGTTGTTGTTCTGCTAATTCAACCATTCTATTTGCCATGTCTCCATAGCCATTGTCACCTTCAGTTCGTGTCGAAGTGAATATCACAGCATAATATGGTGGTTTAGGCGTATTCGCGATCACTGACATTGGTGCTCCTAGGCATCATGCCCTGTGAAAAGGTAAAAAATGGTTGGTTAAAACTAGCAACAAATCGGAACCTAGCCAACTATTTTTGTTCCGTTTAAAGTCCTTATATACGGGCTGACACCACGAAATATTCAAGTCTATTCAGTACTTTTTTCCATTACCACGGCATAAATCATTGCGCCCTCGTTTACCTACTTTCTGATTCCTCAACTTTTTAAAATCATTCGATTACCAATTTAGAGGCGTCATTTACTGCTAGCATAGGCGAGCGAAAGTATTCCAAAAAATTTTCATTGCGAGGAAAACATGACTCCTGCCAACAAAATACTGTTAACTTGATATCGCCATATGGTGAAAGTAGAAATAGATTTTATAGAGGCTCGTCTTGCATGGTTCTTTGCCCAAAAGAGCACTCTGCTATGTTTTGTATAGGCAGTGACAGGTATGATAGCCATAACAATCCCTATTAGATTTTTAGACTTTTCCGGACGCGACCATGACTGATGAGATAAATTACGAAAACAACCCACTACACGGTCTGGGTTTAAAAGACTTGTTAACACAAATAGTCGATCATTATGGCTTTGATCTTCTTTACGCCTACCTGAATATAAATTGCTTCAAAACGAATCCGAGCATTGAATCCAGCGTAAAATTTCTCAAGAAGAGCGACTGGGCGCGTGAGAAAGTGGAAACTTTCTATCTGTATAAATTTAAAAACTTGCCTCGTGTTTCATCTGAGCAGTTTGCCATCTCCCCTAGATACCGAGTTATCCCTGAAGGACAGACTCCTCGCGAACCTGCTGAATTGAGTTTGGAAGACGCTGAGCGCATGCGAGAAAGACAAGCACAAAAAGCAGCTGAATACGGTAAAACGAAAAACTATCGCAGATAGTTAAATAGTGGCTGACTGAATATATGACGCCTCAATAGAGGCTAAGAAGAGTTGGTTAACGTCGGTGACGAAGGAGTAAAAACTAACTGTTTTTGCTCTTTACACGACCTATTATGTTTTTTTCTATCTGTCTTTTTAGCTAGCAAGAACCTAATGCTTCTTCCAAATACACTGAAAAAATCAAAATTACGCCTCGATCAGACTCTTTGTTAACGAGCTCTGTAACCTTGTGCCTAAAAAAGCTGCTTCACCCATTCTTCAGGTGTAATTGAAAAAGCACCGGTAATCTCTAATTCTCTATTTTCTAGTATGTCGTCATTCGGATTCTTTTTTTCTGCTGCGGCAATTATTTTGTCTCTGTGTTCCAGTAGCGCAACGATGTGTGGACGGAACAGAACAAAAAAAGCGGTTATCCACTGATTTACCACTAGATTGGGAAAAGCGTGATCGATACAAAAGTTGTCCAGCAAGGCAATCGTGTCTTCTGCGCTATACCATGTTTGATCTGTTACCCAACGATTAGTGGCAAACAGGCCAATGGGAAAGCCTTCATCGTCCATCGAAATTCCAATAAAATGCGCCAGTGCATTATCCCCTAAAGGCCACGGCTCAGAACGTTGGTAGCCTTCCATTGGTTTAATGTGATCTGGAATGGATTGGGCTCGAAGAAACGTATGGAAATGGCCGTGTTCTTGATCCATGCCTCTATGGTTATGATAGTAATATTGGCTGTGCGTTTCAGAGTCATAAACATCATCTTGAGGATAGTGACTCATTTGGTAAAAAGTCCCTTGTCCTTTTAATATTTCACCAACAATATTTTGACCACCTTTATTTAATAATCGATAACATTCTTTTATTTTTTTTGATGCACTCTCTAATTCATCAATATTTTTTATCTTATTGATATTTGGGCTTTCAAGAGGAATCTCATTTTCAAGGGCAGACCAAGAAGATACATTCATAATAAGTTTTTTATATTATAGATAATAAATAAAACACAGACTTTTATTAAAAGACTGTGTTTCTTGAGTAAGGTAATTATATTAAATACTTTTTATAAAGTAAAAGAGCCTATTTTTTTGCTGCGCAAGGATTTTTAGCGGCACATGGGTTAGCTGAACAAGGGTTTTTAGCGGCACATGGATTGGCTGAACAAGGGTTTTTAGCGGCACATGGGTTAGCTGAACAAGGGTTTTTAGCGGCACATGGGTTAGCTGAACAAGGGTTTTTAGCGGCACATGGGTTAGCTGAACAAGGGTTTTTAGCGGCACATGGATTGGCTGAACAAGGGTTTTTAGCGGCGCAAGGATTAACGTAAGATGATTTTGCTTTTGCGCTACATGGAGAGCAAGAAGCGTAAACAGGAGCTCCGCTTAGAAATGCACATGCTACACCGACAGCAACAACAGCTTTTTTATTCTTTAGTATGTTTTTCATTTTCGTTACCTTATTAAAAATTAATGATGTTTTTTATTAAAATATTCAGTTTCAGAAATTCTGACTTGCCTGGTTTTATTAAGTTCAAATTATTTTTTATTTAATTGTCATTAGCCATCAGCTAAATGTCATATAATTTTCATAAAAAAAGCAAACAATGTGCATTACCTTTTATCTTATTTTCTTTTCAAAAAATATGACTTTGAGTGTTTTATTAAGTTCAAAATATTTTATATTAATTTTATTTAATATATTTAAAGGTAAATCATTTCCATTTTTTATAGAGAATAGAGTGTGTAAATCTAAGTGGTTTTCCTCATGTGAGAAAGCTAGACGATACGATGAATCACAGCTAAATCAATGGCGGTTTCGTTGGATTTTAGAGCGATATTGCTTGGTGCTGTGCAAGCTAAGCTCCTCAGCCTCAGCCTCAGCCTCAGCCTTCCAGAGTGGCACTTGTGCCTTAACCGATATGATGCTGATAACAACAAAGCCTAGCGTTACTCACCAGCTCACGCGGCTTCAATCGAAGTTGTTAATGCTAATAAATAGGTTCGCTCAGAAATACCTAAAATAACAGCCTATACAGAAGCTATTTTGTCAGAACACCCAGATACCGAGTTATTCCTGAAGGCCAGATCCCCTGCGAAACGGATGAATTGAGTTTGGAAGACGCTGAGCGCATGCGAGAAAGACAGGCAAAAGCGACTGAATACAGCAGAACGAAAAATTATCGCAGATAGTTAAAAAGCGCGTATTTAAATGTACAGAGGATAATTTGTTGTGCGGTATTAATCAGAATCAATTTACTTTAGCAGGATAAAGCAGGTTTGACTCTTTGCATAAAAAAGAGCCATCTGGCTCCGCTGTAGAGAATAATAATGATTAGAAAAGAAATAAACGGCAGACACGAGGATATTGGTACTAACTGTTATAAATCCGGTGGCGGGCTCTTGTTAGTCTTTTTTATAAACGCTTGAGCGGTGGGCTACTTTGATGACATTCACGACTAAAACCTTATCTCGGATTTCATAGATAATACGGTAAAGGCCTTGTCGTACTCTATAGTTTTCTTGCCCAGATAATTTTATACAGCCTTCTGCTCTAGGGTTCTCAGCCAAAGACTCAATACAGTGAAGTATTTTAGTTACTTCTTTGTTTGGAATACTTCGCAAATCTTTAGCAACTGATTTTTTGAAGGTGATTTTATATTTTGCCATGTTTCTTCAGATCGTTAAGCAAGGCTTCGTAGCTAATTTCTTCTTCTGCAACACGGCTTGAAACGGCGTTCAAATCCTCTTGATCTTCTTTCATCAGCAGACGCACCGCTTCATCAATCAACTCGGATACAGATACATTCGTAGAAGCTGCACGCATTTTTAATGCTTGGTGAATTTGTGGTTCAAAGTAGACCGTTGAACGTTTCGATAAGTTACTCATTAGCACTCTCCTCTATCAAGAACAACATTATAGCACTATAACGTTGTGACGCTACTTCAGATCAGACAACTAACAACGACTTGAGTGGGTGTAGTAGGTAAACCACCTTTAGCCTACGGCTGCTTTTATGCCCAGAGTTGAATGACTTTTTTTCTAGTAAGGCTAAGTTTTTGGATTTGATGGCTTTTATAGACGCCTCTCTTGGTTAGATCTTTGTTAAATGACGAGCGTTAGCGAGTCCGGTGGAGACCACACCTAAAAGGCACCTGACCTCTTATATTTTAGAGAGTCATAGGAACTAAAAAATAGCTAAGAGACTGTATTTATTCGCTTTTATAGATGCCTGTCTTGGATGAGCGATACTTACTCCCAAAGCCTGGCTCCGTCTTAAGCTCTTTGTTAGTAGACTTATATTGACGCATAATCCATGTTGTTCTATTAAGGTGCTTTGTAGCCCAAACTTGAGATTTCCTTTTCGGTTGCGGGTATTTGAGCCGTGCAATAACACCAGCATAAAAACTTAAATCATAAGAAGTTGGAGCTAACCGGTCAAATAGCGCGGGGACTCCTTGCATGTTAGCACCAAAGAAACCGATCGACAGGTAGCTTTCTGCAACTTGACGCTTAGTAAGCCTTAAACACACTAAATGGGAAAGTAATTGCTCAAGCCATTTCCTTGTCAGAGTTCTTTCATAGCGCCCAACAACAGTGCGTACAAACTGTTGTTCAATGGTGCTAGCTCCTTGAAGTTGGCCTCTTAAAATAGACAAAATTGCTCTAAAAATACCTATATAATCTACACCAAGATGGCTCAGACCTCTTTTATCTTCGCCAATATAAAGGCATTGAATTAATTCTTGTGAATACGTTTTATTGTTTGCGTGAACGGCATTAATACATTGTTTGTAATAAGTCCGTACGTTTCCGAAATTAAACAAGTAGCATAATATCGCTACAGCAATCATCGGGAGAGACATTAACAAATACACCAGTCTTAAAACGGTTCTCTTTGCCAACTGGAAGCCCCTTCTTGATCTGCTACAAACGAGCAGAATTGACCACCTAATAATCGCTTGTTTACAGTCAATGTAAAATAGTTCGTTGACTCACGACCAGCGCCTTGTTCGCTAACATGCATATGGACTCGGTCTTTGCTGAAATAGTTTTTCTCATATGCACCTGTCAATGTTCCTCTTGAACGACTTTTTCCTACGTATTCACGTTCACCCGTACTAGATTTTTCGTAAACTTTTTCAACAGTACCGTAAAGGTGGTTACCCTCTCGCCAAACAACACAAATGTAACGTAACTCCATATCTTTATAGGGATTGTAAGCTGTTTTTTCAGTAATCATTTTGAAATGCCACTTGCCGGTTACATCAGCAACTCCAAAAAAACTCTCACGTACCCAAAAGAAGAATACGGCTAAAAAAATACCACCAACAAATGTTGAGGCAGTCCCAACTAAGAAGCTTTCTAAAATGTCCATATTTCTCCATTCTACTAACACCTAAATAAGGTGCGCCGTTCGTGTACTCGGTTTTAACAGGGAATAAAAAGAGGGTGTTATGTGAGGCTTAACCATCTGTTAGTCGCTTTTCTTTCATTCCTTTGTCTAGAAAATGTAACCTGTGTCTATTGAGATTACCAGCGTGCTTTATGGCTTTTTGATTGTTTGGTTCTGGCTATCCAGTCCGAGGTGGAAGTCAGGTCAAAGCCCTTTTTGAAACAGTGTTTATGGCCGTAGGAAGCTTGTGAGGGCAAAAAGGGGTTCGACCCTTGAGTGTTGGTGTCGAGCAGAAAAAAGGGCATTTGTGATCTAAAAGGGGTCAGATCCCTTTTATCTTTAAATACGTGAAGCGTAATAACGTCACCGATCATTTCGACTTTAACCGATGATTGGCTTTAGATAATCTCCAGTTATTGGCCTAAAGGCCAACCCACAAGTAAATCGCATTCATTGAGTTTTGTGGCCACCAGCCGAGGTATTTATAAAGCTTCATAACATCGCCGATCATTTCAACTTTAACCGATGATTGGCTTTAGATAATCTCCAGTTATTGGCTGCTCTTTTTTAGGTATTCCAACAACAAGAGCTAGTTCCAGTGCACCCCATCCTAGCCTTCCCCTTGGAAGAAAAAGGGGAAGGGACAGTACAAGCCAGTAGCATCAAGTGAGGCGGTTTATACAAATGAGACCATCACAGCGATAAATAAGTCCATTCGATGCAACGAAGTTGCGCGACTTGATGACGTTTCCGAGGCAGTGTTTGATACTTTACCTCCAAGCTAATTAAGCTTCTAAACACCTTCCTTAAATGATCGACGTACAAGCATTTTAATATGCCACGTAAATCATACGCTAAAGGTCTTAAAGAGATTTTTTGGTTACTTTTTTATCAATTGAAAAAAGTTACACGCTCAGCAGAGCGGAATAAAAGTCGGGAAAACAAAGCATTAGAATGGAATCCATAAAACCAACAACCTAATCCTAGCCTTGGAAAAGAAAGGGGAAGGGACAGTGCAAGCCAGTAGCATCATGTTAAGTGGTTTACATGAAATACCGAGGTGGAAGTCAGGGTCAAAGCCCTTTTTGTCGCGGTGTTTATGGTTGTAGAAAGTGAAGAGGGCAAAAAGGGGTTCGACCCTTGGTTATCAAGTTGTTCTGCAAGTAGCCTGCGCTAAGGTCAGACCTAAAAGGGGTCAGATCCCTTTTAGGTCTGGATAAAAGGGATCTGACCCCTTTTATCAAGCTGAGGCTTTTTTGACGAATTGAGATTTCAGCATCATGTCACCTGCGCCGTCTACTTTGCAGTCGATGTCGTGGTCGCCGTCGACTAGACGTTTGATGGTCGCTTTGGTGCCGATTTTAAGCACTTGTGAAGAACCTTTTACTTTAAGGTCTTTCGCCAAGGTAACTTTGTCGCCTTCTTGAAGCAGTTTGCCGCTCATGTCTTTGATGACTAATGCGTCTTCGTCTACTTCCACTTCGTTCGGGTTCCACTCGTGTGCGCATTCCGGACAGATCAGCATGGCTTGATCTTCGTATACGTATTCTGAGTTACATTTAGGGCAATTTGGAAGACTCATTGTTGTCACTACCTCGAGGTTGGCTGTAAAAATTTCGCGCATTATACCCTTATTTTCACTATGGTTTTTCATCTTGCCGAAAAAATTATTTCTCGATGCGATTTTGCTGAAAATGGAAGGGCGGTTAGAGATAGAAAAACCGACCCCAGCTGACGCCAAAGATCGGTTTTCTGAACGCGCTATTTACGCGGTATTCACGCTCTAATTACTGCATTGTTTAGGCAACTAAGGCGTCTTTTTCAAGCATGGTTTGCATTTGCTCGGCAATGTTTGGGTTGGCGTAAAGCCCATCCAACATGGCAACGTAGACGTCGGTAAACGCTGTGCTCTGAGCAAGGTCACCAAACACATCTGTTAGTTTAAGGAAGGACAATTTGTCTTCCTGTGAGCCCGCTGCGGCAGTGTGTAGCTCTGCTTTCATGTCGTCGACAATATCCAGCGCTGCGCCGTTTTTGTTAACACCTTTGTCTGAGTAGTAACACCACGCGGCGATGACCAAGGCCGCAAATTTGATGCTGCCGCCTTTTGCCATGTTTTCTGTGATGGTCGGGATCAAGAACTTAGGCAGTTTAGACGAGCTTTCTAGGCAGATACGCGCCAAGTTGTCTTTCACGTTCGGGTTACCGAAACGCTCGATCAGGGCGCTTTTGTAGTTTTCTAGATTAATACCTTCAACGGGCGCTAGAACGGGGGTGGCTTCTACGTCCATGAAACGACGTAAATAAGTCGCGAATAATGGATCAGCAACACAACCATCAATGGTTTGATGACCGTGAATAGAACCTAATAAACCCAATACAGAGTGACCAGCGTTCAGCAGACGGATCTTCATGGTTTCGTAGGGCGTGACGTCTGGCACAAATTGCACGCCAACGTTTTCCCATGCTGGACGACCATTGGAGAAGGTGTCTTCGATAACCCATTGGGCAAACGGTTCACACACTACTGGCCACGCATCGTCTACGCCAGACGCTTGCAGTGTGGCAATGTCTTCCGGTGTTGTGACGGGCGTAATACGGTCTACCATGGCATTTGGGAAGCGAACTTCTTGTTCAATCCATTTAGCCAAGTCTGCGTCTTGTTTCTCAGCGAACGCTAGCAGCATTTTGCGCGTCATGTTGCCGTTATGCTGGATGTTGTCACAAGACTGTATTGTAAACGCTGGTAAGCCTGCTGCTCGGCGTTTTCTAAGCGCTTCTGTTAGAAATCCAAACACCATTTTTGGATCTTGTGGATTTTCTAAATCGTGCTGAACATCTGGGTTGGTAAAATCAAATTCATTGGTCGCAGGGTTAAAGTTGTAGCCCCCTTCGGTGATGGTCAAAGAGACAATTTTGGTGTCTGCACTGGCCATTTTGTCGGTTACCGCTGCGGCGTCATCCACACTCAACATGAAGTCGATGATGGAGCCAATAACGCGATTTTCGATTTTGCCATCTGGGTGCTTAACAACCAAGGTGTAAAGGTAGTCTTGCTGCTTAAGAATATCACCGATTTTACGATCCGCTTCGCGCAGACCAACGCCACAAATACCCCATTCGGTGGTGCCTGTTGTGGCTAATAATTCATCGGTGTAAAACGCCTCATGCGAACGGTGAAAGCCACCGATACCAATGTGTACAATCCCTGCTTTTAGCTTGCTACGGTCATACGTCGGTGTAACAAACGAGTTAGGCAAGCTTGCTAGGTTGCCTTGGTTCAATGGTAATAATGTCATTAAGAAATCTCGCAATATTAGTTAAGCTTGAAGTGCTTTTTGGCGTCTTAAGACCCAATAGGCTGCTGTGAAATAAATGACTGTGCAGACAAAACCGTAGGTATAAAATATTTCGCGGTTCGCTAAATAGGCGGTCATGTTTTGGCTGCCAAACATGGTGAAGAAAGCCAACCCTAATGTGACGGCTAAGCTGATCCACGTAATCGTTCCCAGCGTTTTAGACAACAAGGAGGTATCTTCTACGATGGGGCTGGCAATGCTCGCTTGATGCTCATGGTAGGCTTCAACAAGTTTATCGTGCTTATCCATGGCGGCTTTTTCTTCTGTGTAATCTTTGTCCGCTCCGTAACGCTTTGCGAGCAATGTATAAACAATGATAGTGACGACCCAAGTTGGTAAAAATAGGTAGTAAAATGACATGACATTTAGCGTATTTAAGCCAAAACCAAACACCAAGCCAATCCCCCACGATGCGATCGCTGGCGTGCTGTGTGTCAATTTTTGGAAACTTACCCAATAGCGGCTAAAACCAATTTTTGGGAAAATAACGTGCTCTGCAAATACGATCGCACCCACTGGAACAACCAGCAAACCCGCGTAAGTCAGTAGCGGCAACATTTGGCTAAATACGAAAGGGAAACAAGCCACAACCATAGTCACAAGCCCAACTGCCAACGTGGCTTGTTTTCTTGAGTAGCGTGTGAAAATTGCCTGAGCGGCCAATCCTGCTCGATACAAATTGGCATTGGCGGTTGTCCAACCCGCAATAATCACAATAACGAAACCAGAAAGACCCAACGCCTGAAACGCCACATCACCTGGGTCCAATGCAATAATACTTTTCTTAACCAGTACTGCTGTGCCAGCGCCCATGATGCCAGCTGAGATCCAAGCAAGGTAATGACCAAACAGCATTCCAGAGCTCGTCGCCATACCGTATATGGGTTTTTTGGCATAGCGTAACAACGCCATATCGATTAGACCAAAATGGGTGATCGTGTTCGCCGCCCATGCAAAACCAATGACTTCTAGCAAACCAATACCCGGTTTCCCAAACGCATTTACGCCCGTCCAAATAGACTTGTCACCAATGGTAAGAAAGTCTGAAAAGCTATGCAGCAAGGTCGTCCCTAATACCGACTGAGCCAATGCAGGCATAATAACGAGAGCACCAGAGCCAAACATCACAAACAGCCAAGGGCCACAGATACCAGAAAACTCCGACACGGCTTTAAAACCATACATGGCGACAAACACCACGACCGCACCCACAGCCAATACCACCAGCACAAACAAGGAATTGGTTGGGTACCAGTTAAGTTGAGCGGGAATATTAAATAAATACCTGACAGCGGTACTCGATACGGTAATCATCGCCGCCGATATGACGGTGAATATGATGACGTTTGCCCAGTTGTAGAGCTTGGTCATCGACTTGCCAGCGATTTTTTCTAAATAGGTATAAAGGCTAAGGCGTGTTTGAGTCGCAATAGGAGAGGTAATTAACGTCCAGCTTAAAATAGCAAGAATGTTACCGATCAAGAGACCTACGAGAATGTCCATCGTCTTCGCGCCCAACG
Organism: Marinomonas flavescens; assembly: GCF_004352835.1. GTDB lineage: Bacteria > Pseudomonadota > Gammaproteobacteria > Pseudomonadales > Marinomonadaceae > Marinomonas > Marinomonas flavescens. Next base: position 103,950 of record NZ_SJSB01000002.1, on the reverse strand, counting down.
CAACGAAGGTGGCTCCAATAACAAATTCTGTCGCGGCTACATGCTCACCGGCATACAGCCCTAAAAAATGTTTCCAACCATGTAGGTTGTGTTTTGCGATAGGCAATTGCTCTTCGCTAACACCGTCTAATTTTTCAAAATTCATCTTTTATCTCATTATTTTTTTAATTTAGATTAGCAAAAGATACGAGGCCATCAGCCGGAGCGAAGCGGCTTTCACGTCATGTCTTTTGTTGATAAATAGCGCTACATCGACCTCAATCTGGTTTGGTACTTACGCTGTGAATGGCAAAAAAAATTGGCTTTATAAGCCGGTCAGACAAACGTTAAAAAAACGTAGGTTGAATTATTGAGAAGGGGAGAAAATAGATAAATACAACAATAACTTACAAAAAAAACGCCGTATTTATGCCGTCAAAGAAGAGTATTGCTATCGTCTTTTCATGCTTACTGCTAGCTCGTAAGCCCCCATCAGAGAAAACCATTTCTAAACCAACCGTTCTGAGGGTAGGGAGTTTAAAAAGTAGTCTTGAAGTAAACAAATACAATAAATAGGAAATAGTAATACTATATTGACTAAAAATACTAATTTACTAAATAAGTAGTACTTTTATGACACTAAAATTTAATATTTTTAATTAAAGGTACTTTTTAGTAACAGTGTGAGCTTGTAAAGATTAAAAATAGATCATTATGGTCAATTTTTAATCTTCTCTGCGTGTTTTTCCTAAAAAAATTGATTATTAATTAATCTATTGCCTCTTAAAAGTAACGTTATTCTATTGTTTTGATCGCTAAATTAGCCCGTTTTTCGACATGAAAAAGTGTATTTTATTCGACACAAACATATGAATATAATAAACATCATATGTTTACAAAATATAACAAAATGAGGCTATCAATGAAAACAAATATAAAATGCGCAATTTCCCTCAAGACAATGGCACTCATCATGGTGCCTATTGGAGTATCAGGGTGTGCAGTCGATCAATATTCAGGCACACCGGTTGCAAACTCTCATAGCCCAGAACAAGTTCAGGGCAACGTGCCTAACGGCAGTCCTAAAGATTGGGTCCTAGTTCCTAGCCTATCTGACGAGTTCAACGGCACTAAGGTGAATACTTCTAAATGGGATATCAGCCCTCAATCTTGGGGCGCTTGGACTTGGAAAGCAGATAACACGAAAGTAAATAGTGGCAATCTTGACATCACGATGCGCTACGACGACAACCCTAATGCGACATTACGGACATCGCTTTATACGCCGTTCCATGCCCACACTTACTTCTCATCGGGTATTCTTAAGTCTAAAGCAACGCAAGTGTTTGGATACTACGAAGCTCGTATCAAGGGTGTGGCTAAATTCCCTGGATCTTCTCCTGCGTTCTGGCTATACAGTAACAACGTCACTGACGAAGCGGCAGGATTTTTAAAACACGATGATAACGAACAAGCGTATTCAGAAGTAGATATCGTCGAAATGCAGCAACACGCTCAAGACTCACATATCCTTGATATGCATGCCCCATACCAAGTCATGAAAGATGGTAAGGCAACTTGGGTTCGTAATGCTCAGCAGCTACCGTATCTCGATCATCCACATGTTAATGGTAATTTCGACCCAGCCGCGGCATTTCATGTTTATGGCGCTATGGTTGAGCCCGATCGAATTACTTACTACCTAGACGGTAAAGAAGTAAATAGCTTGGCGAATACGAATTGGAACCGCCTGCCTATGAATCTCGCTTTGTCTTTAGGTCTACGAGCGCCAAACTTACGCTATAGCACAGCAAGTAACCCTTGCCCTAATAACCAGCGTCGATGCGGTAGACCACCAAAGCTTAACGCTAATGGCGGTGTAGACGGTTACCCAACAACAATGCAAGTTGACTGGGTACGTGTTTATAAGAAAAAACCTGGAACTAGCCCTTACTAAGCATTTCGTATTGATTTGACTAATACGCAATCGATAAAGAGGAGCCCAGTCGTTATTGATGGGTTCCTCTCATTCAGACAGATTACATTGTCTATGCCATCGGAAAAAGTATGGCGCACGGCTAGTTATTCGCGATACCTCGCATGGTAACGCCTTAGCATTCTTAACGCGCTTAGCCAGTAAGCCGACGCACCTGACGATACAATCCCAGTCCTGCGCACACGCCGATGATGGCCAGACCAATCCACATCCATTGGCGATTCAGGCTCTCAATCGACAGCAACCAACCAATGCCAACATTCCCCCCGAATGCCGCAATGCCACCGATGCAAGAATATAAGCCGTAGTAGCTGCCTAACTCGGATTTATCACAAAAACGCGGCACAAAAGAGCCCAGCAACGGCAACACCAACATAGAGCCCAAACTGAACATCACACCATAAGCGATGAAGTTTAACCAAGGGGCGCCATCAAAGGAGATCAGAAACCAAAGAAACGAGCCACCCATTAAGACCAGCCCAAGTCCCATTGCCTTGGCGTTGCCAATCGACTGAGACACCCATCGACTGATCGGCATTTGCAGTGTGATACCCAGAATAGACGTGGTCATAAACACCCATGTAATGACATACGATTCCAGTCCACGGGCGTCGACTTCATTTGGCAATGATAAATACAGCTGATGAAAGAACAGATGAAAGGCACAGGCAAACAGAATAAATTGCATGAAGGCGCGGTTTCGCAGCATGCTTTTCCATTGCTGCCAAAAACCTTGCTGAGCAGAAGTGCGCTTAGGTTGATCAGCCAATACAGGCAGATAACGCCATTGAATCAGGAATAAGCCGAAAAACAATAGCGCCGCACTCAAACCCACCCACATAAAACTCACGGCCACCAGCGAAATGCCCAATAGAGGGCCAAGAAACATCCCCGCTTCACTGGTCCAGTTTTGCATTGCAAAAATACGATCGCGGCGAACTTGATCCGGTGCTTCGTAGGCCAAATAGGCATTGCTTGAAGGGGTAAATAACGCCCCAGCAAAACCGGTAAAAAAAGCGCCAAGCAAGAGCAGTGGCAAGCTTTGCGCGAGACCCAACAAGACAAACCCGACCACTCGAACCAAGCAGCCCAGCAAAATCAAGCGCTTATAACCTAGGTAATCGCCCAGCGTACCACCGACCAAAAACAGCCCTTGCTGACTCAAGACACGCAAACCAATTACCAAGCCAACGTACCATGGGGTGAGTCCCAATACGCGCTGAAGATGGTCCGCGAGATACGGCAACAGCATGTAAAAGCCAAGATTAAAGCTAAAACCATTAATAACTAAGACACGGCTCGCTGCGGATAACTGACGCCAATCGGTCAGAAAGTAATTTGCCTTCATAGCAGTGCGCTTACCGTTTTAGAGTCGTTAAAATCATTTGAGAGCCGCATGATGTCCGTTGCGCTGAGTACGAACAAACGGCACACCGGCGCTGTCCAGCATCACCTCAGCGGTCACACCGTAAACCTCATGCACCAATTCAGGCGTAAGAATGTCTTTTGGGGCACCTTGAGCGACCAGCTTTCCGTCTTTTAACACCAATAAATTATCAGCGTATTGGGCCGCTAGGTTCAGATCATGCAAAATCATAATCGATACCCAGCCATGCTGTTTGGTGTTCTTATCCAAATGATCCAATAGGACCTGCTGGAAATGCAGATCGAGCGCACTGACGGGTTCATCCAACATCAATATTTTTGGTTGGCGCATCAAGGCTTGAGCAAAGAGCACCATTTGGCACTGACCACCACTGAGTGTCCTGACATCGCGATTCGCCAAATGCAGCAAGCCGATTTGATCCAATGCCTGCAAAGCGGCTTCTAATAAGCGATTACCAAGCTTCAACGACAAGGCATCAAGCTGCCCAAGTAGCACCACTTCCAACACACTCAAGCCTACGTCTAACCGAATGTCTTGGGGCATGTAGCCAAAGCGCCGACGCCATTTACTTAACTGCTTGCGGTTTAATGGCTCACCATCAAAATACACATCGCCTTGTTGTGGCTGCACATCGCCAAACAAGGTTTTTAGCAGGGTGCTTTTGCCGGTGCCATTGGGGCCAATGATCACATGGGTTTGTCCTGCCTTTAGGGAAAAACTGATGTCATTCGCCAGCACAAGGTCATCAAACGCTAAGTGTAAATTTCGAATTTCTAACATGACTAACGTTTCTTCCCGATGATCAACCAAAAGAAAAACGGCACGCCAATAATCGCGGTAACAATACCGATAGGGAACAAAGAGCCAGGCACAATGGCTTTAGACAACACAGACGCACTGGACAATAAAAAGGCGCCGACTAAAAAGGACAGCGGCAAAAAGTAGCGTTGGTCTTCACCCACCAGCATGCGTGCGATATTGGGTGCAACGATACCAATAAAGCCAATAATGCCGACAAAACTGGTCGCGGTGGCCGTCATAATAGCCACTATGATTAAGGTTTTCAGGCGTAACCGCGTGACATTAACTCCCAGACTTTTGGCGCGTTCTTCACCTAGGCGCAATGCCGTTAGCTTCCATGCATCTTTCAGCAAGACCAAGACACAAACCAAGGTAACACCCGCGGTGATAGCCACATTCGACCAAGTGGCTTTGGTTAGGCTACCAAACAACCAAAACAAGATCTGCTGGCTTAACTCTGGCGACGACACAAACTGCACAAGAGACAGCAAAGACTGGAACAAAAAGAGCAGGGCAATACCCGCGAGAATCAACTGACCAGACGTAATATGACGCATCATGGCAAGGCCAAACAATAAGCTAGCCGACAACATACAACACACGAAAGCACCGATCGGAACGGCAATTTGCGAGCTCATACCAAGAGAACCCAAGTACAGCATTAAAGCCGCACCAAAACCCGCCGCGGCGGCCATTCCTAAAGTATACGGACTCGCCATTGGGTTATTCAGCAGGGTCTGCATTTCCGCCCCGCCAACACCTAGAGAACCTCCGACGATCACGGCCATCAGGGCAATAGGGAGGCGCAAATTGATCACAATCATTTCTGTGATATGCGATACCTCAACAGGAAAACCAAACAGGCTGGCTAGGGCATTCGATACCTGCGAAATACCAAGCAAAGAAGGACCTGTGGCGATATCAAATACAAAAGAAAACAGTAACAGCATTAAGAGACAAGCAATGACAAACCAACGTCGTTTTTCATAACGGCGCTGAGCATTAACGGCCTCGGTAACAAGAGTGGTATTGATCATTATTTTGTCATCTGCATTACGAAAATGTCGCTTAAGAAAATCAGGGGGCTAGCGATATAAGGTAAATATTAATCGCCCTTATTTTGTAAGGTCTTTATAAACAAACAACAAAAACAAATGATAATTGTTTGCATCTCTATTGTAATTCAATATAAACTCCGCACAAGCTTTCATTCATATTTTTAATCAATTCTATCTTTTAAAATTGAATAACTAATCGAGAATTCTTTCATGATCCAGATAATGCTTAGCCTTTTTGTCCTTATGTTCGCATCATTAAGCCTTGCGCAAACAACGACAATTACCGATGTACTTGATCGAAAAGTCACCTTTAACGCACCAGCACAACGGGTCATTGTGGGATTTTATCCTGAAGATTACATGGCCATTGGCACCGAAGCGGCTTATGACAAGGTGGTCGGTATGTCTAAATATATTTGGCAGGCACGCCCAGCAAATTGGGATATGTATGTGAAACATCGCCCTTCGTTGGCGACTATCCCTGGCATTGGTCGGGTGGATACTAAGACCTTCTCGATTGAAAAAGTCATCAGCCTTAATCCCGATCTTATCATGCTGGCAGATTGGCAGTTTAAAGGCTTAGGCAGTGATATACAGCGTTTGGAAAGTGCGGGGATTCCGATCGTTGTCGTTGATTACAACGCACAAACATTAGCTCGACATATGAAAAGCACACACATCATTGGAGTCATCACCGGTCAACAAAAACGCGCAGCAATGATTGCCGAAGAGTACTCAAAAAATCTTAAAATGGTGACCGAACGATTGGAAAAAGCCAACTTACCTAAGCCAAGGATCTATACCGAATTCGGCGCTTCAGGTGTCAATGAAATCGGCTACACCTTTGGTAAAAATATGTGGGGAGCGATTGCCACTATGGCCGGCGGAGACAATATTTCTGCGCCTTATGTTGAATGGTGGGGAAAACTTAACCCTGAGCAAATACTTGCTTCTGACCCTCAAGTTATCGTGATCACAGGCTATGAAAAAGGCAATGGAGACGATGCGATGATAATGGGGCAAGGCGTAGATGAAGCGGTGGCTAAAGCACGCCTTGAGGGTTTTAAACGTCGTACTGGTTGGTCTAGTTTATCGGCTATTAAAAACAATCGCATGTTTGCCGCATACCATGGTGCCTGCCGTACTATTCTAGATGGCGCCATGATTCAGTTCTATGCCAAAGCCATGTACCCAAAATTGTTTAGCGATTTGAATCCTGAAGCCGCCTATAAAGACTTCTACAAGAAGTACCTTCCGGTTACTCCTGAAGGCACCTTTATGATCTCGCTATAAACCATAGCGGCGATTTACGAATCATAAATAAAACCGATTAAGTTCAGTTACTTAATCGGTTTTTATTTGATCAAAAAATAAATAAGATGGCGTTTTATCGCGCTTCAGCCGCCTTTTCTTGGCTTTGTTTGCGCATAAACCAAAACCCTAATGCTGCTGCCGCAAAGCCGAACACGCTGCCAATACCAATCCCCCAACGGGCTCCTAAAAAGTCCGATATTGCCCCCACTACAGGGCCACCTATCGCGGTGCTACCCATGGCTGTTGCTAACACTACAGACATAACACGACCACGGTATCGGCGCTCAGTAGACAGTTGCATCAGCGTATTACTTGATGTCATAAACATCTGTAAGCTCAGACCTAGGAATACCAGTGCGACAATAAAACTCATGAAATTTGGACTTAACGCGGCAAAAGCACTACTGACGGCAAAGCCAGCAGCGGCTAATGTCAAAAGAAACATTGTCGGTTTTGTTCGGCTTGCTGTGACCATAGCGCCCGTTATTGAACCTATCGCCATGGTTGAAATCAACATGCCATATTGTGCCGCATGGCCTTTAAATACATGCACAGTCATGGACGATAAATACACCGCAAAATTCATTCCCAAGCTGCAGATCAAAAAAGTCATGATGAGCTGAATTCGCATCGTGGGATGAGCAGAAATATAACGAAATCCATCCAGAAAACTGGATGCCGATCTCGTTTTTCCCACTGAAATTTCTTCTTCCTTAACCGGTAAGCGCGCTTTTAATAAATGTAAGGCGACTAGCATTGGAATAAAAGAGACGGCATTCAATAGGAACACCCAGCCAGCGCCTATCCAAGCAATCAGCAAGCCCGCGATAGCAGGGCCAACCAAACGAGCAGTGTTAAAAGACAAAGAATTTAGCGAGACCGCATTGGTTAACTCATCTTCACTGACCACATCTGAGACGAAGACTTGTCGCGCGGGGGCATCAAAGGCGGCAACACAACCTAGACCGAACGCACAAACACACACTTGCCAGAGCTCAACATGATTACTCAATACCAAAAAGCCCAACACGAGTGCCAACATGGACATTAGGCATTGAGTAATAAACAGGAGTTTACGTCGGTCCACCCGATCTACCGTCCAGCCAGTAATGGGCAATAAAAGAATTTGCGGTGCAAATTGTAAAAATACCACCAAGCCTACCGCAGAAGCATTCTTATCAGAGAGCTGAGAAATAACAATCCAATCTTGAGCGGTACGCTGTAGCCAAGTTCCAACATTAGAAAGAACGGCCCCACTGAACCACAGTCGGTAATTGGGATTCGATAATGAACGAAACGTATTAATCAATCATTCCACCTAGTCTTCTGACACTAATTTTTTCAACGCGGGGAGCGCTAACTGAAGGGCTTTAATTTCTTGTGCGTTAAGGTGTTCAGCAATGCGTTGCTGCAACCACTCTTCTTTTATTAACAGTTTCTTTTCTACTTTTTCCTGAAAAATATTGGTTAAAGACAGCAGAGTTTTACGCCCATCTTTAGGATCAGGATGACCGGTGATATAACCGGCTTCTTTTAAAGACTGTACTGTGGCGCCCATTGATTGGGTACGAACACCTTCTAGCGCGGCTAATTCAGAAACCGTCGAGACAGAGTGTCGATATAAGTATCTCAGCACATGTTTTTGGGACCAGTTCAGGTCAGCATCATTAGACTTTTCTTTGAGCTTGCGATGAATTAACCCAACAATTTGGTGTAAATCCATTGCCAAGGGGGAATGTGCTTCTTGAGGCATTAGAAAACAGCTCCAGTAATTAAGCAGCTAAACTACCAAGTTTGGCTGCTTAATTAAAGTCCCAGAAGGGCAAAGCACAGATGTTTCCACAGATGGGATAACTATGAGTAAAACGTGGTTTTTCAAAGACAGCTTTTCAAAGAAAACTATTTTCCAAGAAGCTATTTTCCACGAAAGCTAGAGACTTTCTTCTAGCTCAATCATCAGGTCACTACCAATGCCTTCCAATGCTTCTTCGAGATCCAAGAACGCAAGGTCCGCTGGAATATGCAGCACCATATCCGCTTTAAAAAGCATTTCTGAGCTCATCGGAGCTGGCTCACACGTACTGGAAAGTTCTTTGATATTAATCATCAGAGAATGGAGAATTTGAGTCACTTCTTTCACTATGCCCGGCTTATCATTACCCACGACAGACAAGCTAATGATTTTCCCTTTTTCTGCTACCACCTTGGCGCTTTCCACAATCACATTCAAACCGAGCTGATCAAATGTTTGTAAGGCGCTTATCAAACTCGCTTCATGCTCTTCTGAAACAGACACGGTTAAGATGCCAGCAAACTTGTCCGCTAAATGCGCCATACGGCTTTCTAGCCAGTTGCCATGATGCTCTCGCACCGCTTCTGAAAGGCGTTCTACTAAACCGGGTTTGTCTTCACCAATAAAGGTCAGTACTAATTGCTTAGTCATAATCTGCTCCCGTTACTTATTTGTATTCTGTTGGAATGCATGCATGGTGTGAATATCTAAAGTCTAGACTACTGCCTTTGAGAAAGAATGCAAAAAAAACCGCATAAAAAGGCGACCGAAGTCGCCTTGTGTTGTCATTTTTCTGAAGATCGTTTTTTCAATTAGCGTTTCTTCGGCTGTCTACCGTGATAAATAGAGTAACCTTTATCGCGCAATAAACGCGTATGGGAACCTAGAGCGGCGTCTAGTATTGGCGGGTAACGCAAAAAGTCGTTAGCCACAACAAACAACTCACCGTTCAAAGTTAGGTGTTGTTTTACCGTCATAAAGAACTGTTCGGCAATACTATAATCCGTATTAACACCGCTATGGAATGGCGGATTAGTGACCACATAATTAAAGCGCCCTTTCACCTCTTTTAAACCATTAGAGGCGATCAAGGTCAGTGCATCAGATGCGTCGTTGGCGGCAAATGTTAACTCGGTCGCTTTCAGTGCAAAAGCACTGTCGTCTAGCGCGGTGATATTCACACCCGTTTTGTTAAACAACCACAAGGCAATAATGCCATCGCCACAGCCAAAATCGAGCAATCGAGCGTGTGCTATATCACTCATAAAACGATGCTGATCCAGTTGGTTAAGCAGCAGCTCAGTGCCTTTATCTAGTTTGCCATGACCGAATACACCTGGAATGCTGCATAGGTTAAGCGTTTGACCCGCTACGTCTTGCTGCCACGTGGTAATCCATTTTTCAAATACAAACGGTTTGGCTTCTTCACGCTTGTAACCTTGATACAACAAGCAATGTTTTGCACCTTCCACTTTACCGACGTCTTCTAGGCCGTTTTCTAGACGCTTCATGGACGATTTGACGCCACTTTTATTGTCGCCCACTAGCCAAACCTTTCCGCCCATTTTAACCAGCGGCAATATGGCGGCAATAAGGTAATCTAGCAGTTCTTTGGCTTTTGGCTGATAAATCACTACATTGTCGAAATCAGACGCGATTAACTCAGACCATTGCTCAGAAAAAACCAGTTTCTCTTCAGGAAATCCAACTTGCTGCAACGCATCACATTGCGTCTTAGATTGGCTCCAAGCATAGACATCTGCTTTACGGCTCAAATCCAGCGGATAGGTGTCTTCTGGGTTAGCAAACAAAATCTTGCCAGTAAGAGATTCTTCATTGCGCGCCAATAATTGGCTCGTCATATTAAGGTTCATAGGTTACGGATAGCTCTTTAATAGAAAGGGTAGATACAGGCGCAAGCAATATGTTTAAACGCTCTGTGGATAAGTCAGGTTGCACTCGCGGATAACGAGGCTGTTGTCTGTCGTTCAATAATGGCGCTTGCCAACCTTTAGTGAGCGCCAAAAAATCTTGAGCAAACGCATCTCCATGCTCTAAGCAACCAGACAAGATGACATCCACATAGCTTAACGCAATAGGGCAATTATCATCCGGCTCAACCACGTTGTGGGTGTGATAAACCCAGTAAGTGCCTTGTGGTAGCTCGTGTTCAAGATATGTTGTTAGCTGTTCTCGTGCAATTTGAGAGCGTTGGTAGCCTTGCTCTCGCTGATCGAAGAGTGGAAACTGATCATACGGGACTTCCACCAAAACACCATTACAAGCGCATTCAGATGCCTTAACAACGGCAACAGAACTCATACCATATTCAGAAGACATCACCGACCAATGACGCTCAAAACCATGTAATTTTACTGGCCAGACGTCACCTGTTTCGCCTGTTTTAGAACGGCTTTCACCATTAATTAGACTACCGTAGCCTAAAATAAAGTGTCGGTCTTGTGAACTCATCTCAGTCTCCTAAACAGGGTTTCAGCACAACAACATTTTTATGGTATGCATAATAACGTGCGGCCTATCACATCGCTAGGCTTGAAGAGAAATCTCCCAAATGATGCCGTTAGGAGAGAGCATAAAAAAAGGGCAATGCGACAAGCATTACCCTTTTTTTAGACGCTTTTCTCTACGCTAAGCTTTTCTTCTCTTATGCTGAATCAAGAACACCATAGGTATCGCACAAATGGTTACCCACATCATCATTCGAAAATCCTGCAGGTAACCCAATGTGGCGGCCTGTTGATTGACTAGGTTATCCAATACCACTAGACCTTTTGTGGAATGTATTGAGAGTGCGGCTTTTTCCTCTGCCAGCTTCAAACCAAGGCTAAACGGAGTAATGTATTCGGAAAAAACGGCATGGTTAATTTGAATCCGTTGCGCTAGATACGTTGTCACAACAGAAATGCCAATACTACTGCCAATATTTCGCAACAAGCTAAACATCGCGGTGCCTTCGTTTCGATATTTAGGGTCAATCGTAGAAAAAGTCACAGCGGATATGGGTACAAATAAGAAGCCTAAACCAGAGCCTTGCACCATCCCTGTCCAGATAATATCGAACGAGGTGCTGTCTGTGGTGAACTGCGTCATTTTCCACAAAGAGAACGTAACAAGAGACAAGCCAAAGGCAATTAAATAGCGCGGGTCTACTTTGCCGGACAAGCGCCCAACGATCAACATCGCGCCCATGGTACCAAATCCACGCGGTGCCAATACGCTCCCCACACTGATAACAGGATAGCCCATTAAACTTTGCATAAAGGGTGGCAGCAACGACATGGTCGTCAGCAAAATAACCCCAACAATAAAGATAAAAATCATTCCCACACTAAAATTTCGGTCTTTAAACATGTGTGGGTCGATGAATGGATGACTGTGGTTAAAGATATGCACCAAAAACATATACCCACCCAAGACCGCTAGCATGCCTTCAATGACGATTTCGGGGCTATCAAACCAGTTTTGTGACTGCCCTCGGTCTAACATCATTTGCAACCCGCCAATGGCCGCGGCCAATAAGGCAAAACCATAGAGATCAAACTTACGGGCTTTATCAATTTTGGTTTCTTCTAAGAAGGTCCCAATACCAAACCAAGCAATAATGCCAAACGGCACGTTAATATAGAACACCCAGCGCCAACTGTAATACTCCGTTAAGATACCACCAAGATAGGGCCCTAAAATCGGCCCAACCATGACACCAACGCCCCACATTGCCATTGCAGAACCGTGCTTTTCTTTTGGGTAAGTATCCAGTAACACGGACTGAGACAAGGGCACTAAGCTGGCACCGAACACCCCTTGCAACAAACGAAATAGCACAATTTGATTCAAAGATTGAGCGGCACCACATAAAATTGAGGCCACGGTAAAACCCACCACAGACCACATAAATAGACGTTTTCGTCCAATTCGAGAAGCAACGAAACCCGTCAGTGGCATACAGATAGCCGCCGCGACGATATAGGAGGTTAACACCCAAGAAATCTGATCTTGAGTGGTTCCCATCGCGCCTTTCATGTGCGGTAAGGCGACATTGGCAATAGTGGTATCCAAGGCCTGCATGATCGTCGCTAGCATCACGGATAGCGTGATCATCACATAGTTGGTCGTTTTGCTACCTGAGTTACTAATGGTAGTAGTTGTCATAAAACGGCCTTACAGCGTGATGCCAAATAGGCTTCGATGATGCTTAGTATCAATAGAAACCTGTGCGCTCATACCCGAACGAAGTTCTGGCTCGCCGGATTCATGGTCAATTTTTATGCGAACGGCAAGGCGTTGGGCTACTTTCACCCAATTACCCGTCGCGTTTTCTGCTGGAATCACGGAGAACTCAGAACCAGTCGCAGGGCTAATACTTTCAACCTTGCCTTTCCAAGTGTAATTTGGGTAAGTATCTACGTCGATTTCAACACGTTGACCAGGCTTAACGTAGGTAAGGTCTTTTTCGGTAAAGTTCGCTTTAATTCGTGTGTCTTGATCGGCAACGAGCACCATAGTGGTCGCCCCTTTCGCTGTGTATTCACCTAGCTTAGGCAACTTAGACACAATGCCGCTAGCGGGTGCACGAACCTGTGTATAGCCTAAATTCAAACGCGCAGTGTCGAGTGCAGATTGCAGTGATTTATAGCTAGAATACTCTTCTGCTGGCATGCTTGGATTGCCTTCTAACATGGCTTTTAAGGCATTTAAGTTTTCTTGCAATGCCACCACGTTCATCTTACTTTCGCGGGTATTTTCTTGAGCTTGATCAAAGTCAGAATTCGAGGCGTAATGTTTTACCAACAAATCTTTTTGACGCTTTTCTTCTCGTTCGTAAAAGGCCAGCTTTGTATCTGCTAGTTTTAGCTGTACGGCTTTTTCGCGATACGTCGCTTGTTGTGCAAGTATATTACTGCGCATCACAGACAACTGAGCTGCGGCCTTATCTTCGGCAAACTTGAATGGTTGTGGGTCGATCACATACAAAAGCTGACCTTTAGATACCACTTCATTTTCTTTCACGTCGATAGCAGAAATAGAACCAGAAACTTGATTAGTGATAGAGGTAATGTCTGCTTGAACATAGGCATTGTCTGTTTCAATGTAACGTCCACTCAGCATATAGATCAACGTCGACACAACCACAATAACAACGGGGACGCCGACCAGTAGCAGGCGTCGCTTTCCACGATTGGCAACTTGTTTCGTCGGCTCTAGGGTATTTTCTTGTTCACTCATATCGGATATTTCTCCAGAAAAATTCTGTATCAATAAAATTATTTTTTAGAGGATTTAACTATCAAAGTTCACTGGACAAGTTGGTATGCATTAGCTGCAATGCTTCTACTACCGTGGCAATTTGATCTTCATTCAAACCGTTTAATGTTTTATCTCTCACCTCATCTTTGATCGCGTTGATGATTTTCAAACGCTCTAAAGCAGGCTCTTTAAGATACAAGCAGTAGGCACGACGATCAGTAGGGTCCTGACGACGCTCGACTAAACCATCCTCTGAAAGTTGATCGATTAAACGGGCAAGTGTAATTGGCTGGATTTCTAATAGCTCGGCTAACGCGACTTGGCGCATGCCTTCAGAGCGCTGCACGCAAAGTAACGCTCGTGCTTGCATATATGTCAGAGACATTTCTCTTTGCTGGTATTCACGACGCATTAGCCTAATGATATCTACCATTAGGAAGCTGATGTTTTCCGTGCTCATATTGATTCATCACTATTAATATAGAATGAACATTATATATATTGCTTATCATTTACAATGCGTTACAAAGAATGTACACAATCTATCCTCAATACCCGTATAGACTGGGCTGAAGAGGCTATCTAGGCACTGATTTTTTTATATAAGGTATAAATAAAAATACATATCTAAGTCTTCATTTAGTCTGTGAGGCAATATGAAACTCGCGAGAGAAAATAACTATGCTATTCGCTTCGGCAAACAAATGAGCTGGCTAAATTCACGCTTCCTCGTTGGTAAATAGCCGTCCTAGGATAAGGACAAAGAGGGCGCTCTAACCCTTGCATGCGGTTCGTGAGCTCTGGATTATTCGGCCGTGCTGTCGCAATAACAGTATTAGGCGCCTGTTTACGCTCCACCCATTCCATCAAGGGCAATAGCATATCAAAGCGGTCCAGCGACGGGCCTCCTTCTCCATGAGGCATTCCGGGGATACGATACAAGCGCACAAAACTGTCCGCCTTACCTTCTTGATTAAAGTTCAAATCGTTATACCAGCGGATAGTATTTTTAACCGAAAATACGGGATCGCTGTTACCGTGGAAAATGACCATTTTTCCGCCATTTTGTTTAAATTGCTGTAATTTTGGTCCATTCGCGCCAGGTGATGTCATGAAATTCATTGCAGATTCTGGAAATTGACTATTTTTAGCATAAATTTTGGGGGCATCTTTATCAAAATTGAACGCTAACAAAAATGCTTCTAATAACCCTGGAGTGCTGCCTGTGTGTACCGGTGGTGTCATAAAAATATTGGCTAGAGCTGCTGCGCCAAGGACGTTAGAAATAGGTTTAAACTGCCAAACATTGACCGTGCTTTGGATTTTCCAACGACGCCAATTTTCTGAACGTATGCCGGTGTCGTAGACCCAATCCGAATATAACGCCTGTCCTTTTGAATTTTTCGGACCTTGTTGCATTCGCATAAGGGCCGCTACTTTTTCTGGAGCAAGACAGTAACGATCAAATTCCCCTTTACACGCCAGTAAACTCGGTTTAAATCGTTGCTGACAAGAATCTGATGCAAAGATCAAATCGTCTTTAATCCCGTCCAAACCATCGCATTGATCCAGCAGGCTTTTGGTAAACATAACGAGATCACGTTTGGTTAACGCGACTCGATGAAGTGCTTGTGCGTCCCAAGCAAACTGAAGCGCCGCTTTTGGAAGGTCGAGTCCGGGGTAGCCAACCAGCAAGCCGTCGAACATACGTGGGTAGCGAGCAGCGGCGACGATTGCCATACGACCGCCATTTGAGCTTCCTATGCCATAACTATAGCGAATCGGAGCACCATAATAATTCTGTATCAGCATTCTCGCCACAGGATAGAGTTTACGCACAGCATCGTAGCCATAATCTCGGCGTGCTTGAGGGTCTCGTCCAAATAATGCGGAACCATCGAGTCCTGCTTGTGAAATGGGCTCGGCATCATGCCCTCCGTTGCTAGACACTACGGCAAAACCTCGGTTAATCGCATATTGCGCAGGGAGCAATCCGGTCACATTCCCTAATGCAGGCTTTACTTCGCCATCGTTCCCACTATTGAATTGATACGCAAACCGCCCTTGCCAATAGTCAGGTAAACGCAATTCAAATTTAAGCGAGTAGGGTTTGCCATCGATGCCAATTCGATGATCCATTTGCCCTCTCACAAGACAAAATGAAACCAAGGCCTTACCATCAGGATAATAACGGGTAGCACTAATCTGTATGCCTTCTGGGGCTATTTTTTTTAGCTCGCTACAGGCCATAGCATTCGCAAAACTACTAGTAACAAGTAGAAAGCAAAACAAGGGGACTAGGAAAAGTGCCTTCATCATATCGTCCTTAATGTCGATAGCACAAAAATAACAGACTAGAATAATCAAGGATATAAAGTAGTCACTGTAAACAACATAGCGAATTATGAAGGTGCAGGGAAGAGGCTTATTTAGAAATAATCAGGAGAGAGATAGAAATGAAAAACGAGTCAAAAGACCCGTTTTTATAAACAATTACTTATAGAGACGTCAGTAATAAAGACTGCATTAGTGTGCCGAAGCAAAAACTAAAAGATCAGCGGGTGTTTTGAAGTCTACCGCCATAGTAACGCTCAGAGCAGTTACTGTGATGATAGAGAAGAAAAACACTTGGCGTGCCCAACCGTTTATATCAATGTCCTTGCGATAGCCTCTTAACGCCATCGCTAGCCACCAAAGGCTGGTAGATAAAGCCACAATCATAAAGCCCACACCAACGTAGCCAGTTAATGGCAGCAGTGCGGTCACAATCGCAAACGCGGCGATATAAAGGACAATATGACGTTTCGCTTTGGCAATGCCTTCCGCAACCGGCAATACAGGGATATTAGCCGCGGCGTAATCTTTGTAACGAAAAATGGCAATCGCATAAGAGTGCGGCATCTGCCAAATACAAAACATCGCAAGAAGAATCGCAGCGCCTGCATCAAATTGACCTGCAGCGGCACAATAGCCAACTACTGGAGGTACAGCACCAGATAAGCTACCAATCGCAGTTCCGTATACGGATTTTCGCTTAAAGTACATGGTGTATAAGCCAACATAAACAAAGTAGCCAAAACCTGCGAAGGAAACAGCAACCCAGTTAGTGAAGTAAGCCAATAAGGCAAACCCGATTAGACCTAATACAACACCGTGAACAAAAGCGGCTTTACCAGACATTTCACCCGTGACCGTTACCCGGTTACGCGTACGTTGCATTTTTGCATCTATGTCTCTGTCTATATAGTTGTTAATGGCACAGCCAGAAGCAACGACTAACGACAAGCCAATGACTGTCGCTAGCATAAGAATCCAGTCGATCTCGCCACGAGAGGCTAAAAGAAAGCCTCCCGCAACTGAGATGAGGTTGCCCATAATGATGCCAGGTTTAGTCACCTGGAGATAACGCTTAAACATCTTTATAGACTCCCATCGACGCGGTTTTTATTCCGCATATTTATCAAGTTATTCAGCTTACATCATCATCGCGTTAGACGCGTAGATGATCCAAACAGACAATGCTACAACCATTACTATAATCATAAGAGCAAACAAGAAAGAATAAGTATCTAACTTGCCATTTTCAGAGAAGTTCAAGTGAAGGAAATACTTCAAGTGAACAAAAATCTGAACAATTGCGAGTGCTACAATTGATATATAGGTTGTTTCATTATCAAACGCGTGCGTCATCACCATCCAGAATGGAATTGCTGTCAAGATAACAGACAATACAAAACCAGTGACGTAAGACCCAACGCTGCCGTGTGAATTAGCTTCAGAAGAATGATTGCTCATTTATACTTTCCCCATCAGGTAAACAACGGTGAAAACACAGATCCAGATAACATCCAAGAAATGCCAGAACAAACTTAAGCAGCTTAGACGAGTTATCGTGCGACCACCAAGACCCGTTTTTGCAACTTCAACCATCATGATGAACATCCAGATCAAACCAGCTGTTACATGCAAGCCGTGAGTACCAACAAGGGTAAAGAAGGCTGTCAAGAAAGCACTAGTCTGAGGTCCATGTCCCGCAACGATTAGATGATGAAACTCGTATATTTCCATGCTGATGAACACAACACCCATCGCAAACGTCACTAGCAACCACGCAAGGGTGCCACCTTTGTTTTTGTTGTGTGCGCATAACAACGCGAAACCGTAAGTGATACTTGAAATAAGTAGCGCTGCCGTTTCCACTAGAACAAAGTCTAGTTCGAAAATATCTTTACCTGATACACCACCGGCTGTGTTCATGAAGAGCACAGCGTAGGTAGCGAAGACAGATGCGAATAACAAGCAATCCGTCATTAGGTATAACCAGAATCCAAACACGTTATACGGTGCTGGTTCGTGGTCGTGATGCTCATCGTGAGCTGAATGTGTATTCATATGTGTTGTACTCATGATTACCCCTTAGCCACGTTATCTAGATGTTCATTCTCAATACGAGCGACCTCATCAGGCTGAACATAGTAATCAACGTCTGTTGTGTAAACACGTACTATCAAAGATACAAACGCGCCAAACAAGCCTAGAGCAGCTAACCACCAAATGTGCCAAATCAATGCAAAGCCCATAACAGTGATACAACCCGCGATTGCGATACCAGAAGAAGTGTTCTTAGGCATGTGAATCGGAGCGTAGCTGTCTTTACGAACGTAAGCTTCACCTTTTTCTTTCATGTCAGTGAACGCATCGATATCAGACACTACAGGTGTTTCTGCAAAGTTGTAGTACTGCGGTGGAGAAGCAGTCGACCATTCAAGAGTGTGGCCATTCCATGGATCACCAGTGGTATCCAGGTTTTGCGCACGATCTCGGAAGCTGACATACAGCTGAAGTAACTGGAATACGATACCGGCTAAGATGACAAAGGCACCCACTAACGCGATATATAACCAGATATTCCACTCAGGGTTGTTCGTGTGGTTTAGACGACGAGTCATTCCCAAGAAGCCAAGTACATACAAAGGCATAAAGGCTAAGAAGAAACCAATCAACCAGCACCAAAAAGCTGCTTTACCTAACTTAACGTTAAGGTGGAAGCCCATTGCTTTAGGGAACCAATAAGCAAAACCTGCAAGATAACCAAATACCGCACCACCAATGATGGTGTTATGGAAATGGGCAATCAAGAACAAGCTGTTATGCAACACATAGTCAGCACCTGGTACCGCTAGAAGTACACCAGTCATACCACCGATAGTGAAAGTCACCATGAAACCAAGCGACCAAAGTACCGGAACGGTAATGCGAAGACGACCACGATAAATAGTAAAGATCCAGTTGAATAGCTTCAAACCCGTCGGTACAGCAATAACCATGGTTGCCATACCAAAGAAGGCGTTAACGTTCGCACTTGAACCCATGGTAAAGAAATGGTGTAGCCATACGATGAAACCAAGAACAGCAATTGCACCACTCGCATAAATCATAGACTTATGACCAAACAAGCGCTTACCTGTAAAGGTAGAAAGAACCTCAGAGAATACACCAAATGCTGGAAGAACAAGGATATACACCTCAGGGTGACCCCATGCCCAGAACAAGTTGATATACATCATTGGGTTACCGCCACCAGAAATCGTAAAGAAGTGGAAATCTAGGTAACGGTCAAGCGTTAGCATTGCCAAAACAGCAGTCAAAATTGGGAAAGATGCAGCGATCAAAATATTGGCCCAAGTACAGGTCCAAGTAAAGATCGGCATATCCATCAATTTCATTCCAGGGGCACGCATTTTAAACACAGTCGCTAAGAAGTTAACGGCGGTTAATGTCGTACCAATCCCGGATATCTGCAGTGCCCATATATAATAATCAACCCCGACATCCGGACTGAACTTCAAACCGGCTAATGGCGGATACGCCACCCAACCTGTTTTTGCAAATTCACCCACAAAAAGAGAGATGTTGATTAGAATCGCACCACCAGCCGTTAGCCAAAAACTAAGGTTGTTTAGGAACGGGAAGGCAACATCACGAGCACCAATCTGTAATGGAAGCACAATGTTCATCAAACCAATCATGAATGGCATAGCCATAAAGATGATCATGATGGTGCCGTGCGCTGTAAAGATTTGGTCATAGTGATGGGGTGGCAAATAGCCTGGATCGCCATTTGTTGCCAAAGCAAGCTGCAAACGCATCATAATTGCGTCTGAGAAGCCTCGGATCAACATAACAAGAGCCAGTACTATGTACATCACGCCTAAGCGTTTATGGTCAACCGAGGTTAACCAGTCATTCCAAAGCACGCCTAACTTATTATAACGAATCACAAGAAAAGCAATGGCAAGAACCAATGCAACTACAACTGAGAACGTTACAACAAGAATCGGTTCGTGGTAAGGAATAGATTCTAAAGATAATTTGCCTAATATCGACATTACTTATCTGCCTCCATTTTCATCTCATCAGACGGATGTTCAGATGACTCATGTGTCATCTTACTATGATCCATCTCACCGCTTTTCATATCACCCATCATTGGAGGATCGAAAGTTGTCCCTTTCAGCATTTCTACACGACCGTAATCTTTCATGAATTTCATGACATTGTCGTGGAAAATACCAGGTTTAACGGTTCCGAAGTATTCAACTGGATTGTTTTCAGAGTTTTTAGCAAGTTCTGCATAAACTTCTGGTGTTAGAGATTTATTTGATGCTCTAACTTTTGCAACCCAAGCGTCGAATCCTGCTTCAGTAGGCGTAGCAATGGCATTAAACTTCATACCAGAGAAACCCGCACCACTGTAGTTTGCAGAATAGCCTTTAAATGTACCTGGCTCATTTGCAATCAAATGCAGTTTAGTCACCATGCCTGCCATTGAGTAAATTTGACTACCCAATTGAGGAATGAAGAAAGAGTTCATGACACCTTCAGAAGATATTTTGAATGCAACAGGAACATTAGCTGGAAACGCTAATTCGTTCACTGTAGCAATGCCTAGATCTGGATAAATAAACACCCATTTCCAGTTCATCGACACAACTTCAACCGTGATATGGTCTTTATCAGATTTCAACGGTTTATAAGGGTCTAATTCATGAGTTGAGACCCATGTAATCACACCAAGAATGATGACGATTATAATTGGAACAGTCCAACACATAACTTCAATTTTAGTGGAGTGTGACCACTTAGGTTCGTAGATCTCATCACGACCTTCACGATATTTCCAAGCGAAATAAAGTGTCATAAAGATCACTGGGATTACTACAAGCAGCATTAAAACAGTTGATACAATAATCAAATGTTTCTCATCAATACCTACTTGTCCTTTTGGATCAAGCACGCCACCTTGGCAACCAGCAAGCAAGCCTACTGCAATAGCCAAAGCGATTTTACTTAGGATACGAGTTAACAAAAGAATCATCCTCTAACCCTGAGGTTCACAACACTGCATCTTTAACATTAAAGAAGCAGAACGAAAAAACCGGCCAAACCGGCGTTTTCAGCAAAGATGCTCCGCATGCTGACATCAGCACTACAAGAACACTTACTGCGTAACTATTACATTAACGAAGTAATTGTCTTGATGGATCACCTAAATCTGAAAAAGGGTGCTCTATATCATCCTGTCGTGGGCTGTGTCTCGACACGAACCAACTGCTCTATATAAAGAGTCATCACGATGTAAAAAGGAGGCCATTTTTTGGCGAGCAAGGTTGATATCCGCATTTTCATGCCAATATCTTACCAATAGGTATGTCACTCCCGTGCTCATTAAAAGCACAGAAGCAAGAATAGGGGAGCTTAGAAGGTGTTCAGGTATTAAGAAAAGAGGAGTAAAGGACGTAAAATAAAACGCGCTAGCGAAAATAGACAGACACAACAAAACGGTCAGCCATGTAGGCGACATTTGCAGAGAAAGAAGCACTCTCTTATACAAAATAGTTTGTAATGAATTCAATTTTTGCGTCCAGTTTTGTCAAGTAATAGTGGCGTAAATTGCGCATTCACAGCAATCCGCGAGTTCCGGTGCGCGAAATATATCAAAATATATACAATCACACAAAGTGTAGTTTAGCGTTTGTCGGCATTTCCTTCACGATCTTTTTAGTAAAACTTACACTATTAATCATAACGGACGCTTATACCTATCATTCAAGTCGCGTTATACCGGTAGTTTCTTTACATTAGGCCGTCAATATTCATAAATTATGATTTTTCAAAATTTTTAATATTAGCTGCTTTACCCATGTAATCAATGCCTATTCTCAATACTGATTAATAATAGATATCGAGAATAGACATTGATTGATAACGCAGGTAGTTGATGAGAGCAACATTCAGTGTCACCTGAATATGCCCTATTTATATAGAAAACCGCTTTTTAAAGAGAATGGCTCAGTTCATCGACCAAATACACAATAGATTGATAATCTAAACCGCTGTGTTCACTCAAGCCAATTTCACAAGTTCGGCTATTCGAATAGCCAGCCTCACACCCTTCAACCGCTTTTGATAATGTTTTCAGCGCACTGGCATTAAGTTCTGGTGTCGAGAAGCCCTTGTCTCCAGCGAAACCACAGCATGTGATGTCTGGAGGAAACACTACGTCATCTGCTAATTGATTCGCCAAAGCAACAAAACTGTCTGCTAAGCCCATTCTCGTTGTACTGCAGGTAACATGAACGGCAATACGAGCCGTTTTTTTAGTGATTTTTAGGTGCGGCAGCACAAACTCACTAATGAAGGATACTTGTTCGTACAAATTTAGTTTGGCATCCAATGTTTCTTTCATTCGCAACACACAAGGGCTGGTATCACACACAATAGGGTACTTTCCGTTCTCACTGGCCTCAAGTAATAACGCATTAAGATCATTAGCCTTTTTCTCAGCAACAGCGAACTGACCTTTGCTTTGAAAAGCCAAACCACAACAAGTACTTTCCACTCCTTTTGGAATAATGACCTTGTATCCAGATTTTCTAAGCACGCTAAGCATCACTTCCATGACAGATCGTTGATCCTTAGAATTAGGACTACTGCCCATGACGCGTGTCGCACAGCTCGGCAAATACACGACGGAACCTTGATCGGTTTGCGCAACAGCACAATCGTTGTCGTTTTCGAGCAAGGTTTTCAAGGGGATAGAGGCCTTGGGCATCGTTGAACGCCATTTCGGAACCACTCCACCTGTTACTTTATTGGCCGCGCCTGTTAGCAAATCCATACCACTATCGCCAACGATGTTCTTCATGACTGATGCTGAAGCGAGCCCTAAGCGCGCTGTTTTTGTGACCCCTTCAAAGTGATCTCCGATCCAATATCCCACCTTGCTATCAGGGATACGATCGTGTCGCAACTCTCGAGTTAAGTCGCCTGTGTTGATACCAACCGGACATTGCATAGAACACAGACCACAACCAGCGCAAGTATCAACGCCTTGGTAATCATAATCTTTCTTCAGAAGCGCTAAACGCTCAGGCTGATCTCCAGCAGCAACCAAGCGCTGGATTTCTCGCCAGATGACGATGCGTTGACGTGGCGTTAAAGTAAGTGACTTAGAAGGACAAGACGATTCGCAGAAACCACACTCGATACAGGTGTCCACTTTATCGTTCGCTTTAGGTAACGGTTTTAGATTTTGTACATGCAAATTGGCATTGTGAGTCAAAATCACATCGGGGTTGAGCAAAAAGTCAGGGTCAAACGCACGTTTAATGTCCCACATGATCTCATAAGCTTGTTCACCCCATTCTAAAGACACATAAGGCGCCATGTTACGGCCAGTGCCATGCTCCGCTTTTAGAGAGCCTTTGTATTTCACGGCAACTAAATGTGCGACTTCATCCATTAGCTTTTCATAACGCACAACTTCCGCTGGTGCATCAAAGCCTTGGGTAAAGACAAAATGAAGGTTACCTTCCAAAGCATGACCAAACAAAATAACTTCATCATATCCATGCTTATGGAAAACGCCTTGGAGCTCTAAAACGCCTTCGGCTAATTGCTCAACGGGGAAGGCGACATCTTCGATGATAACGGTAGTTCCAACGGGGCGAACAGCACCCACTGCAGGAAATAACCCTTTACGGATTTTCCAGTAAGAGTCGTATACGGCTTTTTCTTGTGTGAATTCAATGGGATTAAGTGTTTTTAAACCGTCGAGAGAACTCGACACCAATTCAAGATGACTGGCTAACTCGTCTTCGTCCGATGCCCTGACATCAATCAGTAAACCAGCGGCATTCTCACCCAGAGATGACAGCATATCTGGCATACCAGGCTTGCCTTCTACTGCACGCAATCCGGCACGGTCAATTAGCTCTACGGCAGAGACTGGCGCGCTTTTTAAGGCAGTAACCGCATGACAAGTCGCTTCCATGTCTTCAAAAAAGATCATGGTTGCCGCTTTAATAGGGTGGTCTACCACTGTTTCATAGGTTATCTCACTGATGAAGCCTAGCGTTCCTTCTGAACCAATCATCAAATGTAGCAATATATCAAACGGGTCTTGATAATCTACCAGACTATTCAAGCTGTACCCTGTTGTATTTTTAAGTCTATATTTGTGTCTTATTTTATCTGCTAACTCAGTATTTCCACGTGTTTTCTCGCCTAGTAGCGTCAGCGTATCTAATAAATCACCATGGGTTTCTGAAAATCGCTTTTTACTGGTTTCGTCTGCCGTATCTAACAAAGTGCCATCGGCCAATAAAATTCGAGCACTTTTTACGGTGTTGTAACTGTTTTGCGCCGTGCCACAGCACATTCCGCTGGCATTGTTAGCTGCTATGCCACCAATCATACAAGCATTAATAGACGCTGGATCTGGGCCGATTTTACGCTGAAAAGGCGCCAATAATTGGTTAGCTCGGGCACCTATGATGCCAGGCTGTAGGGAAATAACATGCCCATGCTGATGAATGGTGTGACCTTTCCACTGATCAGATAACTGGATTAAGATCGAGTTCGTCACGGCTTGGCCCGACAAGCTCGTGCCAGCCGCTCTAAATGTCACTGGAAGCTTTCTCGACTTCGCTTCTTTTAAAACCAAACGTACTTCTTCTTCATCATTAACGCGAACCACCAGCTGGGGAATTAAGCGATAAAAACTGGCGTCCGTTCCATACGCTAAAGTGCGAAGAGGATCACGAATCAGCCGGCTATCATCTATAACATTTTTTAATACGTTATAAAGATCCTGATAATGAGGATTGGTATTTGGTGAAGCTAAGAGCGGAGAAGTCATAACAATACATCCCAAGGCGCAAAGGCCTGCTTACTTTTATTGTTTTGGTAGTCTAAAAAAATAAACAACTAGACAGAGATTGAATAAAGCAATAAATTGGTCATACCAATTTACCCTATAATTCTGAGCTACAATAGAAACCCTTAGATAATTTGTCAACCTATACGATAGTAGATAGTTAGAGGATTTTAACGACATTTAGAAGTGGTTTTACCACTTTTGCCTTTATTAACAACCGTTACTACTATCGTGTAGATAAACCATAAATTTAGCATTTAATAATACTAATATCTAAAACCAGTAAAAACATAGAGTTGAAAGAGAGACAACAATGGAACCCAATCGCTTTGCGCCAGTTAAACAACCAAAAATATCAGATATTATTATGCAGCAGTTAGAAAGCATGATTTTAGAAGGAAGTTTTAAGCCTGGCCAAAAACTCCTTTCTGAAAGAGAGCTGGCAGCTCGCTTTGAAGTCTCTCGACCATCACTAAGAGAAGCCATTCAAAAGTTGATTGCCCGCGGCATTCTTTATAGTCAACATGGCGGCGGCACTTATGTGTCAAAGCAAATAGGCAGCTCATTTGCCGACCCCTTGCATGACTTACTCAGTGCTCATGATGAATTTTTGTATGATCAACTAGAATTTCGAGATGGTTTAGAAAGCTTATCAGCCTATTATGCGGCATTACGAAGTACCGACGCAGATAAAGCAAGACTGACTCAGTGCTTTAATAAACTCGTCGATGCGAACCAAAACCACGACTTTTCGCTAGAAGCCAGTTTAGACGCAGAATTTCATATGATTATCGCCGAATCTGCGCATAACGTTGTACTACTCCATACTTTGCGCAGTTTATTTACTATTCTGGCCAGCAGTATCTCTGCAAACTTAAACAATCTATTTAAAAAGAAAGTAGCACGTAAAACTATTATGGATCAGCACAGAGCCATGTATAGCGCCATCATGGCAGGCAATGCAGAAGGGGCGCGAGATGCCGTGCATGCACACCTTGTCTTTGTAGAAGAAAATTTACTAAAAATGCGCCAAGAAGAAACCCGTATTCAACGATCACTAAGGCGTAATGAAAGCCTTAGTCCTCAGTAAATGGGACGGTTAAGCCTCGATAAAATAAAACCGAAAAAACAGCCTCACAAGATCACAGCGACGAAATACTCACTCGTCACTGTATGTCTTGGCTTCATTGGTAAACCACACCCCTTTTTTCATATTTTGTAAATAACACCAATACAAGGTGAGACCACGGGCGATAAATAACAGCGCTTGGCTAAGCCACAAACCGTGATTGCCCAAGCCTTGAGTCAGATACCAGGCAGGAAAAAATACGCCGACAACACACACTATCATGGTGTTTTGCATCTGCTTTACACTGGTGGTACCAATGAAGACACCATCCAACATAAAAGACCAAATACCCAACAGAGGAAAGATAATAAGCCAGGGTAGGTACAGAGCCGCGTCGTCGCGAACCGATTGCACACTGGTTAATAACCCTATGATTCCATTACCGAAAATCCAAAAAACAACCACCAGAATCAAGGCCGCTAGGCACGCCCAATAGGTAGAAAGACGCAATACCTTTTGAAACGAGGCTTTATCTTTACGTCCGTAATATTCGCCGCAAAGCGCTTCAACAGAAAAGGCAAAGCCGTCTAGACCATTGGAAATGATCATTAAAAATGTCAGTAAAACAGCATTGGCCGCGAGCACTGAGTCCCCTTGACGGGCACCTTGTGCGGTAAAAAACAGCATCACCAGCAACAAGAGAATGGTGCGCACAAACAGATAGCGATTGACTCGAATCAGCGCCATGTATTCACGCCATTTTACCAACGCTTTAAGAGGCACATGACCGTTGAAACCCTTTAGTTTATGCCACGCTAAAAAGCCTGCTACCGTGACACCCGCATATTGAGCAACAACAGTCGCCCAAGCGACGCCATCACTGGCCATTCCTAATCCATAGACAGCCGTGTAATCCAATATCATATTGACGACATTGATCACTAATAGCATCCATAATGGGCCTTTTGAATACTGCACACCGAAGAACCATCCCATAAGCGCGTAACCTGCCAATACTGCCGGCGCGCTAAAGATTCGAGCTTCGCAATACAAGCGCGCCCAAGGCTCTACATCGGCGCTTGGCGCCATTAAGGTGATCGCTAAATCGATAATGGGATGACGAAAGAGAATCAGCATTAAGCCAATAAATACACCCATCAAAATAGACTGCAATAGCAACTCTCGGACCCGACGCTCATCACCTTGGCCTAATGCTTGCGCTGTCAGACCTGTCGACCCCATTCGCAAAAAGCCAAATGCCCAAAACAGAAAGCTAAAAATACTCGCGCCAATCGCAACCGCAGCAAGATGGGTTGCGGTACCTAAATGACCAACGACCGCGGTATCCACCAGTCCTAATAACGGCGTAGTAATGTTGGATACCATAGGCGGCCAAGCCATGCGCCAAATTTTTCGATGCAAAGCGACATCGCTTTTATAAGAGTGGATAACTTGTTGAAAACTAAATAAAGGCACCAGAATCACAACCTTGTGGATACTTTTTGTATTGTGGATAAAAAGCCGTCTGATTCACATCGCCGGTTTCATTTTTAATGTGGGTAATTTGCCTACTTATACACAAATAACCCCTTTTTTAGGGAAATAAAACCGTATTTTAACGATAATTTTGTTTTATGGGAGGCTTTTTTCCTTATTTTTGGGAATAAGTCATTTTTACTCACCAATCAGTTTACCGTTTTATTATTCGCTTATTTCTGGGATAAGTGATGCTTTTTTCCACAGCGAGCGCTACAAGGCGTGAAAACTTTGCTAAACTCGCGCTTATTTTTTATGCACCGGAGACTCTATGAAAAAGCAACTTAGACCTTTATTAGAAGGATTGGCCGTAGGTTGTGTGTTTATCAGCATCACCATGCTGTTTCAAATTCCACTTTATATGAGCTTTATTATTGGTGCTTTAGCTGCGCTTGGCGGTTACCGTAATTCGATCAAGATGGATCGCGCTAAAAACAAGAAAAAATCCGACACCAACACACAGGATCACGATTAAATGAATGACTCTTTTCGTCCACCTTATGGCGAAGGCGATGGCACTTTACAAGCGGTCGGTGGCTTATCAGGATTACAAACATTAGTCGAAACCTTCTACCGACTAATGGCGGAGACACCTGAGTACCGTCCGTTGTTTGACATGCACCCAAAAAACCTTTCACTGACGATCGAAAAGTTAGTGGCATTTTTATCCGGTTGGATGGGGGGAGAGCGTTTATTTTCGCAGAAATTTGGCCCTATTAGCTTGCCCCAAGCCCATGCGCACTTGGTCATTACCGAGAAGGAAAAGGCCATGTGGCTTAATTGCATGGAAGCCGCGTTAATTGAGCTGGGGTATCAAGAAGACCTGCGAGCTTATTTGCTCACCAAACTTGAGTTTCCCGCAGAGCGAATCCACCAAGTCAGTGCGGCACGCCATGGTCATAGCGACTAGCTTTTTATTGCTTTGCCAACACTGATACCCAAACGCTTCGCTAATCGCATTAAGTTGGCCCGATCCATCGATAAATGACGCGCGGCTTGCGACCAATTACCGTTTGCTGCTTCCAATGCGTGACGAATTCTATCCTTTTGATATCGCTCGGTTTCTAGTCGTAAATCAATGGATTCAAAAGCGCTCTCTTGAGGCTCTTCCAATACAGCTTCGTCTGTTTGTACCTTTTCTTTTTTTAACTTACTTATCTGTAACCCAGTAAGATGCTGCGGTGTAATAACGGTAATGCCAGTGGGAGTGTCCGCTTTAGCAAATAAAGCCGCTCGAGAAATAACATGCTCTAGCTCTCGAACATTGCCCGGCCAGTGATACGCTTCTAGCAAAGAGATCGCGGCGGCCGATAAAGTAAGCTGTTGAAGCCCTAATTTACGACGAAAGCCTTCCGCAAAAAATCCCGCCAATAGAGGTATATCACCTTGTCTCTCTTTCAGTGCAGGCACTTGGATAGGAAACACACTAAGGCGATGGAAAAGATCTGATCGAAAGCGATGTTCAGCAACTTCTTGTTCCAAGCGTCGATTGGTCGCGGCAATTATCCGCACATCGACTTTGCGAATTTCATCCTTACCCACGGCTTGGATCTCTTGATTTTGAATCGCTCTTAGCAAACTACCTTGTACTTCTAACGGCAGCTCACCAATTTCATCCAAAAAGAGGGTGCCGCCATCGGCTAGGACAAACTTTCCTTCGCGGTCACGATCGGCGCCAGTAAAAGCCCCTTTTACATGACCAAATAACTCACTTTCAATCAAGTTTTGTGGAATCGCCGCGCAATTTACATACACCATAGGTGATTGGCTACGATTGGAGGCATGATGGAGAGAACGTGCGACCAGCTCTTTACCCACACCGGTTTCGCCTTCTATTAAAATTGCAAAATCGGAAGGCGCTACCAGCTTAATTGCTTGATGAAGCGCTTTCATCACATCACTTTGACCAATCATCTCATAGCCGTCTTTGACTCTTGCCTCTTCGCTCATGACCTGCAACGCATGTTCCGCTCGCTGAGATTTTGTCTCCAACTGCTCCATTAACATCGCGGTATTTAGTGTCATCGCCGCCATGGTTCCAATGATCTCAAGCGCTCTGGTGTCGATATTATCAAATACGTTGGGCGTAATGCTGTCTAGCGTCACCACACCAATCAACTTGCCATCCAAATACAAGGGCACGCCCATGCAAGAATGAACGCGCAAATGCTCATCATGACCTAGCACCATGCCGTCGTAAGGGTCAGGTAAAGAAGAATCAGACGGGAATCGAACGGGGTAGTGGCCCGCACAGATTTCGCTCAGCCGTGGGTGCTCGGTAATGGTAAAGCGTCGTCCCATTAGGTCTTCAGACAAACCGCGCTGAGCAATCGGCGTCAACACACCGTGATGATGTATCAGCAATACCACCGCATCACAATTAATGGTCGCTCGAACCGCGTAGACCAATTGCTCAAAGCGGTTGGTTTGCGTTACCGCACTCGCCAAATCCAGCGCAAAACTCAGTAAGGCATTGTTTGAAACCTGATTCATTCTCTTCAACCTATGAAATAGCTAAGATAGAGTCATTCTGACACATAAGAAACATAAAGACCTATTTTTATTTGTGTCTAAATGACTCTATTTTAATTTATTTATTTTTAAGTAATTGAAAAATAAGAATTTATTTTATTGGCACGACTTTCGCAATAGAAAGACTAATAGAGATTCAATTACGATACTTTAGTAGAAAGGAGCACCACCATGCTATCCCAAACACATATAGATACAGTAAAAGCGACTATCCCATTGTTGGCTTCAGCCGGCCCTGCTATTACTGAATACTTCTACAAACGCATGTTTACTCACAACCCAGAGTTGAGTGACATCTTCAACATGACAAACCAAAAAACAGGTCGCCAACCAGCGGCTTTGTTTAATGCCATTGCGGCTTACGCGACTCATATTGATAACTTAGAAGTCTTAACCAGCGCTGTAATGCGCATTGCTCATAAGCACACTAGTTTTAACATCCAGCCTGATCAATACGACATTGTTGGCCATCACTTGATTGAAACCCTGCGTGAACTTGCGCCAGAGGCTTTCACTCCTGATGTAGAAGAAGCTTGGGTAGCGGCTTACGCTCAATTGGCCGAAATCTTTATCAAGGTCGAAGGTGATCTATACGCGAAAAATGCGGCCGAAACCGGTGGCTGGAAAGATTTCCGTGAATTCCGTGTGGCGTCTAAAACACCAGAATCTGAATTAGTCACTAGCTTCGTTCTAGAGCCGGTAGATGGTAATCCTGTAATTGACTACATTCCTGGTCAATACCTAGGTGTTAAAGTACATCCTAAAGGTAACCAGTACGACGAAATCCGTCAGTATTCTTTATCTACCACAGCCAATGGCAAAAACTACCGCATCAGTGTCAAACGTGAAGGAAATGATGAGATGGCGGGCGTGATGTCTAACTATCTACATGATCACATCAATGTCGGTGACATTGTCGAAGCGATGCCACCAGCGGGTGACTTTATCTTCGAAGACAAAGCAAAACCTGTTGTGCTTATTTCTGGCGGCGTTGGCTTAACACCGATGCAAGCTATGCTGGATACCTTTGCTAAGCAAGGTTACAGCCAGCCAATTAGTTACTTACATGCTTGTGCTCACGAAGGTCAGCATTCCTTTAAAGCACACGTAAACAGCGTAAAAGCACAATTACCTCAACTGTCTGTTCATACTTGGTATGAGCGCGCTAACGAAACAGAAGAGGGTGTTTATGAAGGTAATATGCAACTGGCAGACATCAAGGACGCTTTGCCTTTGACAGATGGGGATTTTTACCTATGTGGTCCAGTCGGTTTCATGATGTTTGTGAAACAGCAATTACTGACATTAGGCGTTGAAGCGGACCGTGTTCATTACGAATTATTCGGCCCACATCAAGACGTTTAAGCCATCTTTATCGTGGCATCTTAATCATCAGTCTGGCTGGCGTAGCGCTAGCTAGGCTCTTGTTTAAAAGGCAATAACGCGTGGGTATCTTGATGATACTCGCGCACCGCTTGTGCTTCTTCCTCACAGAAATTCCCAATCGCCTCTCGAAATCCTTGATGAGCAATGTAATGCACGCTGTGGCTAAAAACAGGTTCAAAGCCACGAGCAATCTTGTGTTCCCCTTGTGTACCCGGATCGAAATGCTGTAACCCTTTTTCGAGACAAAACTCGATTCCTTGGTAATAACAAGCTTCAAAATGCAGGCAATCTACTTCTTCCATACAGCCCCAATAACGCCCATATAGTGAATGATCATCAAAGAAACACCACGACGCGGCGATCGCTTCGCCTTCTCTGTACGCTTGTACTAAAAGGATTTGCTCCCCCATGGTCGCGGCCAACAAGCCAAAGAACTCTCGTGTGAGATAACCTTGCTGACCACGCTTTGCATAGGTGGATTGGTAACACAGATAAAAGAAGTCAATCTCAGCGGCCGTCAGTTCATTACCAAGGGTACGCGTCAGAGTCACGCCTTGCTTAACCACCTTGTCGCGCTCTTTGCGTGCCGCTTTTCGCTTACGGCTTGAAAAGTGCGAGAAGTAATCGTCCATGTCACAATAATCACGATTAAACCAATGAAACTGACAGGAAACACGCTGTACTAGGGTTTTATCATGGCGAAACAAATCCGCGTGCTCAGGCTTGGTAAACAACAAATGCCAGCTTGAGAAATGACGTTCCTGATTGGCTTCGGTCATCAGCTTCGCCAGTGCAGGGTACAGATTCGCAAAGTCTGCATCGTCGCCATTGGGGTCCAAATGAGAGAATATGCGCAGCCCAGTGACTGGAGAGAATGGAATCGCCCAAACACGCTTAGGATAGTATTCCATACCATGACGCTGGTAGGCATCGGCCCAAGCCCAGTCAAATACAAACTCACCTTGAGAATGTGTTTTGAGATAGGTCGGGGCGATGGCTAATGGTCGATCAACGCCCATTTCATCTGCATCAGTAATCAGCAAATATTCTGGGTACCAACCTGTGCCTTCACCAATACTGCGGCTTTGTTCTAACGCTAGGTGAAACGCGTATTGCGCAAAGGGATAACGAGTGTTGCCAATAGCCGCTTGCCAGTTGGCTTCACCGATCTGATCAACACGATTAAACCACTGCGCCTTCATGGTTAGGCTTCCATTTCTTGGCGCATTTTAGCGACTAGAGAGCGGGTCTCTGGGCGGACTTGGCGCCATAAATAAAACGACTCAGCCGCTTGGCACACCAGCATACCTAAGCCATCCACACCTTGTGCTCCGTGTTGTTCTGCCCAGTTTAAAAACAACGTCTGTTCTTTACTGTAGGCCATGTCATAGCACCAGGTATTAGCATCAATAATGCTGTCTTTTAACGGTGGTAAACTACCTGAAATACTGCTGGCAGAGCCATTGATAATAATATCGAACGGCCCTTCTAGTGCGTCAAAAGAAGACGCTAGACAGCCATATTGCTCAGCCAATGCTTCGGCTTTTGACACGGTTCGGTTGACCACAGTGACCGAAGCTGGTTGTTCGGCTAATAATGGCTCTAGCACGCCACGTACCGCGCCACCTGCGCCAATCACCAGTACGCGTTTACCCTGCAATGATTGAGCGTGATTTTTGGTAATGTCGTTAACCATACCGACGCCATCTGTGGTGTCGCCAAACAGATCGCCATTTCGGCCCATCATTAGGGTGTTAACCGCACCTGCTTGTTTGGCTCGCTTGCTCAACACATCACACATATCATAAGCGCGACCTTTGAACGGCATAGTGACATTAAGCCCCTTGCCACCGTTTTTAAAAAACTCTGTAACTTGTTCTTCAAAACGCTCTTCGTCGCCTAACAGCGTCGTATAGTGCAGATCTTGCTGAGTTTGGTTAGCAAAATAAGTATGAATGCTCGGCGACTTACTGTGTGCGATAGGGTTACCAACAACGGCGTATGAATCCACGGTTTAGCCTCTTAATATCAATCTTGTTAGCCACCAGACCACTGTCTAATGGCGCTATGCTATGTGCTTAGCCGTTAAGCCAGTCTTTGGAGGTCAAATAATAATCGGTCAATTTGGCTTCTTCACTGCCGGGCTCGACTTGATAGTCATAAGTCCAACGAACTTCTGGCGGCAAGGACATTAAAATCGACTCAGTTCGACCCGCTCCGCTTTGCAAACCAAAATGTGTGCCTCGGTCAAACACCAAGTTAAATTCCACATAACGACCACGACGATGCAGCTGGAAATCACGCTGCTGCTCAGTAAAAGGCAGGTGCTTACGACGCTCCAAAATAGGCACATACGCTTTACTATAAGCATCGCCCACCGCACGCATCATACCGAAACCGTGCTCGAAGCTACCTTCGTTAAAATCATCGTAAAACAAACCACCGATGCCACGTGGCTCGCCACGGTGCTTAAGGTAAAAGTACTCATCGCACCATGTTTTAAAGCGCTGATAATAGCCTTCACCAAATGGTTCCACAGCGTCAAAAGCCGCTTGGTGCCAATCTACACAGTCTTCATCAAAACCGTAATAAGGGGTTAAATCAAAGCCGCCACCAAACCACCAAACTGGCTCCATGCCTTCTTTATGTACGATAAACAAACGCACATTGGCGTGGGAAGTCGGGGCCATTGGATTTTTAGGGTGAATCACCAGCGATACGCCCATGGCTTCAAAGCTTCCGCCGGCCAATTCTGGGCGATCCGCGGTCGCTGATGGCGGCAAATGATCTCCCATCACATGGGAAAAATTCACGCCGCCTTTTTCAATCACCTGACCATCGGCGATCACTCGCGTACGACCACCGCCACCGTTAGGACGATCCCATGCATCTTCGCTGAAACGACGTTCAGGCTCAACGCCTTCTAACGCTTGGCAAATCTGATCTTGCAAGGAGAGCAGGTAGGTTTTAACCGCCGCAATGTCAAGGCGGGTAAGGGAAGCGTTTGTATTGTCTGACATGAAGAACTCCATCACGTTTGGTTCGGCCTACTACTCTAGAACAGGCAATCGATGAGCCGCAGTTCATCATTGATGAATAAAATATTATGAAGAAGAGAAGAGGTTTCTCGATAAAAAAACCTCTTATACAACAACGTTATTTTTGAATTTGTTTTTTAGCTTATGGTTTAAGCTACTTTCTTAATCTAGTAAAGCTTAGTGCCGTCAGGTCGGCTGCGCAGCAGATTGAGAATCCACATGTATTGCTCAGGGTGCTCAACAATCAGCGCTTCCATGGCTTGGTTCATGGTAATAGCATCTTGCTCTTCATCTCCTGTGGGGAAATTTTCTAACGCGGGCAAAATAAACAGTTCATATTTGCCGTTTTTCGCGTTGTACGTCGGCAACATAGGTACCACAACCCCTTTTGTCAGCTTGGCAAATTTGCCTAGCCCTTTCATGGTCGCTTTGGTTTCGCCAAAGAAAGGCACAAAGACAGAATGTTGTGGCCCTAGGTCTTCGTCCGGCAAGTAATACCCCAAATAGCCCTCTTTAACGGACTTCAAAAAAGGCTTAATACCGGCCGATCTAGGGTAAATTTTTCCACCAAATTGCATCCGTTGTTTGTGAATTAGCCAGTCAGCAATCTCATTTTTCTGCGGTTTCATCATGGTCGAGACTTGATAGCCTTTTGCGGCAATCATCACCGCGGCATAATCAATCGCCCAACAATGGGGAACCAAGGCGATGATTTTTTCACCGCGATCCAATAAGGGCAATAAATGCTCTTCGCCAATCATCACACCTTTCGCTTGGTTGTGCTTCTTGCTGCGCACCAACAAACCCGCATAGCCAAGAAAGTACTGCACGGCGGTTTCAAAGCAGCGAGTCAAAATGTCTTCGCGCTCTTCAAGTGATTTTTCTGGAAAGCAGTGTTGTAAATTAAGGCGAGCACGCTTTAATGCACTGTTGTTTCGTTTCACCAAAATATGAGCGATCTTAGTGCCAACTTTATCGCGCAGACGAAAAGGAACAAACGCTATCAAGGCGGCAAAAAAAAGACCGACCCAAGTCAACCAGTGTTGAGGAAGAAGAAAGCGCCACTTAAAAGTAGGGTTATGTAAATGTTTATCTGTTGTGCTCATATTGAACAATGTCTTACTTAAATGAAATTAGCCCACATAGTACAACAAGCCTGTATTAGCCTCAAAATAACCACGCTATTTAAATCATCAAATTGCTCATGATAAGACATCATTTGCCATTTTTCAGCCTGCTTATTCGCTTGGCTGACGCCACGGAGAAGCCACTTTTTCATACCAAGCTAACTCACCCGTCGCCTGCACAAGCACAGATGCACCATGCAAGGTGGCGACAAATTGACCCGCGCGATCACGAGCGGCGTCTTCTGGTAAATTTTCTAGGCGCATAAATACTTTTGTCAGCCAGCCTAATTTTACTTGATAGAAGTCTGCCAATGATTGGCTCACCGCCTCGGACAGTAGATGTTTATCCGCCGTCAGCATGGTGCAGATACTCATACTGTGACGTTCGACATTTTTCGATCTAAAGCCATCAATAAAATGATTAAGCGTTGTTCTAGCGTCAAAATCATCCACTTCAGGGTCCGCTAGAATGGCTTGAAATTCATCGGTAAAACGCATCATCACAGCGACCACAAGGTCCGCCTTTGTCGGGTAGTGATAATGAACGCTAGCGCTTTTGATGCCGACCTCTTCGGCAATATCTCGAAAGCTAAACGCGCTATAGCCACCTCTAACAATCGCGGCCTCGGCGGCGTTCATGATTTTATTTTTCGTGTCCGTACTAGAGGGACGCTTGTTTAAAAAAATATTTTTCGCAGTCATTAGTAATATTCACTTTTATTCACCTATCTATAGGTAGGTATTCTATTGACCTTGGTGAAAGTAACAAGTTATATTTGCACCTATCTTGTGATAGGTAGATATTTACCTTGCATCCTTTTTTACCCTCAACCCATAGGGGACATGTAATGAAATACGATCTTTTGGTTCTAGGTAGTGGTCCTGGTGGTTATGCTGCCGCCTTTCGTGCAGCTGATCTTGGACTGTCTGTTGCAATGGTCGAGCGTCATGATCGAATTGGTGGCGTTTGTTTGAACGTTGGTTGTATCCCATCAAAGGCGCTGTTGCACATTGCCGGTAAAATCCGCATCGCTGACGAGCCAAGCCACGGAGTTGAATACCCTAAACCAAAAATCGATTTAGAGGCCGTTCGTCATCACCGCCAATCCACGGTCGATACACTCACCGGAAACTTGGCGCTTATGGCAAAAGGCCGAAAAGTAGCGGTGCTTCAAGGGGAAGGGGTATTTGACTCAACGCATTCCATCGTCGTTAGTAAAGATGGCAAAGACGAGAAAGTTGAATTCGAAAACGCCATTATTGCAGTTGGCTCTCGCGCCATTCGCTTGCCTTTCGTACCTTACGATGACCCACGTATTTTAGACGCCACCAGCGCGTTGCAATTAGAACGCATTCCTGAACATTTATTGGTACTGGGCGGCGGTATCATTGGCTTGGAAATGGCCACTGTCTACCAATCTCTCGGTGCAAAAATCACCGTCGCAGAGTTAGGTGATCAGATCATGACTGGGGCAGATAAAGACCTAGTACGTGTTTTTGAGCAAGCCAACAAAGATCGCATGACGTTTTTGACACAAACTCAAGTAACCAATATTGAAGCAACGCCTGAAGCGCTGAACATCACCTTGCAAGACAAAGACGGCGCTCGTAACCTCGCCGTGGATGCCGTGCTTGTGGCGGTAGGCCGTTCTCCTAATGGTCGCAAAGCTGGTATTCCAGAAATCGGTGTTGAGCTAGACGAGCGCGGTTTTGTGCTAACGGATACTCAATGTAAAACCTCTGTGGCAAATATTTTTGCCATTGGCGATGTCACTCATGGCCCTATGCTTGCGCATAAAGCGTCGCATCAAGGTCATGTTGCCGCTGAAGTGATTGCTGGGCATAAAGTCGATTTCCAGCCGCTTGCCATCCCTTCCATTGCGTATACTTTCCCAGAAGTCGCTTGGGTGGGTTTAACGGAAACAGAAGCGAAAAAGCAAAAAATTGCGGTTAAATCAGCCGTTTTTCCATGGACTGCAAGCGGTCGAGCTATTGCCTCTGGCGTAACCCAAGGTAAAACCAAGCTGATTTATGATGAAGACAGCCAACGCGTTCTCGGTGCTGGTATTGTTGGCTCTCATGCTGGTGAGCTATTGGGTGAATTAACCTTGGCGATCGAATTTGGCGCTACATTAGAAGACATAGCCTTAACCATCCACGCTCACCCAAGCTTACACGAAAGTGTTGGTTTAGCCGCTGAGTTAGGGGCGGGGACTATTACTGACTTGCCAAATAAGAAACGTCGTTAATTTCTTTTGCAACGAACCCATCGAGTATTTTCATGGGTTCGTTTTTGTCTCAGCCTTCACAAAAACGCCTCCGCTTACAATTTTATGACAATAAGCGGCATCTAAAAACGCAATACTCAATACCTCAGCCTATCGTTTGTTGTATATTTAATATGCAATTAGATTGCTCCAATCAATCCCTCAGCTAAACAATACAAGGCGAGGATCATCAATTGGGCAGGATTTACGGGGAACATGGCATGATGAAAATAGCAGAGAATAATCAGGTAGCGCAGTTAGAAAGCTTGTTAGAAGGTGCGCCTGTGGCAATCGCGGTCTTCGATACTGACTCAAACCAAACCCTGCTACTCAATGACGCTTTTCGCCAATCGTTCGGCTATACAAAAACGGATATTCCAGACATTAATAGCTGGTACACCAAGTCCTTTTCTCTTCCCCATGCAAAAGAACACATCCTGCAACCATGGTTAGCGCAAATCGCGCTTGATAACGCATCGAATAGACCTGCTACCCGCATAGAAACAAGTCTACGCGACAAAAATAACCGAGTTCGACAGGTTAGCTTGTCATTAACCTTGTTCGAAGGAAAAAAGGTTTTTTATGTACAGGACATCACGGATCACTTAGTCATTGAACAACGCTTAAAAGTACGCAGTAATATGCTCGAAATGGTGGCCAAAAGCTCGTCCCTTAAAGATGTCCTCACCGTCATAGTCCAACAAGTACAAAGAGAAAGTCCACCGTCGCTGTGCAGCGTTTTATTATTCGACAAACAAGGACAATGCCTGTCATTAGGGGCGGCGCCAGACCTCCCTGGATTTTACAGCCAAGCGATCAATGGTATTAAAATAGGCCCTGCCATTGGCTCTTGTGGTGCCGCGGCTTACCATGAACAACGCATCATTGTTGAAGACATTAGCACGCATTTGAATTGGCACAAGTTTACCGATCTTGCGCGGGCGGCAGAGCTAAACTCCTGCTGGTCGGAGCCTATTTTTTCTTCAGATGGCTTATTACTTGGCACCTTTGCCATTTATAACAGTCCGTCGCCCACACCAAGATTAAAAGACATTGAACAAATTCAGTTCGCCAGTAACTTGGCAAGCATTGCCATAGAAAACCACAACGCGCACCAAGAGCTGGAACACCGGGCGTATTTTGATTATTTAACCGGCCTCGCCAATCGCCGCTCCTTTTTTGAGCTCAGTAGCTCAATGCTACAACAAGCCTCGGCGTTAAAAGAAAATTGTGCGCTTTTGATGATGGACGTCGATCACTTTAAAAAAATAAACGACATTCATGGTCATGACCACGGCGATCTAGTATTACAGCATCTGGCTCGAAACAGCCTTGTTAACCTGCCAGAGAGTGCGGTATTAGGGCGTATTGGTGGTGAAGAATTCGCTATTTTATTACCCGATACCGACCGAGCAACCACCCTAGAAGTTGCAGAATCTCTACGCGAGTCACTCGCGGCAGACGGCTTAACCAGCCATGATAAACAAACGATTTATTACACGGTGTCTCTTGGAGTGACTTTCAGCTGCGGGATGCATTGTTATATTGATGAATTGCTCCGAGAAGCCGACACTGCGCTTTACAAAGCCAAACAGACCGGCCGAAATCGCGTCTGTACGTTCAATGACTGCTAGAGACGTTTCTTAGCCTTCTCACCAGCCTCTACTCGCTCTTTGATGCTAGCTCACATAGATAATATGCTGCTCGTTATCGTAACTAAAATTCAGACGGATCAGGATTTGGGGCGCTTCAATATGCAACTTAGAAACAAGGCTAGACGTGCCGATCTCGGCCTTCTTCGCCAGCGCCTTTAACTGCTTCTCAAGCATGACCCAAGCAAGCTCATCCCGTGATTCATCCATGTTAAAGATGGATTGAGAGGTCGTCCGTAAACAAGCAAAATAAGTCAACGAATTCGCTTTAATATCCAGCTGATCATCACCTTCTACTTCGACATAACTCAACCCGAAACCTTCAAGCTGTTGCTTTAAATGTACTTTCCACTGCCGCATAAATTGTTCTAAGTAAGAAAAAGACACCGCTCCACCCTAATCACAAAATATTAATACTAGCCATTCTAACGATTACCCGTGTCAGTCGTAATCTGCTATCTTGCAAGAAAACGATAAATGGATTTTTAATAATAAGCGCCATTCAATAAACATTCATCATTAATGGAGAAAGGCATGAGCGATACCATCACTCTGAGCTTGGCAGAAGTACGTGAACTAAGCGAAAGCATTCTAATGGACAACGGTTTCAGTGACGATCACGCTAAGTCTATTACCGATGTCATCGCGGCTTGCCAGCAAGACGACTGTCATTCTCATGGCCTATTTCGTCTTCTCATGTGTACCCAAAGTATGAAAATCGGCCGTATTAGTGGCTCGGCCAAACCAACGATCGTGGATGCCGCGCCATCTGTCGTAAAAGCTGATGCAAACGGTGGTATTTCATTATTGGCGCTGGATGCCGCCTTGCCATTATTGATTGAAAAAGCGAAAAAGAATGGGATTGCGGCGTTGGCGATTAACCATTGCTTCCACTTCTCTGCCTTATGGCCTGAAGTCGAGAAACTGTCAGCCGTTGGGTTAGCCGGTTTGGCGATGGTACCTAGCCATGCATGGGTCGCACCCGCAGGCGGAAAACGCGGTACGCTTGGCACCAATCCGCTGGCCTTTAGTTGGCCGCGCCAAGGAACGAATCCATTTACGTTTGATTTTGCCACCAGCCAATTCGCACGCGGTGAAATAGAACTTTATCGCCGAGCTGGAAAACCACTTCCTGAGGGCGTAGCGATTGATAAAGACGGTAATCCAACCACAGACGCACAAGCCGCGATGGATGGCTCCATGCTGACGTTTGGGGATTATAAAGGCTCGGCGTTGTCGATTATGATCGAGCTGCTCGCCGGCCCTTTAATTGATGATTTAACCAGTAAAGAGAGCATGGAAGCCGCTAACGGACAACCTGAGGCGCCGTATCATGGAGAAATTATTATCGCTTTTGACCCTAATCTATTAAGCGGCGGTAATGTCCCAGCCAACAATGATAGAGCGGAGCGTTTGTTTGCCGATATTATTGAACAAGGTGCTCGTCTACCATCACAACGTCGCTATCAAGCACGTGAGCGGAACCTAGCTAGAAATGCCGTAGACATTCCAAAAACACTTTATAATGATCTTTTAAAACTTAAGAATTAGATTAAGTAACAATCACTTAATCATCAAAACTAAAACCCATGTCTGGCAAGAAGTCCTCATGCTGAGGGTTTAGTCTTTTCTAAAGGTAAGCGTACTTTACCAGCAACCACGGCTATTGCACCTTAGTGAGTCAATTCAAAACCTACTCACTAAGGTCTACAAAGCAGACCTATTATTCAATTAATCCTCTCCAGAATTTTATCCATCATTGTTGTTTTCATCAGATTCCTCGCGATATTTGGCGACGATATAAACCAGTTGATTCACATTAAAACCAGAAAGATACGTCTACAACCACTTTTGTAGTATTGGGCTTTGAACGGATACTTTTAGTAAAAAGTCATCAAAAACAAAGAAGACCACTTATGTTTGATTGTTTTTTGATCACAATGTTTGAGAAACTTCAAACATTGCGTTGATAGCTTTTCATTTTTCTATTCCAGCGCTTTATCTACTATCAAAGAACGCGGTTATTACTACCTTAACGGCACTTTACAACAATTCTCCGCAGCGAGTTTGGAGTCATTTATGTCAGTACAGTTAACACAGCCAACTCTTCTTAAAAGCCAGTCTTATATTGGTGGCGAATGGGTGTCTTCGGCATCAGGTAAGACCTTTGCAATTACCAATCCATCAAATGGCGAACACCTGATTGATGTGCAAGATTTGGGCGCGCAAGAGACAACGCAAGCGGTTGAAGTCGCTGCCGTGGCTCAAAAAGAATGGCAAGCTCGTACGGCTAAAGAAAGAGCGACATTAATGCGCCGTTGGAATCAACTGATTCTAGACAATCAAGACGACCTCGCCACGCTCATGACATTAGAACAAGGTAAGCCCTTTGCAGAAGCAAAAGGCGAAGTATTGTACGGCGCGTCCTTCATTGACTGGTTCGCCGACGAAGCCCGTCGTCTAAATGGCGATACTATTCCTACCTTTGCCAAAGACAAACGCGTATTGACTATCAAACAACCTATTGGTGTGGTTGCGGCGATTACGCCGTGGAACTTTCCAATAGCAATGATCACTCGTAAAGCAGGGCCAGCCTTGGCTGCGGGTTGTGCGATCATCATCAAACCGTCTGATGAAACGCCTTTATCCGCGCTTGCTTTAGCGGAACTTGCGCATCAAGCAGGCATTCCAGCCGGTGTGCTAAACGTTGTTGTGGGTACCGATGCGAAAGCCATTGGTGGCGTCCTAACAGGTCATCCTACGGTGCGTAAATTGTCTTTTACAGGCTCAACACCAGTAGGGAAGTTACTGCTTTCTCAATGCGCACAAACGGTAAAACGCACGTCGATGGAACTCGGTGGCAACGCACCTTTTATCGTTTTCGATGACGCTGATCTAGACGCAGCAGTAGAAGGGGCGATTGCTTCTAAATACCGTAATGCAGGTCAAACCTGTGTATGTGCAAACCGCTTATTGATCCAAGAAGGTGTTTACGATGCCTTTGCTGAGAAATTAGCGAAGCGAGTGGCGGAGTTCAAAACAGGAGATGGCTTTTCAGAGGGCGTAGCTATCGGCCCATTAATCAATAATGCGGCCATCGGAAAAGTCGAAACACTCGTCAACGATGCGATCGAAAAAGGGGCGAAGGCGATTATTGGTGGGGCTAAATCCAGCGTCGGCGAACGCTTTTTTGAGCCAACCATTTTGACCGGCGTCACTGACAAGATGGACATTTTCTCTAATGAGATTTTTGGTCCGGTTGCGCCATTATTTAAGTTTAAAACGGAAGAAGAAGCCGTTGCTATGGCAAACAATACCCCTTTTGGTTTGGCTTCGTACTTCTATTCCCAAAATATCGCGCGTATTTGGCGTGTTTCTGAAGCCTTGGAATACGGCATGGTCGGTATTAATGAAGGTCTTATTTCCACTGAAGTTGCGCCATTTGGTGGTGTAAAAGAGTCTGGTAGTGGTCGTGAAGGTTCTTCATACGGTATCGATGAATACGTTGAAATTAAATACATGTGCATGGGCGGTTTGGCTTAAGCCATTCCATTAGTACCACTAATTTATCCTATTTAATAAGTAGAGGCCGCGTATCACACGCCGCGTTTCGATTATTGAGCATACTCTAAAAGGTGAAAGTTAAAATGAACAACGCAGATTTACAAAAACGCAAAGACAGTGCGATCGCTCGTGGTCAAGGCAACATGGCTCCTATTTATATTGACCATGCTCTAAATTCGGAAATTTGGGATGTTGAAGGCAAGCGCCATATTGATTTTGGTGCCGGTATTGCCGTCGTCAACACAGGTCATAACCATCCTAAAGTAAAAGCGGCGGTGCAAGCACAGCTTGAACGCTTCACTCACACCTGCTTAACAATTACGCCTTATGAGTCAGCTGTGATTTTGGCTGAAAAGTTAAATGCAGTGGCTCCTGGTGATACACCGAAAAAGTCCATGTTTGTCACTACTGGTGCAGAAGCGGTAGAGAACTGCGTGAAAATCGCTCGCGCTTACACGGGACGTCCTGGTGTGATTGCGTTTAATGGTGGCTTTCATGGTCGTACTAATATGACCATGGGTCTAACAGGAAAAGTGAATCCATATAAAATTGGCTTTGGACCTTTTCCAAGCGATATTTATCATATTCCTTATCCAAATGACTACCTTGGAATCACTGAAGAGCAAGCACTTACTGACCTAGAAGAACGCTTTCTTTGTGATATTGAGCCTGCCCGTGTTGCTGCCATCATCATCGAGCCAGTGCAGGGTGAGGGTGGTTTCTACCAAGCGTCTGCAAGCTTCTTACAAACGCTTCGTAAACTGTGTGATAAACATGGCATATTATTAATTCTAGATGAAATACAGTCTGGTTTTGCACGAACTG
The DNA here is from genome assembly GCF_004352835.1 of Marinomonas flavescens. Lineage (GTDB taxonomy): Bacteria > Pseudomonadota > Gammaproteobacteria > Pseudomonadales > Marinomonadaceae > Marinomonas > Marinomonas flavescens. Next base: position 60,141 of record NZ_SJSB01000002.1, on the reverse strand, counting down.
GGACTATGTTCTGCCACGAGCAAGCAGGCATCGAAGCGGATCTGATGACAACAGCAAAAGGTATTGCTGGAGGCTACCCTCTCGCCGCGGTTGTTGGTAAAGCAGACATAATGGATGCGCCAATTCCTGGAGGTTTAGGAGGTACTTATGGTGGTTCTCCTGTCGGCTGTGCCGCTGCTTTGGCTGTTTTTGATATCATCGAAGAAGCACAGCTGTGCACTCGAGCAACACAAATAGGCAATCAATTTGTAGAGCATTTACAAGGTCTTCAAGCGGAATACCCACACATTATTGGCGATATTCGTAATGCTGGAGCCATGATCGCTGTCGAATTTGTACACGATGGAGATGTGAATAAACCTTATCCAGAGATGGCCAAGAAGCTATCTGCTAAAGCCGCTGAAAATGGTTTGGTGTTACTGTCTTGTGGTATTCGTGGCAACGTCATTCGTTTCTTGCCAGCACTGACCATCGAAACTGACATTATTGAAGAAGGCATGGCGATCTTTAAACGTTGCTTTGCTGAACTTGCTTAAACAAAATATCGAGTGACTACCCACATGATAAGCCACTTAACAGGCTTAGTTTAAAGCAATGCAATTACCTCCCTTTTGCCGCCGTGCCCCATAGCACGGCGGTTTTTTTATGCTTAAAAAGCATACAACAAATCAGTACGCTGCATTTTCAGCGCCGTTTCGTGCTTTCTATTCGTTCCTTCTATAAAAACCCAATCAAACGCTTAACTGTTTTCGGCGTCGATATGAGAACATACCGTACAGAACGACACTTTTATGCATACTTATTCAGAAGTTTGTGTCTTTTATCTATGTTATGATTTGCCGGAAAATCACCTAAGAATGGCATTTATATGACGGCTATCGATTACCAACCTAAAAAAACATTACGCTGGAGCCTAAAAATGAGCAGCGTTGTGCTGCTGATTATTTATGCGATTGGAACCCGTTACTACACCAATGTTCCCTTACCTACCGACCTATTAGGGTACAGTTATTTTCTGTCTGCTTATGTAGGGCACTTTGGCTTTCTTGCCATTGCCGCTTGGCTGTTAATAGCGCTGCCTATTAGTCTTGTCATTCCCAACCAATGGCTTGCCCGGACGTTAATTACGCTGGCGTCCATTTTTATTGTGGCGTCATAATAACAAGCCGGTTCCAGCGAAAAGAACCATGGCGGGCATTATCTTTTTGTATTTGATTGCCAATTTTATTCATATTTGGGCCTCTGCACAGAATCTACAAAGTTTGACTCGTTACGATGCAGGCTTACCTATTTTTTACCCTGCCACAGCCAATGGCTTTATGGCACGACACGGCTGGATCAATCACGAGGCGCAAAAAGCCAACGCAGCGATCAAACTGAAGCACAATCAATCAACCATTAGCTACCCATTGAGACCGCTAGCGATTACACCACCAATACAGCCGATGAACATTCTTATCATTGCTCTAGATTGCTGGCGCAGCGATGATATGAACGCACGTAATACACCAAATATGTGGGCCATGGCACAACAATCCACCGTGTACGAAAACCATTACAGCGGCGGTAATGCGACCCAAACTGGGATTTTCTCGCTTTTCTATGGTCTACCCGGTAAATATTGGAACGCCATGCTGGGAAACAAGAAATCCCCCGTGTTGATGGACGTTATGAAAGAGCAAGGCTATGACTTTGGTATTTTTGGTAGCGCCGGCTTAACTAGCCCCGCTTTCAACGAAACCGTGTTTCGTAACGTAGATAATTTGCGCCTTTACTCAACAGGGAATTCTCCAATTTCTCGTGATACAAACACGACTCAAGATTACCTTAATTGGATGCAGCAGCATCAAACAAACAAGCCAAACACACCGTTCTTCAGTTTTATTTTCTACGATGCGCCACATGGTTATTCCGTCGATAAAAGTCAGCCTATGCCTTTCCAGCCAGACGAAGACATGGACTACCTAACACTGACTAATAACACCGACCCAACGCCGTATCATAACCGTTACCGTAACGCCGTGTACCAAGACGATCTTCTGGTAGGAAAAGTTATGGCTGACCTTAAAAAGCGTGGTCTATTAGACAATACTATTGTGGTTTTCACTGGCGATCATGGACAAGAGTTTAACGACAACAAACACAACTTTTGGGGCCACTCAAGTAACTTTACTGCGGCGCAAACGCACGTTCCTTTCATTATGTATTGGCCAAACAAACCGGCCAAAATCGTTGAAAAGACCACTACGCACTTTGGACTCGCTCCAACCTTGCTTAAATATGCCCTAGGGGTAACAAACGATGAGCGCGATTACTCAATAGGAGGAGATCTAATCGACGTGCAGCCAAAGCCGTGGCGATTAGTAAGCAGTTATCATAATTTCGCTATCATCGATAACAACCAAATCATTCTTTCGGATTACAACAGCAAACTGCAGGTCTATGACATGCATATGAACAAAGTAGAAAAACCTGAGTTGAATTACAGCCATATGGCAGAAGCAATGGACGAACTGAGCCGATTCTACAAATAACCCCGACGCAGCCGAAATAAAGTAATACGCCGCGTCTTAGTTAATAAGGCGCGGCGTTTAACTCTTGAAAGGCTTGTGTAAGAAGGTTAAGAAACAGTTCTTGTGGTTTATTAGGTTGAGATGACTTTTTGCAGATGACCGCTACGCCTAACGTATAAGAACGATGTTGTGGCGCTACTTTTACTATCTTGCCTTGTTCAACATAAGGCTGGGCGTACAAGTCAGGTAAAAAACCAATGTATTTACCAGACAAAATCAGCGCAAGACGACTGTCGTAGAAGTAAGACACGGCGGTCATATTCATCCTCGCAATCTGATTACTGATCGCTTCATGGGGTTTCAATCCTGCGTGAGTCGCCGGATAGAGATCCGCTGTGCTGTCTTGCTCTGCCTCTGACATGCTCGCTAATAGGTGATCACTGCCACAATACAAATAACAAACATCACGATAAAGATGGATATAATCCAAGCCTTCTAGCTTACGATGGTAGGGAATAAAGCCTATATCAGCCTCATCATTGAGTATCATACGTTCGATATTCGACATAGACGCCACATTGGTCGTGATAGAGACTTCTGGGGCTTCATTAGAAAAACGTTCAATCAGTTCTGGAAAATGGCTACGAGGGTCCAAACTAACCTTATCAGATAAAGCGATTCTTAATTTCCCAGTCAGACTGGCATTAAGATTGTTCACCGTGGTTCGAAAAGCATCCAAAGAATCTAATAAATTCTCTGTCATTTGATAAATCACAACGCCTTCTTCAGTCAAAGAAAAGCCGCCACGTCCACGCTTACAAAGCACCAAGTTTAGACGCGATTCTAGGTTGGATATATGCAAACTGATGGTTGAGCGACCGATGTTCAACGCTGTTTCTGCCGCCGAAAAACCACCGCAATCCACCACAGTTTTAAACACCTTTAATTGCTTTATCTCATAATCGCCGACTTGACCCAATGAGTAATTTTTTGCGCTCATGGCAACTCATTCCTCTGCTTTATATTCATCTGTGCCAAGTATTCTCTTATACCGCTTAAAAGAAGGCGAGCGTTATCCGCCTTTACTTTTCTACTCTGATGTATGAACACAAAAAAGGCGACTCAATGAGTCGCCTTTGATCAATTAATATATACAATAAGTGAGTACACACTTACTTTATAATTTATGCTTTATAGCGTTTCAGAATCAATGCTGCGTTGACACCACCAAATCCAAAGCCGTTTGAAAGTACATATTCCACGTCTTTTTTACGCGCCACTAGTGGCACTAGGTCTAAGTCTTCCATACCTTCGTCTGGCTCGTGCAAGTTCAAGGTGGGCGGAAGAGTAGAGGTCAAGATAGCTTGCGCACTGAAGATACTTTCAATCCCGCCAGCAGCACCTAATAAGTGACCTGTTGCCGATTTAGTCGATGAGATTGCGACGTCTTTAATGCCTTCACCAAAAATACTGCGTAGGGCGTTAATTTCACCACGGTCGCCCACAGGCGTCGAGGTAGCGTGGGCGTTCACGTAGCCTATTTTACTTGGCTCCAGATTCGCCATTTTCAGCGCTTGCTTCACTGCACGCGCGGCGCCTTCGCCACTTTCAGGGCCAGACGTTAAATGGTAAGCATCGCCACTGGTGCCGTAACCGACAATTTCGACAAGTGGTATGGCACCACGCTCTAACGCGTGCTCCAAGGTTTCAATCACCAATAGACCAGAACCTTCACCCATAACAAAGCCATCACGGTCCTTACTGAACGGTCGCGATGCGTGCTCTGGCGCTTCATTCAGTGTAGACAAAGCTTTCAACGCACCAAAGCCAGCCAATGACAATGGATCGATGCAGGCTTCTGTACCACCTGCTAACGCCACTTTTGCTTCACCGGTCAACAACATACGAACGGCATCGCCAATCGCCTGAACACCCGCAGCACAGGCTGTCACTGGCGTGCCTAAAGGGCCTTTGAAACCGTATTTGATTGAGACATTCCCGGCCGCTAAATTGGCTAAAAAAGAGGGCACCGTAAATGGCGACAAGCGCCTTGGACCTTGCGCGTCCAATATTTTTTGAGCATTTGTTAGTGCTGGCAAACCACCGATGCCAGTGCCAATAATGGTCGCGGTCGCTTCTTTGTCTTCCTCCGACGTTGGGAACCAATTTGCTTGCGTCAGCGCTTCGTCGGCGGCGGCCAACGCAAACAAGGTAAATAAATCGATGCGTTTACGCTCTTTTGGCGTCATATAGTCTGCTTCATTCAGACCATTTTCTTGCTCGGTATGGCTCGGTACTTGTCCTGCTATTTGAGTTGCTAATGGCTCAGAACCATCTAGAGCCAAGCGGCGAATACCAGATTCGCCTTTGGTAATGCGATCCCAGACAGCATTCACTCCCAAGCCTAAAGGAGATACCAAGCCCATGCCTGTGATAACAATTCTTTGCTTGATTGACATAAGAAAACCTCTTTTACTTTCGACTCAAGGAAACATGACATGATAAAGTAGCGCTATATATGATCAAGATAATATTTAGGAGACTAAATATGCCTTACACGCTAAAACACAAAGAACAAACCCGTCAGCGAATTTTGCAAACGGCCGCTAAGTTATTTTGTACCTATGGATTTGACCGCGTTACGCTAGATCAAATCATGAAAAAGGCCAACATGACCCATGGGGCTTTTTATGCTCATTTCTCGGGTAAAAGCAGTCTATATGAAGCCGCATTGCAACTTGCTGCCTCCCATTCATTTTGGGCACGCAGAGAGAAGCAATCGGAGAATAAAGAGACTCATATTAAAGCACTCCTCACTCGCTATCTTAGCTGGACAAGAAATAGCGGTGACTCTCCATCCCCATTAGAGTTTTTGGTCACTGATGCAGCACACAAAGAAGAAAAGGTTCGCAAGGCCTACCAAGCATGCTTTGATAGTCTGGTAGATAGGCTAACGATCATTCTTAAAAAACAAGGCAGTACAGGTGATGTAAAAGACCTTGCGGAAGAAACCGTTGTCTCGTTAGTAGGAACAGTCGCCATTGCTCGTTCCATCACTCAGCCATTACAAAGAGATTTTTTAAAACGCGCCCAATCACGCATTTTTAATAGAATCAATTTGGCAATTCAAGACACTAAAATTGTCTCAGATAAATGTTAAAAACTAAATCTGATTAACGCCAACTAGAAGAGTAATCGAGTGATTACTCTTCTTCATCAGAATTTCTTTTCTGATACCAAGCCAACACATTAGGTGCAATTTCTGGCCCTGATACGAAGAAATGGCCATTAAGCAGTGACTCTCTTTGGTTATATTTAAATGGTTTGCCTTTTGACGATACCAACATACCTCCGGCGGCTTCGACTATCGCTTGTTGTGCTGCGGTATCCCATTCACTCGTTGGCCCACGGCGTAGATGTAAATCTGCAACACCCTCGGCAATACGACATGCCTTGATAGAGCTCCCTTTGGGAATTTCACGTACCGATTCATAGATGTTTTTCAAATCTTGTTTTAATGCAACAGGAAGAGAGGGACCATGGCTACGACTCGTCATTGCTATTAATGGCGTATTAGGTTTACGGACACTAATAGGCTCAATATCCTTGCCATGCCATTTAACCGCCCCAAGAGGCAACCCTCGCCAACTTTTAGTAACGCCAAAGTAACCTTCAGATGTCGTTGGTAAATAGACCATGCCAATGATTGGCACGCCATTTTCAACCAACGCAATATTAATACTGAATTCACCATTGCGTTTAATAAATTCTTTAGTGCCATCTAAAGGATCAACTATCCATAATAGTGGCCATTGAGAGCGCTCTTCAAAAGGGACCACGCCTTCTTCTGATAAAACGGGCACCTCTGGCGCCATGGCATATAAACCCGCTAAGATGGTTTGATGTGCTGCAATATCAGCCGCCGTTACCGGACTATGGTCTGATTTCTGCTCAATGCCTAAATCAGCACGCTGATAAATTTCCATGATCACATCAGCAGCATCGTGTATTATTTTTTGTAACGCTTGGAAAATAGGGTGATGATTTACATCCCGCATAACAGCCTCGAACATGACAATAATCAAAATTGGGTTAATACGTAACTTATGAGTAAAGCAGAAAAACAACCAGCATCACAAGCAGTACGTCTAGATAAATGGCTTTGGGCCGCACGATTTTTTAAAACTCGCTCTCTTTGCAAAGATGCGATAGACGGCGGCAAGGTTTCTTACAACGGTAGTAAGGGCAAAGCCAGTCGTAACGTAGAAGTGGGAGCGCTTATTGGCTTACGTCTTGGTTGGGATGAAAAAACCATCGAGATCAAAACAATCAGCGGACAACGCCGCGGAGCACCAGAAGCACAACTCTTGTACGAAGAAACATCAGAGTCTATTGAGAAACGCGAAAAGAAAGCTCTCGAACACAAATCCTTTGGTGGTCGTATTATGTCCGACCATAAGCCGAACAAGAAAGAACGCCGAGACATTAAACAACTCAAAAAAGACATGTTTAGTGGTACAGAGTAGCCCATTCAATAGACATCATATATTACAGGCTTTTCAGCACCGCATGTAAGCACCGTTTTTATTTTCGATGCATTGACTTAGTTCCAGCTCCATAAGCGCTTGCATCATTGAAGCGGCGTTTATCTGAGTGTGTCGTATAAGTGAATCGAAATCCATAGCCTGCGCTTCAACCTCTAGCACCTTCACTATGGCACGAGCACTTGCGGATAAATGCAAAGGAAGGGGGTTCATTTTAGGCTCTTCGATCAAAGACTCCACGACCTCTTTATTAGAACTTGGTTGTTTTATAGATGTTTCCCGTGAAACATTTGCCTTCTTTTTAACCATTAAAGCCTTCTTGTTATTGCCAGTTTCCTCGTTAGAGTAGGGTAGGATTTCCTCCAAAATATCTTCCACGTGACGAACTAGTATCGCTCCTTGGCGTATCAACTGATGGCAACCTTCGGCCTGAATATCTTTAACTCGACCAGGTAAAGCAAAAACATCACGGTTCTGTTGCACCGCATAATTTGCACTGATCAAAGATCCACTTTTTGGTGATGCTTCAGTAACAAGAATACCTAAACTCAGACCACTAATAATTCTATTTCTAGGTGGAAAAAGATGAGGACGAACATCTGTCATCAAAGGGTATTCACTAACCAAGCATCCGCCATGCGATAAAATATCTTGAAATAATGCCTTATTTTGTTTTGGGTAGTGGTTTAGTAAACCCGTTCCCATTACGGCAATAGTGGGTGTTGATTGTGCCTCTAAAGCACCTTGGTGAGCGGCAGTATCAATACCTCTTGCACCACCACTGACAATAGCAATGCCCCGGTGCGATAACTGGCTCGCTAATTGTCGAGTCGCTTCACGTCCATACCCAGTACAATGCCGCGCGCCGACAATGCCTAATTTGGGATAGGAAAAACTGGTTAAGTCACCATCGACATAAAGGAATGCGGGCGCTACAGCTATCTCTTTTAAATCGCTAGGATAAGCAGGGTTACTTTGCAGTAAGAGGTGATGAGCATCGGCTTCAAGCCATTCTAAACTGACTTGTTTTTTTTGAGTTTGTTCTTCAGATAAAGTGCCATGATCTAGATACGCCATCGCTTCACGAGCTGTCACCTCAGGCCATTTCAATTGCCTTAGCAGCTCATAGACAATGGTATCGGGTAAATCATCAACGGTCTGTTCATCAGAAAATAAATCCCACTCGTGGGACTGATCTAACTGATCAAAATAAGTAAACAGACGAGAAAGTCGGGAAGGACCTATACCCGTCAAAAAACTCAAACACAGCCAATTCTCTTGACTGAGCCCACCGATCAAACGCGAAGAAGTTGTCATATTGTGTGCATCCTTGCCATTCAATAAAATAGATATAACAATAATTTGGAAACAGACCATTCCTTGGTCTCATTTAAAAATCCCACTTTCACCATGAAAAGTCTAGGATAGGTTAATACTATTAAGCCGATTTATTAGAATTGCTTAAAAAACCGGCATCTCAGCAATGCCCATCTTGATGACTTGCGTTACAATATAGCTAAGACAAAGAGTCGAGACCAAAAGCGTCTCGGCCGACGAATAAAAGACATATTGGAAAAGATCATGGCCGTTTTAACTATACTAGAATACCCAGACCCGCGCCTACGTAAAGTCGCAAAACCTATTACCGAATTTACCGATGCACTACAAATCCAAATCGATGACATGATAGAAACCATGTACGAAGATAAAGGTTTAGGTCTAGCTGCAACGCAAGTTGATTACCATCATCGCCTTGTTGTGATGGACTTCTCAGAAGATCATAGTGAGCCTATTGTGTTCATTAACCCCGAATTTGAAGTAATCAACGATGAGCCTAATGAGTACCAAGAAGGCTGTTTATCCGTGCCTGGTTTTTATGAACATATTTACCGTGCAGCGGAAGTTGTCGTCAAAGCGTTGGATCGACACGGAAAACCGTTTGAAATGAAAGTAGATGAGCTAATGGCCGTTTGCGTACAACACGAAGTAGATCATTTAGACGGCAAACTAATGGTAGATTACCTATCACCATTAAAACGAAATCGTATTAAAACGAAATTAGTCAAAGCGCAGAAAAACGCCGCGAAACCTTAAAGCTGATTGTTTTCGCTTCAATGCCAAGCTTTTCTTAAGTGCGAGAGTACTGAAAGAAAGGTTACCGTTGAACAAATGAATACCCGTTTAGTAAATCAGGCTTCGGCCTGATTTTTTCGTTAAGGAAACAAAATGACCACCTCTCCACTTCGTATTGTATTTGCAGGCACACCCGAATTTGCCGCCATCAGTCTTCAAGCTTTATTAGATAGCCAAGAACAAAACCACTATCAGTTGGTTGGCGTTTACACGCAGCCAGATCGTCCCGCTGGCCGTGGTCATAAGTTAGTAGCGAGCCCAGTTAAACAATTGGCGCTTGAGCATGATATTCCAGTATTCCAACCAGTTAACTTTAAATCGGAAGAAGACAAGGCCGCTCTTGAAGCACTCAACGCCGACATTATGATAGTCGCGGCTTATGGGATTATTTTACCGAAAGCCGTACTCGACACGCCAAAGTTAGGTTGCCTTAACGTCCATGGCTCCATCTTGCCTCGCTGGCGTGGGGCTGCACCTATACATCGTGCGCTCATCGCTGGGGATGAAACGACTGGCATCACTATTATGCAAATGGATGTTGGTCTAGACACAGGTGATATGCTGCTGAAAGCTTATTGCGATATCAAGCCAACAGATACTTCGTCAAGCTTGCACGATCATCTAGCTAAACTCGGTGGCGTAGCATTGGTTGAAGCATTGGAGAAACTCAAAAAAGGCGAGCTTGTTGCAGAGAAACAGGATGACAGTTTAAGTAACTATGCAGCTAAACTCACCAAGCAAGAAGGAGAGCTTCAGTGGTCACAATCAGCAGAGCTCATCGAACGTCAGGTGCGTGGTTTGTCTCCTTGGCCGTCTGCTTTCACTCAAAGCAGCGAAGGCGTAATGAAAATTCATGCAGCAGAATTAACCAGCGTCGAATCCGATAGTGCAACACCGGGTGAGATTCTAGTCGTCAGTAAAGAGGGTGTTATTGTTGCAACAGGGCAAGGCTGCATTCGAATCACGGACGTACAGTTTGCCGGCGGCAAGCGCATAAAAGTACAAGATGCCTTAAACGGTAAACACAAAGCGGCCTTACAAATTGGCCAACGCTTCGGCTTAGTAGAGTAATTATAATGAAACCAACAGATGTCCCTTCAATCCAACACAGCGCTCGCCAAGTCGCGATTCAAGTTGTTACTAATGTCTTGTTACAACAAGGTTCCCTTAGCACTCAGCTAGCACGTCACCAACACGATGTTGCCAGCGAGCACATTCCGCTTCTAAAGGAATTGTGCTTTGGTGTCTGCCGTCAGTACCCATTATTAAACAGTATTGCTTTGCACCTGTTGAACCATCCGTTCGAAGAGAAGGACATGGATCTTTATGCCGCTCTGTTGATTGGTTTATACCAGCTTGGCTACATGAATACACCAGATCATGCTGCGGTAAATGAAACCGTTGAAGCCTGCCGTTTACTAAAGAAAGACTGGGCGACCAAGTTGATCAATGCCGTACTGCGCCGCTACCAACGCGAAGCAGACGACATTATTGAGACACTTGAAGCCATGCCATCTGTGGAATACAACCAGCCAAAATGGTTAGTGAAACGCTTTAAGAAACATTGGCCAGAACAGTTCGAACAAATAATCGAAGCCAGTAATGCGCATCCTCCAATGTGCATTCGCGTAAACGAAAGCCAAGTTTCACGTGAAACATACAAGACTCAAATGGCTGAGAAGGGTATAGATTCAGAAGAAGGGTTACTTTCACCTTCTGCTTTGTACCTAAGATCTGCCGTTAGAGTAAATGAGTTACCTGAATTCGATGAAGGCTTTTCCAGCGTTCAAGACGAATCAGCTCAGCTGGCTACACATATTTTGGCTCCAAGCCTTGGCGAACACGTCTTAGACGCGTGTGCCGCGCCGGGTGGCAAAACAGGCCATCTTCTTGAGTTTGCTGCTGCGGCACAAGACGTAGAAGAAACTCTCGACTTAACCGCCGTTGAGTTAGAACCGTGGCGTTTAGAAAAAATCGAAGCCAATCTAGAACGTATTGGATTAATGGCAAACTTACAATGCGCCGATGCAGGGGACCTGGATGCTTGGTGGGATGGTACGCCATTCGACAAAATCCTTCTTGATGTGCCTTGTTCTGCAACCGGTGTTATTCGTCGGAACCCAGACATTAAGATCAATCGAAAACCTGTCGACATTGAAGAGCTCATTGCCATTCAAAAAGTTATTTTGGATAAGGTCTGGAGCACACTGAAAACAGGCGGCCATCTTTTGTATGCGACTTGCTCTTTAATGCCTGAAGAAAACGAACTGCAAATTGCTGATTTCTTAGCGTCTCATGCTGATGCTAAAGAGGTGGTTATGAACGCTTTAAATCCATCCATAAATACAGAGTGGGGCATTGCTGTTTCTCATGGGCGTCAATTATTCCCAACACTTAAGGGACACGACGGCTTCTATTATTGCCTGATCCAAAAAAACAGCTAAGTAACACAGAACACTAAATCGAAGAAAAGAATCGTTTAGATTCGACAACTTAAAAAATGCTCGGGCAATTGTTTCACATGAAACATACAAACTGTCTGAGCATTTTTTAAGGCTCATGCTTACTTTCCCTCTGTATGACTATTTAAAGCTTAATTTTTTAAATATTTCACAAATGTCATTAAAGTATTAGTTTGAAGTCTTTAAAATACAGCCTACCATGTAGGGTAAATCAAGATCATTATTAGCGCTCATGAGAGCCAACAAGAACAACTAAAAAAGAGCAATGATTTAAGATCGCGCTCTAAGGCAAAATATGAAAATCATCATTATCGGGGCTGGCCAAGTTGGCGCAACGCTCGCTGAAAACCTTGCTAACGAAGACAATGACATTACCGTTATTGATCCTGATCTAACGCGCCTAAGAGAGCTTCAGGATCGTTTGGATATTCAGACTGTCGAAGGCAGTGGCTCGCATCCTGCCGTATTGGAGCAAGCAGGTTGTAATGATGCTGATATGTTAATCGCGGTAAGTAACCATGATGAAACCAACATGGTGGCTTGCCAAGTTGCGCATACCTTATTTAAAACGCCAACAAAAATTGGCCGTGTTCGCTCAAGCGCCTACGCTAATTACCCACAACTGTTTAACGACCAAGCATTACCAATCGATGTTCGTATCAGTCCAGAAAAAGAAGTAACGAAACATTTAAGCAGATTGATTCGTTATCCTGGTGCACTTCAAGTGATGGAATTTGCAGAAGGTAAAGTCCAGCTTGTTGTTGTAAAAGCAGAAAAGGGAGGTCCTCTTATTGATCAACCTATCAGCTATTTACGCGAACATATGCCGTCAATTCAGACTCGAATTGCGGCCATTTATCGCGATGGTAAATCTATAAAACCAGACGGTAATACCTGTATTCGTGCCAATGACGAGGTTTTCTTTCTAACGCCACAACGTGATGTGTTAGATGTAATGAGTGAACTGCGCCCGTTAGATACGCCTTATCGACGAATTATTATTGCCGGTGGCGGTAACATCGGTGAGCGTTTAGCTCATAGCCTTGAAAAAGAATACCGTGTAAAAATCATAGAACGAGATTTAGAACGCTGCCGTTATCTTTCTGAAAACCTAGATAACACCATTGTGCTTAACGGTGATGCTTCGAAAAAAGAATTATTATTAGAAGAAAATATCGAATCAACCGATGTATTTTGTGCGCTGACCAACAACGATGAAGCCAATATCATGTCTTCAATGCTGGCCAAAGTTTTGGGAGTACGTACGGTAATGACCATTATCAACAACCCTGCGTACGTTGATATCGTTCAGGAAGGTATGATCGACATTGCAATTTCCCCTCAGCAAACAACCATCAGTTCGTTACTCAGTTATATTCGTCGTGGCGACGTAGTAAACGTACACTCAATGCGCAAAGGCGCTGCTGAAGCATTAGAAGCTGTTGCTCATGGTGATTTCCGATCCTCTAAAGTAGTCGGTCGTAGTATTGCGAAAATCAATTTACCAGAAGGTGCAACCATAGGCGCGGTTGTTCGAGGTGATGAAATTATTCTCGCAACTGGGGATGTTGTCATTCAAGCTGAAGATCATGTCATCATCTTTGTATCGAATAAGAAACAGATTCCAGCCGTTGAGCAATTGTTCCAAGTAGGATTAACTTTCTTTTAGCCAAAAGACCGAATAACGTTAAGCGTCATTAACTATCTTTTCTATCACGAGGAAATCCGCCCGAGACATGGGAGGGCGCTGAAAATAAAAAGACCTTCAGCTAGGTGATTTAATCAAACCAGATTCAAGAGAATCTGGTGCTAGGAAGCAGCTATGCATATTAAAGTAATTTTACGCGTTATTGGTTTATTGGTTATGGTGTTTAGCCTCTCCTTAATTCCGCCTATGATTGTCTCTTTAATTTATTCTGATGGCGTTTTAGATTCCTTTGTTTATGCCATGGGCATTAACTTAATCGGTGGCTTTCTACTTTGGTTTCCTGTGCGCAATCACCGCGGGGAGCTAAAAATACGCGATGGTTTTTTGATTACTGTTCTGTTTTGGACAGTCCTAGGATTTTTTGGATCAGTACCATTCTTTTTAGCTGACACACCAGACCTTTCCTTTACTGATGCTTTGTTTGAATCCATCTCCGGGTTGACGACAACAGGGGCAACCATTTTAACGGGCATTGATGGCTTACCCGAATCCATTCTCTTTTATCGTCAATTGTTAACTTGGTTAGGCGGTATGGGGATTATCGTTTTGGCCGTGGCAATCATGCCTATGCTAGGCATTGGTGGTATGCAGCTTTATCGGGCAGAAACACCTGGCCCAGTAAAAGATACCAAGCTTACTCCTCGTATTGCCGAAACAGCCAAAGCGCTGTGGTACATCTACGCAACGTTAACCTGCCTTTGTGCATTAGGTTATTGGGCTGCTGGTATGAGTTTATTCGATGCGATTTGTCACAGTTTCTCAACAGTCGCCATCGGTGGTTTTTCTACACATGATGCCAGTATTGGTTACTTTAATAGTGTTCCAATTGAAATGATCGCGACTTTCTTTATGGTCGTTTCTGCATTTAACTTTGCTCTTCATTTTCATGCGTGGCGACATAAAAGCGTATTGCATTATTTGCTCGACCCAGAAGCCCGTTTCTTTCTGTTTATTTTGGCTTGTACTATCACGCTATCGACCTTCGTATTAGCAATGACATCCACCTATGATTGGGGAACGTCAATACGCTATGCCGTCTTTGAAAGTGTTTCAATTGCAACGACGTCTGGTTTTAGTACCTCCAATTTCTCGACGTGGCCACATTTTTTACCCTTCTTATTAATTGTTACTTCCTTTGCCGGTGGTTGTGCCAGCTCGACAGGGGGCGGTATGAAGGTGATTCGTATCTTATTAATCCTCAAGCAAGGGGTTCGAGAAATACAGCGTCTGGTGCATCCTAATGCGGTCATCCCTGTCAAAGTGGGTGGCAAGGCCATTCCTGAGCGTGTGGTCTCCGCCGTCTGGGGGTTCTTTTCCGCTTACCTTTTAGTGTATGTCATCTTAATGATTGGCTTAATGGCAACAGGTATGGATCAAGTAACAGCATGGTCTGCTGTTGCTGCCACGCTAAACAACTTAGGTCCAGGGCTCGGCGCCGTTTCGAACACGTTCGCAGATGTAAATGACCCAGCGAAATGGATGTTATGTTTTTCTATGCTATTAGGGCGTTTAGAGGTGTTTACCTTGTTGGTATTATTTACGCCTATGTTCTGGCAGAAATAACCAAGAGAGAAGTATATGACTCCGGCTATCGATTTATTAAAGAAACTCAATATTGCCGTGACTATTCACGAATATGCGCATGAGGCTGATTGTCATAATTTTGGCGAAGAGGCCGCAGAAAAACTCAACTTAAACTCTGCGACTGTTTTCAAAACATTATTAGTCAGCGATGAGAAAAGCTTCTTTGTTGCCATCGTCCCAGTAACAGGGACGCTTAACTTAAAACGCGCGGCAGCGGCTTTTCGTGTTAAAAAGTTACGCATGGCAGAGCCGAAAGAAGCAGAAAGATTAACAGGGTATTTAGTCGGCGGTATCAGTCCTATAGGTCAAAAAAAACGCCTGATAACTTGCATAGACAGCAGTGCGCTGGCATTTGAAAAAATTTATGTGAGCGGCGGAAAGCGAGGATTAGACATCGGACTTGCACCACAAGATTTAAGCAAAGCGTGTCATGAGGCAAACTTTGCTGACATTCGTGACGAAAAATAATCCACTAGATACGTTTGTATCCGTCTTAATATTTAAGGCTAGGTACATTTAAAGAAAGGTAATCAACACAATGCTGCAAACAAAACCCATTATTCTATTAGACCGAGACGGTGTGATTAACCAAGATTCTGATGCTTATGTAAAGTCTGTCGATGAATGGATTCCGTTACCAGGTAGTATTAAATCCATTGCGGCATTATCAAAAGCAGGTTTTCAGGTATTTGTCGTAACAAACCAATCTGGCATTGCTCGAGGCTATTACGACGAAGCAACACTCAACGCGATGCACGATAAGATGAAAGCACTCGTCGCGAAAGAAGGCGGTTCGATTGCTGGTATTGAATATTGCCCACATGGGCCAGATGACAATTGCTCATGCCGAAAGCCAAAAAGCGGCATGATTGAAGCCATCGAAACACAGCTTGGTTTGTCTTTCGAAACGATGCCAGCCATCATGGTAGGAGACTCATTAAGAGATTTACAAGCCGGCAAAGCAAGAGGCTGCTCGCCCGTACTTGTACTAACAGGCAATGGCCGAGAGACTCAATATAAAGCCATCGACTTTCATTTCGAAATATATACCGATCTAGCGGCTTTCACCATATCAACATTACACAAGTATCTCTAATAGAAGACTAAAGAGTTAGTAATCACTTACTAACTCTTTATCTTGAAATACTATTATTCTTTATGAGCGTGATAAAAGCTCGATGCTTTTGCGCGGTTCCCACAGATATCCATACTACACCATCGCCGTTTTTTCGAGCGAGATGTATCCACAAACATCAATATGCATTTTTCATTCGAACAATGTTTAACATGAAGACTAAGAGGCGAAGTCAGTAAATTGGCCGCTTCGTAAGCTACTTTTCCAAGCAATTTATCTACCGACAGTTTTTTATCAAAAGGCTGCAATGAAATATCTTGGTTAACCACTAACAATTGCTGCTGAAGCGGTGCATTGCGCAAATGCTTATTAAGCACACTGAGCGCATCTTCAGGCAATACCTGCTTGTCTGTGTTTGCAGTAACCAATGTTTTTATACTACTCCTAAGCTGCCATACATCTTCTATATTTGCATTGGTATCAATACTTTCTAAAGGCACCTCCATTTCTGCCGCCCACTGAAACAAGTCCTGCAGGCACTCAAGTTGATTCACCACTTTTTCATGGGTAGAGAATTGCGTATTGATAAAATCCACAGCGAGATTATTTCCCACTCGGATAAAGGTTTTTTTATCTTCTCTCATACTAACCATTATAATTTATCTTTACAGGTTAGAAAAGGGAATATAACATAACCGTTAAACCTTAATTTTAAAGGTTATAATTTTTAACTAATTAGAAGGCAAAAAAACATGGCACATACTCAAGGAATCCATCATCTTGGTCTTACTGTTCCTGACGTTAAAGAGGCAAGTGCCTTTTTTGTAGAAGCATTAGGTTTCACACAAGTACAAGAAGTACCATCGTATCCAGCGGTTTTTGTTACTGATGGTGTCGTCATGCTGACACTTTGGCAGGCAGAAAATCCCGAAAAAGCAACGCCTTTTAATCGTCGAGAAAATATTGGGCTACACCATTTTGCGTTGCGCCTTGCCGACACGACGACGTTGGCATTACTACATGAACAACTAAGTTCACGCGATGACGTGACCATCGAATTTGCGCCAGAAGATTTAGGTGAAAGTGGATTGCAACACATGATGTGCCGAATCCCTGGTAACATTCGTCTTGAATTGATTGCAATTTAATCACCTCGTCATGATTTATTAATACAATATCAGAGGTATATATGGCCTTTAATACTTCCCCTAATGCACCTTTTCATATCGGTGAACAGCAAGCGCAAGAACGTGTTGACGCACGTGAAACACTTGCCCATTGGGGAGGGAGGGCCATTCGACCTTTCTTTCCAGAACAACACCGTGATTTCTTTCGCCAACTTCCTTTCATTATCGCTTCTGCTAGAGATAAGAACGGCTTACCTTGGGTAACCATGTTGGCGGGGGACATTGGCTTTATTTCTTCACCAGACAAGGCACATTTACATTTTTCAGCCTTACCAAACAAAGGCGATGCACTTGAACATGCTTTTACAGATGGCGCTGAAATCGGCCTTATTGGTATTGAATTAGAAAGTCGTCGTCGTAACAGGGCGAGTGGCTCAGTAACAAAGGCAGATAAAAGCGGCATCACTTTCGCCGTTTCTCAATCTTATGGAAATTGCCCCCAGTACATTTCAGAAAGAGAATGGCAACATACCAATGTTGATGATAATAAAATATCTGTTACACAGCATCGCCACTTAACACCCTCTATGAAGAAATGGATCGCATCTGCAGACACTCTGTTTATTGCCAGCGGCTATTCAGAAGACAGTCACGATGAAAACAAACCATCAGCTTATGGAATGGACGCTTCACACCGTGGTGGCGCCGCGGGATTTGTAACCATTTCTAATGATAATAAATTGGTTATACCTGATTATTCTGGTAATAATTTCTTTAACACCATCGGGAATTTACTGTTAGACCCTTTAATAGGATTACTATTTATTGACTTCGATACAGGCAGTTTATTGCAACTGAGTGGTCGAGCGAAAATAGATTGGGATTCAGAAAAAGTACGAGCGTACCAAGGCGCACATCGATTATTGAACATAGATATAGATAAAATAGTACAGTTAGACGGTGTTTTACCATTGCGCTGGCGCTTACCAGAAGGTATTAAAGGTGGACTAATGGTCACCAAAAAGGTCGTAGAAAGCGACGATGTCACCTCGTTCGAACTTGTTTCACACAATCAAACCGCGCTGCCAGTTTTTCGAGCAGGACAATTCCTGCCAATACAACTCGCTTTATCTGCGCAAGATGCTCTTACAGAGCGAACTTATTCTCTTTCAAACTCACCAACAGACGAACACTATCGCATCAGTGTTAAACGTGAGAGCCATGGTCTGGGCTCACGCTATTTGCACGATGCCATTCAAGTTGGCGATATTATTCAGGCTAAAAAACCTAATGGCGACTTCCTACTAAAATTCCCCACCCGCCCAGTAGTATTAATCAGTGCTGGCATTGGTGCCACTCCCTTAGTCAGCATGTTACATTCCGCGATCCAATCAAATGTTGCGCCCTCGATTCATTTCTTTTATGGCGCTCGTAATGGCACCCATGCACCTTTGCTACCTGAAATTCGGGTTCTAGAAAAGCAGCATGATAGTTTTCATCTGGATATCTTATTTAGTCAGCCTAGCGAGCAGGATACACTTGGCGAAGACTACGATGAAACAGGGCGAATTACAGGGGAGCTCATTCAACGAAAAGTAGCCGATTTAAACGCCGACTTTTACCTATGCGGGCCTACAAATTTCCTTACTGATTTAATAATAAAACTTGAAGCCCTTGGCATAAGACGAGACCACATATACTCCGAAAGTTTTTAGACTCCCTAGCAAATAAACAATGAGGTCATGTCAGTCCATAACCTCATTTTCTGACTTAATCAGAATGTCTATATTGTCCTCGATCCAATCCGCCAACCCAATGACGTGCTCTGATACTTGCTGGCCGATCTCAGTCAAGCTGTATTCCACATGAGGCGGTACGACAGGATAAGACACTCTCAATATAAAACCATCTTTCTCCAACACTTGCAGCGTCTGCGCCAGCATCTTCTCACTGACGCCATGAATCGTGCGGCGCAATTCACTAAAACGCTGTGTTTTTCCACCTTTTAACGCCAACAACACGAGTACGGCCCAACGGCTCGTTACATGCTTGAGAATATTCCGAGAGGGACATTGGTCTGAGAATACATTTCCGCGATTAAACTTTTGGCTTAACCCCGTTTCTTCAGATCCATTTAAATTATTATCATGTTTTTTCATACTTACCTTTTTGTATGTACTTACTAAAAGTTTGTTAGTGGATTATTCTACTCTCATCAACGAACAACTCAAAGGAGAAAACCATGATTTTAGTCACCGGTGCATCAGGTCAATTGGGCCGTCTTATCGTCGCAAATTTAATCCAACGCGGCACGCCTGCCAATCAAATCGTCGCAGCCGTACGTTCACCTGAAAAAGCACAAGACTTAGCAGAACAGGGTATTATTGTGCGCCAAGCGGACTACACAGATACAGCGTCTTTAACCGCTGCAATGGAAGGCGTAAAGCGAGTTGTACTGGTGTCATCCAGTGAAGTGGGCCAACGTACACCACAGCATAAAAACCTGATTCAAGCGGCAAAAGATGCCAAGGTTGAACTACTGGCATATACCAGCATTCTCGATGCGCAAAACTCGCCACTGGCTCTTGCTGCGGAACACGTAGAAACAGAACAAGCGCTACTAGATTCTGGTGTTCCTCATGTTCTATTGCGCAACGGCTGGTACTCAGAAAACTACACTGGCACCGTCGCTATGGCCATTGAACATGGCGCTGTTTTAGGCAGTGCAGAAGAGGGTAAATACGCCACAGCAGCACGAGCAGACTATGCAGAAGCCGCGGCGGTCGCTATTACAGCTGAAAACCAAGCTGGAAAAGTATACGAGTTAGCAGGAGACAATGCGTTTACGTTAGCCGAATACGCACAAAAAATCAGTCAAATCAGTGGTAAAAGCGTAGTCTACCAAAACCTACCAGAAGCAGAATACGCGAAAGTACTCGTGCAAGTCGGCTTACCTGAAGGCCTCGCCGTCATACTCGCAGACTCAGACGTTGGCGCATCAAAAGGCGGCTTATTCAACGACAGTAAAACATTATCGACACTGATCGGCCGACCAACGACACCGATCGAAGACAGCATCAAAGCCGCACTTTAAAGCAGTGTAGATGGATCATGTAACAACCATGATTCAGACCTATTATTAACGAAAGGCTTATCTAGCCATAAAAAAAGCGGTTAGAGTTTTCACTCTAACCGCTTTTTTGAAGGATATTGGTACGAAGAATCAGATATCCAAGTTCGCTACATTCAAGGCATTTTCTTGAATGAAGTTACGACGTGGTTCTACTTCGTCACCCATTAAGGTTGTGAACATTTGGTCAGCGGCAACAGCGTCGTCGATGGTAACGCGCAACATACGGCGTGCATCTGGGTCCATTGTTGTTTCCCATAGCTGGTCAGGGTTCATCTCACCCAGTCCTTTGTAACGCTGTGTCGTTAAGCCACGAGACGCTTCTTTCATCAACCAAGCTTTCATGTCGCTGATGGTTTCTACTGGCTGACGACGTTCGCCACGTTGGATGAAAGATTCTTCACCAAACAATTCAGCGACGGTTTCAGACATAGCCACAATGCGCTTGTATTCAGGAGAGTTGAAGAAAGTCGCTTCAAAACGGTAACGGTTCGACACACCATGAGACATGATGTTGACCACTGGCAAGTACAAGTTACGCTCATCGTCTTTCTCTACTGAGAAGTCAAAACGGAAACCAGTACGTGCATCCAATGGCATTTGGCTACGAATCGCTTCGACCCATTCTGTCACGGCGGCTTCGTTCATTAGATCGTCTTGAGTTAACGCTTTGCAGTACAGAAGCTTACCCATAACATCTTTTGGGTATACACGAGACAAACGGTCAATATCACCTTCAATGCGAATGTAATCACGAACCAATGTTGCTAGATGTTCGCCTTGAATGCCCGGTGCTTCTTCATTAACGTGCATGTGCGCGCCATCTAACGCCACTTCGATCAAGTATTGCTGCATCGCCGCTTCATCTTTAATGTATTGCTCTTGCTTACCACGTTTGATTTTAAACAATGGCGGTTGTGCAATAAAGATATGACCGCGTTCGATGATCTCTGGCATTTGACGGAAGAAGAAAGTCAGCAACAAGGTACGAATGTGCGATCCATCGACGTCGGCATCGGTCATGATGACGATGCTGTGGTAGCGTAGTTTGTCTGCATTGAACTCATCACGGCCAATACCACAACCTAGAGCGGTAATTAGAGTACCTACTTCGACAGACGATAGCATTTTGTCAAAACGTGCTTTCTCGACGTTAAGAATTTTACCTTTAAGAGGCAAAATCGCTTGTGTACGACGATCACGACCTTGTTTGGCAGAACCACCCGCAGAATCACCCTCCACTAAGTAGATTTCAGAAAGAGCTGGATCTTTCTCCTGACAATCGGCCAATTTACCTGGCAAACCGGCGATGTCTAACGCGCCTTTACGACGCGTCATATCACGCGCACGACGTGCGGCTTCACGAGCACGAGCCGCATCAATCATTTTGTTTACAATGATTTTGGCTTCGCTTGGCTTCTCAAGAAGGTATTCAGAAAAACGCTTACTCATTTCTTGTTCAACGGCCGTTTTCACTTCAGAAGAGACAAGCTTGTCTTTGGTCTGAGAAGAGAATTTTGGATCAGGTACTTTCACAGAAACAATGGCGGTCAATCCTTCACGAGAGTCATCACCGGTGGTCGCTACTTTTTGCTTTTTCGCTAGACCTTCTTTCTCAATAAAGGTGTTCAGCGTACGCGTCAACGCACCACGGAAACCCGCTAAGTGAGCACCACCATCGCGCTGAGGGATGTTATTGGTGTAACAGTAGATGTTTTCTTGGAAACCTTCATTCCACTGCAATGCCACTTCAACCGCGATACCATCATCAAGATCGTCTCGTTGACAAATGAAGTGAAAAATATCGTTGATAGGCGTTTTGTTGGTATTCAAATGCTCAACAAACGAACGCAAACCACCGGTATAATTGAAGAAATCTTCTTTACCTGTACGCTCATCTTTTAGATGAATCGCAACACCAGAGTTCAAGAAAGACAATTCACGAAGGCGTTTCGCTAAGATGTCATAAACAAATAAGATATTACTGAATGTTTCAGCAGAAGGTTTGAAATGAACCGTCGTACCCGCACCATCGGACTCGCCGACAACGGCTAACGGTGCATCTGGTACGCCATGAGTATAATGCTGCTCATAGACTTTACCTTCTTTACGGATCGTCAAGGTAACAGCTTCAGATAGGGCATTTACTACTGAAATACCTACACCATGAAGACCACCAGAAACCTTGTAAGAATTGTCATCAAACTTACCGCCAGCATGCAGGACGGTCATGATAACTTCGGCAGCAGATACGCCTTCTTCTTCGTGCATATCCACAGGGATACCACGGCCGTTATCAGAAACAGAAATCGATTCATCTGGATGAATAAGTACCGTGACCGTATCACAATGACCCGCTAAGGCTTCATCAATCGAGTTATCTACAACTTCGAACACCATATGGTGCAAACCGGTTCCGTCGTCCGTGTCGCCAATGTACATACCAGGGCGTTTACGTACGGCATCTAGCCCTTTGAGCACCTTGATACTGGACGAATCGTAATTATTTTCACTCATTTAACTCTCCTGCAAACCTTTGCTCGATAAGGACAATTCGCCGTTATTCATAGAAAAGTGACGAACGTCTGTGGTGTCGGCCCACGTAAAATCCGTGGTATCTGGTCCAACACTCGTAATAAAAATTTGGCTGTTTAGTGATTCCAATAAACGACACAGTTTTTGCCTATGATTGGCATCTAACTCTGCGGGTAAATCGTCCACTAAAAAGACCAAGGGGCGACCCATGTCGATCAGTAGTTGCCCTTGGGCGATTTTCAATGCGGACACGACTAACTTTTGCTGTCCGCGTGACAAGGTATCTAATGCATCGCCAGTCTCGGCTTTTACACGTAAATCGGCTCTTTGTGGGCCGGTATGCGTATAACCCAGTTCAATATCGCGCTCTCGTCCAGCTTCCACAGCCATTTGTAAGGATTTTTGAGAATCCCAGCCTTGGAAGAATTGCAGAGAGACGGTTAAGTCTTCGTTCAGCAGAGCTAACACCTTTAAAAAATAAGGCGTTAGGCGTTCAACATAAGCTTTACGCGAGGTATTGACCTGTTCACCGAGGCGGATTAATTCCTGATCAAAAGCCGCCAATAAACTGGGAGATATTTTACCACGTCTGAGCAAGGTATTCCGCTGTTTTAATGCTTTTTGCCAGCCACGCCATGCACGAATAAATTCACCGTCAAAATGGAACACGCCCCAGTCAATAAACTGCCTTCTAACGCTAGGAGCACCTTCCAATAATCGAAACGCATCAGGGTTAATAAGTTGCACAGGCAAACGTTCAGCAAGTTCCACAACTGATTGAGCACGCTGACCTTGAATGTGCACGTCTATTTTCCCATCTCTATGGCGTTGCAGCCCGACAGGGATTGGATTGCCTTGCTCTTGATGCAATTGGGCGAACACTAAACAGTGCTCGTTTTCGTGTTGGATGTAGGTTTTGTGTTTATGACTACGAAAGGAACGCCCGAAAGAGAGCAAATGAATGGCTTCAAGAACAGAGGTTTTACCACTGCCGTTTTCACCAATAATTATATTAACTTGAGGCGAAGGTTCAAAGCGCACACTTGAGAGGTTGCGAACATGAGAGATGTCCAAACGCACCAGCGGCATAAAGCGGAAACCTTAATCGGAGTGAGAAAGAGAAAACCATGTAGTCATTAGGCAACTAATGACTACATGGTTAACAAGAGATCATAGGCGCATTGGCATCACAACGTACTGTGCCGCATGGCTTTGTGCTTCTTCAACGAGCGCACTGCTATTGGAGTCATTGAGCGATAAACGCACTTCTTGTGTATCGACCACACCCAGAACATCCAACAAATAACCCACGTTAAAGCCAACTTCTAGATTATCGCCTTGGTATTGAACCAATACGGATTCTTCAGCTTCTTCTTGCTCTGGGTTATTGGCAAAAACTTGCAACATGCCGTTAGACAAAATTAAACGTACACCGCGGTATTTTTCATTCGATAGAATCGAAGCGCGTAAAAAGACTTGGCGTAGTTCAAGACGATCCGCAATAATGATTTTCTCGTTATTACGAGGAATAACCCGATGATAATCTGGGAATTTGCCGTCAACAAGCTTAGATGTGAAGACAAATTCGCCTACTTTTGCGCGAATATGATTGGAACTAATCGTTAGTTCAACCACTTCTTCGGTATCGTTTAATAGACGATTTAACTCCAAGACCCCCTTACGAGGGACAATGACTTGCGTTAAATCACCACTCACTTGTGCATCTTCAACCGCTGTCGCCAAACGGTGACCATCGGTTGCTACAACTCGTAACTGACCATCAGCAACTTCGAACAACATGCCGTTAAGATAGTAACGAACATCCTGGTTAGCCATGGCAAAGCCGGTGCGATCAATCAAACGACGCACACTTATTTGCGGGATAGAGACCGTTAGATCACCTTGCATGTCTTGAATATTCGGAAATTCATCGGCTGGTAATGTCGACAAACTAAAACGCGAGCGACCAGAACGAATCACCGCTTTTTGCTCATCAAGTGTAAATTCAATAACAGCACTGTCTGGCAAACTTTTGCAGATGTCCATTAGTTTACGAGCAGGTACAGTAATACGACCTTCTTCACACTCGTCTAATGGGACATGGCCCACCAATTCCACTTCCAAATCCGAACCGGTAAGGGTTAATGTTTGGTCTTTTACTTCCACCAATACATTGGCCAAAACAGGCATGGTCTGTTTGCGCTCTACAACGCCCGCCACCAATTGAAGTGGCTTAAGAAGTGTCTCGCGGACAACTGAAAATTTCATTATTTTCCCCGTTAACTCAACGTCTTAGACCATCAGGTGGTCAGAATTCGCATCAATTGTTTGTAGTCTTCACGGATATCAGAATCCGTATCTTGTAGTTCTTTGATCTTACGAATCGCATGCAAAGCCGTGGTGTGATCACGGCCGCCAAACGCATCACCAATTTCTGGCAAGCTATGGTTGGTCAATTCCTTCGCAAGTGACATGGCAACTTGACGAGGACGAGCGACAGAACGACTGCGACGCTTGGATAACAAATCGCTGATCTTAATTTTATAATATTCCGCCACAATGCGCTGGATATTATCAATGTTCACCAGCTTATCTTGCAAGGCCAAAAGATCTTTTAGTGACTCGCGAACAAAATCTGGTGTAATCGCCCGACCGGTAAAGTGAGAATTGGCGATGACTCGTTTCAATGCACCTTCCAATTCTCGCACATTAGAGCGAATTTTTTGAGCAATAAAGAAGGCTGAATCATACGACAGCTTCACGCCGCTTTCATCCGCTTTACGCATCAAGATAGCAACACGGGTTTCTAGCTCAGGCGGCTCAATAGCAACCGTCAGCCCCCAACCAAAACGTGATTTCAGACGATCTTCTAAGCCATTAATTTCTTTAGGATAACGGTCACAGGTAAGAATCATCTGTTGCCCGCCTTCCAATAAGGCATTAAAGGTATGGAAAAACTCTTCTTGAGTACGGTCTTTACCTGCAAAAAATTGAATGTCATCAATAAGTAACGCATCTACCGAACGATAATATCGTTTAAAATCGTTGATCGCGTTTAGTTGCAATGCTTTTACCATATCCGCTACGAAACGCTCTGAATGCAGATAAACCACCTTAGCATTCGGATTGTGACGCATCATTTCTGTACCAACGGCTTGCATTAAGTGAGTTTTACCTAAGCCAACGCCACCGTATATAAAGAGTGGGTTGTAAGCACCGCCTGGATTTTCTGCGACTTGCAATGCGGCTGCATGAGCAAGTTGATTCGATTTACCCTCGATGAAGTTTTCAAAGGTAAAAGAATTATTTAGATTGGCGCCGTGATTGATACCACCTTCAACATCGACCTTACGCTTAGGTGGTGTTAAAGGAAGCTGCCCTTGTTCATAGGGCTCTAAATCATTACCACGTAATCCTGCACCAGATAATGTTAATGGTGCTTCAAACTCTAAATCAGCATGTTGAGTGCCTTCACCATCCATAAGACCAAAACCAACGCCAGGGTGATAACCTGACTCATTAGCCACTTCATTATTAAGTGGACTAGATACAGGCTCAACTGGGGGCGCAGGTGGACGTGGGGCAGATTGGTTAGCTTGCGCAAAGTTTTGCTCTTTTACCGCAAAACGTAAAACGGGCGATGGATCGGCTCCTGCCAATTCTGACAATAGCTCTTTAATGCGCGCTTGATACTTGTTACTCACCCAATCCAACACAAAACGGTTAGGGGCGCGTAAGCACAATTCACCATTGGGCGTAATTTCAGCCTCTAACGGACGAATCCAAGTGTTAAACTGCAATGTGGAAAACTCGTCCTGTAAACGCCGAAGGCAAAGATTCCAATGCTCCAAAGACACTGTTGGCGTACTCCCTGATTGAGTGACAGATAAGAGGCGGATTTTACCCTGCAGAATTTTAGTTATCCACACATAAATCGAAAAACACACATTTAATGGTATAAAACTAAAATTTGTTAATAACAGTCGAGGTTATGCACAGCGGTAGATAAGTTTTTCCTTTGTGCATAAAATAGGCACTTATACACATGTATACAAGCGGTTACTAGAAATGTTTTCCACAAGTAAAAACGGCATTATCATTTTGATTTTTATACACATAATTTTTTTATATTTTCACCTGTTGATAACTTTACGGAGGTTTAAAAAATATTGTCCACTGATCAGGTACAAGTCTGTTAGTAAGTATTTAATTAAATGTGGAGGTATTTTTTTAATAATTAAGCATCAGTAGTGATTGAATTTCTTAGAGAAAGGTTTTAAAATCCGCGCCCTGATTTTGAATCAAAATGTAGAGGCTTGGCTAAGGCTAACCCTCAAAACTGAAACACTGCTTCAGTGAGTGAATAAAGATGAAAAGAACTTTTCAACCTAGCGTTCTAAAACGCAAACGCAACCACGGTTTCCGTGCTCGTATGGCTACTAAAAGCGGACGTCAAATCGTCGCTCGTCGTCGTGCTCGTGGCCGCAAGGTATTAAGCGCATAAACACGCTGATGACCGAATATTGTTTTCCTCGGCATGTCAGACTTCTGAATGCCGGGGATTATCAATCCGTCTTTAACGACACCACCTCCAAAGTCTTCGCGGGTGAATTCCTTCTATTAGCAAGAAAACGAGAGGACGACCAAACTCGGTTGGGCCTTATTGTTGCTAAAAAAACGGATAAGCGTGCTGTAGGCCGGAATCGTATCAAACGTTTGGTGCGAGATTCTTTTCGCCACCACAAAATACCTCTAGCTGGCCTCGATATTGTCTTTCTTGCTCGTCAGGGTATTAAAGAACTCGATAACCCAACGTTGAGCTCTCGCTTAGATAAAGCGTGGGATCAATTGGCGAAAAAATCGAAAAAAACATCTCCGAACAAAAAACACGTTAATTCGAAACAGAAATAAGCTGAAAAAACAGTCAAAGGCTGGTTTAATAGCGCGTGATTTTTAAATAGGGTTCTGTGAACCCATCTGTCCAACCAAACAAATTAGTTGAATACCATGGATTTCAGACGTTACTTTTTATGGGGTGCGCTTTTTGTCAGTGGCTACCTACTGTTTTTACAGTGGACCCAAGACTATGGTCCTCAGTCAAACAAGCAAAGCGTAGTTCAGACGACCCAAGCACAATCTGAGGCGAGCGCATCGTCAGAAACAGATTTGCCGAATGCAAATGCATCTCACAGTACAAACACCAGTGGTGTACTTCCAAGCAATGCGAAAAAAATTGCACCTGGAAAGTTCATCGAAGTGACAACCGATACACTTCGTGTTGCCATTGATCCTGTAGGTGGTGACCTTGTTCGTGCCGCTCTTCTTAAATACACCAAAGAATTAGGCAAGCCTGATCCTTTCGTCATTTTAGAAAACGATTCAGCTCATACATACGTTACCCAAAGTGGATTAATTGGACCTGATGGTCCAGATGCTTCACCAAATGGCCGTCCCGTTTATCACTCCGAGAAAACGTCTTATACCTTAGCTAAAGGTCAAGACAGCTTAGACGTGAATCTGTATTTTACAGATGCGAAAGGGGTGAAATACACTAAGACTTTCCGCTTCACGAAAGGCAACTATCGTATTCGTCAATTGATTACCGTTGATAATACGACTGACCAGACATGGCGTGGTAACTTATTCGGTCAAATCAAACGTGATAACTCTCCTGATCCAAGTAAAGCAACTAGCATGGGCTTACAGCCTTATCTAGGTGGCGCGATCTCTGATGAAAGCACTAAATACAGCAAAGTTTCTTTCTCTAAAATGAAAGAAGAGCCTGTAAAAGTAACATCAGAAAAAGGCTGGGTTGCCGTACTACAACACTATTTTGTAACCGCTTGGGTGCCTGAGCAAGGTCAGAAATTTACCTTACAAGCGCGCACAAATGGCGATTTCAACTTGGTAGGCTTTACCGGTTCTGCCGTGGCAATTGCCCCAGGTAAAGAAGGTACTTTGAGCTCAACATTCTTTGTTGGTCCAAAACTGGAAAAACACCTTGAAGCGACCGCTGAAAACCTTGATCTAACCGTAGATTACGGTTGGTTATGGTGGCTAGCTAAACCAATTTTCTGGTTACTGACATTGATCCAATCTGTTGTCATTAACTGGGGTGTTTCTATCATCTTGATCGTAGTCTGTGTGAAGGCAATTTTCTTCAAACTGTCTGCAACCAGCTATCGCTCAATGGCGAAAATGCGCAAATTCGGTCCTGAAATTGCCAAGCTAAAAGAACAGCATGGTGATGATCGTCAGAAAATGTCTGCGGCCATGATGGCGCTGTATAAGAAAGAGAAGATCAATCCTCTTGGTGGTTGTTTACCTATTTTGGTACAAATGCCGGTATTCCTTTCTTTGTACTGGGTATTAATGGAATCGGTGCAATTGCGTCACTCTCCATTTATATTCTGGATTCATGATTTGTCGGTGATGGACCCATACTTTGTACTGCCTATTTTGATGGGCTTAAGTATGTTCTGTCAGCAAATGTTGAACCCAACGCCTCCAGATCCAATGCAAGCTCGTTTGATGAAGTTAATGCCTATTGCGTTTACCTTCTTCTTCTTGTGGTTCCCAGCGGGTCTAGTTCTATACTGGGTAACCAACAACAGCTTGTCGATCGTACAGCAGTACATCATTACCAAGCGTATTGAACGAGAAGCCTAGCCGCTAATACTTAGCAGCGACCTTCTTTGAAAAAAGGCTTCCTTCGGGAGGCCTTTTTTACGTTTAGATTGCCATGCTCTTCGTGCTCAAGGACAATGGCAATAATTCCTATTACTTTCACTCAATAAAGTCACAGTACAGAGTTTAATTATGACCGACTTTCAGTACGCCATTGACCAAGACACCATCGTAGCCCAAGCAACCGCTCCTGGTCGTGGCGGCGTAGGCATTATTCGTTTATCAGGCCCAAACAGCTACGCTATTGCCCAGCAAATTGTTGGCTTTGAACCGAAACCACGCTACGCCCATTATGTGCCCTTCAAAGACGCCAACAATGAGCAGCTTGATGAAGGCATCGCCTTGTATTTCCCAGGCCCTAACTCTTTCACCGGAGAAGATGTCTTTGAGCTACAGGGCCACGGTGGTCCTGTTATCATGGACATGCTACTCACACATTGTGTGGCGTTAGGTGCGCGTTTAGCCCGTCCTGGCGAGTTCTCTGAGCGCGCGTTTTTAAACGATAAAATGGACTTAACGCAAGCAGAAGCGATTGCTGATTTGATCGATAGTTCGTCTGAGCAAGCCGCCAAGTGCGCGCTACGTTCGCTACAAGGTGCGTTTTCTAAGCGCATCAACGAACTCGTCGAAGCGCTAATTCATCTGCGCATTTATGTTGAAGCTGCGATTGATTTTCCTGAAGAAGAAATCGATTTCATTGGCGACGGCAAAGTCGCCAATGAATTAGCCGGTATCCAAGCAAAACTGCGCGAAGTGCTCAAAGAGGCGAATCAAGGCGCCTTGATTCGCGAAGGTATGAATGTGGTCATTGCGGGGCGTCCAAACGCGGGGAAATCTAGCTTGTTAAACGCGTTGTCTGGCAAAGAGTCTGCGATTGTCACCAGTATTGAAGGCACCACTCGAGATGTCTTGCGCGAGCACATTCACCTCGATGGCATGCCACTGCACATTATTGATACCGCCGGTTTACGCGACAGCCCTGACGAAGTAGAGCGCATCGGTATTCAGCGCGCATGGGATGAAATAGGCAAAGCGGATCGTATCCTGATGATGGTAGACAGCCAATCCATCGACAGTAAAGATCCTAATGAAATTTGGCCAGATTTTGTCGAAAAGCTCGGCGATACCAAGCACCTAACACTGGTTCGAAATAAGGTCGATTTGACCAAAGAAGCCACCGGAACAGAAATCATCAATAACGTTCCTGTGATCTCTCTGTCAGCAAAAACAGGTGAGGGCGTTTCTGACCTGACTGACCATCTAAAAGCCATCATGGGCTTCGACAGCACGACTGAGGGAGGGTTTATCGCTCGCCGTCGTCATATAGAAGCGCTTAACAAGGCCAATCGCTTTTTAGACGCAGGTAACGAACAGCTTCATGGTTATGGTGCTGGCGAATTACTTGCAGAAGACCTGAAAGAAGCCCAGCAAGCGTTGAGCGAAATTACGGGAGAATTCACCAGTGACGATCTTTTAGGACGTATCTTTGGGTCGTTCTGTATTGGGAAATAGTTCTATTTAAAGACAAATCACTCGCTTAAAACATTACTCTGATGAGAATCTATCATCAGAGTAATGACACCCAATTCCTCGTTCACTCACGTCACTAAAATCACTCACTTCTTACGACTATTCGTCTAAAAACAACAGTCAGCCATAAGCCATCTCTCTTATTTTTTTTAGCGTACAAAACGGTAGCAACGCCAGTCTCATTCTTAAAAACCTTATGTAAATAAAGGTAAAGGGAATTGTCGCAAGCCTAATTATTCATAAACTGACTCAGTATTATGTAAGGCTGATCCTTATTTGTAATCATTCCGGACTAAAATCAGGCTTACTTTAACCATTGATAGCCATACCTTAAAGGCAGTGAAATAAAAATGACGACTCGTTCAAGAAAAACATCTCGACTCTTTTTAATCATTATTGCCGTGCTATTAATTAGCGCTGGTTGGTTCAGCTCACAATATTTTAATGCGGCGAAGCCGGAAGCCGCACATCAAGGAAAAAGGCCAGGAAAGCGCTTTAATAGCAATAGCATCACGCCCGTCTACGCTGGAACCGCCAGTAAAGCAGATGTATCCGTTTATCTAGAAGCATTAGGTACAGTGGAAGCCAATGCTTCTGTCACGGTCACAAGCCGGATAACCGGTGAAATGAATAAAGTCTTTTTTACCGAAGGCCAGTACGTAAAAGCAGGGGACTTATTAGCGCAAATAGACGACCGCAGCTATCAAGCCACACTCGCCGAATACAAGGGTGAGCTGGCACAAAACAAAGCCTTATTGCAAAGCGCACAAGCCACATTAGAGCGCTATAGAAAACTTGCTAAACAAAACTCTATTTCCGCTCAAGACGTACAAGACCAAGCGGCTAAAGTGGGCCAATATCAAGGCATCATAGCGACCGATAAAGCAAAAATTAGTTCTGCTAATTTGGATATTGAATACGCCAAAATCCGCGCGCCAATCAGTGGCTATACAGGCCTGTTAAATGTTGATCAGGGTAACCTAATTACTAACAATACAACCTCCATTGTCACCATCACACAGGTTAATCCCATTACCGTTACCTTTAGTATTCCCCAAGTCCACCTTCAAAAAGTGCTCCAAGGATTACGCAGCAAAAAACACTTTGCTGTGACTGTATTTAATCAAACTGGGCAGAAAAAACTGGCAGAAGGTACGCTTGAGAACATCAGCAACAGCATTGATAGCGATACCGGCACCATCAAATTAAAAGCTATTTTTACCAACGATGATGAAATGCTTTACCCTAACCAATTCGTTAATGTTCGTATGAAAATAGAACAATTATCGCAAGTCGTTATTATTCCCAAAGCCGCTTTACAGCTCAACGACAATGGTGACTTTGTGTTTGTGATAGATGACAACAAGGTCCATAAGCAAAGCGTGACCGCAGGGCCGGTTGATGGTGAAGACAACATAGTCGCACTTACCGGTGTCAAAGTGGGTGATCAACTCGTCACGACCGGCATTGATAACCTCGTTAATGGCAGCAAAGTCAGTGTGATCAAGCAGAGAAAGGACAACGAATGAACCCGTCCCGACTCTTTATTCAACGACCTGTAGCCACCATCCTACTCATGATGGCAGTGCTACTATCTGGCGCCTTTGCTTATACTTTGCTGCCTGTTTCAGCGCTTCCTGAGGTCGATTATCCAACGATTCAAGTTACCACCTTGTACCCAGGAGCAAGTCCAGATGTAATGGAAACATCCGTCACAGCGCCTTTAGAGCAAGAATTGGGGAATATGTCTGGATTAAGCCAAATGTATTCCACCAGCTCTGGTGGGGCTTCTATTATCACCTTGAAATTCGACCTTTCGCTCTCTTTGGATGTCGCAGAACAAGAAGTACAAGCTGCCATTAACTCCGCGGATAGCTTATTGCCATCCGATTTGCCAAGCTCTCCGACTTATAAAAAGGTCAACCCTGCTGATGGCGCTGTACTTACCATCGCAGCCAGTTCAGAAACCTTACCGCTGACTAAAGTCCAAGATTTAATTAACTCGCGAGTGGCATTAAAACTCGCTCAGATATCTGGGGTGGGATTAGTAACATTAGCGGGGGGCCACCAGCCAGCAATTCGTATTCAAGCGAATCCTAAAGCTTTAGCGGCCCATGGCTTAACGCTAGAAGATATTTATACGCTGATCAATAACAGCAATGTAAACGGCTCTAAGGGAGGATTCGACAGTAAATATCATTCGATCAGTATCGATGCTAACGACCAATTAGAAAATGCGGACCAATACGCTAATCTCATTCTAAAATACGAAAATGGCGCCCCATTGCGTCTAAAAGACGTCGCAATGGTCATTTCTGGCAGTGAAAATCAGTATTTATCCGCCACCGCCAATGGTAAACCAGCGATTATTATTCAAGTAAAACGTCAGCCAAGCGCCAATGTTATTGCCGTAGTTGATAATATCGAAGCCAAGCTACCCGAATTACAAAAACTCTTACCAGACAGCATTAAATTAACCGTTTTATCCGATCGAACCCAAACCATCCGCTCCTCAATTAGCGATGTAAAATTTGAATTAATGTTGTCTATTGCCCTAGTTGTGATGGTGACTTTTCTATTTCTACGTAATATTGCCGCAACATTAATTCCTAGCATTGCTGTGCCGTTATCTTTGATCGGCACCTTTGTCGTTATGTATATGGCGGGATTTAGTGTCAATAATTTGAGTTTAATGGCGCTAACCATAGCAACCGGATTTGTGATCGATGATGCCATTGTGGTCGTTGAAAACATCTCACGCCATTTGGAGAATGGCGAAACGCCACTTCAAGCGGCTTTAAAAGGCTCGAAGCAAATTGCATTTACCGTCATTTCACTGACCTTTTCACTGATTGCGGTATTAATTCCCTTACTCTTTATGGGGGACGTAGTAGGGCGTTTGTTTCGAGAATTTGCGATCACCTTATCCGTCTCTATTTTAGTGTCTATGGTGATTTCTCTGACATTAACTCCCATGCTATGTGCTTATTTATTGCGCCGAATTCCAGACGAAGAACAAAGTCGTTTTTATAAAAAAGGTGGGCAGGCATTTGATAAAATCATCGCGATTTATGATAAATATCTCACGATTGTACTAAACCACCAGCGCATTGCGTTAGCCGTGATATTTGGCACCTTATTGCTCACTGCTGGGCTTTATATGGCCGTGCCTAAAGGCTTTTTTCCAACCCAAGATACCGGCATTATTCGCGGCATAACCGTGGCATCCGATAGTGTATCTTTCAAAGAAATGACAATACGCCAACAAGCGATGGTCACTCAATTACTGAAAGATCCAGATATAGAAAGCATTAGCTCGACAATTGGGGTAGATGGACAAAACACCAGTTTGAATCGCGGGATGTTGCAGATTAACCTCATCGGTTTTGATAAACGGGATGATAGAGCCCCTGCCATCATCAAACGCTTAAGAGCCGAAGTGGCTGATGTTCCTGGTATTCAGCTCTATCTACAGGCTCAACAAGACCTAACCGTCGATGATCAAATAACCCCGAGTCAATATCAATTCACCTTAGACGATACCGACACCTCTCAGCTCGTAGAGCTAACGCCTAAACTCGTCACTGCATTACAGAAAAAACCAGAATTTCAACACGTTATCAGTAATTTAGAAGACCAAGGGCTGGTCAGTTATGTCACTATTCATAGGGATATTGCCGCTCGTTATGGCATTACTGCAGCCGATGTAGATACCGCCTTATACAATGCCTTTGGCCAACGCTTAATATCCACCATATACACTCAGTCCAATCAATATCGTGTCGTGTTAGAAGTCCCTCCTAATCCTCAACAAGCCACGGACACACTGAATCATATTTACCTTGCCGGCACCGCAAGCAGTAAAGGTGGTACTACTCCTATGGTGCGCTTAACAGATGTGGCGACAGTAACGCAAAAAACAGGGTCCTTGATGAAGGCACACTTAGATCAAATCCCTGCGGTAACCATCTCATTTGATCTCGCTGAGGGTTACTCACTAGAGCAGGCACAACAAGCCATAAGTGATACCACTGCTGCGCTTAAAATACCAAATAGCTTAACCCTAAAATACCAAGGATCCGCCTCTGCGTTTACGGATTCGACCTCAAATACCTTATGGTTAATTTTAGCCGCCTTACTGACTATGTACGTAGTGTTAGGTATTTTGTACGAGAGTTTTATTCATCCATTAACCATATTATCCACACTGCCAACCGCTGCCATTGGTGCCTTTATTGCCTTGTTATTACGCGGTACTGATTTTAACTTGATTGCGCTAATTGGAGTCATTCTGCTGATCGGTATCGTTAAGAAAAATGCAATTATGATGATAGATTTTGCCCTAGAAGCCGAAAAAGAACAGAAATTAAGCCCTAGAGACGCGATTCATCAGGCTTGTTTACTGCGTTTGCGGCCGATTCTCATGACTACGATGGCCGCACTGTTTGGCGCTTTGCCCTTAATGCTGGCACAAGGATCGGGCGCCGAATTGCGCCAACCTATGGGCTTGGTAATCGTCGGAGGCTTGCTTCTAAGTCAGTTACTCACACTGTTCTCAACCCCAGTTATTTATCTGTTGTTCGATAAACTTGTTTACCATCGTCGACGTCTCAAGAAACAAAACAGTAAAGGGCTCATTTAATGAATCCGTCCCGACTGTTTATTTTTCGGCCTGTCGCGACATGGCTGATTACCATGACCATCATGGCCTTAGGTGCTTTGGGGTTTCAATGGCTACCGGTTTCTAGCTTACCAACCTTAAATATACCTATGATTGTGGTTTCTGCTAATTTGTCCGGCGCAAGCCCTGAAACCATGGCAGCAACAGTGGCCACACCACTAGAGAGAGCATTAGGACAGATTTCTGGTGTTACTCAAATGACGTCGTCTAGCTCAGACAGCAAAACAAACATTGTCTTAGTGTTCAATGCAAGTAGAGACGTCAATGGCGCGGCACGCGACGTACAAGCCTCAATCAATGCCGCTGAAAGTACCTTGCCAAGTGCAATGACATCCATGCCAACTTACCGCATAAGAAACCCATCTGCGGCCCCCATTTTTATGTTGGCGCTGACATCCCAATCATTAAGCCCCAGTGCTCTCTATGACTTTGCATCTAATCAGTTAGAACCTCGAATATCACAAGTACAAGGGGTAAGTGACGTTTCTCTATATGGCAGTTCCTTACCAGCCATTCGAGTCGATCTGCATCCACAAGCATTGACTCACTATGGCATCTCTTTGGACACCGTACGCAAAGCCATTGTAAACAGTACTAGCCATAAGCCTACTGGCATTATTCAAGGGCAAAAAAACACTTGGATGGTGAACTCTAATGGCCAGATGCTTCATGCTAAAGAGTTTGGTCAGTTAATCATTACCTACTTAAACGGTGCCGCTATTCGTTTATCTGATGTAGCTAAGGTATCGGATGGCGTAGAGAATCGGTTTAACGTGGGGTACTACAACAATAATCCTGCGGTTACCATCAGCGTCACTCAATCCTCAGGCGCGAATATGCTTTCGACTATCGCTGCCGTAAAAGCCCAATTACCCGTTTTTAATAAACTACTGCCCGGTGATGCCAAATTACATATTGTCATGGATCGCTCAACGACGATTCGCTCTGCCTTACATGCAACAGAACAGACATTATTGATCGCAATGATTTTGGTCATTGCCGTTGTCTTTGTGTTTTTACGCAATGGTCGTGCTTTACTCATTCCAGCCTTGGCATTGCCAATTTCGTTATTAGGCACCTTTGCTGTCATGTATTTACTTGGCTACAGTTTAGACAACTTGTCTTTAATGGCACTCATTGTCTCAACAGGCTTTGTTGTCGATGATGCCATTGTGGTGTTAGAAAATACCTCTAGACACATAGAAAATGGATTAAGCCCCGTTAGAGCCTCGCTACGAGGAGCGAAAGAAGTCGGTTTTACGGTGCTCGCCATGACAGTTTCTTTGATTGCTGTTTTTATTCCATTACTTTTCATGAACGATGTCATTGGCCAATTACTCAGAGAATTCGCCGTTACTTTATCTGTCTCTCTAATCATTTCAATGTTGGTGTCGCTCACTCTAACGCCGATGCTTTGCTCACGTATGCTACGTCGTCAGACCACACAAAAAAAACAACCTAAATTATATCAACTCATCGAAAATGCTTTTTTAAGGCTACAACATGGTTATCGAAGCACTCTTGATACGGTACTAAATCATAAACGCTTAACCATACTTGTGTTATTAGCGACTATTTTCTTGAACGTTTATTTATACAGTATTGTGCAAAAAGGTTTCTTTCCAAAGCAAGATACAGGCATTTTATTTGGTGTCGTACGTGCCGATCAGACCACCTCATTTGCCGCAATGGAACCACGACTGCGCAAATATTCTGAGATGATTCAACAAGACCCCGCTGTAGCTGGTGTCATGAGTTCAATCAGTAGTTCGCATAATGGCTCACGAAATATAGGTAAGTTTTTTGTCCAATTGAAGCCCATTGATGAACGTCAAGCAACCGCTTCCGAAGTGGCCAATAGATTGTATCAAAAAGCACAAAATATGGCTGATGGGCATTTATTCTTACGTCCTGCCAGTGATATTAAAATTGGTGGGCGAAGCGCCAACGCTGATTACCAACTCGGCATACAATCAGATAACTTAGATTTATTGAATATATGGGCACCCAAAATCAAAGCGGCATTAGCCAAATTACCTGAGCTCAGTGGTGTAGATTCAGATATGGAAAATGGCGGACAAGAGGTTCAAATCGTCATTGACCGAGATGCCGCTAAACGCTTAGGTGTCACGGTGAAAAATCTGGATACTTTGTTAAATAACGCTTTCAGTCAACGTAAGATCGCCACCCTGTATAAAACATCCACTCAATATCATGTGGTGATGAACTTAACAGATGATTACACCAGTGATAGTAATGTTCTCAAATCTCTCAATATCGTCAATAACCGTGGTCATGTCATTCCTATCAGTGATTTCACTACATTAAAAAGCGGTAATGCCGCGTTATCAGTAGCCCATCAAGACTTATCCGCAACCGTAACTGTTGCGTTTAATACCGCTGATAATGTCACCTTAGAACAAGCCAAACAGGCAATAAAAATAGCAATGGACACCTTAAGAGTGCCTAGCGGCATTGTTGCAAATTATGCAGGGAAAGCAAAATTATCAGACACTTTCGCCAAAAACTTACCTTGGTTAATCCTTGCCGCACTGATCTCTGTTTACATCATTTTGGGTATGTTATACGAAAGCTTTGCACATCCACTGACCATTCTATCAACCTTACCATCCGCTGGACTTGGTGCATTATTGCTAATGCAGATAACCAGCACTGAACTTACCGTCGTTGCCTTAATCGGCATTTTACTGCTCATTGGCATTGTTAAAAAGAACGCCATTATGATGATAGATTTTGCTCTTGATGCACAACGACGGCTGGGGTTAAGTCCCGAGGAGGCCATTCGTGAAGCGTGTATAAAACGCTTCAGACCCATCATGATGACGTCACTAGCCGCTTTTTTTGGCGCCTTGCCTATGGCCATCGAAAGTGGCGGAGATGCTGACTTACGCAGCCCTCTAGGTATTGCTATCTGTGGTGGCCTGCTTGTTAGCCAAATACTCACACTCTATACCACGCCTGTTGTTTACCTTTATATGGAACGTATCAGTGATGCAACAAAAGGTCTTTGGCACCGCTGTGTTCAAGGCAATAAACAAGCTCTTAAAACAAATAAAACATTAGCCACCAACGCCGTAACCAATAAAAGAATGAATCATGATGAATAATCGTATTATGCAATTTTTTGGACTGAGTTTAATCACCCTTATACTGGCGGGTTGTAGCACAGTGGGACCAGATTACCAACGCCCAGATGTGGTCACTAGCGAAGGCTTTAAAGAAGCCAAAGGTTGGAAAGAAGCTGCGCCTGCCGATCAGCAACCTAAAGGAGCATGGTGGACTGTTTACCAAGATAATACGTTGTCAAAACTACTCGAACAGGTACAGATTAATAACCAGAATGTCGCAGAATACGCAGCAAACTATGAAAAAGCCAAAGCTGTTGCCGAAGAAGCTGGCGCAAACTTGTATCCATCTATCAATGCAAGCGTAGGGGCTTCACGTTCAAAAACGCAAAGCCAAACCGGTAACAATTATACCGCCCAAGCCAGTGCTAGCTGGGAGCTCGATGTATGGGGGAAATTACGTCGTATTCGAGAAGAGGATAGTGC
Organism: Marinomonas flavescens; assembly: GCF_004352835.1. GTDB lineage: Bacteria > Pseudomonadota > Gammaproteobacteria > Pseudomonadales > Marinomonadaceae > Marinomonas > Marinomonas flavescens. The sequence goes on along the minus strand of NZ_SJSB01000002.1, from coordinate 20,860 downwards.
CAGCGCACAAGCCAGTGCAGCAGAACTTGCTTCAGCAACACTCAGTGCTCAATCTTCTCTTACTCAAGACTATTTCAAACTGCGAGTTTTAGACGAAAAAATACACCTTTATCAAAATAATCTTACTGTCTACAACCAATATCTAAAGGTCGTTAACAACCAATATAAAGCCGGTAATATTTCCAGCTCTGCGGTATCTCAAGCACAAACACAACTGCACAGCACTCGCGTTTCCATGCTCGATCTAAAGTGGCAACGAGCACAATATGAACACGCTATTGCAGTACTTATAGGCAAAACGCCTGCAGCTTTTTCACTGCCTATTGAGCCTTTACAGTACCAGTTACCCGAGATTCCTATTGGTATTCCATCCGTATTATTAGAACGTCGTCCCGATATTTCCTATGCAGAGAGAACAATGGCATCGGCTAATGCGGCTGTCGGTGTCGCTATTGCAGGCTACTATCCTGATTTGTCTTTGTCTGTCAGTGGAGGCTTTGTTAACTCAGCACTGAGTAATCTATTTGAATTACCTTCTAGGGTTTGGTCGATAGGGCCATCATTAAGCGGCAATATTTTCGATTTTGGAGCTACCAAAGCGCAAATAAAACAAGCTAAAGCAGGGTATGACGCCAAGGTAGCAAACTATCGTCAAACGGTATTGAGTGCGTTTCAGGAAGTAGAAGATTATTTAGTAAAAGCGAATATCTTGGCGGAGGAGTCAATCTCTCAGAAATTAGCAACGGCATCGGCTAAAGAGTCTGCTCGAGTAACTTATAACCAATTTAAATCAGGCATGATTGATTATCTAGACGTAGCTACCACAGAAGCCAGTAATCTGAATCAACAACAAAAACAACTCAATTTGGTGAGTGAACAATTGGTTAACAGCGTTCAGCTTATTGTGGCATTAGGTGGAGGCTGGGATACGAACAAGCTACCCGCTTCTAACAAGATCGCTAACGATACAAAACAGACTAAAGAATAGCTGTTTTGTATCTGATTAAAACAACAATTAGCTGGCTTTATTACCAATCATATTGCCAAGTTTAATGCTTTGAGCAATATTGCGGGCGGTATTAATTAGATTAGGTTCCGCTTCAGCTAGCGTTTTTTCTAATGTGTACAACGATGGAATAATAGGGAAAATAGCGGTCATCCCATGATCTAACATGGTTTCTGCACCAACACCTAGGCAGCCGGCAATCCCAATCGTTGGAATACCTTGCTGTTGTGCTTGTTTCAAGACTCCCATGGGGGTTTTACCAAAAGCAGTTTGACCATCAATGCAGCCTTCTCCAGTAATCACCAAGTCTGCATTTTTGAGTTTGTCAGCAAACGCGACTGTTTCAATGACAATATCAATGCCTGGTTTCAATTGACCATTTAGAAATGCTTTAACACCTAGTCCCATGCCTCCAGCAGCCCCCACACCCGCTAATAAACGGTTATCTTGTCGACCACTTTTTACAATAATATCGGCGAAATGATCCAGCGCAATATCTAGCTGCGCCACAATGTCAGGCGTTGCGCCTTTTTGAGGGCCAAAAATCGCTGACGCTCCACTCTCACCACACAATGGACTGTCTACATCACACGCCACGTCAATTTGACAACGCGCAAGCGCAGGGTGAACTTGACTGTCATTAATGTCACTTAGCTGCATTAGAGCAAGACCACCAAATGGCACTTCTTTTCCACTTGCATCGTGTAATTGAAAACCTAAAGCTTGGACCATACCAGCACCAGCATCGTTTGTAGCACTACCACCCAACCCTAAAATAATGTGCTCAATACCGCGGTCTAATGCATCTTTAATCAACTCACCGGTACCATAGCTGGTGGTCATTAAAGGATTACGCTGATCTCTCGACACTAAATGTAAACCTGAAGCAGAAGCCATCTCAATGATTGCGGTCTTAGGGGTTTGATCATGTTGATTACCTAGCACGCCATATTGTGCCATTACAGGCTCTCCCATGGGTCCCGTAACTTCAAGATCAATAAAATAACCGTCAGTTGCATCCACCATTGACTGCACCGTCCCTTCGCCGCCATCGGCCATGGGTACTTTGATGTACTCACAATCAGGAAAGACGAGTTTAAATCCTTCTTCAATGGCCTTAGACACACCAAGAGCACTTAAACTTTCTTTAAACGAATCTGGGGCAATGACAATTTTCATAGAACATACCTATTAAGAAAGTGAATTAAATGCCACCAAAGCCGAACGTTAACATTTTGTGCAACTAGGCAAGTCGTAGGCAAATGCTGCTTAAATAAAAATTAGGAAAAGATGGTTATATATTGGGAAGTTATAAAAACGATGACGGTAATAATCATAACTCCCTGTTAAATTTCTCTGACTGAACGAAAGCTCGTTCTTGCAATAAGAGAACAGTATTCATTAAAAAAAAGGGAGGCGCTTTAGACAGCTGTATGGAAATATTCGATGTTTTTGACAGTTTTTTGTTCAATTGCACAAAAACCATATGACTTTTTATGAAAACTTGTCACTTTTATTTGTCTATTTTCGTTCAAAAAACCACTGCAGAACAAAAAGCATGCACTGCAATGGCCTGATTTAATAGATAAAAATTCGCGATGTGACTAAATGGCGTTAAGACAAACAAGCATTTTAGAGTGCAACAATCACTCGACCACGAACATTACCTTCAAGTAGTTCATAAGCTGTTTCTTCTACTTTATCTAAAGTAATTTCTTGGCTGATAACATCAAAGTCTTCTGGTTGCAGTAATTCACTTAAACGCTGCCATGCTTCTGTTCGGTCTGCCAAAGGTCGCATAACACTGTCGATACCAATCAATTTAACGCCTCGTAATATAAAAGGCGCGACAGAAGCAGGAAAGTCGAGGCCTTGTGCTAAACCACACGCGGTCACTACACCACCATATTTAGTACTTGCACAAGCGTTAGCCAAGGTATGACTACCAACACAATCAATAACGCCAGCCCAGCGTTCTTTTTGCAGCGGCTTACCTGGCTCAGAGAGGGTGGCACGGTCAATAACGTCGTTGGCACCAAGACTTTTTAAGTACTCGCTTTCTGCCATTCGCCCTGTTGATGCAACGACCTGATAACCAAGGCGATTTAACAAGCGAATCGCATAACTGCCCACACCACCATTGGCACCAGTGACTAATATTTCACCCGAATCCGGTGTCACCCCTTGTTTTTCTAGCGCTAGAACTGACAGCATCGCTGTATACCCTGCGGTACCAACAGCCATAGACTGTTTGGCATCGATGCCAGCGGGTAATGGAATCAACCAATCGCTTTTAAGGCGCGCTTTTTCAGCCAAGCCCCCCCAATGCATTTCACCCACACCAAAACCGTTAAGCAGTACCCAATCGCCTTCTTGAAAACGTTCAGAGTCACTTTGCAGTACTTTACCCACTAAATCGATCCCTGGCACCATAGGAAAAGAACGCGCGATACGGCCTTTTCCGGTGATGGCTAGCGCATCTTTATAGTTCAGCGTACTGTAAGCGACTTCCACTAAAACGTCCCCTTCAGGCAACTGAGATTCTTCTACTTGGCTCAAAGTACAAGATTGTTGACGCGCTTCATTTTGATTAATAATTAGTGCATGAAACATATTTTCTCCTTTTAGACCGAACGTCTATTTAAATGGATAAAAAAACCAAAAAGTGACTTTTGGTTGGTTGTTTTAACGTTATTTATTTGGTTTTAATCGCCTGAATAAAAAATGTTAGAAAGACTGTTAATGGCTGAGTGCTTTTCATTAATCGAGTCCGATGTACCGCTCCTTCCCAGCCAATCCAGAACGCTTGAGCGGTGTCTTCAAGGCTTTGAGTTAATTGCACATGACCTTGTTTTTGAGCGTCCAATAAGCACATGGCGACATGACGCTGCCAGCTTTCATAGGTGGCTTGCAACTGTTCTCGAAACGCGTCTGACAACAACGCGGATTCTTGCTCTAAATTTCCGACTAGACAGCCGCGCTTAAAATCATGACGTATAATGCCTTCTTGAGCATCCTTCGCAAAGCGTTGCAATCTCTCTAGAGGAGGGAAGGCGTCGTCCAATAAGAAGCTGCTAAGCTTGGCTTCAAAATAGCGTCTATAACGTTCAAGAACCGCCAATCCAAACACTTCTTTGCTAGCGAAATAATGATAAAAAGAGCCTTTTGGTACGCCAACTGACTTTAGAATTGTATCAATTCCACTGCGGGTAAAACCCGTTTCTGTCAACACTAACATGCCTGCTCGCAATAACACTTCGCGCGTGTCTTGGGTCTCACCAGGGTGCTTTTTTGGACGTCCGCGACGTGGTTGAGTCACCATTGCTAACTCAACATCCTTTACGCTCTCAGGACTCAATACTTCAGAATCTAACAAGCCATATTACCTATTACGTTAAAATACGATTATTTATAATTTAGACCGACTGTCTATTAAAGTCAAACATCAATACAAAGCACCATACAATACGCTATCTCTTTGCTTATTTTTGGTTAGTGGCTCACGACTCAAGAATAACCAACATCCAAAACATAAAAAAAGCGCCTAGTTAAAATAGACGCTTTTTTAATATTAGTAAGACAATTAGGTTAACCGCTCTTCTTAGTCAGTAGCTTGCTCGCCAAACGCATAGCATGAGCAGAATGCTCTGCCATTAATTGTTGAGTATCAATGCCGACAACGTGGCCATTTTCTACCGTCCATTTTCCTGCGATCATCACTCGGTCAGCTTTTTGAGCACCACACAATAAAAGCGCAGCCAATGGATCGTGACTTCCAGAAAAACGTAGTTCATCGAGCTTAAATAATGCTAAATCAGCTTGTTTTCCAACTGAAATTTCACCGATATCATCACGTCCTAATACTGCAGCAGAGCCTTTTGTCGCCCAGCGATAAGCATCATAATGTGAAACGTTAGCAGAACCATATCGTAACCTTTGTATATAAAGGGCTTGGCGTACTTCCATAATCATATTAGAACCATCATTCGATGCGGAGCCATCGACACCTAATCCAATCAATGCGCCTGCGGCTTCTAATTCATTATTACGAGCAATACCTGAGCCCAACATCATATTCGACGTGGGACAATGGCATATCCCCACTTTAGCGCGGCCGAGTCTTACTATTTCCTCATCATCAAAATGAATACCATGTGCTAGCCATGTCCTATCATGCAACCAACCAACACTTTCTAAATAGTCGACAGTGCGCATACCAAAACGTTTTAAGCAAAATGCTTCTTCATCTAAGGTTTCTGCTAAATGAGTATGAAGGCGTACATTTTCTCTTTTTGCTAGCTCGGCACTGCTTTTCATAATGTCAGTCGTGACGGAAAAAGGAGAGCAGGGTGCTAGCGCAATTTGAACCATCGCACCTTCACCACGTTGATGGTGAGCTTTAATTAATCGAGCGCTGTCATCAAGAATAGTCTTTTCATTTTGAACCGTAGATTGTGGCGGCAAACCGCCGTCTTTTTCACCCAAACTCATTGATCCACGAGTAAACATCGCTCGCATACCAAGAGATTTTGCCACGTCTACTTGCACATCTATGGCGTTTTCCATGCCAGCAGGAAAAAGATAATGATGATCGGCCGCTAGCGTGCAACCCGACTCCATTAATTCGACCATCGCTAATTTTGTCGCACTCGCCAGCATGTCAGGTTCTAACTCAGCCCAAAGTGGATACAAGGTTTGTAGCCAAGGAAAAAGGGCTTTGTTTAGTGCATCGGGAAAAGCTCGTGTGAGCGTTTGATAAAAATGATGATGAGTATTAATTAAGCCTGGTAATACGACATGGTCAGATGCATCAAATTTTATGTCGTAATGGCTATTTGGCTGTTTACCTAATGGTACTAGCTCATCAATTTTTCCATTACGAATAACCACTCCGCCATCAGCATTGTTAGCTAATATCGATTTAGGAGATTGAATCCAAATTGCTTGCCTTAGCATAGAAGCCCTCGAACCTGTTGTCAGATTAAGAAAGACTACTACAAAAAGGAAACGGTAGAAGGTGGAAAGTTACTAACACTCTATACTGAATGGAATTTTCATAGTTTCTTCACAATCACTTTTCCACTTTCAAAATATCCAAAGACAGCAACTATTCACACCCAGATTTTCATAAAACCTTTAAAAATAAGGTTTTTTCAATTTTTTTCCCTGTGGATTATTTTTTTAACAAACAGATATCCAGACTGTTACTAAACGAAATAAACTGTTTAAAAACATAAGGATAAAATGAAAGGCACTGAAAATACAGACTGTTGATAAGTATGGTGATAGGTTCGTAAGAAGTTTTGCACAGTTTTTAACAACTTTGGGTGAAATTTTTCCGAGTGTATAACTAGGTCTTTTATACACAGGTTCACCTTATGCACAGCACAGGATAATAGGGCCTCTCTTAACAAGTTGTTATCTCTGTAATTATATAATTTGTATCATGATTTTATAGTTATCCACTGTTTTTTGCTTACTACATAAACATAACAAACATAAGAAACTATATATATAATACTATTTATTAATATTGATGACCGGGGATTCAGGATTGTTGTCGCTTTCTTTTTGAAATTTAGCCGATATACTAAGCGCCCTTATCAAGTTGTTCGTTTTTTATTCATTCTTAATTCCGAGGTTCCTGTGGATTTCCCAACCCGCTTTGATGTGATTGTGGTCGGTGGTGGACATGCTGGTACAGAAGCTGCTTTAGCTGCAGCTCGTATGGGCGTAAAAACTTTATTGTTGTCCCACAACATTGAAACATTAGGACAAATGTCCTGTAATCCTGCTATTGGTGGTATCGGGAAGTCCCATCTAGTAAAAGAAATTGATGCTTTAGGCGGTGCCATGGCACTGGCAACAGATAAAGCTGGTATTCAATTTCGGACTTTAAATTCTCGTAAAGGTCCTGCTGTTCGAGCGACTCGTGCCCAAGCGGATCGTATTCTTTACAGAGCAGCGATTCGCTATCAATTAGAAAACCAAGAAAACCTTTGGCTATTTCAACAGTCTGCTGAAGATTTGATTGTTGAAAACGGTGCTGCATGTGGGGTAATTACCCAAACAGGTATCCGTTTTAACAGTAAAACTGTCGTACTAACCGCTGGTACTTTTTTAGGTGGCATTATCCACGTTGGCTTACAAAATCATGCTGGCGGTCGAGCTGGTGATCCACCATCCATTGGATTAGCTGAAAAGCTACGAGCTCTGCCGTTTCGTGTTGATCGTTTAAAAACGGGGACGCCACCGCGGATCGACGCTCGCACCGTTGATTTTTCTCAAATGCAAGCACAGCCTGGTGATGATATTACGCCAGTGATGTCTTATTTGGGGAACCGTGAGATGCACCCTCGTCAAATAGAGTGCTTTATAACTCATACCAATGAGCGAACTCACGACATTATCCGTAGTGGTATGGATCGTTCACCTATGTATACCGGTGTTATTGAAGGTGTTGGTCCTCGTTATTGCCCATCAATTGAAGATAAAATTGTACGTTTTGCAGATAAAAACTCACATCAAATCTTTATTGAACCAGAAGGATTAACAACTCATGAGTTGTACCCGAATGGTATTTCAACGTCTTTGCCATTTGACGTTCAAGTAGAGCTAGTGCATTCAATGAAAGGCATGGAAAATGCCCATATAACCCGACCTGGTTATGCGATTGAGTATGATTACTTTAATCCGCAAGATCTAAAATACTCACTTGAAACCAAACATATGCCTGGTTTATTTTTTGCGGGGCAAATTAACGGTACAACGGGTTATGAAGAAGCAGGAGCTCAAGGGTTATTAGCGGGAATTAACGCCGCACGTCTTGCTCAAGAAAAAGACGCTTGGACACCTCGTCGTGACGAAGCCTATTTAGGTGTATTAGTTGACGATTTGATTACCATGGGTACTAAAGAACCCTATCGTATGTTTACGAGTCGTGCAGAATATCGTCTGATCTTACGTGAAGATAATGCAGATATACGTTTAACAGAAAAAGGCCGCGAACTTGGTTTAATTTCTGATGAACGTTGGGAAGCATTTTGTAAAAAGCGTGATGCTATCGAAATTGAAACTCAACGTTTGAAGTCCAGTTGGATTGTACCTAATTCACCTGAAGCTGAAAAAATCAATCCTAAACTTGAAACACCAATCACGCATGAATACAGTTTATTGGATTTATTAAAGCGTCCAAACTTGGTTTATAGCGATATTGCTAATCTGAAAAATGCACCAGATACTCCGGTTGATGAGCAAGTATCAGAACAAGTCCAGATAGCGGTTAAGTACGCAGGTTATATTACTCGACAAGCGGAAGACATCGAGCGTGTACGTCGTCAGGAGAACACGTCGTTACCGGATGATTTTGATTACAGCAAGATGGAAGGGTTATCTAACGAGATCAAGCAAAAGCTGACTCAGGCTCGTCCTGCGACACTTGCGGCGGCTTCTAGAATCCCTGGAGTAACACCTGCTGCGGTATCCTTACTATTAATTCACTTGAAAAAACGTGCGATTGCACGCAAAAGTGCCTAGAATCAGCAGCCGATAACGCCTTTTAATTGGATTCGACTGTGACTCACTTTGATGCCATTCAAAAAGGCGCCCAACAAATGGGCGCCGATTTATCTGATACAACCATTCAAACGCTAGTAGATTACCTTGCCATGTTCCAAAAATGGAATAAGGCTTACAATCTAACGGCAATCCGCGATGTTGATCAGATGATTTCATTACATCTACTCGATAGCTTAGCCACCTTGCCCTTTATTACCGGGGACGACATTATTGATGTCGGGACAGGCCCAGGTTTGCCCGGTATGGTTCTGGCTATTTGCCTGCCTGAAAAACGTTTTACTTTACTCGACAGTAACGGCAAAAAAACCCGCTTTTTGACGCAGGTTAAAATGGAGCTGGGCATTAAGAATGTTACGGTTGCTAATGAGCGCGTTGAGAAACACGCGCATCAAGGTCACTATGATCATGTTATTTCTCGAGCCTTTGCTTCGCTTCAAGACATGATAAACTGGACCTTACCGCTTCCAAAGGAGACAGGTAACTTTTTAGCTATGAAAGGGGTATACCCCAACGAAGAGCTGACAGGATTGCCATCTGGAGTAGAGGTCATCCATATAGAACCGCTCACTGTGCCTACCATACAAGCCGAGCGCCATATGGTAATTATGGCGCGTAAAGGATAAATAAAAATGGCGAGAATAATTGCAGTCACGAATCAAAAAGGTGGCGTGGGTAAAACCACAACCTGTGTTAATTTGGCCGCTTCTTTAGCGGCGATGAAACGTCGTGTGCTTTTAATCGACCTCGATCCTCAAGGAAACGCCACGACGGGTAGCGGATTAAACAAAGGAGAACTGGATACCAGCGTTTTTGATGTTTTGATCGGAACTCATGGCGTCAAAGAAGTCATGAGACCGGTAATGGAGGATATCCCCGGCCCTGGGAAATATTGGGTGCTGCCTGCCAATGGTGATTTAACGGGAGCCGAAGTGGCCTTGCTTGATTTACCAAGTAAAGAAACGCGTCTGCGAGCAGGTCTTTACGAAGTGGATAATGACTTTGATTATATTTTGTTAGATTGCCCGCCAGCTTTAAACATGCTGACTGTTAATGCATTAGCCGCTTCGCAAGGCGTATTAATTCCTGTGCAATGCGAATATTACGCCTTAGAAGGGCTTTCCGCACTTTTGCAAACCATTGAACATATTACCCGTGCGCTAAATCCATCATTAGAAATTGAAGGCATCCTGCGGACTATGTATGATCCTCGTCCCAGTTTGACTCACGATGTGTCGAATCAGTTGCAAAAGCATTTTGGTAGTAAAGTTTTCGATACGGTAATCCCAAGAAATATCCGTCTTGCCGAAGCGCCTAGCTACGGACTTCCTGTATTGCATTATGAAAAACAGTCCCGTGGTGCTATTGCTTATCTTGCATTAGCGGGTGAATTTATAAGAAAGCGCTCAGCATAAAGCGATGAACAATAGCCTTTAACTTGTAGGCATACTGAATTCAATTAGGGTTTAATAACATGACGATGAAAAAAAGAGGTTTAGGTCGCGGTTTAGATGCTTTATTAGCGCCGCAGGCTGCAACAACAGAGTTGCAAGAACTCTCGCCAAATGAGCCTATTAAAGGATTAACATATTTACCGGTTGAATGGCTTTCAAAAGGTAAATTTCAGCCTCGTCGTGATATGAATCCTGCTTTGCTTGATGAATTAGCGTCTTCTATTCGTACACAAGGCATTATGCAGCCGATCGTCGTTCGTCCAAATGGCACCAATCAGTATGAAATTATTGCCGGTGAACGCCGCTGGCGCGCTGCAAAATTAGCGGATCTAACGCAAGTCCCTGTTATTGTTCGTCATGTTGATGATTCAGATGCGGTAGTACTCGCATTAATTGAAAACATTCAGCGTGAGGATTTGAATCCGGTTGAAGAAGCACTTGCTTTACAGCGTTTGGTTGAAGATTTTAATTTAACGCAGCAACAAGTGGCTGATACGGTTGGAAAATCACGTTCTACTGTTGCCAATCTTTTACGTCTTTTAGGTCTCTCTCCAGAAGTTCGCCGCTTATTAGAGCATGGTGATATCGAAATGGGGCATGCTCGAGCTTTATTGCCATTAGAGCAAGAAAAACAAATTCAAGCCGCTTCTCAAGTGGTTACTAGGTCATTGTCTGTTCGTGAGACAGAACGCTTAGTGAAAAGTATCCAAGCCCCTGAAAGTACTGAAAAAACTTCTCCTGTGTTACCAGATTTTAATGCAGAGGCTGAAAAAATAAGCCAAACCATTAATGCTTCTGTAAAAATTCAACCTTCTGCTAAAGGAAAGGGTAAGGTAGTCATCGAATACCGCAACCCTGAACACTTAGAGCTATTAATCAGTGAACTATTTACGAAAAAATAAAGTAATTTTATGACAAGTTAATATTTCTATCTAGACAGAACTGTTAGGAAGTGTTGAGAGAGGTCGGTTTAAGTTGATCACAGCTTCTAATACTCATATAATGCCACGGATTTTAGAATTGAAGACAAGGAATGCACTAGTTTGCTTTATTTTAGTGCACAACAAAAAGGTATTTAGGTAATGAATGATAGGAAGCCCCTTAGTGCGACCGCTCTACTTATTGCCAAGAAGCAATCAGTGTTTCGTTTTATTTTTTTGCAAATTCTTTGCTTATTCTTCATTTCTTTGGGAATTATTTTCTTTACTAGTGGTCTGTACTGGTACTCTTTTGTACTTGGTGCGTTATGCAGCATAGTTCCCAGTGTTTATATGGCTTGGCGAGTTTTCGGATATAAAGGAACGCGCCCAGCCAAGGATGTTATGAGAGCATTCTATCGAGGAGAAGCTGGTAAGCTAGTATTGACGGCGGTGTTATTATCGCTAGTTTTTCTTATTATTAAGCCATTAGCTGCCGGTGTTTTTTTTGCAGGTTTTGGTATTGCGATTTTGAGTCATTGGCTCAGCCCTATTGTACTGAACAAATAGCAGTACGAAGGGATAAAGGTTTTAATCATTGAAAGAGCGTGGATATAAATATGGCAATTGAAAGTCCAACGACTTCCGCATACATACAACACCACCTTCAGAATTTGACTTTTGGTCAGCATCCTGATGGTTCGTGGGGTATTGCTCATAGTGCTAAGGCAGCGTCGGAAATGGGGTTCTGGGCAATTCATTTAGACACAATGGCGGTTTCTATCGCTCTTGGTGTTCTATTTTTGTGGTTGTTTCGCATGGCAGCAAAGAAAGTCTCTGCAGATACGCCATCTGGATTGCAAAACTTTGTTGAGTTAATGGTGGAGTTTGTTGACGGTAGCGTCAAAGAAACCTTCCATGGCAAGAATAAGGTCATTGCTCCACTTGCGTTAACCATTTTTGTTTGGGTGTTCTTAATGAACGCGATGGACTTGGTTCCAGTCGACTTTTTGCCTGTTGTGGCAAATTGGGTTGGCGTAAACGTATTTGGTGCAACCGATGGTCATGTGTACTTCAAGTTTGTCCCTACGACAGATGTGAATGCGACCTTAGGTATGTCCCTATCAGTATTTGCTTTGATCATTTATTACAGCATCAAAGTGAAAGGCGTGAGTGGTTTTGTTGGTGAATTAACACTACAGCCATTCGGAAAATGGATGATCCCTTTCAACTTATTACTTGAAGGTGTTGGTCTGCTTGCGAAGCCTGTTTCATTAGCATTGCGACTATTCGGTAACTTGTATGCTGGCGAATTGATCTTTATTTTGATCGCTGTGTTGCCTTGGGGCTTGCAGTGGGCACTCTCTGTGCCTTGGGCAATCTTCCATATCTTGATCATTGTGCTTCAGGCCTTCATCTTTATGATGTTGACCATTGTGTATCTAAGCATGGCACATGAAGAGCACTAAAAGAGTTCTTAGTTAAACGTTAAAAACCTTAAATTTAAAACTGTGAAAATGTAGGAGTTAAAATGGAAACTGTAGTTGGTCTTACTGCGATCGCTGTAGCCCTTCTAATCGGTCTAGGTGCTTTAGGTACTGCGATTGGTTTTGGTATATTGGGTGGGAAATTCTTGGAAGGCGCTGCGCGTCAACCTGAAATGGTTCCAATGCTACAAGTAAAAATGTTCATCGTAGCGGGTCTTCTTGATGCCGTAACTATGATCGGTGTAGGTATTGCATTGTTCTTTACTTTCGCGAATCCTTTTATTGCTCAGGTCGCTGGCTAAGATTCTGCGATACTTTGCAGAAACTATTTTTAAACGACTTAGAGCGAGGATATTAGCGTGAACTTAAATCTCACACTTGTAGGCCAAGCTATCTCGTTTGCCATTTTTGTCTGGTTCTGCATGAAATACGTGTGGCCACCAGTAATTGCTGCGCTTGATGAGCGTAGCAAGAAAATTGCAGACGGATTAGAAGCAGCGAATCGTGCTTCACGTGATTTAGAGTTGGCTCAAGAACATGCCGCTCAACTATCACGTGAAAGCAAAGAAAACGCGGCCGAGATTATTGAACAAGCCAACAAACGTGCGAACCAAATTATTGACGAAGCAAACGAACAAGTAATTGCCGATGGCAAACGCTTGCGCGAAGCAGCTCAAGTAGAAATAGAACAAGATGTATTGCGTGCTAAAGAAGCATTGCGTTCTCAAGTTTCTGTTCTTGCATTTGCTGGTGCCGAGAAAATTTTGGGAGCCACTATTGACGAAAAAGCACATAGCGAGATCGTTGAAAAACTCGCTAAAGAGCTTTAAGCGAGGGTCTAATGGCTGAACTAAAAACAGTCGCGCGACCGTACGCTAGAGCGGCTTTCGAAGTTGCCCGTGAGCAAGGCCAGGTTACAGAATGGGCTGATATGCTAAGCATATTAGCCGCTGTAACGGTGGATCCTAAGCTGACAATAGCACTTGGAAATCCAGCTTTTAATGCGGAAGAGAAGGCAAGCGCTTTAGCGGACGTTTGTGCAGAAGTAACAACAGTACAGGGCAAAGCATTTTTGCTAGCACTGGCTGAGAAAAAGCGTTTAACGCTTATTCCGGCAATTTCTGTGTTATTTCAACAGTTCAAACTGAATTATGAAAAAGCGGTAGATGTAGAATTTACCTCAGCTTTTGAATTATCAGCAGAACAAGCGCAAGTATTGGCCGCAGCATTGGCGAAAAAGTTGGATCGTACGATCAACTTAACCAATGAAACAGACGCAAGCCTGCTTGGTGGCGTGGTTATCCGTACAGGTGACTTAATCATCGACGGTTCAGTTCGCGGTAAACTGGCGAAACTGGCCGAGGCGATAAACTCCTAGTGTTTCGTTAAATCGAAAACAGGGTTGAGGAATTTAGCATGCAGCAACTGAATCCATCTGAGATCAGCGAGATTATCAAGAAGCGCATCGAGAATCTCGATGTCACTTCTGATGCCCAAAATGAGGGCACAATTGTCAGTGTAGCAGACGGTATCGTTCTGGTTCACGGTTTGGCAGATGTTATGTACGGAGAAATGATTGAATTCTCCGGTGGTATTTACGGTATTGCATTGAACCTAGAGCGTGACTCTGTCGGTGCAGTAGTATTAGGTAAATATCAAGACCTTGTAGAAGGTCAAAAAGTTAAATGTACAGGTCGTATATTGGAAGTTCCAATTGGTCCTGAATTGCTTGGTCGTGTTGTTGACGCATTGGGTAATCCAATCGACGGCAAAGGCGATATCAATGCAAAATTAACGGATAAAGTTGAGAAAGTAGCACCAGGCGTTATCGAACGTCAGTCTGTTGATCAACCTATTCAAACTGGTTACAAAGCGATTGATGCCATGGTGCCAATCGGTCGTGGTCAGCGTGAGTTAATTATCGGTGACCGTCAGATTGGTAAGACAGCATTAGCTATCGATACTATTATCGCTCAGAAAAACAGCGGTATTAAATGTGTATACGTAGCGATCGGTCAGAAACAATCTACTATTGCCAACGTTGTACGTAAGCTTGAAGAAGCGGGTGCAATGAGTTACACCACAGTGGTAGCGGCTGGTGCTTCTGATCCAGCGGCGATGCTTTACCTAGCGCCATACACTGGTTGTACTATGGGTGAATACTTCCGTGACCGCGGTGAAGACGCTTTGATCATTTATGATGATTTGACCAAGCAAGCTTGGGCTTACCGTCAGATCTCTTTGCTTCTTCGTCGTCCACCAGGTCGTGAAGCTTACCCAGGTGATGTATTCTACCTTCACTCTCGTCTTCTAGAACGTGCGTCTCGTGTAAACGTTGAGTACGTTGAGAAATTCACCAATGGTGAAGTGAAAGGCAAAACAGGCTCTTTGACAGCCTTGCCTATCATCGAGACACAAGGTGGTGACGTATCTGCTTTCGTACCAACCAACGTAATCTCCATCACAGATGGTCAGATTTTCTTGGAAACGAGCTCGTTTAATGCGGGTATTCGTCCAGCGATGAACGCCGGTATTTCGGTTTCTCGTGTTGGTGGTGCTGCACAAACTAAGATTGTAAAAAAACTTGGCGGTGGTATTCGTCTTGCATTGGCTCAGTACCGTGAATTGGCGGCTTTCGCTCAGTTCGCATCTGACCTAGATGAAGCGACTCGTAAGCAGCTAGAGCACGGTAAACAGGTTACGGAACTGATGAAACAGAAGCAGTTCTCTCCTATGCCCGTAGCTGAAATGGGCGTAGTTCTTTACGCTGCTAATGATGGCTTCCTTGTAGATGTTGAAACAAGCAAAATTGGTAGTTTTGAACAGGCATTGTTGGGTTATATGAACAGCGAACACGCTGATCTTATGGCTGACATCAACAAAACTGGCAACTTTAACGGCGAGATTGAAGCGACACTTAAAGCGGCAATCGAGAAGTTTAAAGCGACGCAAACTTGGTAATGAGCTTGGCAGCAGACTATTAATTTAGCCTGTTGCCATTTTCTTGCAGTTTGTGAAATAACATTCTCACAAGGGCAGTTCTATTATGGCAGTCGGAAAAGAGATACGTACTCAGATTTCGAGCATTAACAATACGCGTAAAATTACTCGTGCTATGGAAAAAGTAGCAGCAAGTAAGACGCGTAAAGCTCAGGATCGTATGGCCGCTTCTCGTCCGTATGCGGAACGAATTCGCCAAGTTGTTGGTCATTTGGCTAACGCGAATCCTGAGTATAAACACCGTTACCTTACCGAACGTGAGGCGAAGCGTGTTGGTTATATCGTAATCTCTTCTGATCGTGGTTTATGTGGTGGCTTGAACATTAACGTGTTTAAAAAAGCCATTAAAGATATGAAGCAGTTCGCTGATACTGGTGTCGAAATCGACATTTGTGCCATTGGCGGCAAGGCTGTGTCATTCTTTCGTAACTACGGTGGAAATGTAGCAGCAGCTTTCACTGGTTTAGGTGATGCACCTAAAGCTGACGACTTAGTCGGCAGCGTAAAGGTGATGCTAGATGCATTTGATGAAGGTCGCATTGATCGTCTGTATGTGGTTTCTAATGAGTTTGTGAACACCATGACTCAGATTCCGATGGTCGAGCAACTTTTGCCATTACAAGCAGAAGAGAATACAGAGTTACAGCACCACTGGGATTACATTTATGAACCAGAAGCCATTGATATTTTAGATGGACTATTGGTTCGCTATATTGAATCTCAAGTATATCAGTCAGTCGTTGAGAACATTGCGTGTGAACAAGCATCTCGTATGCTTGCTATGAAAAACGCAACCGACAACGCCGGCGATATCATTGATGAATTGCAGTTGGTGTACAACAAGGCTCGTCAAGCAGCGATTACTCAGGAAATTTCTGAGATAGTCAGCGGCGCGGCAGCGGTTTAAGGTATTTAAGAGGATCCGAACATGAGTAGCGGACAAATCGTAAAGATTATCGGTGCAGTTATCGATGTGGAATTCCCACGTGATAGCGTGCCAAAAGTATATGATGCCCTTACCATTGAAGGTAAAGAGTTGGTGTTGGAAGTTCAACAGCAACTAGGCGACGGCGTAGTTCGTACTATCGCCATGGGTTCTACTGACGGTATGAAGCGTGGTTTGATTGTTGATAATACAAACAACCCTGTTTCTGTTCCTGTTGGTATTAAAACACTAGGACGTATTATGAACGTTCTAGGTGAACCAATTGATGAAAAAGGCCCAATTGGCGAAGAAGAGCGTTGGTCAATTCACCGTGCCGCACCTTCTTATGCTGAACAGTCTTCTAGTAACGAATTGCTAGAAACAGGCATCAAGGTTATCGACCTTGTTTGTCCTTTCGCGAAAGGTGGTAAAGTTGGTCTGTTTGGTGGTGCCGGTGTAGGTAAAACCGTAAACATGATGGAACTTATCCGTAACATCGCAATCGAGCACAGCGGTTATTCTGTATTCGCTGGTGTTGGTGAGCGTACTCGTGAAGGTAACGATTTCTACCATGAGATGACTGATTCGAACGTAATCGATAAAGTATCTTTGGTATACGGTCAAATGAACGAGCCACCAGGTAACCGTCTTCGTGTTGCTTTGACTGGTTTGACTATGGCTGAGAAATTCCGTGACGAAGGTCGTGACGTACTTTTCTTTGTAGATAACATCTACCGTTACACGCTTGCGGGTACGGAAGTATCTGCATTGCTAGGTCGTATGCCGTCTGCAGTAGGTTACCAGCCTACACTTGCTGAAGAGATGGGTGTTCTTCAAGAACGTATCACCTCTACTAAGACTGGTTCTATCACGTCTGTTCAAGCGGTATACGTACCTGCGGATGACTTGACTGACCCGTCTCCAGCAACAACGTTCTCTCACTTGGACGCAACCGTTGTATTGTCTCGTGACATCGCATCTTTGGGTATCTACCCAGCGATCGATCCTCTTGACTCTACTTCACGTCAGCTTGACCCTCTAGTTATCGGTCAAGAGCATTACGACGTAGCACGTGGCGTACAAATGGTATTGCAACGTTACAAAGAACTTAAAGACATCATCGCGATTTTGGGTATGGACGAGTTATCTGAAGAAGATAAGCAAACGGTTAACCGTTCTCGTAAAATCCAACGCTTCTTGTCTCAGCCTTTCTTCGTAGCTGAAGTCTTCACTGGCGCACCAGGTAAGTATGTTTCTTTGAAAGATACTATCCGCGGCTTTAAAGGCATTTTGGATGGTGAGTTTGACGAACTTCCAGAACAAGCGTTCTACATGATTGGTAGTATCGACGAAGCCGTCGAGAAAGCTAAGAAACTTTAACCATCACGCGAAGTAAGAGCGCTTAGGCGTTCTTACTAAGCCTGACTAAGAGAGGCAACTTATGGCTATCACAGTACACTGCGATATCGTAAGCGCTGAACAAGAGATCTTTAGCGGAGTCGTTAAATCTCTTGTGGCTGCAGGTGATTATGGCGATCTAGGCATTATGCCTGGTCATGCGCCATTATTGACGACTCTGCAACCAGGTCCTATTCGTGTGGTTAAAGAAAATGGTGACGAAGAGTTTATCTTCGTGTCCGGTGGCTTCCTAGAAGTTCAACCGCACCGTGTCACCGTCTTGGCCAACACGGCCATTCGTGCAAGAGATCTTGACGAAGAGGCGGCACTAAAAGCGAAGCAACACGCACAAGAGCTTTTAGCCAACCAAAAACCTGATGTTGACTATTCTCGTGCAACAGCGGAATTGGCAGAAGCCATGGCTCGCTTGCGTACTATCCAGCAGTTCCGCCATCAATAAGCGAAACGCTAGAGTTGAACAGTCTAAAAAGCAGCCCTAGGGCTGCTTTTTTTATGTTTGTTTACTGCTAACTGAAGCCGCAGATTCTTAAAGCATTTTCCAAAGCGTATCGAAGATGATTTGCTGGGCGCTGGCGATGTCTTTTGACTCTAGCACGACAGCAGAAGGGAAGTTGTTGCTCGCTAAAGAAATAATCGCACATTTTGGTGGGTAGATTGCGATATAGCTGGCGTCTACTGGGCCTTCGGTTTTGATCCACTTACGCTCTGATAGACCGGCTTCTTCACCACCTTCTCCCAATGCGATGACTTTCACGTTGATACCCAGCTTGATTCGCTGTTTGGTGTAGTTCGGAAACGGACGATACAGATACGGACGAATGGGTTTAGATGAAAACACACAATATTCTTTATGGTCTTGTTGCGATACGACGTTTAGAATGTCGCGCAATACCCATTCTATGCCATCGTCGCCTTCATAATAGCGCACGTCAGTATGATGATAATCAGGCTGTTGCTGGCTTAAATTGGGAATGATAGTGCTTTTGAGTGATTCTATGGTTTTGTCTAATTGAAGACGCTTGTCTTCCGCAAGACTGAGCAAAATATCTGGGTTTTCCGCCATGAAAAAGCGGCGTTTTCCTTTTGGAAAATAACTGATTACCCCTTTGTTTTGCAATTGCTTGAGTGCTTCATAGGCGGTGCCGCGGTTAATCCCGCTGTGTTCGGCAATGTCTCGGATCGAAGAAGGCCCTAGCTTTAGCAGAGTCTGGTAAAGCTGAGTTTCTCTAGGTGTGAGACCGAGTTGTTCAAAAGCGTGTTGGATCATAAGCGTTACAAAAACCAAATATCAATAGTAGTGTGCAGAATACTCGCCCGTTTGTGCTGATGTAAAGGCATGGAATAAGACATTTAATACGTAATAGAGCGCAAAGCATGGTGTTTTGCGAGGAGTAGAAAGTGAGTGATGATCAGCGTTTTGGCGGAATTCGCCGTTTATATGGTGATGCGGCCTACCAAATTTTTTCCCAAGCGCATGTTTGTGTAGTGGGGATTGGTGGCGTTGGTTCGTGGGCGGCAGAAGCCTTAGCCCGTTCTGGTATTGGTAAAATAACCTTAATTGATATGGATGATATTTGCGTCACCAACACCAATCGCCAAATACATGCGCTGGACGGCAACATAGGTAAGTCAAAAGTAGAAGTCATGGCGGAACGTATCAGCCTGATTAACCCTAACTGCAAAGTGACGGCAGTAGAAGACTTTGTTACCCCCGAGAACCTCTCTGAACTGCTTGTAGAGCAATTTGATTACATTATTGATTGCGTTGATAGCATTAAACCGAAAGCGGCTCTAGTGGCTTGGTGTAAGAGCAACAAGCGTTCTGTTATTACGATTGGTGGTGCGGGCGGACAAACCGACCCTACCAAAATTCAGACAGCAGATCTGGCGAAAACGGTAGGTGATCCATTGGCTGCGAATTTACGCAATTTTTTACGTCGTTATTATAACTTCAGCCGAAATATCAAACGTCGTTTTCACATTGAATGTGTGTATTCCATTGAGCAACTTAACTACCCACAAGGCGATGGTACGGTTTCCAAAACGAGGCTGAAAGGCGATACAGAGACCAAAATGGGGTGTGATACCGGTTTCGGTGCCAGCACGGCTGTCACTGCGACCTTTGGCTTTGTAGCGGTTTCGAAAGTACTAGAAAAGTTAGCCAAATCAAGTTAATACCTATTCACGTTAGATAATCTATTTTAAAGAGACTGTTTATGAGCTTGTCAGAAACAACAAAACCCACTGTCATTTATGGTGAAAAAGGCGCGAATATTTCATTTCGAATTATTCGTTATGCGTTAATCTCTTGCCTACCTCTGCTGGCCATTTGTGCTTACGCTAATAATTATTTTGTCATGCTTCCGGTTTTGTTACTGATTTTTTCACGTTATATGACGGCAAAATATTGGAAGAATACACCTTACGTCATATTTAAAAACGACTGTTTTGAGGTGAAACCATCAAAAGTGATTGGTTTAAAATCGATGCGTTATGAAGACGTTGTGAGCATTGAAGAGCAGAAGCAAGCTTGGTCAGTGGAATACACGGTTGATGGAAAAGAAAAACAAGTCGTGATTGTGAAGTTTTGGCTAACACCTGAAGGTATTGAACGCATTCGCACTGAGCTACAGCGTCATGTATCGAGCGTCACCGTGCCTTTTCAGCCATAGAGAAGAAAAGGCGAGTGAGTTTAGGCTTGCAACGCCTTTAGTATCGCCAACACGCCATTTCTGCGAAGGCAAGCTTCATCAGATTGGCAAAGACTCGTCTGAAAAGTTAGCGTTTATCCCCGCACCACTTAAAGTGATCGAAACAGTACGGCCTAAGTACGCTTGCCGAGAATGTAAAAAAACAGGCGTTAAAAATCACATTAAACAAGCCCCAATGCCACCGAGTATTCGCCCAGCTTACTCAGCCAAATCATTACGGGGAAGTTCCAATACAGCTTACCTCTGTATAGACAAGAATCGATGTTCAAACAATATGGGATCGAGCTGAGTCGGCAGACGATGTCAGATTGGATAATTAAATGCTCAATCGCCTTACGGTGCGTGTATGAACGATTGCATCAGCTT
>NZ_SJSB01000019.1 GCF_004352835.1 Marinomonas flavescens | reverse complement strand
CTATCGTCTATCGTCTATCGTCTATCGTCTATCGTCTATCGTCTATCGTCTATCGTCTATCGTCTATCGTCTATCGTCTATCGTCTATCGTCTATCGTCTATCGTCTATCGTCTATCGTCTTGTTCAAACAAGCTGTCTGTTTTTTGTGGGCTGGGGTGCTTGTAAAAAAAGGGCGGCCGGTAACCGGAGAATATTTAACTTCAATCATCGGTTAAAGTCGAAATGACGGGTGGTACTTTGCTATGAAGGTACTGCCTTGATCATAATGATCTCGTTCAAGCAGACTGTCTGTTTTTTGTGTGTGTGTGTGGGTTGGAGTGCTTATTAAAAAGAGCAGCACAATTGTCATTGTGCTAATAAAGCTCATCATGCGAGACGAGTGTGATTAGAATGATTTCTTTCAGTTGCATAGCATCACTTGTTGTTTTGGTTTTAATTAGCATTTGAGGCGCCAAGTCTCCAGTTACTGCTCGCTCTTCTTTAGGTGTTCCAGTCCACAAGGTCAAGTTTATGGCTGTGTGATGTTTATTTTGCTTTCTGTGGCGCTGTGAGGGCTTTTGGGTTGAGGTTGCTTTGGTGTGGGTAACTTGTGGATTTGTTTGTTTTGAAGTGTTAATTGGCTTTAAATGGGCTTTTTGTGGATAAGCTTGTGCTTAACCGGGTAGGTTATTCAGTTTTTGCTTATTTAGTTTGGTTGTGTTTTTCTGTGGATAACGTTTTGAGGTGTTTTTCTAGAATGGAAATGTTTGATAAATCTTGAAAAAGATTTTTTAATTATAGATAAAGAATTGATCTATAAAGAAAAGCGCTAATGGTGGAGGGAGGTGGATTCGAACCACCGAAACTTTCGTGGCAGATTTACAATCTGCTCCCTTTGGCCACTCGGGAACCCCTCCACAGCAGCGCGACGTATCTTATACGTCACGCTTTACCGTGTAAACACTTTTTTCTTATTTCTTAAGAAGTTTTTCTAGTTTCGCTTTCATGCGTTCTTCAGGAGACAGATTGTCATAGGCATCATCCTGGCGCTTTTGAACGGTCTGAGTGTTTTGGGGTTTATTGTTTGGTTTGTTATTTGGCTTTTGGCTTGCTCTATTGTTCGCTTGAGGTTTTGCTTTCGGGCGTTGTGGTTTTTCGCTTTTAGGGCGATTAAACGTAGCCTTTTCCTTTTTTGGGATCATAGAGTCAGGCAATGCGGGCTCGTTGCTAACAGGAGTCCCTTCAAGATCGATACGAGGTTGGCCTGTTAATAAGCATTTCTTATAGCGATCAGAGCGTGTGTAAGCGGCTAAGGCGCGTTTTTGCTTGCTGACGTTAAAGTCATCATCAAGGACCATGTCTTTGTCTATACCGACCTTCAGGGGTTTAGGCTGGTTCCAATCAAACGCTTTTGGATAACGGTCTTCTAGCATCTTGATCAGGCGACGGTTATTTTTTTGGTTTTTCTGACGTTTTTTTTGCTCTGGCGTCAGTGTCGCTGCTTCTTGCGTGCTTTCACTTGCTGGTTGTACATCGGTGGTTACTGTTGCTGCCACTTGAGTTTCATCTAGTACGTCTGGCAAGCCGTTAAGCTCTAGTTGTTGTATTGTCATGTAATCAGTCTGTTCTGTTGTCGTGGTTGTGATGCTGGTTTCAGCAAGAGAGTGCAGCAAGTCAAAGCTTAGTTGGTCTTCTACGTCACTTTTTGATGCTGCATTTTTAATGGTTTCGGCCGGAATAAGAAGATCTAAAGAGTCTTCAATATATAACTGCAATTGATCTTCCGTTGAACGCGATTCCATGTTTTTTAAAAGGTCCATTGAGGCGCTACTGTCGAGAGTGTTTATACCCTCTTTTTTTAGCTTCGTTATTTCCTCGTTGGCAGCTTTTAGCTTTTCGATAAGCTGATCGACTTCAGCTTCGAGTTTGGCAATTATTTGTTCCATACACAAGGCTCAATTCTATAACGGCGTTAATGGAATAAGAGGTGTGTTTTTTACACCAATCATTTCTTGCCGTTGAGTATCATTCGGCTGAACTATCGAAATAGCTGGGTTACTTTTGTGCCAAACATAAGCAAGTGCAGGCAAGAAGCAAAGAGCTAAAGTCATTATTGATTTCATTCAGCTTAGAAAGTAAGGCCTGCACCAACCATTACATGTTGATCATACTTAGGGCTGCTGCTGTTTAAAAGTTTAACAAATACGTCTAATCGGCTGGTGTTAGAGGTCGCTATGCGAAAACCTGCTTCAGGATAGTAAACAGTTTTGTCGAAAAAATAGACGCCGGCACCCAGGAACGACCACATTGGCACACCTGGAATCAATTGAAAAGCAGGTGTAGCACTGTAGTAGCGTGAGCCAAGAGCAATTGAACTCTCTGGGTTATCTCCTAATGCGAAGGAAAAACCACCGTAAATAGAAAAATTAGAAGGCGTTGTAAACTCCATCATAGTGCTCACTACGGAGGTTGTGCTTCCGGTTTCATTATCTGTTGATGGTCGTGCTGCGGTTGCTTCAAAGTTTAGCAAACTCGCAATTTGTCCTTCGTCGGCAAATGTGCTCCCGCAGAAAAAAACTAAAGTGGCAAAAATGATGGGTTTCATTATTTATTATCCAGTTGGTTAAGACGATTTAACATCTGGGATAAGGAGGACTCCCAATTCGATTGTTGTTCATTTTTTTGGTTAAGAGTGTTTTCTAACTCACTTTTCTCTTCGCTGATTTCATAGTTTTGCATTTCTAGCTCAGAGATTTTTTGACGTAAAGATGAGATTTCTTCTACGGCTTCGTTAATGCGTTGTTCTAGGTGGTGAAGTAGTTCGTTATTCATTTTTTTATCCTAAAAGTATATAAAACCGCTTTATAAATAGCGTTATAGTAAAAATTACCAAGCAATTACAACATCTTGTTGCTGAACATTTAATATCTGCGCATCTACCGCCAATTCACCGATGGAGAAGTTTGGCTGAACTTGCTTAATAGTAACATTGATATTGGCATTGTTCAGTTGTGTTTGAGCTGTTTGGTTTTGATTGAAAATCTCGTAACGACGGTAAACGCTAAATTTATCCCCTTGCTTTATGCCTGATAAAGAGCCAGCGGCAATGTGTATGCGGTTCCCTTCGGTGCGAAATATATTAGCAATAAATGGTTGGCAACGTAGTTTTTCACTGGTATCAATCGCGCTTTCTCGTAATATTTCACGTACGACTTTACCATAATGTATGGTCCAGAACTTAGCACTACCAAAACCTATTTTAGCATTATCTGAAATGTCCCAGTTACCAATTTCACTATAGCGTTTTTGGAAAAGAAGTGCGCCACTGAAACTATCATAAATATAGAGATCCAATACAAAATTTCTTTCCTTTTGTATTGCTTTGTCTTTCCCTAACGGTGTTGCCTCTAAATTATCAGGTGTTCTTAGATAAAGTGGGCTAATGTCACGAATGACGCCACCAATTATATACTGTACCCCTAATTGTTGTCCGATACGGGTAACGTTTGTTAGGTTTCCTTCGGAAGTTGTTGAAGAGGGGGCATTTATTAAATCAGGGTAAAGGGCAACGTTGGTAGCAGTTAGGGCGCGAAGAAAACCTTGTTTGTTGATGGCGTTGGCGAGATCTTTTGGTAGCTCTCTAGATATATTATTTAATCTTCCAAGGCTGGCTTGTTCTGGGTCTTGAAGTTGAAAGCCTGTGATGCCAACTGACTTTTCATAATAATTAGTCGCACCATTACTACATTGAGAGTCGGGAGTGACATTGACACGAGCGATAACGGTAAGGAAATCACCTTTACGCTCTTCGTGGATGATCTTAGCTTGCTGAACGCGTCCTGAACTGCGTATTTGAATGTCTGAATCCAGGTCGCCATTTTTCAGGCGATCATTGACGCTTACTCTTGAGCTTGATTGAAGGACTGCCTGTTTGATCGCTTCTTGTGTTGCTCGATAGCGGGCATCGTCAATGTCATCGTTGTAGATGATGGCTTTTCCAGTCGCCTTTACAGATTGAGCAAAAGTAGGCGCAATGGAGAGTAAAGACAGCGTGGCGAATAGAATAAATTTAAGCATTAAAGGCATTATTCAATCGTATAGAAATTTGCAGTGGGTGTTGGGCTAGAAGCATCAACTGTTCGATAGTCTTGGTGAGCTTTACATCTTGGGTCATTAGAGATGTTATTTGGTGAGCTTACGCACTGGCGAAAGTTTTCTTGAAGCGCCATTTCAACAACCGTTTCAAATGTGCCATCTTGATGTTCACGCTGTGAAACGACTTTAGCGCCAACGAGATACGAGTCGATATAAGACCGTAACTCATCGTGTTGTAAAACCATGTTGCTCAACGAGCTTGATCCATCAAGTTTCAGACCGTATACCCGTTCGGAAAGGTTTCGATAAGCATCTAATGTGGAGCTGCGTAATGCCATCAGCCGTGCTTGAGATTTGGAGAATCGTTTGCTTGTACTGACGGCAGCATAGCCAGTGGCATTGATAATAATAGGTTCGCGTCTTATTGCTCGCGTAACTTGATTTTGATTTTGGTAATTAAGTGCATTGCCGTTACCCATGTCCACGGTGTTGCCATTACAAGGGCCAACAGTCGTGCAGTCTTCTCCGGTTTTTTGAAACAAATTTTGACAGCCCGTAAGAGCAATGCCCATTATGGCGATGGAAAAAAATTTAAAAACTAGTGTCATAATGGCGTCCCCAATGGAAGTCCTTATCTTGTTTTGCATAAAATATCGTTTAATTCTGCTTGGCGAAATTTCTACTTAGGCTGATGAAGAAGCAAAAAGTAGGCCACTGCCTATAATAGCGAATAATCCTGACACAAAATGTAAACTATTTTGCTTGTTAACGTCCATGTTTGCCGGTGTAAATAGGGAAATTTCTGCTTTTTTCTTGGGAAATCTATACTTTATCTATATTTCCTCCTTTTGCTTTCTCGGTCAGCACTGTTTGCGGCGTGTTATTGGTGTTTGCTGTTTTAATAATTTGAACGTTATACTGTGTTTCTGTACAGTATTTTTTAAGTGCTCTTATGTCTAGACAGCGAAAAATTATCCATATTGATGCGGATTGCTTTTATGCCGCTATTGAAATGCGTGATGATCCCAGTTTGCGAGAAGTGCCACTGGCTATTGGCGGCTCATCAAAGGTGAGGGGAGTGTTGAGTACGGCGAATTACATTGCTCGCTCTTTTGGCGTTCATTCTGCAATGCCAACTGCAGTTGCGAAGCGCTTATGTCCTTCATTGATTGTTGTCAGTGGGGATATGGAAAAATACCGACTCGCTTCGCGGCAAATGCATGCCATATTTCGTCAATACACAGACATTATCGAGCCGCTTTCATTGGATGAAGCCTATCTTGATGTGACAGATTCAGACGCTTATCAAGGAAGTGCCACTAGAATTGCCGAGCAGATTCGACGTCAGGTTGTTGAACAAATAGGCATCACAGTTTCGGCTGGTGTCGCAACAAACAAATTTATTGCCAAAGTCGCAAGTGATTGGCAAAAACCGAATGGCCTAACAACCATTACCCCCGCTCAGCAGTTTGAATTTGTTTCGCAGTTACCTGTTAAGTGTATTTCGGGAATTGGTAAGGTTTCTCAGGAAAAGTTAGGGGCTTTGGGGGTTTTTCTTTGTTCAGACCTGCAGAATATTGATTTTTCAATTTTACAAAAGAACTTTGGCAGTATGGCTTTTCGCTTATCTCAATATGCAATGGGGATAGACAGTCGTCCTGTGCAAGTTTCGAGAGAGAGAAAGAGTGTCTCAGTTGAACATACCTTTTCTGAAGATCTTTTATCTTTAGAGGCCTGCTTATCGCAATTGCCTGAGTTATTAGACAGTCTAGACAAGCGAATGGCTGGTCGAGGTTTCGACTCTCAAATTAATAAGTATTATCTCAAGCTAAAATTCAACGATTTTAAGCAAACAACCATAGAGCAATCTATCCAAAGCTCTTTCTCAAAAGAGGTGTTTTTCTCTCTTTTAAAACAAGCTTACCAACGTCAATCAAGGCCTGTACGCCTTATTGGGGTAGGTTATCGTTTGGCTTCTCTAGCCCCCCGCCAACTCGACATGTCATTTGATTGAAGGTTAAAAATAAGCCTTTTTTTGATTACTATTATAGTGGAAGGGCTTTATGCAATATTACGAATGTCTTACTCGACACCTAATATTGACCATGCCAGAACGATCGGATGTAGCGTTTCGTCTTAATCATCAGCAAGCAGTAACTCAGGTTCGTTTTCCTGTAGAGCATTAAGGGTTATCTACAACAAATGATTGTCGATATAATAGGTTATTGCGTAATGCTATAGCCTATTTTTTCGGACCTATTTTTTGGAGTAAATAATGACAGATTTGTTGCCATATGTGCTAGTTGAAACGTCAGAAGTGCCGGATGCCGCCATTATTTGGTTACATGGTTTAGGATCAGATGGGCATGACTTTGAGTCTATTGTACCGGCGATGTCTATTCCTTCTGATCAAAATTGGCGCTTTATCTTCCCTCATGCCCCTCGTCGTCCAGTGACTGTAAATGGTGGGATGGAGATGCGAGCTTGGTATGATATCTATGAAATGACGCTAGAGCGTAAAGTAGATATGGCAAACATTGAAGAATCCTGTTCACAAATATCTGCGCTTATAGAAGATCAAATCGCGAAAGGAATTGATGCGTCTCGGATTATTCTTGCCGGCTTTTCGCAAGGTGGCGTTATTGCTTATCAACTTGCTTTAACGTCTCAGCGAAAATTGGCGGGCGTTATGGCGTTATCTACTTACCTTGCAAATAAGGCTAGTGTGCCCTTAGCTTCAGATTGTAAAAATGGCAATACGCCTTTCTTAATTCACCATGGTTCGCAAGATCCTGTTGTTGCTCCTAGCTTAGCGTTAGATGCGAAAAAAGTTCTCACAGATCAAGGTTTTCAAGTTGAGTATCAAGTTTACAATATGCCGCATTCGGTTTGCCCTGAGCAAATTCAGGACATTTCAGCGTGGTTAATGGCTCGCCTGTCTTAAGTCTTATGAGTTGGAGGAGGGTTACATTATGGTAAATACAGATAGCCTACTTGAGTTTGCTAAGCATATTGCCAACCAAGCTGGTGTCATGATGAGTGATGCGAGAGACTCAAATCGTTTTTCAGAAGATTACAAAGCGGATCATGAGCTAGTGACTTCCACGGATTTAGCGATAGATCATTATCTCTGTCAACAAATTGCAATAGCTTACCCTGATCATCAAATATTATCGGAGGAGTCATCGCCTGATTTATCTTTATCTGATGCTCCTGTGTGGGTAATCGATCCGATTGATGGGACGGTGAATTTTGCACATGGGCATAAACATGTGGCTATCTCTATTGGTTTATATGTAGAGGGTCAGAGGTTGCTGGGTGTGGTCAATGCGCCGTTTTTGCAAGAGTGCTACTGGGCAGTTAAGGGTCAGGGAGCTTATCTCAATGGTAAGCGTCTTCATGTTGCAGATAAGGTCGCTTTGCGTAATGCTTTAGTGGCTACTGGGTTTCCTTATCAGAAAAACGCACTAGATAAATTGATTAAAAGAGTGTCGAATGTGTTGTCCCAGTGTCAGGACATTAGACGAAACGGATCGGCTGCGCTGGATTTATGTTGGGTCGCATCTGGTCGGCTTCAGGCTTATTATGAATCAGTAAAACCTTGGGATATGGCGGCTGGTGCTTTGATCGCTGCTGAAGCGGGTGCGCAAGTGGGCCGATATGATGTTGTAAGCTCTACTTGGCCATTAGCAATCAATGGTGATTCTTTACTGGTTTGCAGACCCTCTTTATATGATCAGTTGGTTCAGGTTTTGTGTGTGGATTAGCTTTTTTTCAACCTTTTTAATGATGCTGAAAATGGGTAAGCGAATCAAATGTTTATCTCATTACTTTTTTGGATTTTATATGACTTTTAACGAATTTTTAATACTGATTTTACTGTGCGTAGGTGTCATTGTTGTTTCTCTTTGGTATATCTATCGTCAGTTAAAGTTGAATAGACAGCGCGAAGAAAGAATCCTTGAAGGTGAATCTTTTGTGGCTGAAGAGCGTCAAAAGAGAATTGATAGTATTCAAATATTATTAAAAGCGGTTGATGTAGATGAGAAGTTGGGTTGGATTGAAACTAGTATTCGCGTAAAAAACTTGTTAGATCAATTAAGTGTGAATTTATCGAGTCATGATGATATATCCGCTTTCTATATTTTGACTGAAAAAACAGAGCACATTCCGACCCACGAACAATGGAAGGATTTACCGAAAGAAGCTCGTACGAAATTCCGTAGTGAAATGGATAGATATGAAACCGAGCATTTAGAGCATTTGAAGCGTGCACGGATCGCTTTACTTGATCATTCTTTTGATTCATGATTTTTCAGCTCATTGTTTCATTTGTTCTGTGTTTTTGCTTATTGGCCGCGTTGATGGTGTTTTATATAAAG
Organism: Marinomonas flavescens; assembly: GCF_004352835.1. Taxonomy (GTDB): domain Bacteria; phylum Pseudomonadota; class Gammaproteobacteria; order Pseudomonadales; family Marinomonadaceae; genus Marinomonas; species Marinomonas flavescens. The sequence goes on along the minus strand of NZ_SJSB01000019.1, from coordinate 51,904 downwards.
TATCAGTCAAAGGTGCCGTATTATCGTTTGAATCAAAATGACTGTGTTAACTTGTTAGAAAGAGCGGTAAATGGTGTGTTGCTTGAGCGAGATTGGAATGTCTTTATTGGCATGACTGTTCGAGATGATGAAGAATTTGAGCAGTTACGCGAAGTTTGTCTTATGATTGATGATGAGCATAAAAAAGGCACTCAAATAGTTGATGGCGGATTGTATGTTCGTTTTAGTAATGTGGGTTTAAAGCAATTGACCTTATTGCTGGATGAATGGCAACATAAAGTGAATTATGCCGCTTAGCGGTTTATCTCTTATTAATATTAAGGATTGAAGCACATGGGTAATATGGATCAGTTCATGGATAAAGGTATCGACATGTTACCTTGGATCTCAGATATGGCGATTAATTTGCTGATTGGCATTGTGATTCTCTTTGTCGGTCGCTTTATTGCTAAAAAGGTAGCTAGTTGGTGTGAAAATAGAATGCTAAAAGCATCCGTGGATAAAGCCGTCGCTGGTTTTTGTTCTAGTATTCTTTATGCCTTGATGTTTGCAGGTGTGATATTAATGGCGCTCGGGCAAGTGGGCGTACAAACGACTTCTTTCATTGCAATATTGGGTGCGGCAGGTTTGGCTGTAGGTCTGGCTTTGCAGGGTTCACTTTCAAACTTTGCATCCGGCGTACTGATTATTATCTTGCGTCCGTTTAAGTCTGGCGATTTCATTGATGCGGCGGGCCAAATGGGCACAGTGGATCGCATTGAATTGTTCCATACTTACCTGAGAACACCAGATAACCGTATTATTATTGCGCCAAATTCCGCGGTAATGAATGGCTCTATTGTGAATTTTTCACGTGAAAAAACACGCCGTTTAGATCTTGTTATTGGTATTGGTTACGATGCCGATATTCGTCTTGCAAAAAGCATAATGGAAGAAATTGTTTCAGCAGATGAGCGCATCTTAAAGGATCCTGCTTGGGTTATAGCGGTTGCTGAGTTAGCAGATAGTTCAGTAAACTTTAACCTGCGCCCTTGGGTTGCTGCTGGCGATTATTGGGCGGTAAGAGCGGATCTTCTTGAGAAGATCAAATATACGTTTGATGAGCGCGGTGTCAGCATTCCGTTCCCACAAATGGATGTTCATTTACACAAACAAGAATCGTAATGCGTTAGATTCTAGTGTTTCAAAATGCCGTCAAGCAATGATTGTTGCTTGGCGGCATTTTTATTTTAATTATTGTAAAAATAGGTTGTTTTAATGAGTCGGTATCGTCCTCCATCTGCTCCAAAATCCGCGTATATTACCCAAGAGGGCGCTCAAGTACTGTTAGCAGAGCTTAAGTATTTATGGAAGGAAAAACGTCCAGCGGTAACGGAAACGGTTCGCGAAGCCGCGGCCCAAGGGGATCGCTCAGAAAATGCTGAATACATTTATGGAAAAAAGCAGTTGCGTGAAATAGATAGTCGCGTACGTTATTTAGAAAAACGTCTTGATGTATGTACCGTGGTCGATCGTTTCCCTGCAGACCAATCAAGGGTGTTTTTTGGGGCTTGGGTGACGCTTGAGGATGACGCTGGGGTATTAAAAGAATATCGCATTGTTGGTGCGGATGAGCTGGATCATAACTCTGCTTATATCAGTATTGATTCACCTGTAGCGCGGGCGCTACTGAAAAAAGAAGAGGGGGACGAAGTGGCTATCCATCTGGCGGCAGGTGAGAAAACTTATTTGATTGATGCGATAGAGTACCGCGCACCGTCTCCATGAAAATTTATTATGGCATGGCGCAATGGCAGCATCCGGCTTGGATTAATTGGTTGTATCCATCTTCCTTGCCGGCTGGCGAGCGAATTTCACGTTATTCACAAGTGTTTTCAACGGTTGAGGTTGGTAGTACTTTTTATACAAAGGTTGAGCAGGCGCAGTTGCAGCGTTGGTACGAAGCTGTCCCTGATGGTTTTCGTTTTGCATTCAAAGCGCCGCAGACTGTGACTCATCGGTTATTGGATCGATCTTGGAAAGAGGTCGTCGAAGACTGGCGTGTGTTTATGGCGTCATTAGCGCCTTTGTTACCTAAGCTTGGGCCAACCATGCTGCAGTTCCCAGCAACATGCGATGAGCGCTTATTGGAGCGTATTATGTTGCTGTGTGATTTGTGGGTGTTGCCATCGCCTTTGGCTGTAGAGACACGGCATCTGGCGTATTTTGATAAGACGGGATATGAATCGTTATTTTTAAAAGGCCTGGCAGATAAAGGAGTGAACCGAGTGATAATGGATTCGCGGCCTGTCTTTTCCACAGAGGCTTATTGTGACAGCTTGGTGGATACACAAATGAAAAAACCAAGAGTACCTTGTCACCCAGTAGCTACTGGAGCTCATCCTGTAGTGCGTTTTATTGGTCATCCCGATGTGTCTCTTAATGATAAATGGCTGGATCAATGGGCGACTAAATTGAGCCAGTGGTTGTCATTAGGGTTAACTCCGAGTGTATTTGTTCACTCTTCAGATAATATTGCCGCACCAATGTTGGCGGCACAGCTGGATCAGAAAGTTCAAATGTTGTGTCATGGATATCAGGCTGTATTGTCACTTCCTAGCGCTCAGGAGCAAGTGAGCCTTTGGTAGGTTACTTGGAATCATCACGATAAAATGAGGGGTTAATTTATGTATTCTTTGGTGTTTTATGTGCCTGAAACTCATTTGGAGTCGGTGAAACAGGCTCTTTTTCTGGTTGGCGCAGGTTCGATTGGTGATTATAGTCAGTGTTGCTGGCAGATAAAGGGACAGGGGCAGTTCTGCCCTAATAATCAAGCGACGCCTTATATTGGAGAGCGAGGAATAGTAGAAAAAGTGGATGAGTATCGTGTTGAAATGGTATTGAAAGATGAGCTTAAAGAAGGCGTTACTTCGGCACTATTGGCAGCTCATCCTTATGAAGAAGCTGCCTATCACTTTATTCCTGTACAGAGTTGATAAGAATGGTGTCTTCGTGAAAGCCATATTGTCCAGTTTTGTGATCTTCGAGAAACAGCTCTAAAGTTTTACTCACACTGGTGAACGCAAGTTCGTCCCATGGAATATCCGATAATTCGAAGAGGGCGACTTCCGAGCTCTCTTCTGTTGCATGAAAATCATCTCTTTTTAAATCAGCCAAATAAAATAGATGTATCTGATTGATGTGTGGGATGCTAATCATGCTGAAAGCTTGCCTGCAAATTGCCTCAGATCCACTTTCTTCTAGTGTTTCTCTCAATGCACCTTCGCTGGTAGTTTCTTGGTTTTCCATGAAGCCAGCGGGCAGTGTCCAATAGCCAAATCTTGGCTCTATGTTTCGTCTACAGAGTAATAATCTGCCTTGATACATAGGGATGGTGCCGGTGATAAGGCGAGGATTATCATAATCAATGTATTCACAATTAGGACAAACCGCGCGTATTTTATCATCGCCGACTGGGATGGACATATTCACAGCGTGGCCGCATTGAGGACAATATCTCATGATGACTTCCTTAGTGTTTCAGCTGAAGTTTGGCGTATTTTACCACCTTGTCTTCGATCTCTTGGATCTCGATTAAGTAGTGGCCAACTGATAGGCCGATTTGATGCTCTGGAATGAATTCTAGTGTTTCGATAATCAAACCGTTCAGTGTTTTTGGGCCATCGGTTGGTAGGTGCCAATCAAGTGTTTTGTTTATATCTCGAATATGAGTGGAGCCTTCGATTCTAAATGTACCATCATCAAGTGGCTGGATTTCGTTCTCCTCCTCTTGTGTGGGTGGAGTGAACTCACCGACTATTTCTTCAAGTACATCTTCTAGTGCAGCAATACCCTGAACGTCGCCATACTCATCAACCACTATGCCCATTTGTTGGTGGTCTTTTTGGAAGTTGAGTAGCACTGTATTCAACGATGTACTTTCAGGAATGAAGTAAGGTTCTAGTGTTGCTTTTAATAGTGCGGCTTTGGATGGTGATGGTTCACGTAAAAATACGGCGGCGTGGCGAGCGTGCAAAATGCCGATCACTTTATTAATTTCGCCATTATAAACGGGCATCCGTGTATGACGACTTTGGCATATTTGTTCGATGATTTCTTCAATGGAGTCTTCGATGTCGATACCGACGACTTCATTTCTAGGGATCATAATGTCTTCTACAGAGACTTTTTCCAGATCTAAAATAGAGATCAGCATTTCTTGGTGAGCGGCAGGAATAAGGCCGCTAGCTTCATTAACAACGGTTCTTAATTCTTCTGAATCAAGTGTGTCGTGGCTTTTTTGAGAGGCGTGCACACCAATTAATCTTAATAATCCGTTTGAAAGGGTGTTAATAAGAAAGACAATTGGGTAAAAAATTCTTAACAGGATGGCGAGTATCCAAGAGGCGGGGAAGGCTATTTTCTCTGGATGAATCGCAGCTAATGTCTTTGGCGTAACTTCGGCAAAGATCAATACAATTACTGTAAGGGCAGCGGTTGCGATGGCAACACCAGCATCACCCCATATGCGCACAGCAATAATAGTGGCAATGGCCGACGCTAGAATATTGACAAAGTTATTGCCGATTAAAATAAGCCCCAAAAGCCGATCTGGGCGTTCGAGTAATTTACTGACACGAATGGCAGTTTTGTTTTTGTTTTTTACCAGATGCTTCAATCGGTATTTGTTGAGAGTCAACATGCCAGTTTCTGAGCTGGAAAAGAAAGCAGAAAGTATGATTAGGAAAGCCAGTACTCCGCCTAGAATACTTAAGGGAACATCGTTCAAAAAGGGTTTGCCTCAATAGTTTGGATAAACGGATTATTAGTGCTTACAAAGTCACTGTCAAACGACTTTCATGCATAATGAATTAATGTAACAAAATTTGTAAGGCTATCTGACTGCCAAAATAGGCTAGCATAAGTAAAAAGAAGCCACTAAGGGTGAGTTTAACTGCTAGTTGTCCGCGCCAGCCAGCAAAATGACGCCCCAGCAATAACCCCGCAAAAACAAGCCATGAAGCCATGGTGAAGAAGGTTTTGTGTACAAGGTGTTGAGCGAACATGTCTTCAATGAAGTAAAAGCCGGTGGCAATCGTTATTGTAAGTAAAATAAAGGCGGCCCAAATGAATTCGAACATCAAGCGTTCTAACACTTGTAGCGGCGGGACTCTTAATAGTTGTTTCAGACGGTGGTTTTTGAGTTGGTATTCTTGGATCGCTAGAAGTATGCCAATGCCGCATGCTGCAGTAAAAAGACTGTAAGCAACAGACGCAATGAGTATGTGGGCACTTGTTCCCCAAGAGTCACTGTGCAGCTGTTTTAGGTGCCATGGCTCAATGGCATTTAGCGCAATAATAATGGCAGTGAGTGGAAAGGCGATTGCAATAAGTAATGATAAATCTTTATTTCGGTTACTAAACCACAGAAGCGCGTTACCAATAACAGCGATTAATAGTCCAATTGTTAAAAAATTGAACCCGTTTCGATGAAATAAAAACTCACTCAAAGATAGGGTGTGTAAAACGATTGCAGCAGCCCCTAATAGCTGTGTTGAGCGAGCTTGAGGGCGAAAGTAATAAGCCAAACTAGCGACTAAGCAGGCAATACAAGCAAGCCAAAGCAATAATTGAGTCATGAAACTAAAGGATCCATAGAGTAAAGGTATAGGGTGATAAACATTTATCCGTTATAATAGGTTTAATTTCAACTTGGTTAAACCGTGAAAGTCGGTTTTTTTCCATATAGAACAAAAAATTTGAGGGCAATATGTTCGACAATTTATCGAATCGCTTAACTTCCTCGCTTGATCGTATTCGAGGTCGCGCTAAATTAACAGAAGACAATATTAAAGATGTGCTTCGCGAAGTGCGAATGGCGCTGCTCGAAGCCGATGTTGCGCTGCCTGTTGTAAAAGACTTTATCGATGCCGTTAAAGATCGTGCGGTAGGAACTGAAGTAACAAAGAGCCTCAGCCCTGGCCAAGTCTTCTTAAAAATTGTTAAGCAAGAACTTGAAAAAGTAATGGGCGAAGCGAACGACGGTTTGAACCTTCGTGTTGCTCGTCCTGCAATTATCTTGTTGGCTGGTCTTCAAGGGGCGGGTAAAACAACCTCTGCCGCTAAGCTTGCAAAATACCTTACGGAGCGCGAGAAGAAATCTGTTTCGGTTGTTAGTGCGGATGTATATCGCCCTGCTGCGATCAAACAGTTAGAAACACTTGCTGCTGAAGTTGGTGTTGACTTTATTCCTAGTGATCTTTCGCAGAAGCCGATCGATATCGTTAATAATGCGGTCGATTACGCTAAGAAAGCCCATAAAGATGTCTTGATTGTTGATACTGCAGGTCGTTTGGCTATTGATGACGCCATGATGGCTGAGATCAAGGCGCTTCATGCTGCGGTGAATCCAATCGAAACCTTGTTTGTTGTCGATGCGATGACAGGTCAGGATGCTGCTAATACCGCCAAGGCCTTTGGTGATGTATTGCCTTTGACTGGCGTGATATTGACCAAAACAGATGGTGATGCCCGTGGCGGTGCTGCACTTTCGGTTCGTCATATTACCGGTAAGCCGATCAAGTTTTTGGGTGTTGGTGAAAAAACCGACGCGCTAGAACCTTTCCACCCTGATCGTTTGGCTTCTCGTATTCTCGGTATGGGTGACATGCTTTCCTTAATAGAGGAAGCAGAGCAGAAAATTGATAAAGAAAAAGCCGAGAAGCTGGCTGGTAAACTAAAGAAAGGCAAAGGCTTTGATTTAGAAGATTTTAAAGAGCAGCTTCAGCAAATGAAAAACATGGGCGGTATGAGTTCCATGTTGGATAAGCTTCCCGGTATGGGGCAGCTAGGTAATATCCAAGATAAAGTGAACGATAAAATGTTTGTTCAGATGGAAGCCTTGATTAATTCGATGACGCCAGCGGAGCGTCGCAATCCTGATGTTATCAATGGTTCTCGTAAAAAACGTATTACTGTTGGCGCCGGCTTGCAGATTCAAGATTTAAATCGTCTTCTGAAGCAGCATAAGCAAATGCAGAAGATGATGAAGAAAATGTCCGCTAAAGGTGGAATGAAAAAGATGATGCGAGGTTTGGGTGGAATGATGCCTGGTGGTATGTCAGGCGGTGGTGGTTTCCCTAAACTTTAGTCATATCTTGTTTTTTTATTGACGGCAGTAAAAAAACTGCCGTTTTTAATGTGTGGGCGAGTAATTCGCCCTTTTGTTTTTCTAGTTAATCGACTAGAATATGCCGCCCTCTTGTAGTATGAGTCAAAAATCGACTCGGCAAGAGGCGTTTCGTTAAGCAATAAGGAACCAATAAGATGGTAACTATTCGTCTTTCTCGTGGTGGCTCTAAAAAGCGCCCATTCTATCATTTGAACGTGGCTGATAGCCGTCGTGCACGTGATGGTCGTTATATCGAGCGTTTGGGTTTCTTTAACCCTGTTGCTCGTGGTCAAGAAGAACGTTTGCGCATCGATTTAGATCGTGTAAACCATTGGGTTAGCCTAGGCGCTCAACTATCTGACCGTGCTGCGCAGCTTGTTAAAGATGCTGGCAAAAACGCTTAATAACTGAGGTAGTGCTATGTCTGAATTAAAACAAGCGGCCGCTCCTGAGCAAGCCCTTGTGGTTGGACGCATTACATCAGTTTATGGTGTTAAAGGGTGGGTGAAGTTATATTCACACACCGACCCAATGCAAGGGATCTTTGATTACAAGCATTGGTGGTTGAAAACTCCTAGTGGGTGGAAGACCGTTGAATTAAGCCAAGGGCGTCTGCAAGGTCGTGGTTTGGTAGCGTCAGTTAAGGGTTATACCGACAGAGATCTTGTAAAAGAGATTTGTGGTATGGACGTTTATATTGATTCGGCAGAACTACCAGAATTGGAAGAAGGTGATTATTACTGGAGCCAACTGGAAGGACTGAGGGTTATTACCAAAGAGGGTGTCCTCTTGGGGAAGGTTTCTCAGCTTATGGAAACCGGTGCGAATGATGTTGTTGTTGTCCGTGCTTGTGAAGGCAGTTTTGATCGTGAAGAACGTTTGATTCCTTATGCGCCAGGATCTTATGTTTTAGATATTAATCTAGAACAGCAGGAAATGGTCGTTGATTGGGATCCGGAATTTTGATCGTAAAACTGGAGTCATAAAGTGAAGGTCGGTGTAATATCGCTTTTTCCGGAGATGTTTCAAGCCATTACCCAATACGGTGTAACGGGCAGAGCCATTAAGTCTGGTCTGGTTTCGATGGATTTTATAAATCCGCGTGACTTTACTTATGACAGACATAAGACTGTGGATGATCGACCTTATGGTGGTGGTCCAGGGATGCTCATGAAAGTGCAGCCTCTCAAAGATGCGATTGCAAGTGCCAAATTATTGGTGCCCAACGCAAAAGTTATTTATCTATCCCCTCAAGGGCGTACGCTGACGCAAGAAGGTGTGCAACAGCTTGCTAAACAAGCAGAATTTATTCTGGTAGCAGGTCGTTATGAAGGCGTTGATGAACGTTTGATTCAATCTGAGATTGATGAAGAATGGTCCATTGGTGACTTTGTTCTAAGTGGTGGTGAGTTGCCGGCGATGGTGCTCATGGATGCCGTACTTCGTATGGTTCCTGGTGTGCTAGGAAAGCAGGCTTCTGCAGATGAGGATTCATTTGCTGATGGCTTGTTGGACTGTCCGCATTTCACTCGACCGGAAGTTTTGGATGATAAGTCCGTTCCTTCTGTACTGCTTAGTGGCAACCATGAGGCGATTAGACGCTGGCGATTAAAGCAAAAGCTCGGAAGAACTTTTCTACGCCGGCCAGACCTTCTGCAGAACCTTGAGTTGGACAGGGAACAGCAGTTGCTGTTAGAAGAGTTTATTCGCGAAACTGAAGATTCAACCTCGGCAGAGTAGGGATTGCGAGCTTGTCAGACAGAAGAACCTTCATGCTGACAAGAAACCATATCATTAGGAGTCACATCCATGAGTAATAAAACTAAACTGATTCAGCAGATTGAAGCTGAACAGATGACAAAAGAAATTCCAGTATTCGGTACTGGTGATACTGTTGTCGTTCAAGTTAAAGTTATAGAAGGTTCACGCGAGCGTCTACAGGCCTATGAAGGTGTTGTAATTGCTAAGCGTAACCGCGGTCTTAACTCAGCATTTACCGTTCGTAAAATTTCTAGCGGTATCGGTGTTGAGCGTGCATTTCAAACTTACAGCCCAATCGTTGAAAGTATTGAAGTGAAACGTCGCGGTGACGTGCGTCAGGCTAAAATCTATTACCTACGCGAGCGTTCTGGTAAATCAGCACGTATTAAAGAGAAATTGGCTAAACGTTAATTTTTCTGTGTTAAAAAAAGGCGACGCAAGTCGCCTTTTTTTATGGAACTTCCCCATAAGGTTGTGGCCTAATATTGATTAATCTTATTTATTTGAGGTATTCAATGAAGTGTCTTTTTCAACCCCTTTCTCGATTCGTAATGATGAGCTCATTACTCGCTTTATTTTCCACAACCACTCTAGCCGACAAAGCAGAAGTAAGCGCTTCTATAAAGCAAGCTTTACCCCAATATCAAATAGAAAATGTTGAGCTTCATTCAGGTTCCGGCCTATACACGGTTACCTTGAAAGACGGTCCTACTTTGCATGTAACGGCTAATGGTAAGTATTTTGTCGCTGGCGATATGTATCGTGTAGAAGGTACGGCGGTAGAGAATGAAAGCGAAAAAGCAAAACTCGCTAAAATTGAAACACTGCCAGCATCACAAATGATTGTTTTCAAAGCAGCAGACGAGAAAGCTCACATTACCGTTTTCACCGATGTAGATTGTGCTTATTGTCGGATGCTGCATAAAGAAGTTCCTAAGTTAAATGAGATGGGTATTACTGTTCGCTATCTAGCGTATCCTCGTGCTGGTATTGGTTCTGGTGTCTATAAAAAGATGGTCAGTGTTTGGTGTTCTGATGACCCTAAAGCTTGGCTGACGAAAGCAATGGAAGGTAATGATGTTCCTGAAAATACGTGCGTTAATCCCATTGCTGATGATTACAATTTAGGCAACTCTATTGGTGTTCGTGGCACGCCAAGTATTGTTTTAGGAAACGGTAAACTTATTCCTGGTTATTTGCCTGCGGATTCATTAGCAAAAGAATTGGGTTTATAGGGGAAACGCAAAATATTCCACTAAACATGAGCCTTGTTCAGGGTATTCTTCGTTGGGTTTAATTCACTCTAACGCTATAATGTCAGGGCTTAGGTGTTGCTATTAAACATCGTATAAAAATTAAATTATCTCTGTGGGGTGTTGCTTTGAAACCGGTAAAAGTCGGAATTTGTGGGCTGGGAACAGTAGGTTCTGGCAGTTTTAATATTCTGCGTAATAATGCAGAAGAAATTACACGACGAGTTGGCCGCAGTATTGTAGTTGAGCAAGTTGGTATGCGTCGTGATAACGACACATGTGATACCACCGGAGTGAACATTACCCGCGACATCTTTGATGTCGTAAATAACCCAGAGATTGATATTGTCCTTGAGCTTATTGGTGGCACATCCGTCGCTAAAGAGCTCGTGCTAACCGCCATCAAAAATGGCAAACATGTGGTAACTGCTAACAAAGCACTCATTGCAGAACACGGCAATGAAATATTCGCAAGAGCACAAGAAAAAGGCGTTATTGTTGCCTTTGAGGCTGCCGTTGCAGGCGGCATTCCTATTATCAAATCTCTTCGTGAAGGCTTATCCGCAAATCGTATTGAATGGTTGGCTGGTATCATTAATGGTACGGGCAACTTTATTCTGACTGAAATGAGTGAAAAAGGTCGGGATTTCGATGACGTGCTAAAAGAAGCTCAAGCGCTAGGTTATGCTGAAGCGGACCCTACTTTTGATGTAGAGGGCATTGATGCTGCTCATAAATTAACGATTTTGGCGTCTATTGCTTTTGGTATTCCTCTGCAATTTGAAAAAACTTATACAGAAGGCATCAGTCGAATTACCTCTGAAGACGTCGCTTTTGCCCGCGATCTAGGCTATGCCATTAAACATTTAGGCATTGCGAATCGTACTAAGCATGGCATTGAATTGCGTGTGCATCCGACCTTGATTTCTAACAAGCAATTATTGGCCAATGTAAACGGTGTAATGAATGCGGTCATGGTAAAAGGTGACGCGGTCGGGCCGACGTTGACTTATGGTGCTGGTGCTGGCGCGATGCCAACGGGCTCATCAGTTGTGGCTGATGTAATTGATGTGGCGCGTACTTTGACGGCAGATCCTACCAATAGAGTGCCGCATTTGGCGTTCCAAGCGGACGCTTTGTCCGATGTGAATATTCTGCCGATTGAAGAAATTGTATGTGGTTTCTTCCTTAACATGACGATCCAAGATCGTGCTGGTGTATTAGCAAATATTACTCAGATCTTATCGAAAAATGGCATCAGTATTGAGTCTTTGATTCAGCGCGAGCGTGAAGGCAGTGACCTTGTGCCACTTGTAGTGATGACTCATGACGTGAAAGAGCGCTCTATGAATGCGGCGATCGCTGAAATTGAGGCCTTGCCAGATGTCGCGGGTACTGTGCAACGTATTCGTGTTGAAACATTGGCTTAAGGAGAGAGAACAATGAAATATATTTCTACTCGAGGTAAAGCGCCAACGTTGTCTTTTGGTGACGTGCTATTAGCTGGTTTGGCGAATGATGGCGGTTTGTATGTGCCAGAAACCTTACCTCATTACAGTAAAGAAGAGATCGCTTCTTGGGCAAATCTTAGTTATCAAGAACTTGCGTTTAAGATAATGTGGCCTTTTGTTGAAGGTGATATTCCGGCGGATGCGTTTAAAAACATGATTGATGATGCTTATGCAAGTTTCAATCATGTGTCTGTTGCACCTATGGTTCAAGTTGGTAATAACGAATGGATACTTGAGTTATTCCGTGGACCAACCCTAGCGTTTAAAGACTTTGCACTACAGCTGCTGGGTCGTTTAATGGACTATGTGCTATCCGAACGCAAAGAAAAGCTGGTTATTCTTGGTGCGACATCAGGCGATACTGGCTCGGCAGCCATTGAAGGTTGTCGCCACTCTGAGCATTTAGATATTTTCATCTTACATCCTTTTGAGCGTGTGTCAGAAGTACAGCGTCGTCAAATGACGACAGTGATTGACGACAACGTTTTCAATATCGCGGTGAAAGGCAATTTTGATGATTGCCAAGGGATGGTGAAGTCCAGCTTTGCAGATCAGTCTTTCTTGAAAGGCGCCAAGCTAGGCGCAGTAAACTCGATTAACTGGGCGCGTATCATGGCTCAAATCGTTTACTACTTCTCTTCTGCTTTGTCTGTTGGTGCGCCGCATCGTAAAGTATCTTTCTCTGTTCCTACGGGTAACTTTGGTGATATTTTCGCAGGCTATCTTGCTAAGAAAATGGGCTTGCCGATTGATCAGCTTGTCGTGGCGACTAACCAAAATGACATCTTGCATCGTGTGATTGCAGAAAATGACATGAGTCGTCAATCTCTAAACGTGACCTTGTCTCCAAGTATGGACATCATGGTATCGAGTAATTTTGAACGCTTGTTATTTGATGCTCATGGTCGTGATGGCGCTGCGATTGATGATTTGATGGCGCGTTTTAATAACGGCGATGTGTCACTTAATGACCAAGCTTGGTCATTTGTGAAAGACAACTTTGATAGCTACAAAGTGGATGATAAGAAGACCTGTGAAGTGATTGCGGATGTATTTGCTTCGACTCAGTACCTTCTTGATCCTCATACGGCGATTGGTTTGGAAGCGTCGCGTCAGTGCTGGAAAGACAAATCCGTGCCTATGATTACCTTGGCAACAGCGCACCCGGTGAAATTCCCCGAAGCGGTTGAAAAGGCCGGTTGTCAGACTCCAAGTTTGCCTGAGCACATGAAAGATCTTTTCGAGCGTGAAGAGTCTTATGCAGTGTTAGACAATAGCTTAGACGAGGTTCAATCCTTTGTGGCTGAACGCATCTAACAAAGCGATGACGAGTTAACGATACAGAAAGCCGCTCCTCTATGAGGGGCGGCTTTTTTCTTTTACCTTTTCTGCTAGTCTTTTTCTATGAATTTATTGTTACTTGATCCTCAAAATGAACAAGGTGGCGGACATTATTCGCTCTCTGAACGCCAACAGCTGCATGTAACAAAGGTCATCAAAGCCGTCACTGGCGATGTCTTGCGTGTTGGCTTGTTAAATGGTGACATTGGAGAGGGTATTTATCAGGCACCAGAAGGTGAAAATCCCGGGCAGATTCATTCATTGATCTTGTCTTCTGCACCGCCGGCAGCGTTACCCATGGTGTTGGTCATGGCGTTACCTAGACCTAATATGCTCAAACGCACCTTGCAAAACATCAGTGCGATGGGAGTGAAGGAAATCTATTTGATTCACTCTGCTAAGGTGGAAAAAAGCTATTGGCAGAGTCCGGTTCTGCAGCATGATTCGATCCAGCAGTCTTTGTTGGAAGGGTTGGAGCAGGCGAAAGACACTATTATGCCTGTTTGTCACATGATTCCTCGTTTTCGCCCCTTTGTAGAAGATCAGCTGCCTGCAATTGTTGCAGGTAAGAGAGGTCTGCTTGCTCATCCTTACCATGCAGAGGCTTGTCCTGTGGCGATTAAAGAGTCCTGCGTTTTAGCGCTGGGGCCAGAAGGTGGTTGGAACGAATTTGAAGTCGAAAAATGGCTTGAAGCGGGCATGGAGTCGGTTCATTTAGGTGATCGTATTTTGCGCGTTGAGACCGTGGTGCCAGTGTTGTTGTCTCGTCTTTATCCAGCTGGTTGTTAAATAGGCATAGCGGCTAAATTTTATAATAAACAGGTAGGCAATAATGATACTCTGTGTCGTTTCGTCTATCTTAATAGGTGAATGCATACGTTCGAACAATGTTTAACAAGGCAGAGGAAGGGAATAATGGGGGACTTTAATGGTGCTAACCAGCCTGATTCTCAACATAATGATAATAAAAGCTTAAAGGTTTTTATCCGTTACGTATTTTATTTCGGTGTGTCAGGGCAAAACTTTTCAGAGCAGGCGCGTCGGATACTGATTGTAAATTTATTTTCAATTGTAGGTATTATTTTTACTCTTCCGCTGGGTATCGTTGCCTTATCTAGAGGGAATATACAGCTTGCTGCTGTGTTACTTGTTTCTGCGACGCTGTTTTTTGCCAATCAGTTTTATTTAAGAGCGACTCATAATTACAAAGTGTCGGGCTCTATTATTATTTACCCACTTTATTTTCTTATGCTTTATCTGGTATTTAGCGGGGGTGTGAGTGGTACTGGCTATGTGTGGATTTTTTGTGTTCCTTCTGTTTCTTTATTTATTCAAGGAATGAAACGAGGGTTGTTTGAAGTAAGTGTCTTTACTCTTTTCCTCATTTTAATTCTCTATTTCTCTTCTGAAATCGCTACTTTTTCATTTCAGTATGAAGAGCATTTGAAGTTCAGAATAGTTGCCTCATTTTTTGTTGTTGTTTTTCTTTCTAGTATTTATGAGTACTCAATGTCTCGTTTTAATGACGAGTTACAAATGGCATCTAAAAAACTTAAAGAAGTGGCTGAAACAGATTTATTGACCGGATTGCTAAATCGGAGGGGGATGTTACAGCGTTTAGACGTGTTTAAATCGTATCGTTTGTATTTGATTTTGATTGATGTGGATTATTTTAAAAAGGTTAATGATCTTCATGGGCATGATTGTGGTGACTTTGTATTAAGTGAACTATCTAGGTTGATAAAGAAAACATTACCTAACAGTAGTTTGTCTTCACGTTGGGGTGGAGAGGAGTTTTTACTTGCCATCAATGAAGACTCATCAGAGCGAGTTTTAGAGCTAGTAGAAAGTATACGGAAGTCCATAGAGGGGCATGATTTTCTTTACGATAAGAAGAGTCTCCATATAACCGCTAGTTTTGGTGTCGCAGAATTAAGTGAAAAAAAACCTCTAGATATTGCTCTAAAGGTAGCCGATAGACGGCTTTATGAAGCAAAGGAAGGCGGGAGAAACCAAGTATGTTTCTAGCTTTAATAGGCTATGGGAATAGCTGTTTTACCAAAATCGGCTGTATAAATTGTGCTATTCTAATTAGCTAATCTGTAAGCCCTTTAAGATTCTGAGTAACGATATGCACATAGAACGTCGGTCATTCCATACGGATAACGAACAAGTTTCAGCGCAATTTTCAGCAGAGATGCCGTTGAGTTTACAGCGTATTTTTTTAGCGCGAGGTGTGAATTCTAAGCACGAATTGGATTATCGGCTTCCTTTGTTATTACGTCCCGACCCTCTTTTTGGGCTTCAAGCCGCCGCGAATATTCTGGCTGACGCTATTGTTGCAGAACAAAAAATCCTGATAGTTGGGGATTTTGATGCCGATGGAGCGACTAGTACGAGCTTGGGGATTCTTGCATTAGAAGCCATGGGAGCAGTTTCTCCTGATTACTTGGTGCCTAACCGTTTTGAATTTGGCTATGGCCTAACGCCCGAAATAGTCGAAGTGGCAAAGGAGAAATCCCCAGATGTGTTGGTCACGGTGGACAATGGTATTGCCAGCTTAGACGGCGTTCGAGCGGCGAAATTCTACGGCATGAAAGTAGTGGTGACAGACCATCACTTGCCTGGGGACGAGTTACCTGAGGCGGATGCGATTGTTAACCCTAACCATCCTGAGTGTGGTTTTAGTAGTAAGAACTTGGCCGGTGTTGGGGTGATTTTTTATGTTATGAGCGCATTGCGTGCTGAATTGAAGCGTCGTAATTGGTTCGAAGAGCAGCATATACCTGAGCCAAAAATGGCGGAGTATTTAGATTTAGTGGCGTTAGGGACCGTTGCTGATGTGGTGTCTTTAGATGCCAATAATCGAATTTTGGTGCAGCAGGGTATCAAGCGTATTCAAGCTGGCCAGGCTCGCCCTGGTATTCTAGCGTTGCTGGAAGTTGGGCGACGAGATTATACGCGGTTAAAAGCCTCAGATCTTGGTTTTGTCGTAGGGCCTAGGCTAAATGCAGCAGGTCGATTAGATGATATGTCAGTGGGTATTGAATGTTTGTTAGCGGTTCACCCGCATCAGGCACAACGCTATGCGCAGCAATTAGATCAATTTAATCGAGAGCGTAAAGCGATTGAGTCAGACATGAAAGATCAGGCCGAAGAGGTGCTATCGACTCTATTGGATGACGATCAAGAAATGCCTAATGGTATGTGTTTTTATGATCCCGATTGGCACCAAGGCGTGATTGGGATTCTAGCTTCTCGTATGAAAGAAAAATGCCATCGTCCAGTGATCGCTTTTGCTCGTGTTGGAGAAAATGAACTGAAAGGCTCCGCGCGCTCTATTGCTGGGGTCCATATTCGTGATGCATTAGATTTGTTAGCAAAGCGCTATCCACAACTATTAAGTAAGTTTGGTGGCCATGCTATGGCGGCTGGCATGAGTATTAAAGAGTCTCATTACGATGCGTTTCGTTTAGCGTTTGATGCCATTATTAGTGAGTGGGTAACGCCAGATCAGCTTAAGGCTACCATTTGGACAGATGGGCCTTTAGCTGCTGAAGATTTCAGTCTAAGCTTTGCTGAACAAGTTCGCTTATCTGGGCCTTGGGGGCAATCTTTTCCTGAACCTTGTTTTGATGGTGTGTTCGATGTATTGCAGCAACGCCTAGTGGGCGAGAAGCATCTGAAATTGATGGTGAGAGAACCGCAAAGTGGTTTATTGCTTGACGCGATTTGCTTTTTTGTCGATTTGGAAAAATGGCCAAATGAATCTTGCGCGAAAATTCGTCTAGTTTACAAGCTTGATATTAATGAATTTAGAGGTCAGAAAAACCTTCAGTTAATGGTCGATTATTTAGAGCCAGCTTAGCCTTAAAGACTGTTTTTCTTGAATTAAACACCATGAGGGCGCCTATCTATTATTAACTTAGGTTACAATAGCCCTCCCTCAATCCACGACATTATTTAATGCAGGAGTCCATCCATGACTGCACAGGTTCTTGACGGCAAGCTTTGCGCCAAAGACACTGAAACCCGCCTTCAAGCTCAAGTCGCTGAGTTAAAACAGCGCACTGGCGGAACCCCCATTCTAGCAACCATTCTTGTCGGTGCTGATCCAGCGTCAGCAACCTATGTCAAAATGAAAGGCAACGCCTGTCGTCGTGTTGGTATGGATTCTATGGCGATTGAATTGCCAGATACCACGACCACAGAAGAGTTGTTAAGCACCATTAATGACTTAAATAGCAATCCAGATGTTCATGGCATTTTGTTACAACATCCGGTGCCTGCTCAGATTGATGAGCGTCTTTGTTTTGATGCTATTGAAGCGCGTAAAGACGTAGATGGTGTGACCTGTCTTGGATTTGGCCGCATGGCTATGCAAGAACCTGCTTATGGTGCAGCGACACCTGCTGGCATTATGCGTCTATTAGAAGCGTATGATGTGGCTTTAGAAGGCAAGCATGTTGTCGTCGTTGGTCGTAGCCCAATTTTGGGTAAACCGATGGCTATGATGATGCTTAATGCCAATGCGACCGTGACGATTTGTCATTCTCGTACGCAAAATCTTCCTGATCTGATTAAGCAAGCAGATGTGATTGTGGGTGCCGTTGGTAAGCCAGAATTTATTAAAGCTGAATGGATCAAGGATGGCGCTGTCGTTGTTGATGCGGGTTATCATCCTGGTGGCGTTGGTGATATAGAATTGGCTCCATTAGTTGACCGTGTTGCCGCTTACACGCCAGTTCCTGGTGGCGTTGGCCCAATGACCATCAACACCTTGATTTTGCAAACGCTTGAATCTGGCCTTAAGCAGCTTAGCTAAGTCTTAGCCTTGAAAGCGGTTTCACACTGCCCCATATAGTATGTATTAGGTAGACAGTGTTGCGATTGATAAGAAGCCGTGCCGTTAGGTGCGGCTTCTTGCTTTGCAGCATTAAGCCGCGTTTTTATGGCTTCCCATTATTTAGACAACACAATAGAAATAGGTAGACACTCCATGTCCACAGAAATGTTAAAAGATGCGCTTGATTTTGATTTAATTGCTGATGTATTTGTATCCGAATCTATTAGTGCATCGCCTGCTGAACTGCATGGTCAGCTTTGTGGTTATTTGTCTGCAGGTGTCGCGTTGCCGTTAGAAGATTGGCTAACCATGGTCGCTGAGTTTTGCGATATTACCAGTTGGAAAGAGGACGCAAGTCGTGCAGCTATTGTTGAATTATACACAGCAACGTTAACCTTATTGCAAAATGGCGAATATGCGCTTGTACCTTGCATTTCAGATGAAGATGCCGAGCTTTGTGAGCGCGGAATGACATTATCCCAATGGGCTCATGGCTTTTTAGCAGGTTATGGGTTGTCTGGGCAGAAAAAAGATCTGACGGATGAGACTAAACAAGTACTAAGAGATTTTGCCAACATTTCTGCCATGCAAGCTGATATGCGAGCATTGGAGGACAATAACGACAACGAAGTGGACCTCACGGAATTAGTTGAGTACGTTCGTTTGTCTGCAATGATGTTGTACTCAGAGCATTATGACGTTAAGCCTAATGTTGACCATACCAAGAAAGCCTCATTGCATTAATGATTATGTCCAACTCAGCTGTCATCGCTGTGTTGGTTGTCACCACCCACTATAAGAGAGAGCGTGCATGAAAATCGAAAGTCAAACTTACCAAGCTCGACGTGAGCGTTTGATTCAGTCTTTGCCTGAAAATACCGTTGCTATTATTCGTACAGGTGATCTTTGCACGCGTAACAATGATTGTGAGTATGAGTTTCGACCGAATAGTAACTTCTTTTATTTAACGGGTTTTCCTGAGCCAAGTGCCTATGCCTTAATTAATGGCAACGGCGATACTATTTTGGTTACCTTACCGAAAGATCCAGAGAAAGAGCAGTGGGATGGTTTTCGTTATGGTGTTGAGGGGGCCGTGAATACATTTGGTGTTTGTGACGCGGTACCATTAGATGAGCTTGATAACGCTGCGATATTTTTGCTAGACGGGGCACAAAATGTCGCTTTTCCTTTTGGCGATGAAAAACTTCGCCAACAAGTATTAGTGTGGCGAGATAATCTCACAGCACGAGCGCGTGCTGGCGCGGTAGCGCCAACGCAGTTGATGGATTTGTCTCCGGCTATTGCCGAGATGCGTTTGCGCAAAGATGAAGAAGAAATTGCGCTAATGGAAAAAGCAGCGCAAATCAGCGTCGAAGCACATAAGCAAGCAATGTTAGCAGTGCGTCCAGGCATGAAAGAATATGAACTGGAAGCTGAACTAAATTATGTGTTTATGAAATCGGGCTCGCGTCAGCCTGCGTATAACAACATTGTTGCCTCAGGCAGCAATGCCTGTGTTCTTCATTATATCAAAAATGATGAAACCATTGATGATGGTGACTTAGTGCTTATCGATGCCGGTGCAGAGTTTGGTTGTTATGCTGGTGATATAACGCGAACTTTTCCAGCCAATGGCAAATTCACTGAGCCACAAGCTGCTCTCTACCAAGTGGTATTAGACTCACATACGGCAGGTTTACAAGAATTAAAAGTGGGTGCGCCTTATGAGGCGTGCCATAACGTTGCTGTACGTATTTTGACTCAAGGTTTGGTATCGCTAGGATTATTGACAGGAAATGTTGATACTCTGATCGAAAGCAAAGCGTATCGAGATTTTTATATGCACAATACCGGTCATTGGCTTGGCTTAGACGTTCATGATTGTGGGACATATCGAGTGAATGGAGAGTCTCGTCCGCTTGAATCAGGCATGGTGTTAACCATAGAGCCTGGTTTATACGTGTCTCTAGATAATGAATCGGTCGATGAGAAGTGGCGTGGTATTGGTATTCGTATTGAGGATGATGTTTTAATTCGCAACGATGGCCCTTATATTTTAACCCATGGCCTGCCAAGAGAAATTGATGAAATTGAAGCTTTTATGGCTCAAAATCATTAAAAATTGTTTAACCTAAGGTTAGTGGTTGGGGATAAGTAAATGGCAAAGCAATACGATTTGATCATAGTGGGTGCCGGTATGGTGGGGTCTTTAGCGGCATTGTTGCTGGCAGATTCGTCATTACGGATTGCGCTTGTTGATAAGCACAGTGGCGACTATGTATTGTCGACACCCCCGAGTTATGATGCGCGTGTTAGTGCCATTTCCTGTCAATCTAAAGCGTTGTTAGAGTCTGCTGGCGCGTGGCAGAAAATCCCCAAAGAAAGACTTGCTGTCTATAACAATATGGTCGTTTGGGATGGATTAGGTGAAGGCTATATCGACTTCAATGCACGTAAAACCAACTTGCCGGAACTAGGGCACCTTGTCGAGAATGCCGTGCTTTGTGATAGCTTGATGGCGGAGATGAGACTGTCCTCTAATATTGATTTGTATCTTGCTGATGAGCTAGAAACTCATGAGTTGAGTGAATCTGGAGTGAAGGCTACTTTGCTCTCAGGTCAACAGCTAGAAGCGCAAGCAATTATTGCCGCCGATGGCGCATTATCAAAATTACGAACTCATAACGCTTTTGATACGATCGAATGGGACTATGGGCATCATGCTATTGTCTCAACTATTGAGGTGGATAAGGAGCATGAAAATACCGCATGGCAAAGCTTTGGTGAAGAAGGCATTTTGGCCTTTTTACCATTGCCCAGCGTTGATGATCGTCATTTTGTGTCAATCGTGTGGTCGGTTCCGCCTAAAGACGCAGAGCAATTGATGATGCTAGATGATCAGGCTTTTTGTGAGCGACTTGGTTATGCCATTAGTCATCGCTTTACTGTGCTTGATATTACCACAAAAAGGCAATCTATACCCCTTCGTCAGCGTCATGCTAAACAGTATGTCAAATCAGGAATTGCTTTAATCGGCGATGCGGCTCATACCATTCACCCTTTGGCTGGCCAAGGTGCTAATTTGGGCTTTGGGGATGTCAAAGCCTTGGTTGATGTATTGGCGAAAGCGCATCGACGCGGAGAGTCTCTTGGTGCGAGTAAGGTGTTGCGTCGCTATCAACGAGCTCGCATGTTAGACAATATTGCCATGGCCGCAGGGATGGAAGGCTTTAAGCGATTGTTTGGCTCACAGCAACCTCTGCTTGTACAACTTCGTAATAGTGGTATGGCGCATTTTCATCAGAGCACTCAACTGAAAGAAAAACTGGTAGCCAGAGCGGCCGGTTTGTCTTCATTTTCTTAATTTTACTCATTAATTATAGTCGTTAGTGTTTAACTAGAAAATTATAATATTGCTTGGATTTCAGTAATAAGTGCGTAATGCTAGGCCTAGTGTTGTGTATTTTATTATTACAGTCCTATTCTCAAGGCATCAATTTTTAATAGGGCTTAAGGCAGCGACTTATGCAAGTACAAGATTTATTAAAGCACACTGATAAGCTTCCTAATGTTCCTGATGTTGTCAGGGAGTTAATCGTTCTGTTGAACGACCCTAACGCAAATTATTTCGATATTTCTAAAAAAGTTGCTCATGATCAGACGATGTCATTAAAAGTATTGCGCGTTGTTAACTCTGCTTACTTTGGATTGTCTAGGAAAGTGTACTCTATTGATGAAGCCACAGTTATTTTAGGGTTGAATAAATTAAAAACATTAGTCATAGCCTCTGGTTTTGCTAACTCTGTAAAAAGTGTTGAAGGTATTGATTTAAAAGAGTTTTGGCGAGACTCTTTTCGAGTTGCACTCCTTGCTCAATGGTTAGGAAAACGAACGGATGCTGTGGATGCAGAAGAGGCTTTTACGGCTGGGATTGTTCATAATCTAGGTCGTTTGTTACTGCACCTAACTGAGCCAAATATCGCGCAAGAAATACAAGTGTTGGTGAAAACTCAATACATCAGCCGCACCAAGGCAGAAATGGATAAACTTACTTTTACAACACAAGACGCTAGTAAAGCGTTAATGGATTTATGGAAATTTCCTCCTGAATTAGGAGAAGCTGTGAGGCTTCATAAACGACCATTTAGCGAGGAAAATCCGCAACCACTGGCGTGTATTTTGAATCTAGCCTGTTACTTAAATGCTTGTATTAGAGATGAGCGTGATGAAATGCTCGTTGTCGATGGTTTCCCTAAAACCGTATCTAAGGCGGCAGGATTGCCTGAAAAAATTATTTATGAGCTTGGTGAGGCGCTTTTATTAGAAGATGATCTGGACCAGTTGTTAGCATAAAGTATTTTCTTTCCTGTATGGTTGCCCTTCGATGAGTCTCAAAGGTTGAAGTGATGTCGCTTTAGTCTTTGAGCTTTCCTGCTAGTATTTTAATTTCCAACATTCTAATTTCAAAACTTATCACTTATCACTTATTACTTTTAAGTAAGTTGTCAGCGGCGCGGTCTAAATCAAGACAAATAATTCAACGAACACTTAATTAATAGCAATTGAGTGTGTAGCATTTATAATAGGTTTTTTTAAAATCACTGGGTGAAGAAATTGAGCGTTATTCGACTAAAAGGGCAAGCTGATCGACGTCTACGAGCGGGTCATCAATGGATCTACAGCAATGAAGTAGATACTAATAAGACACCATTAAAACAGTTTACTCCAGGCGATCAGGTTGTTGTTGAAACGGCGCAAGGGAAGCCCATTGGTATTGCGATGATTAATCCTAACACTTTGATCTGCGGGCGTTTGGTAAGCCGCAGTGTTGATGGTGTTATGAATAAGTCAACGTTGGTTCATCGTCTTAAAATTGCTTTGTCATTACGTGAAATTGCCTATAAAGGGCCTTATTACCGTTTAGTATTTGGTGATTCAGATGGATTGTCAGGTCTAGTTGTAGATCGTTTCGGCGATATATTAGTGGTGCAGATTTCTACTGCAGGAATGGAGCGTTTGAAAAGCGAAATCATTGAAGCTTTGCAAGATGTGATCAAACCAACCGCTATATTAATGAAAAATGATGGCAAAATGCGCCAAATCGAAGGGCTAGAAACATACGTTGAAGAAGCGTTTGGTACAGTGCCTGAATTGGTTTTCTTGCAAGAAAATGATGTGCTTTTTCAAGCGCCTGTCTGGGATGGTCAAAAAACGGGTTGGTTTTATGATCATCGTGAAAACCGCAAAACCATGCAAAATTACTGCGATGGCAAGCGCGTTCTTGATGTTTTCTCTTATATTGGTGGTTGGGGTGTTCAAGCCGCGGCCGCTGGTGCGACGGATGTTACCTTTATTGATGCATCTGAAAGCGCTTTAAGCCATGTGGACGCAAACCTTAAATTGAACCAGTACGAAGGTGGTTCTGAACTTATGCACGGCGATGCATTTGAAGCGATGCAGTCTTTGATTGAAGAAAAACAGCGTTTTGATGTGGTTGTCATGGATCCACCAGCTTTTATCGCTCGTCGTAAAGACATTAAAGCAGGAGAAGGTGCGTATCATCGAGCGAATCAGCTGGCTATGCGCTTGGTCGCTAAAGGCGGCATTTTAGTCTCGGGTTCCTGCTCTATGCACTTAGAAACAAGTCGATTACATGACATAGTGCGCAGTAACAGCCGTCAGTTAGAGCGTTTTTCTCAATTGATCTATCGTGGTACGCAAGCGCCAGATCATCCGGTTCATCCAGCGATTGAAGAAACGGAATATTTGAAAGCATTGTTCTACCGAATCCATAACAATATGGGTCTGTAGCGCCGCGTTATTGGTATGTTTTGAATGAAAAAAGCCTCTTTACTTCAAAAAGTAAAGAGGCTTTTTATATGGAACATAGAGGGTTATCGACTAGTCTCGTAGTGAAATATGAGGCCAGCCGCGTTCCTTGGCAATTTCAGTCAGTGTTGGGTCAGCGTCAACAGCAACAGGGTGAGTAACGAGTTCTAAAAGTGGTAAGTCGTTACGAGAGTCACTGTAGAAGTAGCTGCCTTCCATCGAATGTCCTGTCTCGGCTAGCCAGTCATTTAAGCGAGTGACCTTGCCTTCTTGGAAGCTTGGAACGCCGACGGTTTTTCCTGTGTAGCGATTATTAATAATCTCAGGAATGGGTGCGATGATGTGATCCATACCCAGTGCATCTGCGATGGGCCCTGTGACAAATTGATTGGTCGCCGTGATCATGAGTAAGAAATGACCCTGGTCTTTATGATGCTTCAGCAATGCCTTTGCTTTATCTTGCATCATAGGCGCGACTTTTTCAGCCATGAAGGTGTTGTGTAGTTTTATTAGCTCTTCATTATTGAATAAAGTAAGCGGCGCTAAACTAAACGCCATGTATTCATAAATATCTAAGGTGCCAGATTGGTATTGTTCAAAGAAGCGATCATTGGCTTCTTTATAGGCTTGTGTGTCCACCAATCCTTTTTCTACTAAAAATTCTCCCCAAGCGTAATCACTGTCACCGCTTAATAAGGTGCCATCTAAATCAAATATTGCGAGCGTCACAAGCAGTCCTTAGTTCATTTAATGTATACAAAGTATAACGATGAGAGCGACAAATAACACCTGTCTTAATTGTGCCAGAAGGCGAAATATGGAACAATGAAAATAATTTATTCTTATGTTAAAAGGTGATAGCTCGTGATTGATGCAGACGGATATAGGCCGAATGTGGGCATCATACTGATGAACGAGCGTGGCCAACTTCTTTGGGCAAGGCGTGTGGGACAAAATGCATGGCAATTTCCCCAAGGCGGTATTAAACCTGATGAAACTCCTGAAGATGCTTTGTATAGAGAATTGAAGGAAGAAGTGGGGTTGGAACCTCATCAGGTAGAAATCGTGGGGAAAACCCGAGGATGGTTACGTTACCGACTTCCCAAACGCATGTTAAGACATAACAGCAAGCCTTTGTGTATCGGGCAAAAACAGAAGTGGTTTTTGCTGTCCATTCGTTGTGCAGATGCTTGTGTGTGCGTGGATTCAACAGATTGCCCTGAGTTTGATGGTTGGAGATGGGTGAGTTATTGGTACCCGCTTGGCCAGGTTGTGGCGTTTAAGAAGGATGTTTATCGCCGCGCATTAAAAGAACTGATTCCAAATGCACACCGAAAATTAGAACACATAATAAAAGCGACTCTTTAAATTTATATTACTTAGGGTGTAAGGAGAACAATGCTAAGTTTGCTCAGACGTATTACTCAAGAAGTGACTGCAGCGCAGTCTTTGCCTGTCGCGTTGGACATTATTGTTCGTCGTGTGCGAAGAGCTATGCGAGCAGAAGTCTGTTCTATTTACTTAGTAGACCCTAATACAAGTGAATACGTTTTGATGGCGACGCGTGGCTTAAACGCAGGTGTTGCCGGAAGTGCTAGTTTAAAGTCTGATGAAGGGCTTGTTAGTTTAGTCGGTCGACGTGCTGAGCCTGTAAATTTGGAAGATGCCCATATTCATCCCTCGTTCCATTATCTTAATGGCACGGGAGAAGAACGGTATCGTTCATTTTTGGGTGTTCCTATTATCCATCATCGGCAAGTGTTGGGTGTATTGGTTGTTCAGCATGAAGATAAGCGTCGTTTTGATGAAGGTGAAGAAGCTTTTCTCATTACACTTTCTGCGCAGCTAGCGGGTGTTATTGCTCATGCGGAAGCAACGGGTGCAATGACGAGTCTTAGTGTGAACTCTGTTCAAGTCGGCTCAGATTTTCGTTACAAAGGGGTGTCTGGCAGTTCAGGTGTTGCACTTGGTCGTGGCGTCGTGGTCTATCCGCTGGCGGATTTAGATGTTATTCCAGATCGTGTCATTACTGATAGCGCTTCTGAAATTATAGATTTTCATCAAGCGCTTGAAGCCGTCCGAGACGATATTCGGCGAGCAAGTGACCGACTTAGTCAGCATTTATCGACCGATGAAAAGGCTTTATTTGATGTCTATCTGAAAATTCTGAATGATAACTCGCTGGTTGTTGAGGTCGAGAAGAAGATTAAGAAAGGTAATTGGGCGCAAGGTGCAATTAGAAAAGTTATTCAAGCCCATATCGCTCATTTTAATAAAATGGACGACCCTTACTTACGAGAACGGGCCACTGATATTCGTGATTTAGGTCGCCGAATTCTTTCTCATCTTCAAGAAAAAGCCCCTAATTTAGCTGAACGCTTTAGCGAACCCGGTATTGTCATTGGTGAAGAGTTAACGGCTTCTATGCTAGGTGAAATTCCTATTGATAAAATCAAGGGCCTAGTCTCTGTAATGGGTTCGAGTAATTCCCATGTTGCCATTTTGGCTCGTGCTATGGGAATTCCTACGGTAATGGGGGCGCTAGATTTACCTTATGCGCAATTAGACAAAGTCGATTTAATTGTTGATGGTTACTTAGGACAAGTATTTACTTACCCTTCTGAAAGCTTAACGCAAAATTATAAACAGATTGTTGATGAAGAGCGTCAGTTAGAAGAAGAGTACGAAACACTTAGAGATCTTCCCTGTGAAACAACAGATGGTTATCGTTTATCCTTGTTTGTAAATACGGGTTTAACCGCGGATATCGCTCGTTCATTGGATCGAGGTGCAGAAGGTATTGGTCTTTACCGTACAGAAGTGCCTTTTATGGTGCGGGACCGTTTTCCAACAGAAGCAGAGCAAGAGTATATATATCGCCAGCAACTTGAAGGTTTTGCACCAGCTCCTGTGACAGTGCGAACTCTAGATATTGGTGGTGATAAAGCGTTACCATATTTTCCTATTGCTGAGGCCAATCCATTTCTTGGCTGGCGTGGTATCCGAGTTACGCTTGATCACTTAGAAATTTTTATGGCGCAGATTCGAGCGATGATCAAAGCCAGTGCCGGTCTTCATAATCTAAAAATTATGTTACCAATGATTTCAAATGTCGCAGAAGTAGAAGATGCCTTAGCGTTAATTCGCCGCGCCTATGCTGAGGTAAAAGAAGAAGGTTATGATGTAAAAATGCCTCAAGTTGGTGTGATGATAGAAATTCCAGCCGCGGTTTATCAAGTGAAAGAACTGGCTGCGCTGGTGGACTTTATGTCTGTTGGTAGTAATGACTTAACGCAATATCTGCTGGCTGTGGATCGTAATAATCCTCGTGTTGCTGATTTATACAATTGTTTCCATCCTTCCGTTTTACGTGCTTTGCATTCTATTGTAAAACAAGTGAAAAACGAGGGGATAAACCTCAGTGTCTGTGGTGAAATGGCAGGCGATCCAATGGGGGCTATTATTCTTATGGCGATGGGTTACGATGTTTTGTCTATGAGCTCTACCAGCTTACCCAAAGTGAAGGCTGTGATTCGAAATATCTCGATGGAACAGGCTCAAAATATGTTAGATCAAGTGATCCATTTAGCGCATGCCGATGCTGTAACACAAACAATGACTAGGTTAATGCGTGAAGCAAATATTGAACGTTTAGTTCGTCCTTCCAAAACGACAACAGTGAATTAAAATCCGCCTCAGAGGTTGTTCTTACCGTTATGATAGCTTATCCAGCGATTGATCCTATCGCGATTTCAATAGGGCCGCTTTCCGTACATTGGTACGGTATTATGTATTTAATTGGTTTTGCCGGTGCGTATTTTTTAGGTGCCTATCGAGCTAAAAAGTCTAATAGTTTATGGACTCAAGAAATGGTCAGCGACATGATTTTCTATGGTGCGCTGGGGGTCATATTAGGTGGCCGTATTGGTTATATTCTTTTTTACCAGTTTCCTGTTTTTATTGAGCACCCACTGGTCATGTTCAAAATCTGGGACGGTGGTATGTCGTTTCATGGTGGCTTGATCGGGGTTATTGTCGCGCTTGCAGTATTTGCGCGACGCTACAATAAACATTTAATTGATGTGACTGATTTCGCCGCACCATTTGTTCCAATTGGTTTAGGTGCTGGGCGTATAGGTAATTTCATTAACGGTGAGTTATGGGGGAAGCCGACCGATGTGCCATGGGCAATGGTTTTTCCAAAAGACCCTCTGCAACTCGCTCGTCATCCATCGCAGCTTTATCAATTCGCCTTAGAAGGCGTCGCATTGTTTTGTATCCTATGGTTCTTTTCGAAAAAGAGTAAGCCTAGATACTGTGTGTCAGGATTGTTTTTACTATGCTATGGCGTGTTTCGAATTATGTCTGAATTTGTGCGTGAGCCGGATCCGCAAATTGGTTATTTAGCTTTTGGTTGGGTAACAGAAGGGCAAGTGCTTTCTCTGCCTATGGTGATTATTGGTATTATGCTGATTGTATTTGGCTTTAAAATGAAAAAGTACCCGAAGACATAAGACCCTAAAAACATAAGTCCCCCTCGTTAATAAAGGGCGACTAGATAAGAATCGCATCAAAAAAGCCAGTTATTGAGAACTGGCTTTTTTGTGTTTAGTGTCGCTAAAAAGTGCCTTGTGTCAGTGATGTGAAGCCGTTTAGCTAGACAGAGAATGGGTAAGCAATCGGTTCGTGGAATTCGTATCCCTCAATAGAGAAGTCATCCATTGTTACCCAGGTTTCAATGTCCTTTAAAGATTTGATGTTTGGGTTAATCTTTAGTGTTGGTAAAGCATATGGCTGGCGTTTTAATTGCACGTCACGCATCAGTTCAAGTTGGTCTTCATAAATGTGAGCATTGACTATTTTATGGAAGGCTTGGCCTGCTTTGTGTCCAGTAATTTGCGCCACAATTGCGAGTAGCACATAGACTTGAACCATGTTGAAATTTAATCCTAATGGCACATCACAGCTGCGTTGTGTGCTATTTAAATAAAGTGTATCGCCAAGTAAAGAAAAGTGATGGCTGTACAAGCAGGGACGAAGGCAGGCCATATGGAATGCCCCAGGATGATAAAAAGTAAGGATCTCTCCGCGGTTATCCACTCCCTTAGTTAAGTCATCAATGATTTGTTTGAGTAGATCAATGTGACCACCGTCTGGTTTAGGGAATG
Source organism: Marinomonas flavescens (assembly GCF_004352835.1). Lineage (GTDB taxonomy): Bacteria > Pseudomonadota > Gammaproteobacteria > Pseudomonadales > Marinomonadaceae > Marinomonas > Marinomonas flavescens. The sequence continues at coordinate 23,045 of NZ_SJSB01000019.1, read as the reverse complement.
CACGGCCAATGGCGCCATAGCATAACCCCATATCGTCTTTGCCTTTACGGTATGGGTTATTTAGCCAGACGGCGTTGTCATTGGCATTGGCATCCCATGTTTTGGTGCCAAGTGCTCGAAAATCAGCGGCATTATCATAGCCTCTTAAATAGCCAAGGATTTCCGCAATGGCCGACTTCCAATAACTTTTCCGAGTTGTAACAAGTGGGAATTCACCCTTGTTTACATCATAAGTTAGGTCCGCGTTAATTACTGTTAAGCAGCGCTTACCTGTACGTTCGTTTTCTACCCATACGCCTTCATCAACGATACGCTGGCAAAGGTCTAAATATTGTTTCATGAAGAGAGCCCTGTATTTATTGTCTGGCAGCGACTTAAGTCTTTTTAAAAATGCATTATGGGCTGCCATGAGTATAATAGTTTTCATCGATTATATCAGAACCCCTACCTAAGGTGCCGTATTTACGGAATCTCTAGGGGGCTTACTCTAAGGTTTATTCTATGTTGTCTTTAATTGTTGCCATGTCAGCCAACCGAGTCATCGGGATCAATAACTCATTACCTTGGCATCTTCCTAATGATCTTAAATACTTCAAACAAGCAACGATGGGCAAGCCTATTGTTATGGGGCGTAAGACGTTTGAGTCTATTGGTAAGCCATTACCGGGGCGTCGAAATATAGTGATTACTAGAGACCGAGATTATCAAGCTGATGGTATTGATGTGGTGACTTCGCTAGACGCAGCGATTTCATTGGGTGAAGATATTTGTTTGGTTAATGGGCAAGAAGAGGTAATGGTAATAGGCGGTGCCCAAATATATCAATTAGCATTGGAGAAAGCTGATCGTTTATATGTGACTCATGTTGATGCGCAGATTAATGGCGATGCGTATTTTCCAGAAGTGGAATGGCCATCTTTTACGCTGCTCGCTGAAGAAGCATTTGCAGCAGAAGGTCCTAACCCTTATGATTATCGTTTTTCGGTATATCAAAGAACCAGTGCAAAATAATAGAAGAAATTTATTTCTCTTCTTGCGATAATTACCCGCCTTAAAAACGTTTTTTTATTGGACATACAAAATGTGTATTAGTGCAATAATATTTAGAAAATTATGCAGATCGATGTCTCATAAAAATGGTTAAAAGCATTTTCTGTTGTTTACGTTTTTACTGCCTTTTTCTTTTGTTGTTTTTAGTTTAATCGCCTCATTTTACTTTGTGCTTTTTCAGCGAGCTGGGAAAGCATAAAACTAAAAACTTGAGCTTAGCGTTTGCCTTAAACCTAAGCCTACGTATTTCAGATTCTAGGATGGTATTCGTTCAGGGTGCCATCCTTAACCGTTTCAGTTTTAAAATAATGTCTTATTAATTTGGAGAAAAAATGAACTCTTGGTATTTCCTCTGTTTATTATCAGTGGTAGCGATTTTTATCGCCTTCACTAACCAATACATCCTGAAGCTGCAAACGACTATTGCGATTACAACGGGGTCGGTCGTTATTTCTCTTTTGCTGATGATATTAGCCTCGGTCTCTGGTGGTGGTATTACGGCCTCTATCGCACAGGCGGTAGATGGGCTTAACTTTAATATGTTGCTCTTAAAGGGGATGTTAGGTTTTCTTCTTTTCGCTGGCGCATTAGAGATCGACCTTAAGTTGTTACGAAATCAACGTTGGGAAATAGCCATTATGGCATTAGGCTCGACGCTAATTTCCACCATCATTATTGGTTACTTCAGCTACTGGGCATTGGCGTTGTGTGGCTGGGATCTACCTCTTATTTATTGCATGCTTTTTGGTGCTTTAATTAGCCCGACTGACCCTATCGCCGTTCTTGCTATCATCAAAAAAATGAATGCGCCAGATAAAATATCAGTACAAGTAGAAGGCGAGTCGTTATTTAACGATGGTGTTGGTTTGGTTGTTTTCTCAACAATCTTCGCTTTGATTTTTACCGGTCAAGAGCCTAGTTTTGGCGGTGTTGCCGAATTATTTCTAGTCGATGCTGTGGGTGGTATTATTTTTGGTGTGGTACTTGCTCTCGTTGCGCATTGGTTAATTTGCCGTAGTAATGACAGTAGTATCGAATTATTGATCACCTTGTGTATCCCGAGCGCAGGTTATGCGTTAGCTAACTTGTTGGATATTTCTGGGCCTTTGGCTATGGTAGTAAGTGGTATCTTTATAGGGAACGTGACACGTACTGTCGGCTTCTCTGAGCATAGTCAGGAGACGCTTTCGCACTTTTGGCATACCGTTGATGCGTTTCTAAATTCTTTGTTATTTATTCTAATTGGCCTGTTACTAGTCGTTCTTCCAGTAACTTGGACAGAAGCAGCGCTAGGGCTGATGATGGTTCCATTAGTTTTACTGGCACGTTTTATCAGTGTTTCTATACCTTACCTTGGCTTTCGTCGCTTCCGTAAATACGACGCGCATTCAATTAAAATTCTGACATGGGGTGGATTACGCGGTGGCTTGGCTTTGGCCATGGCAGCCTCCATTCCACATGGGAAATTGATCGTAAATGGCGTTGATTACCATACGCTAATGGTCATGATGACGTATGTTGTGGTGATTTTTTCTATTGTGGTTCAAGGGATGACTATCTCACCTATTATTGAGCGTAGTATCGAAGAAGGAGAAAGCGGCCAAGTTTAAGTTTTGGTGCGTTATTCTAATGCGTTGTAGCGCTGCTATTAGCAGTGCATAAAAAGGCGTTTGATTCTCTCGTTTGAATCTCCTTTAATATTGGGAGCTTCATTGAGGAATCAAACGCCTTTTTTTATCTAAACGAGATCAGTTTATAACGATGCGTAGACTTTTTTGTCTGCCGACTTCTAGCGCTTCATTGGCACTTTGTGCTAATTCTTCAATGGTTTCACCATCTTCAGGGAAGGCGGCAATACCAACGCAAAAATCGAGCGGGTCAGACTTTCCATCGATCAGCGCCTTCATTTCATCTTCGGTTGGGTCAATCATATTTTGCAATAAAACTTGGGCATCTTTAACGCTGGTATTAGGTAAAAGAAGTAGTAGCTTGTCTGGCTCGACTCTAGCAAGTACATCGGCCTCTCTCATGTTTTTATAAACGTGGCGAGCAGATGTTTGGATAGCTAAGTTACGAATTTCCATTGGTAATTCGGGCAATCGCCCCGTCGCATCAAGATTTATTTTTGCCATTGTTAATGGCGTGTATTGGCGTTTGGCAAGTCCGAGTTGTTTTTTAAAATGAGTTAATGCCGCCCCACGGTTTAATAAACCGGTGAGTTCGTCAAAAGTGGCTTGATTGCGTAAATGTTCTTCAAGCGCTTTCTGTGAGCTAATGTCTTCGAAGAAACCAATGACTTTCTTGATACTGCCATCGATGTTTTTGGTATAAGTTCTACCACGCTCTTTGACCCACATGTACTCATTATCAGATTTGCGAATGCGATACTCTGCTTCGTAGTAACTTTGACGATGTTTAACATGCTCAGTAACAACCCGATCCAGATTTTTTACATCATCAGGGTGAACGAGTGAGTGCCATTCCTGCGTCGAACGTGGTGTTTTATCTTGTGGCAGGCCAAGTAAGACTGCGATCGACTTTGAACAAGAAATTAGGTCAGAGTCGGTTTCCCAAATCCACAAGCCTGCCGAAGATTCGGTTAACGCAAATTTAAGTAATGTATTTTCTGCGTCGACCAAATCCATGTGATCTGTGTTGTAAACGCAGGCTAGAATGTATTCTCCCATTGGGTGAAATTCTAGTTGTGTATTGACCAGCTTTTTACCAATACGAAGCAGATTTTCACAGCGGTCTATTTGGCCGTTTTGAATTTTTTCACATAATATCTGCCAATCTTTGAGGCTGTTGGCTTCTTCGCTGAGCGTCATCCAAGAGTCGCTAGGCTTTGCATTAAAGCTTTCAAAAAACAGAGCAAAACCTCTGTTAACAGAATGCAGCTTCCCTGTTTCGGTTTCTATAATGAACGCTGGAGTTGGCATGTGTTCGAAAGCCAACTCAAAAGGGTTTTTCGCGGTTTTCATTGCGTCGTTCCTTTTAAACAATTTATTCTGGGGTAATCCAGTTTACTTGATAGCTGGATTGGTCATCTTCCGCTAACAGCTCAGTCAAAACGGGAAGGAACTCATTGGCTTCTTTTTCCAAGGTCCACGGAGGGTTGACAATAATCATACCGCTGCCGGCCATGCCGCGTTCTTTTTCAGTGTCTCTGATGTTCATTTCTAGTAACAAGATATTGCGAATTTTTGTTGCTTGTACGGCTCTTAGTAACTCATTAGCCTGTTGTCGGCCTAGTACAGGATACCAGATGGCATAAGTGCCTTGAGGGAAGCGCTTGTACCCATCCTGTAATGCCTGCACAACATATTGATAATCTTTTTTCACTTCATAGGGCGGGTCCATAAGGACAAAACCGCGCTTTTGAGGTGGTGGTAGCATGGATTTTACCGTGTCAAAGCCATTGTCTTTGACCACGTTGGCTTTGCGCTTATTCGGAAATAAGGCGGCTAGAATAGGGTAGTCGTTTGGGTGCAATTCACAAAGGTGAAGTTTGTCTTTCTGGCGAACGTAATAGTCGACAATTTTTGGGCTGCCAGGATAAAAGGCCAACTTGTTATCTGGGTTCATCTCTCGAACGATGTCGAGTAGTGATTCGATTGCTTCAGGCAAGTCGTCTTCTTCGAGTAAGCGAGCAATGCCGCTTTGGAATTCTTTGTTCTTTTGTGCTTGGGCTGAATCCAGAGGATATTGACCAATGCCTGCGTGCGTATCTAGATAGAAAAAAGGCGCATCCTTTTTAATTAGATGTTTGCAGATCTCACTGACGGTAATGTGTTTTAAAATATCCGCGTGATTGCCAGCGTGATAAATATGGCGATAGCTAAGCATGTCGTTTCCTGTATCCAATGAAAAAAGGCCGCGGCGCCTAAATGACGCTATGCGGCCTTTTGGGTTCTTTTATTGATTATTTAAGCAGATCAAGATCACGCACTGCGCCTTTATCGGCACTGGTCGCAAAATGAGCATACACTTTTAATGATGTGGAGACTTTACGAGGACGCTCTTCAACAGGCTTCCAAGCATCAGCACCTTTAGCATTCATTGTATCACGACGTGTTTGCAGTTCTTCATCGCTAAGAAGAACGTTGATCGTGCGGTTTGGAATGTCGATACGAATAATGTCGCCGCTCTCTACCAAACCAATAGCGCCACCGGCAGCGGCTTCTGGTGAAACATGTCCGATAGACAAACCAGACGTACCGCCAGAGAAGCGACCATCGGTTAATAGCGCACAAGCTTTGCCTAAGCCTTTTGATTTAATGTAAGACGTTGGGTAGAGCATTTCTTGCATACCTGGGCCGCCTTTTGGTCCTTCATAGCGTACGATAACCACTTCGCCTGATTTTACTTTGTCATCAAGGATGTTTTTAACCGCTTCATCTTGAGATTCGGTGATGTGGGCAGGACCTTCAAATACAAGGCATGACTCATCAACACCGGCACTTTTCACTACGCAACCATCTAGCGCGATGTTACCGTAAAGCACGGCCAAACCGCCTTCCAGTGAAAAAGCGTGTTCAATAGAGCGGATACAGCCTTCAGCGCGATCGCCATCAAGTGATGGCCAACGAGTAGACTGGCTAAAAGCTGTTTGTGTTGGTATGCCTGCAGGACCTGCTTTGTAAAACTCGATGACTTCAGGCGTTGGAGAGCGCATGATATCCCACGTTTTTAATGCTTCAAGTAGAGTGTCAGAATGAACCGTGTGACATTGGTTATGCAACAGCCCTGCGCGATCAAGCTCGCCTAACAAGGCAAAAATGCCGCCGGCACGATGCACGTCTTCTACGTGGTATTTAGGAGAGTTTGGTGCCACTTTACATAGCTGAGGAACACGACGCGACAAGCGGTCGATGTCTTCCATGGTAAAATCGACTTCCGCTTCACGGGCAAGCGCCAATAAGTGAAGAATCGTATTGGTAGATCCGCCCATGGCAATGTCGAGTGTCATGGCGTTTTCAAAGGCTTCAAAAGTCGCAATAGCACGAGGCGCCCATTGTGGCTCATCGTTGTCGTAGAAGCGTTTGGTGATATCAACAATGCGACGGCCTGCTTCTAGGAATAGGCGGTGACGGTCAGAGTGAGTAGCAAGTGTTGTGCCGTTACCTGGTAAGCTTAAGCCAAGGGCTTCGGTTAAACAGTTCATTGAGTTGGCGGTAAACATGCCAGAACAAGAACCACAGGTTGGGCAGGCAGAACGCTCGTATTCTTCGACTTTTTCGTCTGAAGCGGTAGGGTCTGCTGCAATTACCATGGCATCAACCAAATCCAGTTTGTTTTCTGATAATTTGGTTTTACCGGCTTCCATTGGACCACCGGAGACAAAAATTACTGGGATGTTTAGGCGCATTGCAGCCATTAGCATTCCAGGGGTGATTTTGTCACAGTTGGAGATACAAACTAACGCATCGGCACAGTGAGCATTAACCATGTATTCAACTGAGTCGGCAATTAAGTCGCGAGAAGGTAAACTGTAAAGCATACCGTCGTGGCCCATTGCAATGCCATCATCGACGGCGATGGTGTTGAATTCTTTGGCTACGCCGCCAGCTTCTTCGATTTCTCGACAAACGAGCTGACCAAGGTCTTTAAGATGTACGTGACCTGGCACAAACTGAGTAAAAGAGTTTGCGACGGCAATAATTGGTTTATGAAAGTCATCGTCTTTCATACCAGTTGCGCGCCATAAAGCACGCGCGCCGGCCATATTACGACCTGAAGTAGTTGTTTTTGAGCGATATGCTGGCATTGTTGTCCCCACAGAATTTTTTGCATTATATAGACGCTCATGTTAACAAGTTTATCGTCTATGCCCAATGGCAATTTTCAGTGAACTGGGCACAGATTAAGAAAGTTATTTATTGAAAGGAGAGAAGTAAAAGACATGGACAGCCCTTTAGATCAGATTCACAGTACGGTGGTGTTGGCTAGGCAACCCATTGTTGATACGACCCTTGCGCCAATGGGATACGAGTTACTTTACCGTAAATCGAACGATGCATTAGATGCAGAGTTCCCTGATGCTGTAGGTGCAACGGCACAAGTGATTGCTGCTAGTTTGTTTGAATTGGGACTGTCGAATTTAGTCGGAACTAAGAAAGCCTTCATTAATTTCTCTAGAGCTTATTTGCTCAACCCTAGTGGTGTGCCGCTTGATCCAAAAACGGTTGTGATTGAGGTATTAGAAGACTCAGGTTTTGACCCTATCCTGTTGGCGGCGTTACGTCGCTGGAAAAAAGCGGGTTATACCCTTGCCTTGGACGACTTTGTATTTGATATCAAGTCAGTCCCATTTATTGAGTTAGCGGATTACATAAAATTAGATATGTTGGCGTTAGGCCAAGATGGTTTTTATCAGCAAGTAGAAGCCTTGCGAGGTTTTGATATAAAGATTGTCGCTGAGAAAGTGGAAACATGGGAAGAATATCAGTTTTGTCGTCTATTAGGGGTGGAATGCTTCCAAGGGTATTTTTTTGAAAAGCCTGAAATAATCTCAAGCAAATCATCAAAAGTAAATAGCATGACCTTGCTTCAGCTTATGGCGGCTTTACTACAAACCTCAAACCAAAGTGTGGATGAGCTAGAGCGACTTGTGAGTCAAGATGCCGGCTTGGTTCATAAATTACTGCGTTTTCTAAATTCCCCTATAACAGGGTTGGTTGCTTCTATTGATACTGTTCGTCTTGCCATTACTTTGATCGGCACAGAAAAGCTTAAAGCGCTGATTAATCTTTTATTAATGTCAGAAATGACTGGCGATCGTCATGTGCTTTTGCAAAGCATTATGATCCGCGCTAAGCATGCTGAGTTGCTGGCAAAGCATCGCGGTTATGACAACGCGGATAAATATTTTTTGGCGGGTATGTTGTCTATGATGGGGGTGTGTGTTGGTGCTCAATTGGATGAGGTATTAAGTGAATTACCACTCCCTAATGAATTTATCAATGCTATTGTCCATCGCTCTGGTCGTGTAGGAAAAACCTTAGATCTTGTTGAGCATTATGGATCTGAGCAAAAGGCCATAGATAATGAGGATCAGAATGATCTTTCTCAAACCTATCTTGGTGCGATTAAATGGGCTGATGATTTTGTTACTTATATTTAATTTTTTTGTAAGCCAAATCTGACAATACTGTAGGGATTTTCCTTTTGTTATGTAGTAAAAGGCCCTAAAAAACACAAATACAACGCTATCTTTATGATATTTAAAGATAAAACACATGCCTCTCTGTTTTTCCTCTTACTTGTTATTTCCTTATTTAATGGTAAATTGAATGCATCCAAAGGGAATTCAAGGAAGAATGACACAGGAAGTACACTTAGTAGGACGCTAAGTGAATAAATGGCAAGAGCTAGGATGTTCTTAACTATTAATGGGTTAAACGGATTTGATAATAGCCCAATGGAATGTGTTAAATTAACATGGAATAGTTGGTCGCTTCAGGATGAAGTGAGTATGGATGTTAACTCAATGGATGAGTCGTTTAACAGGATGTAAAGCGATAATGGGTGGCTTAGGCCGCCCTTTTTTTGTGCTTGAGTTTTTACCGTATTTCTCTGTGTTTTTGAAATAAAAAAAGCGACATAAATGCCGCTTTTATATGGTTAATAATAAAATGAATTATTAACGTTCTAAGTATTCAAGTTTGTCTTCAACGCCATCCCAGGTTGCTGCATCAGGCATTGCTTCTTTCTTTTCTGCAATGTTTGGCCAAATCAAAGCAAGATCCTGATTCAACTCAACAAAAACTTCTTGATCTTCAGGAAGCTCATCTTCAGAAAAAATGGCATTTGCTGGACATTCAGGTTCGCAGAGAGCGCAATCAATACACTCATCGGGATTGATGACCAAAAAATTAGGGCCTTCGTAAAAACAGTCTACAGGGCAGACTTCAACGCAGTCAGTGTATTTACAGCGAATGCAGTTATCGGTAACGATGAAAGCCATTCGACTTCTCCTTACAAGCTATTAAGTATAATTATGCGCTATTTTAGAGGCATAGGCGGTGTTGCATCAAGCAGCAATCGCTTATCCTCTACATTTATCTGATCTTAGCTTATTCAAACTTTTCTCAAAATTCAGATTTCAACCGATACAATTCGTTAATGGCTTGTTGCGGTGTCATGTTATCTAGGTCTAATTCACTTAGCGCTTCTTTCAATGCGTTTTGATCAGCTTGGGCAAATAGATCCGGTTGCAGTGGTGAATAAGCGGCCTTAGTTTCTTTTACTTTTACCTGTGGCGTTATCTCAGGAGTCGTCTCGGTATCTACGCCCGTGGTGACTTCTAGTTGAATGAGCTTTTGTTTTGCATGGCTGATGACGTTTCTTGGAACACCTGCGAGCTGCGCAACTTGTAAGCCATACGATTGACTTGCTGGCCCTGGATGAACCTTATGAAGAAAAACGATTTCATCTTCATACTCGGTTGCTGTTAAGTGAACGTTAGCGGCATTGTCGAGTTGTTCTGCTAGTGTCGTTAATTCGAAGTAATGTGTGGCAAATAGTACGTAGCACTTTAAGTGATTAGCAAGATAGTCAACGGCCGCCCATGCTAGCGATAAACCGTCGAAGGTACTGGTGCCGCGACCTACTTCATCCATTAATACCAAGCTCTGTTTGCTGGCATTGTTGAGGATGTTGGCAGTTTCTGTCATTTCTACCATAAAGGTAGAGCGGCCACCTGCCAAGTCATCTGAAGAGCCCATACGGGTGAAAATACGATCAACCACAGAGATCGAAGCGCTTTCAGCGGGAACAAAAGATCCTGTGTGTGCTAAAAGAGCAATCAAGGCAATTTGTCGCATATAGGTCGATTTACCGCCCATGTTAGGACCTGTGATCATCAACAGAGAGCGCTTTTCATGCATGTCCAAATCATTTGGAACAAAAGGATCTGAAATAACCGCTTCAACCACAGGATGACGACCACCTTGGATCTGAATGCCTCCACGGTTGTGCAGTTCTGGGCAAGCTAGGTTCAAGGTGTCTGCGCGTTCACTAAAGGTGTTTAGGACATCTAATTGAGCCAATGCTTGGCTTGTCGTTTGTAATTCAGTAAGTGATCCATTTAGCTGGTCGAGCAGGTCTTCGTATAGTTCTTTTTCACGCGCAAGGGATTTGGATTTGGCACTTAATGCTTTGTCTTCGAAGGTTTTTAGTTCAGGCGTAATGAAGCGTTCTGCATTTTTTAGTGTTTGGCGACGAATGTATTCCACAGGCGCTTGGTCTGAATGTAAACGACTAATTTCAATGTAGTAGCCATGAACCCGATTGAAGCCCACTTTGAGAGAGCTGATTCCGGTGCGTTCTTTTTCGCTGCGTTCCATTTCAGCTAAATAGTCGGTGGCGTTGGTAGAAAGAGACAGTAGTTCGTCTAATTCTTCGTCATAACCTTTAGCAAAAACGCCACCATCACGTACCACTGAAGGTGGGTTTTCCACCAGAGCGCGGATGAGTGTGTTGGTCATGTCGGGTTGAGCAATAATACGAGCGTTTAACTGCGCTAGTCGCTCAGCTTGCGCAGGGGCAAGAAGCTGATTAATTTCTGGCACGGCTTCTAAAGCCAACCTCAACCTGAGTAAATCACGCGGACGGGCGGATCGAAGGGCTACGCGCGACAGAATACGTTCAAGGTCACCAATTTTTTTAAGAGGACTTTCTAATGTGCTGTATAAATGTTGGTTTTTCAATTCGCCAACAGCCTGCTGGCGAGCTTGAATCTCATCAAGGTCTCTTATTGGCGTGTGTAACCAGCGTTTTAGCAAACGACTGCCCATAGGAGTGGCGCATTCATCCAATACACTGATCAGTGTGTTGCTTGTGCCGCCACCAAGATTAACGTCGATTTCCAAATTGCGTCGAGTGGCGCCGTCAATCAGTACGGAATCGTCTTTGTGCTCGACCGTGATCGATTGAATGTGTGGTAACGCAGAGCGCTGTGTGTCCTTCGCGTATTGCAATAGTGCACCAGCTGACGCCACTGCTGCCGTTAGTGCCTCACAGCCAAATCCCGATAGGTCTTTGGTATTGAATTGTTGGATCAGTTGGCGGTAGCTGGATTCATAGTCAAAATGCCAAGGACCAAGCTCGGATACACCTTTTTCTAGATTGATGATTTTGCGCGCGGGAAAGTCTTCAGAAATGAGGATTTCTCTCGGTGTTAGGCGTTGTAGCTCGCTAGCGAGGGCATCATATCCATCCACTTCAAAGACGCAAAAGCGTCCACTGGCCATGTCGAGATAAGAGAAGCCAAAAACATCTAGGCCTTTTCTGTTTTGATGGGCGATGGATAGTAAAAGGTTTTCGCGTTTTTCTTCTAAATAGGCTTCGTCACTGATAGTGCCGGGGGTCACAATACGTGCCACTTGGCGCTCAACAGGACCTTTGCTCGTGGCAGGGTCGCCAATTTGTTCCACGACCACCACAGACTCACCAAGTCGAACCAAACGAGCGATGTAGTTCTCTGCTGCATGGAATGGAATGCCCGCCATTGGAATGGGTTGACCAGCAGAGGATCCGCGTGCTGTTAAGGTGATATCGAGCAATTGCGATGCGCGCTTTGCATCGTCATAGAATAGCTCATAAAAATCACCCATCCGATAAAATAGTAATTGCTTAGGGTGCTGAGACTTTAAACTAAAGTATTGGCGCATCATGGGCGTGTGATTGTCTGGTGACGTTTTACTCATGCGGTTTGCTCGATTGTGATCTAAAAATAAGAGCGCTATTCTACGGGAAATTGAATCAGGATTTAAGGTGTGAAATAACATGAGTCGAATACAAGAAATGACGCAGGCGGCACGGCACGCTAGTGATGCGTTACAACGCTGTGATTGGCAGCTGGTAACAGCAGAATCCTGTACTGGTGGATTGATTGGTGCTGTATGTACGGAGCTGGCAGGCAGCTCGGCTTGGTTTTTTGGAGGCGTGATCAGCTACGCTAATGCAGCGAAAGAAAACGCGTTGTCTGTACAGCGCAGCACCTTAGAAAGCGAAGGCGCGGTATCGGCCATGACGGTAAAGGAAATGTGTACGGGCGCGTTGTTATTAGGGGGAGATGTCGCTGTTGCCGTCAGTGGTGTGGCTGGGCCGTCGGGAGGCTCTGAAGAAAAGCCTGTTGGCTGTGTGTATATTGGTTGGAAAATAAAAGATCAGGAAGCTGAAGCGGTGCGTTTTCAATTTTCTGGTGACCGCCAAAGTATTCGAGAGGCCACTGTGATTGCAGCCTTAGATGGAGTGGCAGAAAGGATTTTGCAGCGTAAAAAATAATACTGTTTTTATATACAGTATTTCTTGAGATTCTGAAAAAAAAACGCTAGAGTTACTCACAACGAAAATTAGCCACAAGGATTCCACTATGTCATCTATTGCAGACAATAAGAAAAAGGCGCTAGACGCAGCGCTGTCTCAAATCGAGCGTCAATTTGGTAAAGGCGCCATCATGAAGATGGGCGAAGGTGCTAAGCTCGATATTGATACGGTTTCTACTGGATCGTTAGGTCTGGATATTGCGCTAGGTGCTGGTGGACTTCCTTATGGTCGTATTTGTGAAATCTACGGTCCAGAGTCCTCAGGTAAAACAACATTAACGCTAAGTGTCATTGCAGAAGCTCAGAAACAAGGCAAAACTTGTGCGTTTATCGATGCCGAGCATGCTCTTGATCCTTCTTATGCGGAAAAGTTAGGCGTGAACATCGCTGATCTTTTGATCTCTCAGCCAGATACGGGTGAGCAAGCGCTTGAAATCGTAGATATGTTGGTTCGTTCAAACAGTGTTGACGTAATCATTATCGACTCTGTAGCCGCCTTGGTTCCTAAGTCAGAAATTGAAGGCGAAATGGGTAGCTCTTCTGTTGGTGTTCAAGCACGCTTATTGTCACAAGCGATGCGTAAACTAACGGGCTCAATCAAAAATGCCAATTGCCTAGTGATCTTTATTAACCAAATTCGTATGAAAATTGGTGTGATGTTTGGTTCACCAGAAACAACGACTGGTGGTAACGCACTGAAATTCTATTCTTCTGTTCGCTTGGATATTCGTCGTATCGGATCGGTTAAGCAGGGTGAAGAAGTGATTGGTAACGAAACGCGAGTTAAAGTGGTTAAAAATAAGATCGCCCCTCCGTTCAAACAAGCAGAATTCCAAATTCACTACGGTGCGGGTATTTACCGTATGGGTGAGATTATTGATTTGGGTGTGAAGCAAGGTTTTGTTGATAAAGCCGGTGCTTGGTATGCCTACGCAGGCAATAAAATAGGCCAAGGTAAAGCGAATGCTGCTCAGTTTTTAGCGGATAATCCAGACATAGCTAAGGAAATTGAAGGTAAGGTTCGTGAGGACTTGCTGCCTAAAAAAGAATTACCTGGCGAGAAAAAAGAAGTAGATGCAGAAGACGCTGTAGAAGATTAATCAGTTCTATTATTAATCTGGACGTGTTTTCGAAACAAGCAGGCTTTGATAAAGCCTGTTTTTTTGTTTATAGGGAAGCGTGAGGGAGAGGTTAAGTGCTCGTTTTACTGTTCGTTATCAGGTTCAAGTGCGTATTTGATTTGATCAAAATTGAAGCCTCGATATTGTAGATAGCGTATTTGTTTGCCCTTTTCTTTAAAGTCTTTGTATTTACTCTCGCCAAACTTTCTCTCTTTTAGTTCTTTTGCCAGTTCAAACCAGTCAGCCCCACTGTCTTGGATCGCTTGATTTGCCTGCTCATCCATAATGCCTTTTTGTTTTAATTCTTGTTTTATTCTTAGTGCGCCTAGCGGCTTATTTATTCGACTGCGCACAAATATTTCTGCAAAGCGTGGATCATTAAGATAGTTAATTTCGAGCAGAGATTGGATGGTTGTCGTGATGTCTTCTTCTGTATGTCCGCGTTGCTTTAGCTTGGTTTGCATTTCTTTAATTGAGTGTTCGCGCCCGCCTAGTAGAATCAATGCGTGGTCCATTGTCGAAGGTGTTTTATACATTGATTTTTTTCTCTTGGTTTGATGTTTTCTTATTTTAGCATTTATTAGATGACTAACGACCTTCTTTTTCTTTATAAATCTCTAGATAATAACAATTAAGTAGTTATATAAACCTTATATCGTTAATAAATAAGATGAACAAACTACATATCTTATGAAAGAATGCCCATATCGACTTTGATTATTTTAGGTGTATTTGTATGCAAGCTTGTGTATTGGGTGCTGGTGTAGTTGGGCTGACTTCGGCCTATTTTTTGGCCAAAAAAGGTTATCAGGTAACAGTGATAGATCGTCAACCTGGAGTTGCATTGGAAACAAGTTTTGCAAATGCAGGACAAATCTCTCCTGGCTATTCTGCGCCATGGGCTGCGCCAGGTGTGCCATTAAAAGCCATTAAGTGGTTAATGCAAAAACATTCTCCTTTTCGAATTAGTCCTGAACCAGAAATGAAGAAACTTATTTGGATGGGGCAAATGCTGTCTAACTGTACAGAAAAAGCCTATGACGTGAATAAGTCTCGTATGATGGCCTTGGCAGAATACAGTCGCGATCAATTCGTAGCGATGCGTAAAGACATTGGTATTAAGTACGATGATGGTCAAGGTGGTACTACTCAATTGTTCCGTAAGGATGCACAAGTAGAAGCGTCAGCAAAAGACATTAAAGTATTAGAGGCGCTTAATGTTGCTCATCAGGTACTAACTCCAGCACAAATTTTAGAAGTGGAGCCAGGATTGGCACCCGTAATTGATCAGTTTAAAGGCGGACTTCGCCTTATCGGTGATGAAACTGGCGATTGTTTTATGTTTTGTCAGGAGCTGAAAAAGCACTGTGATGAATTGGGTGTTGTTTTTAAATTCAATACTTCGATTGATAAATTAGTTGTGGAAGGTGGAAAAATTCGTGCCGTTAAAACAGATCAAGGTGATTTAGAGTTTGATCAGGTTTTAGTTTGTCTGGGCAGCTATTCAAAAGAATTATTAAAAGTAATTGATATCTCTATTCCAGTTTACCCTGTGAAAGGCTATTCCTTGACAGTACCTATCTCGGATAATCGTTTTGCTCCAACATCGACAGTAATGGATGAGACTTATAAAGTCGCTGTTACTCGTTTAGGCGGACGTATTCGTGCCGCTGGAACAGCAGAATTGAATGGTTTTAATTTAGATTTGCCAAAAACACGAACTGAAACGATTACTCATGTAGTGCGCGAGTTGTTTGGACAAGGTTGTGAATTGTCTGACGCTGAGTACTGGACAGGTTTACGACCAAATACGCCAGATGGTACGCCGGTTGTTGGTGCGAGTGGTGTGCAGGGGCTTTACCTAAATACCGGTCACGGCACATTAGGTTGGACCATGAGTTGCGGTTCAGCTGCAGTGATTGCCGATATTATGGCAGGCGATAAGACTGAAATTGACTCTCAAGATTTATCTGCAAAACGTTACAAATAATTAAGGATCATAAGATGGCTAGGCCACTTACGGCGACGATTGATTTAGATGCGATTCTGAACAATTATCGTTATGCAAAAAAACTTCAGCCTACATCAAAGGCATTTGCGGTTGTTAAAAGTAATGCTTATGGCCACGGGGCTGTTAAGGTTTCTTTATTTTTAGATGAAGAAGTGGATGCCTTTGCGGTTGCGGCGATTGAAGAAGCGTTGGCGCTTCGAGAAGCCGGTGTTAAATCGCCCATTATGTTACTTGAAGGTGTGTTTGAGGCCGATGAATGGGCTTTGTGTGAGCAACATGGCTTCTGGGCAGCATTAGAAAATAAACAGCAGTTGTCTGAGTTGCTAAGCAGTGATGTAAAAATCGAAAAGATTTTTGTAAAACTTGACACAGGCATGCACCGTTTAGGTGTCGACATGGACGGCGCTAATGATTTTGTTGCTCAATTAAGAGCTTCAGGTCAAGTGGGTGAAGTATTGTTGATGACGCACTTTGCTTGTGCTGATGATTTATCCGATTCCGCAACAATGGATCAGCTAGCTTATTTCGAAAAAACACGCCAATTAATTGGTGGTATCGAAGCAAGTGTGGCGAATTCTGCTGCTGTTATGAAATGGAGTGTACCTGAAGGTGGTTGGATTCGTCCTGGAATCATGCTTTACGGTATTTCGCCTTTCGCAGAAGTGGATGGACGCCAGCTTGGGTTGAAGCCTGCCATGACACTGTCTTCCAAAGTCATGTCAGTTCGCTCTCTTAAAAAAGGCGATACAGTTGGTTATGGTTATGGTTATGAAGCATCAGAAGATCATGTGCTGGCAACTGTAGCCGCTGGTTATGGTGATGGTTATCCACGACATGCGAAAGAAGAAACGCCGTTGCAGATTGCTGGTCAGTCTGCATGTTTAGCGGGTCGTGTTTCTATGGATATGATTACTGTAAGAATGACAGACTTCAACTTGCGTCCTGAAATGGGTCAAGAAGTAGTGCTTTGGGGTGGTGAAGTGCCCGTTGAGCAGGTGGCTGATTATGCCGGAACTATCGGTTATGAATTGGTAACCCGAATGACTTCTCGTCCTAAATATCGTTATATAAATAGCGACATATCTAAGTAGTCCTACTGAGCAAAAGTGTCTTTTTATCAATGAAAGACGCTTTTGCTTAAGTTTTGTGCAAAATAAGCTTAAAATCTCCTCGGTTTCTTTTGAAAACACCTATCCTTTGCGTGTACTATTTTGTGCTTTTCATTGCACTGAATGAACTTTTCTTATAGACCATTCACGCATTTCAATTCGCCAGACAAATTAAGAGATAGAGACTCATCCAATTATGAAGAGTTCTGAGTTACGCCAATCATTTTTATCGTATTTTGAAAGTAAGCAGCACCAGATTGTAGAATCGAGCTCGTTGATCCCTGGAAATGATCCGACCTTGTTATTTACCAACGCTGGTATGGTCCAATTTAAAGACGTTTTCCTTGGTGATGATGTTCGCCCCTACACACGAGCGACGACTTCTCAGCGTTGTGTACGTGCCGGTGGCAAGCATAACGACCTTGAAAACGTAGGTTATACCGCGCGACACCATACCTTTTTCGAGATGCTGGGTAACTTTAGTTTCGGCGATTACTTTAAAAAAGAAGCGATTAGCTATGCTTGGGAATTCCTAACAGAGATTCTTAAACTGCCAAAAGAGAAACTGCTTGTTACTGTCTATGCAGACGACGATGAGGCCTTCGATTACTGGAATAAAGTCATTGGTTTGCCGGAAGAGAAGATCATTCGTATTGGTGACAATAAAGGTGGTCGTTACCAATCTGATAATTTCTGGGCGATGGGTGATACCGGCCCTTGCGGCCCTTGTTCTGAAGTCTTTTATGATCATGGTGAGCATATTTGGGGTGGGCCTCCAGGTTCTCCTGAAGAAGATGGCGATCGTTTTATTGAGATCTGGAACGTTGTATTCATGCAATTTAATCGTTCCGCAGATGGCACTATGGCGCCATTGCCGAAACCATCAGTTGATACTGGTATGGGGCTAGAGCGCATTGCGGCGATTTTACAAGGCGTTCACAGTAACTACGAAATTGATTTGTTCCAAAATTTGATCGCCGCCTCTGCAAAAGCGGTTGGCACAGATGATCTTTCTTCTAAATCTTTGCAAGTTATTGCTGACCATATCCGCTCATGTTCTTTTATGATCGTTGATGGTGTTATTCCTTCTAATGAAGGTCGTGGTTATGTGCTGCGTCGTATTATTCGTCGTGCTATTCGTCACGGTAATAAACTTGGCCAAAGTGGCGTGTTTTTCCACACCTTGGTAGACGCGCTTGATAAAGAGATGGGCGATGCCTATCCAGAGCTGCGCAAACTTAAAGAGCGTGTTGCTTCTATTTTGTTGAAAGAAGAAGAACAGTTTGCAAAAACGCTAGACCAAGGTATGAAAATCTTGGAAGACGCGATTGCTAACCTTGGTGATGCGAAAGTGATTCCAGGTGAAACTGTTTTCAAATTGTACGATACCTTCGGCTTTCCAGCAGATTTGACTAATGATGTTGCGCGTGAAAATGGCTTAGAAATTGATGATGCTGGCTTTGATGCCGCGATGGAAGCCCAGCGTGCACGAGCTCGCTCGGCGAGCAACTTTACAATGGACATGTCTGGCAGTGTGCAGCTAGATGCGGTGACCGAATTTACGGGCTACGACCAGCTTGCAGGTCAGTGTGAAGTCGACGTTATTTTGGTCGATGGAGAATCTGTTAATACGGTTGAAGCGGGTCAGTCTGCCGTGATCGTATTAAAAACAACGCCTTTCTATGCCGAATCGGGTGGTCAGGTTGGCGATCAAGGTTGGTTACGTGGTCCAGCCGCATTTAAGGTCTCTAATACAACTAAATTGGCTAAAGCGCACCTTCACCATGGTGAAGTAAAAGAAGGTCGTTTATCTGTGGGTGATAAAATCACCGCAGAAGTGGATCGTTCCTTACGTAACGCGACGACGTTGAACCATTCGGCAACACACTTAATGCACGAAGCATTGCGACGAGTGTTGGGTGATCATGTTACTCAAAAAGGCTCCTTGGTAGACTCGGAGCGTTTGCGTTTTGACTTCTCTCATTTTGAGGGCGTCACCGCGGTTGAAATTGAACAAATCGAAGACATAGTAAATGAGCAGATTCGTTTAAATCGTCCGGTTGAAACAGATATCATGGATGTTGAGTCGGCAAAAGCGAAAGGTGCAATGGCTTTGTTTGGTGAGAAGTACGATGCAGAAGTGCGTGTTCTGACCATGGGTTCTGACTATTCTATTGAGTTGTGTGGCGGAACGCATGTTAAGCGTACCGGCGATATTGGCTTGTTCAAAATTCTTGTTGAGAATGGTATCGCTGCCGGCGTTCGTCGTATTGAAGCGGTAACAGGTAAGGCAGCTATTGACTCAACTCGTCATTTTGAATCAATACTTTTGAATGTTGCGACTCTTGTTAAAGGTAGCAAAGAAAATGCACTAGACAAGGTAGCTGCATTAAATGATCACGCCCGAGCATTGCAAAAAGAGCTTGATGTATTAAAGGGTAAAATGGCGGCTTTAGCTGGTGCAGATTTGGCTTCTCAGGCTGTCGATATTAATGGCGGTAAGCTATTGGTCGCTCAGGTAGACGTTAATGACCCTAAAGAGTTGCGTGATTTACTGGATGAGCTGAAAAGTAAGCTGGAATCGGCAGTGGTACTACTTGCTTCAATAAATGATGGCAAAGTAAGTTTGATTGCAGGTGTCACTAAAGAGTTAACGAAGAAAGTGAAAGCGGGTGACTTGATTAAGATGGTTGCGCCTTTGGTAGATGGTAAAGGTGGTGGCCGTCCTGATATGGCTCAAGCGGGTGGTAACAATCCTGACGCCTTAGCCGGTGCTCTTGCTTTAGTCCCTGACTGGGTTTCTGAAAGAGTGTAAGAAATATCTGCCCTGTTTGGGCTATTTATGTGGGTAAATAAAAGACTATGGCGTTGTTAGTTCAAAAATACGGAGGCACTTCAGTAGGCACAATAGAGCGTATTGAGGCGGTTGCAGATAGGGTGCATAAGCATAAGCAGCAAGGCGATGATATTGTGGTTGTTGTCTCTGCGATGAGTGGTGAAACGAATCGTCTGATCGAGCTTGCAAAAAGCATTCAATCGACGCCTAGTGCAAGAGAGATGGATGTATTGCTCTCGACTGGTGAACAAGTGACCATAGCGCTGCTGTCTATGGCTTTGATGAAGCGAGGGCTAGATGCTCGCTCCTATACTGGGTCACAGGTTCGCATCACTACTGATAACGCTCATGGTAAGGCGCGTATTCAAGAGATTGATACAGAAGCTATGAGGTCTGATTTAGACGCTGGACGCGTTATCGTTGTGGCTGGTTTTCAAGGTGCGGATCAATTTGGCAATATCACGACATTGGGGCGAGGTGGTTCTGATACGACAGGTGTTGCACTTGCTGCTGCGCTAAAAGCCGATGAGTGTCAAATTTATACCGATGTAGATGGCGTTTACACAACAGATCCTAGAGTGGTGGACAGCGCTCGACGATTGGATAAGATCACTTTTGAAGAAATGCTCGAAATGGCGAGTCTGGGGTCTAAGGTTTTGCAGATTCGCGCGGTCGAGTTTGCAGGTAAATACCAAGTGCCACTTAGGGTGTTGTCTAGTTTTATTGAGGGTGAAGGTACATTGATTACGACAGAAGAAAATAAAAATATGGAGCAACCAGCCGTTTCTGGTATCGCATTTAATCGTGATGAAGCCAAGCTAACATTAAAAGGGGTGCCAGACATTCCTGGGATCGCTGCCCGTATTTTGGGTCCGATCAGTGATGCAAACATTGAAGTGGATATGATTGTGCAGAATGTCTCTGCGGATGGCACAACAGATTTCACCTTTACGGCGCATCGCAATGATTATGATAAAGCATTGCTGATATTAGAAGGTATTGAGGGTGAGTTGGGCGCTCGCACAATCATTACGAATTCAAAAATAGCTAAAGTCTCTATTGTTGGTGTTGGTATGCGATCCCATGCCGGTGTAGCCAGTACTATGTTTCGAGCGTTAGCAAAGGAGTCTATTAATATTCAGCTTATCTCAACCTCTGAAATTAAAGTCTCTGTTATCATCGATGAGAAATACATGGAGTTAGCGGTACGAGCATTGCATTCTGCGTTTAAATTGAGTGATAGTGCGGCAGGTATTAGCGAAGTGTAACATTTTGTCACATCTTGGTGACAAATTGGTCTCAATATAACCGCAAAGTTGGGATGGCTTAATATAGATCTAAAAGTTACAATTCTTTTTGTAGGATTTGGCCTACAAGGTTCGTAGGCCAAATCTAGAAAATTATAAGGGAATAACAGGGAGAAAATATTATGCTTATTCTTACTCGCCGTGTTGGTGAAGCGTTGATGGTTGGTGATGAAGTATCTGTCACTGTTCTAGGTGTTAAGGGTAATCAAGTTCGTATTGGTATCAATGCCCCTAAAGATGTCTCTGTACATCGTGAAGAAATTTACCTTCGCATTAAGAAAGAACAAAGCGAACAAGATTTAGAAGAATAAATTTCGAAAAAAGGGTTTACAAAACAATTAAGGTGTTTATAATACGCCGCACTTGTTTGGAGAGTTGGCCGAGTGGCTGAAGGCGCGCCCCTGCTAAGGGTGTATGGGTTAACACTCATCTAGGGTTCGAATCCCTAACTCTCCGCCATTTCAAGTTGTCTTTTGAAAAGCTATCCTTTTTTAAAAGATAAGATAATTTATAGTGAGCACCCGTAGCTCAGCTGGATAGAGTACTCGGCTACGAACCGAGCGGTCAGAGGTTCGAATCCTCTCGGGTGCACCATTATAAAGAAAGTAATTTAAAGCTATCCTTTTAAATTTCTTTAGTTAAAAAGTTTTGAGCACCCGTAGCTCAGCTGGATAGAGTACTCGGCTACGAACCGAGCGGTCAGAGGTTCGAATCCTCTCGGGTGCACCATTACTAAAAAGTGTTTAAAGATTTCTTCTTTAAGTTCTTTGAAAAACGATTGAGCACCCGTAGCTCAGCTGGATAGAGTACTCGGCTACGAACCGAGCGGTCAGAGGTTCGAATCCTCTCGGGTGCACCATTCTTCAATTCCTTTTTTATTTCCTTATAAGTTTTTCATATATAAAATTTTCTTCTCTAAATAATTTACTTTTTCTTATTCTTATTCTATTTCTGATTTCCAAAACATCCTTGTTTTTAAAAAAACTCATTCAGTCTTTCTATCAGTTCATTTGTGCTACTGCTTCTTCTTAGTGTCTGTAAGTGCTCTTTGATTGTTGGATATTCGAATCGAAGATGGCCACACCATTGTTTTAGTCTTCCTAAACTTGCTACTTCATCGTAGTGTTCTTTAAGTTGTTTGCAGTAACTATTGAATAAATTAAGTAGGGCATCATTAGTGGTGGTTTGCTCTACGTCATTAAGTTGCGCTCTTATTTGTTTGAAAACAAAGGGATTATTTAGAGAGCCTCTGCCAATCATAAAGTGTTGGCATCCGGTAATGGCCTTGCAGCGCAATAAAGAGTCTGCATTGGTTATGTCTCCATTAGCAACGACCGTCATTTTAGTGCGATCTTGAATCAAGCCAATTTTTTCCCATCGTGCAGGTGGCTTGTAGCCGTCTTTCTTCGTTCGACCATGTATTGTCAATGTGCCAACACCTGCACTTTCAATAGCGGCGACATTGTCCAGCAGTAATTCTTCATTTTCATAGCCTAGGCGTATTTTTGCGGACAAAGGGATATTTTCTGGCAATTGTTTTCGAATGTTGCTCATGATGTCATATAGCGCATCCGGTGTTTGCAATAATACTGAGCCGCCACCGTGGCCATTAACACGTTTTGCAGGGCAACCAAAATTCACGTCTATGTGTGTGGCTCCAGATTGCACTGCATTAAAGGCGCTTTCTCCCATCAGTTCGGCATTGCTACCTAGCAGTTGAGTATGTACTGGGTGATTGTGTTTGGTTTTCGCTTGATGGGCGTTTTCTGGTACAAGGCGCTTAAAGGTGTGAGCGGGTATGGCGTATTGGGTGACACGAATAAACTCTGAGACAAGATAGTCCATGCCGCCTACTTCAGATAGTAGATTGCGCATGGTGTGATCCATGACGCCTTCCATTGGTGCGACTGCGATTGTTGTTTTGTCTATTGGGTTTGAATTGGAAGAGGGGGTGATAAGGAGTTGAGTCACTATTGATATGCCATGGATTGTTGGATAAAAGAGGTGAGTTTACCTCAGCTGTCTAATTGGATGTAAGAAGAAAACGATTCGGTTCTGCTTTATTGGTTGGTAAATGATCAAAAAGTCGATTTTTTGTTGGTTAATTGACCTATCTATCGTTTCTTTTAAATTAATCGCGATAAATGTTAATTTTTCTCGAAAAAGGGTTGCACTAAATCTGTAGATCCTTAATATACGCCCTCGCTGACACGGACAACGCTTCACAACAACGAAGACGATGTCTAGCTTACTAAGTAAGCCAACACGGTCAGCACGCTCT
>NZ_SJSB01000018.1 GCF_004352835.1 Marinomonas flavescens | reverse complement strand
GCGTTGTCCGTGTCAGCGAGGGCGTATATTAAGGATCTACAGATTTAGTGCAACCCTTTTCCGAGAAAAAAGTGGTTTTATCGCGATTAATTTAAAAGAAACGATAGATAGGTCAATTAACCAACAAAAAATGGACTTTTTGCTTATAAAACAACCTATCTATTGCTCTATTCTTCTAGTAACTAGAGCAATTCTGACATCTTTACTGGAACAGAATGTGTTAACAACATACCTTGTGGGTCGATCGCCACTTGATAAGCAATGACTTCCACCCCTCTCTCAACCACTTCGGCAAAAGCTTGGGCGTATTTCGGATCAATGTGTGCGGCAGGAGTCACTGAATCAATGCCGGTATGACTTACGCAAAAGAACATCACTGCTCGATGCCCCTCTTCTACCATGCTTGCCAACTCATACAGATGCTTGCGCCCGCGCTCTGTCACCGCATCTGGAAAGTAACCTTGTCCGTCTTCTTCTAATAAGGTAACGTTTTTTACTTCCACATAGCATTTTCGCCCATCGTCTCCAGTCAGCAGCCAATCAATACGACTATTCTCGCCATATTTCACTTCGGCCTTCTGCTCTGAGTAACCCGTCAGCTCAGACACCACACCGTTGGCGATTGCCTCTCCAACTAACTTATTTGGGTATCCGGTATTAATGCAGGCAAGATACTGTTCGTCTATTTCCACTAGCTCCCAAGTATAAGCCAGCTTTCGCTTAGGGTTATTGCTCTCAGAGACCCACACTCTCGCATTATCTTGCTGACACCGCTTCATCGAACCAGTGTTTGGGCAATGGGCGACAATCACCTCGCCCGTTGATAATTCAATGTCTGATAGAAACCGCTTATAGCGCTTGATCAAACGCCCTTCCAATAATTTAGTCGGAAACTTCACTGCCTAACTCCTTTCCCATCAATACGATGCCTAATGCAATCGCCGAAGTTTACACCTTCTGCTCCCTCAAGGATAAGCGCACCCCTCATCCGTCCAATAATAGAAAGACAGAAGATGTCATAAAAATTTAACAAAATGGCGAGACACTTTATGGCATCTACCTTACAGCCCAGTTTCCTCCAGGAATCCATCACCCTTAGCAATATCGCGTATTGACAATAACAAGGTCGAGATTAATATATATGGACATACGTATATACAAATAGGATTAAGCATGCTCCCGCACCAATTTTTTAAGTTACTCGCAGACGAAACTCGAGTGCGTTGCTTGCTGACCATCGCCCGTGAAGAGAAGGTTTGCGTTGCCGAACTCACCCATGCACTTAACGAAGGGCAACCTAAGGTCTCGCGTCATTTGGCTTTACTGCGCTCAAGCGGCGTGATTGTAGATACTCGTCAGGGCCAGTGGGTGTTTTATCGATTGTCGAATCAGCTACCAGGCTGGATGAAAAAACAAATTCGCGGGTTAGTGGAATCCAACTGCCTGAAAGAAGAATACCAACAGGACATCAAGCGCTTATCTGAGATGAGCCGCCGTCCAGAATGTTGTCTTTAGAGGAGAAATAAAATGACTATTAAAGTAGGAATAAACGGTTTTGGTCGTATCGGTCGATTGGCGCTTAGAGCGTCATTCAATTGGCCAGAGATTGAATTCGTGCATATTAACGATGTTGCCGGTGACGCCCCGACGCTGGCTCACTTGCTGGAATTCGACTCGGTACAAGGTCGTTGGGTGCACGACGTCACCAGCGATAATCATCACATCATCATTGATGGAAAAAGCATTCCTACTTCACAAGAAAGAGACATCGACGCGGTCGATTGGTCGATTTGTGATGTGGTCATTGAAGCAACAGGCAAACACAAGAAAACAGACACTCTTAACAAGTACCTTGCCCAAGGCGTTAAGCGCGTCGTGGTGTCTGCGCCGGTTAAAGAAGCCGGTGTGGCCAACATCGTCATGGGCGTCAATGACCATACCTTTGACCCCGAGTTACATCGCATTGTGACCGCCGCGTCTTGCACCACTAACTGCATCGCACCAGTGGTGAAAGTCATCCATGAAAAATTAGGCATAGAGCAATCCTCCTTCACGACGATTCATGACCTGACCAATACGCAAACTATTTTGGACGCACCGCATAAAGACCTGCGCCGTGCCCGCGCTTGTGGCATGAGTTTGATCCCAACCACCACAGGATCAGCCACTGCAATCATCGAAATATTCCCTGATCTGGCAGGCAAGATAAACGGCCATGCGGTTCGAGTGCCTCTGGCGAATGCCTCATTAACCGACATCGTCTTTGATGTGAAGCGCGACACCACGGCAGAAGAAGTTAATGCCCTGCTAAAAGAAGCCTCCGAAGGGGAATTAAAAGGCATTCTTGGTTTTGAAGATCGTCCGTTGGTTTCCATCGACTACAAAGGCGACCCACGCTCATCCATAATAGATGCCCAATCGACCATGCTCGTTGGCTCTCGTATGGTGAAAATCTACGCTTGGTACGACAACGAAATGGGCTACGCAACACGCACCGCTGAGCTCGTACGCAAAGTGGGTATGGCTTAAAAAAGCACTGGTTAGTGAGTCTGCGACTTAATGCCAAGGCTCTCACCCCTTCATTGCACAAAATACAGAGCGGCTTAGGTCGCTCTTCTTTTAAAAGACGGCAACATTTAAAGAGAGCGGCTATGTTTTCTCAGCTTAACCAAAATGTGCGCCAGTATATGCTGGTCACCTTTAATTATTGGAATTTCACGATCACCGATGGCGCCCTACGTATGCTGGTGATTTTGTATTTTTATGATTTAGGCTATTCCACGCTAGAGATAGCGTCTCTGTTTTTATTTTACGAATTTTTTGGTGTAGTGACCAACCTTATTGGCGGCTGGGTCGGCGCCCGCCTTGGCCTAAATCGCACAATGAACATTGGTTTAGGTATGCAAATCGTTGCCTTGTTTATGCTTGCTGTGCCCGCCACATCACTCAGCATTCCCTGGGTGATGGCTGCACAGGCGCTATCTGGAGTCGCCAAAGACCTGAATAAAATGAGCGCCAAAAGCTCAATCAAAACACTGGTGCCCGTCAATGCTCAAGGCGCACTCTATAAGTGGATTGCCATTCTTACTGGCTCGAAAAACACATTAAAAGGCGTTGGCTTCTTTTTAGGCGGTGCACTGCTTTCATTAATTGGCTTCCAATACTCGGTGGCGGCGATGGGATGCGTACTCTTGTTGGTTTTCATCGGCAGTATGATCAGCTTAAAAGCCGACCTTGGCAAAGCCAAAAGCAAACCCAAGTTTTCTGAGATTTTCTCTAAGTCTGGCAGTGTGAATATCTTGTCTGCCGCGCGGATGTTTTTGTTCGGCGCTCGCGATGTATGGTTTGTGATCGCTTTGCCGATTTATTTGGGCACGGTTTTTCAGTGGGATCACAGCGCAGTCGGAGGCTTCCTTGCGTTATGGGTCATTGGTTATGGCCTTGTGCAAATCATCGCACCAAAAATCACTCACCTCACCTCTGGACCAACTCCTGATGGTAAAGCGGCCTTTATATGGGCGCTAGCGCTGTCGATCGTGACCGGCTTAATCGCCTACGGCATTCAACAAGCGTGGCATCCTGAAACCGTGATCATTGTTGGATTAATGATCTTCGGCGCCGTGTTTGCCGTCAACTCATCCCTGCATTCCTATCTGATTGTCAGCTACGCCAAAGACGATGGTGTATCCCTTGATGTGGGCTTCTATTACATGGCCAACGCCATGGGACGCTTGATCGGCACAGTGCTGTCTGGCTGGGTATTTCAGGTCTGGGGATTCTCCGCCTGCCTCTGGGTATCGTTTGCTTTTTTAGTCGCCACCACATTGATTTCTTTGGGACTACCCAAACATAAACGACCAGTCACAGCTCAATAACGAAGGCATCAATCACAAGAAAACCGCTAGAAAGCGGTTTTCTTGTGATTGGACGATTGGACTTATTTTTCACCAACATAAAAAAGTTATCGAAGTTATTAAAAATTGATAACTTCGATAACTTTTTTATACAAAGAAACAGCTCGTTTTTTTAATATTTAGGGAGCGATAGATATCAGGACCTAAACAATCACCTAATATTTATTTAGGCCTATTGGCAATAGCAACAAAAAAGCCCGCTAGAAAGCAGGCTTTGGAGTGTTTATTGCTGTTCAGTGCAAGGGGTTACCTAACGCTGAATTATTCCCATTCGATGGTTAACGAGAGCCACAAGCCCTTTAACTACGGCTACTTGGGGCTAGGCTCTGTCGTAGTACCATTATTAGTACCATGTTCAGGCTTTTGTTTAGCCTTTTCTTCACGGCGAGACTTCAGCTCAGCACGCGCTCAAGCGGAGGGCTCGTCCATGTCGCGGCGGAGGTCTGTCATTTCATCAGGACTAAGCTTCGGTACATATCGGTCAGTCCAATTGGCGTGGGCCAGTATCAGCATCACCACTAGCGAGTGATTGGTGATCCAAGTTAAGCCGAACAAACTTATTCAAATAAGATACTTGAGTATTACTTTCCCTATCAGCGTATATTTCACTTTGATCATCATACCCAGCCGCTCCACTCAATGCTTCAGCAAGCGCTTCTACTTGCTCTTGGATAGTCGAAGACTGTTTATCACAAACCGAGTCTTTTAGCAAAGCAAACAAATCGAAGGAGTACACATCTTGCTCTTCAAAAGAGTCTAACCAAATGTAGATTGCTCTTATGTAACTTGCAAAAGGCTCTTCTTGATCAGCTTGAGCAGCCGCTTCGATCCTTTCTACATGATCATCAAAAACAGGAAAAAACACTTCATTAAAAGCATCAGGTAAGGCCGTTCTCATGTATCGATTAGAACGCCAAAGAGGAATAGTTTGAGTGTATTCATCAGTAAGATAAGAAATAGCTGTATCAGTAAGAGCGTCTACTAACTCATTCTTCTTAACGGTGAGAATAAGATCGCTATTTGCTTCATACCAACTATCACCGTACTGAAGTTGCAGCTTACGCACACTTTTGACAAATGCATTTCCTGGGTAAACATCCCTAGACTTAATGCTTTTGCAAACTACAATTTCTACAGAGTCTTCTATAGAGTCATTGCGACTAGCTATGTCGCAGTTTTGCGAGATTACGAGGAAAAGAGCGCTCTCTTTAAGCTTTTTGGTATCGTTTCGAAGCCCACTTTTTGCAAGAGAGTCGGACCATCGCAAACGTACATCTTGTGGTACTTCCGACGCAAAAAAACAAGAGGCTTGTTTCAGCCCCTTGTTTATGAAAAGTTTTTGCCCGTTAGATAGATCATCTGTCACTGAAGGATCCTAAGAAGAAGATGTCATTTGGAAAAGAGTTGTTTCATGTGTCTGTGTCAGATGAGCAGAATGACCTTGCATCTTGTCCGCAAGCTTACCTGCTACACTTACAAATTTATCTTGGTCTATATCTTTCTCAGTTAACAAGCTCAGTAATGACTTACCCTCATACATAAAGTTCTTACTCATTGCACCCGGGCTACGCTCAAAAAGACCACGCGCTTTCTCAACTAGGCTATCTACAAGGAATGCTCTATCAAGCGTATTTTGGCTAATCTTATGATCATTCTCAGCCCCGCTTTTATAAGCATGCAACGTTTGTCGAGTAACACCAAGAATCTCCGCTACATCCTTGTTTGGAAGACCAAGAAATATTTTCACATCATTAATGATGTCAGACATACCACGTAATTCAGCCTGAGCATCGAAACTCACTGCTTGAAATGTCTCACCATGAGATGACCAATAGCCATCTACTAGATTAGTGGCGTAAACCACTTCATTTTGTGAAGACATGACGTCATCAATATTAATAGGTGTATGTGTATTAAATAGCGCCGCCCCTACAGCAAAAGTAGTAACAGCAACTCTATTCGATACCATTGATGATGATGCTGATGAAAACATGATTTAAACCTCCTTATAACCCCACTGCTCTTTAGCAGTGTCGGTAATTACTCCCCAAAAAACTTCACTTGCTTGCTCATATAAAGTAGAAGTGGCTGTTTCTATACTGGCCTGACTAAATTGCGGGCTACCCACAAAAGTATGAGTATGATCAACGTCTAGGATACCATATGTTTTTGAGCCTAAATCCAGCCATTCTTTTTGCCCTTGGATCATTAAACCACATTTTGAATCTGGCTCTATCAAGTTATCAGGAAGAACTTTATAAACTTTGCGATCTTTCACTGCCAATTCTTCAAAGTTAACAACCAAAACTTGTTTCTCAGCTACTTCCATGGCTTTGAGTGTATGGCCCTGTAAATGTCGCCATTTTGAATTGAAATCAGGCGGCAAAATACTTTCTTTAACAAAGTCACTGAGTTGAAGATCTGTCGTTGGTGCTATCACATCCACATAGCGGAGCCCCACGCTTTTCAGTAATGTTTTATCTAGACCCGTAAATACATCCAAGCAAGCTTTTAGTATTTTCCTGAATGTTCCGTAGAACTCTTCAAAAGTGCGATAGTCCGTTGTCTTCAAGATAATAGAACTCCCTGAAACCTCAACTATCTGCTGCTCCCCCGCAGCACGAAACAATAAGCGTTCATTAGATGTTTTTACATGCCTAACTTGCTCTGTCGCTTGATCGAAATGCAGCTCCATAACCTGAGCTTCACTAACAATTTTTTCCGGGAACCCTTCATCAACCATGCGTTGATGTAACTCATCTTGTAACTCTGAAGATATAGACTTCATGCTAGGTAATTCAGCAAACCTAAGATCTATCAATGTTTGCACTAAAGGTGCGCGTTCTAAACTCTTCTTCATAACTAAATAAGCCACTTGCATTAATTGGTCGTACCTAAGAAGTACGTTCGGACGAATTTTACACTTTTTTTGACACTATCAAAGCTATATTAGCTCATTTTTCAACCAAATAAGTGTAAAAATATAAAAAACAATAATTCACCACTCCACAAAGCTCGCTGTTTTTGCATTCCACCACCCTTTTCTTCTCCTGGGCGTAACTCTCAACATCAAACGTGTGTTTCTCTGGATCACGCTCTTGCCAGTCAGCGTGGCCTCGCAGGCTTCTTCCTGGTCCGGTTCAAATACCACCGTTTTGGTTTATCCGCCCTTTCTGGCGCCTCATCGAGCACTGCCTGCATCCATGCTACCGTGAATGGATGAGAGTAATCAGATACAAAAAAACCCGCTGATAAGCGGGCTTTGGAGTGTTTATTGCTGTTCAGTGCAAGGGGTTACCTAACGCTGAATCATTCCCATTCGATGGTTGCAGGTGGCTTAGACGATACATCGTAAGTCACGCGGGAAATGTGTTCGATCTCATTGATGATGCGACCAGATACCGTTTCCAACAATTCGTATGGAAGGTGAGCCCAACGCGCTGTCATAAAGTCGATGGTTTCAACCGCACGAAGTGCTACCACGTATTCATAACGACGGCCGTCGCCTACTACACCAACGGATTTCACTGGCAAGAAGACGGCAAAGGCTTGGCTTGTTTTATCGTACCAACCAGAGCGACGAAGCTCTTCAATGAAGATCGCGTCCGCACGACGTAGAATGTCGGCGTAGTCCTTTTTCACTTCACCCAAGATACGAACACCAAGACCTGGCCCTGGGAACGGATGACGGTAAACCATGTCGTGTGGCAAACCTAGTGCAACACCTAGCTTACGTACTTCGTCTTTAAACAATTCGCGTAGCGGTTCAACCAATTGCATTTTCATGTCTTCTGGCAAGCCACCCACGTTGTGGTGAGACTTGATAACATGCGCTTTACCGGTTTTAGACGCTGCAGATTCGATCACGTCTGGGTAAATCGTGCCTTGAGCAAGGAACTCAATGTTATTCAGTTTTGAAGACTCTTCATCAAAGATTTCGATGAAGCTGTTACCAATGATTTTACGTTTTTTCTCAGGATCAGCTTCGCCAGCCAGACGACCCAAGAAAAGATCTTCTGCATCAACACGGATGACTTTTACACCCATGTTGTCCGCGAACATCTTCATTACTTGATCGCCTTCGTTCAAACGAAGCAAGCCGTTGTCTACGAACACACACGTCAATTGGTCGCCGATCGCTTTATGCAACAACGCAGCAACAACAGAAGAATCTACACCGCCAGATAGCGCTAGTAGAACTTGTTTCTCGCCAACTTGCGCACGCATTCTGTCGATCGCGTCAGTCGCAATGTTCGCTGGTGTCCATAACGTATCACAACCACAAATATCTACGATGAAACGAGAAAGGATCTGACCACCTTGTAGCGTGTGAGTTACTTCTGGGTGGAATTGAACACCGTAGAATTTTTTCGATTCGTTCGCCATGGCCGCGATTGGGCAGCTATCAGTCGATGCCATCAAAACGAAATCTTTTGGCATCTCTACCACTTTATCGCCATGGCTCATCCAAACGTCCAACATGGAAACACCATTGTTAGCGACGTGATCTTGGATGTTTTCAAACAGTGACGGACCGTCATGCTTACGAATTTGAGCATAACCGAATTCGCGAATCTCAGAACCTTGGACTTTACCGCCCAATTGCTCTGCCATCGTTTGCATGCCGTAACAAATACCAAAAACTGGCACACCCAAGGTGAATACCGCTTCAGGAGCGCGTGGCGAACCAGGCTCAGGAACAGATTCAGGGCCACCAGCAAGGATAATCCCTTTAGGATTGAAGTCGATAACTTCTTGATCGTCCATATCAAAAGCACGGACTTCACAGAAAACACCGATCTCACGCACGCGGCGCGCAATCAATTGCGTGTACTGTGAACCAAAATCAAGAATAAGTATTTTATGAGCGTGGATATCTTGCGACATTGTTAGCCTGTCCTTTCACTCTAATTCAATAAGACTTTCTCTTTTTGACACTAGAGTAATGAATAATAGTAAGAGCAATCAAATAAAGATGGGGCGTAATATACGCCCCATCTCGCTGACAATTAACCCGCGATTAACCCGCGTGGTAATTTGGCGCTTCTTTGGTGATAGTCACGTCATGAACGTGGCTTTCACGTATACCTGCACCGGTAATTTTTGAGAACTGTGTTTTCGTACGCATCGTCTCAATATCGGCAGAACCTGTGTAACCCATAGAAGAACGCACGCCGCCCATCAACTGATGGATAACTGACGCCATTGGTCCTTTGGAAGCCACACGGCCTTCAATGCCTTCTGGAACCAACTTCTCAACACTGCTTGAGTCTTGGAAGTAACGATCGCTCGAACCTTGAGTTTGAGACATCGCGCCTAACGAGCCCATACCACGGTACGATTTATAAGAACGACCTTGGAACAAGACCACTTCACCTGGTGCTTCATCCGTACCAGCCAACAAGCCGCCAACCATGATCACGCTTGCGCCTGCTGCAATGGCTTTACTGATGTCACCAGAGAAGCGAACACCACCGTCGGCAATAACTGGAATGCCGCGTGGAGACATAGCTTCTGCTACATTCGCAACCGCACTGATTTGTGGAACACCCACACCAGTAACGATACGTGTCGTACAGATAGAACCTGGGCCAATACCGACCTTAACACCGTCAGCACCCGCATCAGCGAGAGCAATAGCGGCTTCTGCCGTCGCAATGTTGCCACCGATTACTTGAATGTGTGGGAAGTTTTCTTTTACCCAACGAACGCGATCGATAACGCCTTTTGAATGACCGTGTGCCGTATCAACAACGATGACATCAACGCCAGCATCAGACAATGCTTTAACGCGATCACCCGTATCAGCACCAGTACCAACCGCTGCGCCTACGCGTAAACGACCTTCAGCATCTTTACATGCATTCGGGTAAGTCGTGGCTTTATTGAAATCGGTCACTGTTACCATGCCGCGCAATTCGAATTGATCGTTAACGATTAATACTTTTTCGATGCGGTTTTCATGGAGTAACTTACGGATAGAACCAGCAGAAGCACCTTCAAGCGCAGTAACAAGGCGCTCTTTCGGTGTCATAATGTCTGCTACTTGCTTATCGAAATCTTTTACGAAGCGAACATCACGGCTCGTCACGATACCAACTAGGTCAGTACCTTGAACAACAGGAACACTTGAGATGTTATTTTCCGCTGTCAATGCCATCAGCTCATGAACACTGGCTTCAGGACTGATCGTAACAAGGTCTCGAACGATACCGCTTTCGAATTTTTTAACACGACGCACTTCTTGCGCTTGCTCTTCGATGGTCAAGTTTTTGTGGACAATGCCTATGCCCCCTTCTTGAGCCAAAGCAATCGCCATGCGGTGTTCGGTAACGGTATCCATCGCAGAAGACGTCAGAGGAATGTTCAACTCAATGTCTTTTGTGATTTTCGTTTTGAGGCTAACATCCTTAGGAAGAACTTCGGAATAGCCGGGGATGAGCAATACGTCATCAAACGTTAAAGCTTCTTGCACGATTCGTAACATAATGGGGAGTTTCCAATGCCAACAAGGGGAGTTAAGATGGCAAGTAATTCTACTCCAATAGTCGCATTCGGTAAATCAAAACCACGAGAGATTGATGAAAAAACTTACAACTAGCCCAGTACAAGAAACTGCATTTACCGTCTCGCAACTAAATCGACAAATTCAACAACTCCTTGAAGCCAGTCTACCGTGGATTTTAGTCGAAGGTGAAATCTCCAATTTGGCCAAACCTGGCTCTGGGCATTGGTATTTTTCGCTCAAAGACGACCGCGCACAAATCCGCTGCGCCATGTTCAAAGGTAAAAATAACGCGGTACGCTTTCAGCCCAAAGATGGCGATAAAGTTCGCTTGCGCGCCCGCGTCACCTTTTATGGCCCACGCGGCGATTGCCAACTCAGCGTAGAAGGCATGGAATCCGCCGGAGAAGGCGCACTTCAACAAGCATTTGAACGATTAAAAAACGCACTGCAAGCAGAAGGCCTGTTTGCAACAGAACACAAAAAGCCACTGCCAACACAGCCAGAACGCGTGGCGATCATTACCTCATCGGTTGGCGCGGCGGTACGCGATATGATCATCGCCTTTCGTCGGCGCTTCCCGCTGACAGAATTAACTATTCTACCGTCATTAGTTCAAGGCAAGGATGCGGCGAAAAACATTCTCAAACAATTAACCCGTGCAGATGAAAGCGGTTACTTCGATGCCATCGTTATTGGCCGTGGCGGCGGCTCGTTAGAAGACTTGTGGAGTTTTAACGACGAAACCCTAGCCCGCGCCATTTTTCACGCCAGCACGCCGATTGTCTCAGCGGTGGGCCATGAAACCGACTTTACTATCTCCGACTTTGTCGCCGATGTACGTGCGGCCACACCCACCGCTGCGGCGGAGTTGTTAAGTCCCGATAAAGCACAACTGATTCGTCAAATTGCGCAGCAAGAAAGTCAGCTGACCCGACGCATGTCGCGCATTTTAGAGCAAAGCCAGCAGCAATTAGACTTCATGATCAAACGCATTCGCCATCCGAAGGAACGCATTGATCAACAACAAAACCAGCTAGATCAACTCAAGCGCCGCTTACAACAAAGCCTTGAGCGCCAAATCCAAGAACACAAAGTCAAAACACAGAACCTTGAACACAGGCTGCAAAAGAACACACCTGTACGACGCATCGAACAAAACCGCGACAAGCTTCGCGACATAGATGCTCGACTGGCGTTGGCGCTAAATAATGCCCTAACCAGCAAACAAACCAGCTTTGCCCGCCTCATCGACAAGCTCAACCTCGTCAGCCCGCTGAATACCTTGTCTCGTGGTTACGCCATCGCCAGCCAAGACAAGCAAGTGATTCGCTCGATCAAGGATATAAAGAAAGGGGATGCTATCAAGGTTCGCGTACAAGACGGCGAAATCAACTGCACCGTGGCTGGGACGAAAGCCATTAGCTAGTTGCGGCTTCTCTTTTTAGGCGTTTTAAAAACTCCGTAGCTTATTTTAGGCCGCTCAAAAGAACCAACAGGTACGCTCCACGCACAGGCGCGAAGAGTCGCTTAACCTGTTGGTTCTTTTTATGATGAATTGAGGTGAAGCTATTAATTAAAAAGTAAGTAATTACCAAAGATGCGGGAAGAGAAAAGATATAGCATCAAACGGGATTTGATTAATTTTCAGTGCTGTTTTCGTTTCTCCACGAATCCAACCTTCTTCTATAAGCTGTTTCACAACGGCACGCGAATTGGTGTCTCCTAGGCCTGTAATTTGTGGCACATCAGTCCGCATCACCTTGGAATCAGTCATAACCGCTTTCAGTAACAAAACGGTTTCTGGGCGCCATTTCTTAAGTGTTTCACCTTTCGGGCTTAGTGCCACACCAGAAACTCGTTGATCCGTGTATTGCTTTAATCTCATATCAAAAGACGGAATATCTAAAACACCAGCAAGGTACTGAATTTGATCAAGACACGTTTCAAAGAAATAACGTTGGAAAGCCTCAAGCCCTCTATTTGACAAAATTCCACGTCCGTCAGTACTGCCTTGTCGAACCATGTCGGCACCAGCCAAACGAAGCTTATATTCGTCAATTGTGCGTGCGAAACCTCGACTCAATGTCCACAAACCATAACCATCAACACCCGCACCACGCATATAGCTGTCCGTAAACAAACGCCCTACTCGGCCATTTCCATCCAAAAACGGATGAATCCAAGCAAAGCGATGATGCGCAGCCGAGGCAGCCAAAAGACGAGTTTCACCAAACAACCGATCTAATCGATATGAGCTATGAAACCAGTTTAAATAGCCATTTAACTCATCTTGATGTGGCGGTAGATGTTTCCCAATTTGCACTTGCGTAGTTCGTAATTTTCCGGCTTCTACAAGATAGATTTCACCTGTGGATTCTCGAACATGCGTGCGCACGGACTCTGGTAAATCTTTGAAAAAATGTTCATGTATAGAGCATAAGAATGCCTCATCTGTCAGCTGCGCTGGACTGACACTGCCTTTGAGCAAAGCATTTTGTGCAGCCAAATGCGCGTCTATTTCTAGCAAGTCATTACGCTTTACAGAATCGGTTAGTACGATGCCTTCCGCGTGAATAATATCCGCAGGTTCTGTGCTGTTGCCTTCTATTCTGTTGCTGTAATAGCTGTTCACGAACCTCAGTAAATGCTCAACCGCAGGCTTAAGATTTGGACGCACAGACGCCGACAAACTCGCGGATTGTTTGTAAACCTCCACGGCCATATCTCGAATGTCTCCAGAAGCCTGTTCTGGTTGAATAAAAGGCGTCACACTAATCATTTTTAACGGTTCTTTTGATGGTTTATTTACTTTTAAAATCAAATAATTAACTATTTATTATGGTGTTAAATTAACGGTTAATTTAACACCATAATAAACTAAACCCATAAACTTAGATAGTTGAACAGTAAATTAGCAAGCAACCTTCTGTAGTTTCGTTTTTCAGGTGCAAAAGAAACAAAACACGTTCGCTCCACGCGCCAGCGCGAGAAGTCGCTGAACTGTGTTTATGCTTCGTTGGCTAGATTAAAGAGGCAATTGTAAAACCCTTTAAGAAAGCGTAGTTTGAAGACATGATAGTGAAAATACAGTTTGAAGAAATTGCATGGATAAAGCAGAAAGGGAGATTGCTATGAATGTCATCAGTGAAGAAGAACTTAGCGCAAATTTAGATATCGTATTGGACAAGGTAAACGAAGAACACAAAACTGTCTTCATTACTCGCCCAGAAGGTAAAACAGCGGTATTAATTGGTTTTGAAGATTACCAAGCTTATAAAGAAACCCTTCACCTAATGGCTAGTGAGGAAAATGAAAAACGCCTGAATGACGCGATTCAAGAAATAAAAGAAAGCCATCACTAACTTCCATAGCTTGAAAATCATTTTGCGTTCTATCCGCCCTAGAACCGCCTTCCAACCCTTCTGTGACAGAACCACCTATAGTGAAAATTACATTCATATAATTAAAAGTAAAAGGACTAAAAAATGAATCCCACAAAATTAAACTTTCCTACATGTGAAAAAAGCCAACTTGATGAACTCAACACTTTATTTAAGCAATGGTATGCATCCGCAAAAAACAAAAAATTCATCAAAGAAAAAAGCTCAGAAGATCTTGTTTTTGATGGATTTTATCCTTTTTTCAGCAAACAGAAAGTCAAAGTACTATTTATTGGCCGTGAATCATTAGGGCTAACCGGTGATCACTATTTGGACATGCTGCACTGGCTATACAAAAGCGGTGAAAACATAGGCAAAAAAAGCTTAAATCAGTCGCAATTTCATGCTCTGAAATTAAAAGTATCTTATGGTTTGAATAATGGCTCTTGCCCTTGGGAAGAGATCCCATCTGCAGAATCAATTTCACAATCTTTTGCGGAAGAAAACGGCGTTAGCTTTGCGTTTATGAATTTATCAAAGTTAAGCAATGATTCTGAATCTTGGAAAGCTGATTGGGAATTGATCGATAGCTTTACTGATGAGTTTAAAGATGAAGATATAAATTTCTTTAACAAAGAAATTGAAATAATCAATCCCGATGTCATCATAACAATGAACCTCGAAGGTAGGTTAGCAAATCTAGGTGAACTTGAAGTACTTGAGTATGGCAGTGATGTATCCTGTTTTAAATTAACCTGTGGTAGCAAACAAATCCTACTTATGGATACATATCATTTCTCCGCAGTAAAAAAACAACAGGATACTTTTTACACGCCTATTATTGAAAGCTTCAAAAAGTATTCATGAGAATCTAATTTCTACCCTCTCACAACCCATACCTTTCAATTTTCTTAATCAAGCCTTGGCGTGATAACCCGAGTTGTTTTGCGGCTTGGGTGCGGTTGTCTTGGGTTGTGGTGAGTGCTTTTTTGATTAGGCGTATTTCCAGTGCTCGTACTTGTTCATCTAATGTGGCATCACTGTCGGGTTCTAGCATTTGCGTTGGAACTCGCGGTACCTCGTTTGAGGGGTATAACAGGTGGATATCGTCCATGGTGATGTGCCCTTCTGGGCAAATCGAGGCAACGCTTTCTAAGGCATTTTTCAGCTCTCGTACGTTGCCAGGCCAATATTGTTGGCGGAACCATTGCATGGCTTCTGCGCTTAACTGCAGGGTTTTATCTTGCTTCTCTCTGAGATTGGCAAGGAAGGCTTGCAGTAAGACTGGCACGTCTTCTAGACGTTCGGCGAGGGACTGGGTTTCGATGTTGATGCCCTTGATTCGGTAGTACAAGTCTTCGCGGAAGCTGCCATCGCGTACTTTTTCCACAAGGTCGGCGTTGGTCGCCGAGATAACGCGCACATCAATGTGTTTTTGCTCACGTCCGCCGACAGGAAAGAAGGTGCCTTCTTGTAGCACGCGTAGCATTTTTACCTGCATGGTCAGTGGCATTTCGCCGATTTCGTCCAAGAATAACGTGCCACCATTGGCCAAGCTTAATAAGCCTTCTTTGTCTTTCTCTGCCCCCGTAAACGCGCCTTTTACATAGCCAAACAGTTCGCTTTCCAGCAGTTCGTCTGGAATCGCGCCGCAATGGACTGAAATAAACGCTTCTCGTGCGCGATGACTCAGCTCATGCAGCGTTCGCGAGATGACTTCTTTCCCTGTGCCTGATGGTCCAGTGACCAGCACTCGTACATCGGTCGGGGCAATTCGCTCGATCAAGGCGCGGACTTTTTGCGCGCTTGAGGAATGACCAATATAAGCGGCGGCACCTTGGCTAGGCTGGCTGGCTTTTTTGAGCTGATTAAGCTCGCGCTCTAAGGTGGTTTTAGTGATCGCGCGGCGCACCACCACCGCCAGCATTTCTGGATCGATGGGTTTGGCGATAAAATCCCATGCGCCTAACGACACCGCTTTTAGCGCCAAATCTCGATCTGCATGTCCGGTAATAATAATCACCGGACGCCCCTCAAATTCTGCCATGGATTCCAGCGTAACTTGTGGGTCGAAATGCGGTGGCATCGACAAATCAAGCAGCACTAAATCGGCGTCAAATCCAACCATCGCCTGACGCGCTTCTTCTAGGCTGCCTGCGGTTCTTACTTGATAATCTTGGCCCGCTAGCCAGCGGCTCGCTAACTCACGAAAGGCGGGTTCGTCGTCGACTAATAGAATTTTATTTTGCGTCATTTAATGGCCTATCACTGGCGCGGTGCCAGATACTGTTGCGTCGTCAGAAGTCGACTGAGGTAAAGGGAAAGAGAGCTCAAAGGTCACTGGCCAACCGGCGTCACTGCGGTGAAAAATCCGCCCTTGATGGGCATCTAATATACGTCGCACAATGGCAAGACCAAGGCCGCTACCACCCGCTCGTTTCGTCACAAACGGCTGAAACAGCACTTCACCTGTGAGCGCGACGTCGATCTCAGGGCCATTATTATGCACCTGAATCACCACGGCATCAGCGTTCTGCCAAGCCTGTATCGCCAGCTTGCCCTGTGTCTGATTGCGTAAAAATGCCACCGCATTATCAATCAGGTTAATAAACACCTGCTGCACTCTTTGGTAATCTGCTGGCAGCTCAATGGCGTCGTCTATGTCCAACTGGCACTCAATCTCGCCAAGGTGTGACTGCGCCACAATACTCGCCACCAGCGCATGCAAAGGCACCTTGGTTTTGTGCAGAGCCAATCCGCCAGAATACACCAACATATCGCTCACCAAGCGATCCGCTCGCTTGAGCTGGGTTTGAATGTGCTGACGTGTTTCAACAGGAGCATCGTAAGCCGCCATCGAAATAATATTCAATGGGTTACGTAACTCATGAGCGACTGCCGCCGACAAACTGCCCAATTCAACCAGATGCTGTTCGTCTAAGCGTTTGCGCTCAGCGACGGCAAGCGCCAATGAACGTTCTAACAAACCACAACTGGTGGAAAACAAGGAGCCGAATACTTCAGCGGTTAGGCGCATTCCCGGGCTGGCATCGTTCCAGCCAACCAAAACAGAATGCCAACCTTGATCAGTACGGTTCACAATAAGTGCCAAGGCACGCTCTTCTTTCAAGTTGTCTTTATGATGATTTTGCACATCTATACGTATGTTTTGTCGTATCTGTGAAGAGAGTAGGTGTTCACCAACAGAAATCAAACTGGCCCAGTCATGGGCTTCTTTTAACTGTGTCGACCAAGTATCTAACACCTGTTCGTTTAATACTGCTCCGGGGTAAATAAGGCGCGAAATAAGCCGATTAAGCGGTTGGTAGATTAACGCTGACACCACTAAGGTAAGCAGCGAATAGAGCCATAACTGCCAACTGGGCACGTTCGCCAATGCCTGCAATCCCACCCGCCCTGAAACCACACTGATCACAGAAATCAAACACAAGATCACCATCATCATCGCCAGCCAAAGCAAAGCGCGATTGGCAAACGCATTCACCGACAAGATCTGATAGCGCACGACGGCGTACACCAACAACAGAAGATAAGTGGGCAATAACAGCATCGGATAAGGAAACCAGCTGATACCAAAGGAAGGAAATACAAAACTGGTGGCCAGTAATAACCCCCATGCACCGACGCCAAACATGGCCAAGATAGAGCGTTTTTTGTTGCCTGTATGACGATACCAACCAAACAACAATACCCCATGGGCGAGCATGCCCATCAAGATGGTGTACACCAGATTAAACGCACCCGCATTGGTAAACACAAAGAAAGAGCGCGTATCGAGTGTTTGGCTTGCCGCACCAGCATCCACCCACCAGCTCTGGAGTACCACTGCGATACTAGTTAAATAGAACCAAGGCAGGTTTTTAGCCAAGCGTCTCAGCCAAACGTCTTTTACCGAGCCAGAGTAGACAAATCGAATCGCAAAATGCAGGAAAAAAGTCGGCATTAAAGGGTTCGCCAAAATGATGTGGACGCCCACTTGTTCATAATCTTGAAAAAGCGCCACATGACCAAAACACCAAATCGCCATCATAATGGCAAAGCCAGCCAATGCCTGTAGCTCGCCTTGATTTTGCGCACGCCAAAGCAACCATGCCGCCACCAGTAAGCCACATACGCTGGAAATCAGCATAGACACTTCGAACATCAGAGAAATCGTCAAACTGTAAACCTCGTTTACACCAAAATAATGATGTAATCGTAAACCTTGTTTACACTCAATACAAAAATTAATTTTAATCCCTTAAAAATCAATGGGATATAATATTTTAAAAGCTGGCCTCTGTTTTGCTTAGCAATAGATAAATTGATTTACATCAATACCCATGCAACTAACAAGGTACTTACCATGAATACTGCTTCTTTTATGACTGAAATCATGACGCTAGCCAGCATCTTTTGCCTAGCCATCTCTCCCCTTGCCATTAAACAACTGTTTCTCAAGAAGTCTTGATTTAGAACACTCTTAGGCTAGGAATAGCGCGCGATATATTGGCCCTATTCCATTTCGTCTTTTGCTTTACTTAGGTATCACTATGGAACATTTTGACTCGGCGATGCTATCGCGTATTCAATTCGCTTTTACCGTCAGCTTTCATATTATTTTCCCAACCATCACGATTGGTTTGGCAACCTTGATTGCCCTTTGGGAAGCGCTCTGGCTGAAAACAAATGACCCACGTTATTTGCAGCTAGCTAAATTTTGGATCAAACCGTTTGCTATCACCTTTGGTATGGGTGTGGTCGGTGGGATCGTTATGTCTTACGAGTTTGGTACTAACTTTTCCAAATTTTCAGAAATTGCGGGACCCGTACTTGGGCCATTACTGGCGTACGAAGTACTGACAGCCTTCTTTCTTGAAGCTGGCTTCTTGGGTGTCATGTTGTTTGGTTGGCAACGAGTCGGTCGAAAAGTCCATTTTATTTCAACACTGGTTGTAGCGATTGGCACTTGGATTTCATCGACTTGGATCATGGCGGCTAACTCATGGATGCAAACGCCACAGGGCTATAAAATTATCGATGGCGTTTTCCATGTAGAAAGTTGGATGCAGGTGATCTTTAACCCCTCTTTCCCTATTCGCCTGACACACATGTTACTGGCTTCGCTGATCTCCGCGTCGTTATTGGTCGCTGGTGTTAGTGCGTTCTACTTATTGAAAAAGCGTCATGTGAACTTCTCTAAAAAAGGGCTTTCCATGACCATGTGGCTGTTGTTGGTGCTGACTATTTTACAAGTCAAAGTCGGCGATGAATCTGGCCTAGAAGTAAAAGAACATCAACCAGCGAAATTAGCGGCGATGGAAGGTATCTGGGAAGCGCAAGAAAGCGAAGTGCCACTACTGCTATTCGCAATGCCAAACATGCAAACCGAAGAAAACGATTACCAACTGGGTATTCCGAATCTTGGCAGCCTAATACTGACTCACACACTGGACGGCTCGGTTACCGGTTTAAAAGCCTTTCCAAAAGAAGATCGTCCTTATGTGCCCTTGGTATTCTGGTCGTTCCGCGTGATGGTTGGTCTTGGTATGGGGATGGTCGCCATCGCTCTGGCCGCCTTGGTCTTACGCCGCAAAGGCAGATTGTATGAGAATAAATGGTTCTTACGTGCGGTGACTTTCTTTACACCTATGGGTGTGGTCGCAACGCTTGCCGGTTGG
The DNA here is from genome assembly GCF_004352835.1 of Marinomonas flavescens. Lineage (GTDB taxonomy): Bacteria > Pseudomonadota > Gammaproteobacteria > Pseudomonadales > Marinomonadaceae > Marinomonas > Marinomonas flavescens. Next base: position 43,563 of record NZ_SJSB01000018.1, on the reverse strand, counting down.
TATGTGGCAGAAACAGGTCGCCAACCTTGGGTTATTTACAATTTGGTTCGCACTTCAGATGTGGTATCACCATTGCCTTCAGAACGCGTGCTGTTTTCGTTGACCATGTTTGTGGTTATCTACTTCCTACTGTCGCTTGTGTATCTCTACTTTATGCGCAAATTGATTCGCAAAGGGCCGCCTAAAATGGCCACATTGGAAAAACACCTTATCGGTATGAACGCGCCTGGCTATGCCTTGGCATGGGTAAAAAACTTGAAACATGAAGATCACGAGGGAGAGAAGTAATGGATTTACCTTTATTTTATTTCTTAGTACTGGGATTCTGCATCTTCATGTATGTCTGCCTTGATGGCTTTGATTTAGGCATTGGCATCTTATACCCCTGGTTTGACAAACCCGGGGAGCGCGATCATTTGATGCTGTCTATTTCACATGTTTGGGATGGTAATGAAACTTGGCTCGTCATGGGCGGTGCTCTGTTGTACGGCATCTTCCCTGCTGCGTATGCGGGATTGTTGTCTATTTTATACATTCCCCTAATGCTGATGCTGTTTTCCTTGATCTTCCGCGGTGTCGCTTTTGAATACCGCTTTAAGTCTGATCGCTCACGTCCTTACTGGGACTTTGCGTTCAGCGCAGGCTCTGCCGTCGCAGCATTCTGCCAAGGCTTGGTGTTGGGCACGATTGTACAAGGGATTCCGGTTGGCAGTGAGGCAATTTCTAGCTTGCACTGGATCACACCTTTTACCATCTTTACCGGTTTTGCGGTGATGGCTGGCTATGCCATGTTAGGGGCGTGTTACTTGTTTATGAAATCTCGTGGTGTGATTCAAGCTCACGCAGCGAAGCTAGCAAAAGTCTTGTTGGTTCTCGTGATGATTGCAATGGCTGTCGTCAGTATCTGGACGGTGTTAACTCAGCCAGACATCAAGTTACGCTGGTTCTCAGGCAGTCACTTCTTGTACTTAGCGCCCTTGCCTATCTTGTGTCTGATTGCGGCGATTGTGTCTTGGAAAGATCTGCACAGCCACCGTCACGAGTCGCGTCCATTTTGGTGTGGCGTTTTGCTTTTCTTATTAGGTTTAGCCGGCTTAGTCGTCAGCGTGTTCCCTTACTTGATCCCACGTCAATTAACATTATGGGAAGCCGCATCGCCGACCACCAGCTTGCTGTTCTTATTACCTGGTGTGTGTATCTTTATCCCCGTTATCTGCATCTATACGCTATGGGGATATCGAGTTTTTGCAGGCAAAGTCGAAGATTATCAGGAGGGTTACTAATATGTGGAAAACACTCAAAGCCAAAGCCGATAAACTGAAACCCTGGCAATGGTTCTGCCTGCTCTACCTCGCGGGTTTTGTCGGTATTTTGCTCATTTCACAAGTGATGAACTTAGCGGTACTGCTGTTTATTTAACGTTATAGAGCATCAATAAAAAAGCGGCTTTCGGGCCGCTTTTTTCATCGCCTTTTTCTTCATTTTCGCTCAGCTTTCTTGTATAAAAAGTCAATACGGTTTAGCTTGGCTACTACAAAGTCACGTTTCTGCGGCTTTTTTATTGGAGGCACTCATGTCTGCAAAATTCTCTATTGAACTAAATTCATTTCACAAAATTTCAGCCATTCCCAATGCTTGGAGTCGTTCACAATACCTCACACTTATGACGCTAATGGAATTGGACGATGGCTTAGAAGAGTTAACCGATGCCGATCTTAAAGACATGTGTCTGATGTCTTTAAGCGATTTACCTCACGCCGACGCAGCCAATGTTGTGTTAACGTCACTTTTTTCTGACGATGTAACCGCCGGTAAAATCGATCAGCTGAGCCATGAAATGGCCGATGATAGATTGTGGGAAGAATACTCAGACTGCCAATTTCATGAACGCTTTTTTAATGCTTATGGCTTATTACGTAGCGCGTTTAATGGCACCTTTGCACAACCGACTGGTGTCGATTTCACCATCACTGTCCATGCTAAAAATGCCGTCGACCTTGAACAACTTGATAGTGATCTCGCCGCCAACTTAGTGCGTTTATTATCATGCGGACTGGATGAAAATGGCTTAATGCAACGCCTTTATGAAGAACAACTCAATGGCGATGATTTTCCACAAGCTTCTGGCATTCTTTGGCAAATAGAAACACTTGCTAGCGGGCCGCTTGAACGCCAATTTAAGATGATCAGTTCCTCTTTTTGGTTTGGCGTTTTGGAGAATTACGAGTCCTTTGACGCGACGCTTCTGCCTCAAAGCTAACCACTTTCCCTGTGAGCAATGCCAGTCATACTGCTAAGCCGCTTTGGTGACGCTCGCTATCGGCATTGCTCCCCTCTATGCGCTCTTGTTGACATGCTTCGTTTGAATACTCTCATTTGAATAGAAGGCCACATACCATGAGCAATATTTGTTTTTCCTCGCCACCATCGCGCGTTAATATGGTGTCGTTAGACCCCTTCAATAATAAGACTAGGATTGCTTACAATGAAATTAGAATCTCTTGCGCTTCATCATGGTTATACCTCTGAAGAAACCACCAAAGCCGCCGCTGTTCCCATTTACCAGACAACGTCTTACACCTTTGACGATACACAGCATGGAGCAGATCTTTTTGACCTAAAAGTAGCGGGCAACATTTACACCCGCATCATGAATCCAACCACCGATGTATTAGAACAGCGCGTATCGGCGATGGAAGGTGGTATTGCAGGTTTAGCAGTCGCTTCTGGTATGTCAGCGATTACCTATGCGATTGAGTGTATTTGTGAAGTAGGCTCTAACATCATTAGCACCAGTCAGCTTTACGGCGGCACTTATAATTTATTTGCCCATAGCTTCCCGCGTCGCGGTATTGAAGCACGCATGATTTCTGCGGATGATTTTGCTGGATTTGAAGCCGCCATCGATGACAATACTCGCGCTATCTTTTGTGAGTCCATTGGCAACCCAGCGGGCAATATTGTCGACATCGAAGCGCTGGCAGCCATCGCCAACAAACACGGCATTCCACTGATTGTGGATAACACGGTGGCGACGCCATTTTTGTGTCGTCCTTTCGAGTTAGGCGCTCACATTGTGGTGCATTCCCTAACCAAATACATTGCAGGTCACGGTACTACCGTCGGCGGCATGATTGTCGACTCTGGTAAATTTGATTGGGTCGCTAACAAAAAACGCTTCCCAATGATGAACGAGCCAGATCCTTCATACCACAACGTGGTTTACACCGAAGCATTAGGCGCCGCGGCGTACATAGGTCGCTGTCGAGTGGTACCACTGCGTAACACCGGCTCTGCTCTGTCTCCACACAGCGCCTTCTTAATCATGCAAGGTCTAGAAACATTGGGCTTACGTATGGAGCGTCATTGCTCTAATGCTGAAAAATTGGCCGCCTATTTACAGAGCCACGAGAAGGTAAACTGGGTCAATTACGCCGCGCTTCCAGACAGCCCATACAATGCCCTAAGCAAGCGTATCACCAGCGGTAAAGCATCTGGCGTATTAAGCTTCGGCGTAAAAGGTGGTTTAGTCGCAGGCACACAGTTCATCGATGCCTTAAAAATGGTGTTGCGCTTAGTCAACATTGGCGATGCGAAATCCCTTGCGTGTCATCCAGCCACGACAACACACCGCCAATTAAATGAAGAAGAGTTAGCCAAAGCCGGTGTCAGCACCGACTTAATTCGCATCTCGGTTGGTATTGAAAACATTGAAGACATTATTGCCGATATCAGCCAAGCGTTGGATGCGGTCACAGTTTAATTTCGTTCGATGTGATCAGAGAATATAAACAATGAATACAAGGGCTTACTGATAAGTAGCCCTTTTTTCTGTTTATCATCTCGCCTGTATCTTTGATTCTTTGCTCATCTGCACATTGGCGCTTGTTGGTAAACAACGTAAGCTAGCCAATCTAGCCACCTTAACGCCAAGGAATATGAAATGACCCGTAGGGATATGTTGATCGCGCTCGCCATTATTATTGCATGGGGGCTGAATTTCGTTGTCATTCGTTGGGGGTTAGATGCTCTACCACCCATGATGTTGGGCGGTTTGCGCTTCTTAATGGTGGCGGTCATTGGCTCACTGTTTTTCAAGCGGCCAAAAACCCCGATTAAATGGTGGTTTTTATACGCCCTACCTATCAGCTTTGGCCAATTTGCCTTTTTGTTTAGTGCGATGCAATTCGGAATGCCAGCGGGATTAGCCTCTCTTGTTTTGCAATCTCAGGCAATTTTTACCCTATTATTTGCAGTTGTGTTTTTAAAAGAGGGAGTTCGCCCTTATCAGCTTATTGCCATCGCCATTGCCGCCGGTGGATTAGCCACCATTGCTCTTGAGAATGATAACTCCAGTATGACCCTGATTGGCTTTGGCTTAACCTTGGTGGCCGCTACTTGCTGGGCACTCGGTAATATCAGCACCAAGGTCATCAGTAAAAAAGGCTATCACGCCAACGTTAATTTGGTGATTTGGAGTTGCTGGATACCTCCACTGCCTTTCTTTGTTGCTTCTTGGTTTATCGATGGGCCAGATGTCATGCTACAAAGTTTGTACGCCATCAGCTGGGGCACCATAGCCACCCTCGCTTACTTATCCATGTTTGCCACTGTGGCTGGTTATGGATTGTGGAGCTATCTGATGTCGCGCTACCCTGCGGCTACCATTGCACCGCTCACACTCGGCGTACCTGTCGTTGGCCTCACCACGGCGGCGATTTTACTATCAGAATATGTCAGCCCGCTGCAATGGGTCGGCATTCTATTCGTCTTGTTAGGGCTGGTGCTAAACACCCTAGGTGGACGCTTACTGGCACGTAGAACCAGTAAGCAAAACATCGTTTAAACACCGCTCTGAATTAGTCTTTTTCTTTGTGTTGCGCGTCTATCTTGTCAGCTAGGCGCGCAACTTGCTGCTGCAGTTCGCTGATCTGAGTCACCAAGGCTTGATGGTTATTTTCTTGAGCATCGTGTTCTTTTTCGGCCGTTTCTCTTGTCATCACATCCAGCACCACACCCACCATCATGTTCAAGAAGACAAACGCCGTCAAAAAGATAAACACCACGTAGAAGATCCAGCTCAACGGATACACCGCCATTGTCTCGTACATGACATAACAATTATCGGAAAAATATTGTTAACAAGCGTGTGAGTGAGTGAGTTAAAGTGCTGAAAAATATAGGATTAATATAATTTAAAACGTTTGTTTACAGAATATTGTAAACAAGCTTACTTTTAAGTGCTTCTGCCGAGGGGCAGACTAAAATTTGTAAACATACACTTTACTTGCATCCACATCTAGTGCCTCTCATCGTTATTTTCTTATCATTTGAGTAGTGCTCAGATGCCAACCTACTCTTAAGTATGCATTTGTAGATAAGAGAGGTGTTTTTGTAGAATATTGCACCGCAAATTCAGATAATTAGTGCACCACTCATGGTTGAGTAGGTGGCGAGAGATCAACTGCCCATAGGTAGTTTTCTAACGTCGCCAAACAATTAGAGTATTACCATGAGCTATAAGCAGTTGATCGAAGGACAACGATACCAGATTCAAGTCTATCTGAGCCAACATTTAAGTTACAGAGAGATTAGTAGACGACTTAACGTAAGTCATTCCAGTATCAGTCGAGAGTTAAAGCGCCATACTATCAATGGCACTTACGAACCAAATATTGCGCAGCGGCGAGCTCAACATAGACGACATTCTGCTGCTAAAAGCCAGATTTCACAGAAAACCATCGACTATGTTGAGTATGGTCTATCGCTAAAATGGAGCCCTGACCAAATATCAGGCGTAAGCGACCTAATAGGCTTACCTGTCAGTCACGAATGTATTTATGGTTATGTGCAAAGAGACAAGCGTCAAGGTGGAAACTGTACAAGCTAATCCGTAGAGTGCCTAAGAAAAGTACTGAAGACGTCTGCCGAGCTGTTGGAGCTATGCTGTGGCACTATCGTCGCCACGTACATACGATAACCGCAGATAATGGAACAGAGTTCTATGATCACGAAAGTATCGCCCAGAAGCTCAAGGTTGATGTATATTTTGCTAATCCCTACGCCTCTTGGGAGCGTGGTTTAAATGAAAACTTTAACGGCCTGCTGAGGCAATATATCCCTAAGGGAACGAATCTCAGAGCCGTGACCGATGAAGAGATTGCAAAGGTGCAAAGGTGCAAAGGTGCAAAGGTGCAAAGGCCACTAAACCTTAGACCAAGAAAGTGCCTTGGCTATAGACAACCTGCTGTGGTGTTCGATGAACTACGAAGTGCAGCTTAATTTAGGGAGTGGTGTACTTCGGAGTTGAATTCGCGCTCTATATATTATGCCAATCGATATTATCTAGTTCGACTGCGTCATTAATGGCGTTTTCTACATCTTTACTAATAATGTCTAGCTTTTTTTTGACAGTGAGTGGATGTGTTACGTTTCGAGCTTTCATTTCGTTAAAGGACTGAAATAAAGATTTTGCATAGATTGGTTCTAAAGGCAAACGATTCATTACCATTAAACCATAATAAAATGCAGATAAAGACTCAGGAGAAGTATTAGCTATTTCTTCAGCGCTTAAATACTCCATTACAATTGTTCTAACAAGGTCATTAGTCTCTATTATTTCTTCGGTTGAAGACGAATTTAAAGGGGATATAATTTTCGAAGCTTTATCGATATTTCTAGATGCTTTAAATGTTGTAAACATAATAATCGCCTCACCTTTGGCCTTTAGCTAAAAATCCAATATAATATCATAGCCCCACCCCAAATCGGAATTGTCCTGAGTGCAATAGAAAATGTAGCAATACATATTGAGGCTATCAATGCCATTATGCCTCCATAGTATTTTGTAATAGATAGTGTCTCTTCCCCCTCTTTTTTATATAATTTTGATACCAACAGCATCATTGGAATTAGAACAATTACCAATATGAAAAATACATTAATCCAATCATCCATTTAATTACTCCTTGTAGCATATGTGTGGAAAAGGTACACGTTTTGAACGTTAATAGCACAATATTATGATTGTGACAACATTGCGGTGAGTAGGCAAGTCTTGATGTAACGGCCGCACCTACGTTCTAGCGTCGATTTACGAAACAAATGGTGCAATCATAATAATCTGCATCATTACTATTTGATATCCAAGTTAAACGATTTTTCCATACATCAACTAATCCATAATTTACTACATTAGTAAGATCGTCGTCCCTGAATAATGGCGTTTCAGATAATAAACGCCATGTTATTTTTGGGCTCTTCCATTAGAAATGTTATTTTCAGCCATACTCGCTCTAAAAAAGCCCCAAAATATAGGGCGCAATAAAGCCACTTTAGTAGCTTACGCAGGCTCTGACCGCAGGTACTTAAGATCACATTAATCTCATCGCCTCATGTTCCTTTAAACCACTACCCTAGCCTTTGATTAGTTTTTTCCTTGATGCTCGCCTAGACTAACAAGTGAGCTTGAAGCTTGGTATTTTCGATGAACTGATGACATACGCATCTCATTGTCATCACTCGCAGCTTTAGCTGTTCTGTAAAAGTCATCAGGAGTATGTAAAGTCCGTTTCATTTATCGCGCAAAGATACATTGAGCTTTAAATCTGTTTTTATCGTTCTACAATATCTCCATAAGTAGTCAAACAAATTTTAAATATCTACTATAAGTGAAACTCTACGCGAATTCAAATATCAATGGTTGGCCACCCACCCCAACTTATCCATGAGTGTCGCACTTATTGTATGAATTCCCGCTTTACTACTTAGTAAAGAGTTGTGCGTGCCTTTTTAAGAGTTATCCAGAGGCTTATATTTCATAAGGAAATCAAAAATAAAGGATTAGCTATGTTTATAAAATCAATAATTATTGAAAATTTCAAAGGTTTTTATGGAATCAATGACTTAACTTTCAACACCCCAGATGGAATTAACGAAGGTAGTGGTCTTAATCTTTTTGTTGGTGAGAATAATTCTGGTAAGTCTACCGTTTTTGAAGCTCTCGACTTCATAAAAGACGGTACAAAGAAAGATCCAGCATCACTCATTAATAAATCTGACTCTACAGTCGCTTTAAATAATTTTTCAATTGAGGTTAGTTATACTGGTAACATTGCAGACTCTTTCAATGCTCATGCACAACCAAACAAACGCACTTCATTTTTGAATGCTGTATATGAAAATGATGAGGGACAGTTTTTCAAAGTTAAGCGCTCGTGGGATGAAAACCTTCCAGACAATATTAAAAAAATAAATTTCTGGGATAATAATATAGAAAATTACTCTAATCCATCAGGTATAGATGCTCCATTTAAAAAACTATATGACAATAATTTTATATGGGCTGACACAAACCCTAGTAATGAATCTAAGTTCGGTGCTTCAACCATTTGCGGCTCCCTTCTAAAAGAAATAGCACTTGGGCACACAAATACACCTGAATACCAATCATTCCAAAGTAGCTATCACAGTCTTTTTAACAATCCAGAGTCAGAACTAAGAACTAAAATAGCTGAAATAGAAAACATGATCCAAGGTGTTTTCTCATCTCAGTTTGGGACAGCCAACATCTCATTTTCTTTTGAGGAATTACAAATAGAGAATTTCTTTAAAACAGCTAGTATTATCATTGATGATGGAGTCTCTGTTCCTATGAGTGAAAAGGGGCATGGGATGCAGAGAGCTGTGGCTCTATCTTTGCTACAAGTATATGCTGAAATAACATCAACTGTAGAAAATTCAGCAGTTTCTAAACCCTTTTATTTATTTATAGATGAGCCTGAGATATGCATGCATCCTACGGGGCAGAAAAAACTGTTAGACGCGTTAATGGTTATATCGAAGACCAAGCAGGTTTTCGTTACAACACACTCTCCATTCATGCTTTCGTCTCAAAAATTAAAAAACACAGGTCTTTTCATTTTTAAAAAGGAAAATAATAAAAATATTATTTCCAAAGCTAGCACATCCCCTATGTTTCCATGGAGTCCCTCTTGGGGAGAAATTAGCTATAGGGCATATAACTTGCCAACTGTTGACTTGCATAATGAACTTTATGGATTTTTACAAGAAAAAAATAGTTTAACCAACATTTCTCAAGTTGAGAGTTTTCTAAGATCTCGAAATTTTGAATTTAATAAAATGTGGACACAAGAAAGAAGTGGAGTTCCACAGCAGCCAAAACCATCAACCTTACAGTCGTTTATTCGGAATCATATACACCATCCTGAAAACGAAACTATGCAAACAAACAGATATACCGAAGAGGAGCTAAAGCAGTCTATTGATGAAATGATCAGTCTCATTTAAGGTCTTTTTTGAATTTGTATTGTTCTAAAAAGGTTGACTGTTGTTAGGTCTGCTTTCGTAGCAGGCCTTTCTTTTCTCGAATTTTATTCGGTGTCTGGACGACCAAAAAATGTTACGCCTGAATTCTAGCTCCGAAGCTTCTATTTTTTTTAACCCAGTAAAACACTACCAGTTCTATCTTTCCATAGAAAACACAGTTCAGAATCCCAAAAGAATTGAAGTAAACCGAAACGAACATCTCTATAATCGTTACTTTCTATTATCTTAAAAGATTGGCTAAAAGAACCATGTACGACGCTGTAAAAATCAAACTAAACAACCTCAAAAACAATAAATTTTTCGAACTACTAGTTGTTGCAGTCATCATTATTTCGGCTCTTGAAATAGGAGCAAAGACATTTGAGCTACCTGATACAGCAATATCGCTCACGAGCATCTTAGATGCCTTCATCACAATCTTCTTTCTTTTTGAGTTAACTGTTCGATTTGTGGCTGATGAAGATAAGAAGGCCTTCTTTAAAAAAGGGTGGAACATCTTCGATACATTGGTAGTGATTGTTAGCCTTATACCGATCGACAACTCTGAGATGGCACTCCTTGCTCGACTAGTACGAGTATTCCGTGTTCTTAGGATGGTCTCTGTTGTTCCAGAACTAAGAATTTTGATCAACTCATTAATAAAGGCGCTACCACAATTAGGGTATGTGGTTCTTCTGATGTTTATCATCTTTTACATCTATGCAGCGATTGGTAGCTTTCTTTTCAGTGAAATAAACGAATTCCTGTGGGGGGACATCGCTATATCAATGCTCACATTATTTAGAATAATGACGTTTGAGGATTGGACTGATATTCAATATGAGACAATGGAAGTCTACCCCATGAGTTGGATTTTCTACATGTCATTCATCTTCTTTACCGCATTTGCGTTCTTAAATATGGTAATCGGCATCGTCGTCAACGTGATGGAAGAAGAACACCAAGCAGCAAGAGCGGAAAAGGAGCCTTCACTTAGTGAATTACAGCAAGAGCTTAAGGAGATCAAAGCAATGTTGTTAGAGTCACAGAAAAAATGATTCGAAAAGACTTTTAAAAGAGCTATTGCGGAGCCGAAGTTAAGCCTTCGTCTAAAAGATCTTAAGGTAATCCATATATGCTGCTGATTTAGTACAAAAGCTGTTACCAAGAATGGTTATTAATCTCTGCGCATCCTGCTTCTACGACCTTGAAAATACAACTAGTTGGCCACTTTATAATAGCCTTCAATGTTGTCACACAATGGGCTATAAAATGAAATTTGATTACCTTGCTGCATTTCCTATACCTGAAGAACATCTTCCTCCAAAGCTTCGTGAGCTCCTAACTCCTGTTGAGCTCTCAGCAAATATAAGAGTAGAAGTTGCTGCAATGCAAGAGAATGATCAATACGGCCCAAATGCTGAACACCTTCACCTACAAATGGCAGTTGTGAGCGGAATAACAGATCAACCACTCAAGACTATGAGAGAAGCTGGTGATGGTGTTGTGGAGAGTTCAGTTCCAGCTGATGATGCTATCGGCTGTATAAGCAATTTTATACCATCTATATCAAGTCACGATTACATTGTTGCAGCATGGGGGGGAAGCTCTTTTTATTCGTATAGTCTATCTGAAAAAGTCTGGATGGCTCTTGGTTTATCACCTCGCTGCGTTGGTAATGAAGAACAACGTTTAGTCTACGATGACTTAGGTCTTCCTGAATTTGATGTAGCAAATGGCGAAATATCTACTAGCTACCATGGTTCACTAAAAAGAAATGTGTGCTGGCGAATGTCTAATGAATATTTAAGACGTTATTTGTGGTTAAGAGGAGCTCGTGGCGTTCGAGTTTTTTTCTATCAAGTGCAGTTACCAGATACCGTCCACATTCGTGAAGTCATGAATGGTAAACCTCATATCAATTTAAAACCCATCAATGGTGTAGAGTGGTATGAATTAGACATTCGTGAACATAAACAGGGGCTCCTTTTACAGCTTTGGGGATCGGTGGAAGCTGTTTATCCTGAATTATGTCCAGAGCAGAACTCAGAAACACTGCTATGGCCTGGCGAGCAAACACCAATGACTCATGCCAGAGCAAATTCCATAATCCACCATCACAACCCAGTCTATCTTGATGACAAGTTTTTAGAAAAATACGAACAAAGTGTTTTTTACGATACAACCCCTTATCATGCTTGGGGCCACTGGAACTGTGATCCCTCTTATGGAGGACAATGGAGTTTTACTGAATGTCAGAGGGTCGGTAGAAATTTAATAAAAGTTCCTATGAGGGAGCTTTATAAGCCTAAGCCTGATCGCGAAATTATTCATGCATACGAGTATGTTATCACCCCAGAGGCTTTGGAACATATCGATTTAGCTGAAGAGCATATAGTCAATAAAGTGCAACGATTATTAGAAGCATTACTAAATTTAGGCGATGGTCTATCTCAGCTTGGAGATACGATAGGTTTGGCTCAAACAACAGAAGAGTTAACAGGATTCAGTCGAAAAGAAATTGAGGATAACGGATGGCTCAAATATCCCTCGTTAAGTCGTCTGGCTCAAGTGGCCCCCATCGACATGACCCAACAAATGTTTTTAACACGCTGTAAAAGTATCCATGAATTAATGCAAAAAATACCAAATGGATATCTCAAATCACTGCTTATTAATTCTGGCTGCCCACGAGGAACAGTAAAAAGCTTGGGGAGTCTAAAACTCCTTCAAGCCCTGTTAAACAGACTAGAATACTTAAATGGTCAACTCGAATCAGTTCATGATTTTCCATCTCAAGTCGAACCCGAAGCTTGGGGTGATTCAAACGTTAATTTAGCCCCACTATTTTTAAACAATGACCTAAGAATAGCTGATGCTCATGACGCGATAGAAAAATGCATTTTAACACTGCAGAAGCTAGGCTTTGATACAGCCAACCTTAGTAGTGGATATGGGAAAGCACTTGATTTCGTAATGGATGGTGTCATCGACACTTTAGATTACATCGCCAATCACTTAAAAGTGTTACTGCTTAGAGCATGAGTGAAATATGTTACTCATGCTCTAAGCTAGAGCCTTGATATGAGTTAAGGCCTGCTCTGTTAAAGTATTTTGATTATTCATCTTAATCTACAAATCTTTGATATCCATGGCAATCTCCGGTGAGCCTTCACGCTGCTCTACAATCTTCTCCAGATCTAAGTCTTCCAACTTCTCCAGCTCAGTGATTAATACTTTCTTTGAATTGTCATCTAGGCGGGAAATCAAACACGCTAGTTCAGCACTCAGATCATCCTCACACAAAAAGTAGTTCAGCGGGACGTTGAGTTCTTGAGCAATTTTTCTCAAAGTCTCGATATCAGGAACATGCCGCCCCTTTTCATAGTGATTCATACGGCCGCTGGCAGAGCTTTCGTCCATACCGATTTTTATCCCAAGCTCTTTCTGGGATATGCCGATTTTATTGCGAGCTTGCTTAAGTCGCCGTGGTATTGGGTTATCTGACAAAATAGTTTCATCTTTAAAGTCTCATGTACTTAGATTGTCTAAGTTTTACTTATTTCTGTATACTTAGCAATCCTAAGTATTTAGTTTTTGAGACACAAATATGGCATCTAGATCATTTTCTTTGAATAAACAGTTCAAAGAACTTTTACTACGCGTGGAAGGAACCAGCATCAGACGTAAAGAACTCATTCAATTAGCATCAAGCACAACAGACCTAGATATAGTCCAATCCACCAGGTTTGTAGCAAGGAACGTTAGCAGACTGACATCAAGAGGCCTTCTAAGCGCCAGTGGGGAGCGAAATGCACGAACCTATTACCTCACTTCTGAATTGATCCTAATGCTAAACATCAGCTCTTGTGGCTCGTCTGACGAAGAAACTATAGATACAAGTCAAAGCTCAAATGAGGTGCATCTTCTAGATGAAGAAAAAAAAGCCAATGCTGAATTAAAACTACTGTTGGGAGAGATTGACGCTTATCAGGAATATTTAGGATTATTCCCACATAAGCGACCAGCTATTTTGAAATTGCTAGATGAGTCTAGAGAAAAAGCGACAAGGTTCTACGGTCGATTAAACGCCATCAAAAAGATTATTCAATCGGCTCAACTTGAGGGAATAGCTTAATGCTGAGAGCGTGGCAGGCACAGTGTCTTACTCAAGCAATAAAGTCTTATCAACACCAGCCGCAATTCCTAGTTTTAGCATCACCTGGTGCAGGTAAAACGCGCCTTGCAGCATATATCGCAAAAACTCTGCTGGACAACAATGATATTGATTACGTAGTTTGCTTTTCACCATCTAGAGTTGTTTCTCAAAGTATCGAAGAGACTTTCGAATCTGTATTGAAACGCAAATTTAACGGAAGACTTGGGTCTATCGGAACATCGCGTACTTATCACTCTCTTAGCAACGCTGCTGAGCTAATCAACGACCTTGCTGCCACTAGAGTCTTGGTTATATTTGATGAAATACATCACTGTGCAGGCGATGGCGAATCACCTACGAACTCTTGGGGATTACAGCTTTTATCAACAATACAACATTTGGCAACTTATACGTTGTCGCTTACCGGCACGCCTTGGCGTACTGATACACTTCCTATTTCATTCGCTAAATATTCAGATCCAGAAGGCAACATTATCTGTGACTTCTCGTATGATCTTGTTAATGCAATAAAAGACAAGGTCTGTCGGATGCCTCAAATTACCGCAATCGATATTGAAAAAGTAACAGTAAAAGGATTAGGTAAATCTGGAACCTATACCAGCTTACAGACATTGTTAAACGAAGGTGAAGTAAGCTATCAAACAGTCATAAGACATCCTGAAGTCATCAAGCACTTACTTTCATTAAGTGTTCATCGGCTGAATATTCTTAGAAAGAGCTCACCTAACGCTGGCGGCTTAATCGTCGCATCTTCATACGAACATGCTCTTCAGATTCAATCGATTCTATTGGACCACTTCAATAAAGAGTCTACTTTAGTATCCTGTAGGCATGATGATTCACCAGAGCTTATTAACCGTTTCCGTAAAGACAATAGTGAATGGATCATCAGTATCGCTATGATCAGCGAAGGGACGGACATACCAAGGTTGCAAGTTTGCTGTAGTCTTACCGATGTCACCACTGAACTTTACTTCCGCCAGATCCTTGGACGCATCATACGAATGACCAAAGATCAGTCAGATATCGCCAATATGTACATGTTGGCAGAGCCAAATTTAGTGGCATTTGCAGAACGGCTGAACAAAGCAATTCCAGGCACTTACAACTATCAAAAAACAGAAGAATTACTAAATAGTATAGAAGACACTCCAAGCTCAACAAGTAATGGCAACCAAGGCCCTTATACAGATGGTACGATACAACCAGAGACTGACCTTGATGAGTTCATTAGTGATAATCATGATTTATTGAAACTGACGGGGTTGAATGAACTGACGATGCACTCATTCAAATCGAAAATTATTTCGTATTATTTATAGGTTTATTCTCAGGTCAAAGTCTTGGTTCTTACCCAATAAAAAAATTGTTCAGCGTGCGCTCTTACCCCCCCTTATTTTACAAACTCTTCTCACTGTAATATCACCTTACAGCAGTAATGGAGCTGCTCAAAATCAAAGGAGATTACTATGTCAAATAATGAAGAATACGAGCAAACTCAGGACGATCTTGATAATCACGCAAACCAGCTGAATGACAATAATGATGCATATTGGCAATCACGAGGTGAAGAAGAAAGACCTGATGATTGGGAGGATCGCTAATGACTGCGCAAAATCCTAACTGGCCTACTAAAAACGGTAGTGGAAACCCTTCAGGTAAAGGGCGCGGGAATAACACTCCTCCTAAAAAATAGCCTAATTAACGGCCGCTAGTTTTACAACTTAGACGGCCGTCTCTTTTTCTTTCAAATAATAGGTCAAGTAGTTATCTGCGGAATAGATTTCCTTAAGCATCCTCTTCTCATCACCTTGGTACTTAGCGAGCTGACGATCTAGGGCTTGGCAAATCAAGCAATAAATAAATAGAAGAAGTTGGTCTTCAAAGGCAAAGTTTGAGCAAAATTTATCTAGTGTTGCAAAGCTAGGTTTAGTTTTTCCTTTACGCCATTCTTTTAGGCGTTCAATTTGAACTTCTAACAAAGTCCGGCCTGTTTCCGTACTCTCTTGCTGAATCGGTAAGCGCTGGGCTAATTCTCGATATGAAATGCCGGTATCTTCTTTGATAAATGATATGAGTTTACCAAAGTAGCATTTACCATCTGCTGCTAGAATTTTACCGAAGAAACTATCGTGCTGTTTCGTACCTTCTTGATTAAGATGCTTCCAGTTGATAGCAACTAGGTCTAGAGCTGCAAATAAAGATAAATTGAAGTCCTGCGTGAAAAGCCCCATAGCTTCCATTTCGTCTTGAGCTATTTCAAAGTTCTCCGCTAAAGTAGACTTAGCAAAAGTCCTAATAACTAAATTCTGTTGCTCTGCGCTCAAGGCTGTTTTGTCGATGACCGGTCGATAAAACTCAACTATTTTACTAAGAAGCTTACTTTCTTCCATTCCTCGATGATAAGAAATCCATTCTCGTTGAGGTTCGTATTCAAGACATCGTCTATCAAGAAAAGCGATCAGAGGTTGCAAAAAGCTTGCATCTTCACCGGCTAACTCAATTCCAGCTACGAGGCTTTTAATTGCTGCACGCCATAAGGTCTTAAGATCGTTTGTGCTAGTCCCTGTTGGAATCAAGTTATCAAGGTCAAGGTTAAGTCGATCTAAAATAGTTTGCATAGGTGCGAGTACTTCTTCTGCTTTTCGTTCAGATAAGCCTTTCCCCGACAAGTTATCCAGACTCCGATCACTAACTGTGACCGCTTCACCAAATGTGGCTGCAATAACTTTTATCTGGCTTCGAATAGAGGTAGGAAAGCCAAACAGTTCCGCAACCTCATCAGGAGTCTTTATAAAAGGGTTTCTTTTGAAGATTGGTTTGATAACTACTTTTTCACTACTCATTAGTTTGATCGCAAAATGACCTTCAAAAAAGGCTATAGTTCATTAGTAAATGCCAGAAAAAATATAACTCCCTAACTTAAAGTTTGCCGCCCACACCTTTGAATTTTTCAACAAAAGCGGCAATTTTCTGAAAAACCGTTTGCTTCTGGGTTCGGTACTGTGGGTTCAATGGGCTAAGTTTGGGCAGCGCCTCATTAAGTGCAGTGCCATTTTCAGAGGCGTACTCACGTTTGAGTGATGATGCAATATAGCGTTTGGCAGCATCCTTATTTAGCTTTTCAGAGGCAATAATGGCATCGGCTTCGCGCTTCTGCTCCGCCTGGGCGAATTTGAAGAAAGCGTCAATAATACTGGCTTTGTCATTGATCTCATCTAGGTTTGTCTGGTTAATAAAATCAACCACCAAGCTCTCTTTCGCTCTATTGCCAAGGCTACCGCGGATCATACGACGAACTTCTTCAATCAAGCCTTCTTTGCTCTTGTTCTTCTTATTGTGATCAAAAATCAGTTCAAGAATGTAATCGAGGTTTATTTCCTGAGATTTAAGCAAATCAATTTCAAAGACCACATCGTCCCAGTCTACCGTTGACTTATCTTTGTCTTGGCCTTCTTTATCGCGTCGCAACCAGTCGCGGGTATCGTTGTAAGTAGAACGATAATCTTGAATAGCACGCTCGCTTGGCATATCGATGCTTTGCATTGCCTCCATGTCATCATCGTTTAAATAGTATTTAGCTTTAAATGCTTCAACCGCGCTTTCATCACTGGTATCTAAGCTTTGCAGTGCTTTTAATCCAGCAAACTCATCGTAGTTTTGTAGAATATTTTCTGCTTTTAAGTATTCACCAAACAGCTTGGCAAACTCTTTTTTATCTTGTTCTTTTTCAATGTTTTCTGGGGTCGGAAAGCGTTCTTGCAGCTCATTTACGATATCAACAAAACCACGACGCGCTTGGCCAGTAGCAATATCGTTAAAGCCTTCCATGTATTCTTTGTAACTCTTCTCCAACACCACATTCTTGGTGTTTTTGTCACCAAACAAGGTGATGGCATCAATAGTTGCCTGTTCCAAATCACGGAAGGTAACAATATTGCCAAAGGTCTTAGTCGCATCATAAATGCGATTAGTGCGAGAAAACGCCTGCATCAAACCGTGATAACGCAAATTCTTATCAACAAACAAGGTATTGAGCGTCGGCGCATCAAAACCCGTTAAAAACATACCGACCACGATAAGCAGATCAATTTCTTGATTCTTTACTCGCTGGGCAAGGTCACGGTAGTAGTTCTGAAAGCCATTACTGTCCACGCCATAGTTAGATTTAAACAAGGCGTTGTAATCGTTAATCGCAGCGCTCAAAAACTCTTTCGCACTGCTGTTCATGGCACTAACTTCAAAGCTCTCATCTAAAATATCACCAATAGCTTCCTGCTCTTCATTGGCAGCAAATGAGAAGATAGTTGCAATGCGCAGAGGTTTACTTGTGGGACCATTTTCGGTCTCGGTCTGCAATGTTTTAAAGGTTTCATAATACGCTTTCGCCGCGTCAACACTACTTACCGCAAACATGGCGTTAAACCCTTTCGCGCCAGAAAAAGCGCGATGGGTTTTCTGGTTAAAATGATTCAAAATGTATTGCGAAATTTCACTAATACGCATTGGATGTAAGAACGCTTGTTTGTTTTCAGCCGCACTGAGCTTTTTATCATCTTGCTCTGTCTCAATGCTCTTAAATTGCGGGCGAACATCGTTATAGTCCACTTTGAACTTGAGTACTTTTTCATCACGAATAGCATCAGTGATCACATAAGTGTGCAACTGCTGACCAAATACGTCGCCTGTGGTTTCAGCACCCAAGGCGTTTTCTGGGAAAATTGGCGTACCCGTAAAGCCAAACTGGTAGTACTTTTTGAATTTCTTCTTCAGGTTTTTCTGCGCTTCACCGAACTGACTTCGATGACACTCATCAAAAATAAAGACAACTTGCTTGTTGTAGATAGATAAATCGCTTTCACCTTTGATCAAGTTGTTGAGCTTTTGAATTGTGGTAACAACGATCTTGTTATCGTCTTTATCTAGGTTACTTTTAAGCCCTGCGGTACTGTCTGAACCGTTAACACTATCAGGTGAAAACCGCTGATACTCTTTCATGGTTTGAAAATCGAGGTCTTTTCTGTCTACCACAAAAAAGACTTTATCAATACAGTCTAAATCGGTGGCCAAACGTGCCGCTTTAAAGCTGGTGAGTGTTTTGCCAGAACCGGTAGTGTGCCAAATGTACCCGCCGCTCTCGGTGTTGCTCCAATTCTTAGCGTTAAACGCGCTCTTAATCTTCCATAAAATACGCTCTGTAGCGGCAATCTGGTAGGGGCGCATTACCAGTAAGGTATTACTGACGTCAAACACCGAGTAACGCAAGATCACTTCAAGCAACGTCTCTTTCTGGAAAAAAGTGGCGGTAAAGTCTTTTAAATCCTTGATCAGCGTATTGTCTGACTTCGCCCAGTGCATCGTAAAATCGAAGCTGTTTTTGTCTCGCTTAGTGGTATTGGCAAAATAGCGTGTGTCGGTGCCATTAGAGATCACAAACAGCTGCAAGAACTTGTACAACGAGTTCTCTGCATTAAAGCTTTCTTTGCTATAGCGATGTATTTGGTTAAACGCCTCACGGATTGCCACACCACGCTTTTTAAGTTCGATTTGCACCAAAGGCAAACCATTGACCAAAATCGTCACATCGTAACGATTAGCATGGTTTCCCGTTTGCTCAAACTGCTTAATGACCTGCACTTTGTTGCGAGCAATGGTTTTCTTGTCGAACAGGTAGATGTTTTCGATATGACCATCATCAAAGACAAAATCGAAGATATAGTCACTGTGCACCTTGCGAGTTTTATCTAGAATATTATCGCTTGGGGTGTTTAAGTATTGCTCGCAAAAGCGAGTCCACTCGGCATCGGTAAACTCGACCTTATTAAGGGCTTGTAGCTGTTTGCGCACATTCACCAGCATGGCATCTGGCGTGGTTAGCGCGGGTAAATACTCATAGCCCTGATTGCTTAGGTCCTGAATCAGCTCACGCTCTAAATCACCTTCGCTCTGAAAGTTTTCTGCTACTTTCCAGTCTTTAGTGTATTTATCTAAAACAATAAAATTATTTGATTCTGCCACCGTTTTATACGTCGTCATTCGTTTACATCCTTTTTCTTACTTCCATGCCCAAGTAGCTTTTTAACTTCGCGGTCAAAATCTGACTCTATTTTTTGTTGTTTATTAAATTGCTCATAAGCTTCATGGGCTTTTTGCTCAGCCGCCTTGCGGGTTACATTGCCATAGCCTTCTAACACTTGGTACTCATTAAAGGCTAAAAACTTATTAACACTTTCAGCAAAAGCTTCCATGGTAAAAGTATTACGGCGTTCAATAATACCTTCTATGTAATCAAAAAATGCTGACACAGCGCGTTCAAGCTTTTTAATTTCATCTTCTGCCAGATAGTTTTTCGCGATGGTCGTATCTGATTTAAGTATCCGCCCCACAGGTGCATTTTTATAAGTTGTCATACCCATTAATGGCTGACTGGCATCGACTTTAAGTGCAATAATTTCAGCCGCAGTGTGGCCGGTAATAGCAAAGTGAAACTTGTCTTGCACGTGGGCGTAAAATAAACGCGTAGTTTCTGATTTTGCATCGTAATCAATACTGCATTCAGCAAAAATATCGGTGATTTGCTGATAAATACGTCGCTCACTGGTGCGAATAGAGCGAACGCGCTCTAGCAACTCTTTAAAATAATCTTTACCAAAGAAACGGCCATTTTTAAGGCGTTCATCATCCATGGCAAAACCTTTGATGATGTAGTCTTTAATCAGTTGAGTCGCCCAAATTCTAAACTGGGTTGCTTGAGTTGAGTTAACCCGATAGCCAACGGAAATAACGGCATCTAGGTTGTAGTATTTCACCGCTTTGGTTTGGGTTTTGTCAGCTATCGCGCCATGTGCAGTGGTATGTTCCAAAATGGAACATACCAGTTGCTCTTGTAATTCACCGCTTTCAAAAATATTTTTTAAATGTTTGGTAATCGCCGGTCGCTGCACGCCAAACAGCTCTGCAATACGTTCTTGCGTCAGCCAAATGGTTTCACCACTAAGTAGCACTTCCACTTTAACTTCGCCACTAGGTGCTGTGTAGAGTAAAAATTCAGAGGTTTGATCTTGTATTGTCAAATTCTTATTGGTCACCTTCCGCCTCCTGTTTCCAATAACTATAATTATTAATGAGGTGCGTTAGTAGGAAATTAACTATTTGCTTTTCTTCCGGTTTTATTATGGCTGGCCGCAAGTTTGCTAAGGAGTCATGACTTGAAAATTGAATAATACGATTAAGATAGGCTTCCCTATTTTCATCGCTATTACCTGGCAATAGCTTTGACCATTTTGGGTAACCTAGAAAACTAGCCGTTTTTTCGTAAAGGTTGCGGATGAATATAAAATGCTGCCTTTCAATAGTCCCACTCTTAATTGCCTGTTCTAGCTGCCTTTTAAGATCAAGATGATAAAAAAAGCTAGTATTTGAATCACCATTTTTTTTAACTAATGAAACACTTTGATCTTCTGATGCTTCTAATAAAAAGCATTCCTTTGAATTCAGCTCATTATGAAGAAAGTTATAAAACGTTGTGTCGTGTGTTGAAATAATAAACTTAATCGGTGAAGTACTCCTTTTGATCAAAGAAGCTAAGTCAACAGCAAGTTGCATTAAATGGTTTTCATCCAATGAGCTAACTGGATCATCAATGTAGATATATTTCATGTTATTGAATTGCTGAGTTTCTCTTTCTTCCACTCGAGTTACATTTAGAACCTCAATAACTTGCTCAATCAGACTATAAAACACACTCCAGATAAAATTACTTTCTTCACCTTTAGATATTTTTATATTGGGTTCTGATTCGTTATTACCTCGCTCGAAAGAAAACTGAACTTCAGAGAATGCAGGAACCGTTACTTCATCATTGTTCGAATTAACAAAGGTATACTCATCATTAAATAGAGGCGTAAGTTTAGGGTTAGAGTAGCGTTGAAAGTGGCTAACAACATTTCGATCTTGCCCTTGTTCTTTGAATACCCAATCAGTAAAAGCATTTGGATGAATCTTTAAAATACGACGCTCATCTTGTGCTAAGTCATTATCCCAATAAAAAAGGTCCTCAGTGAAAGCGTTATAATAAAGGATATTTTTATGAGCTAACTCAGAAGTTATTTCGTCAGTTTCGTCCCGTTCTATTTCAGATTCTAACAGCTCCTTAAAAGCCCTAGATAAACGAGTTTTTCCAGTTCCATTAAAAGCGTAAATCAGCTGTGCTTTTTTAGTATTCGTACGAAGTGTTCTCGCTGCTTCTTTTAATGATTCACTCATTAAGCTGCCTCATCTGAATGAGATTTCGGGAAGTTCAACAATAGGTCACGATAATGCTCGTATTGCTTTTGACGTAACTCGATTTCGCGGGGGAGACCTTCGGTGATGGAGTTAGTTAACAGCTCAAATTTATCGAGCAAAGCCACAATGCGCTCTTGCTTCGTAATTGGAGGGAACGGAAGCTTTAAGTTCTGAAATGTACCCAAGTTTATATTGCTTTGTGCGCTCCCTTGACCTTTTCCTTCTAGCTGCGTTTTGATTGAGGATAGTAAATATTCAACGTAACTTGAGCTTGTTTCCTCTGGATTTGCAAAGAAACCAATAACACTATCAGGAAAACATGCACCAAAGCCCAAAATAGATGTTTCTGCAATATTCGCGGCGATAGTGATGCATAGTGTGCCTTTAGGCCACAATTTACTCTGCTTTAAACCGAGTTCACTATAAGTCTGCCTGTACTCTTGAATAGTATGAGCCGCATTTCTGATATCACCCGTTTGAATAAAGGGTATATCACCTCCATACAAACTAGGATCATTTCTAGGTCGATGTTTAGATTTTCCTCGACCAAAATCTAAAGCTACTTCACCCAAAGTCTTCCACTCAACTTCACCTTCTTCAAAACTTAACAACTGATCGCGATAGTAATTGTATTGTTTCTTGCGCATGTTAAGCTCGGCGGTCAGCTCGGCGGTCATGGCGGTAAATGCGTCCAGAATGCGCACTATTTCAGCTTGTATTGCCAGCGATTTTTCTGGGTTATTTGGGCATGGGATGGGGAGCGGTATATCAACCAGCTTTCCTTTGGTCAGCTTGGCACGACCACCACCAGATAAAAACGGAACAAAGTTAACAATACAAAGATAGTGATATAGGTAGCGTGTATTGAGACCTTCTTTACCTCTCACAACATGAACATGGTTGTTTGCCCAGAACCGACCAGTTGCGTATTGAATAGAGTAGTTCTCAAGACTTGCTGAACCATCTTCAGCAATAAGCACGAACTCACCATCATGAGTGTAGCCGTCAACATAATCTTGAATGTTGTTTGCGCCGTAATACGGCGTTTCTCCTGCTACACGCAGCGCTGCTTTTACAGGCTTTCGGCCACTATTGGCTATTTCAACCGCGTGTTCATTCCCTAGCGTCATCCATTCAACCTCAACCCCATCCAGCAGTTTCTCTAAATAGTTCAACTGACTCATGCCTCAAGCTCCTCACCTTCAATTTCCGCCCCTTCTATTTCTAAAATAATGGCGTCAATATCACTGCGAAGCGCATCAATTTTAGCGACGGTAGTTTTAAGTTCGGCATTAAGCTCTGTAATGTCCACTAACTCGCGGTTGTCTTTCGCTTCTACATAACTGCTTACCGAAAGGTTGTAGCTATTGCCTGCGATAACATCCAAATCAACCGATTTAGCAAAATGTTCCACATTCTCTTTGCTGGCAAACACTTTCATTATGTCTTCAATGTGCTGATTGGTGATTACGTTGGTATTGGTTTCCTTTTTAAAGTAAGCCTCGCCGCTGGCATCAATAAACTGGGTGGTAGTGTCGGTTTTGTGTTTAGACAGCACTAAGATATTCACGGCAATGGTGGTGCCAAAGAACAGGTTAGGTGCCAATGAAATCACGGTTTCCACATAGTTGTTATCAATAAGGTACTGGCGAATTTTTTGTTCTGCGCCACCACGGTAAAAAATACCAGGGAAGCAAACAATCGCTGCACGGCCTTTGCTTGATAGGTAACTGAGGGCATGGAGTACAAAAGCAAAGTCGGCTTTTGATTTAGGCGCTAATATGCCAGCGGGCGCAAAGCGGTCGTCGTTGATTAGGGTTGGGTCGTCGCTACCAATCCATTTCACTGAATAAGGCGGGTTAGAGACAATCGCATCAAACGGTTTGTCGTCTAAAAAGTGCGGTTCGGTTAAAGTGTCACCCAACTGAATATTAAACTTGTCGTAGTTAATGTTGTGCAAAAACATATTCATACGCGCCAAGTTGTAGGTGGTGTGGTTTAGCTCTTGACCAAAAAAGCCATCTTCAATGATATGCGCATCGAAGTGCTTCTTAGCTTGTAACAGCAACGAGCCCGAACCCGCCGCAGGGTCATAGATTTTATTCACACTGGTTTGGCCGTGCATGGCCAGCTGCGCGATCAATTTCGAAACGTGCTGAGGGGTGAAAAATTCGCCACCGGATTTACCGGCATTTGCCGCGTAGTTGGAGATAAGGAACTCGTAAGCATCACCGAATAAATCAATTTGGTTGTCTTCGAAGTTACCAAAAGTTAAACCTGCCACACCTTTTAACACAGCTGCCAAGCGTTTGTTTTTTGCCTCTACCGTATTACCCAAGCGGTTACTGGTGGTATCAAAATCCGCAAACAAGCCTTTGATGTCTTTTTCTGAATCATAGCCATTGGCTGAGTTTTCGATTGCCGCAAAAATAGCCGCTAAGTCCGTATTTAAGTTGTCGTTCTTGTGTGCATTGGCCACCACATTGCTGAACAACTGGCTAGGGTACAGAAAATAGCCTTTGGTTTTAATGGCATCTTCTTTGGCAAACTTAATGTTTTCGTCATCGTCAGACATGGCTGCATAATTAACGCTGTCATCACCGCCTGTGATGTAAAGCTCAAAGTTCTCACTGATAAAACGGTAGAACAGCGTACCCAGTACATATTGTTTAAAATCCCAACCATCCACTGAGCCTCGTACATCGTTGGCAATCGCCCATATTTGGCGTTGAAGCTCAGCTCGTTGTTGCATGCTTGTCATGTTTACATTCCTAGTTAAAATCGCTTTAAAGTGACGTGCTCTTTCAAATTTAAGAGCATTTTAGTGTTTGGTGAACTAGCCAAAAGGAGCAGGGTAAGATATTCAATATCTTAATCGTACACCGATAATAGTTTTTCAAGATAACTATTCCTTCGACTTGCATTACTAGTGGCTGCGGTAATAGCAATGAAATCTTCCTGACTTCCTACTATGTGAATTTCACTCTCTGCACGAGTAATGGCTGTATATAGCCATGCACGATCGACGATTCTGCCTTTACTCAATGCTATGATCACTCTTGGGAATTGTGAGCCTTGAGCCTTATGTAGAGTGATGGCGTAACCCAGTTCCATACAATCCAAGACGTCTTGTGTGATTTGTATTCTGTCACCGGTATCAAGTGTCACATCTCCAAAGTATGTTTCAGCCAACTCGTCTGAGTCATCCTGTTCCGGCTCAACGCCACTAAGAACGCCAAGGCTGCCATTCTGGATACCTCTGTGATAAAGGTTTTTCGTAAACAAAACAGCATCATTCAGTCGTAGATTTAAGAAGAACTCTTCAGAGTACATGGTGAATCGCAGCATTTCGCCATGGCTATTTACTGCCGATTGAACTTTGTTGTTTATCTCAGAGACCATGTTTCTGGTAGGCGCTATAATTCGGCTATTCTCAGGGCTTTCACGATACAGGAGGCAACACCTATTGGTTATTTCGCTTCTATTCGCCTCATGAAAATATATGGAGGCGGTAGAAAGTTTCGGAGGAATTTGCCCCTGATTAATGAGCTTTGAGTACTCAGGGATTCCGGTACTTCCTTCCTGACGTTTCACAATATCCAGAATGGTGTTGGCTATTCGTTTGGAGTGAACGATATCAGCCAATACTTTTCCGCACCCAATAGGCGGCAGTTGATCCGGATCGCCCGTTAATACGATCCGTACAGATGGATGTATATGTGTAACGATTCTATACATGGTCGGTAAATCAACCATGCTTGCTTCATCAATCACCAATAGGTTTTTATCGCTACCTGTGCTGTCCAGTGGTGGATTTCTCAAAAAGCCAGCAATAGTCATCGTCGTGAGGCCAATAGACTCATGTAGACGCATTGCAGCTCGACCACTTAGTGCAACAGCATGGATTGCATAACCCATTAAACTAAAAGCTCGAAGCGCGGTTCTGAGTACTGTCGTCTTGCCCGTTCCGGCCCCTCCAGTTATACAGGCTACAGCATTATCTAAACACGTACCCACTGCTTCTTTTTGCTTGGCAGTTAGATCATAAGGCAATTCTTTGAGGGCAGCACGGTAAGCTTGGCTGGTTTTTCTGTCATACAAACCGTCAATGTCAGCCATTGTTAACAGACGCTTGGCAACGGTAGATTCCATTAATAGCTGAGCGGTTGGGTGATACGTCAGAGTGTCATTATTCAGCAGAAATTGAGCTTTATCGTGTCCTGCTTTGCATGCGCTTGCGACTAGCTCCTTATTCTTCAGTAATTTGTTCAACGCAGGTACTAAGTCTTCTCGCTTAGTATAAGTATGTCCTTTTTCTACTTGCTTACGTAGGGCAAATTCTAGAGCTGCACTAAGTCGTCTCGGATCATCAGTCGCAATTTCAAAAGTCCATTTATTAATAAGGCCTTCAACATCATTAAAGGACATTCCGAATCCACAAAGCAAATAAGGGTTATCCTGTATTGCGTCCACAGATTTATCATCATGAAATTTGAGGAGTCGCTGTTGAATTGAAACTGGAATACCACGTAACGTCATCCAATTGGTATGTTTGAGATTTTTATATTTCTCGTACCCTTCGTAGAGCGCATCAATAGAATCCTCACTCAAAACCCCTTTAAGGCGATTTCTGGCTTCAAGTGTGTCAGTTTGTAGGGTTGAGTGGAAAGAGTTACCTAGCAACGCCCACAAAGCTCTGGCCTTAACTTCTCCAATACCTCTAAACGCTTTTTCTTTGGCAATGAACTGTATTAGCTGTTCACCAGACTCTGGCAGAGTGCATTCAACATAATCTGGTGCTTCATAGATATGCTGTAGCATTACGTAATTGCCTGTTGTCACTTCCTCAATGCGTCGTGCGCCTTTGACCGTCCAATACTGCCCAATTGCCGGTTGCACTGGGATTGATTCAGAATTTGCTTTGATAGTGACGTAATATTTACCGCTAGCAGTTTTGTAGGAGTTTTTTTCCAGCGGTACGCCAGTGAAAATAATTAGGCTAGAAGAACTAAACGGAGTACTAGTTATCCTCACGTGATCTTCCTGAATATCATTATTCATCTAGGCATAAACCCCATCTCAGACAAGGTTTCAGACAACTCACCGAAGCGTTCCAGACGAGACTCTAATGCTCTAACCTTGGCTTTAAGTTCGATGTTTTCAGCCTCTAATTGAGATAACCTTCTAGACTCCAGTTGCCTAGAGGCTTGACTAGCATCGTATTCTTTTGGGCTAGATTTCGATGTTTCAGACTCAGCTGTGAACGGCGGCAACACACCACGAATCCTTAACTCGGTCTCAAGTTTCTCAAGAGCTTCTCTTAGAATAGGATTCTGTGTCAGCGCCGATTTTCCACAACCAATGGCTTTAGCAACTTCGCCACGCTTTAACTGTCCTCTGTGGACAATTTGAAGAAAGTCATCATCCGATTGGGTAGCCTTCCAAACTTCAAAAGAGTCGACGCTTTGCTGTGCTTTTTGCTGCCCGTTAGCCATTACTTTTCACCCCTTATCCGCATGATAGTCTGCCTGCTTACCTGGAATTCACGTGAGAGTTTGGAAACGCTCTCAGATTTGAGACGCTTGCGTATTTGCTCTCTTTCGTTCTCACTGATTTTAGGAGGCCTTCCCATATGCTTACCAGCTTCTATGGCCGCAGCTCGACCTTCGCTTGTTCTATCAAGAATCAAGTCACGTTCTAACTGAGCAAAAACACCAATGAGTGAAACCATCGCTTGTGATAGAGCAGTTCGTTGGGAAGTATCTAAAGAGCCATCCAGCGTTTTAAGGGAGGCATTCTTTTCATGAATTTTGTCGATGGTTCGTAAAATAGCTTTTAGGGAACGCCCAAGCCTGTCTAGCCTTGTTACAACAACGACATCGTCATCACGTACATAATCAATCAGAGATTGAAGCTGAGCATCGTTATCTTTTGAGTTGCCGCTGTATTTTCCTGAGAATATTTTCTGACACCCTGCGTTCTCTAGAGCAGCGACTTGAGAACTTAGATCTTGAACAATTGTGCTTACACGAGCGTAACCAACTAGATGAGACATTAGATGTACCAAAGTTATAACTTTAGTACATTATGAATTGATGTGTGTACTATTATCAAATAAAACAAATAAGTACATGTATTTATTTATCTTATTATCTTTAGTACGATTATTAGCTCTTAGTATTCAACTGATGCAGTAGATTTTCAACCCGTCGCTCAAGTGCTTCATTTTGCATTTTTTCACTATTCAGTTGTGTCTTTAGTACGTCAAGCTCAACCTTTACTGCTTGTAGTTGAGTTCGAGACACATCTGTTTGTTTCATTAAACTCCGAATCGTTTCATTTTGGTTAAATGATTTCTCTTTGTATTCTTTTAGATCAAGTTGAGCGACTTCTAATTTGTTTACTAACCCTCTTTGTTCTTCAGAAACATTGCTAGAAAAAAAGTCTTCAATCAAGGCACTCACTTTAAGCTGCCTAAGTTCCTCAACCTCTTTCTTTAGTTGATCGCATCTTGCTTCTAACTCATCTTTTCTAGGCTTTCGGTCACGACTTTTACGTTGAGTGTTAATTTCAAAATGTGCTGACAACTTAACATTGGTCTTATCGATCAATGCAATTAATTCGGGTCTTCGAGACTTCACTAAAGCAGCACGGGAGCAACCTATCTCCTTAGCTAATCCTGCTACAACGATTTGCTTTTCTGCTACAAGAAGCTTATCCATAAGGTCTCGTGGCGTTTTCTTCAGTCTCTCTTCAATTTCCTGAGCTTTTTTTATTACAGCTTCATAGGCTGACTTAGATACAGCATTGTGATTTGCCCATGCTGGAGTTATGTCATTTTTTTCTTCAAATTGATCCAACAGATTAGAGAAAAGGTTATTCATGATTATTCCTTAGAACTCGCAATGATCTTATCTGAATTCATTCTTTTTAGTACGCGCTCAGCATTTTTAACTGCATTCATGGAAATTTGATACTGCTTGTTGTTTTCTAAATTAAAACTAGTTGTTGCTTCAATGGATTTCATCTGATGTGCATGTGTCAAACCAATTTGAACGATGGAGGCTTCATGTGAGTTAATTTCTTGCACAGAATGAACACAACTAGAGCATGTAGAAAAGCCAGCATCTTCGAGCTTTGCAACCTTAGATACTTTATCGAAACACTGAGATTGTGAGATTGTTTTTGTACGCGGCATACAATACCCATACTCATGCGGGACTATTTTTTCAAATCCCTCAGCAAATTCTTCAATCACACTCTCCAATTCTTCTTCAGAAGAGATGACCGTGGCATCCAACAACTCTAGAGCGGCCTTCATTGCAGCACCAAAAAATCGAGGTTCGGTATCATTTTGATTAAGAAGGTCGCGAGCATCTCTTATCATCTGCTCTGCAATTTCTTGAATCATAGTCTCCTGAGCAGAAAAAAATGCTTCATCCACTTTATTTGACAAGTAGATGTTAGTCATGAAGCTACCATGTGAATGGCGAAAGTGACGACGAATAGCCTCATGTACATTGCCATCAAAACGCCTCAAAGCAAATTCAGCAAAGGTATGACGAAACTGGTGGGGATGAACATTAGG
Organism: Marinomonas flavescens; assembly: GCF_004352835.1. Taxonomy (GTDB): domain Bacteria; phylum Pseudomonadota; class Gammaproteobacteria; order Pseudomonadales; family Marinomonadaceae; genus Marinomonas; species Marinomonas flavescens. The sequence goes on along the minus strand of NZ_SJSB01000018.1, from coordinate 14,182 downwards.
CCAAATAGCTTTGATCTCTGGGTGCCTTTCCAGAAACTCTACATAAAACTCTTTAAGCATATTAAAGAGCGTCTCTTTTGAAGCTCCTTGTATCCTAGTCTCAATATTAAAAGACTTTTCTTTAACCTTTTTCGAGAAAAATTTTCCAAATAGAAAGACATCTATGTCTTCATTCTGATTCAATTTATCAAGGTAACTTAATTCCTCTAATGTATGCACAGCTTCAGCTGCAAGGCCATGTACTGCCCTAACGGTTGATATACCATTGTTAGTTTTAATAATATCGGACTTGAAATCGAACACTCCATCTAAGTTATAAGTAAGACTCCCAGCTTTCATGCTCGCCAATTCACTGATTCGAGCCCCAGTTAAAAGCAGAAGGATTACTAATGCAGCTTGATAAACCTTAAAACACCATTCATTGATCTCATTATGAGCCATTGGGAAGGAGCTAAATGAAGCGCCATAGTACTTATGAATGAGACTTAGTAAAGCTTCAACCTTAGGTTTTGCATCTAGCGAAGGTCCATTTCCTGAGCCTTCAAATCTCCATAAGCCACCACAGAATCGTTGAAAAGAATCTTGTAAGAAAATGGAATTAAGAGAGTAATACATATCAGATCTTTGAAACTGAAAGTATTCTATTAAAAATGCAGTTTTCTTATCACGAACAACCTCGATCGCATCATTGAGCAACAACATTGCAACAGGTAAGGGAATCGATGGCAAGCTGTTTCCCTTTTTCCAATCTTCGTAAATTAGTTGATGGCGTTTTAAAATAGGTCGAACGATCGTTTTCTGTTGTTTCTCAGAAACTCTAAAAATAAGCCCGTCTTGTATTTTGCCAATTAAGGCAGCTTTTTCACTTTCGTTGAGACAAATAACTATATTTTCAAGAGTTCCACGATTTGCAACACCGTCCAATTTGGCCTGATAACGATCTCGATTCTTATCAATCTGCCAATCCACTTTGTTCTCAAGTACATCTTCTAACAAGCTTTTTACATCACTCATATCCCATTCAGAAAGTTTGCTATTAGGCTTATTGTTAGCCCACCACACCGCGAGCCTTCTGAGAGACGATAAATAATTTTTAACCGTACCAACCCGACCTGATAAGGATTGAATACTTGGATTTGACCAACCTAGTCCTACAGAAACACGCATGATAAATAGCTCACTTAACGTCCTGCGTATTTGGTCATTACTTCCATAAGTAGGGTGAGATAAGTCATAGCTGAAGTCTTTCTGCTGTACTGGATCATAAACTATAAACTGAAGGCTCCCAATCTCGTTGATTAAGCCTGAACTCAGTCCTTCTTCATTAGGCTGATGCAATTCAACCAGATTTGGCGATAAATTACTGTCATTCATTAGTGACAACCCCTGCTATATCACTTAATTTAGCGTAACTAAAAGATAAAGAATCTGCATATTTCTCACCTTCCTTTCGAACCTCTGTAGGAAACTTTTGCAGGATGGCGGAAAAGTAGAAATAGTCTCGTACAGCCAATGTAGCTTTAGTTAGCTGAGGAGAGTCGTCGTTTAAAACTTCATCGAAGTTATCTCTAATATGTTCTAAGTATTTAATAATTAGTGCTATTGAAGTCTTGTTAGCAAGGAAGACTTTCTTGCCATTAGTCTGAAATGAGTCCATCAAATCAATATTGATGCCTAACTCGTCAATTCTTTTAGAGATGCGTTCAGAGGTACTTTTATCTGCCCTAGGTAAACCAAGCACTTCAAGTGCTTGGTTATAATCAAGTACAGATGTCTTTTCGATAAGCTCCCCCATTAATGTTGCATCTTGCACCATCAGTGCGCCGATACGTGATACAAATAATCTATCAGACTCTATTTTTTCTTTGGCTGTAGAGCGGTCGATATAAACTTCATAATGAACATTAGGAGAGTGGTTAGATGACTGTGCGGTGACATTGGTATCATTAAATAAATTAGGAGAGCTTAATAACCTCGCGTCTTCCGATATGATGGCAGACTGACGGATGACCTCTGTAGTTAATCCGATTGACTTTTTTGATACTAAATCGCTTCGTTTAACAGTATTATTTTTTTTATATTTTCTATCGTATTCTGCTTGTTGCACTGCAACTTTCTTATTTTGTTCTATAACCTTAGCTAAAAGCCAAAATATAGGTTCCAAGTCTTCTGGGCTAGCTTCGAATGCTTTTAACAACTCACCCCTGAGCTGAGACTTTTCTGTAAGTAATATATCAATATATTTATTTGAAGCAGCACCAAAGCTAATCGACCCAAGGGATGCGTTCTTAGTTGATTGAGCTTGATAACTCAATAATTTAATTTTATCCGCAGAGTCGAAGTACTCATTTGCAGCTTTTTTAGCATCTATATACTGAGTATATGTTTTGCCAATTGTAGAGCCTAGACGATGTAAGGCCGTGATATTAACTTGATTTTTTGTAGGCCTACGCTTCTTTTGAAATTGAAACTGGATGCCCTGAGAAGTTTTCACCACATCATCTAAACTAAGATTTTCAATGCTAGAACCATTCATTTTCTCGCTAGCTAACAGACATTGCATAGCGAAACACTCAATGTCAGTTGGTACAAGCAGACTCCGTATAGAAAAGCACTTAAATGCACCTAACGCATATGACTTTTTCTTACCACCCTGAGTTATCTGATACGCTTTTCGACATTTAGCATGCTTACAGTTCGTAGCTTTCATCAAACTACGATCCAATACCCAATTTAACTGTTCCTCTGTTAGTACGTTTTCTTTAAATGGATGTCTTATATCTGCTACTAAGCGTTCTTTTAGCACTAAGTTACCACTATCTCGGGCCTCCATTATGATAGTCCCATATAGAGCCCTAGCCTCATTCTTTGTTGCATTCTGATCATCAAATGAGGCAAAAGAAATTGGACATTTATATATACTTCTGGATCTAACATCTTCTGTTAACTGACGAATACCATGTATCTGTAGCGCCTCGCTACGAAAATGAGCTTCATAATTGATAATCCAAATAGAGAGTTTTATTAGCGAATCCAAGAGCTGTGTATCGTTATAAGGACACTCTGCAAAGAGTTTAGATAACGGGGCAGTAGGAGTTTTCTCTGGGGGCTGGATTTTATGTGCATGCATGTAATACTGACGGCAAAGGAGTTTAGTATCATCACTTAATGGACTATTTTCATTGAAGCACCAGTGTAGGCAATTCTTTAATTTATTAAGCTCATTATAAATGACTGAGCCTTTGGCTTTACTGTTATTTCCTTGATACTGAATAAAGACATTAAGACAATCGAACGATACTTCTTTATCTGCCTTAAAGGAGCTAAGAAAGCCAAAAAACTTCAAAATAGTCAAAGTGACACTGTTTCTTGTAGCCTTCTCTAACTTATTGAATTTAGAGGAGTTTATATAACAAATCATAGCTAAATGGATAGATAAACATCCCTCTGTAGGGGCCTCGATTTTTCTAAGTTGGAGCTGTCCAACATTCACTATAGCAACTGTGCTAGATTCACTTATATCAGCTATAGTCGCGCTGCTATCTTGGAAACCAACCTTTAGATCTTCGTTACTGCTCATTCTGTCTTTTACTCCGAAAAGTCTTTTGATTGATAACCTTTCAGTATTTTTCTCATATCAATTTCGTTATTAGTCAAAGTCCTTTGATTCAGTAGAGCTTCAAAGTAGATATAAACCTCCGTTGTTGCGTGGTCAGCATGTCCCATCCATCGAGTCACAAAAGAGCGCTTGTCGTAGCCTTCTCTATAGCAATATGTAACTGCATTCGTGGCATAGCATTTTCGTAAACAGTGAAAATGTCTTTGCCTCCATAACTCAGCTTCTTCTATAGATAATTCGCCTTTTAATAAAAGGCTCGTTACAGCCCTACGAAAAGCTTTGGTGCCATGACCTTCAGTAGTCAGAGAAATACCATCTTGTCTACACATTAAGTGCGTTCCACCTACGCGTTTCGCCATTTTTAGAAACTCATGAAGCGGCTGAATTAACTCAGGCCATACGCGGACATCCCTAAACTTATTACCCTTACCATATATTTTCATAGGACGTGTAATAGATGGAATACCGCGCTCATCCAGCGTGATTAACTTTTCCAAATCACTCACTTTTAGGTTGTCTTCTTCAACTAACTCATGAGTTCTAAAGTTGGTGTAATACCCTAACATCAATGCCAGTTGATCACGCTTACGGTTGAAAAAGTTGTTAGTAGGCACACTATCTAAAAGGGTTTTCAGATCGTCTTTTGACATGTATTCAAGAGCGAATTGTTTAGTAACACCTGCTAACTCAGACGTTTTCACTTCATCAGAACGAACTAAAAAAGAAAAACTCTTTTTTTCAGCCATCAACCCATGAGAATAGGCATAATCATAAAATGACCTCAATGTGGCTATATGGCGATTGATTGATTTCAGTTTTAATCCGTGTTTTCTCCGAAGATACGCATTCAAATATGCGTTCATTTCGTTATCAGTCACATCACGAAAGTCTTGCCCCAGAATTCCACTAATGCCATTCACCTCTGACAGTTCACGAAAGAATTTCAGTAAGTCATTCCCATACGCTCGTACGGACTCTTTAGAATTTTTTTGAGACATATGAGCTAAAAACATAGTCGGCTCAATAATTGGATAAACTCTATCTTCAAGAATTGCATAAGTGTCAATTTGGATGCCACTTATTATCACATTTTTTATCATTTGCAATTTCAAAACTAAATAACCATTTAAAATATTTCTTATAAACCTTATTACCCATTACTTCACTTGTAAATAATTATTTCCCACATACACACATAAAAACATTTAAAACAGGCTAAAAAAAAACAAAAATCAAATTTGAAATAAAGGAAATACAAAAAAACACCATATGACAACTTTCATCATCTAAAATCTTATTAATTAAATTAATCATTTAATGTACTTAATGTACTTAATGATCATTATAAATTGGAGGTGTAATAGGTGTAATAGGTGTAATAGGTGTAATAGGTGTAACTTTATGCTTAAAAATAGGAACCATTAATTTTTAGGGTTAGAACGTTTATTCGTTTCTTTTTATATTTTATATTTTATATTTTATATACCCAAGAATACAATTTATCTTAGAATTAATTATGTATACAAGGTTTCCCAAGAAAATGTTTACAAAATTTTTATACAAATAGCTGTTCTGATAATCTGTCCAATCTTCGAACGTCGCAACGCGAAACAACGTCAGCATGGAAATGGCGATGTCACCCCATAATGTTTCGTTTATATCCTCAAAGAAGATCGAGCCTACTGCCGCAAAAATATAGAAGATAATAAACATCAACAGGGCAATGTAGCCCATTTTAGGAATGGCTTTGATCAAGGCGTTAATCAAAAAACGCAGATCAGGGATAATAGAAACCAAACGCAGAACGCGGAAGACCCTAAGCAAGCGCGCCACAAGCACCATGTCGGTCTCGGACATAGGAATCAAACTGCCGACAACAATGATGGTATCGAAGATATTCCAAGGGTCTTTGAAAAAGCGCCACTTATCTTCACACGCAAAAAAGCGCAAGCTCACTTCGACTAAAAAGAAGGCGGTGATAAAGGTATCTAGGTAATTAATCGCCAGCTCGACACCGGAGGGTAAAGAGTAGGTTTTCGCTCCTACCGTCAGCGCAGCAATAATAATGATGCTGATAATAAAACCCTGAAACCAAACGCTTTTTTCAACACGTTTTATCAGTGCGAAGGCATTTCCTGAACGACTCATTTCCATTAAATTTTCTGCCTAAATAAACTCACAAGAACCCAACATGAAAGACCGTCAAGTCGTTGCTTAGTTCATCATACCAACCGAAAATAATCGTTTTTATTACAGGTCATCAGAGAAATAATTAAGTCCGTTTTATGCGAACTACTTTCATGATTTCGATAGGAATACCGGCAACCATTTCTTGGCTTGGATAATAGGTTAGATTAACGCGAGCGCCACGCAATGTGCGATATTTGCCTTGGCGTTTGAAACGAAAAGGGACGTCGTAGCCTTCGATCATTAAGGTATGCAGAATCCAATCATCTTGGGCACGCTGGACATGTGATTTGACTTTGAGCACATCCGATTGAATAAGCTCATTGTTTTTCTTTAATAACGCTTTCGGGTCAGACTGCATAGCACACTCTCTATTCTGAAGGTCGAGAGAGAGTGATTATGACACAAAATGCTAAGCAGCTAAAATTATTGATTGTTTTTTGTTCGATTTTAAACGCCTTTCTTTTCTTCTAATTGATCCATTAACTTACTCATATTGCGAGCGGCTTTTTCATCAATAAAGCGAATAACTGGTTTTTGCAAAATCAAACTATTCGGATAAGTAACCACATCCCCAGATAAACGTTTTATGATTACATGAAAGCTCGATATATCAATAATCTGGCCTAAAATCTCCTCGTCTTTATCCACTACCTTCACCCAATCACCGACATGATAAGGAAAGCCGAAGAAAATAATCAGGCTCGCGGTAATGTTGCTGAGAATCGACCATTGGGCAAATAATGCAATACCCACCACCGCAAACACAGAAGAAAAGAAAACTTCAAATTGTCCGTAGCCCACTCCCATGATTAAACACGCAAGCAGCACACAAATAGCAATAAGACCCAGTTGTAGCATCTTGGTGACATAGCTAACACGAATATCGCTGACCGCCTTTCTCTGACCAAACAAGGCAATGCTATCTTTTATAATACGGTTAACAATAACAAAACCAACGATGAGTAATACAACCAATCCAATCTGTAATATCATTTTTTTCTCTTAATGTTATTTATCATTTTTCTCGTCTATGCATCTTATTTTATAGCACGTAAAACAAAACACCGGGCACAATGGCCAAACTCATTAAATTGCCAATCAGTACTATTGAAGCCACTTTATGAGGTTCTTGCTGAAAAACCTCAGCGACCATGTAATTCAACACCGCTGGCGGCAAACAAGCGAATATCAATAAATAGATAAAGTTTTCGGCAGAAAGTCCAACGGTTAACTGCCAGATAATGGCAATAATAATGCCACTCAAAGGACATAAGAAGCCACTGATCACCCCTAGTTTCCAATGACTTAAATCTACTTCTGTCATACGCACACCCAGCGCAAACAACATCAAAGGAATGGAAATTTGACCAAGCATATCCACCGATACACCAATGGCTGGCACTAGCGTCCAGCCTTGTAAACTCCAAATTAAACCCAGAATAGTGGCGATGATCATCGGCATTTTTAAAATATTTCTAAGCTTCGTTTTAGAGTCCAACAAATACATGCCGACGGTAAAATGCAGTAAATTCTCAGTTAAAAATAATACCACGGCAATCGGTAAAGCTTTTTCACCAAAGGCTAAGACCAATAATGGAATGCCTAAGTTTCCGCTGTTATTAAACATCATAGGTGGAACTAGGGTTTTCGCTGATACGCCAAGTAAACGGCATAGCGGCCATACTAATAACCCCGATCCTAGCACTACTACGGCGGCCGCAATGATAAGACCTTGATATTGTGCAATATGGAATTCTTTTGTCGCCATTACCGAGAAAATCAACGCCGGAATAAATACACTCATATTGATTCGGTTTGCTACCGTCATATCGGTAGGGCGAATACGAGCGTATAAAAAACCAACCAGAACAATACTCACCAGCGGGAAAACAGTATTAAGAATCTGTAAGAATAATTCTGACGTATCCATATGCCAACTCTAGATTAAAAAGGACTCTAGCTTACCTTTGTTACAGAAAAACACCAATATTTTACGAAGATGTTAAGCTTAAGAATTCGCCACCTAATGCTGATATTAATATGAACAATAATCACATTCACCTTGCCTTCTCTGATGAAAAGCAGAGCCTATCGACGACACAGGACGAGACGGTTTTGCAGACGTTAATAAGGCACGATATCCCGATTAAGCATGCCTGTACTAATGGTGTCTGTGGTGTTTGTCTAACGCCATTGCTCGATGGCAAGATCGACTATGGGCCACAACAGCCAAGAGGCTTAAATCAAAAAGAATTAGCCAATGGCTACTTTTTACCCTGTATCGCACGTTGTCAGTCCGACATAACCATCGCTGAGCCCAAAGTGAAGGTTCGATAACAAGTCAAAAACAAGTATCATGAGAGGAGTCATTTTACGAGCTATGCTATGTCCCCTTCATTGCCAATTTACGATTTAATTCCTGCCTTAAAAGCCCAGCTGAATAACGCCCATGAGGCCATTCTTGAAGCGGCACCCGGCGCAGGTAAAACCACTGTGGTGCCGCTGGAATTAATGAATGAAGCATGGCGTAAGGGTCGCAAGATTCTGATGTTAGAGCCTCGTCGTTTGGCCGCCAAAACCGCTGCAAAGCGCCTCGCCGACTCATTACAAGAGCCATTGGGCAAGCGCATAGGCTATCGTATCCGTCATGAAGGAAAAGAAAGCAACGAGACACAAGTATTGGTCGTTACCGAAGGCGTGCTGACTCGTATGCTGCAAGACGACCCTAGCTTAGACAATGTCGCTCTGGTAATTTTTGATGAGTTTCACGAGCGAAACCTACATTCTGATTTGGCGTTTGCACTGTGCTTGCAAGCCCGTGAACTCTACCGTGACGAGGACCCACTCAAGCTATTAGTCATGTCAGCTACCCTAGACACGGCATTATTAGAATCTCGTCTGGGCTGCCCTACTCTGACCAGCCACGGCCGCGGCTTTCCAATCGACACACTCTATAGCAATAAATCCTTAAAAACCGCCGAGGTAGTGGACGAAGTCGTTCGCCTGACCTATCAAGCCTATCGCGAACACACCGGCAGCTTGTTGGTCTTTCTACCGGGGCAGAAAGAGATCCGCCAAGCAGCCACTCAATTACAGCAGCGATTAGGCAACGACCCTGAGGCTAAAATTCGTCCGCTCTATGGAGAGTTAAGCCTAAAAGAACAAGAAGCTGTCATCCAGCCAGCGATGGCTCCAGAACGGAAAATCGTCTTAGCCACCGCCATCGCTCAAACGAGCTTAACCATTGATGGTATTCGCATTGTGATCGACAGCGGTTTGAGCCGAGAAGCTCGCTTTGATGCCAATACCGCCACCACCCGCCTACACACGCGTCGTGCGACGCAAGCAGAAACCACGCAACGCATGGGCCGTGCGGGGCGAACCGAAGCGGGAATCTGTTTGCGGTGGTGGAGCGAAGAACAACAGTCCCGTTTGGCATCACAGGCACAACCTCAAATAGAATGCGTAGACCTAAGTCCACTGACGTTAGAAGTCGCCAAATGGGGAGCACAAGACCGCTTGGAGCTAGACTGGGTAACGCCACCGCCAGAGAGCCATTGGCAGCAATCAGTAGACTTGTTGCGCTCATTAGATGCCCTAAATACTGACACCTTTGAACTGACCGATCATGGCCAAAATATGGCCCAACTCGGTTTAGACCCACGTTTGGCACAATTGCTTATTTTAGGGAAGCAATGGCAACACAGTGAATTAGCGTGCCAAGCCTGCGCGCTTTTATCCGAAGGTGACCCTTTCTCGCAACACTCAAGTGATTTCGAGAGCCGCCTAGATTGGTTGAATCACCAGATAACCATGTCTAGCCGCCGCGCGAAAGCAGTCTACCAACATTCTGTTAAACAATGGTTAGCTCGCAGTCAAAAATTAGCATTAGAGGCTCGATCAATCAGCGCAGAAGAAAGCTCTGTGTTGGGTTTGTTAGTGGCTGGCGCGTTTGCGGATCGCATTGGTAAGCGTCTCGATCAACAGGCCGATAAAGTCCGCTTTAAATTGGCAAATGGCCGTATCGCAACGCTAGACAAACACGATACCAACGCGCAATCAGATTGGCTTGTAGCGCTCGATATTGGCGGTCATCAAGGCCAAGAAGCAGATCGCATCTTTCTCTCACAACCGCTTGATATTCAAGCTGCTGAAAAGACATTCCCTCACCTGTTTCTTACCCGAGACCATCTAGAGTGGTCGAAACAAGAAGGACGCTTGATCAGCGAGCAACAAACTTGGATTGGTAAACTCTGCATACAACGAAAAAAAACCAAACAACTCGCCCCAGAAAAAGTCCGAGACGCCATGCTCGAACACATTCGCAAAGCAGGGTTGAACGCATTACCTTGGGAGAAAGACAGCCTTCAGTTTAAAGCACGTTTGCAGTTTGCGGCGCAACATGACAAACAACATCCGTGGCCAGATATGAGTGACGACGGTTTATTCTCTCACTTAGCGGATTGGTTGGGGCCTTATTTGGGCAACATCACCACACAGGCCACACTAAACAAACTTGCACTCAAACAGATATTGCTCAACAGCCTTGCTTGGCCGCTACAAAAACGACTCGCCGATGCGGTACCCGAAAGGCTATCAGTTGATTCTGGTAACAGCCACGCAATCGATTACACCAATGAGCCGCCGACGTTAAGTGTGAAGCTGCAAGAAGTTTTCGGTATGAGTCAGTCTCCAGCGGTGCTCGGACAAAGCCTAAAATTAGAACTGCTATCACCAGCGCAAAGGCCTTTGGCTGTTACCTTAGATCTGCCCTTTTTTTGGCACGAAGCTTACCCAGAAGTAAAAAAAGAAATGCGTGGTCGATATCCAAAACACCCGTGGCCTGATGACCCAATGAGCGCACAAGCGACCGCAAAAACGAAGCGAGCACTAGGCCAATAGCCTCCTCCTTCATTCTAATGTTGTTAACTCTGCCAAGGCCTGATCAGTAATAGCTCGACTAAAAGCCGTGTTTTTCACATGATCAGGACTCCACCCCAAAAGAAAGCGATGGAAGTCCGCCCAGGCTGTGGCAAACAACGACTGCCATTCATCAATCACTGCCGTTGCCAGATCCTGCGACTCCCCTCGTGCCACAATAGCTTGCCCTAACTCGGCAAAGTAATGCTCTAATAAGTAGGGTAACGACGCCGCTAAGTCTTCTTCCGACAATGCGCTACCAAGAAAATAAGCGACGTCTTGCACACCAATTCCTGCGCCAACATATTGAAAATCCACTGCGGCAACTTGTCGTCCATCCTCAGAGAAACAGAAATTCGCAACTTTAGCATCGCCATGAACTAAGGTCTGGTACTGCGCTTTTAGTAAGCGTTCACTCATTCTACCTGCCTCTGTTTTCAATGGATCTTCTGCCATTGCTTGCCATTCACTTTTTCGCGTAGCCAAGTGCCAATAAGTTCCAATCGGCCACAGTTCCTGTGGCCAGCTTGACGGTGCAGCATCTTGTCGCTCCATGGGGCGCAAGAATTCACCGTGAAAGTTTGCGAGCCAATTAAGGCACACCAAACAGTCCTCGACCGATAAGCGTGCATGCCGCTCCGCAAGACCTACGCTGTCTAAATCTTCCAACAACAGGTATTGATCTCCCGTTTCTTCATTTAAGTACACGCCATAACACTCAGCAACACGACTCTCATCAGAGCATCGAACGGCCCACCCCTGATACCAAGCCGCTTCCACATGATACGACCGAACCTTTCTTTGATGTGCAAATTCAGAATGCCAACCGCGTACATGGGTGACATTTTCTGGTAAGTGTATCTGCTTCAGAATGACGCTTTTAGACTCGTTATCCATTTGCACTTGGTATTTTGCTATCTCTCCATAGCCGCTCCACAAAGACTGAACCCTTGCCAAATACTGAACTTGGTTTGCGTTCAACTGTCTCTTAATGAATATTTCTGGAATCATTGGTATTCTCTGTGCAAATAAAATGCAAATTGCTGACAATAAACTGATAAAATGCCATTAATTTGTACGTAACTATGTAGTGTAATGCTTTTAAACAATGAAGAGAGCAGTCTTCATTTAACCTAGTCTGTCTGGATAATTTTGCATGGAACCCCATAACAAACTTTCGAATAAAGAACTTTTTAACATCGGTGTAAGGCTGGTCAAATTTGCCTGGGTTGTTGAAATTCTAGCAGTAAGCATCGGTTTTTTGATTTCTATCATCGTCTCTTTCTCGGTGTATACCGAACTAAACAAAACAGATCGAGAACTTAATTTTGGTGACTATAGCAGCATCCTAGTTGCCGCCCTGCCTTTTGTATTAGTTGCCGTTGTTGAAGCCGCTAAGATACCAGTCGCAACGGCTATGATGTATGCAAAGCACCTTTCTTGGAGGATTCTATTTTTTATCGGGCTTATCCTTCTTGCAACCATAACCTTTGAAACAATGTTGAATGGCTTCGAACGTAACTTTTCCGGATTAAATATCATTATTGATGATAGGAAAAATGAAGCATTGTTATTACAGGATAAAATTGATGTGCTAGATCGCAGGAAAGCAGATATTAATATTATTCATCCAGAACAAGTTGATGAAAACTATCAATCTAATATCCGTAAAGCCAATGACGCATACTACAATATTTTAGCAAGAGAACGCTCTCATATTAATACTCAGATAGCCAAATTGGGATCTGATAATTCAGCAATCCAGCAATACCAAGAAGAAATTACAGTTTTAAATCAAAAAGAAAGAAGTATTTATAGTGCTTGGGACAAAGAGCGTGATGTATTACAACAACGTTTGCGAGGACTCCTCAATAGCTATGTTAGCGGCTCAGAAGAAGATAAAGCAAAACTACAGACAGAGCTAAACCAGCTAAAAGCAGAAATGAAACAAAAAATGGATGACGCTAACTTTTTCACTCGTTCTCAAGTGGAAAATAAATACCGAAAATTAATTTCTGAAAAAGAAGACCGACTTTACACCGTGTCTGACCGAACTATTGGCGACGACGCCCTTGCAAAGCAAACCCAAAGTGAACAGCAGCTACAAGATCAGCTACAGGTATTAGGTCGTGACTATCAAAAACGCATTGACCTTGGTCGAGAGCGTATTGCGTATCTAGAAAACCAGATTTTAGATCAAACACAAGATATCGAAGATAAACGCTCTTCTTTTCAAAACAACTACGCAAGAGTCCTACAGCTTGCCGGTCAAAATCGTAGCGCAACCACGACAAGGTCAGCACAAGAAAAGGATAAACAACTTGCTCAATATGATCTAATACAAGTTGAAGTAAAGGCTATTGATAACGATATATATGGCATTCAGCAACAACAGAGCATTATCAAGCATGACATCAACCGTTTAGTAAACTCTAATCAAATCTATCGTCTCGCTGCCTATATCAGCGACAAAGAACAAGCCATTGAAGTACCTAAATCCACAGTTGGCTTAGTCGCCTTAATTTGGTTTGCTTCTCTTGCCTTCATTAGTGCAGTAACAGGGGTATTCCTCGCCATTGCCGGTATCTACATGCAACGCATTTACGCAAAAGACGACGAGAATTTAGTCCATCAAGAACCATCTTAAGTACTCTGTTAAACACTAGAAATTATACGAAATGGCTTCACTTCAAAAAGTGAGGCCATTTTTTTACCTCATAACCCCAAATATCAGTGGATAAGCACCCAAGTTATTAACAATGAAAAAACTCTATTCTCGCCTGTGCATAGAAATCTCTCGATCAGCAACCTAATTACACTCAAGACAACCCACAAAACTCACTCTACTAACAAGTTTAGTGGCATAGCCGTTAAACATTGAATCATGCGGTTAGTTGAATACTGTGTATTTGGTTTGGAGCATTTGATGTAGGCCGTATCTTTTTATAGAGCTGCTGACGCATCGAGAAACGGTTCTTTAGAAAGTGATGGCGCAAGTAAATGGAAGATAAGAAGCGACCTTGGCACTAAGCACGAGAGCGTTTGGCGCTAACGAGCTCTGCGGTTACGACGAGGGTCAGAGCCCTTAAACAGCAAGTAATGAGGTTGGTTAGATTCTGCGCGAACGTTTAAGGGGTCTGACCCTGCTCATCTGTTATAGGTATTTGATGTTAGAGGTTCTTGTTTTGCATTTGTGCTGACGCGTCGAGGTACGAGACAGGCGCAAGCAAATGGAAGAACAAGAAACGACTTTTCGTAGGAGGTTTAGGCCCCTTCTGTGTTTTTCCCGACTTATTTCAGACAAAAAAAAGCCCTGACAGCGTTAGCTATCAGGGCTTTCTTAATTATAAGCTTGACGACGACCTACTCTCACATGGGATCCCCCACACTACCATCGGCGATGACGCTTTTCACTTCTGAGTTCGGGATGGGATCAGGTGGTTCAACGTCTCT